>NZ_LGEA01000128.1 GCF_001280065.1 Streptomyces sp. NRRL B-1140
GTTGCCGAACGACGCCGTCTCCGAGGTGAAACGGTCACCGGTGAGCTGCATACCGTCACCCGAGTCCCCCGCGAACCTGATGACCACCCGGTCCAGGCGGCGGACTTGTTTGTCGACCGCGCCCGGGACAACGGGGGCGGTGGTTTCCACGGACATGAGTGTGTCGGCTCCTGTCGTTGCCGGCCCGCGCGGGACCGGGGCGTCACTGGGGCTGGTTGCCGTGCTTGCGAGAGGGCTGCGCCACGTGCTTGGTGCGCAGCACGGCGAGCGCGTCGATCAGCCTGACCCGGGTCTCGGCGGGATCGATGACGTCGTCCACCAGGCCGCGTTCGGCGGCGTAGTACGGGTGCATGAGCTGGTCCCGGTACTCCTTGATGTACTGCTCGCGGGCCGCCTCGGGGTCGGCGGCGGCGGCGATCTCGCGCCGGAAGACGACGCCCGCGGCGCCCTCCGCGCCCATCACCGCGATCTCGTTGCCGGGCCAGGCCAGCGACAGGTCCGAGCCGATGGAGCGGGAGTCCATGACGATGTAGGCGCCCCCGTAGGCCTTGCGCAGGATCAGCTGGACGCGGGGGACGGTGGCGTTGCAGTACGCGTAGAGGAGTTTCGCGCCGTGCCGGATGATGCCGCCGTGCTCCTGGTCGACGCCGGGCAGGAACCCCGGCACGTCCACCAGTGTCACCAGCGGGATGTTGAAGGAGTCGCACATCTGCACGAACCGGGCCGCCTTCTCGCTGCCTTCGATGTCGAGGACCCCGGCGAGGGAGGCGGGCTGGTTGGCGACGATGCCGACGGTGTGGCCGTCCAGGCGGGCCAGGGCACACACCATGTTGGGCGCCCAGGCCTCATGGACCTCGAAGTAGTCGCCGGCGTCGACGAACTGCTCGATGACCCCCCGCATGTCGTACGCGTGTCTGGGCTCGGCCGGCACCAGGTCGTACAGGGCCGGGGTGAGCCGGTCGGGCCGGTCGCCGCAGGGCTGTGCCGGCGGCAGCTCGCGGTTGTTGGCGGGCAGGTAGGACAACAGGTGGCGGACGTCGGCGAGACAGCTCTCCTCGTCGTCGTAGGCGAAGTGGGCGACCCCGGAGCGGGTGGCGTGGGTGTCGGCGCCGCCCAGTTCGTCCTGGCTGACCTGCTCTCCGGTGACGGCCTTCACCACCTCCGGTCCCGTGATGAACATCTGCGAGGTGCCGCGCACCATGAACACGAAGTCGGTCAGGGCCGGGGAGTAGGCCGCTCCGCCCGCGCAGGGACCCATCATGACGCTGATCTGCGGGACCACCCCGGAGTTGCGGACGTTGCGCTGGAAGATGCCGCCGTAGCCGGCGAGCGCGGTCACGCCTTCCTGGATGCGCGCCCCGGCGCCGTCGCACAGGCCCACGATGGGGGCGCCTGCGGTGGCGGCCATGTCCATGATCTTGTGGATCTTCTCGGCGTGCGCCTCGCCGAGGGAGCCTCCGAAGATCCGGAAATCGTGGGCGTAGGCGAAGACAGTGCGTCCGGACACCCGGCCCCAGCCGGTGACCACACCGTCGGTGTGGGGGCGCCGGTCCTCCAGGCCGAAGCCGGTCGCCCGGTGCCGGCGCAGCCCTTCGACCTCGGTGAAGCGGCCGTCGTCGAAGAGGAGTGAGAGCCGTTCCCGGGCGGTGAGTTTGCCCTTGGCGTGCTGGGCCTCGGTGGCCTTCTCGCCGGGGCCTTCACGCACGGCGATCCGTACGGCCTCGAGTTCGGCGACCGTGCCGCGCCGCTGCCCGACCGGCTTGTCGTCCAGGGCGGTCATGAGGTCCCCTTCCGGCCGTCGTCATGAACCACCGAGAAGCCTCCGTCAGGTCGCTCGAAGCCGGATGGAGTGCGGGATGACGCCGGCCTCGCGGGCTCTCCACCGGCCTGCGAGCAGCCGTCGAGGGCGGGGCGCGACGCTCGGGTGGTGAGCTCCGATGCGGACGGGCGCGAGCCCTCGCGGGGCATCCGGTCGCCCGTCGGCGCCCCCCACCCCCGTGGGCACCGGCGGGCTTTCCGCACAGTGCCGGACCGGTCGGCAGGCACAGACGAAGGGACACACCAACTGTGAACAGCCAGTGGTTCCGGCGCTTCACCACGACCGCGGGGAACGGGCCGCGGCTCGTGTGCTTCCCCCACGCGGGAGGCTCCGCGACGGCGTACACCCAGCTCGCGCGTACGCTGCCGGCGGACTTCGACGTGGTGGCGGTGCAGTACCCGGGGCGCCAGGACCGGTACAACGAGGCGCCGTTCACGGCCCTGGACCGGCTCGTCGAGGCGGTGGCCGGGGAGCTGGCCCGCGAACTGGCCGCGGACCCGGGACGGCCGTACGCCCTGTTCGGCCACAGCATGGGCTCACTCGTCGCCTTCGAGACGGCCCGGCGGCTGCGCACGGCCGGACTGCCCGCCCCCGAGCGGCTGTTCCTGTCCGGCCGGGGCGCCCCGGACACCGGCAGGAGCACCCACTACCTCCACTACGACGACGCCGACGTGCTGGCCGAGGTGCGCAGGCTGGGCGGCACCGATCAGGCCATGTTCGACAACCCCGACCTGTTGGAGCTGGTCCTGCCGGCGTTGCGGGCCGACTACCGGGCCCTCGCCTCGTACGAATGGCGTGCCGGGGAGCCGCTCGCCGCTCCGATCACCGCCCTGATCGGGGACAGCGACCCGATGGTGACGGTGCGGGAGGCCCGGACCTGGCGGGAGCACACACGGGGTGACTTCGCCCTGAAGGTCTTCCCCGGCGGCCACTTCTACCTCGCCGACCACATCCATCAGATCGCCGTGGTCGTCACCGAGGGGTGGCTCGCCGGTACCGCCGCGTCCTGAGCGCGCGGGCCGGCGGTCGGCCAGGTCCTGGCTCGATGCCGTCGGTTGACCCCGCCCCAGGGTCAGGGTGGACGCTGACGTCCATGACCACTTCCACCGCATCGCCCCGGACCGGCATGCTCCCCGTCGACGACACGGCCCTGTCCCTCACCGACACGCGCGGCCCCGGCCTCCCCGTCGTCTACCTGAACGGCTCCTACTGCGGCCACCGGCCCTGGCGGCCCCTGATCGCCGAACTCGGCACCGGCTGGCGGCACATCACGTACGACGAGCGGGCCCGCGGCCGGTCCCGGCGGTCGGCGGACTACTCCTTCGAAGCGTGCGTCCGGGACCTCGACGCCGTTCTCGAGGCGACCGGCGTGGACCGTCCGCTGCTCGTCGGGTGGTCCTACGGCGCGGCGCTGGCCGTCCACTGGGCCGACCGGAACCCCGACCGCGTCCTGGGAGTGGTGTCCGTGGACGGCGCCGTGCCCTACGGCATCACCGGTGAGGAGGCCCGTGAGCGGATCCGGCGCCTGTTCCGCCGGATGCGCCCGCTGCTGCCGCTGTTGCGCCCGTTCGGCCTCTCCGCGCGGATGACCTCCGCCCAGCATGCCGAGATCAACATCGAGATCAACGAGATCTGCGCCGCCCTCGGGCCGGTCCTCGACCGCGCGACCTACCCGGTACGGTACGTCCTGGCCACGGACGGCAACCTCGGCGGTGGCCGGGAGGAGATGGAGCGGATGCGGGCCTCGCTCGACCCGGTGCTCGCCGAGAACCCGCACCTGCGGGTCAGCGCGAAGGTCGCGAGCAACCACTCCCATATCCTGCGCAAGGACTTCCGGGCCGTGGCCGAGGCCGTCCGCGAGCTCGCGGCCGCGCACGACCAAGGGGCCCCCTGAGCAGATGGTGTACGGACTGACGATCGGTCAGGCGGCCGCCTTCGCCGGCGTCACGGTGAAGGCCGTGCGCCACTACCACCGGCTCGGCCTGGTCGACGAACCGGAGCGCGACCGCTCCGGTTACCGCCGCTACGGATCGTCCGACATGCTGCGGCTGGTCCAGGTCCGCACGCTCGCCGGAGCGGGTGTGCCGCTGGCCGAGATCAGGGACCTGCTCGCCGCCGGTCCCGAGCGGTTCGCCTCCGCCCTGGAGGACGTCGAGAGGCGGCTCAACGACCGGATCGAGGAGCTGATCGCGCGCCGCGCGGCGCTGCGCCGGCTCGCCGCCGGCGACCGGCTCCTGCTGCCCGAGCGCGCCTGTACGGCCTTGGACCGGCTCGCCGAGCTCGGCTTCAGTGCCGACTACGTGGCCCTTCAGCAGGAGGCCCTGACGCTGGCCCGCACCCTGGTACCGGAGATCTTCGACAGCCTCGTGGCCCAGCTCGAACGCCAGCTCGCCCATCCCCGGTACATCGAGCTGATGAAGCTCTGCCAGGACGTCGAGTCGTGGGACCCGGACGATCCGCGGCTCGACCAGCTCGCGTCCGACCTGGCCGCCGAACTGCTGGGCGACCGCGAACTGCTGACGATGCCGGCCGAGTTCCGGGCCAGGCCCGACGCCGCCACCCGTTACGGGCTGATCAACCACCACCGGGAGGAGCAGGCGCCGGCGGCCGCCCGGCTGACCGAACTGCTGGAGGCGAACCTGCGCGCGGCCGGCGTCGACATCCCGTACCAGTGAGGGCCCGCCCGGCCGGGGTGACCGGCCCGGGCCTCCCGGTACCAGGATCGCCCGGCCCCGGGGCCTGCCTGCACCCGGCCGACCCGCGTCGCCGGATGGTCGGGAGGTCCCGGTGCGCACAGCGGCTCAGAGGACCGCGCCCGCCTTGGTCCGCCTGCGCAGGGCGGGCCTGCGGGACTGGGCGAGGTCCCGCCACATGTCGGACAGGCCGGTGACGGTGCGCGCCGCGAACAGCCGGCGGATGGACACCTCCTGGTCCAGCTCGGCCCGGATCAGGCCGACCAGGCGGATCGCCCTCAGCGAGTTGCCGCCGAGGTCGAAGAAGTCGTCGTCGATGCCCACCCGGTCCAGTTCGAGCACCTCGGCAAAGGCCTTGGCCAGGGCCCGTTCGGTGTCGTTGCGCGGTGCGCGGTACGTCCCGTCGTCGAACCGGGGTTCCGGCAGCGACGCCCGGTCGACCCTGCCCCCGGCCGTCTCCGGCAGGCGCTCCAGCACCATGAACAGGGACGGCACCATGGACTCCGGCAGCCATCCCGCGGCGAACCGGCGCAGTTCGTCGGCGGTGACGGTCCGGCCGGCCGCCGGGACCACGTAGGCCACCAGCCGCTGCTGGCCGGTGCCGTCCTCCTTGACGACCACGACACAGCGGGCGAGACCGCTGTGTTCGGACAGGACCTCCTCGACCTCGGCCAGCTCGACCCGCACGCCGCGCACGTCCGCCTGGGCGTCGGCGCGCGCCACGTAGTCGAGGCGGCCGTCGGTGCCCCACCGGACCCGGTCCCCGGTCCGGTACATGAGCGCACCGTCCGGACCGAACGGGCAGGGCACGAAGCGCTCGGCGGTCCGTCCGGGGTGTCCGGCGTAGCCGCGTGCCACGCCGGGCCCGGCCACGTACAGCTCACCGGTCACCCCGGCGGGGACCGGGGCCAGTCCCGGGCCCAGGACGTAGAGGGCGGTGTTGTCCATGGGGCGGCCGACCGCGTCCGCGTGGCGCACCGGTTCGCCGGCGGGCAGCCGGTGACAAGCGGCGAACACGGTCGTCTCCGTCGGGCCGTGGCCGTGGACGATGGTCAGCTCGGGGCAGGCCTCACGGACCCGGCGCAGCGCCGCCGCGGACACGCGGTCACCGCCGGTCCAGACCTCGCGCAGCCCGGCGAGACGCTCGGGGTGTCCGGCGGCGATCGCCGAGAACAGGCCCGCGGGCAGCCACACCGTGGTGATGCCGTGCGCCGCTCGCGCCTCGGTCAGCGCGTCGGCGTCGAGGTGTCCCTCGGGGGCGACGACCACGCGGCCGCCGTTCAGCAGCGGCGCCCACACGTCGAGGGCGAGGGCGTCACCGGTGTGCGGCGCGTGCCACAGCACGGTGCCGCGGCCGCCGTCCTTCCAGTGCCGGTCGAGGACGAACCGGAGCATGTTCCGGTGGGTCAGCGCGACCGCCGTGGCCGCGTCGGCCGATCCGGAGCCGTGCAGCACGGCCAGCAGGTTGTCCGGACGGGCCGGCGACGCGGCCGGGGCCTCGGGCGCGCCGTCGGCGGCGGTGTCCGGGCCGAGGCCGTCGCAGACGAGGGCGGGCACGTCGAGGCCGGTGGGGAGCGTGCCGGCGGTCGCCGTGTCGGTGAGCAGCAGGCAGGCCGGGCCGGTGCCGACCCCGGAGCGGATCCGCTCGGCCGGGGACGCCGGGTCGACGGGCAGGTAGGCTCCGCCCGCCTTCACCACGGCCAGCAGGGCGGTGACCAGGCCGGCCGACCGGGGCATCGCCACCGCCACGACCGTCTCGGGGCCGACGCCCCGCCGGCGCAGTTCCCCGGCGAGGCGTTCCGACCGCTCGTCCAGTTCCCGGTAGGTGAGGGCCGTGTCGCCGTGGACCAGCGCGACGGCGTCGGGGTCCTGCTCCGTCTGCAGGGCGAACAGCTCCGCGACCGTCGCCTCGGGCAGCGGTGCCCGGGTGTCGTTGGGCGCCCGGAGCACCTGGTGCCGTTCGGCGCCAAAGACCACGTCCAGCGCGCCGGCCGGCTGCGCGCCGGCGGTGACCGTGGCGCGGATGTGCGCGATCAGCTCCTCGCCGATGAAGCGCAGCTCCGCGCGGTGGTACAGGTTGGCGGGGGCGTCGAGTCGGATGTAGAGGTCGCTGTCGGCGCTGCCGTCGGTGTAGACGCCGATCGACAGTTCCTCGAAGGTGCCGGTCGTCGCGCCGGAGTAGCGGGCCGGGCTGTCGCCGAAGTGGAGCCGTTCCACGAACTCGACGACGTTGATGACGGTGCCGAAGCTGCCGCGGCCGCTCAGGACGGTGCCGACGGCGCGCTGGATGTCCGAGTAGTGGCAGGCGGCGTGGTCGAAGATCTCGTACGTCTCGTCGACGAGCGTGTCGGCGATGTCGGTGAAGGTCGCGCCGAGCGGGACGGCGACGCGCACCGGCACCACGTTGACGGCCAGGCCGGGGGTCCTGCTGGCCACGCCGACGCGGTTGCCCACGGCGAGCGACAGGAGGAACTCGGGGCGGTCGCAGCGGTGCCGGAGGTAGACCGCCGCGGCCGCGGTGATCAGCTGCGACATCCACAGGCCCATGGACTTCGCGGTCTCGGTCCACGTGTCCGCCTCGGCCCGCGGGACGGTCAGCGTGCGGCTGACCATGCCGATGGTCTCGGCCACCTCCGACCAGCGGTCGGCACTGCTCAGCGGTTCGGACAGCGCCGAGCGCTGCGCGTCGGACAGGGCGACGCGCGGGACCTGCGCGGGTGCCGGGGCGTCCTTGAGGTAGTCGCGCCAGAACGCGGAGTCCTCGGTGAACCGCTGCGAGGCCCGGTACTCGACGGCCTCGGCCGCGAACGGCTCGAGGTCCCACGGGTGGGGCAGTTCGGGGACCGGCTCCGCGCGTACCAGGGCCGTGTAGACCTCGGCGAGGCGCCGGGACAGCAGGCCGCCCGCGCCGAACCCGTCGGATATGAGGTGGTGGTAGGCGATCACCAGGAGGGAGCGGTCCGCGGCGAGCCGGACCACGCCCAGCCGGAACAGCAGGTCGCGTTCCAGGTCGAACGGCTGCCGCACCAGGTCGGCGAGCGCGTCGCGGGCCGCCTGCTCGGGGTCGGCCTCGGCGCTGAGGTCGAGGTGGAAGGGCCGCCAGTCCCCCAGTTCCCGGGGTACGAGCCGCAGTTCGCCGTCGTGGTCGGCGAAGTTGACGCGGAGCACTTCCGCTTCGCCCATGACGTGCCGGAACGCGGACTCCATGACGGCCGCGTCCAGTTCCCCGTCCACATCCCACATGGTCAGCGCGTGGTTCGGTGTGTCGGGAGCCATGTGCTGCGCCCGCCACATCCCTTCATGCGCAGACGACGCACCGAACGAAGGCACACAGATCAACCCCTCAGCAGACAGGCCCGGGTAACGGAAGAATTCACAGATCGCCCCCCATCCTCCGGGGGGTGTACCGGCCGTACAAGACAACTCGTCGCCCGGCGGGACGGGCCGCCGCGGGCCTCGCGGTGTCCCGCCGGCGGGACAGTCCCGCCGGCGGTCCGGCACCCCGGGGCGCGGGGGTTCACCGTGTGGCGCGGGGGTTCATCGGGCGTGGGGGTTCATCGTGTGCCGCGCCCCGCCAGCGAGGTCGTGACGTGCTCGGCGATCAGGCGCGGGGTCGGGTGCCGGAGCACCATGTTCGCCCGCAGTCTGAGCCCGGTGGACGCGGTGAGGCGTTTGCTCAGCTCCGCCGAGAGCATCGAGTCGAAGCCCATCTTCATCACCTCCTCGTCGGGGTCGACCACCTGGTCGGCGGAGTGCCCGAGGACGAGGGCGACCCGCTCCAGGACGTGGTCGAGGACGAGGGCGCGCGCGTCGTCGTCCGAGAGGCCCAGGATCCGTTCGGACAGGGGGACGGGGGTGCCGTCGTCGTCGGCGGGGGGCTGCGTCGCGGGCGGCTGCGCGGTGGGCGCCGTGTGCGCGGGGTTCAGCCAGTACCGCCGCCGCTGGAACGCGTACGTCGGCAGGTCCACCCGCCGGCGGGCGGTGAACAGGGCGGACCAGTCGACGGACCCGCCCTGGACGTGGAGCTGTGCGAGCGAGCCGAGCACGGACTCCACCTCGTCGCGGTCCCGGCGCGTCGACGACAGGACCAGCGCGTCGGCGGCGTCCTCGACGGTCTCCTGCACCGGGACGGTCAGCACGGGGTGCGGGCTCATCTCCACGAACACCCGGAAACCGTCCTCGGCCAGGTGCCGCACGGACGTCTCGAAGACGACCTTCTCCCGCAGGTTGTCGTACCAGTAGCCGGCGTCCAGCCGTGCGGTGTCGGTCTTCTCGCCGTACAACGTCGAGTAGAAGGGCAGCTTCGAGGTGCTCGGGCTCACGTCGGACAGCGCGGCGGTCACCTGGTCGCGGACCCGGGCCACGTGGTGGGAGTGGGAGGCGTAGTCGACGGATATCCGCCGGGCCTGGGCTCCGTCGGCCTTCATCTTCTCGACGAACTCGTCGAGTGCGTCCGGTTCACCGGACACCACGACGGAGCGGGGGCCGTTGACGACGGCGACGCCGACCCTCCCCTCCCACGGAGCGAGGCGTTCCGCCACGACGTCGGCGGACTCGGCGACCGATGCCATGCCGCCGTGGCCGATCAGGTCCACGAGGGCCTTGCTGCGCAGCGCGACGATCCTGGTGGCGTCCCGCAGGGACAACGCGCCGCACACGTACGCGGCGGCGATCTCGCCCTGGCTGTGTCCGACCACCGCGGCCGGCTCCACTCCCCAGGACCGCCACAGGGCGGCCATGGACACCATCACGGAGAACAGCGCCGGCTGGACCACGTCCACCCGGTCCAGGTCCGGTGCCCCCGCCACGCCGCGCACGACGTCGAGCAGTGACCAGTCGACCCACTCGGCCAGGGCCTGCGCGCACGCGTCGAGGGATTCGGCGAAGACCGGGAAGGCGTCGTACAGCCGGCGTCCCATGCCGGCCCACTGCGAGCCCTGGCCGGGGAACACGAAGGCGACCGGGCCCGTTCCGGCGGCGACACCGCTCACCACGGCGGCGGACTCCGCGCCGTCGCTCAGCGCCGTCAGACCGCTCAGCAGCTCGTCCTGGTCGTGGCCGAGCACCACCGCGCGGTGCTCGAACGCCGACCGGCCCGATACCAGCGACCAGCCGACGCCGGCGAGGTCCAGGTCCGTGCCGGCGGCGGCGACGTCGCGGAGCCTGCCCGCCTGGGCCCGCAGGGCCGCCGCGCTCCTGCCCGACACCACCCACGGCACGAGTCCGCCGACGACGCCCGCCCCGGGCCCGTCCCCGGCCGCCCGCTCCTCCTTCGGCGGTCCCTCCTCCAGGACGACGTGCGCGTTGGTGCCGCTGACGCCGAAGGACGACACCCCGGCCCGCCGGGGAGCGTCGGCGCGCGTCCACTCGCGGCCCTCCACGAGCAGCTCGACGCCGCCCGAGGACCAGTCGACGTGCGAGGTGGGCGCGTCCACGTGCAGGGTCTTCGGGAGGTACCCGTGACGCAGGGCCATCACGGCCTTGATGACGCCGCCGACCCCGGCGGCGGCCATGGCGTGCCCGAGGTTCGACTTCAGGGACCCCAGCCACAGCGGCCGGTCCGCGGGCCGGCCCTGCCCGTAGGCGGCCAGTACCGCGCCCGCCTCGATGGGGTCGCCCAGGACGGTCCCGGTGCCGTGGGCCTCGACCAGGTCGACCTCGGATGCGGCGACGCCGGCGTTGGCCAGTGCCTTGCGGATCACCTTCTCCTGGGCGCGGCCGTTGGGGGCGGTCAGGCCGTTGCTGGCCCCGTCCTGGTTGACCGCGCTGCCGCGGACGACGGCCAGCACCGGGTGGCCGTTGCGGCGGGCGTCGGACAGCCGCTCCAGCAGCAGGACGCCCACGCCCTCGGCCCAGCCGGTGCCGTCGGCACCGTCCGCGAAGGCCTTGCACCGGCCGCCCGCCGACAGGGCGCCCAGCCGGGAGAACTCCACGAACATCGCGGGCGTCGAGATGACCGACGCCCCGCCCGCCAGCGCGAGGGAGCACTCCCCCGAACGCAGGGACTGCACCGCCATGTGCAGGGCCACCAGCGACGACGAGCACGCCGTGTCCACGGACACCGCGGGTCCCGTCAGGCCCAGTTGGTACGCCACCCTGCCGGAGGCGACGCTCAGCGCGCTGCCGTACAGCAGGTAGCCCTCCAGTTCCTCGGGGCTGTTGTCCAGGAAGCGCCAGCCGTACTCGGAGGAGCTGACGCCGGAGAAGACGCCGACGTCGGCGCCGCGCACGTCGGCGGGGACGATGCCGGCCCGTTCGAAGACCTCCCAGGACGTCTCCAGCAGCAGGCGGTGGTGCGGGTCGACCGCCAGCGCCTCGCGCGGGCTGATGCCGAAGAACTCGGCGTCGAAGCCCGCCACGTCGCTCAGGAAGCCGCCCTGCCGCGTGTGCGAGCTGCCGGCGGCGTCGGGGTCGGGGTCGTACACGTCGCGCCAGCCGCGGTCCTTCGGGAAGTCGTCCACGACGTCCAGGCCGCCGCGGACCACGCCCCACAGGTCCTCGGGCGACGACACTCCGCCCGGGTAACGGCACGCCATGGCCACCACGGCGATGGGCTCGCCGCGGCCGGCCTTCATGGCCTCGTTCTCCTGCCGGAGGCGGTCGCGCTCCTCCAGCAGCGTGCGGAGCGCCCGCTGGACCCGGTCCGCGCCGTCCGCTGTGCGATCCGCGGAGTTGGTCATGTCACTTACCTCTTCTCGTCCAGGGCCAGGTCGACCAGTGCTTCCAGGTCCAGGTCCGTCAGTTCGTCCGCACCCGCGTCCGCGTCCGCCGCCCGGGTGCCGTCGTCCGCCGGGTTCGGGCCCGCGCAGGCCAGGACCAGGTCCAGGAGGCCCGCGGCGCGCAGGCCGGCGATCGACACGTTCCGCAGCGCTTCACGGATCCGGGCGTCCTCCTCCGGGGCGGTGTCCGCCGCCGTGTCCGCCGCCGGACGCAGCAGGCCGGACAGGTGCTCGCTCAGCTCGCGGGGGGTCGGGTAGCTGAAGACGAGGGTGGTCGGCAGGCGCAGGCCGGTCGAGGAGGCCAGGCGGTTGCACAGTTCGACGGAGGTCAGCGAGTCGAATCCGAGCTGGGTGAACGCCTGGTCGACGTCGACGACCGCGCCGGAGGGGTGTCCGAGCACGACGGCGACCTGGTCGCGGACCCAGTCCAGGACGGCCGCCTCCGCCTCGTCGGCCGGCAGGGCGGCCAGCCTGGCGGCCAGGCCCTGGGAGCCGCCGTCCCGGGCGTTGTCCGCCCGGCCGCGGCGCGGGCGGCCGCCGCCGGCGAGGTCGCGCAGCAGCGGCGGCACCTCGTCACCGGTCCTGCCCCGCAGCGCGGCGAGGTCCACCCGGGCCGGTACGAGGACCGGCTTGTCGAGGGCGCACGCCGCGTCGAACAGGGCCAGGGCCTCGGCGGTCGGCATCGGGGCGATGCCCATCCGCCGCAGCCGGGAGAGGTCGGCCTGGTCCAGGTCCCCGGTCATGCCCCTGCTCTGTTCCCACCAGCCCCAGCACAGCGAGGTGCCGGGCAGGCCGGACGCCCTGCGCCGGGCCGCCAGACCGTCCAGGAAGGCGTTGGCGGCGGCGTAGTTGGCCTGTCCGGCGGTGCCGAGGGTGCCGGCGAGGGCGGAGAACTGGATGAACGCCGACAGGGGGCGGTCCCGGGTCAGCTCGTGCAGGTTGACCGCGCCGCGGGCCTTGGCGGCCAGCACGTGATCGAGGCTCTCGGCGGTCAGTGACTCCACGGTGCCGTCCGCCAGCGTGCCGGCCGCGTGGACGACGGCCGTCAGCGGGTACCGGGGCGGCATGTCGGCGAGCAGGTCCGCCACGGCGGCCCGGTCCGCGACGTCGCAGGCCACGACCCGGACGGTGGCGCCCGCGCCCTCGAGGTCCGCGACCAGTTCCGGCACGCCGTCGGCCGCCGTGCCCCGGCGGCCGGCCAGGACGAGGCTGCGCACGCCGCGTTCGGCGACGAGGTGCCGCGCCACGACCGAGCCGACCGCGCCGGTCCCGCCGGTGACCAGCACCGTGCCGCCGCCGAGGGCGTCGCCCAGTTCGAAGACCAGCTTGCCCACGTGGCGGCCCTGGCTCATCTCGCGGAACGTGCTGCGCGCGTCGCGGATGTGACGCACGGAGACCGGGCTCAGCCGCACCCGCCCGTCGGCGAACAGCTCCATGACCTCCTGGAACATGGCGTGGATCGTGTCCGGGCCGGACGCGTAGAGGTCGAACGCCCGGTACTCCACGCCGGGGTGGCCGGCCGCCACCTGCCGGGGGTCGCGGATGTCCGTCTTCCCCATTTCGACGAACGTGCCGCCGCCGGGGAGCAGGGTCAGGGAGGCGTCGACGAACTCGTGGGCGAGGGAGTTGAGTACGACGTCCATGCCGCGCCCGTCCGTGGCGTCCAGGAACTTGCCCGCGAACTCCAGGTCGCGCGAGGACGCCAGGTGCGCGTCGTCGATGCCCAGAGCGCGCAGGGCGGGCCACTTGGCCGGGCCGGCGGTGGCGTAGACCTCGGCGCCGACGTGCCGGGCGAGCCGGACGGCGGCCATGCCGACGCCGCCGGCCGCGGCGTGGACGAGGATCCGCTGTCCCTTCGCCAGCTTGGTGGCGCGGAAGAGCGCGTAGTAGGCGGTGAGGAAGGTGCACGGCATGGACGCGGCCTCGGCGTAGCTCCAGCCGTCGGGGACGGGTACGAGCATGCGGTGGTCGGCGACGGCCACCGGGCCGAAGGCACCGGAGAAGATGCCGGTCACCCGGTCGCCCGGCGCGAAACCGGTCACGTCGTCGGCCACCTCGAGGACGACTCCGGCGCCCTCGCTGCCGAGTCCGGCGTCGATGGCCGTACGGTCGATCAGGCCCAGGGCGATGGTGACGTCGCGGAAGTTGAGCCCGGCGGCGTGCACGGCGATGCGGACCTGCCCGCTCGTCAGGGGCTCGTCCACCTCGGGGCAGGGCACCCAGGTCAGGTTCTCCAGCGTTCCCCTGGTCGGGATGCCGAGGCGGTGGGTGCCGTCCGCCGGCGGCTCGATCCGGTGGTCCGCGGGCGCGGCCGGTGCCAGGCGGGGGACGAGGGTCGCGCCGTCGCGCAGCGCGAGCTGGCCCTCGGCCAGGGCGAGGGCGTCCCCGAGGCGGGCCCGGGAGGTCTCCTCGTCGTCGATGTCCACCAGCCGGAACCTGCCGGGGTGCTCGGTCTGGGCGGAGCGCACCAGGCCCCACACGGACGCGCCGGGGAGGCTCTCGACGCTCTGCCCCGTACCGGTGTCCAGGGCCAGGCGGGTGAGGACGACCAGGACGGAGCCGGCGAGCCGTTCCTCGGCGAGGAAGCGCTGGAGAAGGGCGAGGACGTGCTTGCCGGCGTCGCCGGCCGCGGTGAGCGGGTCGGGCTCGTCGGTGACGATGTCGTCCAGGCACAGGACGAGGTGCCGGGGCACCTCTGTCCGGAGGACCTCGTCGAGGGACTCGTGGAGGACGACGTGTTCGCCGTCGGCCGCGGCGAGGCGGGCGGCCTGCCCGTCCTTCGCGCCGAGCACGCCCCACGGCCCGCGGTGCGTCTCGCGTTCGCCCTGCCGGGCCGGCCGCCAGTGCGGTTCGTACAGCGAGCGCTGCGGTCCGCCCTGCGCCGCGTGCACCTGCTCGGCGCCGGCCGGCCGGAACGTCAGCGCCCCGACGTGCGCGACGCGGCGGCCGCGCTCGTCGGCGAGCGTCAGGGACACGACGCCCTCGGTGGCGGCGGAGAGCCGGACGCGTACGGTCGCCCCGCACGCGCCGGACGTGTGCACGCCGGACCACGAGAAGGGCATCCAGCCCTGTCCGCCGGTCACCGGGACGGCTCCGCCGGCCACAGCCGCGTGCAGGACGGTGTCCATCAGCGCCGGGTGCAGGACGAACCCCTCGCCGGCCGCCTCGGCGCTCTCGGGCAGGGTGGCGAGGGCGAACAGGTCGTCGCCGCGGCGCCAGACCTCGCGCAGCCCGCGGAACGCCGGACCGTAGTCGAAGCCGGCGTCGGTGAAGGAGTCGTAGAGGTCCTCGATGCCGACCCGCTCCGCCCCGGCCGGCGGCCACGCGGCGAGGGCGCGGGTGTCGTCGGCATCGGCGGCGGGCGTGTCCGGTGACAGGGTTCCCGCCGCGTGGCGGGTCCAGCCGCCCTCCGCCGGGCCGTCCTCGCCGGAACGCGCGTACACCTCCACAGAGCGGCGGCCGGTCTCGTCCGCCGCGCCGACGACGATCCGCACGCGCACGTCGCCGGTGTCGGGCAGGATCAGGGGGACCGCCAGGGTGAGTTCCTCGACGGCGGCGCACCCGACGCGCTCGCCCACCGACAGCGCCAGGTCCAGGTAGGCGGTGGCCGGGACGACGACCGCCCCGAACACGGTGTGGTCGGCGACCCAGTCGTGGGTCGGCAGGGACCACAGGTCGGTGAAGACCACCTCGTCGGTGCCGGGGTGCTCCACCACGGCGCTCAGGAGGGGGTGACCGGGGGCCGACAGGCCGGCCGAGGTGACGTCCGCCGACCGCTGTCCGGCCAGGAAGTCCATCCAGTACCGCTGCCGCTGGAACGCGTACGTCGGGAGGTCGACCGGCGGGCGCGGCCCGAACAGGGCGGCCCAGTCCACCGACCCGCCCCGCACGTGGAGTGCGGCGAGGGCGCCGGTCAGTGCCTCGGCCGTCCCGCGGCCCGTGCGCGCGGTGGAGAGGACCACGGCGTCGGCGACGCCCTGGCCGGCGAAGGCGTCCTTGACGAGGCCGGCGAGCGTCGAGCCCGGGCCGACCTCGACGAAGACGTTCGCCCCCGCCTCGCGGGCCCGCTCCACCGCCTCGTGGAAGCGCACGGGCTCGCGGACGTGACGCACCCAGTGCCCGACGGACGTCAGCTCCTCGAGCGTGGCCTCGCGGCCCAGTCGCGTCGACACGATCGGGATCGACAGCTCGCCGTCGGCGGGCAGCGCGCCGAGGGCCTGCGCGAACTCGTCCAGGACGGGGTCCATGAGCGGGGAGTGGAAGGCGTGGTCGACGGGGAGCAGCTTCGCGGACCTGCCGTCGGCGACGAGCCGGTCGCGCAGGTCGTGGACCTCGTCGCGCAGGCCCGCGAGCACCACCGACTCGGGGCCGTTGACGACGGCGAGGCCGACCCGGGTGTACGGGGCGAGCAGCGCCTCGGCCTCGGCGAGCGGGGCGCGTACGGCGAGCATGGCGCCGGGCTCGGTGACGGTCTGCATGACGCGTCCGCGGGCGGCGACGAGCCGGGTCGCGGTGTCCAGGTCGAGGACGCCGGAGACGTGGGCGGCGGCGATCTCGCCGACGGAGTGGCCGATCAGGCGGTCCGGCCGTGGGGTGTACCGGGTGAGGAGCCGGTACAGGGCGACCTGGAGGGCGAACAGCGCCGGCTGCATGACGTCGGTGCGTCCGCGTCCCTCGGGCTCGTCGGCGAGGAGCAGGGGCTTCAGGGCGAAGGGGAGGTGCGCGTCGAAGTGCCGGCAGACCTCGTCGAGGGTCCGCGCGAAGACGGGGAAGGTGTCGTACAGCTCCCGTGCCACGCCGGTCCACTTGGCGCCCTGGCCGGGGAACATGAAGACGCGCTCGCCGGGTTCAGCGGCCTGGCCGCGTACGACGGCGGGGGATTCCGCGTCGTCGCCGAGGGCCGTGAGAGCGTTCAGGAGGGCGTCGCGGTCGCGGCCCACGACCACCGCGCGGTGCTCGAACGACGACCGGGTCGACACCAGCGAGGCGCCGATGCCGGCGAGGTCCGCGTCGGGGTCGGCGGCGACGAACTCGCGCAGCTTGTCCGCCTGCGCGCGCAGCGCCTGCCGGGAGCGCGCGGACAGCACCCACGGCACGGGACCGCCGGCGGCGGCGGGCCCCGGGTCGGCGGTGGCGGCGGCCGGTTCGGGCTCGGGTGCCTGTTCGAGGATGAGGTGGGCGTTGGTGCCGCTCGCGCCGAAGCTGGAGACGCCGGCCCGGCGGGGGCGCTGCGGTGTGCCCGGCCACTTTCTGGCCTCGGTGAGCAGTTCGACCGCGCCGGCCGACCAGTCCACGTGGGTCGAGGGGCGGTCCACGTGCAGCGTGCGGGGCATGACACCGAGCCACAGCGGGGCGTCGGGGTCCCGGTCCTGCCCGTAGGTGGCCAGCAGCGCCTGCGCCTCGATGGGGTCACCGAGCGTCGTGCCGGTGCCGTGGGCCTCCACCACGTCCACGTCGGCCGCCTGGAGCCGGGCGTTGGCCAGGGCTGCCCGGATGACGCGCTGCTGGGCCGGTCCGTTCGGCGCGGTCAGGCCGTTGGAGGCGCCGTCCTGGTTGACGGCCGAGCCGCGGATGACGGCCCAGATCCGGCGCCCGTTGCGCCGCGCGTCCGACAGCCGCTCCAGGACCAGCATGCCGACGCCCTCGGCGAAGCCGGTGCCGTCGGCCGCGTCGGCGAACGCCTTGCAGCGTCCGTCGGCGGACAGGCCCCGCTGCCGCGAGAACTCCCGGAACACCTGGGGCATGCCCACGACGGTGACGCCGCCGGCCAGGGCCAGGCCGCATTCGCCCTGCCGCAGCGACTGCACCGCCTGGTGCACCGCGACCAGCGACGACGAGCACGCGGTGTCGGTGGACACCGCCGGGCCCTCCAGGCCCAGCGTGTACGACACCCGGCCCGAGGCCACGCTCAGCAGGGAACCGGTCTGCGCGTAGCCCGAGATGGCCTCGGGGGTGGTGAAGTGGTTGCCGTAGCCGAAGTAGGCGAGGCCGGCGAACACGCCGGTGTCGCTGCCGCGCAGTGTCTCGGGATCGATCCCGGCCCGCTCCAGGGACTCCCACGAGGTCTCCAGCAGCAGCCGCTGCTGCGGGTCTGCGGCCAGCGCCTCACGCGGGTTGATGCCGAAGAAGTCGGCGTCGAAGTCGCCCGCGTCGTAGAGGAAGCCACCCGAGCGCGCGTAGCAGGTGCCGGGCCGGTCCGGGTCCGGGTCGTACAGGTTCTCCAGGTCCCAGTTGCGGTCGTCGGGGAAGTCCGACATGACGTCCGCGCCCGCCCGCACCAGCTCCCACAGGGCCTCCGGGGACGCGGCGCCGCCCGGGAAGCGGCAGGCGACGCCCACGACGGCGATGGGTTCGGCGGCGGCCTCCGTCACCTCCTGGAGGCGCTTGCGCGTTTCGAGCAGCTCGATCGATGTCCGTTTGAGGTACTCGAGAACATCGGCGTTGTTGTCGTTGGTCATCGTTCTCCCCTAGCCGAGCTCTTGGTCCAGCAGCGCGAGAAGCTCTCCCGCCGATGCCGAGGTGATCTGGTCGGCGATGCCGACCGGTGCTCCGGCGCTCGCCATCGAACGGACCCGTCCCTGCAGGTCGCCGAGCAGTGTGGAGATGGCCGCCTGGTCCGCCCCTTCGAGGCCGAGGAACGCGTCCTCCAGGCGGGCGCCCAGTCCTTCGATCTCCTTGACCAGGAGACCGGCCGGTGATTCCGGGCCGGCCGCCGGTTCGGGGGCGATGCTCGCGCCCAGGTACCGGGCGAGGGCGCTCGGGTTCGGGTGGTCGAACACGAGGGTGGTGGGCAGCTTCAGGCCGGTCACCGCCGCCAGTTTGTTGCGCAGCTCCAGCGCGGTGAGCGAGTCGATGCCCAGTTGCCTGAACGCCGCGGTGGGGCTGATCCTCCCGGTGTCGGGGTGGCCGAGGACGAGAGCGGTCTGCTCCCGGACGGCGGTGAGCAGCGCGGCCTCCGCCTCGTGGGGCGGCAGGGACGCCAGCCGCTGGGCGAGTCCGCTGTCGGCGGCGTTCGGGTGCGACGGCCCGCCGGGCCCGGCGGGCGTACCGGACAGGCCGCGCAGGAGCGGCGACGCCGCGTCGGGTGCCGGGAGGCTCAGCCGGGCGGGTACGAGCACCGGTTCGTCCAGGGTGAGTGCCGCGTCGAAGAGGGCGAGTCCCTCCTGCGACGACATCGGCAGCACGCCCTGGCGTCGCAGGCGGACGAGGTCCGCGTCGACGAGGCCGGCGACCATCTCGCTGCGTTCCGCCCAGAAGCCCCAGCACAGCGAGGTGGCCGCCAGTCCGGCGGCGCGGCGGGTCTCGGCGAGGCCGTTGAGGAAGGCGTTGGCCGCCGCGTAGTTGGCCTGTCCGGCCGTGCCGAGCACGCTCGCGACGGAGGAGAACAGCACGAACCCGGACAGGTCGAGGTGCGCGGTCAGCTCGTGCAGGTGCCAGGCGCCGCGCACCTTCGGTGCGAGGACCGCGTTCACGCGGTCCTCGGTGAGGGCCTGGACGACGCCGTCGTCCAGCACGCCCGCGCAGTGGATCACCGCCGTGAGCGGGTGCGCGGCCGGCACGGAGGCGATCAGCCCGGCGACGGAGTCACGGCTGGTGACGTCGCAGGCGACGACGTCGACGTGGGCGCCGGCACCGGTGAGTTCCTCGCGCAGCGCCGCCGCCTCCGGGGCCGCCGGTCCGCGCCTGCTGGTGAGCAGCAGCCGGTGCACGCCGTGCCGGGCCACCAGGTGCCGGGCGAGCTTCGCGCCGAGGCCGCTGGTGCCGCCGGTGATCAGGACCGTGCCGGTGCCGAGCGCGGACGGCGCGTCCTCGGCGCCGTCGTGGCCCGGGACCGGGTCGGGGGCGCGGACCAGGTGCGGGACGCCGACCTGGCCGTCGCGGATCTTGAGCTGGGCTTCGCCGGTGGCGGCAGCGGCGGGGACGCGGGCCCAGGAGGCGGGGGTGCCGTCCGTGTCCACGAGGGTGAAGCGGCCCGGGTTCTCGGTCTGCGCGGTGCGCACGAACCCCCAGACGGCGGCCGCCGCGGGGTCGGTGCGGCGGTGCTGGTCCTCGTGGACCGCGTCCCGGGTCACGACGACCAGGCGCGAGCCGGAGAACCGGTCCTCGGTGAGCCACTCCCGCGTCCAGCGCAGCACGCGGTGGAGGTTTCGCTCCACGGCGGCGGGCGTGTCGTCGCCGTCCGTGCCGGCCCCGTCGAGGGCGGCGACGACGACACGGGGTATCTCCCCGTCGGAAGCGGCGAGTTCGGCGAGGTCGGTGAAGACCGCCGCGTCCCGTCCCGGTGCCGCGGTGACCGTGCGGGGCTCCCCCGGTGGGGTGCCCGGGCCCAGCACCGCGTACGGGCCGCCGTCCCCGCCGGACGGGGCCGGGACGGGGACCCAGTCCAGCCGGAACAGCGAGTCCTGGTGGTCGAAGCCCAGCTCGGTCAGCTTCGCGACGTCGGCGGGCCTCAGACTCAGCGACGCGATGCCGCCGACCGGGGTGCCGTCCTGGTCGGCGAGGGTGAGGGACAGCGTGTTCCGACCGGCGGGCGCGAGACGGACGCGCAGCGCGGCCGGCCCGGCGGAGCCGACACGCAGACCCGTGCAGCGGTACGGCAGCCAGCCCTCGGGCCGGTCGTGGTCGACGATCGGCCCGAGGCCGAGCGGGAGCAGCGCGGCGTGGAGCAGAGCCGGGTGGATCCGGAACGCGCCGCGGTCGGCTCCGTCGGACGTGGGCGGTTCCACCTCCGCGAACAGGACGTCGTCGCGGCGCCACACCTGCTTCAGACCGCGCAGCAGGGGCCCGTGGCCGAATCCGAGGGCGGACAGCCTGTCGTACTCGGCCTCGAAGGGGACGCCGACCGCGCCCGCGGGAGGCCACGCGACGAGGCTTTCCTCCTCGCGGGTGTCCGTGGCGGCCACCGCGAGGACGCCGACGGCGTTGCGTGTCCATTCGGGTTCGCCCTCGCCGCGTGAGTGCACGCTGAGCCTCCGCTGGGCGTCCACGACGACGCGGATCTCGCGGTCGGCCGTCCGGGACAGCACCAGCGGGGTCTCCAGGGTGAGTTCGTCGACGGTGTCGCAGCCCGACTTGTGCGCCGCCCACACCGCCAGCTCCGCCAGCACCGCCGCCGGTACCAGGACGGCGCCGTGGACCACGTGGTCGGCGAGCCAGGGGTGGCGCTCCGGCGACAGGCGCCCGCTGCCCACGATCCCGCCGTGCTCCGCACCGTCGGGCAGGTCGATCACGGCGTCGAGCAGCGGGTGGTCCGACGTGCTCGCGGCGGTGGTCTCGGCGGGTGTGTCCATCCAGTGGCGCCGGCGCTGGAAGGCGTACGTGGGCAGGTCGACGAACCGGCCGCCGCCGCCCGGGAAGGCCGCCTCCCACGACACCGCGACGCCCGCCGTGAAGGCCTCGGCCGCCGAGCGGTGGAAGCGGGCGAGGCCGCCCTCGTCGCGGCGCAGCGTGCCCGTGACGACGGCCTCGGCGCCCTCGCCGTCCAGGGTCTGTTCCACACCGATCGTCAGGACGGGGTGGGCGGACGCCTCGACGAAGTTCCGGAAGCCCTGTCCGGCCAGGGACCTGACCGCCTCCTCGAAGCGGACGGTGCGGCGCAGGTTGGTGTACCAGTACCCGGCGTCCAGGGTCGTCGTGTCCAGCCAGTCGGCCGTCACCGTCGAGAAGAACGGCACCTTGGCCGGGCGCGGCTCCAGTCCTGAAAGGACGCGCCCCAGTTCCTCGCGGATCGCCTCCACGTGTGCCGAGTGCGAGGCGTAGTCCACCGGGACCCTGCGGGCCCGGACGTCGTCCTCCTCGCACGCGGCCAGCAGCGCCTCCAGTTCGGCCACGTCGCCCGAGACCACCACGGACGAGGGCCCGTTGACCGTCGCGATCGACAGGCCGTCCGTGAGGCGCTTGGCCACGTCGCGGGCCGGCAGCGCGACCGACACCATGCCGCCGTGTCCCGACAGGGCCAGGATCGCCTTCGACCGCAGCGCCACCACCTTCGCGGCGTCCGTGACGGTCAGGGCGCCGGCGACACAGGCGGCGGCGATCTCGCCCTGCGAGTGGCCCACGACGGCCTCGGGCTCCACGCCGTAGGAGCGCCACAGCTCGGCCAGCGACACCATCACGGCCCACAGTGCGGGCTGGACGACGTCGACGCGCTCCAGCGCCTCGGCGTCGCCGAGCACGTCGCGCAGGGACCAGTCCACGTACGGTGCGAGCGCGTCGGCGCACTCCTGCATCCGCCGGGCGAACACCGGGGAGCAGTCCCACAGTTCCCGTCCCATGCCGGTCCACTGCGAGCCCTGGCCGGGGAAGACGAACACGGTCCGGCCGGCCGGCCGCGCGACTCCCGCCACCGCGTCGGCGACGCCGTTCTCGTCGCCGGCCGCGACGACGGACAGGGCGGCGAGCAGGTCGTCCCGGCCGGTGCCGATCACGACCTGGCGGTGCTCGAACAGCGAGCGGGTCGTCACCAGCGAACGCCCCACGTCGGTCGCCGACAGCGACGGGTCGGCGTCGACGAAGTCGCGCAGCCGCGCCGCCTGCGCGCGCAGCGCCTGCTCCGAGCGTGCCGACAGCACCCACGGCACCGGTCCGGTGACGTCGGCGGACTCCGGCTCGGCGGCGGGTTCGGGCTCGGATGCCTGCTCGAGGACGAGGTGGGCGTTGGTGCCGCTGATGCCGAAGCTGGAGACGCCGGCCCGGCGGGGGCGCTGCGGTGTGCCGGGCCACTTTCTGGCCTCGGTGAGCAGTTCGACCGCGCCGGCCGACCAGTCCACGTGGGTCGAGGGGCGGTCCACGTGCAGCGTGCGGGGCATGACACCGACAGCGGGGCGTCCGGGTCCCGGTCCTGCCCGTAGGTGGCCAGCAGCGCCTCCGCCTCCATGGGGTCGCCCAGCCTCGTGCCCGTGCCGTGGGCCTCCACCACGTCCACGTCCGCCGCCTGGAGCCGGGCATCGGACAGGGCCGCCCGGATCACCCGGCGCTGCGCCAGTTCGTTCGGCGCGGTCAGGCCGTTGGAGGCGCCGTCCTGGTTGACGGCCGAGCCGCGGATGACGGCCCAGATCCGGCGTCCGTTGCGCCGCGCGTCCGACAGCCGCTCCAGGACCAGCATCCCGGCGCCCTCGGCGAAGCCGGTGCCGTCGGCCGCGTCGGCGAACGCCTTGCAGCGTCCGTCGGCGGACAGGCCCCGCTGCCGCGAGAACTCCACGAGCAGTCCGGGCGTGGACAGCGTCGACACGCCGCCGGCCAGCGCGAGCGTGCACTCCCCGGACCGCAGGGACCGCATGGCCTGGTGCACGGCGACCAGCGACGACGAGCACGCGGTGTCGGTGGACAGCGCCGGGCCGTGCAGGCCCAGCGTGTACGCCACCCGGCCCGAGGCCACGCTGGTGTACGTGCCGGTGGCGGCGAAGCCCTCCACCTCGCGTCCGGCCCCGCCGCCCGTCCGGGGGCCGTAGTCGACGGCGTAGAGCCCGGTGAAGACCCCGGTCGCCGAACCCCGCAGCGCGGCCGGGTCGATGCCCGCCCGCTCCAGGGCCTCCCACGACGTCTCCAGCACCAGCCGCTGCTGCGGGTCCATCGCCAGCGCCTCGCGGGGGCTGATGCCGAAGAACGGCGCGTCGAACTCCGGGAGATCGTGCAGGAATCCGCCCGAGCGCGTGTACGTCGTCCCGGGCGTCTCCGGGTCCGGGGAGTACAGCGCCTCCAGGTCCCATCCGCGGTCCGACGGGAAGTCGCCGATCGCGTCCACCTCGCCGGACACGACCGACCAGAGCCCCTCGGGGGTCGTCACCCCACCGGGGAAGCGACACCCCACACCCACGACCGCGACGGGCTCGTGAGCGGACTCCTCCAGCTCACGGACCCGCTCCCGCAGCTGCTGCGCGTCGCCCACGGCGCGTCGCAGGTAGGAACGGAGCTTGCCGACGTCCTCCACCAGGGCCTCCCCCAACGGTGATCCAGAAGAACAGATGTGGCTACACGTATCCGCGGTCGATCAACGCGTACAGATCGTCGTCGCCGCTTTCCGGTGTCGTTTCCTGCGCCGCCGCCGGACCGCCGGGCGCCTCGTCGAGCCGCGCGAGCGCCTCGGGCGCCTCGGGCACCTTGGGTTCCTCCGGTTCGAGGAGGGAGAAGATGTGGGCGGCGAGCGTGCGCGGGCTGGGATAGGTGAACGCGACGGTGGCCGGGAGCCGCACCCCGGTCGCCGCGGTGAGCCGGTTGCGCAGTGCCACGGCCGACGAGGAGTCGAAGCCCAGGTCCTTGAAGGTCTCGGCCGACCGCGCCACCAGAGCGGGGCCTGTCACGTCCGGGTCCTTCGCGCTCAGCAGCACCGCCGTCTCGGCGCACACGACGTCGAGGACCGAGGACTGCGTGCCCAGCCCGGCCGCCCGGGTGCGCGCGCCCGGTCCGTCCGTCGGCGCGGCGGGCTCCGGGTGCGCACCGCCGGGTGCGGTCAGCCAGTACCGCCGGCGCTGGAACGGATAGGTCGGCAGGCCGATCCGGCGCGGCCGGTGCCCGGCGAACACCGGCTCCCAGTCCACCGGCACGCCCCGCACGTGCAGTTCGGCCAGCGACACGAGGATGTTGCCGACGCCGCCGTCGTCCCTGTGCAGGGTGCTGACCACCAGCGGCGGGTCCGGCAGCGCGTCGGCGGTCTCCTCCATCGCCACCCGGAGCACGGGGTGCGGGCTGACCTCCACGTACACGCCGCCGCGCTCGCGCATCAGCCGCTCGACGACCTCGCCGAACCGCACCGTCGAGCGCAGGTTGTCGTACCAGTACGAGCCGCCGAGCCGGTGCGTGTCGAGCCGTTCCGCGGTGACCGTGGAGTGGAACTCCACCGCCGTCTGTCGCGGCGAGACACCCGAGGTGGCTTCCAGCACCTGGTCGCGGATGCGTTCGACCTGGTGGGAGTGCGAGGCGTACGCGACCTTGAGCCGGCGCACCCGGACGCCGTCGGCGGCCGCCGACGCGGCGAACTCGTCCAGTGCCCCGAGGTCCCCGGATACCACCACGGAGGCCGGTCCGTTGACCGTGGCCACCGAGAGCCGCCCGGGCCACCGCCGCAGCCGGTCCTCGACCCGGGCGAGGGGCTCGGCCACCGCGCTCATCCCGCCCTGGCCGGCCAGGGCGGCCAGGGCCCGGCTGCGCAGTGCGACGACCCGCGCCGCGTCCTGCAGACCGAGCGCGCCCGACGCGCACGCCGCGGCGATCTCTCCCTGCGAGTGGCCCACCACCGCGTCGGGGACGACGCCCAGCGACTCCCAGACCCGGGCCAGAGACACCATCATCGCGAACAGCGCCGGCTGCACCACGCTGTCCCCGCCCTCCAGCGACGGCGCCGTGTCCGCGCCCGTCACCAGGTCCAGGAGGGACCAGTCCAGCCATGGTTCCAGGGCCCGCGCGCAGGCGTCGACGGAGCGCGCGAAGACGTCCGACTCCGCGTACAGCCGCCTGCCCATGCCGAGCCACTGCGAGCCCTGGCCGGGGAACACGAAGACGACCGGGCCGGTCCGGCCGGCGGTCGTGCCGCGCACCGCGCGTGCCGGGTCACCGCCCGCCGCCAGTGTTCCGAGACCGGCCAGCGTCTCATCACGGCTCCCGCTCAGCAGCACCGCCCGGTGCTCGAACATCGACCGTGTCGACACCAGCGCGTGCCCGACGTCGGCCGTGGACAGGGACGCGTCGGCGGCGACGAAGTCCCGCAGCCGCGCCGCCTGTTGTCGCAGCGCCGGCGCCGACCGCGCCGACAGCGCCAACGGCACCGGTCCGGATACGGAGGTGGAGGCCGGGTCCTGGCCCGTGGCGCGGGACCCGGCGGCCGGCGCCGGCTTCTCGGGGGCCTGTTCGAGGATCACGTGCGCGTTGGTGCCGCCCATGCCGATCGACGTCACCCCCGCCCGCCGCGGCCGCTCGGGCGTGCCCGGCCAAGGCCGCGCGGCCCGGACCACGTCGAAGTGCTCGTCGAAGTCGGGCACAGCCGGGTTGGGGGACCGGAAGTTGACCTGCGGCACCAGGTGGGCGCGGTCCAGGCAGAGCGCGGTCTTCACGAAGCCGGTGATGCCCGCCGCCGGTTCCAGGTGCCCGACGTTCGCCTTCACCGAGCCGACCGTCAGGGGGCGGTCGCGGCCGGTCTCCCGGAACACCTCGCGCAGTCCGGCGAGCTCGGCCGGGTCGCCGAGCCGGGTGCCGGTGCCGTGGGCCTCGACGTAGTCGACGCCGTCGAAGGGGACCGCCGAGCGCTTCAGCGCGGACCGTACGGCCGCCGCCTGCCCGGCGGGGCTGGGGTCGGGCATCCGGGAGGAGGCGCCGCCGCTGCCGACGCCCCAGCCGCGCACCACCGCGTAGACGTGGTCGCCGTCGGCCTCGGCGAGGTCGAGCCGCTTCAGCAGGACGAACGCCCCGCCCTCGCCGCGGACGAAGCCGCCCGCCCGTTCGTCGAAGGGGAAGCAG
Source organism: Streptomyces sp. NRRL B-1140 (assembly GCF_001280065.1). GTDB lineage: Bacteria > Actinomycetota > Actinomycetes > Streptomycetales > Streptomycetaceae > Streptomyces. The sequence continues at coordinate 25,680 of NZ_LGEA01000128.1, forward strand.
TCACCGGCGGGCGACAGTGCTCCCAGGTTGGCGAGGCCGAGGCCCGCCTCCGGGTCGGCGATGAGGTGCACGCCGCCCGCGAGCGCCATGTCGACGGCGCCGCCGCGGATGCGGTCGCAGGCCAGGGCGAGCGAGACGAGGGAGGAGGACTGGCCGGAGTCGGCGCAAAAGCTCATGCCGCGGACGTCGAAGAGGTTCGAGATCCGGTTGGCGATCAGCGCGCCGGCCGAGCCGAGCGCGGCGTAGTGGTCGTCCCGGTCGCTGCTGGACAGCTTGCGCAGCAGGTCGTACCCGGAGGGTGCGGCGCCGACCACGACGTCGATGTCGCGGCCCGCGAGCGTGGCCGCCGGGAGCCCGGCGTCCTCGACGGCCTCCCAGGCGAGTTCGAGACCCAGCCGCTGTACGGGGTCCATCGCGGCGGCCTCGCCCGGGGGCGTGCCGAAGAACTCCGCGTCGAACCCGTCGATCGCCTCCAGGAACGATCCCGCGTCCACCGTGTCGGCGTCCGGGTGGGGCGGGGACGTGCGGTGCGTGTCGGCCCTGCGGTGCTCCGGGAAGCGGCCGACGGTCGACCGCCCGTCGAGCAGCAGACGCCAGAACGCCTCCAGGCCGTGCACACCGGGGAAGCGGCACGACATCCCGATGACAGCGATATCGGTGGCTGCGCCACTCATGTGATGTCCTTCCGGTTCCCTCGGCGTACGGCTCTTACGGGCTGCACCGCTGTCACCGCCAGCGGGTCAGCGTGTTCAGCAGTTCGTCCGGCGCGTCCATGAAGTCGTAGTGGCCGCCGTCGACGACCCGGAACTCGACGGAGTCGGCGTACCGGCGCCAGCCCTGGAGGTCGTCGAGGCTCACATCGGTGTCGTCCCGCCAGTGCAGGACGACGACGGGGCAGGGCACCGGGGCCGGCTCCTGCCTGCGGTACGCGCCCGCCGCCGCGTGGTCGCGCAGCAGCACCATGAGGCCCAGTTCGACCATGTCCGGACGCGGCTCGATGCCCCGGCCGCGGATGAACGCCTCCACCTCGGCGCGCAGTTCGGCTTCGCCCATGGTGAGCATCCGGTCGCGCGAGGCGTCGTGCGGTGCGGGCTGGCCCGACACGAAGAGGCACCGGGGTGCGGGCAGGCCGAGCGCGGCGAGCCGGAGCACGGTCTCGTAGGCGGGCAGGGCGCCCGCGCAGTGCCCGAAGAGCGCGTACGGCCGCTCCAGCAGCGGTGAGAGCGCTTCGGTGAGGTCGTCGGCGAGGTTCTCGTAGGTGCCGTAGTGGGGGTGGGCGAGCCGGTTCTCGCGGCCGGGGAACTGCACCGGGCAGACCTCGACGTCGTCGCGGACGGCGGGCCAGGCGCTGAAGGCCGACGCCCCGGAGCCGGAGAAGGGGAGGCAGAAGAGCCGGGCGGCGGCCTCGGCGGACGGCGGCCGCACGAACCACGGCGACGCGGTGGCGGTGGTGGGGGGACCGGATGTCATGGCGTCCGTCGTTTCTGGGCGGCGATGGGCATGTGGGTCATCCCGGCGATGAAGTAGGACCGCAGGTGCTCCGGTTCGCCGGCGAGCTCGATCGACGCGAACTCTTCGAGCAGTTCCTCGAAGAAGACGCGCAGTGTCATCCGGGCCAGGGGCGCCCCGATGCAGAAGTGCGGTCCGAACCCGAAGGCACCGTGGCGCTTGGCGCCGTCGCGCGTGATGTCGAAGGTGTGCGGGTCGGGGAAGACGGACGCGTCCCGGTTGGCCGATCCGATCCACGCGACGACCGCCCCGCGGGCCGGGATCGTGCCCCCGCCGATGTGGACGTCGTCGACGGCGTACCGCATGAAGTTGCAGGCGGCCGAGGTCCAGCGCAGTCCTTCCTCGACGAGGTTGGGGATCAGCGTCGGGTCGGCCTGGGCCTTGGCGAACTGCTCGGGCCGTTCGACGAGGGCCTGCACGGTGCCGGAGACGGTGTGCGGGGTCGTCACGTTGGCGCCGAGCAGGATGCTGTAGCCGTCGAGAGCGATCTCCTCGTCGCTCAGCGGCTCGCCTCCGGGGCGGACGCTCATGAGGTGGTGCAGCAGGCTGTCGTCCTCGCCGCCGTCCGCCCGCCGCGTGGTGGCCCAGTCCCTGACGTAGTTGAGCAGTTCGTGGTGGGAGATGGCCAGGGTCGCCGCCTCGCTGCCCACCTGGAAGTGCGGGTCCGAGGGGGCCGTCACCATCGCGGTGAGCTGGACGAGTTCCGCCCAGTCCTTCTCGGGGATGCCGAGGAGCGGGCCGGTGACCAGCGCGGGGAGCAGCAGCGCCTGCTCGGCCAGGTCGAAGGTCTCGCCGTCGAGCGCCGGCTCCAGGAAGCGGCGGACCGTCGCACGGATCTTGTCCTCCCAGGACCGTACGGCCCGGGCGGTGAGCTTGGCGTTGAGCGGGCGGCGGACCTCGGTGTGCCGGGGCGGGTCGGTGGACGTCATCAGCACGCCGGCGGCGGCGTCGTCCGTCCCGAGGTGGGTGGGGACCGTGCCGCGTTCCGAGGTGAACTCCCGGTGGTCGCCGAGCACCCGGCGGACGTCCTCGTAGCGGGTGACCGACCAGAACTCCCGGCCGTCGGGGAGGACCTGGTGGTGCAGGGGCGCCCGCTCGCGCATCACGTCCCAGATCGGGTGCGGGTCGCCCGTGGAGTAGAGGTCCAGGTCGAACAGGTCGACGCTGTCGAGGTCGACGTCGCGCGGGGGGCCCGGCGTCAGCCTCACGCCCCGGCCCTCCCCTGCTCGATCAGCTCGGCGACCTTGGCCGGGGTGCCCGCGAGGTAGAAGTCGCGCACGGACAGCCGGACGCCGTGGTCCTGGAGCACCCGTTCGATGATCTTGATGCCGGCCAGCGAGTTGCCGCCGAGCGCGAAGAAGTCGTCCTCCACACCCACATCAGGGCTGCCGAGGTGCTCCCCCCACAGCTGTGCGATATCCCGCGCCAGCGACGCCGACGCGCCCGCGGGCCCGTCCTGTCGCTGCGGCGTCTCTTCCCGCCCACCTCGCTCGTGGACCACCTGCGGTGACGATTCCATTGCCGACCTTTCCTCTGCACTGTCCCGCCGGCGAGACAAATTCTTCGAATGGCCGAATTGAGTGTCGCGTGCGTTCGCGTTTCGGCACACCGGTACCGAGGGTGCGCGGCGCCCGCCGGCCGGTGAGGTTGAGAGCGCACCGGTACGCCCGCACGCTGACACTCCCGGAACTTCCGCTCCCCGAACAGCCGTCCCGCCGGCGGGACATGGGCAGCGGGCGCCCGGCCCGTACTTCCGGGAAATGCCGGGACGACGCCAGGACGCGCGGGCGCGGAAGGCTCGCTGGAACAGCGCTGGAATGTCAGTGGAATAGCTCTGGAAAAGCTCTGGAAAGGCTCCGGGAAAGCACGGGAAAGAGCCGGAAAGAGCGGGAGAAAGAGGGGGCAACGACGTGGAACACACCGGCATGGACGCGGACGTGGTGATCGCGGGCGCCGGGCCGACCGGCCTGATGCTCGCCTGTGAGCTGCGGCTGGCCGGCGCCGACGTGGTGGTGGCCGAGCGGCTCGCCGAGCCCACGGGCGAGTCCCGGGCCGGCGGGATCCACTCCCGCACCCTGGAGGTGCTGGACCAGCGGGGCGTCCTGGACCGCTTCCTGGCGGAGGGCGAGCTCCAGCCGGTGGGCCACTTCGCCGGTCTCTACCTGGAGTTCGACGAGTCCGAGTCCCGGCACCCCTACCCGCTGATGATCCTCCAGTCCACCATCGAGCGGCTGCTGGAGGAGTGGGCCGCCGAACTGGGTGTGCGGGTGCGCCGGTCGGCCGAGATCAGCGGCATCCGCCAGGACGACGACGGCGTGACGGTCGAGCTGAACACGCCGGACGCGGCACCCGCGACACTGCGCGCCCGCTATCTCGTGGGCTGCGACGGCGGGCGCAGCACGGTGCGCAAGCTGGCGGGCATCGACTTCCCCGGCACCGAGGCGACGATGACCGCGCTGATCGGCGACGTCGAACTCCCGGGGCTGACCGAGGACTACGTCTGGGTGCGGCGCACTCCGGCCGGCGACTACTCGGCGATCGCCTTCGAGCCGGGCTGGTTCCGGGTGATCACCTCCGAGTTCGACCGGGTCGCGGGCCGCGACGACGCCGTGACGTTCGAGCAGCTCCGCGAGTCCCTGGTCAGGGTCGCGGGGACCGACTTCGGGATGCGTAACCCCCGGTGGGTCTCCCGGTTCAGCGACGCCGCCCGGCAGGCCGCCGAGTACCGCAAGGGCCGGGTGCTGCTCGCGGGCGACGCGGCGCACATCCACTTCCCGGCCGGCGGGCAGGGCCTGAACATGGGCGTGCAGGACGCGGTCAACCTCGGCTGGAAGCTCGCCTCGGTGGTGCGGGGCCGGGCGCCCGAGAGTCTGCTGGACACCTACCACGCCGAGCGCCACCCGGTCGCGGCACGCGTCCTGCACAACACCCGGGCGCAGTCGGCCCTGGTCCGTCCCGGACCGCAGACGGACGCGCTACGCGAGGTGTTCGGCTCCCTCATGGTGTTCGACGACGTCAACCGGTACCTGCGCCACCTGCTGACCGCGCTGGACATCCGCTACCCGGCCGACGGCGACCACCCGCTGGCGGGCCGCCGGGTCCCCGACGCCGACCTGAAGACGGCAGAGGGGATCATCGGCGTCCACGAGCTGCTGCACGCCGGCCGCCCCGTCCTGCTCGACCTGCACGGCAGCCCCGAGGTGGCGGCGGTCGGCGGCGGCTGGGCCGACCGCGTGGACCTGGTCGAGGCGCGCGGCGAGGACGAGCACTGGACCGTCCCGGCCGTCGGCGAGGTCCCGGCTCCGGCCGCGCTGCTGATCCGCCCCGACGGCCATGTCGCCTGGGCGGCCGACGAGGGCGGCGCGGGCGGCACCGAGGCGCTGCGGTCGGCCCTCACCACCTGGTTCGGCCCGGCACTGCGCGGCTGAGCGAACCTCCGCGCTTGCGCGCAACGTCACCGAGGCCGTCGGGACCACGCCGTGGTCCCGACGGCCTCGGTCGTCGTGCGTCGTACGCCCTCGCGCGTCGTCTTCGCGCGTCTTCGTGCGTCTGCTTCACGCGGGCACGGCGTCCGCGGGCAGCACGACGCCGCCCCGGCGATCGTGGTCGCCGGGGCGGCGTACGGGGAAGGAAGCGGGAGGTGGCCTGCCGTCAGTGCCCGCGGGCGGACTCCGCCTCGATCACGTCCAGTACCTCGCGGCCGAGATCGACCAGGTACATATGGTCGCCCGGGAATTCCACGTAGCCGAACTCACCCGTGGTCGCGTCACGCCACTGCCGGGCCTCCTCCGCGGTGACCAGGCCGTCGCTCGCGCCCCGCAGGGAGGTGACCGGCACCGACACCGGTACGTCCGTGCTCGGGACGTAGGCCTCGTGCATCTCGCAGTCGGCCTGGAGGGTGGGCAGGATCAGTTCCCGCATCTCCGGGTGGTCGAGGGCCTCGTGCCGGAACCCGGCGAACTCCTCGACCCGGGCGAGGAACTCGTCGCCCTCGAGCCCCGCCGCGCGCCTCTCGCGCTGCGTCCACGGCCCCGGCGAACCGCTGACGACCAGCCGCTCGACGCGCACGCCGCGCGCGCTCAGCAGGTGCGTCAGCTCGTAGGCGAGGACCGCGCCCAGGCTGTGCCCGAAGAGGACGGTCCGCGCGCCCTCGCCCAGTTCCGCGACGATGCCGTCGATCTCGTTCTTGGCCGCCTCGACGACGTTGCGGTACGGCGTTTCAAGGATGCGCCGTTCCCTGCCGGGCAGTTCGACCGAGACGACGCGCCACCGGTCCCCCGCCGGCTTCTGCCACGGATGGAAGAAGGACGGACCTGCTCCCGCGAACGGCACGCACAGCAGCGTGGTCCGGTCCCGGTTCTCCTCGGATGTGCCGGGTTGTTTCACAACCGACCCCAATCATGCGTTCGATGGTTCGTCGGACCGGCTCCGGGACATCTGGTCGCGATGTCCCGGAGTTCCCGGTCAATCGGCCAGCTTGCGGTTGATCACCGCGAAGATCTCGGACACGGGCCCGGGCATGTGCAGGTCGCCGTGGGTGGCCTGCACGTCGTGCTCCTCGATGGAACCTCGGACGTACGGCCGCCACAGGTGCGCCCACGACCCCTCGTCCTTGAGCGCCGCGTTGAAGAACAGCACGTCGCCGCCGTAGACCGGCGAGTGGTACTTCGCCATGACGGCCTGGTTGTTGGCCAGCACCTTCGACATGGTGTCCAGGAACTGTTCCTTGTTGTCGGTCTTCACGAACTGGCCGAAGTACTCTTCCAGGTCGGCCCGGTACTCCGCCACGGCCCGCCCGGCCAGTTGCGCGAACCCTTCCTGGGCGGGCAGGGAGTCCAGGATGGCCAGGAAGGCGACCTGGTGCCCGCGCCGTTCCAGCTCGGCGGCGATGGCGTGCGCGACGGTACCGCCGTAGGACCAGCCGATCAGGTCGAAGGGCCCTTCCGGCTGGACCCGCAGCATCTGGGTGACGTAGTCGTCGATCATCTCCTCCACCGACGCCGGCAGCACGTCCGTGCCGTCGAAGCCGCGGGACTGCAGCGCGTAGGCCTGCCGGTCCGGCAGGTGCAGCACGAAGCTGAAGTAGCCCCAGCCCACGCCGCCGCCGCCGTGGAAGAACCACACCGGCGGCTTCTGCGTGTCCGGGACGCTGTTCAGCGCCATCACGACCGCGAACGGGTCGGTGTGGTCGTCGTGTGCGCCACCGGTGAGCAGCACCACGGCCAGCTCGGCCACCGTGGGGTACTTGATGATGGTGCTGAGCGGCAGCGAGACGTCGAACTGCTTGCGGATGCGGGAGCTGAGCCGGGTGGCCATGAGCGAGTGCCCGCCGAGCGCGAAGAAGTCGTCGTCGATGCCGACCCTCTCCACGCCGAGCAGCTCGCTGAACAGGGAGCACAGCTTCTCTTCGTGCGCGTTGCGCGGCTCCCGGCCCACCGCGGTGTTCGCGTGCTCCGCCGGCAGGGCCCGTCGGTCGAGCTTGCCGCTCGGTGTCAGCGGGATCCGAGAGAGCGGGACCAGCGTGGAGGGCACCATGTACTCCGGCAGACGGGTACCGAGGTGCTCGGAGAGCTGGGTGAGCAGCGGGCCGGCCGACTCGGCGTCGTAGACCTGGCATCCCTCTCCCGCCTGGACCTTGCCGTCGCCCTCCACGGCGCCGGGCCGGGGTACCACGTAGCCGACGAGGCGCTTGTCGCCCTCCTGGTTCTCGCGTACGACGACGACCGCGTTGTCGACGTCCGGGTGCGCGGTCAGTGCCTGCTCGATCTCGCCGAGTTCGATGCGGAAGCCGCGGACCTTGACCTG
>NZ_LGEA01000129.1 GCF_001280065.1 Streptomyces sp. NRRL B-1140
CTGTTGAGTTCTCAAGGAACGGTCGCTTCCTTTGTACTCACCCTCTCGGGCTTTCCTCCGGGCGCTTCCCTTCGGTCTTGCGTTTCCGACTCTATCAGACCCTTTTCGATCCGATTCCCTGTCGGCGGGATTTGCCGTTCGGCCCCGGGCTTTCGCTCGTCGGCCTTTCGACATTCACTACGTTAGCTCATTCCCCGTCCAACTCATAATCGAGTCTTTCGGCGCAGAATTCAGGCATGCAGGCACGCCGAATTCACCCCTGCTGAGGGGAGTTGCAAGGTAGTTGGTTTGGCCGTTTCCGGCTGCTGGCGATCGCCATACCCGGTTCAACGGCTCGGGCTACATTACGCACCCAGGCAGGGCGCGTCAACTTCGGCGGCGCCTCGGGACATGGGCTCGATACGGGCTCACCGTCGGGTCGTTGGCGACCCAGTAGCGCCAGGGGTGCACGGCACCCTCGCCGCCGACGCCGGTCCGCGGTCCGTTGAGTACCTGGTCGGAGGGCACAGGTGTGCCGGTCAGCACGCGGAGCGGGGTCTCTTCGGAGGTGCACGCGTCCGTGCCGTCCAGGGAGCGGTCCACGTTCAGGGCGGTGGCCAGACGGGCCGGGCCTTTGGCCAGTTCCTTGTCGTTGCGGGCCGAGAGTCGACGGGCACGGGCCAGTTCGGCTCCCTCGATGATCTCGCCGGCCCGGAGCAGGACCGCGCTCGACCTGCCCTCCGGGCCGCAGACCAGGTTCATGCAGAACCACATGCCATAGGTGAAGTAGACGTACACGTGTCCGGGCGGACCGAACATCACGCTGTTGCGGGGCGTGCGGCCGCGGTAGGCGTGGGAGCCGGGGTCGTTCTCACCGTCGTAGGCCTCGACCTCGGTGAGGCGGAGGGCGATCGGACCGTCCTGGGTGTGGCGTACCAGGATGCGGCCGAGGAGGTCGGGGGCGACATCGAGGACGGGCCGGTCGAAGAACTCCCTGGACAGGGGCGTACGGTCAGGGGTCGCGATCATGGCGTCCGAGGGTACTGGAGATGAGTGGTGTCGCGGGGTGGCCGATGGGCACCGGCCTTGCCAGGGTGGGGCATGGAACCGGCCACTGCCGGATCGCGTTTGTATGGATCAAGGATCCACCCGTTGTGGGCGAGAGGGAGAGACATGGCGTTCAAGAAGCTGCTCGCGAGCCTGGGGGCCGGCGGGGCTTCGGTCGAGACGGTGCTGCACGAGGTCAACGTCGTCCCGGGCGGTGTCGTCCAGGGTGAGGTGCGGATCCAGGGCGGCTCCGTGAACCAGCAGATCGAGGGGCTCTCGGTCGGGCTGCAGGCCAAGGTCGAGGTGGAGAGCGGCGACCAGGAGTACAAGCAGGACATCGAGTTCACGAAGTCGCGGCTGGGCGGTGCGTTCGAGCTGCAGGCGGGCGCGGTGCACGCGGTGCAGTTCGGTCTCGAGATCCCGTGGGAGACGCCGATCACGACGATCGACGGTCAGGCGCTGCGCGGCATGAACATCGGGGTGTCGACGGAGCTGGAGATCGCCCGTGCGGTGGACTCCGGCGACCTGGACCCGGTCAACGTGCACCCGCTGCCGGCGCAGAAGGCGATCCTCGACGCGTTCATCCAGCTGGGCTTCCGGTTCAAGAACGCGGACATGGAGCGCGGCGTGATCCGCGGTACGCGGCAGCGGCTGCCGTTCTACCAGGAGATCGAGTTCTACCCGCCGCAGCAGTACCGCGGCCTGAACCAGGTCGAGCTGAGCTTCGTGGCCGACCAGAACGCCATGGACGTGGTGCTGGAGATGGACAAGAAGCCGGGGCTGTTCAGCGAGGGCAGTGACACGTTCCGGTCCTTCCAGGTGGGTCTCAACGACTACCAGGGGACGGACTGGGCGGCGTATCTCAACCAGTGGCTGTCCGAGGTCGGCAGCAAGCGCAACTGGTTCTAGGCTCGGGGGCGACTGCACAAAACGATCAGGAGGTACCGAGGTGACCGAGCTCAAGCGGCGGCCGCTCCCCCACGACTTCCATCCGCCCGTCGCGTCGTTCACGGTGACGAGCGAGGACATCGAGGAAGGCGCGACGCTCAAGGACGCTCAGGTGCACGCGGCGGGCAACACTTCGCCGCAGCTGCGGTGGGAGGGTTTCCCGCCCGAGACCAAGAGCTTCGCCGTGACCTGCTACGACCCCGACGCCCCGACGGGCAGCGGTTTCTGGCACTGGGTGCTCTTCGACATCCCGGCGTCGGTGACCGAGCTGCCGGTGGGTGCGGGCAGCGGCAAGTTCGAGGGCCTGCCGGAGGGCGCTGTGCACGCGCGCAACGACTACGGCGGCAAGGAGTTCGGCGGGGCCGCGCCGCCTCCGGGGGACGGTCCGCACCGCTACGTCTTCACGGTGTACGCCGTGGACGAGGAGAAGCTCGGGCCGGACTCGGACGCGTCGCCCGCCGCGGTCGGCTTCAACCTGCGGTTCCACACGATCGGGCGGGCCCAGCTGATCGGTGAGTACGAGGTGCCCGCCGAGGGCTGAGCCGCCGCCTGAGAATCCCGGCGTTCATGGAACGTTTGCCCGCTCCTGGTCTTGGAATTGATCAGGAGCGGGCATTTTTGTTGCCGGGGGCCGCGGGGGTCACCCCCCGTGAGAGCAGCAGATATTGCGTTGTCCATCTCGGCGTGCCCGGCCAGAGTTGATCCCAGCCCGCCAGGGGGTGGGCCGGTGCACGGGAGGTGGGCTGGTATGCGGGACACGCTGGTACTGAACGCGAGCTTCGAGCCGCTGTCGACGGTGACGTTGAACCGAGCCGTCGTTCTGGTGCTCCAGGACAAGGCCGTCGTCGAGCAGGCCCACCCCGAACTGCGGATGCGGGGAGCCGCGGTCGACATACCGGCGCCCCGTGTGATCAGGCTCTGCCAGTACGTGCGGGTGCCGTTCCGAAGACGGGCGCCGTGGTCGAGGCGGGGTGTGCTGGTCAGGGACCGGCACCGGTGCGCGTACTGCGGGAGGCGGGCGACGACCGTGGACCACGTGGTGCCGCGGTCGCAGGGCGGTCAGGACACGTGGCTGAACACGGTGGCCTCGTGTGCGGAGGACAATCACCGGAAGGCGAATCGGACGCCGGAGGAGGCGGGGATGCCGCTGCTGCGGCAACCGTTCGAGCCGACGCCTGCGGATGCGATGCTGCTCGCGCTGGGCCAGGAGGATGCTGCGGCCCTGCCGGATTGGCTGGCGCTGGGCGCTGCGTGAGCAGTCCCTGCGGGGGCTTTGCCGTTCCTCGGGCTGACGGTTGAGTGTGGTGGTTCGCGCAGTTCCCCGCGCCCCTGAAAAGGAGGGCGCGGGGAACGTTGCGTTGGGGGTGCTGTCAGTCGATGTGCGGCTTTTCGCGGCGCTCCTGGGCGGGGACGCTTGCTCCGGTCGCGCCGCTGTTGCCGCCGGAGCCGCCGCCGATGCCGCCGAAGTTGCCCATGGCGCCGGAGAGGCCCTTGAGGGCGTCGCCGATTTCGCTGGGGACGATCCAGAGCTTGTTGGCGTCGCCCTCGGCGATCTTGGGGAGCATCTGGAGGTACTGGTAGGACAGGAGCTTCTGGTCCGGGTCGCCGGCGTGGATGGCCTCGAAGACCGTACGCACGGCCTGGGCCTCGCCCTCTGCGCGCAGGGCGGCGGCCTTGGCCTCACCCTCGGCGCGCAGGATCTGAGACTGCTTCTCACCTTCGGCGCGCAGGATCTCGGACTGGCGGACACCTTCGGCCTGGAGGATCGCGGCGCGCTTGTCGCGGTCGGCGCGCATCTGCTTCTCCATCGAGTCCTGGATGGAGGTGGGCGGTTCGATCGCCTTGAGCTCGACGCGGTTGACGCGGATGCCCCACTTGCCGGTGGCCTCGTCGAGGACACCGCGCAGGGCCGCGTTGATCTCCTCGCGGGAGGTCAGGGTCCGCTCCAGGTCCATGCCACCGATGATGTTGCGGAGCGTGGTGACGGTGAGCTGCTCGATCGCCTGGATGTAGCTGGCGACTTCGTACGTCGCGGCCCGGGCGTCGGTGACCTGGTAGTAGATGACGGTGTCGATGTTGACGACCAGGTTGTCCTGGGTGATCACCGGCTGCGGCGGGAACGGGACGACCTGTTCACGCAGGTCGATGCGGTTGCGGATGGTGTCGATGAACGGGACGACGATGTTGAGGCCCGCGTTGAGTGTCCGCGTGTAGCGCCCGAAGCGCTCGACGATGGCCGCGCTGGCCTGTGGGATGACTTGGATCGTCTTGATCAGGGCGATGAAGACCAACACCACCAGGATGATCAGGACGATGATGACCGGTTCCATCGTCGTTCCCCGTGTCCCTTCTCCGCTTCGGCGTCTTCGGCAGATCTTATGGTTGTCGAAGATCTTGCTGGTCGAGTCTGACAGACCGTCGCGTGGCTGGCGAGGAGTTCCGCTCCGGTTACGTCCTGCGAGGTCACATGACGATCGCGGTGGCTCCTTCGATGTCCACGACATCCACTTCCTGGCCTACTTCGTAAGCGTTGCCGGTGTCGAGAGCGCGGGCCGACCAGACCTCGCCGGCGAGTTTGATCCGGCCACCGGAGCCGTCGACACGTTCCAGGACGACGGCTTGTCGCCCCTTCAACGCGTCGACGCCCGTGGCGAGTTGGGGACGCTGGGCGCGGTGCCGGTTCGCGATGGGCCGTACGACGGCGATGCCCGCGGTCGAGATGACGGCGAAGACCGCGACCTGGGCGACGGCTCCGCCGCCGAAGACGCCGGTGACCACCGCCGCGGCGATGGCGCCCACCGCCAGCATGCCCAGTTCGGGCATGGCGGTCACCACGAGCGCGATGCCGAGCGCTGCCGCGCCGATCAGCCACCACAACCATGCGTCGATGTCCACATGGTCATGGTAGGTCCGCGGGCCCTGTCGACGACAGGGCGCCCGTGGTGTGAAATCCCGTTCCTACCCCGGCAATTGCGCCATGACGGGCCGGGTCAGGAGAGCGGGAGCCCCTGGGCGGTCCAGCGGTCGCCCGACTGTTCGACGACGAGCGGGAGGCCGAAGCAGAGGGAGAGGTTGCGGGAGGTGAGTTCGAGCTCCAGCGGGCCGGCCGCGAGGACCTTGCCCTGACGGATCATGAGGACGTGGGTGAAGCCCGGGGGGATCTCCTCGACGTGGTGGGTGACCATGAGCATCGAGGGGGCGATCGGGTCGAGGGCGAGGCGGCCGAGGCGGCGGACCAGGTCCTCGCGGCCGCCGAGGTCGAGACCGGCGGCGGGCTCGTCGAGCAGGAGCAGCTCGGGGTCGGTCATCAGGGCGCGGGCGATCAGGGTGCGCTTGCGCTCGCCCTCGGAGAGCGTGCCGAACCTGCGGTCCAGGTACTCGCTCATGCCGAGCCGGTCGAGGAAGGCACGGGCGCGTCGCTCGTCGATCTCCTCGTAGTCCTCGTGCCAGGTGGCGGTCATGCCGTACGCGGCGGTCAGGACCGTCTCCAGGACCGTCTGGCGCTTGGGGAGCTTCTCGGTCATGGCGATGCCGGCCATGCCGATGCGGGGACGCAGCTCGAAGACGTCGGTGCCGGGCCTGCCGAGGGTCTCGCCGAGGATGGCGGCGGTGCCCGAGCTGGGGAAGAGGTAGGTGGAAGCGAGGTTGAGGAGGGTGGTCTTGCCGGCGCCGTTCGGGCCGAGGATGACCCAGCGCTCGCCCTCCTTGACCGACCAGGAGACCTGGTCCACCAGAGCCCGGCCCTCACGGACCACGGATACGTCCTGAAGCTCCAGAACATCGCTCATGAGCGCGTTGTCTCCCCTTGCAGTGTGGCCGGTCTCGGCTGTCGCGTAAGCCTGTGGCTCGGTCCGCCGCGCCGGTGGGCGCAGCCCTCCATGAAATCTACGCCACCGGTCGGCCGGGACATTCCCTCGGTCCTGTCCTAGGAGGGTCCTAGGGTGGAGGCATGCTCTCGGAACCACGTGCTGGACGTCTCGCAGCTTGGGGAAATGCCCTTTTGGCCGGACTTGTCTCGCCGGACGACGCCGTACTGGCCATCGTCGGCACGGACGCCGTGCACCGGGTGGAGGGGCTGCCGGACGAGCCGGGGCAGGTCGGGCTGACGCTCGCGCTCGGGCGGCTTCGGACGCTCGGGGTCAGCGCGCTGCGGGTGGCGTTGCCCGCTCCGGGGCATCCGCTGGGGCTGAGCGGACCGCCGGAGTTCAACGCGCGGGCGCTGGAGGCCGAGGAGGCGGTGGTCTGTCACGGGGCCGCCTTCGGCTTGGTGCCGGACGTGTACGAGGCCGGGCCCGGGCATGTACGGGACGAGGTGGTGTGGCATGTGCTGCCCGTGCGGGAGGCGCCGCCCGCGGATGTGCCGTCGCTGGGCGAGGCGGAGCGGGAGCTGGCGGAGGCCCTGCGGGAGGCCACCGAGGTGTTGACGCGGCTGGACGTGGCCGGGTCGGGGCCGGTGGCGGAGGCGGCGATCGACGCGTACCGGGCGCGGGCCGAGCGGGGACGGGAGGTGCTGGCGCCGGGTTATCCGCCGCGGGCGGTCCGGGTGCTGGAGCTGGCACAGCGGGTGGGGACGCTGATCGCCGTGGCGACGGAGAGTGGGCACGGGGGTGCGGTGAGTTCGTCCGAGATCTCCGCGCGGCGGGAGGCGCTGCGACCGGTGGAGCGGACGGCTCGGCGGGCCCAGGTCGCGGCGTACAACTCCGTTGTGGAGGAGCGGGAGCGGGGGGTGCGGTGACGGTTCGCCGGTGCCGCTGCGCCCACCCGTGCCGCCCCTGGCGGCATGCATGTCTGTGGCTGGGCGGCTGAGCGTGCCCGTAGGGACGCCGAGCGGCCTCCCGGTGGGGGCCGGGAGGCCGGGGTCACCTCCGGCTCGGAGACGGAGGTGAGGGTGTCAGTGGTTGACGGCGAGGTTGCCGAAGGCCGGGTTCAGGATGCCCACGACGTTCACGCTGTTGCCGGAGACGTTGACCGGGACGTGCACCGGGGCCTGGACGACGTTGCCCGAGCCGACGCCCGGGGAGCCCACGGCCTTGCCGTCGGCGTGCGCGCTGGTGGCGGAGGCCATGCCCGCGCCGGCGGCCAGCAGGCCACCCGTCACCATCGTCACGGCCGCTGCCTTCTTCAGGTTCTTCACTTCTGAGCCCTCCTAGCGATTGCCGCGGCAGGCGCCGCAGCACGCACTGGAGAACGGCGGAGATCGATCGGGGTTGCGCCATCCGGGGGACGTTCCCACGACAGTATGAATCTCGGTCCGGAACGCAACCTTCCGCACTGCCGTGGGGTGAGCGTGTCAGCCGGTCACGCCGTGACGAACGGCCCACAGGGCGGCCTGTGTTCGGTCGGACAGGTCGAGCTTCATCAGGATGTTGGAGACGTGGGTCTTGACCGTCTTCTCGGAGAGGACCAGCGCGCGGGCGATCTCCCGGTTGGAGCGGCCGTCCGCTATGAGGCCGAGGACCTCACGCTCCCGCTCGGTGAGGGAACCGGCCCTCGTGGTGCCCGCGTTGGTCTCCTCCTGCGCCAGCAGCGCACCGGCGACCTCCGGCTGGAGGAGGATGTGCCCGGCGTGGACCGAGCGGATGGCTCCGGCGAGGGCGTCGGGGTCGATGTCCTTGTACACGTAGCCGGCGGCACCCGCGCGCAGGGCGGGGACCACCGTGCGCTGTTCGGTGAAGCTGGTGACGACCAGCACACGGGCGGGGTGGTCCAGCTCGCGGAGTCTGCGCAGGGCGTCGACGCCGTCCATGCCCGGCATCTTGACGTCCATGAGGATGACGTCGGGCCTCAACTCCTCGGCACGTTCCACTCCTTCGGCGCCGTCGGCCGCCTCGCCGACGACCTCGATGTCGTCCTGCACTTCGAGGAAGGTGCGCAGGCCCCGGCGGACGACCTGGTGGTCGTCGACGAGCAGCACCCTGATTGCGTCAGCCACCGGGGACCTCCATCTCGATCACGGTGCCCTTGCCGGGCGCCGATTGCACGGTCAGCGTGCCGCCGGCACCGCTCGCCCGGTCCCGCATCGAGACCAGGCCGAGGTGGCGTCCGGCGTGTCGTACCGCGCTCGGGTCGAAGCCGCTGCCGTCGTCCGTGATCCGCAGGACGGCTCCGCCGCCGCGGCGGTCCAGGGTCACGTCGACGTGGTCGGCGCCGGAGTGGCGCAGGGCGTTGTGCAGGGCTTCCTGGGCCACACGCAGGAGGGCTTCCTCCTGGGAGGCGGGCAGGGCCTTCACGCCGTGGCCGGCGAAGGTGACGCGGGCGCTGTGGGCCCGGTCGAGGACCTGGATCTGGGTGCGGAGCGTCGCGACGAGGCCGTCCTCGTCGAGGGCTGCGGGGCGCAACTCGACGACCGCCGCGCGCAGTTCGTCGGCGGCCTCGGCGGCCAGGGCTGCCACCTGCTGGAGTTCGCCCTTGGCGCGGGAGGGGTCGCGGTCCACCAGGCGGGCCGCGGCCTGGGCGGTCAGGCGCAGGGAGAACAGCTTCTGACTGACCGCGTCGTGCAGTTCGTGGGCGAGGCGGGAGCGCTCCTCGGCGATGGTGAGTTCGCGGCTGCGTTCGTAGAGGCGGGCGTTGGTGAGGGCGATCGCGGCGTGCTGGGCGAGGATGCCGAGCAGTTCCTCGTCGTCCTCGGTGAAGCCGCAGCCGCCTTCGGGCCGCTCGCAGTTCTTGTTGGCCAGGAACAGCGCTCCGATGACCTCGTCTCCGTCACGGATCGGCAGGCCCAGGAAGTCGACCAGGTCGGGGTGGGCCTTGGGCCAGCCCTCGAAGCGGGGGTCCTGGCGGACGTCCGCGAGGCGCTCGGACCTGGCCTCGTGGAGCATCGCGGCGAGGATGCCGTGCTGGCGCGGGAGGGGGCCGATGGCCTTCCACTGTTCCTCGCTGACGCCGTCCACCACGAACTGGGCGAAGCCGCCGTGGTCGTCCGGGACGCCCAGTGCGGCGTACTGGGCGTCGAGCAGCTCGCGGGCCGAGGCGACGATCGTCTTGAGGACGTCGCGCACCTCCAGGTGCCTGCTCATGGCCAGCAACGCGGAACTCACCGCGGCGAGGCCGGACCGGGGGCCGTGACTCATGACCTCACGGTACCGGCGGGCTGTGACGACGCGGATCGGACCGGTGGCGCGCGGCGCCCGGTCGGTGGGCCTAGGTCGCGGGGCCGAGAGACAGGACGCCGAGGTGTAGGCCTCGGGGTGCCGGGCGGGGGCGTAGGGCGAAGGGACCCGGTGGAGTGCGGCCCGCGTCCGAGGCGGCCCGGGCGGTCCCGTTCCTAGGTTGAGGGCACGCGATCACGACGAGGGAGCCGATCATGCCGGTTGCGATCATCACCGGGGCCTCGAAGGGCCTGGGCCGTGCCCTGGCCGAGGCTTTGGCAGGGCGGGGCTGGGACCTGGTGCTCGACGCCAGGGGTGCCGAGGCGCTGGCGGACGCCGCCGGAGCCGTCTGCGCGTACGACACGCGGGTGACCGCCCTGCCCGGGGACGTCACCGACGCCGCTCACCGTGCGGAGCTGGTCGCGGCGGCCTGGCGGCTGGGCGGTGTCGACCTGCTGGTGCACAACGCGAGCGCACTGGGTGCCGAGCCGCTGGTCAGGCTGGAGGAGCTGCCCCTGGAGGGGCTGCGCCGGGCACTGGAGGTGAACCTGGTCGCGGGGCTGGGCCTGGTTCAGGAGGCGCTGCCACAGCTGCGGGCCGCGCGGGCGGGCGCCGTCGTCGCGGTCAGCTCGGACGCCGCGGCCGAGGCGTACGAGACCTGGGGCGGTTACGGCGCGTCCAAGGCGGCCCTGGACCATCTGATGGCCGTCCTCGCCGTGGAGGAGCCGGGGCTGCGGGTCTGGGCGGTGGATCCCGGGGACATGGCCACCGACCTGTACGCGGCGGCCGTACCGGACGATGCCGAGCCGCGGCCGGAGCCGGCGGTGGTGGTGCCGGCGTTCCTGCGGCTGCTGGACGAGCGTCCGGCGAGTGGGCGGTACGGGGCTCCGGCGCTGCTGGACGGGGCCCGATGACCCTGAGGGTGCGGGTGCCGGAGGAGCTGTCGGCGCGGGTGCCGGTCGAGCAGCGGGGCCCTGGGCTGGAGCGGGACGCCGTACGGCTGCTGGTGTCGCGGGGTGAGGAGGTGGCGCATCACAGGTTCACGGAGCTGCCGCGGCTGCTGCGGGCCGGGGACCTGCTCGTGGTCAACACCTCGGCCACGCTGGCGGCGGCCGTGGACGGATGGACGGGGCACGCGCGCGTGGTGGTGCACTTCTCCACCCGCGGGGACGACGGCCGGTGGGCGGTGGAACTGCGGGAGCCCGACGGGCGGGGCACCACGCGCCCGCGGGCGGGCGGGCCCGCGGGGAGGGAGGTGTGCCTGCCGGGAGGCGTACGGCTGGTGCTGGAGGAGCCGCTGAGCGGGCGGAGCGAGCGGTTGTGGTGGGCGCGGGTGCCGGGGGCCGGGGTGGCGGGGTTGCTGCGGGAGTACGGGCGGCCCGTTCGCTACGCCTACACGGAGCGCGACCAGCCGCTGTCCGTCTACCAGACGGTGTTCGCGCTGCCGTCGGCGGACGGGACGGGCAGCGCGGAGATGCCGAGTGCGGCACGGCCCTTCACGGCGCGGATGGTGGCGGAGCTGGTGAGCCGGGGGGTGCAGTTCGCGCCCCTCACCCTGCACACGGGGGTGGCCTCGGCGGAGGTGCACGAGCCGCCCTACCCGGAGCGGTTCGCGGTGCCCGAGGCGTCCGCGCGGCTGATCAACGCCGCGAGGGCCGGTGGGGGCCGGGTCGTGGCGGTGGGGACGACCGCGGTGCGGGCGGTGGAGTCGGCGGCGGGCACCGACGGGGCCGTACGCGCGCGTGCGGGGTGGACGGACCTCGTCGTCACGCCGGAGCGCGGGGTGCGGGTGGTGGACGGGCTGCTGACCGGGCTGCACGAACCGGAGGCCTCCCATCTGCTGATGCTGGAGGCGGTCGCGGGGCGCCCGGCCATCGAGCGGGGGTACGAGGCCGCGCTGCAAGGGCGCTATCTGTGGCACGAGTTCGGGGACGTGCACCTCGTGCTGCCCTGAAAGGGCCTCACGCAGAGCATCGCTTGTGCAACGCGTCGTAAGTCTGATCTAGGGGCGGTGTGAGCCCTCGCATAGGACCCACGTCACGTACGAAAGTGCGTAGGAGACAAAGCCCCACCTTTTGAGCGGCACATACAGTCCAATCTGCCCCGATTTGCCCCTCCCTGATCCACTATCTCCTTTCGTACGTCACACCTTTGCCACGCCATTTTGCGGCCGCTAAGAATTGCTGACGTCGCTCAGCGCCGTGGGTTCACCTCCGCGGCGTTCGTGTCGGAAACACACCGAGTCCAACGCCGGACGCCGAGCGACTCCCGCGCTATTCGAAGAGGTCCCACGCAGCATGCCCAAGAACATCTTCAGCCGTGTTCAGAGTCGTAGCCTGACCCGTCACCACAAGATCGCCATGGCCGGTGTCGCCACCCTCGGCGCCGCCGCCATCGGGTTCTCGGCGGTGCCGAGCGGTGCCTCGACCAAGACCACGACCGAGGCCGCTCAGCCGGCTGCGGTGGCGTACAGCACCCAGCAGATCAAGGACGTCAAGGCGAGCGTCACGGACCAGATGGCCGGCGCCAGCCTGAAGGCCGAGCAGATCGCGGCCAAGAAGAAGGCCGAAGCCGCGGCCGCCGCCAAGAAGAAGGCCGCCGCCGAGGCGGCGAAGAAGAAGGCCGAGGCCGAGCGCAAGGCCAAGGAGGCCGCGAGCCGCGCAGCCAAGCGCGCCGCAGCCAAGAAGGCCGCCGTCAAGACCTACCCGAACAACCTCGACGGCTGGATCCGCGAGTCGCTCGCCATCCTGAAGAAGCACGACATCCCGGCGTCCTACGACGGCATCCACCGCAACATCATGCGAGAGTCCTCGGGCAACCCGAAGGCGATCAACAACTGGGACATCAACGCCATCAACGGCATCCCCTCGAAGGGTCTGCTCCAGGTCATCCCGCCGACCTTCAAGACCTGGCACGTCCCCGGCACCTCCTGGGACATCTACGACCCGGTCGCCAACATCACCGCCGCCTGCAACTACGCGGCCGACAAGTACGGCTCGATGGACAACGTCGACAGCGCGTACTGAGGCCGGCGCGGACCTCTGCTCGCTGTACGCACGCCGAAGGGCGGCACCCTCCTGACGGGGTGCCGCCCTTCGGGGCGTCGGACGCGGCGCGCCGGCTACTTGCGCATGACCTCGGGCTCGTGGCGGCGCAGGAAGCGAGCCACGAAGAAGCCGCAGATCACGCCGAGGACGAGGAGCGCGCCCATGTCCATCGCCCAGGCCCCGACCGTGTGCTCCCACAGCGGGTCGTTGTCGCCGGCCGTCTCCGGCGGGCTGATCTTGTTGAAGTCCAGCGTGGCCCCGGCGGCGGCGACCGCCCAGCGCGACGGCATCAGGAACGAGAACTGGTTGACGCCGATCGAGCCGTGCAGAGCGAACAGGCAGCCGGTGAAGACGACCTGGATGATGGCGAACATCACCAGCAGCGGCATGGTCTTCTCGGCGGTCTTCACCAGCGAGGAGATGATCAGGCCGAACATCATCGACGTGAAGCCGAGCGCCATGATCGGGATGGAAAGCTCGACGAGAGTGGCGTTGCCGAGGACCAGACCCTCCTCGGGGATCTCCCGGCTGGAGAAGCCGATGACGCCGACCAGCAGGCCCTGCAGCACGGTGATCATGCCGAGCACGAACACCTTCGACATCAGGTACGCCGAGCGCGAGAGGCCGGTCGCGCGCTCCCGCTCGTAGATGACCCGTTCCTTGATCAGCTCTCGGACCGAGTTCGCCGCACCGGCGAAACAGGCGCCGACCGCGAGGATCAGCAGGACCGTGGTCGCCGTGCCGTTCGGGATGATCCGGCCGGTCTGCGGGTTGGCCGGGTTCGGGAGCAGGCCCCGGTCGGCGTCGATGAGCAGACTGACCGCGCCGAGCACGGCCGGCAGGATGACCATCAGGGCGAGGAAGCCCTTGTCGGATGCGATCACCGAGACATAGCGCCGGACGAGCGTCACGAACTGCGACATCCAGCCCTGTGGCTTCGGCGGCTTCATCGCCTGCATCGGCGGAACCTGTACGGACTGCGGCGCAACGGCGTCGATGTCCGCGGCGTACATCTGGTAGTGCTGCGAGCCCTTCCAGCGGCCCGCCCAGTCGTAGTCGCGGTAGTTCTCGAAGGCGGAGAAGACGTCGGCCCAGGTGTCGTAGCCGAAGAAGTTCAGCGCTTCGTCGGGCGGGCCGAAGTAGGCGACCGAGCCGCCCGGCGCCATCACCAGGAGCTTGTCGCAGATCGCCAGCTCGGCCACGGAGTGGGTGACGACCAGCACCGTACGGCCGTCGTCGGCCAGGCCGCGCAGCAGCTGCATGACGTCGCGGTCCATGCCCGGGTCGAGGCCGGAGGTCGGCTCGTCCAGGAAGATCAGCGACGGCTTGGTAAGCAGCTCCAGGGCGACCGAGACGCGCTTGCGCTGGCCGCCGGACAGGGACGTGACCTTCTTGTCCTTGTGGATGTCGAGCTTGAGCTCACGCAGCACCTCGTCGATGCGGGCCTCGCGCTCGGCGCCCGTGGTGTCCGCGGGGAAGCGCAGCTTGGCCGCGTACTTGAGGGCCTTCTTGACGGTCAGCTCCTTGTGCAGGATGTCGTCCTGCGGGACCAGACCGATGCGCTGGCGCAGCTCGGCGAACTGCTTGTAGAGGTTCCGGTTGTCGTACAGCACCTCGCCCTGGTTGGCGGGGCGGTAGCCGGTGAGCGCCTTGAGCAGCGTCGACTTGCCGGAGCCGGACGGTCCGATGACCGCGATCAGCGACTTCTCCGGGACGCCGAAGGAGACGTCCTTGAGGATCTGCTTGCCGCCGTCCACCGTGACCGTCAGGTGGCGGGCGGAGAAGGACACCTCGCCGGTGTCGACGAACTCCTCGAGCCGGTCGCCGACGATGCGGAACGTCGAGTGACCGACGCCGACGACATCGGCCGGGCCGAGCAGCTGCGAGCCGCCCTTTCCGATCGGCTGGCCGTTGACGTACGTGCCGTTGTGGGAACCGAGGTCGCGGATCTCCATGCGCCCGTCGGGCGTCGCGTGGAACTCGGCGTGGTGCCGGGAGACCTGCAGGTCGGAGACGACCAGCTCGTTCTCCAGGGCACGGCCGATGCGCATCACGCGGCCGAGGGAGAACTGGTGGAAGGTGGTGGGGCTGCGGTCGCCGTGGACCGGCGGCGCCCCCGCGGCACCGCCGGAGCCCTGCTGCTGCGGGATGTGCGCGGCGGCCTGCTGCGGCTGCTGCCATCCGGCCTGGGGAGCCTGCTGCTGCTGCGGCTGCTGGGCCGGAGCCTGCTGACCCCAGCCGGGGTTCGCGCCCTGTGCGGCGTACGGCTGCTGCTGGGGGTGGGCCTGCGGCGTGGCGACGGAGGCCGCAGCGCCGGACAGGTTCAGGCGTGGCCCGTCGGTCGCGTTGCCCAGGTTGACGGCCGAGCCGGCGCCGAGCTCCATCTGATGGATGCGCTGACCCTGCACGAATGTGCCGTTGGTGCTGCCGTGGTCCTCGATGACCCAACTGCGGCCGTTGAAGCTGACCGTGGCGTGACGCCAGGAGACCCTGGCGTCGTCGAAGACGACGTCTCCCTGCGGATCACGTCCGAGGGTGTATGCCCTGGACGGATCGAGCGTCCAGGTACGTCCGTTTGATTCCAGTACGAGTTCCGGCACTCCAGCCCCACTGAGTTGTCCCCCGAGTTACCCCCGACATGGGGAGTCTAGGGATGTCGAACATCGGGGGGAACTATTTCAGGAGCGGCCCCCTGACCGAAAGTCGGGCCTTGTGCAGACCGCGTTCGGACGCATCGGCCGATTCCGTTGACGGGGTTGAAACCGGACCGGAGAGTGGTATTTCGACGCGAGGGGGGACATGTGTCGTGTTCCTCTCGCGCAGCGGATCGGGGGGTCTGCCATGAGTGCTGCCACAGGGGCCGGGACGGAGGGGCACGCGCGCGTGCCCTGGGGGGACGTACTGATGTCCGCCGTCGCCGCGGTGAGCTGGGCGTTGATCGGGATGGCGGGGACGGCGGCGCTGGGGTTGTGGCTGCTTCAGGCGGACACGGCGGGCTCGTTGGGGCCGATGACCGCGGCGGTCGTGGCCCTCGGGGCGGGTGGTTCGGTCACGCCGTCCGGTGAAGTGTCGGTGTTCGGCCTGTCGGGCGCTGAGGCGGACACGGCCATCGAGATCACGCCACTGGGGGTGAGCCTGGTCGGGGCGGTCCTGCTGTCGTGGTTCTTCCTGCGGTCCCTGCGGGGGGCGGGAGTTGTGATCGCACTGTCCGAACTGCTCGCGCGGGCGGGCTCGGTGGTGGTGCTGTTCGTGGCGATGCTGGGCGGGCTGGCGTGGGCGGGGCACGACGTCGTCACCGTCGACGGCGGGTCGCTGGGGCTGGACGACGTCACCGGCGGGAGCGGGAGCGTGGAAATCCCGGGGCTCGGGGACATCGGGGGGCTGCTGCCGGACCGGCTCGGCGACCTGGTCGACGCGCGGGCCGCTGTCGGGTTCACGGTCGACACCGCCCCGACGCTGCTCGGCGGGTTCGGCTGGTCGGCCGGGATCCTCCTCGTCGCGCTGCTGGCCTCGCGCCGTACGCCGTTGCCGCGGGGCTGGGAGACCGTGCACCGGGCCGTGCGGCCGGCCGTGTCCGCGCTGGTGACCGTGCTGCTGGTCGCGGTGGCGGCGGGTTGCGCGGCGGCGGCCTACGCGGCGGCCGGCGACGACCACCCCCGGCGCATCGCCGGTGCGGCGCTGCTCGGGGCGCCGAACGGGGTCTGGCTGGGTGTGCCGCTCGGCCTGTTCGTGCCGTGGGACGGTCGCGCGACGGGTGAATCGGCCCGGTTCCTTCCCGACCCTGTGGACGATGTGCTCGGCTCCGGGTCCGACGGGGCGGTGACGCTGGGCCGGCTGGCCGAGCTGGACGGGCGGGTGTGGCTGCTGGGTGTGGCGGCCGTGTCGGCGATGCTGCTGGCGGGTGTGCTGGCGGCGGTGCGGACACCGGTCGGGGCGGCGGAGGGTGCCCTTCGTTTCTCGGGGCGGTGTGCGCGGGGGCTGGGTGCCGCGGCCGCGCTCGCCCTGCCACTGCTGGCCTGGCTCACGGACGTCTCCGTCACCGCGTCCCTGTCCGTGTTCGGCTTCGACGCCTTCGGCGCGGCCATCGACCTGCACGGCCACCTCGGCACGGCCCTGCTGCTGGGCGGGGTGTGGGGAGCGGGTGCCGGGGCGGCCGGGGCGTTGCTCGCGTGGGGGTGCGGGGCAGCGGGGCGCAGGGCTACGGCGTCGGCTCGGGGGGCCGGGGTGGCAGGAGCCGTCGGAGCGGCGGGGCCACCGGGCGAGGAGCGGGCCGGGCACCGGGCCGGAACCGGGCAGGACGGACCGGGGGCCGGAAGCGAGTGGGCCGGTCACGGAACCTGGGCCGGGCAGGACGGACCGGGG
>NZ_LGEA01000130.1 GCF_001280065.1 Streptomyces sp. NRRL B-1140
GGGGGGGGGGGCTGGGGGCCGGGGGGCTAGGGGCGGGGATCCGCCTCGTCCGATCCGGTGCCCAGACCGGGGGGCCGGAGGGTGTCGGCCCGCGCGGCCATGTCGGGGCCCCACGGGATGGCGAGGGCGGCGAGTTCGGTACCGACGGCGACGGTGAGGCCGTGCATGCCGTAGACGATCCGTCCGTCGGCCGGCGCGTGGACGGTGTGCTCGGTGCCGTCGACCGGGTCGACGATGCGGCCGAGGAGGTCGCCCTCGGTGACTTCGCCGATGACGTCGGCGTCGAAGGAGAACTCCGGGTACCACAGGCCGGTGACCTCGGCGGTGACGCCGGCGGACCAGACCCACTGGCGGACCGGTGCCGGAACGGAACCGTCGGGGTCGAGGACACCCAGATGGCGGAGCGCCTTCAGCAGGCCGTCGACACGGCGGAGGGCGGTGGCCTCGTCCCGCCGGCCGAGCTCGCCCACCTCTACGAGGACCGCTGAGATGTTCCGGCGCGCGGCGGCTGCGTGGCTGTTGCCGCCCTCGGGCGTCAGTCCGAGGATGACATCCTGGATGCCGAAGGAGCCTGCCAGTTCGGCCGTCGCCTTGTCCAGGTCCGGGTCACCGGTGAGGCGGTAGCCGACGAAGTCCCGCAGGACCTGGTCGATGCCTCCGCAGTGCAGGTCGATGTAGACGTCGGCGGCGTCGACGAGGTGGGTGAAGAGCCAGGCGGCCAGCCGTTCGGTGGGGCCGCCGGCCGGGTCGCCGGGGAAGACACGGTTGAGGTTCACGCCGTCGACCGGGGAGACGTTGAGCCGACCCTGGTACACGGCGGGGGGGTTGGCGACCGGACAGACGATCACCTGTCCGCTCACCTCACCGGGCTCCAGCAGGTCTGCCAGGCGCACGGCGGCTTCGATGGGCGTGAACTCGCCGCCGTGCACGCCGGCGGTGATGACGACCCGGGGGCCCGGGCGGGTTCCGTTGACCAGGGTCACCGGGATGTCGGTGGTGAGGGCGCCGAGGTCGGCCTGGACGGTGCCGCGCGCCTTGGTGCCGGGCAGGGCCTGGAGGGGGCCGACGTGGATAGTGGTGTCCTGCATGGTCATGCCTCCGTACGGCCGACTGTGGAGAGGAAGTCGATGGGCTGGGGCGAGGCGCCGTCCAGCGCCAGGTCCGCCGCGATGTCGCCGAAGGCGGGCGAGAGTTTGAAGCCGTGGCCGGAGAACCCGGCGAGGAGGATGACGTTCTCGGCGCCGGGCAGGGGGCCGACCAGGGGGCGGCTGCTCTCGGTGTAACCCTCCATGTAGACGGAGAGGCGGGTGGGGTCCGGGTGCAGGTCGGGCAGGTAGCGCCCGATCAGCTCGGAGTAGATCTCCAGCTCGTCCGGGCGCACGGTGCGGTCCAGCTGGTTGGGGTCGTCGGCGAGCCGGTGCAGCACGCGGGACAGTCCGAGCTTGACCGAGATGCCGTCCGGGGAGGGCAGGCCGTAGCAGTGGGTGGGTGCTGTGCGGATGAACGCCGGGCGCTCCTCCCCGAACCATGCGCCGGGGTCGGTGGGTACGTACCAGGCGCTGATCAGGCGGCGGACCTCCACTTCCCAGGGCAGGTCGGGCAGCAGGTCGTTGACCCAGGGACCGGGTGTGACGACGGCGGTGTCGAAGCGCTCGCTGCCGGAGTCGGTGCGGATTTCCACGCCGCCGGCGACAGGGACGATCTCGCGGACCGTGCTGTAGCGGTGGATCACGGCGCCCAGCTGCTCGGCGCGGCGGGCGGCGGTCTGGATCGTCAGCTCCGGGCGGATGAACCCGGCGCGGCGGTCGAGTACGGCCGCGTCGCCGTCCTCGATGCGGTACTGCGGGAAGCGCTTGGCCAGCGTCTCGGCGTCCAGTACCTCGTGGTCGAGGTCGTGCTCGGCGATGGACTCGAGAACGGTGGCCATCTGCTGTTGCTCGGTCGGTCCCATGAGCAGGCAGCCGGTCAGGCGGCGCAGCTCGCGGCCGGTCTCCTGCTGGAGCTGTTCCCAGAGGGCGTCCGCGTGCTTGAGGAGCGGAACGTACCGGGAGTCCTCGAAGTGCGCGCTGCGGAAGATCCGGGACTCGCCGCCTGCGGCGCTGCGGTCGTGGCCGGGTGCGTAGCGGTCGTATCCGACGACCTCGGCGCCGCGGGCCGCCAGCCGCCAGGCGGCCTGGCTGCCCATCGTTCCGACGCCGACCACCGCGACGCGTTTCCTGGCAGCTGACACAGGACTTTCCTTTCGTATCGCCGAGGCGCATGCTGAGCCTTCGACGTGAGGCTGTTCGATTCGAGATGATTTGGGCGGGAGCCAGGTCCTCCTCGTGGACCTGCGGCTCGCAACCGCCGCGTCTCGCAGTCCGGCTCACTTCTGGGGGGTCTCCCCGAAGGCCGTGCCACTATGTGGAATGCTGTGCTAGAATCTGGCACAGAGAATGACAGCGGCTTCAGGGAGGCGTCAAGAGGGTGTCCAGCAGAACTTTCGAGGATTAACAGGGGGAAATCGGATGGAAATGAAGAGCGTCACCAGGTCGCTCCGGGTCCTGGAGGCGGTCGCCCAGCATCAGCCCGTGACCGTGGGGGAGTTGACGAAGCTCTTCGGGCTGCCCAAGTCCACCGTGCAGCGCACGCTGGTCACGTTGGCCGAGGCCGGCTGGCTGCGCGCCAACCGCAAGGACACCACTCGCTGGGAGATCGGCGCCCGCGTCCTGGCCGTACGTCCCGCCGCACTGCAGGGCTCCAGTCTGTTCGCCGCCGCCCGCGAGCCCATGATCCGGCTCCGCGACGCGGTGAACGAGACCATCCACCTGTCGGTGCCGGACGCCCTGCAGTGCATGGTCGTGGTGGACCGAGTCGACTGCGACCACGCGGTGCGGACCTTCCACACGATCGGCGACACCTCACCACTGCACGCCACCGCCGTAGGGCGCGCCATCCTCGCCCACCTTCCGAGACAGGACGTCGAAGAACTCGTCGCGGCAGGGCTCGAGCGCTTCAGCGACACGACCCCCGTCGAGCCCGACGAGCTGCGCGCCGAGCTGGACCGGATCCGCGCCGACGGCTACGCGGTCAACCGCAACCAGTACCGGCCGGGCGTCTGCGCCGTCGCCGCCGCCGTGCTCGACGAGGACGGCACACCGCTGGCAGCCGTGGCAGCCTCCATGCCCGAGGCCCGGTACCAGGATGAACTGACACCCAAGTGGGGCCGGCTCGTCGCCGACACGGCCGCGGAGATCTCACGGCGCCGGCTGGGCGCCTGACCAGCCGGCGACCCACAAGCCGTCACCCGAGGGCCGGCTCACACGCGTCAGCGTGCGAGCCGGCCCTCGGCCGTGTGTCACGGCGCAACCATGGCCTGCGCCGGGAGGGCCGCTTTGTCTCCGGCCTGCCAAATGACCATCCCGCGTACCACATGGTGGAACGCTATGCTGTATTCTGGCATGCATCATGGCCGTTGAGCTCCGTCTGGAGCCCAGAGATGAGCACCGGAATCCACGGGTCCGAGGGGGTATCGAATGGAGATGAAGAGCGTCACCAGATCGCTGCGCGTTCTGGAGGCGGTCGCCCGGCATCAACCCGTCACCGTCGGGGAGCTGACGAAGATCTTCGGGCTGCCGAAGTCAACCGTGCAGCGCACCCTGGTCACCCTCAATGAGGCGGGTTGGCTACGGGCGAACCGCGAGGACACCACCCGCTGGGAAGTCGGAGCCCGCGTCCTGGCCGTACGTCCCGCCGCACTACAGGGCTCCAGCCTGTTCGCCGCCGCCCGTGAACCCATGATCCGGCTCCGCGACGCGCTGAACGAGACCATCCACCTGTCGGTGCCGGACGCCCTGCAGGGCATGGTCGTCGTGGACCGCGTCGACTGCGACCAAGCCGTTCGCACCTTCCACGCCATCGGCGACACCTCACCCCTGCATGCCACCGCCGCCGGGAACGCCGTGCTGGCCCATCTGGCGAAGTCCGAGATAGAAGAGGTCGCCGCGGGGACGCTGGAGGGTTACGGCGAGGAGACCATCACCGACCCCGGGCAACTGCGCGCGGAGCTCAGCCGTGTGAGGGAGCGTGGCTACGCCGTCAACCACAACCAGTACCTGCAGGGTGTCTGCGCGATCGCCGCGCCCGTGCTGGACGAGGACGGCACCCCACTGGCCGCCGTGGCCGTCTCCCTGCCCGACTCCCGTTTCGAGCCGGACGATCTGCCCGAGCTGGGCCGCCTGGTCGCCGAGACGGCCACGGAGATCACCGCCCGGCACCTGGCCTGACGACGGTCCCGGCGACGGCCGACGGCGGAACTCAAACCACGACTGCGCGCGTCGATCACATGCTCGGCATGACACCGACGAGCTCGTGCACGTCCACGCGCGCCCGATGTACGACCTGCGGTCCGCGGCCCTCACGGGCGTCGAGCGGATCAAGCAGGGCTCCGTCAAGTAGCCGGAGCCCTGCTCAGTTCGTCCCGGGTTCAGCAGCCGAGCAGGGCCGGCAGGCCGGACAGGTCGGGCAGCTCGTCGAAGGGCTGGTAGTCGGAGCTGCCGCGGGCGCCGATGGAGCCGTTGTGGCCGTAGCGGTTGATCCACACGCGGCGGGCGAGGCCGAGGTCGCGGGTGGGGATGAGGTCGTACTCCCAGCCCTGGGCGACATGGATGACCTGGGCGGGTTCGATGTCCATGGCCTGGAAGGCGTACTCGAAGGTCTGCCGGGACGGCTTGTACGCCTTCGCCTGCTGGGCGGTGATGACATGGTCGAACTCGACGCCGATGTTGGCCAGGTTCTGGGCGATGAGGTCGTCGTCCGTGTTGGAGATGATGGCGATCTCGTACCGGGACTTCAGCGCCTGCAGGGCGGCCGGGACCTCGGGGTGGGGGCCGAAGGCGGGCACGGCCGCGACCAATGCCTCGCCGTCGGACGGCCGGTACTCCAGGCCGTGCAGACGCATGGCTATCTCCAGGCTGGAGGGCAGCAGCTCGCGGAAGGGGCGGTATGCCTCCAGGACGGCGTGGAACCGCATGATGCGGAAGTCGTCGAGGAACTCGTCGACGTTCAGGCGGTCCAGGTCCAGCCGGTCGGCCAGGACCTTCAGGGTGGTGGGGCCGAGCTGGAAGTCGACCAGGGTGCCGTAGGCATCGAAGGTGACGATCTGGCGCATGGTGTTTCAACTCTTTCCGGGTAAACGGGCACCCTGTTAGCCGGGAGTCACGATCTCCTCGATTGCGGCCGGGCCGGCCGCATCGGGGTCTCAGGAGGCTGCCGAGCGCTGGGGCGGCGGCCCGAGAGCACGGGGGCTGAGCCGGTGTCCATGGGCCGTCGCAGGAGGACGAGCACCCGGACAGGGCCCGGGACGGCGAATGCTTGATCAGGTGGTCGGCGGCAGCATCATTACTGCTCCGATGCGATGAGCCCTGCGGCTCGAACTGATGCGTCAGTGAAGCACCGGGGAGAATCCGGCAACAAGGGACCTGAGGCCCCGAGTTCGACCGTGGATTTTGTGCCTGTGCACAATTATCTGTCAGGGATCCGTTGCGCGTGGAGGACAGCGATCGGCGGATCAGGGCATCGTCACCCGGAAGCGGGCGCCCGCGTCCGTCTCCAGCCAGGCCAGGGCCATGACCAGCCGGGCTGCGTCGTTCGGTCGGGACAGCTTCAGCCCGGTCGCCTCTTCCACAGCCTGCAGGCGATTGCCCACCGTGTTCCGGTGACGGTAGGTGCGTGCGGCCACCTCGGCGACCGAGCCCAGGTCGAAGTACCAGCGCAGGGTCTCGACGATGCTGTCGCTGTCGCGCAGTTCGAGCAGTGGGCGCAGCACGCCGGCGGCCATCGCACCGGTGAGCTCCTCCTGCGCCGACATGACCGCCCCGATCCAGTGGCCCTCCACGTGCCGCACTCCGGGCTGCGCGGAGCTGCGGATCGCGGCACGTGCGAACCGGATGCCCCGCGCCGTCAGCGCCAGGCCGGGGACTTCCGCGACGCCGCAGCGCCACGGGGCGAACGGCCGGAGCATGGCAAGCATGGCCTCTTCATCGCGCCGTCCGTGACAGATGATGCCGAGGAGTTCGTCACCCATCCATCCGAAGTGACGGATCAGGCCGCCCCGGCGCAGCGCTTCGTCGACCTGGGACACAGCCGGGTCTCCGGTGGGAACGGATTCGACCACGACCACGGTCAGGGCGACGTTCTCGGGGAAGCCCAGCAGCGTGGAGGCCTCGGCGACCGTGGAGGGATCCTGCTCCCCTTCCAGGACCAGGCGGCTGAAGGCGCGGTTGCGCACCTCCGTACGACGGCTCGCCAGGTCGCGCTCGGTGCGGCGGTAGGCGTCGACGACCTCGACGCTGTTGGCGTCCGTCGCCTCCCAGACGCGGATGAGCCCGTCGAGGAAGTCGGGATCGGCGCTGATGCCACGCGCCCGCCCCTCGGCGAGCACGGCCTCCCACAGGGTCCTGAGGTCCAGTTGGAAGGAGTGCATCAGAGCGGTCAGGGGGAACCCCTGCTCCGCTCGCTCGCGTCCCACGTCCTCGGTGGCGCGCGAGACCGCCCGGGGCAGGGGGTCGCCGGCCAGCCGGGTCAGGGCGAGTTCGAGGGTCCGTCGCATCCCCTCCCGCTTCCGGACCGGGTCCCAGCCGGCCGACGCGTAGGCGGGCTCCTCGGCTTCCAACTGTTCCAGAGCATGCGAGGTCAGTTCGTCGAGCCGTTCCTCGAGGAGCCGGCGCGCGATCGCCTGCACGGCGTCGTGACGGGCCCCGCCCTGACGGCGTCCCGGGCCGCTCACCAGGACCGCCTCGCCCGACGACAGTCCTCGTCGGAGGGGGTTCCCTGACAGTAGTTGTGCACAGGCACAAAATACGCCGTCGATGTCGCGGCCTCGCGTCCCTTGTTGCCGGTTTCTCCGCGGTGTTTCACTGACGCATCACCTCGGGCTGGAGTGGGCTCGTGACATGACCACGCACTTGGAGCAGCTGTGGCACTTCCCTAAGCACTCGATCCCCCGTCCGTCACCTCGAGCAGGCGCTGCCGGGGGTCGCCGTTCCCCGGGGCAGTGTCAGCGGCTCGCCAGGCGGGGCGGGATCGAGATCACCCAGGAATCCACCAGAGATTACGCCGAGCCCAAGGCGAGGGTCGAGGGCCATGAGGGCATCGATGGACCCCGCCGAGGCGTTGGCGCGGTGTGCTCGCCTCTCACGTCATCCGGGACGTCATGACCGCCGGCCGGGACTTGCCGGTCGTCGACTCCTCCGAGATCTGTGCAGCCCGTGAAGCGTCGAGACACAGCCGCGGCAGCCCTGCCCGCCTCCCCCAGGAACCGCATCGACCGGACCGTCCGGGAGCCGGCTGTCAGCGCCGGGCCGAGCTCCGGCACGGGTGGCGGCGGAGGCCGGCGACGACCTGAGCGTCGTGGCGCAGGCCCACGGTGAGTGATGAGCGACCTGACGACAAGAGAGAGAACGAACCGATGACCTCAGTGACCACCACCGGCCAGGACGGAACGACCACCCCCGGTCACACCGGCCAACTGCCGGGCCCGCTCCTCGATCACGTGCTGCGGCAGTCCTTCGGACTCGAGGGATACGTCCAGCACTCACTGGGAGGGGAGGTCGACCAGAACGTCCGCATCACCGGCAAGGACGGCATGCGCTACTTCGTGCGGGTCACCCGCGCGGAGCCGGACTCTGCCGACGTTCTCTGGCAGAACTCGCTCCTCCGTCATCTGGCCTCCACCGTTCCCGGCCTTCCGGTGCCACGGCTGGTTCCGACACGCGAGGGGCAGTTCCTTGCCACAGTCGTCCACGAGGGCCGAACGCACGTAGTCCGCGTGATGAGCTGGATCGAGGGCCGGGTCCTGGCGGATCTCGACCACCACCCCGCGGCGCTTCTGCGCCGGCTCGGAGAAGCCGCTGGGCGGTTGAGCCTCGGACTGTCCAGCGTGGAGCCACCGGTGGGCCTGGAACCGCACGACTGGGACATGCGCCGGGCCGCTGAGATCGTCGAGGCGTCGCTGCACGCCGTACAGGACGCGGACCGGTGGGAGACGGTGCGCACGATCATGGTCTGGTACGCCGATCTCCTGCCGACATGGGACCGACTGCCGCGGAGCGTCGTACACCAGGATCTCAATGACGCCAACGTCCTGGCCGACGCCGACGAGGACGGGGTGCTGCGGATCTCGGGCATCGTCGACCTGGGCGACTCGCTCTACGGTGTGCGCGCGGCGGAGGTGGCGATCGCGGCAGGCTACGCCATGCTCCGCAAGGCCGACCCGCTCGCCGCTGCGGCCGAAGTCGTGGCCGGCTTCCACTCGGTGCTTCCCCTGACGGCTGAGGAACTGGCGGCTGTCTATCCGTTGGCCGCCGCCCGGCTCTGTATGAACGCCGTGACGTGGACGCGCCGGGTCGCCGAGAACGACACGCCGTACGGGCGGACCCGCATGCAACACACCTGGCCGGCGATCGCGCAGGTGGCCGAGGTTTGCCCCGACGTCGCCGAAGCGACGTTCCGGGTCGCGTGTGGGCTCCCCCCGACACGGGAGCAGCGGAGTCTGGAAGAGGTCTTGGCAGAGGCGGCCGCAGACGGTGCCCCGCACGCACCGGCTCCGCGACTGCTCGACCTGCGACCGGCGAGTGATCTCTACGACGAAGTCGACTGGCTCGACGCGAAGGCGGTGCGCGCGAGCGTCGACGACGTCCTCGACGGACGAAGGCGACGCGGCTATGTGCCCCACCTCAGCGCATCGCTGCTCCTGGGGGGCCGGCGCCGCCCGGGAGCCGACGAGCCCGCGACGGTTCAGGTCGGCGGCTCACTGATCGTGGCCGACGGCGAGGAGGTTGCCGGCCCGCTGTCCGGCGTCGTCGAGGCCCGCGGTGGCGCCGGGATGCCGTTGGTACTGCGACACGGGGTCGCGGGGCGGGAGTTCTGGACGTGCTGGTGGGGACTCGACGACACGCCCCCCGTTGGGGCGTCGGTCCCGGCCGGGGCGCCGTTGGGACGCGCCGGCGCGAGCGAGGAGACGGACCCGCTCGGGCCCTGCGTCCAGGTACAGGTCCACCGCACCGCGCGGATGGCCACGTGGCCGCCGCCTCGTGTCGTGCCGCCCTCCGCACGACAGGTGTGGAGCCACCTGTCACCCGACCCGGCCCGGCTCCTCGGGCTCACCGAATCCCCCGCCGCGGCCCCCACCATCGACGACGTCGTCTCGGTGCGCCGTCGCCACATCGCTCGCTCCCAGCGCAACTACTACCGCACCCCGATGAACCTCGTGCGTGGGCGGGGCGTGTGGTTCCACGACGAGGACGGACTGGCCTATCTGGACTCGCTGAACAACGTCACCCACGTCGGCCATGCCGAGCCACGCGTGACGGCCGCCGCCGTCCGGCAGATGCGCAAGCTCAACACCAACAGCCGTTTCGTCTACCCGCAGATCGCCAGTTACGTGCAGAAGCTGGTGGCCACGCTGCCCGACCCGCTCGAGGTCGTCTTCCTCGTGTGCACGGGCAGCGAGGCGAACGACCTGGCGCTCCGGATCGCCCGCCAGGTGACAGGTCGTCAGCACATCGTCAACATCGACGGCGCGTACCACGGAAACACCGGCGTGGTGACCGGGATCAGCCCGAACCGTTACAAGGGTCCCGGCGGCGCCGGTGCACCCGCGACCACCCACGAGGTCGTCATACCGGACCGCTACCGCAGTACCTACGGGTACGACGACGCGGACGCCGGTGTGAAGTACGCACGCGACGCCGCGGCCGTCATCGAGCGGATCACGGCAGACGGCCGGCCTCCGGCCGCCTTCATCGCCGAGTCCCTGATGGGATCGGGCGGGAACATCGTGTTCCCCGACGGCTACCTCGATGGCGTGTTCGCTGCTGCACGGCGGGCGGGCGCGCTGTGCATCTCCGACGAGGTCCAGGTGGGGGTCGGACGACTCGGGCCCTGGTGGGGGTTCGAACTCCAGGGGGTGGTACCGGACATCGTCACGATGGGCAAGCCACTCGGGAACGGGCATCCCCTCGCGGCGGTGGTCACGACGCGGGAGATCGCCGACGCGTTCGACACGGGCATGAAGTACTTCAACACCTTCGGCGGCAACCCGGTCTCCTGCGCGATCGGCGAGGCCGTGCTGGACATCGTCGAGCAGGACGGGCTGAGGGAGAACGCCGTGCGCGTGGGCGGGTACTTCGCCCGGTCGCTGCGCGAGCTCCAGCAGCGCCAACCGCTCATCGGTGACGTGCGGGCGGAAGGGCTCTACCTCGGCGTCGAACTCGTCCGCAACCGCACCACCAAGACGCCGGCCACCGAGCAGGCCTTCATGGTCACCGAGCTCATGAAGGAGCGAGGCGTCATCGTCTTCCCCAATGGCGTGCACGACAACGTACTGAAGATCAAACCGCCCATGACCTTCCGCCGCGAGCACGTGGATCTCTACGTCGACGTGCTGGACGAGGTCCTGTCCCTGCCCGAGTTGCGCTCGGCCGTTCAGTCCTGAGAAGTGCCGTGCGGTCTTGCATGTGCGGGCGCCGGCTGAACGACGGAGGCCTGGCCCGTGGGCCCGGCGTGCTTCTCCGTGCCCAGCTCGGCCCAGACCGTCTTGCCCTGCCGGGCGTGGCGCGTTCCCCAACGCTCGGCGAGCTGGGCGACAAGGAGCAGGCCGCGTCCGCCCTCGTCGGACGCGCGGGCCCGGCGCAGGTGGGGAGTGGTGCCGCCGGCGTCGGACACCTCGCACAGGAGGGACTGGTCACGGATGAGGCGCAGGCGGATCGGGGGCCTGCCGTGGCGGATGGCGTTGGTGACCAGTTCGCTGACCACCAGCTCGGTGATGAAGTCGAGGTCCCCCAGTCCCCAGGACGACAGCTGCCGGACGGCGCTCGAACGAGCCTGAGCGACGGATGCCGGGTCCGCGTCCATGTCCCACACTGCGACCTGGTGGTCCCCCAGGGTGCGGGCGCGGGCCAGCAGCAGGGCAACGTCGTCGTGAGGTCGGCCTGTGGGCAGCAAGGCCTGGAGCACGGTGTCGCAGGCGGCCTCCAGGGAGGCGGAGGGTTGCGCGAGGACGAGGCGCAGGAGAGTGAGGCCCGCCTCGATGTCGCGGTCGCGGGCTTCGAGCAGGCCGTCGGTGTACAGGGCGAGGAGGCTGCCTTCGGGCAGGTCGACCTCCGCCGCCTCGAACGGCAGGCCCCCCAGGCCCAGCGGCGGGCCGGGTGGCAGTTCCAGGAAGTCGACGGTTCCGTCGCCGCTCACCATGGCGGGCAGCATGTGCCCCGCGCGGGCCAGTGAGCACCGGCCGTCGACGGGGTCGTAGACGGCGTACAGGCACGTGGCGCCGATGTCCCCGGCCCCTTCCGTCTGGTCGGCCGAGGCTTCGGCGGACAGACGGATGACCACGTCGTCCAGGTGCGTCAGCAGCTCTTCGGGCGGCAGGTCGATGTCGGCGAGGGTACGCACCGCGGTGCGCAGGCGCCCCATCGTGGCGGCGGCGTGAATGCCGTGGCCCACCACATCGCCCACGACCAGGGCGACCCTGGCTCCGGACAGCGGGATCACGTCGTACCAGTCGCCGCCCACACCGGCCTGGGCACCGGCGGGCAGGTAGCGGCAGGCGACATCGACGGCGGACTGCTCCGCCGTACGCCGTGGCAGCAGGCTGCGCTGGAGGGTGAGGGCCGTGGCACGGGCGTATGTGTAGCGGCGGGCGTTGTCGATGGCCACGGCCGCCCTGGCTGCGATCTCCTGGGCGAGGAACAGGTCCTCGTCGTCGAAGGGAACCGGGTCCCGGTGACGGCAGAACCGCGCGACGCCGAGAGTGGCGCCGCGGGCGCTCAGCGGCACCACCAGCGTCGAGCGGGCAGGATGGGTGCCGAAGCCGTCGGCCGGGTCCGTCGGCGTCGTCGTGTGCCGGGAGGGCCGGCCGGTGGCCAGGGCGCGAGCCGTGACCGATCCGTCCGCGCAGGTGTGAACCGCCCCCAGCCCGACCGTCGGCTCCGGGCCGCCTTGCGCCGACGACGCGTGGGCGACCCGGCGCAGTTCGAGCGGGCCCGGCGCCGGACCGCCGTGCCCCTGGACCATGGCGTCGAGCAGGTCGACGGTGACCAGGTCGGCGAAGTGGTCGAGGGCGAGGTCCGCCAGTTCCTGGGAGGTGCGAGCGATGTCCAGGGTGGTCCCTATGCGCAGACCGGCCTCGTTCACCAAGGACAGCCGCCATCGCAGTCGCCGGTCCCGCTCCTCCTGGAACGCCGTGACACCCTGCTCGGACGCGTCGTCGACGTATCCGTTCGCCATCGCGATCAGGAGGCGCGATGCCGCGCTGACCAACTCCGCGTCCTTCGTCAGCCGAGGCATCTCGGCGAGCAGTCTGTCCAGGACGACACCCTGACCGAACCGGAAGGCCCGCGACAACGCTGTGACCGGCACGCCGTGCCGGGCCAGCCGACGCGCGCGTTCCAGCTCGGCGGCCGGCGGATCTATCTCGCTCGGCTCGATGCCGTACTCCAGGCCGGCCAGCACGCCGACAACATGCTCGGTGATGTTCTCGGACGTCATGCGGACGAGATCCGGGTTGCTCCACAGTTCGGGAACCTCACGCCGCAGGCACCGCACCACGTCGGCGATCACCTCGTCGGCCAACGGCCCGAGGTCCCCGGCGACGCGCGACACAAGGCTGGCGGCCGTGTACTCCACACTCTCGACGGTACGCCGAACGGGAGGCTCCTGAATGTCGGGCATCGACAGCCTCCTGCTCGACGCGATGCAGGGTGGCGTAGCCGGAGCCGGGCGTCCCGACATCACGGGCGAGATCCATGATGTGGCCGCCTGCGACGGCCCGCCGATCAGGCGCCAGGAAAGGGGCGGGCACGCTCATCGTGTGATGCTCCTCGGCGGGCTGTTGTCGACGGTCCGGGAGGAAGGGTGGGGGCCTCGCGTGGTGTGCAGGAGGGATGCCCAGGCGGCGGTGTCCGTGAAGTCGCGGGCCCCTGCCGGGACGACGTCCATGACGACGCGGTCGGGGCGCAACAGGACGGCGTCCGCCCGGCCCGCGCGCAGCCAGGCGGCGAGGGTGCCGTCGTCACAGAAGTCCGTGACGGGGATCGCCCGGATGCCGAGGCCGTGGGCAAGGGCGTTCAGCGAGGGCCCGGGTTCGGCGGCGGTCAGGAGGGCGCATGAGTCGCCGAGCAGCTCGTCGAGGCGGGTACGCCGCCCGTCGACCGTGATCCACGGTTGCGGGCAGTAGGTGCCCACCAGGCCCCTGCGAGTACGGCGCCGGACGAGGGGCCCGGTCGTCAGGGGCGGGCTGAGGTCGCGGCCGGCCGCCGTGGTGAGCCCGGGTATGCGGCAGGCTACGGCCAGCAGCCTCCGGCGCACAGCGGCGGCGCCGTCCTGGCCGCCGGTCATGGCCCAGCCCATGGCCACCGCGAGCCGGATCACATGCCGGGCGTGCGGCTTGCGTTCACTCTCGTAGGTGTCCAACATCCG
>NZ_LGEA01000131.1 GCF_001280065.1 Streptomyces sp. NRRL B-1140
GGGTACCTCGGCGCTGACGCGCCGAGGAGTTGCCCCTCCGCTGCGCTTCGGGGCGTTGGCTCCGCTGACGCTCCGCCAAATTCCCGCGCAAGCGCGGGAATTGAATTCCGCAAGCGGAATTCTAAAAGCGTATCAATTCGCGCAAGCGCGAATTGCAGGAATCCCGCTTGCGGGATTCCTGGGCTGGCTGGGAGAGGGGGTGCATCTCGCGCGGGCCTGTGTAGGTTCTGGGGGTTCTATCTACCACCTCCGCGCTGGAGTTGATGAGTATCTCCCGCCGGCGGATGGTGTCCGTCATCGTAGTGATGGGTTCCGCTGCGCTCCACCCCTCAGGCTTGTTGGCCAACCTCGCCTTGTTCCAATCAGCACGCACATGAACTGGTCAGTGGGAGGGATGTACTGTCAGTGTGTCACTCCTAGGAATGGACCCTTTTGCGGGTTGAGGGTCGTCAGTGATGCACTGTGTAGGGTTTGGGCGTAGAGGGGCATTGCCCTCGCGGGGGTCTTCCGCTGCGCTCCAGACGCCCGGCTGCTCGCTGTCTTGGGCGATGGTGCGTCCGGTTGGGTGGGCTGCTCGCGTAGCGAGCAGCCCACCTGTCTTGTACAGCGAAGCGGGTGGCATTGTCCGCTGCACTCCCCCAGCTACAGGTCCTGCGGTCCGCAGAGGTGGTTGCTCCCTGCCGGCAGAGGCTGGGTCCGCCATGCAGCAGGATGCTGTCTTTATGGGTCTGATTCAGGAGTTCACTCGGATTGTTTCTGGAGCAATCTCGCGCTACTTCTGCAGGTTGAGGACAGGACCATAAGAATGCAATAGTGCTACCTCTCGTGGAGGGGTAGCACGTGAACGCGCTTCAATATGAGCATTCAGATTGAATTGCTGACTTGCTTGCCCCTGAATGGGTTCTCTCCACAATGGAGACATGTGAAATACTTTGCGGCGCGGCTGTTTGCGGCTCGGAACTCGTTGACAATTTCTCTCGGAGTCGGCACTCCGCAGATTACCAGAAATACAGCTAGTGGAACGTGTTGCGTTACGGCGGCGATGATTCCCAGAATGTAGAGGAATACGGCAGTGAAACTAGTGCGGTAATTGGTGCACATGAAACGAACGTGCTTCATTTCTACTCCTATTGATGTTGGGTGTTTCGATCATTTGTAGAGCTTCCCTCATTCGACTTTTCGAGGTATGAAAAGGACCCCTCACGTTGTGAGAGGTCGTAGGCGGCGCGCTGTAATGCTCGCTAGCTATCCCCCTTCACTCTCAGCAGTGGCGCGGCCGTGTTTGCTGCTGGATCCGCTCTGTGCTTGCTGACCAGGTACTACGGTAGTGCGACAAGGCATGGTTCCTCCTGCGGGTATAGGAAAGCCGAAGGGGCGTTGCCCTCCGGCTTGGTTCAGAAAAACTCGGTGAGACGAGCTTTGGTTCATTCGTGGTGTTGCGCTGTCTGACTCTTATATTCTACCAGTGAGCGTCTACGGCCGTCAATAAGATGTGCGCCTGCCGGGGCGTTGGCAGTGCGATCGAACGGTGGTGCTTGCTGCTTATTTTGTCTGGTGTTGCTGTGAAAGACAAGGGCCTGCTCATGGGTGGTGGAAGCATCTTAGCGAATTTCTTGAAGGGTCGGAAGGAACACTTTCCATGGCGTGAGTCTGGGAACCAGCGAGCCG
Organism: Streptomyces sp. NRRL B-1140; assembly: GCF_001280065.1. Classification (GTDB taxonomy): domain Bacteria; phylum Actinomycetota; class Actinomycetes; order Streptomycetales; family Streptomycetaceae; genus Streptomyces. Next base: position 1,669 of record NZ_LGEA01000131.1, read on the forward strand.
TCCAGATCTTGCAGCCTGAAAAAGCCCGGCTCCGGACCGGGGGGGCCGTGGAGGGAGTGCAGGGTGTTGCCTGCCGGTGGTGAGCTGCTCGGCGAGCAGGCAGGCGGTGTCGTCCGGGCGTTCGAGGTGTAGCGGGGCCTTGAGGGCGTCGATGCGCCAGGCCCGTGTTCGGCCACGCCTCTCCAGGGGGGTTCGACCGTCACTGTGGCGCGGCTGAACGGTGGCCCGGGCGGCGGCGGTGTGGTTGTGGTTGTAGGGCGGCTGTTCCCGTTTGCGGTTCGAGTGGGGCTCGAGCGTTTTGAGACGGTGCCTCATGAGGGGGTTGTCAGGCTTCCGGAAAGGTTTCGCGTGCCGGAAGGCCGTTGTCGAAGGAGCCAGTCCTGATGTCCATCTCCGGCCTCATCGAGCAGCACGTGCAGGCCCGCCCCGACGCGGTCGCTGTCACCTATGCCTCCCCCGGGGGTGGTGATGTGTCGCTCACCTACCGGGAGTTGAGTCTGGCGGCGAACCGTCTCGCGGAGCATCTGCGGGCCCGTGGTGTGCGGCGTGGTGACCGTGTGGTGACGTCGCTGCGGCCCGGGACGGACATGGTGACCGCGTTCCTGGCCGTGGTGCGGGCGGGTGCGGCGTACGTGCCTGTCGACCCTGCGCATCCGGTGGAGCGCCGTCGGCTGCTCGTGCGGGACAGTGCGGCGCGTGTCGTGGTCACGGATGGCGCCGGTGCGGCCGGGTATGCGGATCTCGGTGCGGTGGTGGTGGCCGTGGACGGCGAGGCGGCGGAGATCGCCGGGCGTCCGGGTGCGCTGCCGGCGGAGGAGGCCGCGCCGTCCGACGCCGCGTACGTCTGTTACACCTCGGGCACGACGGGCACGCCCAAGGGTGTCGTGGTGCCGCACAGCGCGGTGCTGGACCTCGTGCGGTCGACTGATTACGTGCGGCTGACGCCGGATGATGTGGTGGCGCAGGCTGCCAATCCCGCCTTCGATGCGGTGACTTTCGAGATCTGGTCGACGCTGGCCGCCGGTGCCCGGCTGGTCGGGTTGTCGAAGGACACCGTGGTCGATGCGGCCCGCTTCGAGGGCGCGGTCGCCGAGCACGGTCTTTCGGTGATCTTTTTGACGACGGCGTTGTTCAATCTGATCGCTCGGGAGCGCCCGGCGGCGTTCGCCCCGCTGCGCACGGTGCTCTTCGGCGGCGAGGCGTGTGATCCGCGGCGGGTGCGGGAGGTGTTCCGGGCGGGTCCGCCCGAGCGGCTGCTGCATGTGTACGGGCCGACGGAGACGACGACGTTCGCGACCTGGCACGAGGTGACGGAGCCGGCCGAGGGCGACCGTACGATCCCTATCGGCCGTCCCATCGGCGCGACTGTCGCGGTCGTGGTCGGTGAGGACGGTGTTGCGGTGGCTCCGGGTGGCACGGGGGAGCTGCTGCTCGGCGGGCCGGGGCTGGCCAGCGGGTATCTGGACCGGCCGGAGCTGACTGCGCAGCGGTTTGTGCGGGACGGGTTCACCGGCGGTGAGGGCCTGCTGTACCGGACCGGTGATCTGGTGCTGTTGCGCGAGGACGGCGCGATCGAGTTCGTGGGGCGGGTCGACAATCAGGTCAAGCTGCGTGGTTTCCGCATCGAGCTCGGTGAGATCGAGTCGGTGCTGACTGCCCATCCCGCCGTGTCCGCGGCCACGGTGTCCGTGCATACGGTCGGGGAGGGTGACCGCCGTCTGGTCGCTCATGTCGTGCCGGCCGCGCAGCCGGCGGCGGCGGCGGAGGGTGAGCAGATCACCGAGTGGAGGGAGATCTACGAGGCGCTCTACGACGACGCCGAGGCCGCCGAGTTCGGTGCCAACTTCGCGGGTTGGAACAGCAGTTACGACGCGCAGCCGATTCCGCTGGAGCAGATGGGCGAGTGGCAGGCGGCGACGCTGGAGCGTATTCGTGAGCTGGGGCAGCGGCGTGTCCTGGAGATCGGGGTGGGCACCGGTCTGCTGATGGCGCACCTGGCGCGGGCCGAGGAGTGCGAGGAGTACTGGGCCACCGATTTCTCGCCGTCGGTCGTGGCGGCGCTGCGCGCCCAGACGCAGGGCGACGCGGTGCTGCGGGGGAAGGTGCGGCTGAGCTGTCAGGGTGCGGACGACACCGGTGGGCTGCCCGCCGGGTACTTCGACACGATCGTCGTCAACTCGGTCGTCCAGTACTTTCCGGGCCTGTCCTACCTGCGGACGGTGATCGAGCGGGCGCTGCCGCTGCTGGCGCCGGGGGGCTCGCTGCTGCTGGGGGACCTGCGCAACCTCGACCTGGCGCGCTGTTTCCAGACCGGCGTGGAGCTGGCCCAGCCGGGTGCGGGTGCCAGGGACCGTGAGGCGGTGCGCCGCGGTGTCGACCGGCGGGTGGCGGGTGAGACCGAACTGCTGTTGTCGCCGGCGTTGTTCGCGGCCCTTGCCCGGGAGCTGCCGGGGGTGCGTTCGGTGGACGTACGGGTCAAGCGGGGCGTCCACCACAACGAGCTGACCCGTTTCCGGTACGAGGCCGTGCTGTCCACGGCGGCGCCTGCCGCGGATGTCACGGATGCGCCGGTGGTGACCTGGGGCGAGGAGGTCGGCGGTGTGGAGGAGGCCGAGCGGTATCTGGGTGAGCGGAGGCCGGCGGTGCTGCGGCTGGCTGCGGTGCCCAACCGGCGGGTGCATGAGGAGTACGCCGCGATGCTGGACCTGGAGTGCGCCGGCGGTTTTGCGCCGGGCCCGGCGGGGCCGGACCCGGAGGTGCTGTGCGTGGCGGGTGAGCGTCTGGGGTACCGGGCGCTGCCGACCTGGTCGGCGGCGGGTGCGCACGCTGTGGACATCGTGTTCGTGGATCCCGGTCGTGTGGGTGGGGGCCCGTTGACGGGTGTGTATGCGGCGCCTGTCGCCGTCGTGGAGGAGTGCGCGAATGTGCCGACTGCCTTCGACCACACGGTCGATCTGGAGGTGGTGCTGCGTGGTCATCTGCGGGAGCAGCTGCCCGACTACATGATCCCGTCGGCGTTGATGACGCTTGACGCGCTGCCGCTGAATTCCAACGGCAAGGTGGACCGCAAGGCGCTGCCGGCCCCGGGGTTCACGGCGGAGCGGCCCGGCGGTCTGCCCGGCACTCCGTTGCAGGAGATCGTCCGCGATCTGTTCGCCGAGGTGGTGGGCGTGCCGCGGCGCACGGTCCATGCGGATTCGGATTTCTTCGTCTTGGGTGGGCATTCGCTGGCGGCGGCCCGGCTGTTGTCGCGGGCCCGGGAGACGCTGGGTGCGGACCCGGGCAGCCGTGCGGTGTACCAGGCGCCGACGCCGGCGAGGTTCGCGGCGCTGGTCGGGGACGGTCCTGTGGCGGCGACCGGGCCGGGTGTGGCGGGTACGGGTACCGCTGTGCTGCCGCTGCGGCTGCGCGGTGCGCTGGACGTAGGGGCGCTGGAGGAGGCGCTGGAGGATCTGGGGCAGCGGCACGCGGTGCTGCGCAACTCGCGGCTGGGCTCGGCCGGCACGCGGCTGCGGGCGCTGGCTGTTGACGACCATCTGCTGGAGCTGTCGCTGCCGGCCGGGGACGTCGACCTGTGGTCGCATCTGCCGCTGGCCGCGGACCTGGCCCGCGCCTACGGTGCTCGTGCCACCGGTGACACTCCGCGCCGTGAGCGGGCCGCGGTGGAGGCCGCGCCGCGGGCGGTCTGCGGTGATGTGCCGCCCACCGTGCTGCCGGGCAGCGTTGTGGGGGGTGGTGAAGGGCCTTGGGGGTCGCTGGAGTTCGGTGTGGAGGGGGAGCTGCACGAGCGGCTCGCGCGGTTCGCGGCCGGGCACGGGGTGACGTTGTTCATGGTGGTGCACGCCGCGCTGGCGGCTGTGCTGGCCCGGCTGGGCGCCGGTGAGGAGGTCACCGTGGCCGCGCCGGTGCCGGCGCGGGACAGTGCCGCGCTGCGTGGTGCGGTGGGGCCGTTCGGCCGGGTTCTGGCGCTGTCGGTGGACACGTCCGGGGATCCTTCTTTCGCAGAGTTGCTGCGCCGGGTGCGCGCGGTGGATCTGGCTGCCTACCGCAGCCCCGGGGCGGCGCTGGCGCAGCCCGGTGGTGTCGCTTTGATGGTGCTGCAGGAGCCCGTCGGGGAGTTCGAGGCGGCCGGTCTCACGGTGCTGCCGCAGCCGGGCCGGCTGCCGCTGCCGGCGGCGGACGTCGTGCTGACGCTGACCGAGCGGCAGAGCCCGGCGGGTGTCCCCTGCGGTATCACCCTGTCGGCCGCGTTCCGCCGGGACACCGTCGAGGAGACGGTGGCGGCCTCGCTGGCCGGTCGTCTGGGCGCCGTGCTGGAGGCGGTCGTGGAGGGTGCGGCGACTGCGCTGAGCCGGCTGCGGCTGGCCGGCGGCGCCGGAGAGGGGGTGTGGGCGGGTGCCCCCGCCGTGCTGCCGGAGCGGACGGTGGCGTCGCTGTTCGCGGAGCAGGTGGCCCGCGCCCCGCACGCGCCGGCCCTGACCGGTATGGACTACGCCGAACTCGACGCCCGTTCCGACCTGCTGGCGCACGCTTTGATCGCGCACCGGGCGGGTCCGGGCACCTCGGTGCTCACCGCGCTGTCCTCGCCGGCGGAGTTCGCGGTGGCTGCGCTGGCCGTCGCCAAGACGGGGGCCGCCTTGGTGCCGGCGGACCCGGCGCAGGGGCTGTCGGAGGCGTTGCGGCCGGTGGCGATGCTGCTCGACGAGAGTGCCGATGTGCTGTTGCCGGCCGTGCCGGGGGCGGCGCGCCTGGTGCGGGACTCCTGCGGGCTGCTGCCGGTGGACGGCAGGTGGCCGGTGTCGGACGCCGAGCGGGCCGGGTTGCAGGGCGCCGGTGACCCGGTGGTGCTCGCGGCCGGCGCGGACGGCACGGTCGTCATCGGTGCCGAGCCGGTCGTGGCGGTGGCCGTGGCCGGGCCGGTGGACGCCGCGTGGCTGGTGCCCGGCTACCCCGGCGCGGACGCCGCGCTGGGCCTGCTGGGCACGCTCGGCTCGGGCGGGTGCGTGCACGTGCCGGATGCCTCGGTGGCGGACGGTGTGCCGCAGGAGATCCTGCGGTGGCTCGGTGAGCGCGGCGCCCGGTCGGTGCTGGGCGGTGCGCGGGAGGGGCTCGGCGCGCTGGTCGCCCTCGCCCGTGCCGGGGGCATCGCGTTGACGGTGAGCGGTGGCTGGGCCGAAGGGCGGCTCGTCGTCGAGCATGTCCCGGGCCGTCCGGCCCGGCCCGCCCTTGGCCACCGTGCCTATGTGCTCGACGGGGAGCTGCGGCCGGTGGCCGCGGGAGCCGTCGGCGCGCTGTACATCGCCGGTGCGGGGGTGGCGCAGGGGTACGCCGACGCGCCGGGTGCGACGGGGGAGCGTTTCCTGCCCGATCCGTTCGCCGGCCAGGACGGCCCCGCCCGCATGTGGCGGACGGGCCGTGCCGCGCGGGTGGACGCCGACGGGGCTGTGGAGGTCCTGGACGGGCCGTGGGGCGAGGACCCCTTCGCCGATGAGTTCGCCACGTTCGTCGTCGTGGCCGACGGCGCCGGTCACCGTGCGCTGTGGCCTGCGTCGGCCACCGTGCCGGACGGCTGGCGTGAGACCCACCCGGAGGACCTGTACGAGCTGTGCCTGGACCACCTGAACGAGCGCCTGTGACGCGCCGAAGGGACCATCTGCCCGCCCGATGCGAAGGAATGCCATGACCACCGTCGCCCCCGCTTCCCCCACGTTGCCGGACCACCTGGCCGACTCCCGCCACCACGTCCTGGACCTGACGTTGCGTGATGCCCGCGCGGCCCATGCGCTGGCCGCGTCCTGTCTGGAGACGTACAAGGCGGCCGACGACCGCAGATTCCTCGACGAGGCGCCGGTGCTCGCCCACGAGCTGCCGCTGCCGGTGCGCCGGCATCTGAATTCCGCGCGCCGCGACGAGGCCACGCATGTGACGGTGATCCGCGGCAATGTCGTGGACCAGGCGGCGCTGGGGCCCACCCCCGCCCACTGGAGCGAGGCGGACACCGAGGCGAGCCAGGTGTACGGGTGTCTGCTGGTGCTGTACGCGGCGCTGCTGGGGGATGTGACCGGCTGGGCCACGCAGCAGGCGGGCCGCCTGGTCACCGACATCCTGCCCAGCAAGGGGTTCGAGACCAGTCTGATCTCCGCCTCCAGCGAGCTGGAGCTGGCCTGGCACACCGAGGACGCGTTCTCCCCGTACCGGGCGGACTGGGTGGGTCTGTTCGCGCTGCGCAACACGGCCGGGGTGCCCACCACGGTCGCGCACGTCGATGCCCGCCGGGTGCCCGAGCACATCCGTGCGGTGCTGAGCGAGCCGCGGTTCGTGGCGCTGCCGGACGCGGCGCACGAGTTCGCCGACGGGCCGGCCGGTGACCTGGTGCCGATCCTGGAGGGCCACCCGGAGCGGCCGGTGCTGCGCATCGACCGGGACTTCTTCCGCGCGCGGGACGGTGACGCGCAGGCCGCCGGGGCGCTGGCGTGGATCACCGCGCACCTCGACGCCAACCTGACCGACGTGGTGGTTCCCACCGGTGCGGTCTGCTTCGTCGACAACCGCAACGTCGTGCACGGCCGGCGCCGCTTCCGGGCGGGCTTCGACGGCGGCGACCGCTGGCTCAAGCGCGTGAACCTCGTCCGTGACCTGCGCCGTACCCGTCCCGGGCGGCTGGACGGCGCGACCCGCGTCATCGGCTGAAGGTGCCGGCCGGTTTTCCCCCTCCCGTTTCGGACCGCAAGGAGTTACGCCCATGACCACCGAGCCGACCCGCCCCGTCGTCCTGCTCGTCGAGAGCCGCCGGGCCACTTTCACCGACCATGTCCTGGCCCGCGACGACGTCGAGGTCGTCCTGCTGCGCTTCGACTCGGTGCCGCTGAGCGAGGAGTACCTCGCGCGCACCGCGCACGTCCCGACGTTCACCCTGGACACGTCGGCGCCTTTGGAGGACGAGGCGGCCCGCTACCTGCGCTGGATGAAGGGCAGCGAGGGGCTGCCCCGGCCGAGGTTCTTCTGCAACCCCAACGAGGCGCTGCAGGCCGACGCCCAGCGTTTCGCCGCCCTGGTGGGCCTGCCGCACCTGAGCCAGGAGCAGGTGGGGTGGGTGCGCAACAAGATGACGATGAAGGACCGGTACGCGCAGCTGGCCATCCCGCACGCCGCGTACCGTGCGGTGCACGTCCTGGACGAGGTGGTGGCGTTCGGCGACGAGCACGGCTGGCCGGTCATCCTCAAGCCCGTCGACTCCGACTCCTGCATCCACACCTACCGCCTCGACTCGCCGGCCTGTGTCGCGGGGGTGCCGCCGCTGGATGCGGCGCTCAGGTGGATGGTGGAGGAGTACATCGAGGGCCGCGAGTTCCAGCTGTGCGCGGTGATCGCCGACGGGGTGGTCCTGGACGCGTATCTGTCGAAGAACCCGGTGCCGATCCTGCAGGTCCTCGAGGGGAAGATCAACGCCAACATCACGTACGCGCCGAGTGAGGATCTGCCCGTCGACGCCCGGGCGCTGGCGCAGGAGCTGACCGACGGTCTGGGTCTGCCGTACGGCTATCTGCACGGCGAGTTCTTCCTCACCGACGACGGCCGGTTCGTGATGAGCGAGGTCGCGGCCCGGCTCAGCGGCTGCGAGGTGCCGATGAACCACGGGCTGGCCTACGGGTTCGACTTCCTGCACGTCGTCCTCGACACCTATGTGGGCCGGGTGCCGGTGCCCGTGTACACGCGTGACCGGGCGGTGGGCGATCTGTTGCTGCCGACCGCGCCGGGCCGGGTGGTGCACATCAGTTCCGAGGAGGAGCTGCTGCGCATGCCGGGGGTGATCGGTGCCCGGTTGACGGCGCGGTGCGGTGACGTGCTGGATCCGCCGCGTGCCTCGCACGCCTCCACCGGCTACGTCCATGTGGAGGGTGCCACGGCCGATGAGGTGGAGGAGCGGATGCATCACGTGCTGCGGCACTTCGAGCTGAAGGTGGACGAGGAGCCCGGGTCGTGAGGCAGGCGCTGTTCGCCCCGTTCGCCGAAGCGGACGACTATGCGCGGGCGGTGGCGGCCGGGGACGGTCCGCTGCCGGTGTGGACGGGGGGCCGTACGGATCTGGCGGCCGGGCTCGCCCTGGCCGGGCAGGTGTACGCGGGCCGTCGCACGCCCGCCCCGTGTGAGACCGGTGTGCTGTTCGGCGAGGTGCCGGCTGCGCTGGAGAGGCTGCTGCGGCCGCTGGCGCGTACCTGGGCGGCGGAGCCGGGGCGGCTGCCCGGGCAGGGGTCGGTGCTGCTGGCCGGGACCTATGCGCAGTTGCGCGGCGACGAGGTGCAACAGGTCGTGACGGCGGCGTATGCCGGGGGGCGGCCGCTGTTCCTGCTGACCGGTCGTGACGTGCACAGTCTGAGCTGGGTGGTGGCCAAGCAGTACGCCCGGGTGGTGCCGGGTGCGGCGGTGGGGGTCGTCTCCGAGCTGGACGCGGCCGAGCCGGTGCCGGGCGCGGACGTGTGGTGCGGCGCCGAGGACGTGCGCCGCCTCGACATCAAGGAAGTGGCTCTCGGCCGGGTGTGGCGGCGGGTGCTGTTCCACGGCAACGGCAAGGACGACCAGCTCAACCTGGGCCAGTTCACGCTGTGCGGGGCGAGTCCGGTCGCGGCCCTGCCCGGTGCGGCGGGCCCCAAGTGCGCCTACGGGCTGGGCTGCACCAAGCCGATGGACAAGCTGATCCCGGCGCGCGGCATCCGCGCCGCCGAGCTGGTGCTCGCCAACTGCTTCAGCGGCGCGCTGGCCGGGCACGCGATGTACGACCCGAAGTATGTGATCCTGCTGGACGCGCTGGACGGTCCCGCGCAGACCGTCCTCGCCACGCTCACCGCGTGTGACGGGCAGCGCCCCGAGAACCTGGCGTGGCTGACGTCGGCGGCTGCCGCGGGCAGCGCGGCCGGCGCCGTCAACGACGTGCTGCGCGACATCAACCCCTATCCGTCGTTCGCCCAGTTCGGCCTGCAGTCCTCAGGCCTGGAAAAGGAGGAGGAGCAGGCGGCGGCGCAGGCGGCGCGGGCGGCGCGGGCGGCGCGGCCGTCCGCTGCGGAGCCGGTGACGGCTCCCGAGCCGCACACGCTCGGTGCGCGGCTGGCGGGCCTGCTCGACAGCGGGCTGCTCGGGCCGGACTACCCGCTGCGGCCGCGGCTGCGGGCCCTGGCGGACACGCTGTTGCACGACGTGGTGCGCACGGTGGCGCTGGCCCCGCCGGACGCTGGGCGGTCGCTGGCCGCGATCGCCAAGGAGACCACGTCCCTCGACCTGGCGCTCGCCCATCGCTTCGCCAAGCACCACGACGATCCGGTGCTGCGGTTTGCCACCTACTTCGGTGAACGCAGCGTCGCCGACGCGCCGGCTGCCCTGGACACCTCGTGCACCTGCGGCCGGCCGCTCACCGCCTACCGGCGCCGCGGGCGGGTCCCGGTGATCACCGATACCGTCCAGGTGGTGTGCGCGCGCTGCGGCGATGTCGCCAACTCGCTGTACGGTGCCACCGAACTGACGGTCAAGGCGCCGTCCGAGACCGCCGCCGGCGGCGCTTTGCACGTGGTGGTGGAGGCGCGGGCGCAGCGGGCGGGGACGGTGAACCTGGGCATCGTGCTGCCGCTGTACCTGGACGCGCGGGTCGGTCCCGTGCTGCGCCGCGTCGTCGCCTCGCGCCCCGGCGAGCGGGTGCACGCGGAGTTCAATGTCGCCATCGCCCCCGGGGCGACCCCCCAGGCGTACTACGTGTGCCCGTACGCCGTTCAGGACCTGGGCATCTCGGTGTCCCGGGTGCATTTCACCCTGCGGCCCGCGGGCCCGGACGAGAGGGAGCGGCCGGCACCATGACGGACACCGACGCGCACGGCACGGCCGGCGCACAGATGTGGGCGCCGCTGCGCCACCGCTCCTTCCGGCGGCTGGCGGGAGGGCGCCTGCTGGTGTATTTCGCCAACGCGATGGCGCCGGTCGCGCTGGCCTTCGCGGTGCTCGACGCGACGGGTTCGCTGACCGATCTGGGGATCGTCGTCGGGGCGCGTTCGCTGGCCAACGTGGCGCTGCTGCTGGTGGGCGGGGTCGTCGCGGACCGGGTACGGCGCACAGTGGTGCTGCAGGGTTCGGCGCTCGCGGCGGCGGGTGTGCAGGGCGCGATCGCGGTGAGCGTGCTGCTGGAGACGGTGTCGATCTGGCTGCTGGTGCTCCTCAGTGTCCTCAACGGGGCGCTGGCCGCGCTGTCATTGCCGGCGTCGGCGGCACTCACCGCGCAGACCGTGCCCGCGTCGCTGATCCGGCCGGCCAACGCGCTGATGCGCATGGGCACCAACCTCGGCGCGATCGCGGGGTCCTCCCTCGCCGGGATCGTCGCCGCCGTGTTCGGGCCCGGCTGGGGGCTCGCCGGGAACGCGGTGGCGTTCTGCGGCGCGGCGGTGTGCTTCCTCGGGGTGACAGCCGCGCCGGTGGCCCCGGCCGGGGAACGGACCCGGCCACTGCGGGAACTGCGGGAGGGCTGGCGGGAGTTCACCGCCCGCAGCTGGGTGTGGATCGTGGTACTGCAGTTCGCGGTGGTCAACGCCGTCGTAGCGGGCGGCATCCATGTGCTGGGGCCGGTCGTCGCCGACGACACGTTCGGACGCGGAGCGTGGGGCGTGGTGCTGGCGGCACAGATGGCCGGAGCGGTAGCCGGCGGTGTCCTCGCCGCACGGTCGCGGGCCCGGCACGCCTTGCTGATCGGAGTGGCGATGGTGGCGGTGGAGTCACTGCCGCTGGTGGTCCTCGCCCAGGCGCCGGGAGTGCTGCTGCTGACGGCGGCGATGTTCCTCAACGGCCTCGCCCTGGAGCAGTTCGGAGTGGCCTGGGACGTGTCGCTGCAGCAGAACATCGGGCCGGACAAACTGGCCCGCGTGTACTCGTACGACGCGCTGGGGTCGTTCGCCGCGCTGCCGCTGGGCGAAATGGCCGCCGGTCCGCTCGCCGGGCACTTCGGGGTACGGGGCACCCTGCTGGGGGGCGCGGCGCTGGTGGTGTGCGCGACAGCGGCGGCGCTGTGCAGCGGTCAGGTACGCGCGCTGACGACCGGAACACCGAAACCGAAACCGAAACCGAAACCGAAACCGAAACCGAAACCGAAACCGGAACCGGAACCGGAACCGGCCGCAAGGTAAACCAGCGGCGGCCGTCCCGCCGCCCCCACCGCCCCGGGCAGGAACCCCGCGAGACCCGCTGCATGACAGACACGGCAGAGGAAAGCGCCGGCACCGCAGGGGGGACAAACCCCGCCCCACGGCACCGGGACACTCCACGACACCCCTAACCGGCTTCCGGACCGCCG
>NZ_LGEA01000132.1 GCF_001280065.1 Streptomyces sp. NRRL B-1140
GCAGGAGGGTGGCCGTGGACGGCGCCACGGAGCTGGGGGCCGGGGCCGGTCCGGGGGGCTGGGAGGCGGGCGGCGGTGTCGTCGGCGCCGGGGGCTCGGGGGCCGGGGGGGCGGGGGTCGGCGGAGCGGGCGGGGGCGAGGCTGGGGTGGTGCCCGCGCCGGGCACCGGGCCGGGAGCCGGGGGGTCACCGGGGGCCGTGGGCGGCGCGGTTGAGGTCGTCGGTGCTTGCGGTGCTGATGTGTCAGGAGGTGCCGGGGAGCCGACCGGTGGGTCTGCGGGCACCTGGGGCGGAGCCACGGGAGCGCCGGGGGCGGTGGAGCGCGGAAGGAGCAGGGTGCTCTGGGATCCGGGGCCGAGGCGGTCCGGGGCGGGTCGTTCGCCGGGCGCCCGGGGCGTCGGGCCGGGAGTGCGGGGTCCCGGTGCGGCGGGCGCCGCGATGTCGCCGGGCAGGATGGCCTCCGGGGCGAAGGGAGTTGCCCCCATCAGGCTCAGGCCCAGTACCGCCATGTACGCGGCCGCGGCGGTGGCCAGCCCGTAGCCGGTGCGTCGCAGGTACCGCGCACGCCGACCGGAGGAGTCGACGAACACAGGGGTACTCGGTCCGTCCGACGATTCCTGTCCCGTATGCCCCCTATTGGCCCGAAGAAGCGCCATATGCTCAGCGTACGACGCCGCGGCGAGGGAGAGTCGTCCTGGAAACCGGCAAGAATTTCTTGCTCTCCCGTGCAACCCTCCTCGCCTTTCGCGGGTCGTACGTGGTGTCAGGGCCTCTGGGGAGGGGATCTGGGGGGATCGTGGGGGTTCCTGACGGGGGAGGGGAAAAGCCGAGGGGGCCCGGTCGACGGACCGGGCCCCCTCGAAACCGTTCACGGCCTCCCGCGGCCCTTCGCGGGTGTCAGAAGAAGACCCCGCATCTCAGCAGGACGTTCGCGTACGGCCGCGCCTCGCCCGTGCGGACGACCAGCCGGGCCGCCGCCGACAGCTCCTTGAGCCGCTCGTGCGGCACGAGGTGCAGCCCGGGGAAGTGCCCTTCCAGCAGCGACGACGCCTCCGGATTGGCGTCCCGCAGCTCCTGCGCCGCCGTCGCCCCCTCGACCACCAGCTCGGCCAGCAGCCCGTCCAGCACCTCGGCGAACGACGGCACCCCGGCCCGGAAGGCCAGGTCCACCACCCGGGGACCGTCGGGGATCGGCATGCCCGCGTCGCACACCAGCACCCCGTCCCCGTGGCCGAGCTCGGCCAGCGCACCGGCGAGGTGGCGGTTCAGTATTCCGCTCTTCTTCACTGGGCGGCGACCTCCGCAGCCGTCGGGAAGGACGCCTGCGCGCCCTCCTTCGTCACGGTCGCGGCCCCCACCCGCACCGCGTACGCCGCCGCCTCGGCCAGGGACTCGCCCGCCCCCAGCCGCCAGGCCAGCGCGGCGGTGAAGGAGTCACCCGCCCCCGTGGTGTCCACCGCGTCCACCTTCACGGCCGGCACGCGCGAGACACCCTCCGACGAAGCCACCAGCGCGCCCTGTCCGCCCAGCGTGACCACGACCGACCTCGGGCCCTTGGCGAGCAGGATCCGTGCCCAGTCCTCGGGGGTGTCCCCGACGGCGGAGTCGCCGAGGATCACCTTCGCCTCGTGCTCGTTCACGATCAGCGGGTCGCAGGCCGCCAGCACCTCCGAAGGAAGGGGGCGCGGCGGAGAGGGGTTCAGCACGAAACGGCTTCCGGGAGCAAGGTTCCGTACGGTCTCCACCACCGTCTCCAGCGGGATCTCCAGCTGCGCCGACACCACCTTGGAGCCCTGGAAGAGACACCCGGCGGCCCGGACGTCCTCGGGCATGAGGCGGCCGTTGGCGCCGGGCGAGACGACGATGCTGTTGTCTCCGGACGGGTCGACCGTGATCAGTGCGACGCCCGTCGGGGCACCGCCCACCAGGACTCCCACCGTGTCGACACCCGCCGCGCGCTGCGAGTCCAGCAGCAGCCGGCCGTGCGCGTCGTCGCCGACCCGGGCCAGCAGGGCCGTGCGGGCACCGAGCCGGGCGGCGGCGACCGCCTGGTTCGCGCCCTTGCCGCCCGGGTGGACGGCCAGGTCGGAGCCGAGCACGGTCTCGCCGGCACCGGGCCGGCGCTCCACTCCGATCACCAGGTCGGCGTTGGCCGACCCCACGACCAGGAGGTCGTAGTCGTACATGAGTTGCTCCCCACGTGAGTGACATGGCCGGGTGGTCGCCACGGACTGTGGACGACCGCCCGGCCGTTCCCCGATGTCAGCCGCTGAAGCCGGCCACGTTCTCCTTCGTGACCACCTTCACCGGCACCTTCACCGTCTCCTGGACCTTCTTGCCCTGGAGCGCCTTCAGGGCGTTGTCCACGGCGATCCTCCCCAGCTGGGAGGGCTGCTGCGCCACGGACGCGTACAGCGTGCCGCCCTCGACCGCCTTCAGTCCGTCCGGCGTGCCGTCGAAGCCCACGACCGAGACCGACTTGCCGGCCTTGGAGCCCAGCGCCTTGATCGCGCCGAGCGCCATCTCGTCGTTGGCGGCGATGACGCCCTGGACGTCCGGGTGGGCCTGGAGCAGGTTCGACATGACGTCGAGGCCCTTGGTGCGGTCGAAGTCGGCGGGCTGCTGGGCGACCACCTGGATGCCCGGGTAGGCCTTGAGACCGTTCGCGAAGCCCTGCGCGCGCTCCCGGGCCGCGGAGGTGCCCGCCTGGCCCTGGAGGATCACGATCTTGCCCTTGCCGCCGAGCTTCTCGGCGATCGACTTGGCGGCGAGTTCACCGCCGGCGACGTTGTCGGAGGCGACGAGCGTGTCCAGCTTGGCGTTGTTGACGACGCGGTCCACGGCGATGACCGGGATGTCCGCCTTGTCGGCGGCCTTCACCGAGTTGCTCGCGGCGTCCGAGTCCACCGGGTTGACGATGATCGCGCCGAGGCCGGAACTGGTGAAGTTCTGCAGCTGGTTGGCCTGCTGGGAGGCGTCGTTCTGGGCGTCGGTGACGGTCAGGTCGACGCCCAGCTTCTTCGCCTCGGCCTGGGCGCCCGCCCGGATCTGCACGAAGAAGGGGTTGTTGAGGGTCGACAGCGACAGGCCCATCTTCGGCTTGTCCGTGGAGGCGGAGCCGTTGTGCAGCAACGACGTGGCGCCGACGATCGCGACGGTGACCACGGCCGCGAGCCCGTAGGTCGCCGCCTGCCGGCCCTTGCCTCCCTGGGAGGCACCGGCGACCGGGGTCGCCCCCGCCTTGCGCCGCAGCGTGTCGAACAGCACCGCGAGCGCGATGACGACACCGATGACGACCTGCTGCCAGAACGCCGAGACGTTCAGCAGGTTCAGCCCGTTGCGCAGCACCGCGAGGATCAGGGCGCCGATCAGCGTGCCCGACGCCTTGCCGGTGCCGCCCGCGAGGGAGGCGCCGCCGATGACGACGGCGGCGATCGCGTCCAGCTCGTAGCCGTCGGCGGCCTGGGGCTGCGCGGACGACAGCCGGGCCGCGAGGACGACACCGGCGACGGCGGCGAACACGCCCGAGAAGGCGTAGATGGCGAGCTTCTGCTTCTTCACACGCAGGCCGGACAGCCGCGCGGCCTCCTCGTTGCCGCCGATCGCGTACATGGAGCGGCCGATGTAGGTCCGGCCGAGCACGAAGGCCGCGATCAGGCCCATGACGACCATCACCAGGACCGGCACCGGCAGCCAGCCGCCGAGCGTGTCGCCGAGGTGGGAGACCGAGTCGGGGAAGGCGATCGGGGAGCCCTCGGAGATGACGAGGGACAGGCCGCGGGCCACGGACAGCATGGCCAGCGTGGCGATGAACGGCGGCAGCTTTCCGTAGGAGATGAGGATGCCGTTGACCAGGCCGCAGACGATGCCCGTGGCTATGGCCAGGAGCACGGCGAGGACGACCGGGACGCCCGCCGAGGTGGCGCTCCAGGCGAGGACCGTGGCCGACAGCGCGGCGACCGAGCCGACGGACAGGTCGATGCCCGCCGAGACGATCACGAAGGTCACGCCGAAGGCGAGGATGGCCGTCACGGCCGCCTGCACACCGACGTTGAGGAGGTTGTCCGTCGTCAGGAAGTCGCCGGACAGCGCCGACATCGCGATGACGAGGACGATGAGCGCGGTGAGCGCCCCGTTGTCGAGCAGGAGGCGGCGCAGGCCCCCCGAGGCGCCACCCGCGCCCGTCGTGCTCTTGAGCGTGTCAGTGGCCACGGGAGGCCTCCTTGTCAGTGCTGGGGTTGCTGACGGCGAGTGCCATCACGGCGTCCTGGGTCGCCTCGCCGGCGGAGAGTTCACCGGCGATCCGGCCCTGGGCCATCACCAGCACCCGGTCGCTCATGCCGAGCACCTCGGGCAGGTCGCTGGAGATCATCAGGACGGCCGCGCCGGCGGCGGTGAGTTCGTTGATGAGCTGGTAGATCTCGACCTTGGCGCCGACGTCGATGCCGCGCGTCGGTTCGTCGAGGATCAGCACCTTGGTGTCGGCGAGCAGCCATTTGCCGATGACGACCTTCTGCTGGTTGCCGCCGGAGAGCGTGCGCACATGCTGGCCGAGCCCGGCCATCCGCACGCCGAGCTGCCGCGCGATCCGCCCGGCCGCCGCACGCTGCCCCTTGAGGTCGACGAGCCCGCCGCGCGTGGCCGACCGCAGGGTCACCAGGCCGAGGTTCTCCTCGACGGAGGCGTCCAGCACCAGGCCCTGGCCCTTGCGGTCCTCGGGGACGAGCCCGATGCCGGCGGCCATGGCCGCGTTGACGTCGTACTTGGCGACCGGGGCGCCGGAGACCTTGACCGCGCCCTTGTCGTAGGAGTCGGCGCCGAAGACGGCCCGTACGACCTCGGTCCGCCCGGCGCCGACCAGTCCCGCGATGCCGACGACCTCACCGGCGTGCACCTCGAAGCCGACGTCGTGGAAGACGCCGTCCCGGGTGAGCCCCTCGACGGAGAGCAGCGCGGCACCCCGGTCGGCCCGTGCGCGCGGGTACTGCTGCTCGATGGAGCGCCCGACCATGAGCCGCACGAGTTCGTCCTCGGGCGTGGAGGCGGGCACCCGGCCGACGCTCCTGCCGTCCCGGATGACCGTCACGCGATCGCCGAGCGCGGCGATCTCCTCCAGGTGATGCGTGATGAAGACGATCCCGACGCCGTCCTCGCGCAGCGCGCGCACGATGGCGAAGAGCTTGTCGACCTCCTCGGAGGTGAGCACGGCGGTCGGCTCGTCCATGATCAGCACGCGCGCGTCCAGGCTGAGCGCCTTGGCGATCTCGACCATCTGCAGGCGCGCGATGCCGAGCTCACGGACCCTCGCTCGGGGCGACACGTCCACGCCGACCCGCTGCAGCAGGACCTCGGCGTCGGCCTCCATCCTCTTCCGGTCGATCATCCCGAACCGGCGCGGCTGGCGCCCGAGGAAGATGTTCTCGGCGACCGTGAGGTCGGGCACCAGGTTGAACTCCTGGTAGATGGTGGCGATCCCGAGCCGCTCGGAGTCCTGCGCACCCTGGATGCGGGTCTCCTCGCCGCCGACCAGGATCCGCCCGGCGTCGGGGGTGTAGGCGCCGGAGAGCATCTTGATGAGGGTGCTCTTACCGGCACCGTTCTCACCGAGCAGGACGTGCACCTCGCCCCGGCGCAGGTCGAAGTCGACGCCGTCCAGCGCGACCACGCCCGGGAAGGTCTTCCGTATGCCCTCGATGCGCAGCAACTCGTCCGCGTTGCTCACGTCGTGCTCCTTTGCACTGGGGTGGGGTTCTCGCCGCACGAGCGGCGTACGACGAGCCGGGCGGGGAGGGTCACGGACTCGCCGGCCCTGCCCTCGATGCGGTCGACCAGGGCCCGTACGGCTGCCCGGCCCAGCTCGCCCGTGGGCTGGGCGATCGCGGTGATCGGCGGATCGGTGTGCACGAACCACCGGACGTCGTCGAACGCGGCCAGCGCCAGGTCGTCCGGGATGCGCAGGCCCCGCGCGCGCACGGCGTCCAGCGCGCCGAGCGCCATCAGGTTGTCGGCCGCGAAGACGACCTCGGGCGGCTCGGCCAGGTCGAGGAAGCCCTCGGTGACCAGCCGGCCGCTCTCGGCCTGGAAGTCTCCCTGCCCTATGTAGGCGTCGGGCAGGTCGAGCCCGTACGCGCCGAGCGCCTCCCGGAAGGCCTCGACGCGCTCCTGGCCGGTCGTGGTCGCCGCCGGGCCCGCGATGATCGCCAGCCGCCGGTGCCCGAGCCCGTGCAGGTGCGCCACGAGGTCCCGCACGGCGGCCTGTCCGTCCGCCCGTACCACCGGCACGTCCACGCCCGGGATCCACCGGTCCACGAAGACCATGGGCGTCCCGGCCCGTACGGCGTCCAGCATCAGCGGCGAGCCGCCGTCCGTGGGTGAGACGAGCAGTCCGTCGATGCGGCGGTCCAGGAGGTTGCGTACGTGGTGGTCCTGGAGGTCCGGCCGCTCGTCGGCGTTGCCGATGATGACGCTGTAGCCGAGCGCACGGGCCTCTTCCTCCACGGAGCGGGCCAGCTCGGTGAAGTAGGGGTTCATCACGTCGCTGATGACCAGGCCGAGGGTGTGGGTCTGGTCGGTGCGCAGCGAGCGGGCGACGGCGTTCGGGCGGTAGCCCAGGGTCTCGACGGCGGCCAGCACGCGGGTGCGTGCGTCGGCGCTGACCGACGGGTGGTCGTTCAGGACGCGCGAGACCGTGGCGACGGAGACGCCGGCCTCGGCAGCGACGTCCTTGATGCTGGCCACCGCCGCTCCACCTCCTTGTGGATCAGTCGTGGGAGCACCCGCGAGGCTTGGGCGTGTGCTCGTGGAATCGATTACACCGACGGAGGGATGGAATCGATTACACGGCGGTAAATCAAGCCCCCTCAGACACCTCTTGACCGGATCGTGATGTCGCGGGCGGCCCCCCGGCGGTTCAGGGTGGAAGGACGAGGTCCGTTTCCACGGCCCGGTCCACGGCGAGCGGAGGAGCCATGACGGCAGCGACTCGCGACGACGTACCCGTCGCGCTCGGAGGCGACGGCGTAGAGGTGCGCACCATGCCGATCGGGGGCGGCATGTCGATCAGCTACATCACTCTGCCCCAGGGCACGGACATGGCCCCGGGGCTCAAGGGGCTGCCCGACGACGCGTGCCAGTGCCCGCACTGGGGCTATCTACTGAAGGGCCGCATCCGGATGCGGACGGCCACCGGCGAGGAGGAGTACGAGGCGGGGCAGGCGTACTACTGGGGACCCGGCCATGTGCCGCTCGCCCTGGCGGACACGGAGCTGGTCGAGTTCTCCCCGGACGCGGACTTCCAGCAGGTGATCGACCACGTGGTGGCGCAGGCCGGGTGAGGCGGGGCCTTGATCGCGCCGGGCCCGTGGGATGAGTCGGCCCCACGCCGATGAGCTTCGCCGGTCCGGCGACTCACCGGGCCCGCGCCGATGAGTTCTGCCGATCCGGGCGGTCTCTCTTGCATCGACCACAGGAGGAGCCCCGTGTCTCAGCTGCTGCGTGTACAGAACTTCAACGTCTCGAGTGACGGCTTCGGTGCCGGTGAGGGCCAGAGCCTGGAGAGGCCGTTCGGCCATGCCGATCCCGGCACGATGTTCGCCTGGGCCGGGGCCACGGCGAGCTGGCCCAACCGCACCGACCCGGGCGGGAGCCGCGGCCTCGACGACTACCTGGTGCGCGACTTCCACCACGGCATCGGCGCCGAGATCATGGGCCGCAACAAGTTCAGTCCGCAGCGCGGCCCCTGGGAGAACCACGAGTGGCAGGGCTGGTGGGGCGACGAACCTCCCTTCCACACGCCCGTGTTCGTGATGACGCACCACGAGCGCCCCTCCTTCACCCTCTCCGACACGACGTTCCACTTCGTCGGTGGCGATCCCGCCGAGGTCCTCGCCCAGGCGCGCAAGGCGGCCGGGGGCAAGGACGTACGGCTGGGCGGCGGGGCGACGGTCGTCCGGCAGTTCCTGGACGCCGACCTGGTCGACACGCTGCACGTGGCGGTCTCGCCCGATGTGGTGCTCGGGTCCGGCTCACGGCTGTGGGAGTCCCCCGAGGAGCTGCTCGACCGTTTCCACTGCGATGTGGTGCCGAGCCCCAGCGGCGTGATCCATCACCTGTTCTGGCGGAAGTGACGGCAGGTCAGGCGCCCTTGCCGCATTTCAGGCGCCCTTGCCCCAGTCCAGGCGGTCGGCGAGTCCGGCGGCGGTGAAGGCGGCCGCCAGCTCGTCGCCCCCCTCGGTGAAGTGGGCCCAGCTGTCGTAGTGCACGGGGACCACGCGGCGGGCGCCGAGCAGCCGCGCGGCCTCCGCGGCCATCGCGCTGTCCAGGACGAGGACCTGGTTGTCGAAGAGGACGGGGAAGCGGGGGGCGCCCGCGAAGAGCAGGGCGGTGTCGACGGGACCGAAGCGGCCGGCGATCTCGCGGACGGCGTCGAGTGAGGCGTTGTCGCCGCTGACGTAGACGGTGGGCAGGCCCTCGCCGGTCAGGACGAACCCGACGACCTGGCCGGTGAAGGGCTCGACCTGCTCGCGGGATCCGGGGCCGTGCAGGGCGGGAACTCCGGTGACGGTGACCGTGCCGCCGCCGGGGCGGTCCAGTGCGAGCGACTCCCAGTCGCCCAGGCCCCGGACCCGCTCCCCCAGGCTCTCGCGCAGCCGCTCGCCGCCACTCGGCGTGGTGAGGGTGAGGGGGATTCGGGCGAGCAGGGCCCGCCCGGAGGTGTCGAGGTTGTCGGGGTGCTCGTCGTGCGAGAGCAGGACCACGTCGATGGGACCGAGGTCGCCCGGGCCGGAGGCGGAGGGCGCGGTCTTGGTCAGCTGGGGACGGCCGGGGCGGCCGTAGTCGCCGGGGGCGTCGAAGGTCGGGTCGGTCAGGAAGCGCAGGCCGCCGTACTCGAAGTGGGCGGTCGGGCCGCCGAGGACGCGGACGGGGAAGTCGGCCGCCACGGGAACAGAAGACATGCAGCACCTCACGGATAGACGCGATCGAACCGTGAGATGACCGTAGCCGCTTCTCACGGATACGGGCAACCCTTAACATGAGAAACATGGAGGAGCCCGTGACCGAACAGTCCGCCCCGCCGCCCGCGCAGGGCGAGGAGGAGCACCCCTCCCTCGCCCTCGCCAACACCGCGATCGCGCTGCCCGGCGGGCGCACGCTCGATCTCGTGGGCACTCCCGCGCAGGCGAACCACTGGCTGACGCAGCGCGGTCTCGCACCGGTCGACGCCGGCATGCGGGAGATGTGCGCGGCCCAACTGCGGTCCCTGCGCGAACAGATCAGATCGCTGTTCGCTGCCCGCACCGATGGCGTGCCCGCGCTGCCCGCGGCGGTGACGGCCATCAACGACGCGATGACCAGGGTCCCGACGGCCCCGCTGCTGCGTTGGGACGACACGACCGGCCCCTACCGCACGGCCCCCCACCCCACCACCGCGATCGTCGACCTCGCGCTGGCCACTCTCGCCGCGGACGCCGCCGACCTGCTCACCTCACCCGCGGCCGAACGCCTCACCGCCTGCGGCTCCCCTCCCTGCAACCGCTACCTCCTCCGCCACGGCCGCCGTCACTGGTGCTCCACCCGCTGCGGCGACCGCGCCCGAGCGGCCCGTGCTTACGCCCGGCGCACCGAGTCGCGCTGACTCCGCCCTGGTCATGGCCGGGGCCCCTGCGGGGTGAGCCCTGCCGCTCCGCTCTCCGTGACGCCTCGGTTCCGGGCCGAAGTAAGGTGCGACTCATGTCGCGAACCCGCCGAGCACCAGGAGGCGTCATACTCGCCGACTCGTCGGCGCTGGCGGCCGGAAGGCGTCATTCGGTGGCCCGGCGCCGGGATGGAACCGTTCTCGCCGTGGGCAATACCGCATCCGCCGAATGTCGCGTCGAGCGCTGGGCAGACGTCGTCGCGGTGGCAGCGGGCAACGTGCACACCGCGACGAACACGGGCAGGTCCCACACGGTGGGACTCCGGCCGGACGGCACGGTGCTGGCAACCGGGTGGAACGGCGACGGGCAATGTGACGTCGCCGGATGGCGACGTGTCACGGCCGTGGCCGCAGGCTGGCGCCGCACGCTCGGGCTGCTCGCGAACGGCCGCGTGCTGGCGGCCGGCCGGAGCGCGGAAGGACAGTGCGACGTGCGGTCCTGGCGCGAGATGGTCGCCCTCTCGTGTGGCGACTGGCACTCGGTCGGCGTCCGGTCGGACGGTTTTGCACTGGCCGCGGGAAGCAACCGGCGACGGCAGTGCGCCGTGGAAGGATGGCGCGACCTGACCGCCGTCTCGGCCGGGTATCTCCATACCGTCGGCCTCAGATCCGACGGGCGGACGGTGGCGACCGGCGACCGGGCAACCGGGGCGTGCGAGGTCGAGGAGTGGGAAGAGGTGGTGGCGATCAGCGCGGGCAGCTACCACACCGTCGGGGTCACCGCCTCCGGACGGGTCCTCGCAACGGGAGACAACAGCCACGGACAGTGCGACGTCGCCGATTGGTACGAGATCGTCGCCGTCGCGGCCGGTTCGACGCACACCCTCGCCCTGCGTGCCGACGGCACGGTCGTGGCAGCGGGGAACAATGCCGACCGGCAATGCGAAGTCGGCACCTGGTCCGGAGTCCGGCTTCCCTAGGGCCTGTCGTTTGGATCACGGCGCAGGGCATAGGCAGCGCCTGCCCCGCGTATGCGGCGTGATCCAGACGGCAGGCCCTCAACCTTGCTGTACGTGAGTGGTCCTTGCACGGGGCGAGGGCCTGTGGGGTCGATGTGGACCGCGAAGTCCGCACCGCTACCCAGAAGGCCCTCGTCGTTCGAACCGTCATGTCTGACTGGCCGGGAGCCGGAGCCTCACGCCGAGTCGTTCAGCAGCCGGCTCAGGTGCTCACGCCCGGATTCCAGGAGGTCGGGCAGCGGCGCCGCCTCCTCGTACCAGCGCTTCTCGTACTCCCAGCAGAGCCAGCCGTCCCAGTTGTGCCGGGAGAGGACCTCGACGCATTCGGCCAGGGGGAGGACGCCCTGGCCGAGGGGCAGGGGGGTGGTGTCCTCGACGGAGGCGATGTCCTTGACCTGGACGTAGCCGAGGTGGGGGGAGAGCGCCGCGTAGGTCTCGGAGGGCTGTTCGCCGCCGAGCCAGGTGTGCATCACGTCCCACAGGGCGCCGACCTTGCGGTGGCCGACGAGGCCGAGGATCCGCATGGCGTCGGCGGCCGTGCGGTGGGAGTCGTGGGTTTCGAGGAGGATGCGCACGCCGAGGTCGCCCGCGTACTCGGCGGCCGTGCCCAGGCGGCGGGCGGCCGTCGCGTCGGCCTCCTCGGGGGTCTGGACGTCCAGGTCGCCGCCGGGGAAGACCCGGACGTACGGGGCACCGAGGTCGCGGGCCAGGTCGAGGAGGGAGCGGATCTCGGCCAGCACGGGCACGTCGTCGCCCGGCGCGGCGACCCGGGCGTAGCCCGCCAGGCCGAGGAGCTCTACGCCCGCTCCCTTGAACTCGGCTGCGACGTCCGCCCGTTCGGCGGGGCCGAGGCCGGTGTGGACCGGTTCCTCGGGATGGGTGCGCAGCTCCACGCCGTGATAGCCGTGGGTGGTCGCGAGCCGCAGGACGTCGGGCAGGGGCAGGCCGGGGACACCGAGGGTGGAGAACGCCAGCTTCATGTGGACGGACCCTACCCGGCACCCCCGCCTGCGACTCCTCTCCGTCGCTCCTGTGTTGCGTCAAGATCCAGCCGCCGGTCCGGGACTTTGCGGACACGAGCGACCAGGCACACGATGATGCGGGCGGGAGACGACCGATGAGTTTCTGCGTACTCCGCAGTCAGAGGAAGAGAAACCGGCACGAGAGACCGAGGAACCCAAGATGCGCACCCTGATCAGCACCGCTTTCGTCTCGCTCGACGGCGTCGTGGAGGCCCCGGGCGGCGAGCCCGGCTACCGGAACTCCGGCTGGACCTTCAAGCACACCGAGTTCCTCCCCGAGGCCTTCGAGATCAAGGGCCGGGAGCAGAAGGAGGCCACGGCGATGATGATGGGCCGCACCAGCTACGAGGCGTTCAGTGCGGTGTGGCCCGGCATGGAGGACTTCGCCGACTACAAGGTGATGCCGAAGTACGTCGTCTCCACGACCCTCGCCGAGGAGAACCTGGTGTCGAACTGGGGCGAGACGACGATCCTGCGCTCACTCGACGACGTCGCCGCACTGAAGGAGACCGAGGGCGGCCCGATCATCATCCACGGCAGCGCCTCCCTGAACCAGGCTCTTTCCGACGCCGGCCTGATCGACCGCTACCACCTGCTCGTCTTCCCCCTCCTGCTCGGGGCGGGCAAGCGGCTCTTCAGCACCACCGACAAGGACGCCCAGAAGCTGCGGCTCGTCGAGCACGAGGCCTACGCCAACGGTCTGCAGAAGAACGTCTTCGACGTCGTCCGCTGACGACGCCGGTCAGCCGGGATCCAGCCCGTCCGGGGCTTGAGGACGAAGCCGTTCAAGCCGAAGCGCGGGGCCGGGGGCGGCAGCCCCCGGCAAGGCCGGGACGGCAATACCCCCGCGGCCTAGGTGTATTGATCACGAGCGTTGTTGACAGGGCCGGGGTCTTGATCACGGCGAAGACCTCCGGTGTGGTGGAGGTGTCTAAGCTGCACCGCACA
>NZ_LGEA01000133.1 GCF_001280065.1 Streptomyces sp. NRRL B-1140
ACGAGCCCACTCCAACCAGCGCTTGGTGACAGCCGACTCGTTCTTCAGCCACCACTCGACATCCGCGTCGAAACCCTTGTCGTAGTACTTCGGAGCACCCGCGGACGCATTGCGCTCCTCGTCCGTGAGCTTGGCGTAGGCCACCGGCGAGGACGGGTTCGACGGGAAGAACTTGACCAGGGCGGCCTGGCTCTCCGCACGCAGAGAGAAGTCCATCAACTTGTAAGCGGCGTCTATGTTGGCCGCACCCTTGGCGATGGCATAGCCCGAGAACTGACGCCGCATGCCGTTGAGCTGCCGCTCCACCGGCACACCCTGCTTCTGCAGATCAGCCAGCCGGCCGTCCCACACGGTGGACATCGTGACCTCCTGGCGGCTGAGCAGCACACCAGGCAGCGGGCCGCTGTCCCAGTACTTCTTGATGTCACCCCGCAGCCGGGTCAGCACCTTGAAGGCACGGTCCACATCCAGCGGGTACAGCTTGTCCATCGGGACGCCGTCGGCGAGCAGGGCGAACTCCAGCTCCGGCAGATCACCGTCCGGACTGACCATCGAACGGCCTCCCTTGAACACCTTGGTGTCCCAGAAGTCCGCCCACGACTCCGGCTTCCGCCCCCCGAACGCATCCGTGCGGTACCCGATGCACTGGCCGTAGAAGGCCGCGCCGATGGCATGGTCGGTGATCTGAGCCTCGGGGATCTTCGCCCTCTTCACGCTCTTGACCCGGTCGAGGTCCAGCTTCTCCAGAGCGTCCTGCTGGACGTACTTGTTGTGCGACATCATCGAGTTGTTGATCAGGTCGCACGTCGCACTGCGGCCGGCCCTGCTTGATCTGCGCCAGCAGCGGGGCATCGTCCAGGTTCAGCACCTTCACCTGGATACCGGTCTCCTGCGTGAACGGCGTATAGATCGCCTTCTGCAGCGCAGCACCGTACGAACCGCCGCTGTCACGGACGACCACCGTCTTACCGCCCTTACCGCCACTGCCGGCGACGGACCGGCTCGTACCGGTACCGCAGCCGGAGAGGGAGGGAAGAGCGGCGAGGGCGGCGAGGCCGCCTGCTCCGCGCAGGAGCGCTCTACGGCCGATCTGGGGATCACTCATGGCAATACTCCTTGAACAGGATGCATGGGACCAGCTGTGCGGGGGCTTTACCTCGCAGATGCGGGGGGACGGGGCGACCGACGCGGACGGAGGCATGGCCCGCTTGCGTTGCGGGTCGCTTCCGCCTTGGGCGCGTGTCCGCCGTGGATCGGAGTTCCCGGTGACCTTGTGTCGGGCGATGCCGGCTGGAAGACCGGGTGAGTGGGGGGGGAGCCTGAACCATCGCAGGTGGTGACCAGAAGGGTGGCGGCGGTTTCGATCAGCGCCGAAGTAAGACGCTCGTTCGTCACGCGGCAAACAGCGCCGGCCGAGGCGGAAGGCGTGACGGAAGGCAGGTCGTTCAGCCCATGGCTGAGGTGCTGACGCCCTCAGAGATGGTCAGGAAGCGGTGTATCCGCCGTCGACAGTCAGGACCGATCCGGTCACGTACGACGACTCCGACGACGCGAAGAAGAGCACCGCGTCGGCGACCTCTTCAGGGGTGGCGAGGCGTTGGAGCGGGATCGTGCTCTCGCGCTCGCGGCGGTAGCCCTCGGGGTCGGGCCTGCGCTGGAACGCCGCTGCGATGACCGGGGTGGCGGTCAGGCCCGGAGCGACGACGTTGACACGGATGTTGCGCGGAGCCCATTCGATCGCCGCGCCCTTGGCGAGCATGATGAGACCCCCCTTGGCGGCGGAATACAAGACCTGCCCGGACATGCCGACCATGCCCAGCCGTGAACTGACGCAGACGAACGATCCCCCTGCCTCGGGCATCAGCGGCGCGAAGTGCTTCATCACCAGGAACGCGCTGAGCAGGTTACTCTCCAGTACGTTCTTCGCGTCGTCGTAGGCCATCTCGGTGAGTGGACTGGTCGCCTGCAGGCCGTGGTTGAGGACGACGACGTCAACGGTGCCGAAGGACTCGGCGGCCTGCTTGGCCAGTTGCTCGACGAACGCCTCGTCATTGAGGTCTCCGGGAACATACAGGTCGTCGGGCTCAGCGCTGTCGAGTCGCTCCCTGCGCCCGGTGAGCAGCAGTCGCGCGCCCTCGCGCCGGAAGTGGGAACTCACTGCCTCTCCGATGCCACTGCCGGCACCGGTCACCAGGGCCGTGACGTTGTCGAGTCTCATGTAAGGCACTCCTGTACGGGGGAGGTACGTGGGTTCAGTTGAGGAATCCGCGGGCGTCGACCGGCCAGCGTTGCAGCGAGGTGCCGGTACTGTCGGTGACGATCAGTTCCTCGAAACCGAGGACGACGGGACACACGTGGTTGGGCACCACCGGTACGACGGTGCCGACGCTCGGGCGGAAGTCACCGTCCGGCAGCGGGAGGAACCCGTGGTACTCGTTGACCTTGGACAGGACCGCCTTCGTGCCGGCGATGCCGCCGTAGCCGATCTCGGGGCTTCCTTCCTTGCTGAGGGCCTTGTTGCCCACATCGATGATGACCTGGTCGGGGACCCAGTCGCTGACCACGGTGCCGGCAACGAACAGCGCGATCTGGTCCTCCGTGCAGGAGCCCAGCCGGGCATTGTTCAGATCGCCGAAGACGTACTCGCCGGGACGGATCTCGGTGATCACGCTGCTGGTGGAGAACTCGAGGGTGGGAGTGGAGCCGGCGCTGACCACCTCAGCGGTGACCCCGACGTCAAAGAGGCTGCGTACCGCAGTGGTGAGGGCGGTCTCCTGGTCCTGCGCGGCTCGTCGGCGAACGTCCGGGCCGGCGCCGCCATGACCTGGATAGGTGAAGACGCCCACCGGCACCAGACCGCGCTTGCGGGCGGCGAGCGCGAGATCGCCCGCAGCCTCGGGCGGCGCCCCGGAACGACGGGCACCACAGTCGACCTCGATCACGACCTGCAGCCGCTCCGGTTCGTCTCCCATCGCGTCGGCGAGGGCCTCGATCGCCGCGACGTTGTCGACACCGACTCGCAGCCGTGCGGACTCGGCGAGCCGCCGGATCCGGGCTCGCTTCGTTCCCGCGGCCCAGATCGGGTAGGCGAGGAAGATGTCGTCGAACCCGGCCGCGGCGAAGACCTCGGCCTCACCGACGTTTCCCGCGGTGATCCCGACCGCGCCGGCATCGATCTGGCGCCGCCCGATCTCCACACATTTGTGCGTCTTGACGTGCGGCCTGACCTTGAGGTTGTGCTGGTCGGCGAAGCCTTGAACACGCTCGATGTTGCCCTGCATGACGTCGACCAGCACGATCGGCGCGGGGGTGTCGATCCGCTCGACAAGAGCGTCGAGTGCTCGTTGCAGCCTGCTCACGCTGTTCTCCTTGTGGTTCTGTCTGATGACCGAGGGGCTGGGGGGCTGACTCCCCCTGGATGCCGAACGCCCTCGGCACACGAGGGACGCGCACACTTGCGCGCACCGCCGCCGGGGCCGCCCTACACAGCGGTGCAGACCATCTGGATCTCGACCGGACTGTTGAGCGGCAGGCCGGCGACACCGATCGCGGTGCGGGCGTGCCGTCCGTTCTCGCCCAGCACCTCGATGAGCAGTTCACTGGCCGCGCTGGCGACGTTGGACTGCTCGCCGAAGTCCGGCGTACTGGCCACGAAGACCAGCATCTGCACGATCCGGACCCGGTCCAGATCTCCCACCGCCTGCACAGCGGCTGCAAGCGCGTTGAGCGCGGCATGGCGCGCGAGCTCCCGGGCCTCCTCCAGCTCCACGTCCCGGCCGACAACGCCCTGCCTCAGCAACCATCCGTCCTGGTAGGGCAGTTGCCCCGAGATGTGGATGCCGGCTCCCAGGGCCCGGTGATGCACGTAGTACGGATTGTCACGCAGCTCGGGGAGGGTCAGGCCCAGGGCCTGGAGCCGATCGGAAGCCGAGCCGGTGTTCGCTGCCGAAGCCATGGACTGGCTCATCGAGCCACCTCCTCGGAAGGAACAGGCACGTGCCCGCACCAGCGGCCACGAGAACCCGTTTCGAATGGATCTTGATCATCTGCACTCGGCTCTCCTCACGAGTGCAGCAGCGACATAACACCTTTTGATGGCTTAAAAACGCCACCGTATTGTCGTTTGTCGACCATATGGCTGCCTGTCGAGCACTGTCAATACGAACTTCAACTTCATGACCCGCCGGCCATGGCTACAAGCTGAGGCCCGGACGCCGTGTCAACGATCCGAGACGGCGTCCGGGCGGGTCGAGAAGAGGTGCTCGGACGGGCAGCGCGCGTTCGGGCACCGACGGTGCGGTGCGACAAGCGCACCATGGGGGTCAGTGAGCCGTCTCGGCCATATCGCAGGTGTGGCACACCACCCTGCGTGCCGGGACGCGGCCGTACGCGGCGCCCATACCGATCTGGCGGGTGACCTGAGCCTGACGTACGCGGGCGTGGTTCTCACAGGCGGCCAGGCCGCAACGTGAGCAGACACCGATTCCGGTGGTGTCGCCGCGCGCCTCCTGGAGGCAGTCGTAGCACCTCATGTTCAACTCCGATCTCAGCCGGGGGCCAGGTGTGGCGGCCGGCCAGAACGAACAAACCCACCTAGGCCACGCACACCTACTCAAGGGGCTTGAAAACTATGGCTAAGTTTAGACATTGTCAAGACTGAGACTCGATCGCGGGCATGCTTCAGGGACCGCACCGGTCAAAGGTTGCGCAGACGGTTCTGATGTCGGCCGAGAGACGTGAGGCGTCGTCAGGGCAGCGGCCGACGGCGGCAGAGGGCACCCCTCACCGCCTCACGCTCACCGGGGCGTGCGCTCCCCGGGTTCCCCCGTCTGGGCTCCCAGCCCCATGGGGAAGTGGGCGGCCAACTCCTCACGGAACGCGTCGGTGTCGCCCTCCAGGGCAACCGCGGCCAAACGCTCGTGCTCGACGACCAATTGCTGCGGGTTGTCGCTGTAGGTGCGGTGATCGACACTGAGGTGGAGGCGCAGCTTGGTCTCCCAGCCGCCCCAGAGGCTCTGCAGGACGCCGTGCCCCGAAAGATCGTAGAAGAGCCCATGAAACCGGAGGTGCGCGTCGATGCTGGCCGGGATGTCGTCCTTCTCCATCGCACGGCGGAGGTCCTCGACGGTTTGCAGCAGCCGGTGCCGCTCTGAACCGCGCAGCGCTTCGGCCGAGAGCTCGGCGGCGTACGGCTCGACGCGCAGCCGGACGGAGTCGATCTCGGCGACCTCGCGAGCACTCACCTCTACGACGAACGCCCCGCGGTAGGGAATCTTGACGACGAGGCCTTCCTCCTCCAGCTTGGTCAGCGCCTCGCGCAGCGGTGACCTGCTGATGCCGAGGTCCGCGGCGATGTGCGCCTCGCGCAGTTGGCCACCGGGAGGCACGGTCCCGTCAAGGATGGCTGCACGCAGCGTGCGGTAGACGCCGTCCGGCGTCGTCATCCGCTGCTCCTGCCATTCGAACTTGTGGTCCACCCCGGGCCCTCCCTCGGCGCATGTCGACCACTTGGTCGTTTGTCGACTATACCTCTGGCGGTCGTAGCCACCTCTCAACTGGGCTGCCCGGCAGGGGGCTCTGTGAAGCCACGGCCCGCGCCCGGTACCGGCTCACGTCTGCGCTATTGACACCCGGAATCCATTTGGTCGACAATCGACCGCACGCAGATGGTCGACAATCGACCATAGTCAGACTGCTCCGCTTGAGCACCAGGAGGACCCATGGGATTCGACGCCACGCCCAAGTTCGTGACGTTCGACATGAACGGAACGCTGATCAACTTCCGCATCAACGACACCATGCGTGAGGTCCTGGGAGACCGGCTGCCGGCCGAGGTCGCCGAGGAATACCTGCGGATCTGCAAGGCGTACCGGATCGACGAGTGCACGGGCGCGTACCAGCCGTTCCACCAGGTCGTCGCGCGTTCCATGGAACGTGCCTCGCGCAAGGTCGGTCTCGAGTACCGCGCGGACGAGGCGCGGGCCGTGTACGAGCGCATCCCGACCTGGGGCCCGTACCCCGGTGTCACCGAGGCGCTGAACCGCCTGGCCGAGGCGGTCCCGCTGGTCATCATCACCAACAGCGACACCGCGCACGCCGTCCGCCTCGCGGAGAACCTCAAGGCCCCGTTCGAAGTCGTCATCAGCGCCGAGGAGATGGGCGTCTACAAGCCACGGCTGCGCGCGTTCGAGTACATGCTCGACAAGCTCGGCGTGACACCCGACGAACTCGTGCACGTCTCCGCGAGCCCGATGTACGACCATCGCTCCGCGGCCATCATGGGCATCGAGAACAAGGTGTACGTCGACCGCGGCTGGGAGCACGACGAGCACTGGCTCGGCTACGAGCGGATCACCGACATCGCCGACCTTCCCGTCCTCTTCGGCCTCCCTCGCCCCTGACGCTTTCACGGAGAAGCCGGCAGGACGTCGTCGGACGGAACGTGGAGCCGGAGACCGCGAAGGAGTCGTCCGAGTCCTCGTACCCCACCGGTGCAGCCTCCCCGTCGACGGCGGCTGCACCGCCCTCCCTCACCGGCCCGCACTGTTCCCAGACACAGAAGAAGGACACACATGAACGCCCCCGCGGCGCCACCCCGAAACGGAGACCTCGGCTTCTGGGTGACCCAACTCGTCGACAGGAAACCGTCGTTCCCCCGCTTCACGGGCCAGGACCGTGTGGACGTGGCCATTGTCGGCGGCGGCTACACCGGCCTGTGGGCGGCGTACTTCGCCAAGAAGCTCGAACCGTCGCTCTCGGTCGCCGTCTTCGAGGCCGAACAGGTGGGCTACGGCGCATCAGGACGCAACGGTGGCTGGCTCTCGGCGATGCCCCCGGGAAACCGCGCCACCTTCGCCCGCGTCGGCGGAGGGCTGGAAGCGAGCCGGGCACTGCAACAGGAGTTCATCGCCGGCGTCGACTCCGTCCTGGACATCCTCCAGGCCGAAGACATCGACGCCGACCAGCACAAGGGCGGCGCGCTGGTCGCCGCCCACACTCGGGCGGGATGGGGCCGGCTTGTCAACAGGCGTGAAACCGACCTGAAGTACGGGCTGGCCGAAGACGAGATCCAGCTGCTCGACCGGGACGAGTTCCGGAGCCGGATCAACATCTCCACCGTCCACGGCGGACTCTTCTACAAGCACTGCGCGCGGCTCCACCCCGCGAAACTCGTCTACGGCCTCGCCGACACCCTGACCTCCATGGGGGTCAGCATCTACGAGAGCAGTCGAGTGGACAGCGTCGAGGGCAAGACCCTGAGCCTGGCCGACGGACGTGTCTCCGCGGCCAGGACGTTCATCTGTACCGAAGGCTATTCGGGACAGCTGCTCGGCAGCCGGACCCTGATTCCCGTCAACTCCTCGATGATCGTGACCAGGCCTCTGTCCGAGGAGGCATGGCAGCAGATCGGCTGGGGCGGGCCCCAGTGCCTCAACGACTCCGCGCACACGTTCATCTACGCCCAGCGGACGTCGGACGGCCGCATCGCCATCGGCGGCCGCGGTGTCCCCTACCGCTTCGGGTCCGGTACCGGGGGCGCCGGTGCGACCGCCGGGTCCACCATCGACCTGCTCTCGCACAAGCTCAGTTCCTTCTTCCCGGGCATCCCCTTCGAGGTGGAGCACGCCTGGTCGGGAGTCCTGGGTGTCACGCGGGACTGGAACGGCGGCGTGCACTGGGACCCGGCGTCCGGGATCGGGTCGTCCACCGGCTACGCGGGACACGGTGTCACGTCGGCCTACGTCGGCGGCAGGACTCTCGTGGAGCTCGCCTTCGAGAGGGAGACCGAACGGACCGTCCTTCCCTGGGTCGGCTACCGGGCACGCAAGTGGGAACCGGAACCCATCCGCTGGCTGGGCGTGCACGCCATGTACCGGCTCTTCGGCATCGCCGACCGGTGGGAGGAGCGCAGGGGTTCCGGCAAGACCTCCCTGCTGGCGAGATTCGGCAGCAGACTCGCGGGACTTCACGAGTAGAGAAAAGGAACTGCTCTCATGGACGCAGAACTCGCAGTCATCGGCCTGGGCAGCATCGGAAGCATGGCCCTGTGGCAGGCCTCCCGGCTGTCCGACTCGGTCGTGGGCTTCGAGGCCGCCACCCCCGCCCACGGCCGAAGTGCCGCGGGCGGGGACACCCGGCTCTTCCGCATGGTCTACCTCGGCAGGCCCGACTACTACCCCATCATGGAACGCTCCCGCGGCCTGTGGGCCGAGCTCGAAGCGGAAACCGGGCAGGACATCCTCACCCGTACCGGGGGCCTGTCCATCGGGACGGCGAACGGCAGCTTCATCAACAGCCTCCTCGAGACGACGCGCAGCAACGGGGCCGAGCATCGCGTCCTCGGCCGGGAGGAGCTGGCGGAACGCTACCCCCAGCACAACCTCCGCCCCGACGACTGCGCCGTCTTCGACCCGCGCGCCGGCGTTCTGCGCACCGACCGCGCCGTCAGCGCCGCCGTCGCGGCGGCCCGGGCCAACGGCGCAACCGTTCTCCAGAACACACCCGTGGACGGCATCACCGAAACCGACCACGGCGTGGTGGTCACCTCGGGCGACAGCACCTGGACGTTCGAGAGGGTCATCGTCGCCTCGGGCGGCTGGTCCCGACGGCTCATGCCCGACCACCTCAAGGCCGTCACGGAAACCCATCGGATCGTCCTGACCTGGTTCGTCGCCCAGGACGGCAGGCAGTTCTCGCCGGAGAACTTCCCCGTCTTCAGCCGGCTGTACGGCGATCGCTCCCTGTACGGCGCACCCGCCGTCGACGGTGTGACGGTCAAGGCGTCGGTGGACGGACCGCTGGACGGACGCGGACGGGAGACTCCCGACCCGGGCTCCGTGCCCAGGGAACTCACCCCGCAGGAGATCGAGAAGGTCACCGAGATCGTCACCGACTTCCTCCCCGGCCTGGTCCCCACCATCGTGCGCTCCGACGCCTTCCCCGACCTTTTCACCGAGGACCGGCATCCGCTCCTCGGGTGGCTGGACGAGAACAGCAGGGTCTACTGCGCCACCGGATTCTCCGGAAAGGGCTTCAAGATGGCGACCGGCTACGGCTGGATCGCCGCACACGAGGCGCTCGGCAAGGAGACCGTCGACGGCCTGGGCTTCGTGCGTCCGAACCGGTTCAGGACCAGGTAGCCCACCCGGTTCCGCGCAGACCGGATCAGAACGCGGGCGCGGTCTGTTCCTTCCTCCGGCCCTGTGCGCGTGCCCTGAGCAGCGCGTGTTGCAGGCGATTGTGGGTCGTGGTCAGGCAGGCGTGCACGGCGCCGCGTGCCACCGAGAGTCCCAGCTCCTGGGAGACGGTCGTGATCCGGGGCACGGCCGGCAGGCTGCGTTCGAGTCGCTCGCGTACCTGAGGGAGCACCTCGTCCACCAGGGGGCGCAACCGGCCGACGAAGTAGACGGATTCGGGGTCGAGTGTCACGGAGACGATACTCAGGGCGGTCGTGACCGCTGTCGTGAACGCCCTGAGCATCTCCGCACGGGCTCGATGATTCCGGAACGTGAGCCACAGGTCCTCGACACGCTCGATGTCCAGACCGTGTTCACGGGCGAGCTTCACAAGCCCTGTGGTGCTCAGCAGTTCGTTGAGGGTGCGGTCGTCGATGCCCGAGGAGAGGGAACCGATGTCGCCGAAGGCAGGTGTACGTCCCCGAGCCAGTTCCCGGTCCCCGCAGGTGGCGAAGTTCAGGGTGCTGCTGACGCTGAACAGGGCGGCGTTATGGACGTTCGCGTCGTCCGCGAGCACCTGGAGCAAGGACGCGTTCGCGTCACTGTCGAAGGTCACCGGAGCGTCGAGGAACTCTTCAACTCTCCGGTGGAGATCTCTGCCGGAGAACGCTTTCATCGGATCGGCGGGCCGGAACACCTCGGCACCGTCACGGACGTGGGCGGGCAGTGCCACGACGACCTGGCGCAGGGGCCCTCGTGCGGAGGCACCGGTCCGCGCTATCAGGTCGGCCAGCCACCGGCCCGCCGCGGGGACGTCGTGGTGCTCGACCGTCGGGACGGCCACGTGTCCGATCTCGCGGCCGCGCAGGTCGGTCACCAGGACGCCGGTGGTCAGGGCGCCGAAGCCGACCCCCACGACGTGTCCGGCCGTCTCGGGCACGTCGAGGTACGTCGACGGACGGCCACGCCCGCCGACGGCGTCGACTCCCCCGTCCACGACGAACCCGTCGGAGCGCAGGTCTTCGACGGCCCGCGACACCGTCGCCTTGCTCAACCCCGTGAGCTCGATGAGCTTGTTCCGGGTCATCGGCGCATGGGAGAGAACCACGTCGAGGACTCGTGCCTTGTTGTAGTCGCGTGGTGTGGGGTTGATGCTGCTCACCTCATGACCTTAGCGAGACCGTACGCGGCCCGGACCGGCGAGTGTCGCCACCCGGGGGGAGTCAAGGCGCGCCATGGCGGGTGCTCAGCAAGCGGTCCACGATCTCCTGCATGGTGACATCCATGGCCCGTGCCACGTTGACCCAGTCGTCTCTGGCGTGTTCGAGCAGGTAGTCGCGGCGCTCCGGCACCCGCTCCGCGCGCCAGTGGGTGACCAGTGCGCGCAGTGTGAGGCGCGCCAGGGCGGCGACGGGCAGGAGCGGGAGTTCCGTGTCCTTGATCGGCCTGGCCCGCTCGTAACCCGCGACGAAGCTGCATGCCTCGCGCCAGGGATCCCGCGGTGTCCGGCCGAGGAGGTTCGCGAGGGACACAGCCGGGTCGAAGATCAAAGCGCTGCGCATGCTGTCACCGAAGTCGATCACTCCGGTGACGAAGCTGTCTGCCCGCGGGTCCACCAGGACGTTGTAGGGACTGTAGTCACCGTGAATCACTTGGGTCTCGAGGGCACCCAGTCTCGGAACGACGGTCCCGTGGAAGAGGCGGAACACCTCGTGAGCCAGCCGGCGGTGCGTGGCACCGGGCGTGTACTCGATCAGCTCCCGCAGCCGGTCGAAGTACCGGAGGTCCCACACGAGGCGCCGCTCGTCCGCCGGATGCCTGAACGACCGCAGGGCCAGATCCACTCGCCCCAGCATCTGTCCGGCCTGGGCGAGCTGGTGGTGAGTGGGGTTGGTCTTCGCCAGAACGGCACCTTCGACGAAGTCGAAGACGCGCAGGACCCGAACCCCGCCCTCGTTCCTCTCGATCGTGACGTTGTCGCTGCCTTCAGTGGTCTCCTTGACTCGCTGGACGGGGAGATGGGGAGCTTCGGCTTCGAGGTGACGCATCACAGCCGTTTGCAGTGCCACGACCGCTACCGCCTCGTCGGGCGGGGAGACCTTGACGAGATGGTCGGCTGATGCGGTCCGCAGCCGGAAGGTGTCGTCCTTCTCGGTCGCCAGCCGCTCGAGGCGGCCGCTCAGCCGGTAGTGCCGGGCGAGGAGGGCCTCCACGTCGCTCATCGCGATGGGCTCGTGGGACGAAGCCAGGCCGCTCTCCTCGAACAACTGCCGGGCGATACGTGCGGGGGGCGAGGTGTTCACCGTTCGGTCCCTTCGGCTTCCAGCCTGCTACAGGCGCGTCCGGGCGATCTCCGCGAAGGTTTCGAGGAATCGCGTGACGTCGGCCGAGTCGAAGGCCAACGGCGGTCGGATCTTGAGCACATTGACTGCTTCGCCGGTGCCGCTGATGAGGACGCGGCGTTGGCGCATGTCGTTGATGACGTCGTCGGCGCGGACACGATCGGGCTCCAGTGACTCCCGGTCCTTCACGATCTCGACGCCCACGTACAGACCGCTGCCGCGGACCTCCGCGACGTGGGGAGACTCGCGGGTGATCTCCTCGAGGCCTGCTCGAAGGGCCCTGCCGTGGTGGAGAACCCGCTGCTGCACGTTCTCCGCTTCGAAGACGTCCAGCACCGCGGCACCGGCGGCAACCGCGATCGAACTGCCGGCGAAGGTGTTGAAGTAGCGGACGTTCCGTCCGAACTCCTCGCACACCTCGGGTCTGAACACCACGCCGGAGATCGGCATGCCGTTGCCCATGGGCTTGCCCATGGTGACGATGTCCGGAAGCACCCCATGGCGGCTGAACCCCCACATCGACTCTCCGAGCCGGGCGAATCCGGACTGGACCTCGTCGGCGATGTACACGCCGCCCGCGGCATGCACCTCCTCGACCATGTCACGCAGGTAACCGGCAGGGTCGGTGAACAGGCCGTCGCTGGAGTGCGCGCAGTCGGTGATCAGCGCCGCGAGCCGGTAGCCGTGGCGTTCGAGGTCGTCGATCGCGCCGCGCACCTGGCTGCGCATGTGGTCGGGAAGCGAGGAACCCGGCGGGACGAGTCGCGGATCAGGGGCATCGACGAGCCGCACATTCGGCCCGAGCGGCGACCCAGCGCCGAGCGTCGGCGAGAAGCTCGCGACCTCGCGGGTGAGACCGTGGTAGGCCCAGCGCGTCACGATGATTCCCTCGCCACCCGTGTGGAAGCGAGCCACACGCATGGCCAGGTCGTTCGCCTCCGACCCGCTGCACGCGAAGCTGACCCTGGAGAGCGCTTCGGGCATGGTCGAGAGGAGGCGCTCGGCGTAGTCGACGAGCGCCTCCTGCACATACCGCGTGTTGGTGTTGACCGCCGCCATCTGGCGGGACACGGCCTCCACGACGTGCGGGTGTGCGTGACCGACACACGGCACATTGTTGTAGGCGTCGAGGTAGTCGCCGCCCTCTCGGTCGAACAGGTGAGCGCCTCGGCCGGAGACGAACTCGACCGGCTCCCGGTAGTTCAGCGCGTAGCCCGGGCCGAGCACGCTGTTTCGCCGTTTGACGGTGGACCGCAACCGCTCGGGCAGACCGCCGAGCGCCGCGGGGTCGAACCTGTTGGGGTAGTTGGCCAACGCGCGACTTGGCGTGGAAGTCATCAGCGAATCCCCTCCTTCGTGGCATCTCACCGCGATCGCTTCAGCTGTGGATGCTTTTGTTTCAGTTTCAGCCTGAAACTTATACCTCGTGTGGCTGGTACGGCAACCCTTGTGACGGTCAAACGTGCCCGCGCGTACCTCAGGCCAGGGTCGGGCCGCTGCCGGCGAGGACCTCGGGGCGCAGCAGGCCGGCGAGGGTCTCGGCGGGCAGCAGGCCCTTTTCCAGGACGAGTTCGGCCACGCCCCGGCCGCTGGCGAGGGCTTCCTTGGCGATGTCGGTGGCGGCCGTGTAGCCGATGTGCGGGTTG
>NZ_LGEA01000134.1 GCF_001280065.1 Streptomyces sp. NRRL B-1140
GACCTCCGTGTGCGGTGCAGCTTAGACACCTCCACCACACCGGAGGTCTTCGCCGTGATCAAGACCCCGGCCCTGTCAACAACGCTCGTGATCAATACAGCTAGGCCCCGCCGGAGCCCGGCGGGGCCTTCGTGGGTGACGCTCAGTTACGCGGGCCGTGCTGCTTCAGGACGGTGTCCGCATACTGCATGAGGTGGTCGAACAGCCGCGGGTCGCCCGCCTGCCGCTTCTCCAGCACCAGCTTGAAGAGGCGGCAGACCAGCGTGAATGCGGTGAGGACATCACCGCGACCGGCTTTGACTTCCCTCGTGATTTCGGACCGAGTAACGCGGAGCCAGAATTCCATCCGGCCCATTTCTCCGCGACGTTCGATCGCCTTGCGCTCTTCTTCCTGCAGCCAGCCGTTCCGCCCTTGAATGGAGCGTTCGATGCTGCTGAGGGGGCGCGTCACGCCGACTCCCTGTTACCCAGGTCGTAAATCGACGTGGGAATACTATAGCCGGAACTGAGGCTCTGCGCACCCTGCTGCGTCGAGTTGGGCGCGGCTTGGAGCTGCTGCGGGTTCTTCTTGCGCTGCCTTTCCAGCTCTTTTTCCTTCCTTTCCTTGGCCGTATTCACAACGGCCTCGTCGTGGGCGCGGCGCTTATAGGCGCTCTTTTCCAGGCCCTCGGTGAGGTTGTTCAGGTTCTTGAGCACGTTTCCGAGGGCCTTTTCGACGGGCAGCGCGCGCAGCCTGGCGTGGTACCAGCGGTCGCCCTCCACATGCGTCTTGCGCAGGTGCACGCGGGTCTCGATCGCGAGGGTCTCCAGGTTCTTGCCGATGTCCAGCAGGACCCGCTGAACGTCGGCCAAGTACCGGGCGGTTGCCTCCGGGCTCTGCGCGATGTCGCGCAGAGGTGCGTAATTCGGGTCGTTTTCGCTGTTCACGGCGGGGATTCCCTCCTGGTGTACTTGTGGGGCTGTCGACTTGCTTCCGGCAGTCGCGGCGAGGGCCAGCCCACTTCCGATGGGCTGGCCCTCACTCGTGTGTGCCGGACGGCGGATCAGCGCAGGTGCTTGTCCGCGTCCTCGGGACGCAGCAGGCCGGCCTCCTTGAGCAGCCGAACTGCGCGGGACTGGTTGACGCTGAGCTTGGTGCGGACCTGGTAGAGGGTGACGAAGCCGTCCTCGTCGCGCGGCAGGTTCTGTACGAGCGGCAGGAGTTCAGCGTCCGTCCGTACAGGCGTACCGGGACGGTCCGTACCCGCCGTACCGCTGGTTCCGGTTGCAGGAGAAGACGCGGCACCCGTACCTGTACGAGCCTCCGGAACACCGTCACTGCCGGACTGTGTACGGACGCTGACCGACCCGGTGCGCACCTGTACGGCCGCACTGGCCGTACCGGTACGCCCCGCAGCCGCTGTACCTGTACGCCGCGCCCCGTTGGGAGCGGTGTGTACACCGTCTGTACGGTCGCTGTACGGCCTGGTCACCGCCGCTTCGGACCCGTCATCGTGCGGCGGGTGCGAGGCGGGGTGTACAGGGTCCGTACCGTCGCATCCGGTGCCCATTTCCTCCGGCCGGACCGCGCTGCGAGCGGTGTACAGGTCGGCGTTTGCGGCCCCTGTACGGCTGGACGGCATGCCGTCCGTTGCGTCGGTACGCCGGTGCGTACCTGTACGGGCGGGCGTTCCGTTTCCGCTGTCCGTACCGGTACGGCCGACCGCAGCAGCCGTGCTGCCGTGCCCGTTCGTACCGTCGTCGTGCATGAGCGTGTGGACGCGCCAGATGACCGCCACGAAGATCAGCACGACGAACGTGGTCAGCTGCCACGGTGCCGACTGGCCCTCCTTGACGATGTGGGCCTGCTCGGACAGGTGGTACGTCACGTTCGCCGACGCCATCAGCAGCAGCGCGTAGGGGATGTCCTTCTTGGCGCGGAACGCGGTGACGCAGTAGACGTCGATGCTGACCGGCAGCAGCGGGGCGACGTACTGGTTGATGCCGACCATGCGGGCCAGCTCGTACTCGCCGGAGGCGGCGAGACCGACGCCGGCGGCGAGCGCGATCCACGGGGCGGTCTTCCATGCCTTGCGGCTGAGGTTCTGGTGCCAGCCGCGGAAGCGGGAGTTGGCCCGCTTCGCCTCCCGGGCCTCCTCGAGCAGCCGGCGGGCGCGGGCCTCATCGGCCTGCGCCCGGTCGGTGATGCCCTTGGCCTTGCGCTGCGCTTCCGT
Source organism: Streptomyces sp. NRRL B-1140 (assembly GCF_001280065.1). Classification (GTDB taxonomy): domain Bacteria; phylum Actinomycetota; class Actinomycetes; order Streptomycetales; family Streptomycetaceae; genus Streptomyces. Next base: position 2,214 of record NZ_LGEA01000134.1, read on the forward strand.
GGTGATGCGGTCGGTCTCCTTCTGGGCTGCCTCCCGCAGCTGCACCGCGACGGTCTTGGCCTCCTCCCGCAGCCGCTCGCGCTGCTTGTCGCACGCGGCCTTGAGCCCGGCGAGCTCGTCAGCGAGGGCCTTGCGCTTGGTCGCGGCCTCCGTGTCGAACTGGTCGGTGAGCTCGCGCAGCTTCTCGCGCAGCTCGGTGCGGGCCTGCTCCGCTTCCGTGTGCGCGGCGGCGACGTGCTGGTCGGCCTCGCGGCGCCGGTCGTCGGCTGCCTTGACCGCGTCCGCGTACAGCGCCTCCGCCTCCGCGCGGCGGCCGTCGTACTGCTCAGCCGCTGTCGCCGCGAGCTGGGCGAACCGCTCGCGGGCCTGGTCAACCTCCCGCTGCGCCGCGGCCACCAGTTCGTCGGCCTGCTCCTGGGCGCGGGCGAGGATCTGCCCGGCCTCGGTGCGGCGCTGGTCGACCAGGGCGCTGATCTCGGTGAGGTCGGCCTCCGCCAGGCGCCGCAGCTCGGCAACCGCCTTGGCGGTCGCCTCACGGTCGGTGGCGGCCAGCTCGGTCAGGTCGGCGACCTGCGCGCGGGCCTCCTTGACGAGGGTCTCCGCACGGTCGCGCGCGTCGGCCAGGAGCCGGTCGGCCTCGTCGCGCGCCGCCTCCAGGTCGTTCTTCGCCGCCGCGCGCTGCGCGGTGGCCTCCTGGTCGGCGTCGGCGGTGATGCTCGCGGCGCGGCTCTGCGCCTCGGTCATCAGCGCGGTGACCTGCTCGTGCGTGTCGGAGACGGTGCGCGCGGCCGCCATCTCGGCTTCCGCCTGGAGGGCGGCTCCGTGCTCGCGCGCGGTGTCGATGATGTCGGCGGCCCGGTCCCGGGCGTCCGCGACCCGGGCCAGCGCCTCGAAGTGCATCTCCGTCTCCATCGTTCCGGCCGGGGGAGCGTCGGGAGCATCGGGAGTGGTGGAGGCGGTGGGCTGCGGAGCCGGACGGGACTGCGCCGCTGGCTTTTTGCGGGCGGTGGGCCTCTTGTTGCGGGTTCGAGTGGCGGCCACGCCGCCTCCTTCCAGGTCGATGCCGCCCCGGCCGGGGCGGCGGTTCACGGGTGGTTCGGTCAGTTGCGCTGGGCGGGCAGCTCCGGCCGCTGGTTGGCGGTCGCGTGCTGCTGGGTGAGCCAGGCGAGGGCGGCCGCGGTCATGTCGTCGGCCGCGGCGTCGGTGTTCAGCGGCGCGGTGTCGATGTCGCGCATCGCGTCGACGGCCGGCAGCAGTCGCATGTAGTCGGGGTTCGCGTAGTAGATCGGGCGGCCGTTGGGCAGCGGGGTCAGGTCGTAGGTGTCGCCCAGGCAGACCCGGTCCATGCGGCAGACGAAGGTGTGGCCGGCCTGCCCGGTCCAGAACTTCTCCGGGTCGCGGTACAGGACGAACTGGCCCCGCTCGAATTTGATCGCGGGGGTGGTGCTCTGGGCGTTGTCGCGCACGGCAACTCCTTGGCGGGTCAGGTGGTCCGGACTGTCCGGCTCCCATTCACCGCCCGTTCCGGCCGCCAGGTTCGGCGGTCGGAACGGGCGGATCAGGCAGCCGTCAGGCCAGGGCCGCGACGGGACGGTGCGGGTCGACGACCCGGCCGTCGGGGAGTAGCCCGCCGGTGTCCTCGAAGAGCAGGACGGCGTTGCACAGCAGGCTCCAGCCCTGGTCCTCCGGGTGAGCGGCCACGACGTGCGCGGCCTCCCGGTCCGGGCTGTCGGCCGTCGGGCACTTCGGGGTGTGCGTGCACAGCGAGCCCGGCAGCCGGGTGCCGGTGGTCGCGGTGTCGAGCTGGGTGCTGCTACGCATGGGCGCTCCTACCGGGGAAGCCCGAGATGATCTCCCGGGCTGGAGTCATACGGAAGGCCGGCCGCCCGTAGTGCGGGCGACCGGCCTGGTCGAACGGCGGTGCGCCGGAGGGAAGTTAGGTTTCCGTCCCGTCGTGCGGTCAGCCGTGAGCGCGGCGGCCGAAGGCGTGGTCGGCGTTGGTCCGGCGGACTGCGTCCTCCAGGCGCTTCTGGTCGGCGTCGCTCATGCCGATGCCTGCCGCGCTCGGTTGCGGGCGGCGCGGCGCTTCATCGCCCGCCGCTCGTCCTCGGACAGGCCGCCCCACACGCCCTCGTCCTGGCCGGACTCCAGCGCCCACTGGAGGCACTGCTCGATGACCGGGCAGCGACGGCAGACGGCCTTGGCCTCCTCGATCTGCAGGAGCGCCGGGCCGGTGTTGCCGATGGGGAAGAACAGCTCGGGGTCCTCTTCGCGGCAGACCGCGTTGTGGCGCCAGTCCATGCTGATCACTTCCCCTGCCGGACCCGGCGCAGGGCCTCTTCGATGATCGGGTCGGTGGTGTCGTCGTTCCGTGCGATGCTGGTGGGCATCAGGTCTCCAATCGGGTCCTGGACAGCCCCGGAGGGTCTCAAGTCGCCGGGGCTGTCGTGCTGTTCAGGCTGTCCGTTTCGTACGAGCAGCCGCGGCCCCGGCCTCCCCGATCGCTCGGGATGGCCGGGGCCGTGGCGGTTCGTGCGGTCCTACCGGGTGAGCTGCTCTTCCTGCGTCGCCAGGAGAGTGATCGCGCTCATCAGGTCGGCGCGCTCCCAGTCGGTGAGCTGCGGGGCGTCGGCCTTGTGCGGGTTGAGTGTCTGGATCAGCGCGGCCAGGGTGTCGCGGACGCGCCGGATGTCGGCGTCGGCGACCGACTCTGAGACGTTCTGCCACTGCTGCTCGTGCAGCAGGCGCAGGCCCCACGCGCGGCGGTCGTTCCAGTCCTCGCGGTCCATCTGCGCCTTGCGGCGGGCGGGGGCGAGGCGCTTGGTGTGCGCGGCGAGCTGAGCGAGGCGGCGGCCGTCCGTGCACCGGGAGGTGAGGTCGGCGGCGCGCAGGATGTTGCCCTTGTCGTCCTTGATGGAGCAGACCGAGCAGCCGCGGACGTGGGCTTCGTCCAGCTTGCGGGCCGTCTTGTCGTCGACGGTGCCGCCGACGATCTGCATGACGGCGGGGGTCGAACCGGTCTTCGGCTTGCGGATCACGCGGGTGGGGCGTCGGCCAGCGGTCTGGGTGAGGCCCTCTTCCAGCCGCTGGAACCACTGGTCGACGGTGAGGTTGATGGTGACCAGGCGGTGGCTGCCGGGACAGCGGATCGGGTCTTCGGTGCCAGCCTTCTCCGTGTGGTGGGGGACCAGCTTGGGCCGCGCGCTGTGCGGCGCGTTGATCGGCACCCAGGTGCGGCAGGTGGGGCAGACCAGCGTGGAGTACGCGAGGTCGACTTCGTGCGGCTTGAGGCTGGAGACGACCAGCGGGGGGAGCGTGTTGATGGCGCGGGACCGGACGCGGCGCGGACGCTTCTGAGCGGTGAGATCGCGGGTTCGCGTAGGCATGAGGGCTCCTTCAAACGAAGTGGCAGGAGTGCATCGCAGGTGCTCTCTCCGCCCTTCAGGCCGCACGGCGAACCGGCGTCCTGAAGGACAGACAACGCATCAGCGCTGCGGGGTGGTACTCGCTGCAGACCATGGGCGGAGGAGTTAGAGGTGCCTCGGGCTCCGGCCACCGAGGTGGCTAGGGCTTTGGACTCCGGCCACCGAGGTGGCGATCTGCTGCGATGGTGCTCACTCGGTGCTCCCGGAGGATCACCGACGCCTTACATACATCAGGTTGCCTCAGGTACCCTCACGTGTCAAGCGGTATAGTGAGGCATCCAGAGGGAATTTGAAGGAGGCGAAGGCACATGTCAGGGCCACCCCGAGCCGACAATCGGCCGCCGTACGCGCGCATCGCGGGCCACTATCGCGACCTGATCACCTCTGGGCAGCTTTCGCCGGGCGACCTCCTGCCCAGCATCAAGACCCTGGCTACCGAGTGGGAGGTCAGCACAGCTACCGCGGACCGAGCCATGCGGCTGCTGCGCGAAGAGAAGCTCGTGCAGGGCATCCCGGGCGTCGGCACCGAGGTGATGGAACGCCCCATCTCGCTGTCCTCCGGGGCGGAGCGCCACGACCGCAGCAGCAAGACGCAGTCGTCGTGGGGCGTCGGCGAAAAGTCGTCCGGCCACACCGCCGGCATAGTCGAGGCTCCCGAAGACGTCGCTGAGGTGCTGGGTATTTCGCCTGGTGACGACGTGATTCGCCGTAGCCGTGTCTACAGGGACGGTCATGGCATCGTCTCCCACTCCACGTCATGGATCCCAGCGGAGTTCGCACAGGCCGTGCCCGAGCTGGCGCGGAGCGAGCGACTCAAGGGCGGGTTGTCGCTCGACTTGATCGCCCAGGCCACCGGGCGGCACGTCGTTAAGCGCGTGGATGAGGAATCGGCTCGCATCGCAACGGAACGCGACCTCGAGCTCCTGGAGCTGGAAGCCGACACCATCGCAGCGATCCTTGTGCTGACCGCGCGCTTCCTGGACGCCGACGGCGAGCTGCTGGAGTACGGCGTTGACTTGGGCGCCCCAGGCCGCACCCGTCGCACGACGTCAGAGGTGCAGAGGTGACCACGCCCGGCGCCGCCGTCCTGGACGACACGCTCGTCTCCTGCCTCGAAACCCGCCTCAGCCACCTTCTCCGAGCCGAACACACCGACGCCCTCACGCTGGAAGGACGATTCGAGATCACGCGCATCTCCGCCGCTTTGTCCGGCCGACCGAGCCCCGCGCCTCGCGCGATTCTCATGTCCGGTCTGCAGGGTTCTGGCAAGACGACTCTCGCCCGTGCCCTGGAAGAGGCCGGGTTCCGGCGCCTCTGCCCTGACGAGGAGATGTTCCGCCGCTACGGCCACTACGGCAGGGACTTTCCCCGCGGGCAGTTCAGGGTCCGGGAGGCGCCCGTCCTCAAGGACATCGCCCTTGAGCTCCAGGAACTCCTGGCGGCCGGACACGACGTCGTAGTTGACCACGGCTTCTGGACTCCGGAAGAGCGGGCCCAGTGGGCAGCGACCGTGATGGAGGCCGGCGGCGAGCCTGTCCTCATCTACTTGCCCGTGCCGCATGAGGTGCGCTGGGACCGAATCCGGAAGCGCAACGAACAGTCGCTGGTCGACCCGAACAGCATCGAGTTCAGCGAGGAGGACCTGCTCAGGCATGCTGGCCGTTTCTCCCCGCCGACCGCCGATGAGCCGCACATCGTGTACGACGGGCAGCCGGACAGCGTGCTGACCGCCATACAGCTCAGCAAGCACTTCGATGCCTGACGGCACACAGGACTCGATGCGAGCGCGGCACTGGGGTGTGCCCGGGATCGCCATGGTTCCTCCGGCCGGAATTGCGGGTGTGGATCAACAAGAAACAGCATCCGCACCACGGGCCTTGAGCGAGATGTCCGACCGTGGAAGTGGTGTAGCAACAGCGTGGCAATAGCGTCGTTGATGCCTGGAAGGTGACCGCCAAGGGGGTGTGTAGTGATCGCTGTGGACAGGTGGACAGGTGAGGAGGCGCTGCTGTTGCGGTCGGTGATGCGAGCGTCCGTGCGCGAGTTCGCCGGTCGCCTCGGCATCAGCCCCCGGACCGTCTCGAACTGGCAGCGGAACAAGACAAGCGTCTGCCGTCCCCAGATGGCGCAGATCCTGGACACGGCACTCCTCCAGTGCACCCCAGCCGAGCAGGAGGCGTTCAGCCTCCGTCTGGCAGCGCTGCGTGGAGCGTCAACTCCCCTCAACGCAGAGTCGGCAGCGCGTCCGGCACCGTGCACGGTCGTCTCCCACAAGTTCTTGCCGGTGTACCTCGGTGAGCGCAGTACGCCCCTCTACGCTGCGGGTTCGCCATGCGAGCCAGGGCCAGGCGGCTTGGAGCAGCGAGTCCTGCCGGCTGACCACCACTCCGCGCAGTCGTCGACGGTGCACATCTACGCCTGCGGTGTCGCAGTGGTGCATCTCGAGGAGCACCACCACCATCTCGAGTCGTTGACCGAGTTGGCGTTGTGGCGTTACCGCACGTACCTGAAGGAGCCGGGCTGGGTAGGGGAGTGGATGGCCCACCTGTTGGCTCGACACGGCGACGGCACGGACCATCCTGCCCAGTCGCTCGTTCCGCAGTACGTGCTGTCGGCCTACGAGCTCCGCACACATTCCTGGTCGAGCGCCGGCCTGGATACGGCTCTCCAGCTGCTCGCTACGCCATCAGTGCTGGTCAATCGGCAGAACCCAGCGGATGTGGTGCCGCTCGGACCGGGGGTAGAGGAAGCCAAGTTCCGTGACGGCTGGGCCCACCCCGAGGCCGTGACATTCGACGGCGGAGTCTCCCGCGGCGTGGTCGGCTGGTCCGGTGTCGCCTATCACCCGCAGCAGGACGAGCGGGCTCTGACCATGAGCCAGATCGTGGCCCTTGAGCTCGACGTACAGGCCCTCTGGGCCCTCTCGTCGCACATCCTGCACACGATCGAAGACGGCCAGGACCCGGTGATGCCGACGGCCTACGGTTGGCGCTTCCTGCGCAGCGCCTACTTCCGGCTCACTACCGCGCGCCCCACTGAGACCGCCCAACACCGTGTGATGCGCGAGGCCATCCTGGCCACCAGCGAACTTCCTGATCGGCTGCGCGCCGCCCAGGACGCTCTCCGAGACAGCAGTCCGTGACGGCCATGTGGAAGGCGGAGTGGGTGGACCCTCGATCGACAGCGCTGCTGGTCATTGATGTACAGCAGGGCTTCATCAACCAGCACAGCCGCGGAATCATCCCTGCGGTCGTTCGCCTGGTGGAGGGCTGGCAAGCAGCCGGCGCTCCCGTGGTGCTGTCACGGTTCCACAACGAGCCCGGATCGCCGTACGAGACGATCACGGGCTGGACGCGATTGCGTACTCCCGAGGAGCAAGCCCTCGTTGCTGACCTGGCTCCCTTCGCTGCCACCGCCGCCGCGATCATCGACAAGCCCCAGGCATCAGTGTTCACCTCCGAGGGCGCCCGGACCATCCACGAGGCGGGCTGGACCGATCTGGTGCTGTGCGGCATCGACACGGACGCGTGCGTATACGACTCCGCTGTCGCCGCCTATCAGGCCGGATACCGGCCGTGGGTCGTCACCGACGCTTGTGCCTCCACCGGCGGCGCCCGCTACCACGACGCCGCACTCCTGCTCGCCGCTCGGAACATCGGCGCTGCGCAACTGGTCACGAGCGAAGTTGTCTTGTCCCGAATCACCGGAACGCAGGGAGCCCACGCATGAACGCACCGCACGAGACAGATGTGCTGGTAGTCGGCGCCGGCCCGTCAGGCGTGGCGGCCGCGGTGATGGCTGCCAGTCTGAACCTTCGAACGGTCATCGTGGAGGCTGACTCAGTAGGCGGCAAGCTGCATGTCATCGGGGCGCTGGAGAACGTCCCTGGCAACTGGTCGACCGGCCCCCAACTTGCTGAAGCCCTTGCCGCCGACCTGGACCGCCTACAGGAGGCTGGCCGATGCTCCGTCATGCAGGGCCGTGCGGCCAGCGTCACCGGCTACGACGACCGGGCGGAGCTCGTACTCGAGGACGGATGCGCACTGAGTGCACAGCTGATCGTGGTCGCCACCGGCGTCGCTGCCCTGGCTCCGCCCGATGCCGACTGGATCAGCGCTCCTGAACGTTTGTCCGTGCCTCCGCTGTGGCGCACCAAGCCTGCAGACCTGGCAGGCCGGACCTATGTTCTCGGAGGAGACCGCCCCCTCGGGACTTGGCTCCGCACCCACCCACACTCCTCCACGACGCTTCATGTCCTTTGTCCACCGGCGGATGACTACAAGATCGCCGAGGTCGCGGAGGACGAGCGCGTGCGCATCGTGCCTGTCTCTCACGTCGTCCTGTCGCCGATGGCCTACGGAGACGAGTGGAGCTTGCAGGTCAAGGACCGGCAGGGTGAGCGCAAGTCCTACGTCGCCAAGACGGTGCTGAACAACCTCGGCAACACGCCAGCGGGTCTGGACGGTCTCACCTCGAGCAAGGACGGTTACTGCCCTCCCGATAAACAGCACCCTCGAATCCGGGTCGCTGGCGACTTGAGGTCGGCCCAGTTCCAACGCGTCACGACGGCGCAGGGCTCTGGGGCGGAAGCTGTGCTCGCCTCCTACTACGCCTCGGTCCTGAGGCCATGTTGAGGCTCAATGCTCACCGCCCTATCGGCGTATCGATGCGTGCTAGCCGAGATCGATCCCGTGGTGTATCTTTCAGGGATTCGGTGATCATGAGAGGTTGGGGCATGTCCGACGCGGATCCCATGCAGCGGGTCAACGCTCTCCTCGAGGACGTCCTGCCGACGCCACGCGTGCGTCAGCAGCTGCGCCTCGCTGCAGGGCTCACCCAGCAGGAAGTCGCCGACGCCGTGGGCGTGAAACGCCTAGCCGTAGCACGCTGGGAGCTAGGCCAGACCCACCCCCGGCGGCCCCATCGCGCCGTCTACATCCACCTACTCAAGGGGCTCGCGGAGCGTTTCCCCGAGGTCGCTGAGCTGAATGCAGGCAGCACGACGCCGACCTCCGAAAGGGGGTCGGGATGACCTAGCGGCCATCGGCCGCGCGCGCCAATGAGGTGGACTGCAATCCACCGTGGCCCCGCGCGGCCCGTCTCGCCGACCGTCAGGTCGGCCGCCCAGTCCCCGGTTGGCGCCGGTTCTGGGCTCCAGCTCATCGAGCTGGGTCTTCTTCCTTCGCAACACCCCGCCTTGGCAGGCGGGCACCTGGTCCGCTTTGGCAAGCGGGCCACCCCGGCTCTCCAGGAGCCCCTTTGGCAGGGGGCCTCTGTTGAGCCACCAGCGTCACCCCGGGTTCCGGCGGCTTTGGCAGGCCGTCCGGTGCTCGGGGCTCCGTCCATACAGAGCGCTCGGCCGTGGTCGGGCCCCTCGGCAGGGGCCTAGGTGTATTGATCACGAGCGTTGTTGACAGGGCCGGGGTCTTGATCACGGCGAAGACCTCCGGTGTGGTGGAGGTGTCTAAGCTGCACCGCACA
>NZ_LGEA01000135.1 GCF_001280065.1 Streptomyces sp. NRRL B-1140
CCGGTTGAACTCCCCGTACGTCAGCGATCCTTCCTCACCGACCAGCGCCACCCGCTCCGGATCCCGCGCCACCTGCGCCTCGAACGCACCCGGCAACGTCTCCGCAGCCACCTCACGCGCCGTGTCGTTGACCCGACGCACCAGCCAGTCCCGCTCCTCCTCGCCCAGCACCTCCACCGCACCCACCGGCACGTGCGGGTTCTCCAGGACCTGCTCCAGCACCCGGACGAACCGGGCCGCGATCACCTCGGCCGTGTCGCGGTCGAACAGGTGGGTCGCGTACTGGAGGTCACCGCGCAGCGACCCCGCGGCGTCCTCGGCCAGGAAGAAGAACAGGTCGGACATGGCGGTCGACGTGATGGCCTGTTCGAACTCCACCTTGAGCCTGGGGAGTTCGAGGTTCCGGCTCGCGAAGTTCTGCCAGGCGAACATCACCTGGAACAGCGGCTGGTAAGCGGCGGAGCGGTCGGGGTTGATCGCCTCGACCACCAGGTCGAACGGCACGTCCTGGTTCTCGTAGGCCGTCAGCGCCTTGTTCCGCACCTGTGTGAGCAGGTCGGTGAACGTCGGGTCGCCGGAGAGGTCCACGCGCAGTACCTGGGTGTTGACGAAGCATCCGACCAGGTCGGCCAGCGCTTCGTCGGTCCGCCCGGCGATCGGCGAACCGATCGTCACGTCGTTGCCGCCGCCGAGCTTCTGCAGCAGCACCCCCAGGGCTGCCTGGAGGAGCATCGACATGGTCGTCCCGCGCTCCTGGGCCAGCTTCTGCAGCCCGGCCGCCACCTTCGGGTCCACCGTGAGAGGGACCGTGTCGCCGCGCGAGCCGGCCTCCGCGGACCGCGGTCGGTCCAGCGGCAGGTTCAGCGGCTGCGGCACCCCGGCCAGTTCGTCCCGCCAGTACTCGATCTGCGCCGCGGCGGAGCTGTCCGGGTCGGCCGCGTCGCCGAGCACCTCGCGCTGCCACAGCGCGTACTCCTTGTACTGCACGGGCAGCGGCTCCCACGCCGGCTCCCGGCCCGCCAGGCGGGCGGTGTAGGCCTCGGCCAGGTCCCGGGCCAGCGGCGCGCCCGAGCTGCCGTCCGAGGCGATGTGGTGGATGACCAGGACCAGGACGTGCTCCTCGGGGGAGCAGCGCAGCAGGCTCGCGCGCAAGGGCAGCTCGGCCGTCAGGTCGAACCGGTGGGAGACGGCTTCCTCGATCGCGGCGGCCACGTCGCCGGGCGTCACCTCGATCACCGGGACCTGGGGCGACGCCTCCGCGAGCGGCAGGATCCGCGAGGAGGGCTCGCCCTCGTCGTCCGTCACGTAGGTGGTGCGCAGGATCTCGTGCCGGCCGACCACGTCGCCGATCGCCGCGACGAGGACGGCTCGGTCCAGAGGCCCGGTCAGCCGGAACGCCGCCGATATGTTGTAGGTCTCCGCTCCCTGTTCCAGTTGGTGCAGAAGCCACATACGGCGTTGCGCGAAGGACAGGGGAATCATTGCTTCACTCCTTTGGCGAACATCTGGCGCAGGCTGGGGCGGCGGGGAGCAGCCGATTCCTCCGACCACGCCGCGAGCGCGGCCACCGTCGGCAGGTCGAAGATCTTGCGGATGGGTATCTCGATCCCCATCTCGGCGCGGGCGCGGCTGATCAGCCGGGTGGCCAGGAGGGAGTGCCCGCCGAAGGCGAAGAAGTCGTCGTCGATACCGACCGTCCCCAGGCCGAGCACCTCCGCGAACAGCGCGCAGAAGGTCTCCTCGCGCTGGTTGCGCGGGGCCCGGCCGGTCGACACCTGGGCGTGGTCGGGGGTCGGCAGCGCCCGCCGGTTCAGTTTTCCGTTGGGCGTCAGCGGGATCTCCGACAGCGGCACCACCGTGGACGGGACCATGTACTCGGGAAGCTGCTTGCGCAGGTGCTGGGGGAGGTCCGCGAGCAGGGGGCCGATCACCCGGGCGAGGCCGGGGTGGTTCGACCGGGTCCGTCCGGCCACGCCGCTGGGCGCGAACACTCCGTGGACGGCCCGCTGTCCGGCTGCCTGTTCGGGCAGCAGGACGGCGTCGAAGCAGCGCACGTCCGCGCCCGACGGGGTCAGGACCGCATGCCGCCCCTGCAGGCGCGCCCACGCGGTGAACTCCTCCGGGTCGAGCGGCCTGCCCGAGGCTGCGGGCGTGCTCACCACGCCGGCGGAGGCCGCCGCGGCGGCCTCGGCGTTCAGCCGCGCGTTCGGTATCCCGCTCACCCGAACCGGACGGTCGCCCTCCCGGTCGACGTGGCGGCGCAGTTCTGCGAGGCCGGGCACCTCCCGGCCCCACTCGGCCGCGGGCACGCCCGCCAGGTCGAGCACATCGGCCGGTTCCTTGTGCAGGACGACCTCGTAGCGGTGCCGGGTCAGCTCGTTGTGCGCCTGTCCCGGCTTCAGCCGGATGTCCACGGCATCGGCGTGCTCGCGTGCCCACTCGGCGAACCACTCGGGGGCGACCACCAGTTCCCGCTCGGCGAGCAGCGCCTTCTCCACCAGCGTCCGCAGCTCCTCGTGCGAGGCGTGGGGGTGCGCGGCGCGCTGCACCGCGGTCAGCAGGACCCGCAGCGTCGTGGCGTTGCGGACGTCGCCGACGACGACCCGGCCCCCGGGCGCGACCAGTTCCATCGCCTGGCGCAGCACCCGGTCCAGGTACTCCACGCTCGGGAAGTACTGCGCCACCGAGTTGAGCACCACGGTGTCGAACCCGGCGCGGGGCAGTCCGTCGATGTCGTCGGCCGGCTGGGCGCTCAGCCGCACCCGGTCGCCGTACCCGTCCTGTTCGGCCTGGGCCCGCACGCGGTCCACGACCGGGGCGGAGAGGTCGGTGCCCCAGTACTCCTCGACCTCGCCGACGATCTTCGCCAGCAGCAGGCCGGAGCCCACACCGATCTCGAGCACCCGCCTCGGCGAGAACGCCAGCACCTGTGCCACGGCGGTGTCCCGCCACTCCAGCATCTGCTCGCGGGGGATCGGCTCACCGTCGTACGTGGACTTCCACAGCTGGAAGTCCTCGCCCAGCGCCTCGTCCTCGGAGGCCGTGTAGCTGTCGTCGTAGACCTCGCGCCACTCGTCCACCTGGTCGGCGGCGTCGGCCGACTCGGCGTGCAGGGCCGGCACCACGTAGCCCACCAGGCGCTTGTCGTCCTGCCGGTCCTCGTGCACCACGACCGCGGCCTGCACCACGCCGGGGTGGGTGGTCAGTACGTGCTCGATCTCGCCGAGTTCGATGCGGAAGCCCCGGATCTTGACCTGGAAGTCGGTCCGTCCGACGTATTCCAGACGCCCGTTCCCGCCCCACCGCACCAGGTCCCCGGTGCGGTACATGCGCGTGCCGGGTGCGCCGAACGGGCAGGCCACGAACCGTCCGGTGGTCAGGTCGGGCCGGCCCTGGTACCCGCGGGCCAGGCCGTCGCCGGCGATGTACAGCTCGCCGTTCACCCCGCGCGGGACCGGGCGCAGCCGCGCGTCGAGCACGTACACCTGGGTGTTCCCGATCGGCGCGCCGATCGACGGGACACCGGATCCCGGCTCGACGAGGGCCGTCGTCGACCAGATCGTCGTCTCGGTCGGGCCGTACATGTTGGACACCTGCGCGGCCTGCCCGGCCAGCGCTTCGGCCAGGGGCGCGGGCAGGGCTTCACCGCCGACGAGTATCCGCAGGCCCCGCGCGCCGTCCGGGTCGTCGGTGAGCAGCATCTGCCAGAAGGCGGGGGTGGCCTGCACGACGGTGACGCCGTGGCGGCGCATCGCCGCCACCGCGGCCGACGGCTGGGAGACGGTCTCCTTGCCCGCGAGCACCACCGCCGCTCCGGAGATCAGCGGGAGGTACAGCTCGAGTCCGGCGATGTCGAACGCCACGGTCGTCACGGCGAACAGCCGGTCGCTCGGCGTCAGCGGGAACCGCCGCCCCATCGTGGCCAGGAAGTTCGCCAGCGCGCCCCGCGGAACCGCGACCCCCTTCGGGGTTCCGGTCGACCCCGATGTGTAGATCACGTACGCGGTGTTGTCGGGCGAGACGGCCACGGCCGGCGGTGCGTCCGGGTACGCGGAACGGTCCTCGGCCAGCGCGTCGGCGTCGAGCACGAGCGCCGGGGCGGAGTCCGTCAGGATGTGGTCGATCCGGGAGCGCGGGTGGTCGGGGTCGAGCGGGATGTAGGCCGCGCCGGCCTTCAGCACCGCCAGCAGGGCCACCACGAGGTCCGCGGACCGGGGCAGGGAGACGGCGACCAGGGACTCCGGCCGCACACCGCGGCCGATCAGCCAGTGCGCCAGCCGGTTGGCCCGTGTGTCCAGGTCCCGGTAGGTCAGTGACTGCTCCTCGCCGATGACGGCGAGGGCGTCCGGCGTGGCCCGCACCTGCCGCTCCACGGCTGCGACCAGGCCCTGTTCCAGGGTCGGTTCGGCGGTGTCGTTGACCGTGCGCAGCAGCCACCGCCGTTCGTCCTCGCCGAGCACGTCGAGGTCCCCGACGCGGACGTCCGGGTCGGCGACGACCTGCCGGAGGACGCGCGTGAACCGGTCGACGATCTCGGCGGCCGTGTCCTGGTCCAGCTTGTCCCGGTGGTACTGCAGGGCCATCTGGAGGTGCGGTTCGGACGCGGCGGTCAGCGTGATCGGGTAGTGCGAGCCGGCGAACGGCTGCAGTCCGGTGATGGCCACACCGGCGGTGGTGTTGGCCTCGTCGAGGGCGTCCCGGTCGACCGGGAACGACTCGAACAGCACCAGGGTGTCGAACAGCGTGCTCAGCCCGGTGGCCTGCTGGATCTCGGCGAGGCTGTGGTGGTGGTGGTCCAGCAGCGCGCCCTGGCGGTTCTGCAGCTCGGTGAGCAGGCCTGCGAAGGTGTCGCGGCGTTCGCAGCGCACCCGGACGGGGATGGTGTTGATGAACATCCCGACCATGTCCCCGGCGTCCAGGAAGGCGGCCGGGCGGCCGGCCACGGTGGCGCCGAAGACGATGTCGGACCGCCCGGTGAGGTTGGCCAGCAGGACGGCCCAGGCGCCCTGCACGAGCGTGTTGACGGTGACGCCGAGCTGCGCGGCACGCCGGGTCAGGCCGGGCATGTCCTCGAACGTCACGTCGAGGTCCCCCACCCCCGCGGGTCCGTGCGCCGCGGGCGCGCGCGGCACGAGCAGCGTGGGTTCGTCGACGCCGTCGAGTTCGGCCGCCCACACCCGTGCGGACTCCTCCTTGTCCTGCCGGACGAACCAGGCCAGGAACTCGCCGAAGCTGCGGATGGCGGGCAGCCCGGCCGGGTCGCCGTCGGACGCGTAGAGCAGCATCAGGTCCCGCATCAGCAGCGGCGTGGACCAGCCGTCGTAGAGCACGTGGTGGCCGGTGAGCACGAGTTCGGACCGGCCGGGGCCGAGGTGGACCAGGGCCAGCCGGATCAGCGGTGGGGTGCTCAGATCGAAGTGCGCGGCCCGGTCCTCTACGAGGAACCTCTCGAACGTCTCCGTCCGTTCGGCCGCGTCGGCGGCGCTCAGGTCCAGGTGACGCCAGGGCAGGGTCACGTTACGCGGCACGACCTGCACCACGTCGCCGTCCGCGCGGTCGACGAACGCGGCGCGGAGGTTGTCGTAGCGCTCCAGCAGCGCCTGCCCGGCCCGGCGCATCCGCTCCGGGTCGACGTCGCCGGACAGATGGAACACGAGCTGCATGTGGTAGACGTCGAACGACTCGTCGGCGGTCAGCATCGAGTGGAAGAGAAGCCCGGACTGAACGGGGGTCACCGGCCACACCTCGGCCAGCTCGCCGAGGCGGGCCTCCCAGGTGTCGATCTCCCCCTGGCTCACCTTCACCAGGGGTGCGTCGCTCGGGGTGAGCCCGCCGGCGTCGGGGGTCACCGCGTGCCGGGCGAGGGCGGTCAGCGCCTCGACCCACAACCCGGCCAGCTCGGTCACCTCGTCGCGGGTGAGGACACCGGTCGGGAAGCCGAAGTAGGCGGTCAGTTCCTCGCCGTCGCCGGTGCCGGTGGCCACCGCGTTGATCTCCAGCGCGGACAGCACCGGCATGTCCGCGTCCGGCGCGGCGATCAGGTCCCGGTGTGTGGTGTCCGGGGCCCAGCCCAGACCCCGCAGTTCCTCGGGGATGTCCGCGCCGGAGGCCCGGCCGAGGTAGTTGAAGCCGATCTGGGGTTGTGGCAGTCCGGCCAGCGCGGCGGCGGTCTCGGGGTTGAGGTGGCGCAGCAGGCCGTACCCGACGCCGTTGTCGGGCACCGCCCGGAGCTGCTCCTTGACGGCCTTGACCGCGTTCCCCGCGTCCTTGCCCGAGGCGAAGGCGTCCGCCACGTCGATGCCGGCCAGGTCGAGCCGGACCGGGTACATGGCGGTGAACCATCCGACCGTGCCGGAGAGGTCGGCGCCGGGGATCAGGTGGTCCTCCCGGCCGTGTCCTTCCAGCCGGACCAGCGTCGAGGAGGCGTCGGACACGCCTCGGCCGTGGCGCCAGCGGGCCAGCGCCAGCGCCAGCCCGGCGAGCAGGCCGTCGTCGACACCGCCGCGGAACACCGCGGGCACCGTGTTCAGCAGGGTTTCCGTGACGTCCGCGGGCACCTGGACGCGCACCGTGTCCACGGTGGCCGTCACATCGCGCGCCGGGTCGGTCTCCCGTGCTCCCAGCACCGGTTCGTCGGTGCGCAGGATGTCCTGCCACACGGGCAGTTCCGCCACCCGCGCCGGGGAGGCCGCCTCGTCGGACAGCGCGTGCACCCACCGGCGCAGCGACGTGCCCACCTCGGTCTGTGCCGGGGTGGTGCCATCGCCCCGGATCCGCTGCCAGGCGGCCGCGAGGTCCGGCACCAGGATCCGCCACGACACCCCGTCGACGACCAGGTGGTGCAGCACGACCAGCAGCCGGTCCGTGTCCGTGCCGGAGGTCAGCCACACGAACTGCGCCATGACGCCCGCGTCCGGGTCGAGCCGGTCCGCGGCCGCGTCCAGCTCGGCCTGCACATCGGCGTCGCCGTAGGGGACTTCCCGCAACAGCGCGCCGGCGTCCACGCCGCCGGGTGCCTCGATCGTCAGGCCCGGCCGCTCCCGGTCGAGCCGGGAGCGCAGCACGTCGTGCCGGTCGAGGACGGCCTGCAGGGTCGCGACCAGTCCGTCGCGGTCGATGTCCTGGGGCAGGGTCAGCAGCGCGGACATGCAGAACCGGCCGATGCCGCCGCCCAGCGCGAGGACGTGCGCCGCCGTCGGCGGCAGCGGCATGCGGCCCACGCCGCCGCCCGGCAGCTCGGCCAGGACCAGGCGTTCCTCGTCCTCGCGGCCCTCGACCAGTTCCGCGAGCCGGGCGACCGTGCGGTGCTCGAAGATCTCCCGCGTGGTGACCACCACGCCGCGTGTCTTGGCCCGCGCGACGACCTGGATGGACCGGATGCTGTCTCCGCCGCTGGTGAAGAAGTCGTCGTCGACCCCCGCCTGTTCGGTGCCGAGGACGTCGGCGTACACCTCGGCCAGGAGCCGTTCCGTCTCGTTGCGCGGCGCCCGGTACTCGGTGCCGGCGAACTCCGGCTCGGGCAGCGCGGCCCGGTCCACCTTCCCGTTCGCGGTCAGCGGCAACCGGTCGAGCATCATGATCGTGGTGGGGACCATGTAGTCCGGCAGCCTCTCGGACACGAAACGGCGCAGGTCCGCCGCGGAGACGGCGGTGTCCGGCGTCGCCGTGCCGTCCGCGGCGCCCGCCGGCGCGACGTAGCCGACGAGGCGCGCGCTGCCGGTGGAGTCCTCGCGGACCGCGACGGCGGCCCGGCCGATCGCGGGGTGCCGGGCGAGGACCGTCTCGATCTCGGTCGGCTCGACGCGGATGCCGTTCACCTTCACCTGGGTGTCGGCGCGTCCGGCGTACCTCAGCCGGCCGTCCTCGTCCCACCGGGCCAGGTCACCGGTGCGGTACATGCGGGCGCCGGCGGGGCCGAAGGGGCAGGCGACGAACCGCTCCGCGGTCGCCGCGGCGTTGCGGTGGTAGCCGCGGGCGACCGGCCCGCCGACGTACAGTTCGCCGATCACACCGGGCGCCACGGGCGTCAGTTCCGGCCCCAGGACGTAGGCGCGCATGTTGGCCAGGGGCTGTCCGACCGGTACCGCGCCGGTCGAGGTCCACTGCCGCGGCAGCGTGAAGGTGGAGGCGTAGAAGCTCTCGGTCTGTCCGTAGGCGTTGACGACGCGGACGTCGGGAAGGGCGTCGCGGATCTTGCGGACCAGGTCACCCGAAAGGGCCTCGCCGGCGAGGACGACGGTTTCGACGTCGAGTCGGAGGCGGTCCGGGGCGTCGCCGGACATCTGGTCGAGGAGCGCGGAGAACACCGTGGGGACGGCGCTGACGGTGGTGCCCGACCAGCTGCCGCGTTCGGCGAGTTCGAGCACGTCGCGGACGATCTCCACGCTCGCTCCGGTGGTGAGCGCGGTGAAGATCTCGAACACGGAGACGTCGAAGTTCACCGAGGTCGCGGCGAGCATCCGGGATCCCGCCTCGACGCCCACCGTCCGGCGCAGGTCGCGGACGCCGTTGACGACGGCGGCGTGCGTGACGGCGACGCCCTTGGGGGTGCCGGTGGATCCGGACGTGAACATCACGTAGGCCAGGTGGTCCGGGTCGATCCGGACGTCCGGGGCGTCGGGGGCGGGGCCGTCGAGGTCCTGGTCGTCGAGGCGGAGCACCGGCGCCCGGCACCCGGCCACGGTCGCCGCCGTTTCGCGGTCGGTCAGCACCAGTGCGGGTTCGGCCGTGCCGAGCAGGAGGCCGACCCGCGCGGCCGGGTACTGGGGGTCGACCGGCAGGTAGGCGGCGCCGGCCTTGAGCACAGCGAGGAGCGCGACCACCAGGTCCGCCGACCGGGGCAGTGCCACGGCGACCGGGGCGTCGGGCCCCGCCCCGTGGTCGCGCAGCACCGCGGCCAGCCGGGCCGCTCGGCCCTCCAGCTCCGCGTAGGTCAAAGTGGTCCGGCCGGACACCACCGCCGTCGCGTCCGGTGTCCGCGCGGCCTGGGCGGCGACCAGTTCCGGCACCGTCGCCGCCTGCGCCGGTGCCGCCGTCTCGTTCACCCGGGTCAGCAGGTCACGCTCGGCGCCGGTGAGCACGTCCACGGAACCGAGCCGCGTCCCGGGGTCGGTGACGACCTGCCGGAGCACGCGCACGTAGCGGTCGACGAGGTTCTCGGCCGTGGAGTGGTCGAACAGTTCCGTCGCGTACTCGAGCCGCCCGTACGCGCCCCCGGACGGGGCCGGGACGATGTTGAAGAACAGGTCGAACTTGGCGGTGCCGGTGCCCGCCGGGAGGGGGGTGACGCGCAGGCCCGGTATCTCGATCTGCGACCACTCGAACTGCCAGGCCAGCATCACCTGGAACAGCGGCTGGTAGGCCGTGGTGCGTTCCGGGCTCAGCAGTTCCACCAGACGTTCGAAGGGGACGTCCTGGTTGTCGTACGCGGCAAGGGCCCTCTCCCTCACCTGGTCCAGCAGGTCGTTGAACGACGGGTTGTGCGACAGGTCGACGCGCAGCACCCAGGTGTTGGCGAAGAAACCGATCAGCTGGTCGAGCTGCTCGTCGGCACGTCCCTCGATCGGGCTGCCGATCGTCAGGTCGTTGCCCGCGCCGAGGTGGTGCAGGAGCACCGCGAGCACGGACTGGGCGAGCATCGGCGCGGTGGCACCGCGCTCGGCGGCCAGCTTCCCGACGCCGGAGAGCAGCTCCGCGTCCAGTTCGAAGTCGACGTGACCGCCACGGTGGCCGGCCACCGTCGGCCGCGGCCGGTCCAGCGGCAGCTGCACGGGCTGCGGCACCCCGGCCAGCTCCCGCCGCCAGTAGGCGAGTTGCTCCGCGGCGACGCTCTCCGGGTCCTCCTCGTCGCCCAGCAGCTGCCGCTGCCACAGCGTGTAGTCCTTGTACTGCACCGGGAGTGGCGTCCACTCCGGCTCGTCCCCCTGCTGACGGGCTGCGTACGCCGAGAGCAGGTCCCGCAGGAACGGCGCCATCGACGCCCCGTCCGCGGCGATGTGGTGGAACACGAACACCAGCACGTGCTCCTGCGGGGAGAGCCGGAACACGGTGGTGCGCAGCGGCAGTTCCGTGTCCAGGTCGAAACCCTCGCGCGCCGCCTCCTGTACGGCGGCGTCCACCGCCTCGGCGGCCACGTCGACCAGCCGGAACTGCAGGACCGCCTCCTCGGGCGGCAGGATCCGCTGCTCCGGTGTGCCGTCCTCGTTCTCGGCGATCAGGGTGCGCAGGCTCTCGTGCCGGTTCGCGACGTCCGTCACCGCGGCGGCCAGGGCGGCCGTGTCCAGTGCCCCGTCGAGGCGCAGGACGAACGGGATGTTGTAGGTCGAGGACGGGCCTTCCAGACGGTGCAGGAACCACATCCGTCGCTGGGCGAAGGACAAGGGGATCATCGACGCTTCTCCTAAACGGTCATCTGGCCCAGCTTGGGGCGCAGCCGGGGGCGGTTCGACGTGGCCAGTTCCTCGATCTGGACCGCCAGCTGGGCGGCGGTCGGATTACGGAAGACCGTCGTGACTTTCACGTCGACGTCGAGCTCGTTGCGTATGCGGCCGGTCAGCCGGGTGGCCAGCAGGGAGTGCCCGCCGTGGTCGAAGAAGTCGATGTCGATGCCGACCTCCTCCAGGCCGAGCAGTTCGGCGAACAGCCGACAGAGGACTTCCTCGGTGTGGTTGCGCGGCCCTCGCCCGGCCGCGGCCTCGGTGTGGTCCGGAGCGGGGAGCGCCCTGCGGTCGAGCTTCCCGCTCGGTGTCATGGGCAGTTCGGCGAGCGGCACGATCGCCGAGGGGACCATGTACTCCGGCAGGTGCTCCCGGGCCCGGTCCGTGAGGGCCTTGAGGTCCAGGTCGGTGTGTGCCGTGCCGTTGCCGGGCACCACGTAGGCGACCAGCCGCTGGACGTCGGCGCTGTCCTCGCGTACGACGACGACCGCGTTGTCGACGTCCGGGTGCGCGGTCAGTGCCTGCTCGATCTCGCCGAGTTCGATGCGGAAGCCGCGGACCTTGACCTG
>NZ_LGEA01000136.1 GCF_001280065.1 Streptomyces sp. NRRL B-1140
GTTGCCGAACGACGCCGTCTCCGAGGTGAAACGGTCACCGGTGAGCTGCATACCGTCACCCGAGTCCCCCGCGAACCTGATGACCACCCGGTCCAGGCGACGCACGTCCTTCGCGCCCGCCCCTTCGCGCTGCTCTTCTGCGACTGCTTCGTCGGCCTGCTCCACTGGGCTACTGACCTGGCTGGTCACTGAACTGGACCTCCCTAGAGGACGCTGTCCGGGACAGGCCTTCCCGGAGGCCTTCCCAGGATCAACACTACGACCGCGGGGGTCGCGTTCTTCGGGTCATTCGCATCTTGGACACGACTTCGGTATGGCTATGCGTCCGTCTTTGTCCGGGTTTCCGGACGCGGGGATCGTGAACGTCAGGAGTTCAGATACGTCAGCACGGCCAGGACCCTGCGGTGGTCGCCCTCGCTCGGGGACAGCCCCAGCTTCAGGAAGATGTTGCTGACGTGCTTCTCGACCGCCCCGTCGCTGACCACGAGCTGCCGAGCGACCGCCGAGTTCGTCCGCCCCTCGGCCATCAGCCCCAGCACCTCACGCTCCCTCGGGGTGAGCCCCGCCAGCACGTCCTGCTTGCGGCTGCGCCCCAGCAGCTGCGCGACCACCTCCGGGTCGAGCGCCGTACCACCCTCCGCGACCCGCACCACCGCGTCCACGAACTCCCGTACCTCGGCGACCCGGTCCTTCAGCAGGTAGCCGACACCCCGGCTGGATCCCGCGAGCAGCTCCGTGGCGTAGCGCTCCTCCACGTACTGCGACAGCACCAGCACTCCGAGTCCCGGGTGTGCCTTGCGCAGCTGCACCGCCGCCCGCACCCCCTCGTCGGTGTGCGTCGGCGGCATACGGACGTCGGCCACGACCACGTCCGGCAGCTCGCCCTGCGCGTCCAGCTCCGTGATGGTCTTGATCAGTGCCACGCCGTCACCCACACCGGCGACGACGTCGTGACCCCGGTCGGTCAGCAGCCGGGTCAGGCCCTCTCTGAGCAGCACTGAATCCTCGGCGATGACCACCCGCACCCTGTCCTCCACGATTGTCCGGCCCCCCACAGCCCGATGCCGCCCGTCCGCAGCCCACAACGGCTGCGCGCCCACCCGTGCGACGGGTCCAGCATTTCAGGGTCGGGGGGTGGATGGGGGCAGGAGCGGCTTCTTGTCCTGCGGAACAGGGCCCCTGCGGCTCTCGTCCGGCCGGTCCCTCGGCTTCGCTTCCCGCGCTCCCGTGTCGGATGGCGGGCGGGCGACGGCCGCGGGCCCAGGGGACGGAGCGGCCTGGACAGGTCATCGGCGCGGAACCCCGGCACCGGCCCCCGACGGGAGGTCACCGCACATGAGCTCCCCGCCACGGCAACTCCGCGGTCACCCGGGTCGGGCCACCCGCCGGTGAGTCCACCACCAGGACCCCGTCCACCGCGTCGAGCCGGTCCGCCAGACCCGCCAGGCCTGAGCCCCGGGACACGTCGGCCCCGCCCACGCCGTTGTCCACGACCTGCAGCATCAGCCGGTTCTCCGTCCGCCACACCTCCACACCGGCCCAGGTGGCCCGCGCGTGCTTGCTGATGTTCTGCAGCAGCTCCGACACCGTGAAGTAGGCGATCCCCTCGATCGCCGGTGCCGGCCGCTCCGCCAGGTCGACCTCGATCCGCACCGGGACCGTGCAGCGCGAGGCGACCGAGGACAGGGCCGCGTCCAGGCCGCGGTCGGTCAGGACCGCCGGATGGATGCCGCGCGCCAGGTCCCGCAACTCCTGCAGCGCCGTCTTCACCTCGCCGTGCGCCTCGTCCACCATCCGTGCGGCCGCCCGCGGGTCCTCCTGGAGCTTGTCCTTCGCCAGCCCCAGATCCATGGCCAGCGCCACCAGCCGGGCCTGCGCCCCGTCGTGCAGATCCCGCTCGATCCGCCGCAGATCGGCCGCCGCGGTGTCGACCACCACCCCCCGGTCCGACTCCAGCTCCACCACCCGCGAGGCCAGCCGCGACGGCCCGAGCAGCCCGTGCACCAGCAGCCGGTCCACCATCGTCAGCGCCCGCACGATCCACGGCGCCGCGATCGTGAACAGCAGTCCCACCAGCGCGGTCACCGTGATCTCGAAGGGGTTGTCGAGGCGGATCCCGTGCGTCTCACTGCTGTACAGCTGGAATCCGTCCGCGCCGGCCCCCATCGGGAGCGCCCAGAACCACAGCGGATACGTCAGCAGCCCCCAGCCCAGCAGCCACACGTTCACGGCGACGGCGAACGAGAACACCCCCCAGGGCAGCTGCACCACCGCGTACAGCAGCGCCCGCCACGAGACGCCGCTCTTGAGGACGGCCCCCATCCACGCCATCGCGCCCGGCTTGGCCGTCCGCAGCGGCTCCGGCTCGCCCACCTCCAGGCCCAGCAGCGCCCGCGCCCGCGTCCGCTCCAGAGCCCCGATACCGCGACACCCGGCGAGCGCCGCCGCCAGCACCGGAACGCCGAGGAACGTGACCAGCAGCCCCGCCCCCAGCGACACCATGGTGACCGCGTAGGTGAAGGCCAGGATGCCGACCGGCAGGCTGAGCAGCACATGGGCGAACTCGCGCCAGGTACGGCCCTCGACCGGCGCCCGCAGTGCGGCCGGCAGCCGGTACCGCCGTTCGGTGCTCCCGGGGAACCCGGACCCACCGTCGAGCCCGTACCCCTGTCCGTACTCCGTGGCCATCGGCGCCGTCCTTCTCCTCGTCGTGCGACTGTTGTGCTCCCGTACCTCCACCCTGCTCCGCCGCAGGCCGGCGGACCATGGAGTGCGTCGGCGTCTCGAGCGGGGGGTTTTCCCTACCCCCGGGCCCCGGACCGGTCACGCCACGGCAGTTCCGCGGTGACCGTCGTCGGGCCGCCCTCGGGCGACTCCAGGACGAACAGCCCGTCGACGGCGTCCAGCCGGTCCGCCAGGCCCTTCATCCCCGTACCGCCGTCGAGGCTCGCGCCGCCCACCCCGTCGTCCCCCACCTGAATCAGCAGCCGGGTGTCGGTCCGCCACACCTCCACCGAGGCCGCATTCGCCCTGCTGTGCTTGCTGACGTTCTGCAGCAGCTCCGAGACGGTGAAGTAGGCGATGCCCTCGATGGCCGCGGCCGGCCGCTCCGGCAGGTCGACCGTCACCTTCACCGGGACCGTGCAGCGCGAGGCCACCGAGGACAGGGCCGCGTCCAGACCCCGGTCGGTCAGCACCGCCGGATGGATGCCGCGCGCCAGGTCCCGCAGCTCCTGCAGCGCCAGCTTCACCTCGCCGTGCGCCTCCTCGACCATCGCCGCCGCCGCGTCGGGATCCTCCAGCACCTTCTCCTTCGCCAGGCCGAGCCCCATCGCCAGATTGACCAGCCGGGCCTGCGCCCCGTCGTGCAGATCCCGCTCGATACGCCGGAGATCGGCCGCGGCCGTGTCCACCACGACCCCCCGGTCCGACTCCAGCTCGGCGATCCGCCGCTCCAGCTCGTCCGAGGGTGACAGCAGCGCCCGCACCATGGCCCGGTCGGCATTGGCCAGCCCCCGCGCGATGAACGGCAGCACCGGCCACAGCACGAACAGCGAGGCCAGCGTGACGCCGAAGGTGAGCACGCCCCAGGGCAGCCGGATGAACTCGTACAGCACCGTGCGCCAGCCCACCGGGTCCTTCAGCTGTATCCACAACCGCTGGAAGAAGCCGCCCTCGCCCCACAGCCGCAGCCGGCTCGGCTCCTCGATCCGCACCCCGAGCAGCGCCCGGGCCCGCGCCCGTTCCAGCCTGCCCAGCAGCCGCGCACCCATGAGACCGGCCGCGAGCAGCGGGAATCCGATCACCGTGACGGTCAGTCCGAAACCGATGGACAGCATCGTCACCACATAGGTGAAACCGAGCAGCGCGACCGGAAGGTTCGCCAGCAGGTGCGCGATCTCTTTCCAGGTGTGCCGGTCATAGGCGAGCCGGGCAGGCGGCGGACGGTCGTCCGGCCCGGCGGCCGACCGGGCCGCCGTCGTGCCCGAGGACGGGATGCGTTGGGTCATGTGCGTCAGCCTGCCCGGCGGCGGACGGCTGCGCCATGAGGGGGACCGCCAGGATCGGCTGAGGAAAACCCCACCCCCCGTATGCCCGGCGGTGACGGGCTGCTTACCCTGCCCTTATCAGGGCCTAGACTCCCGTGCGTACAGATCGTCGAACGGCGGCACCCAGCGAGCCGCGGCCTCGTCGAAGGATCCAGGTCCGAAATTCTGAGGGAGCGAGGGACGGACGTGCCGGAACCGACCGTCGTCACCACGACCGTCGTCGCGGCGGACTACTTCCAGTCCTACTCGGTCGTCGGACTGCTCGCCGTGATCGGTGTGCTGTTCGTCGCCGTCGCCTTCGGGGCCGGCCGCCTGCTGCGGCCCGTGGTCCCCACCCCCGAGAAGCTCCTGACGTACGAGTGCGGCGTCGACCCCGTCGGCGAGGGCTGGGCCCACACCCAGGTCCGCTACTACGTGTACGCCTTCCTCTACGTGATCTTCGCCGTCGACTCGATCTTCCTGTTCCCCTGGGCGACCGTCTTCGCCGCCCCCGGCTACGGCGCGACGACCCTGGCCGAGATGTTCGTCTTCCTCGGCTTCCTGGCGGTCGGCCTGCTCTACGCCTACAAGAAGGGCGTCCTGGCATGGACGTGAACCCCTCGGTGTCCGAGCCTGTGTCGCTGCCCGAGCCCAAGCGGCTGGGCGCCCTGGCCCGTCTCGCCCCCGAGCCGATGAAGGTCGTCCTCAACTGGGGCCGCCGCTACTCGCTCTGGGTCTTCAACTTCGGCCTCGCCTGCTGCGCGATCGAGTTCATCGCCGCCTCCATGGCCCGCCACGACTTCATCCGCCTCGGCGTCATCCCGTTCGCCCCGGGCCCCCGCCAGGCCGACCTGATGGTCGTCTCCGGCACGGTCACGGACAAGATGGCCCCGGCCGTGAAGCGCCTCTACGAGCAGATGCCGGAACCGAAGTACGTCATCTCCTTCGGCGCGTGCAGCAACTGCGGCGGCCCCTACTGGGACTCGTACTCCGTCACCAAGGGCGTCGACCAGATCATCCCCGTCGACGTCTACGTCCCGGGCTGCCCGCCCCGCCCCGAGGCGCTGCTCCAGGGCATCCTCAAGCTCCAGGAGAAGATCGCCCGCGAGTCGCTTGGGGAGCGGTACGGCAGCGGTGCCGAGCGCCCCTCGGCTGCGGCGCTGCAGAGCGGACTGGTGCAACCGCCCGCACCGGAGACGGCCCCGGGGGAGGGGCGATGACCGCCGTCGGCTGGCTGCCCGCCACCTCCGAGGAACTCTTCGGCCCGGACGCCACGGCCGAGGAGTCCTACGACGTCCTGACGGTCGACGTTCCCCCGGCAGCCTGGATCACCGCCCTCGAGACCGCCCGCGACCGCCTCGGCTGCACCTACTTCGACTGGCTGAGCGCCGTCGACGAACCGGGCACGGGCTTCCGCGTCACGGCCCACGTCGCCGCGCTCGCTCCCGTCCGACGCCTCCTGCTCCGTACGACGGTGCCGCACGACGCCCCCTCCCTGCCCTCGGCGGTCGACGTCTACGCGGGCGCCGCCTGGCACGAACGCGAGACGTACGAGATGTTCGGCATCATCTTCGAAGGCCACCCGGCGCTCGACCACCTGCTCCTGCCCGAGAACTTCGAAGGCCACCCCCTGCGCAAGGACTTCGTCCTCGCCGCCCGCGTCGCCAAGGCCTGGCCCGGCGCGAAGGAGCCGGGCGAGTCGGACCACGGCGGCCCCAAGCGCCGTCAGATGCTCCCGCCCGGCGTCCCCGACCCCAACGAATGGGGCCCCCTCAAGGGCCAGCTCCCGCCGGCCCCTGCCCGAGGCGCAGGCCGCGCCGCAGGCGAACGCCCGGCCCGAGGCGCCGCACGCCCAGCGGGCGAACGCCCCGTACGACGCACCCGCTCGGCGTCGCAGGGCTCGGCGAGCCAGCCCGCTGCCGGTGCGGAGACTCCGGCAGCGGGAGCGGGTGGCCCGGCTGCCCCGCGTCGTGCACGTTCGGCGTCGGAGGGCTCCGTGAGCCAGTCCGCTGCCCCTGGCGGGACTCCGGCTGCCTCCCGGCGTACGCGTACGGCGGCTGATAGCCCGGCGAGTCGGCCCGTCCCCGGCGAGCCGACTGCTCCGGCCCAGAAGACCGAGCCCGACCGGGGCGACACCACACCGGATACGGCCCCCAGCGCCCCGCGCAGCACGGACGCCCCCTGGCACCACGCCCGTCCGGCTTTCGACGAACCGGCACCCGAACCGTCGCCGGAGGCAGCACAGGCCTCTGCCATCCCAGGCACCTCGGGCTCGGCGGACAAGCAGAAGGCCACGGGCGACGAGCCGCAGGCCGGGGATGACGAGCCGACCGCTACGGACGACGAGCCGCAGGCCACGGATGACGAGCCGCAGGCCTCTGATGACGAGCCGACGGCCACGGACAACAAGCCGCAGGCCACGGACGACAAGGCGCAGCCCAGCGGCCACCCCGTCGGCCCCGGCGACGCCGGGCATCCCGCCGACACCGAGAACCCCACAGGAGGCCCGCAGTGAACGACGTGCTCGACGTCGCCCTGCGACTCCTGGTCGTCTTCGTCGTCTTCCTCACCTTCCCCCTGATCATCGGCCAGACCGAGCACAAGGTCATGGCCCATATGCAGGGCCGCCTCGGCCCCATGTACGCCGGTGGCTTCCACGGCTGGGCCCAGCTGATCGCCGACGGTGTGAAGTTCGCGCAGAAGGAGGACGTCGTCCCCGCGGGCGCCGACCGCCGCATCTTCCAACTGGCCCCCGCCGTCGCCCTCCTGCCCTACCTCCTCGTCCTGCTCGCCATCCCCGTCGGCCCCGGTGAGGGAGCCGTCGGGCAGGTCATCGACGCGGGCGTCTTCTTCGTCCTGGCCGTCATGGGCGTCGGCGTCCTCGGCTCGCTCATGGCCGGCTGGGCGTCCGCGAACAAGTTCTCCCTCCTCGGCGGACTGCGCACCGCAGCCCAGCTCCTCGCCTACGAACTGCCGATGCTCCTGACCGCCGCCTCGGTGGCCATGGCCGCCGGCACCGTCTCCCTCCCCGGCATCCTCGACGCCTTCGAGTGGTGGTGGCTGCCCTGGCAGATCGTCGGCGCGATCGTGTTCTTCGTGGCCGGACTCGCCGAACTCCAGCGGCCGCCCTTCGACATGCCCGTTGCCGACTCGGAGATCATCTTCGGCGCCTACACCGAGTACACGGGCCTCCGTTTCGCTCTCTTCCTCCTCGCCGAGTACGCCGGAATCGTCGTCCTGTGCGCCCTGACCACCGTCCTCTTCCTGGGCGGCTGGCACGGCCCCTGGGGTGCCGACGGCCTCGGCTGGGTCTGGACCCTGCTGAAGACCGCCGTCCTCGCCTTCCTCGTGATCTGGCTGCGCGTCACCTACCCGCGCCTGCGCGAGGACCAGCTCCAAAAGCTCGCCTGGACCCTCCTCGTCCCCCTCTCCCTCGCCCAGATCGCCCTCACCGGCATCGTCAAGGTGGTGATCCGGTAACCATGGCTGCGTCGCTCCCGCCCTCCCGGCCCCGCATCCCCGGCAGTGGCCTCGCCAAGGGCCTGGCCGTCACCCTGCGCACGATGACGAAGAAGTCCGTCACCGCGCAGTACCCCGACGCCCAGCCCGACCTCCCGCCCCGCACCCGCGGTGTGATCGGCCTGTTCGAGGAGAACTGCACGGTTTGCATGCTGTGCGCCCGCGAGTGCCCGGACTGGTGCATCTACATCGACTCCCACAAGGAGACCGTCCCGCCTGCGGCCCCGGGGGGCCGCGAGCGCAGCCGCAACGTCCTCGACCGCTTCGCCATCGACTTCTCCCTGTGCATGTACTGCGGTATCTGCATCGAGGTCTGTCCTTTCGACGCCCTGTTCTGGTCACCTGAGTTCGAGTACGCCGAGACCGACATCCGCGACCTCACTCACGAGCGCGACAAGCTCCGCGAGTGGATGTGGACCGTCCCGGCCCCGCCGGCCCTCGACCCCGGCGCGGAGGAACCGAAGGAACTCGCCGCCGCCCGCAAGGCCGCCGACAAGCTGGCCGCCCAGCAGGCCCCGCCGGCCACCGAACCCCACGCCGACGAGCAGGCCCGCGCCGCCGAACAGCCCACCCGACCCCAGGGCGACTCCAAGCAGCAGACCGACCAGCCGAAGCCGGACCGCCAGGAGCCGGACCGCCAGGAGCCGGTACGTCAGGAGCCGGATCGCCCGAGGCCGACTCGTCCGGAGCCGGGGCACCCGAAGCCAGGTCGCCCCAAGCCCGGTCAGGAGGGCGCGGAATGACGCTCGCCGCACACGCCGCTCTCCTCGCGACCGGCCCGGCCACCGGGGCCGCCGCCGAAACCCGCGGCTTCCTCTCCCCGACCGGCGTCGAGATCGCTTTCCTCCTCGTCGGCCTGGTGACCTTCGGCGCCGCCCTCGTCACCGTCACCACCAGGCAACTGGTGCACGCCGCCCTGTGGCTGGTGGTCACCCTCGGCGGGCTCGCCGTCGAGTACCTCCTGCTCACCGCCGAGTTCATCGCTTGGGTGCAGGTCCTCATCTATGTCGGTTCCGTCGTCGTCCTCCTCCTGTTCGGTCTGATGCTCACCAGGGCCCCCATCGGGCGCTCTCCGGATGCCGACTCCGGCAACCGCTGGGCCGCCCTCGTCGTGGCCGTCGCCGCTGCCGCCGCTCTGGTCTGGGTCGTCGTCGACGCCTTCCGCACGACCTGGATCGACCTGGACGGCGCCGCCGCCGGCTCCACCGAGGCCACCGGCGCGAGCCTCTTCCAGAACTGGGTGCTCCCCTTCGAGGCCCTCTCCGTTCTCCTCCTCGCCGCACTGGTCGGCGCCATCGTCCTGTCCCGCAAGGCGAAGGCGGAGTCGAGCTCTCCCCCCGTGAACGCCCCGGACGCCACCAAGAGTTCCCGGACGGTCACGGAGAGTTCAGGTTCAGGCCGTTCGGAGCGTTCCGCGCAGGAAGGCACCCGCTGATGCACCTCGCCTACCCCGCCGTGCTCTCCGTCCTGCTCTTCTGCACGGGTCTGTACGGAGTCCTGGCCCGTCGCAACGCGATCCTGGTCCTGATGTCGGTCGAGCTCATGCTCAACGCCGTCAACCTGAACCTGGTCGCCTTCGACGTCTGGCTCAGCAAGGCCGCCAGGGAGACCCTGCACTCCGGTCAGGCCCTGACCCTGTTCACCATCGCCATCGCCGCCGCAGAGATCGGCATCGGGCTGGCCATCGTCCTCGCCGTCCACCGCAACCGCGGCACCTCGGACATCGACAAGCTCCGCGACACCGCCGAACGGCACGACCCCGACGACCCCGGCCACGACGTCCGCCCGGCCGAGCAGTCCGACGAGGCCCAGAAGGCTGAGGCCACCGCGTGACCACGACCACCCTCGCCGCACTCGTCCCCCTCCTTCCGTTCCTCGGCGCCGCCGCCGGTCTGCTGCTGGGCCGCACGGCACCCGGCTTCGTCCGGCCCCTCGCCGTCCTGCCGACGCTCACCTCCTTGGTGCTCGCCGCACTGGTCGCCGTACGCCAGGGCGGCGGAGCGGCCGTCGACTCGGCCACGGAACTCACCCCCACCGGCTCGGTCCCGATCGAGCTCGCCCTGCACATCGACGGCTTCGCCGCCCTCGTCGCCGTGCTGGTCGGCCTGGTCGCCTCCTGCGTGCAGATCTACTCGACGGGCTACCTGCGCGACGACCCGCGCTACCCCTCCTACGCCGCCCTCGTCTCGCTGTTCACCTCCGCGATGTTCCTGGTCGTCTACTCCGGCGACCTGATCGTGCTGCTGGTCGGCTGGGAGGTCATGGGCATCTGCTCCTACTTCCTCGTCGGCCACTACTGGGAGACCCCGGAGGCCCGCGCCGCCTCCATCAAGGCCTTCCTCGTCACCAAGCTCGGCGACGTCCCCTTCCTCATCGGGTTGTTCGCCCTCGCCACCGACGCAGGCTCGTTCCGCATCACCCGCATCCTCGGCACCGTCGCGAGCGGCGGGCTCGACAACCCGACGCTCATCGCGTTGCTGCTCCTCGCGGGAGTGGCGGGCAAGTCGGCGCAGTTCCCGCTGCACACCTGGCTCCCCGACGCGATGGCGGGCCCGACCCCCGTCTCCGCCCTGATCCACGCAGCGACGATGGTCGCCGCAGGTGTCTACTTCATCGCCCGTCTCCTCCCGGTCTTCGAGGCCTCCCAGGCCGCGATGGTCGTCCTCGCCGTCATGGCCGCCGTCACGATGACGGGCTCCGCGCTCGCCGCCCTCGCCCAGGACGACATCAAGCGCGTCCTCGCCTACTCGACGATCGGCCAGCTCGGCTACATGACCGGCGCGCTCGCCGTCGGCGACCGCGGGGCCGCCGTCTTCCACCTCCTGTCCCACGGCGCCTTCAAGGCGCTGCTGTTCCTCGCGGCCGGCGTGATCATCCACGCCGCCGGCACCAACTCGCTCGCCGCCATGTCCCGCATGCGGAACCTGCGCGACCGCATCCCCGACGCCTACTGGACGATGACCGTGGCGCTGCTCGCGCTCGCCGCGATCCCGCCGTTCAGCGGCTTCTTCTCCAAGGAGGCCGTCCTCGGCGTCGCCGAGCACGTCGTCACCGGGCACACCGAGCACGCCCCCGCCGCCGCGGGCTGGATCGTCCTCGTCGCCGGCCTGATCACGGCCGTGCTCACCGCCGCCTACGCGATGCGCCTGTGGCTGCTCGCCTTCCGCGGCCGGGGCACCGAAGCCCCCGACCACGGCAGGCAGCCACTGACGATGACCGTCGTGCTGTGGGTCCTCGCCGTGCCGTCCCTGGCCCTCGGCGGGTTCGCGTTCCGCCTGCTGCCCGACTGGTTCGACGGCCGTGACCTCGGCCCGACCCTGACCACCTCCGTGCTCGGCACGGGCGTGGCCCTGGTCGGCGGCATCGTCACCTACGCCGCCTGGCGGCACACCACCGCCCTCGCGGCCCGCGTTCCGCTGGGAGCCGTCGCGGCCCATCCCGAGGGCGACGCCGCCCAGGTCGAGGCGGAAGCCATCGCCACCCATGAGCCGGCCTACGGCGACATCGCCTACGCACCCGACCCCGCCGACCCCGGGCGGCTCCTGCTCGGCCCGCTGCACCGCCACGCGGCCGCCGGCTTCCACCTGGACGCGGTGTACACGGCACTCTTCGTCCGCCCGGTCCAGGCCGGGGCGAGCCTCGTCAGGTTCCTCGACCGCGAGGTCGTCGAGACCTATGTCCGCGGTGCGGGGGAGCTGCCCCGCTGGCTCGGCGCCGCCGCACGGCGTGCCCAGACCGGCAACGTCCAGACCTATGTGAGCGCGCTGCTCGCCGGCACCGTCGTCCTCGCGGTCGCCGCCGTCCTCGTCGCCACGGGAGCGTGAGCAGGCGTGATCGATATCAACGAGTCCGTGATGCAGTTCCTTCTGGCATTCGTCGTCGTCGGCCCGCTCCTCGGCGCCGCCGCGGCTCTGCTGCCCGCCCCGCCCGGACTGAAGGGGAAGTCACCCGAGCAGGCCGTCCTCCGGCACGGTGTCACGGTCACCGGCGCGATCCTCATCGCGGCGATCGTCCTCGCGCTCGGCTTCGACCACGACCAGCCGTCGAAGATGCAGGCCGGCACGGACATCAGCTGGATTCCCGCACTCCACGTACGCATCCACCTCGGCATCGACGGCATCTCCCTCCCCCTCCTGGTCCTGACCGCGCTGCTGACCTTCCTCTGCGCGCTCTACTCGTACTTCAAGCAGCAACATCAGCGGCTGACGCCGCGGGCCGAAGGCCCGGCCCCGAAGGCCTTCGTCGCCCTGCTGCTCGTCCTCGAAGGCGGCACGCTCGCGACCTTCGCCGTCCTCGACCTGGTGCTGTTCTTCCTCGCCTTCGAGATGGTCCTCATCCCGATGTACTTCCTCATCGCCCGCTGGGGCGGGGAGGGTCGGAGCCAGGCCGCCTGGCGATTCATCCTCTACACCCTGCTCGGCTCCGTGGTCATGCTGCTCGGCCTGCTCCTGATCGGGATCAAGGCGGGCACGTTCGACATGATGGCACTGGCCACTGACAACGGCCGGTCACTGAGCACATCCGTGCAGGTCATCGCTGTTTTGGCGATCGGGATCGGGCTCGCGGTGAAGACGCCGATGTGGCCGCTGCACAGCTGGCTGCCCGACGCCCACACCGCCGCGCCGACCGTCGGCTCGGTCCTCCTCGCCGGCGTGCTCCTGAAGATGGGTACGTATGGATTCGTCCGGATCCTGCTCCCCATCGCACCCGACGGGTTCCGCACCTTCGCGCCCTACCTCGCCGCCCTGGCCGTCGTCGGCATCATCTACGGATCCCTGGCCTGTCTGGCCCTGGCCAAGCAAGGCGCGAAGGGCGACCTCAAGCGCCTCGTCGCCTACTCCTCCGTCGGCCACATGGGCTTCGTCCTGCTCGGCATCGCCACCATGACCCCGACCGGCGTGAACGGCGCCCTGTTCGCCAACATCGCCCACGGCCTCATCACCGGCCTGCTCTTCTTCCTGGTGGGCGCGCTGAAGGACCGCACCGGCACCACCGACCTCGACACCCTCGCCGAGGAGACCGGCGCCGCCCTCTACGGCAAGGCCCCGCGCCTCGGCGGCCTGATCGCCTTCGCCGCCGCCGCCTCGCTCGGCCTGCCGGGCCTGGCCGGGTTCTGGGGCGAGATGCTGGCCCTGTTCGGTGCGTTCCGGCCCGCCGAGGGCCTCAGCCGCCCGGCCTTCCTCACCTTCATGGCGATCGGCGCGTTCGGCACGCTGCTGACGGCCGCCTACCTGCTGGTCGTGGTTCGCCGTGTCTGCATGGGCGCCCTGCCCCAGGACGCTCCGACGCTCCCCGACGTCCGTTCCTACGAGTTCGCGGCGTGGACCCCGCTCGTGGCCCTCACCGTCGTCGCGGGCCTGTGGCCCAGAGCCCTCCTCGGCCTGAGCGACCCGGCCGTCCAGCAGCTCCTCGCAGGAGGCACCCGATGAGCTCCCCGGCCCAGCCCCTGGCGGCGTCGCTGGTCCAGTCCGTCGACTGGCTCGCGATCGCGCCGCCCACCATCGTGGCGGTCGTCGCACTCGTCGTCCTGGTGGCCGACCTGTTCGTCGCCGAACACCGCAAGGCCCTGCTCGGCTGGACATCCGTGGCGGGTCTGGCCGCCGCCACGCTGATGCTGCTGCCCCTCCTGGGCGGCGACCGCAGCACCTTCTGCCTGACCGGCGACGCCACCGTGTGCAGCTACACAGCCGACCGCTTCACCCTGGTCATCCAGTTCCTGGTCCTCGGCGGCGCTCTCCTCGCCGCCCTCCTGTCGGTCACCGCCCTGAAGGACGCACGCAAGGACCTCCCCGAAGGGGAGTACTGGTTTCTGCTGCTGTCCTCCGCGGCCGGCGCCGCACTCCTGCCCGCCTCCCGCGACCTCGCGACCCTGATCGTCGCCCTGGAGGTCGCCTCCCTGCCCGCCTTCGCACTGGTCGGCCTCAGGTACGGCGACCGGAAGTCCTCCGAGGCGGCCCTGAAGTTCTTCCTGTCCTCGGTCACCGCGACCGCGGTCAGCCTCTTGGGCATCAGCTTCGTGTACGCCACCACCGGCACCCTCTACCTCACCCAGGTCGCCGACCGCATCCAGCACGTCGACGGGCAGTTCCACACCCTCGCCCAGACCGGCGTCGTCCTCACCCTCGTCGGCTTCGCCTTCAAGACGGCCGCCGTGCCCTTCCACTTCTGGGTGCCCGACACCTATGTGGGGGCACCTCTGCCGATCGCGGCCTACCTGTCGGTCATCGGCAAGGCGGTCGGCTTCAGCGGCCTCATCCTCGTCACGGTCGTGGCCCTCCCGTCGTACGCCGACGTCTGGGGTCCCGCCCTGGCAGCCCTGGCGGCGCTCACCATGACCGTGGGCAACGCCGGAGCCCTGCGCCAGCAAGCCACGCGCGCGTACAGCGCCGTCCGCCTGCTCGCCTGGTCCTCCGTCGGCCAGGCCGGCTACCTCCTGGTGCCGATCGCCGCCGCCGCGTACTCGGGGAACGCCGAGAAGTCGATCGGCTCCACCGTCGCCTACGCCCTGATGTACGGCGCCGTGAACCTCGGCGCCTTCGCGGTTGCCGCCCTCGTGGGCCGCACGCAAACCCTCAACCGAGTCGCCGACTACCGTGGCCTGTACGCCTCCAGCCCGCTGTCCGCGCTGCTCCTGGCGTTCTTCCTGCTCTGCCTCGCCGGACTGCCGCCGGGCATCATCGGTCTCTTCGCCAAGGTCACCGTCTTCTCGGCGGCCGTCGACGCCGGGCTCGGCTGGCTGGCCGTGGTCATGGCCGTCAACGTCGTGATCGCACTGGTCTACTACCTCCAGTGGACGGCCTTGCTGTTCCGCGCCCCCGAGGGTGAACCCGAGAAGCACCGTGTCCCCGGACCGGTCACCGCCGCGATCGCCCTGACCGGCGTCCTCGGTATCGCCCTGTCCGGCGCGCCCCAGCTGGTCCTGCGCTTCACCGACACCGGTCTCTTCTGAACCTCGTTCCGGGTACGGAGGCCCACCGGAAGGACGGCCGCTTACACCGCACGCGTGCGGGGCACCCGCTCCACGCGTGCGTGCCGGTTGATGGCACCGTCACCCGGACGGTCCACACCCGGCGCCGCACGCACCAGGGAACTCGCGCCCGCCGCCTGGCGTTGACCAGTACGGGAGGGTCCACTGGACGTGAGAACGCGGCACCAGTGGCACCGCAGATTCAGCAAGCAAGGGTCCCCTGCCGCACGACTTGGAGGGCGTACCGTGCACCGCCGGCACAACGGGCTCAGGACAGCGATACTCCTGGGAGGACTGTCCGCACTCATCATCGTCATCGGCAGCTTCTTCGGCCGCATGGGGCTCGTCATCGCCGTCCTGGTAGCACTGGCCACCAACGCCTACGCGTACTGGAACAGCGACAAACTCGCCCTACGCGCGATGCGCGCCCGCCCGGTGAGCGAGTTCGAGGCCCCGGCGCTCTACCGCATGGTCCGCGAGCTCTCCACCCAGGCCCGCCAGCCCATGCCGCGCCTGTACATCTCCCCGACGGAGGCACCCAACGCCTTCGCCACAGGCCGCAATCCCCGCAACGCCGCGGTGTGCTGCACCGACGGCATCCTGCGCCTGCTGGACGAGCGCGAACTGCGCGGCGTCATCGGCCACGAGCTCAGCCACGTCTACAACCGCGACATCCTCATCTCGTCGGTCGCCGGCGCCCTCGCCTCCGTCATCATGTTCCTGGTCAACTTCGCCTGGCTGATCCCCATCGGACGCTCGGACGACGACGACGGCCCCGGTCTGCTCGGCATGCTGCTGATCATGCTCCTGGGCCCGCTCGCCGCCTCGCTCATCCAACTCGCCATCAGCCGCTCGCGGGAGTACCAGGCGGACGCCTCGGGTGCCCAGCTCACCGGCGACCCGCTTGCCCTGGCCAACGCCCTGCGCAAGCTCGAACTCGGCACGAAGCAGCTTCCGCTGCCTCCCGAGCCACGCATCGAGACCGCCAGTCACATGATGATCGCGAACCCGTTCCGGCCCGGCCAGGGCCTCTCGAAGATGTTCTCCACACACCCGCCGATGGCGGAACGCATCGCCCGGCTCGAAAAGATGGCAGGTGGGAACCAGTGAGGACCATACTCAACGTCATATGGCTCGTCCTGAGCGGCTTCTGGCTGTTCCTCGCCTACATGCTCGCGGGCCTGCTGCTCTGCATCACCGTCATCGGCATCCCGTTCGGAATCGCGGCCTTCCGCATCGGTGTCTACGCCCTGTGGCCCTTCGGGTATACGACGGTCGAGCGCCGCGACGCGGGCGCGCCATCGTGTGTGGGCAACGTGCTGTGGCTGGTGCTCGCGGGCTGGTGGCTCGCCCTGGGCCACATCGCCACCGGCATCGCCCTGTGCGTCACGATCATCGGCATCCCGCTGGGCATCGCCAACTTCAAGCTCATCCCGGTCTCGTTGCTTCCGCTCGGCCGCGACATCGTGCGGACGAACGAGCCCTTCGCGGTGCGCTGAACGGAGAGTCGCCGCCCTCCGTTGTCCACAGGCCGGAGGTCGTCCACAGGCCCGCCCGGCTGTCGGCGGCGGTCTGCATCATGGATCCATGACCGCGATCGAGCAGTTGCCGACCCGAGTGACGACCGAGACACACAACACCGGCTGGATGGGCGGTACTCCGTGCCACGAGCCGAACACCGCGATACGAGACGCCGGAAGGGCGATGGCGAACGACCGTGGGAGATCCGAGCCGAGAGGTGCCCGAGGGTCAGAGCCGCGAGGCGGCTGAGGGTAAGAGCCGCGAGGCGCCTGAGGGCCCGGTCCGTCGTGGAGGCCGGTCCTACCGTTCCCCTGCCCCGGCCCCTGACTGCTTCCACCGGCGCACCGCATACGCGACGACCCCCACCACCAGCACCCCCGCGCCCACGACGACCGACACCCCGGGAAGCGAGAACGCCAGCACCGCGCACCCGGCCAGCCCCACCGCCGGCACCACCCTCGCAGACCACGCCGAAGACAGGGTCCAGGCCGACGCGTTGGCCACGGCGTAGTACGCCAGCACACCGAAGGAGGAGAACCCGATCGCGCCCCGGACGTCCACCGTGGCCGCCAGGACCGCCACCACCGCACCCACGGCCAGCTCCGCCCGGTGCGGCACCTGGAACCGCGGATGCACAGAGGCCAGCGCCCTCGGCAGATGCCGGTCCCGTGCCATGGCAAGCGTCGTCCGCGACACCCCCAGGATCAGCGCCAGCAGCGACCCCAGCGCGGCCACGGCGGCACCCACCCGCACCACCGGCACGAGCCAAGGCGCCCCCGCGGCCCGCACCGCATCGGCCAGCGGTGCAGTAGCGGCCCCGAGCCCACTCGACCCCAGTACCGAAAGGACAGCCACCGCGACACACAGGTAGACCACCAGGGCGATGCCCAGCGCCAGCGGGATCGCACGCGGAATGGTCCGTGCCGGATCCCGCACCTCCTCGCCGAGGGTCGCGATCCGGGCGTACCCCGCGAAGGCGAAGAACAGCAGACCTGCCGCCTGCAGCACCCCGTCCGCCCCGCCCGAGGCCCCGATGTCCAGCCGCCCGGCGTCGGACTCACCGGATGCCAGACACACGAGCACCACACATGCGAGGACCGCCAGGACGAGCGCCACGATCAGCCGCGTCAGCCAGGCGGACTTCTGTACACCGCCGTAGTTCACCGCGGTCAGCGCCACGACGGCCGCGACCGCCACCGCGTGCGCCTGCTCCGGCCACACGTACGTGCCCACGGTGAGCGCCATCGCCGCACAGGAGGCCGTCTTCCCGACCACGAACGACCAGCCCGCGAGATACCCCCAGAACTCCCCGAGCCGCTCCCGCCCGTACACATAGGTACCGCCCGAGGCCGGATAAAGGGCGGCGAGGCGAGCCGACGACATGGCGTTGCAGTACGCGACCACAGCGGCCACGGCCAGCCCGAGGAGCAGCCCGGAGCCGGCGGCGTGCGCGGCCGGTGCGAGGGCGGCGAAGATCCCCGCTCCCACCATCGAGCCGAGTCCGATGACGACGGCGTCGCCCACACCGAGCGTGCGGCGCAGTCCAGGGCCGGAGGCTGTCATGCGTCGCACCCTACTGATCAGTGCAACCGGCGGGCGTGGCCGGGGCGTCCTTGCGACCAAGACGGCGTGACCGTTCGGGGCGAGGAGGCCGCGCGCGGGACGCCCGACGTACGACGCACGGGCCGGGCCTGCCGAAAGCAAGATCACATGTCCGAAACCGTGCGGGCACAGCGTGAAAGGGCAGGTTCACGGCATGACCATCATCAGCTGGATCATCCTGGGACTGTTGGCAGGAGCCATCGCGAAGTTCCTGCTGCCCGGGCGCGACCCGGGTGGCCTCATCGGCACGACCCTGATCGGCGTCGCGGGCGCGTTCATCGGCGGCTGGATCTCGGCCCGCTGGATGGACCACCCGATCACCAAGGACTTCTACGACGGTGCGACCTGGGCAGCGGCGATCGGTGGATCGCTCGTCCTCCTGATCGCCTACCGCCTCCTGTTCGGCAACTCGCGGGACTGACGCGCCCGCCGGCGCAAGCCGGCAGACGAGAAGGGTGGGCACCGCCGGTGCGCACCCTTCCCATGTCCGTCGAGGCGTGGGGGCCGGGAGGCCGGACCTACCGGTAGTTCACGAACTGCAGGGCGAAGTCGAAGTCCTTGCTCTTCAACAGGGCGATGACGGCCTGCAGATCGTCACGGTTCTTGGAGCTGACCCGCAGCTCCTCGCCCTGCACCTGCGCCTTCACGCCCTTGGGGCCCTCGTCGCGGATGGTCTTCGCCACCTTCTTCGCGTTCTCCTGGGAGATGCCCTCCTTGATCGACGAGAAGATCTTGTACTCCTTGCCGGAGAGCTGGGGCTCGCCCGCCTCCAGGGCCTTCAGCGAGATGCCCCGCTTGATCAGCTTGGACTGGAAGACGTCGAGGATGGCCTTCACCCGGTCCTCGGAGTTCGCCTCCATGAGGATCTGCTCACCGGACCACGAGATCGAGGCACCCACGCCCTTGAAGTCGTAGCGCTGCGAGATCTCCTTGGCGGCCTGGTTGAGTGCGTTGTCGACCTCCTGCCGCTCGACCTTCGAGACGATGTCGAAACTGGAGTCGGCCATGTCCTGTGGCTCCTTGTATCGGGTTGCGTATCGTGCGTACCGGCGTGGTGGGCGGTCGCAGGGCCCGGTCGGGTCCCGGGCCGCATCCGGACCAGCCTAGCCACCCGCGGCCCTCCGAGCGCTGATCAATCGGGTGGCGAAGCACCCCTCGGCATCAGGTATTGTTTACGTCGTTGCCACGGAGCGCCGCGAAAGAGCGGCTCGAAGGGCAGCAACCCCGGCGGTGTGCCCGAGCGGCCAAAGGGAGCAGACTGTAAATCTGCCGGCTCAGCCTTCCCAGGTTCGAATCCTGGCGCCGCCACACTGGGGAAGACCCCCTCTGATCAGATTGTGGATCTGATCAGAGGGGGTCTCTCGTTGTGTGCTCCAGGTCAGTCCAGTCCCCCAGATGTCCCCCGGAGCCCCAGGGCATCCCCTGGCCTCCCCGGGCGTGAGCATGATCACTACACCTCGCCGGACCGTCAGGCATGAGCGCGTCAGATACGCTGCCGCCTCTTGTAACGGCACCCTTCTGAAGAGGTGTAATGAAAACAGTCAGACGGACCGTCGCGGTGGCCACGCTCGTGGGGGCGCTGGGGCTTTCGGTGCTGAACGCGCCGACCGCTCAAGCGGCGGACACCGGTATCACCGTGTCGGACATCGTCATCAACAACGGCAAGCCGATCGTCGTCGGCACGTCGAAGGTGGTGGAGCCGCCCATCAGCTTCAACATCGCACTGCCCTCCGGGTACAGCACCGCGGACCCCTCCCGGTACGACGCGTACCCCTTCCTCTACCGCGGCACCATCAAGACGGCGGCCGACACGGGTGAGAACTTCATCCAGCCGGGCGGCTACACCTGCTTCGAGATCGACGCCAAGCACGCTCGCTGCGAGGGCAACCTCTACATCGACCCGCACCCGAGCCAGGAGCACGTCGACTCCAACAGTGACGCCACCAGTTGGAAAGTCGGCGTTTCGCTCAAGCTCTGGAAGGCCGACGGCGGGCTGAAGACCGGGGAACTGGAGACGCGGTCCGCGACCGTCCAGCTGAAGCGCGCGGCCAAGGCCACCACCAACGCCTCGCCGGAGCCGGTCACCAAGGGCAAGACGATCACCGTCACGGGCAAGCTGACCCGGGCGAACTGGAGCACGAAGAAGTACGACGCCTACAGCGGCCGTACGGTCAGCCTCCAGTTCCGCGCCAAGGGCACCGACAGCTACAAGACGCTGAAGAAGGCCACCACCAGCAGCACCGGGGGACTGAAGACCACGGTCACCGCCTCGGTCGACGGCTCCTTCCGCTGGGTGTACTACGGCAACTCCACGACCGGCGTGGCCACCAGCGCGGCGGACTACGTCGACGTGCGCTGACGCCCTTCGGTCATCGGGCGGGATTCGGGGGCTCAGTCCTCCCCGGCCCCACTATGTGCGCCGCACACCGGGAAAGCCCCCTCTCATCTCCGAAGAAGCAGATGAGAGGGGGCTTTCCCCATGCCCCTCAAAACAACGTTCCCTCACCTCGACGGCCACGTGCAGCGGACCGCATGACGGCCTCTGACCTGCCATTCCGTAGCGAAATGAGATGCGTTGGTACGCATGAGAAAGGCAAGGAGTTCCTCTCTCCTTGCCACTCTCAACGTATAGCGCATGGGGGGTCTTGCGGCAAGGCCCCTGTCGTACCGCACAATTTCCGGCCTGAAGTCAGAAACGGGCGAAAATTGGGGTCTGTCTTGATCGATGTGGTCATTGCCGGCGGTGGTCCGACCGGAATGATGCTGGCCGGAGAGCTGCGGCTGCACGGCGTGCGGGTGCTCGTGCTGGAGAAGGAGGCGGAGCCGGCCCCGTACGTTCGCGCCCTCGGCCTCCACGTGCGCAGCATCGAGATGCTCGACCAACGCGGGCTGCTGGAGCGCTTCCTCGCCGAGGGCAGCAAGCACCCGCTCGGCGGCTTCTTCGCCGGACTCGCCAAGCCGGCACCCGACCGGCTGGACACCGCGCACGGATACGTCCTCGGCATCCCGCAGCCCGTCACCGACCGCCTGCTGACCGAGCACGCTGCCGAGGTCGGGGCCGAGATCCGGCGCGGCTGCGAACTGGTCGGACTCGGCCAGGACGACGACGGTGTGACGGCCGAGCTGGCCGATGGCACGCGGCTGCGCTCCCGCTACCTCGTCGGGTGCGACGGCGGCCGCAGCACGGTGCGCAAACTGCTCGGCGTCGGTTTCCCCGGCGAGCCCTCCAGGGTCGAGACGCTGATGGGTGAAATGGAGGTCGCCGCCTCACCGGAGGAACTGGCGGCCGTGATGGCCGAAGTCCGCAAAACCCACTTCCGGTTCGGCGCCATGCCGGTCAGGGACGGGGTCCACCGCGTCATCGTGCCCGCCGAGGGCGTGGCCGAGGACCGCTCGGCCCCGCCGACCTTCGAGGAATTCAGGGGGCAGCTGCGCAAGTTCGCCGGCACCGACCTCGGTGTGCACTCCCCGCGCTGGCTCTCCCGCTTCGGCGACGCCACGCGGCAGGCCGAGCGCTACCGCACCGGCCGGGTGCTGCTGGCCGGCGACGCCGCGCACGTCCACCCGCCGACCGGCGGGCAGGGGCTCAACCTCGGCCTGCAGGACGCCTTCAACCTCGGCTGGAAGCTGGCCGCCGAACTGCGCGGCTGGGCACCGGAGGGATTGCTGGACAGCTACCACACCGAACGCCATCCGGTGGGCGCCGCGGTGCTGGACAACACCCGCGCGCAGATGCACTTGCTGGCGCCCGAGCCGGGGTCGCAGGCCGTGCGCCGGCTCCTGGCGGAGCTGATGGACTTCGAGGAGGTGAACCGGCTCCTGATCGAGAAGGTCACCGCGATCGCCGTCCGCTACGACTGCGGCGAGGGCCATGAACTGCTCGGCCGGAGGCTGCGGGACGTGGCGTTGCGACGGGGCCGCCTCTACGAGCGGATGCGTGACGGCCGCGGTCTGCTGCTCGACCAGACCGGCGGCCGGCTGTCGGTGGCGGGCTGGTCGGACCGGATCGGCCACGTCGTCGACGTCAGCGAGGAACTCGACGTGCCCGCGGTGCTGCTGCGACCGGACGGACACGTGGCATGGGCCGGCGACGACCAGCAGGATCTGCTCGACCGGCTGCCGAGGTGGTTCGGGGCGGCGACCGGCTGACATGACGTCGTGCGGCCGGTGGGGCATGCGGGCGACCGGGCTCACCACCCCAGCGGCGCGCGCCCAGCGACGCCCCCTCATGCCCCGGACGCCAAAGGGGCCGTGACCGCCGGGGAGCTGCTCCGCGCGGCACACTGGCCCCATGTCCTCCCGCCGCAGACTCTGCCCCGAGTGCCGCCGTGAGATCGCCGTCGTCGCCGGGCGGTACGCACGCCACGACCCGCCCGGCGCCCGCGAGCACGGCGAACTCACCTCGTGCCCGGGCTCCCGCCGCCAGGCCCGCCCGGGCCCGGAGCAGCCGTCCCTGGACGGCTACACGGTCCCGGACTTCCCCGGCCAACTGCCCCTGTTCTAGATTTCTGCGAAGGGTCCCACGGGTCGTCGGCCGCGAACCTCAGTTCCCGGCCACCGACTTCACCGCCACGGACACCGGTACCGGACCGCTGATCAGCTCCAGGGTCAGCCCGGCGGTCGCCGACGTGTCCACCAACTCCGCCAGGACGGCGGCCACGTCGTCGCGCGGGATCGGACCGCGGCCCGTGCGCGCCTCCAGCCGTACGAGACCGGTGCCGGCGTCGTCGGTGAGCCGGCCGGGGCGCAGGATCGTCCAGTCCAGGGCGTCCAGGCCGCGCACGTACGCGTCCGCCTCGCCCTTGGCCCGCAGATACACGTCGAAGATCTCGTCACCCTGGTGACGCGGGTCGGCGCCCATGGACGACACGATCACGAAGCGCCGCACGCCCGCCCTCACCGCCGCGTCCGCGAAGAGGACCGCCGCCGCCTTGTCCACCGTGTCCTTGCGGGCCGCCCCGCTGCCAGGCCCCGCGCCCGCCGCGAAGACCGCGGCGTCGGCGCCCCTGAGCCGCTCCGCGACCTCGTCGACGGACGCCGACTCCAGGTCGAGCACAGCCGGTTCGGCACCGGCCTGTCGCAGCTCGTCGGCCTGTTCGGCCTTCCGGATGATCCCGACTGCTTCGTCCCCGCGCGCGGCGAGCAGCCGCTCCAGCCGCAACGCGATCTGACCATGACCACCAGCGATGACAATGCGCATGTCTTCGACCGTACGCCTCGACAGGACCCTCCGCCGCACGACTTGGGCCGCGTCCCACCGCCGGCCCGCGACACTTCCCCCCGCCCCAGGGCCCACCCCGGCCTACGACACCTCGCCCCGGCCCTGCCGCGGCAGCCCCAGTTCGACCGAGGCCGCCGAACTGCAGTACTCGCGCACCGCGCTGGTCCGCGCCACCACGCGCCCCTGGTGCACGACGATGCGGCTGTAGGCCAGGGACAGCACCCCCGCGAGCCGCTCCCCGCGCACCGCGAGCAGCTCCGCCGGGAAACCCGCCTCCACCCGCACCTCCGGCAGCCCCAGCACCGCCCGCGCCGAGGAGCTCACCGCGTCGTACGCCTCCTCGGGCGGCAACCCGTAGCGCGAGGCCAGCAGGAAGGCCGCCTCCAGGGGGTCTCCGCGTCCCACCGGGTTGGACACGTCCCGCAGCGCCCCGCTCCCGGCGGCCACCCGCACCCCGGCCGCGCGCAGCAGCCGTACCGGAGCCGCCCCGCGCCGGTCGACGCCGCCGCAGCCGCCCTGCGGCAGGCACGCCACGGCCACCCCGGCGGCCGCGAGCTGGTCGGCCGTCCGCGAGGCCACCTCGGAGGGCAGGCGGCCGAGGTCGCCGCACGGGCCGAGTGTCACCCCGGGGCGCAGTCCGCCCGCCATCGCGGCGAGCCGGGCGAGCCGGGCCGGGTCCCCGGCGTCCGTGTGCAGGTCGACGGGACAGCCGTGCTCGGAGGCCATCTCCAGGACCGCCTCCACGTACCCCGCCGGATCCGGGTCGAGGTCCGGCCGGCCGCCCACCACCGAGGCGCCCATCTTCACCGCGTCCCGCAGCATCGCCAGCCCGTCCGCGCCGGCCACCCCGGTCAGCACCCGGGGCATCGCCACCGTCGTCAGCTCCGCGAGCCCGCGCAGTGCCCGCCGCGCCTGCAGCACGGCCGTCAGCGCGCCGAGACCCTGGACGTCACCCACGCGCACGTGCGCCCGCAGCGCCGTCGCCCCGTGCCCGAGCTGGAGCAGTGCGGCCTCCGTGGCCCGGCGCTGCACGTCCTGCGGCTCGTAGGAGACGGGCCCCTCGGTGTCGGCCGACAGGGCCGTGTCGGCGTGGGCGTGTGGCTCGGCAGGGGCCGGCAGCAGCAGATAGCCGCTGAGGTCCACCCGTGCCCCGCACGCGCGCGTGCGGCCCGCTCCCAGGCTGCCGGCCGTGCCGACCGCCTCGATGCGCCCGCCGCACAGCCGTACGTCCACGGTCCGGCCGTCGGTGAGCCGCGCCCCGCACAGCAGCAGCGACGACGGGTCGGCCGGACC
Source organism: Streptomyces sp. NRRL B-1140 (assembly GCF_001280065.1). Classification (GTDB taxonomy): domain Bacteria; phylum Actinomycetota; class Actinomycetes; order Streptomycetales; family Streptomycetaceae; genus Streptomyces. Next base: position 24,152 of record NZ_LGEA01000136.1, read on the forward strand.
CGGCGAGGACGACGGGGGCGGTGGTGGCTGCGGCCGGCTGTCGGGCATCGCACTCCAGGGGCTCGGGCTGCGCACGGGAGGACGCGTGATCACGCAGAGTGAGACGAGCCTAGGACGGCCTCACGCAACTGTCGGGGAGGAGCGCAATAGTCGTACTGGCGTGGTCCGCCCGTGGTGCGCCCACCGTCAGACCGGGTCCGTTCTGGGGCGGGAGGCGTTCACGGGGCTGCCGGGAGGACGGTTCGAGCGCCCGGGGCGGGGGCCTCGAAACGGATTTGGGCGAACGGCGGCCGAGCGTGTAATGTCTTCATCGCTCGCCCCAATAGCTCAGTCGGCAGAGCGTCTCCATGGTAAGGAGAAGGTCAACGGTTCGATTCCGTTTTGGGGCTCTGGTGTGACTGGTTCCGTCGAGAGGCGGAGCCGGACCACATCAAAGCGGTGTAGCTCAGTCGGTAGAGCAAGCGGCTCATAATCGCTGTGTCACCGGTTCAAGTCCGGTCACCGCTACTCTTAGTAGCCGATTGCGGGGTCGGTCCTTCGATCGGCTACTCTTTCTTGCGTTAAATAGTCCATCCGTTCGTCTTAGGAGCACTCACGTGGCTGCCACCGACGTCCGCCCGAAGATCACGCTGGCCTGCGTGGAGTGCAAGGAGCGGAACTACATCACCAAGAAGAACCGGCGTAACAACCCGGACCGTCTTGAGATGAAGAAGCACTGCCCGCGTTGCAACGCGCACACCGCGCACCGCGAGACGCGATAAATCAGGCTCGTACACGAGGCCGTTCCCGAGTGATCGGGGACGGCCTCGCGTCGTTGAGGTACCCGTACCGGTCAGTAGAGCTGCAGAGCTACCAGGAGGTGCCGAGCCATGGCGCTCGACCAGTCCTTCGTGGGGCGGACGTACCCGCCCACCGCGCCCTACGAGGTGGGCCGGGAGAAGATCCGTGAGTTCGCCGAGGCGGTCGGGGACGACAACCCGGCGTACACGGACGCGGAGGCCGCCAAGGCGCTCGGCCACCCCGACGTGATCGCTCCGCCGACCTTCGTCTTCGCGATCACCTTCAAGGCCGCGGGCCAGGTCGTCCAGGACCCGCAGCTCGGCCTGGACTACAGCCGCGTCGTGCACGGCGACCAGAAGTTCTCCTACCGCCGCCCGGTCCGCGCCGGCGACCGGCTCTCGGTCACCTCGACCATCGAGGCGATCAAGTCTCTCGCGGGCAACGACATCGTGGACATCCGCGGCGAGGTGCACGACGAGGCCGGCGAGCACGTCGTGACCGCCTGGACCAAGCTCGTGGCCCGCGCGGCCGAGGAGGCGTGAGCGACCCATGACCGCGAAGATCTCCTACGCCGACGTCGAGGTCGGCACCGAACTGCCCGCCCGGACCTTCCCCGTGACCCGCGAGACCCTCGTCAAGTACGCGGGTGCCTCCGGTGACTTCAACCCGATCCACTGGAACGAGAAGTTCGCCAAGGAGGTCGGCCTGCCGGACGTCATCGCGCACGGCATGTTCACCATGGCCGAGGCGATCCGGGTGGTCACCGACTGGACCGGCGATCCGGGCGCGGTCGTCGAGTACGGCGTCCGCTTCACCAAGCCGGTCGTGGTCCCGAACGACGACCAGGGCGCCGTGATCGAGGTGGCCGGCAAGGTCGCCGTCAAGCTCGACGACAACACCGTCCGCGTGGACCTGACGGCGACCAGCGCCGGGCAGAAGGTCCTCGGCATGTCCCGGGCGGTCGTCCGGCTGGCCTGAGGCGGTTCGCGACATCACGTGATGCGCGACATCACGTGATGCACAGCAACACGTAAGGGGCGCTCGCCGCAGCGGGGCGCCCCTTACGCATCGAGGGAGCCAAGCACCGCTTGACAGAGTTAGTGATTGAGTACTAACTTCACTTTCATGGCCAGGATGAGTGCGGAAGAGCGACGCGAGAGCGTCATCCGGGCGGCGACGACCGAGTTCGCCCGCGGCGGCTACCACGGCACCTCGACCGAGGCGATCGCCCGCCGGGTCGGCGTCTCGCAGCCGTATCTCTTCCGGCTGTTCCCGGGCAAGAAGGCGATCTTCCTGGCGGCTGCCGAGCGGTGCGTCGAGGACACCATCCGGATGTTCGCGGAGGCGGCCGAAGGGCTGGATGGCGAGGAAGCCCGCCATGCCATGGGCGGGGCGTACATCGAGACCATCTCCGAGCAGCCCGAGCGGCTGATGATGCAGATGCAGATGTATCTCGCCGTGGCGGCCGCCGAGGAGGAGGGGGACCACGAGTTCGGTGAGGCCGTGCGTGCGGGCTGGATGCGGCTGTGGGACACCATCCACCTGCCGCTGGGCGCCGACGCTCACGAGACGACGACGTTCCTCGCGCAGGGCATGCTGATCAACTGCCTGGTGGCCATGGGTTTCCCGGCCGAGCACCGGGTCTGGGCGGGGCTGGGTGCGCCGGAGTCGGACGGCTGACACAGCAAGGTGAGGAGTCAGGCCCTTTTCATGACCTCGAAAGTTAGTAATCAATAACTAATCGATCACGGCACACACTCCATGGGGGAGCGATGTCACAGCAGACCGCACGTCGCGGGGGAGCCGCCTGGGCCCTCGTCATCACCAGCGTCGCCGGGTTCATGGCGGCCCTCGACAACCTCGTCGTCACCACCGCCCTGCCCTCCATCCGCGAGGATCTGGGCGGCGGACTGCACGACCTGGAATGGACGGTGAGCGCCTACACGCTCACCTTCGCCGTCCTGCTGATGTTCGGCGCGGCCCTCGGCGACCGCTTCGGCCGCCGCAGGCTGTTCACCGCCGGGCTCACCGTCTTCACCGGCGCCTCCGCCGCCGCGGCCATGGCACCCGGCATCGACTCCCTGATCGCCGCCCGGGCGGTCCAGGGCGCGGGTGCGGCGGTGATGATGCCGCTGACGCTCACCCTGCTCACCGCCGCAGTACCCGCCGCCAAGCGAGGCATGGCGTACGGCATCTGGGGCGCGGTCAACGGACTCGCCGTGGCATCCGGGCCGCTCGTCGGCGGCTCCCTGACCGAACACATCTCCTGGCAGTGGATCTTCTGGCTGAACGTCCCGCTCGGCCTGGCCCTGCTCCCGCTCGCCCGCCTGCGCCTCGCCGAGTCCCACGGCACCGGAGCCCCGCTCGACGTCCCCGGCACCCTGCTCGCCAGCAGCGGTCTCTTCGGCATCGTCTACGGCCTGGTCCGCGGCCCCGTCGACGGCTGGACCGGCGGCATGGTCCTCACGGGCCTCTTCGCCGGCACCGCGCTGCTGACCGGCTTCGTCCTCTACAGCGTCCGCGCCAAGAACCCCATGCTCCCGATGCGGCTGTTCCGCTCCCGGGCGTTCGCCGGCGTCAACGCGGCCAGCCTGCTGATGTTCCTCGGCATGTTCGGCTCGATCTTCCTGCTCAGCCAGTACATGCAGGGCGTCCTCGGCTACTCGCCCACGGAGGCGGGCCTGAGGATGCTGCCCTGGACCGGCATGCCGATGCTGGTCGCCCCCATCGCCGGCCTCCTGGCCGACCGCATCGGCGGCCGCCCGGTCGTCGCCACGGGTCTGTTCCTGCAGGCCATGGGCCTCGGCTACATGTCGGTCGTGGCCACCACGGACGCCTCCTACGCCGCCCAGCTGCCCGCCCTGATCATCAGCGGCGTCGGCATGGCCCTGTTCTTCGCCCCCGCCTCCCATCTGGTGATGTCCAGCGTGCGGCCGTCGGAGCAGGGCATCGCCTCCGGTGCCAACAACGCCCTGCGCGAGGTGGGCGGGGCGCTCGGCATCGCCGTCATGGCCTCGATCTTCGCGGCCCAGGGCGGCTACGACACCGGCCAGACGTTCGTCGACGGCATGCGGCCCGCCCTGGTGACGGGGTCCGCGGTGGTCGCCCTCGCGGGCATCGCCGCCCTGCTGATACCGACCCGGCGGCACACCGAGCGGCAGGCGGCCCCGGCCGAACCGGCACCGGTACTGGAGACGGCCGCCCACTGACCCCCCAGGACCCCGACAAGGAGAAGCGGCATGCCCACTCTTCCCTGGACCGTCCCGAACACCCCGCCCCACGACACCGAGGTGCACGTCTTCGCCTCCCGCTTCGAGACCCGCACGCTGTGGGGAGCGCTGAAGTTCCTCGCCGGGACGCCCGCCGTCTGGCGGCAGGTCCGCCGCAGCCCCGGCGCCTACGGAGCGACCCTGAGGGCGAAGCCCCTGAAGCGCACCTTCTGGACCCTGTCGGCCTGGGAGTCCAAGGACGCGCTGCACGCCTTCGTCCGCGCCGGTGCCCACGGCCCGGCCTCCCGGGGCCTGGCCCCGCAGATGAAGGACGCGGCCTTCACCACCTGGCAGGTGAGCAGCGACGACCTCCCCCTCTCCTGGTCCGAGGCGCTCCGCCGCCTGTCCTGACAAGCACCACGCGCGCGTGCGGCCCCGTCCTCCGGGAACGGGGCCGCACGCACGTGTGCCCGGCGCCGTCAGTGCCGTCTCGTACGCTTGGGCCCGTGCAGGAACTCCACGACGCCCCCCTCGCCCCGCTGACGACCTTCCGGCTGGGCGGCCCCGCGACCCGGCTGCTCACCGCCACGACGGACGACGAGGTGATCGCCGCCGTCCGCGAAGCCGACGAGGCGGGCACCCCGCTGCTGCTCATCGGCGGCGGCTCCAACCTGGTCATCGGCGACAAGGGCTTCGACGGCACCGCCCTCGTCATCGCCACGAAGGGCTTCTCCCTCGACGGCACGAGCCTGGAGCTCGCGGCCGGTGAGATCTGGACCGACGCGGTCGCCCGTACGGTCGAGGCGGGCCTGGCGGGCATTGAATGCCTGGCCGGCATCCCCGGCTCGGCGGGCGCGACCCCCATCCAGAACGTCGGAGCGTACGGCCAGGAGGTCTCCGCCACGATCACCGAGGTCGTCGCCTACGACCGCCGCACCGGCGACACGGTCACGCTGGCCAACGAGGACTGCGCCTTCTCCTACCGCCACAGCCGCTTCAAGTCCGACCCCGAGCGGTACGTGGTCCTGCGTGTCCGCTTCTCCCTGGAGGACGCCGAGGGCCTGTCCGCCCCCCTCCGGTACGCCGAGACGGCCCGTGCCCTCGGTGTGGAACCGGGCGATCGCGTCCCCCTCGCGCAGGCCCGTGAGACGGTGCTCAAGCTGCGCGCCGGCAAGGGCATGGTCCTGGACCCCGAGGACCACGACACCTGGTCGGCGGGCTCCTTCTTCACCAACCCGATCCTCACGGACACGGACTTCGAGACGTTCCGCACCCGCGTCCGCGACCGGCTCGGCGACGGGGTGGAGCCCCCGGCGTACCCGGCCGGCGAGGGCCGCACCAAGACCTCCGCGGCCTGGCTGATCGACAAGTCCGGCTTCACCAAGGGCTACGGCGACGGCCCGGCCCGCATCTCCACCAAGCACACCCTGGCGCTGACGAACCGCGGCAGCGCGACGACCGAGGACCTCCTCGCGCTGGCCCGCGAGGTCGTGGCCGGCGTCCACGAGGCGTTCGGCATCACCCTGGTCAACGAGCCGGTGACGGTGGGAGTCAGCCTGTAGGTACCCGGCGTCGGGGCTGAGATCGGGTGGGTCCGCGGCCCCGGCGGAACGGGGTGCCTCCCCCGAGCTCTCGGCTTCGCTCGAGCAGGGGGGACCCCCACGCCCACCCGTGCCGCCCCAGGCGGCACGCATGCCCGCAGGCTGAGCGGACCTGCACCCACGTACGGCGCGGCCCCGACCCACCACCCCACGGAAGGCGAAGCCGCAGTCAGCCGGTCAGCCAGTCGTCCACCCCCGCCAGCAGCCTCGTCTTCACATCCTCCGGCGCCGCCGACCCCCGCACCGACTGCCGCGCCACCTCCGCCAGCTCCGCGTCCGTGAACCCGTGATGCCGCCGCGCGATCTCGTACTGCGCCGCCAGCCGCGACCCGAACAGCAACGGATCGTCCGCGCCCAGCGCAAGCGGCACCCCCGCCTCGAACAACGTCCGCAGCGGCACGTCCTCCGGCTTCTCGTACACCCCCAGCGCCACGTTCGACGCCGGGCACACCTCACACGTCACCTGCCGGTCCGCGAGCCGCTTCATCAGCCGGGGATCCTCCGCCGCGCGCACCCCGTGCCCCACCCGGTTCGCCCCGAGGTCGTCCAGACAGTCCCGCACCGACGACGGCCCGGCCAGCTCACCCCCGTGCGGCGCCGACAGCAACCCGGCCTCACGCGCGATCCCGAACGCCCGGTCGAAGTCCCGCGCCATCCCCCGCCGCTCGTCGTTCGACAGCCCGAACCCGACGACCCCCCGGTCCGCGTACCGAGCCGCAAGCCGGGCCAGCGTCCGCGCGTCCAGCGGGTGCTTCATCCGGTTCGCCGCGACCAGGACCCGCATCCCGAGCCCGGTCTCCCGGGACGTCGTCTCCACCGCGTCCAGAATGATCTCCAGCGCCGGGATCAGCCCGCCCAGTCGTGGCGCGTACGACGTCGGGTCGACCTGGATCTCCAGCCACCCGGACCCGTCCCGCAGATCCTCCTCCGCGGCCTCACGCACCAGCCGCTGGATGTCCTCCGGCTCCCGCAGGCACGAACGCGCGGCGTCGTACAGCCGCTGGAAGCGGAACCAGCCCCGCTCGTCCGTCGCCCGCAGTCTCGGCGGCTCTCCGCCCACCAGCGCCTCGGTCAGCGCGTCGGGCAGCCGCACCCCGTGCTTGTCGGCCAGTTCCAGCACGGTCGAGGGCCGCATCGACCCGGTGAAGTGCAGGTGCAGATGGGCTTTCGGCAGATCAGAGACATCACGTTCACGCTCCATCCCAGGATCCTGCCGCATGCCTCAGCAGTCACAACAGCGTTTTCCCCGAACGTGGTCTTGCTCGCACACGCACACGGCAAAGCACACGACAGAGCGGGCCGCTCCCCGCAAGGGGAACGGCCCGCTCAGCCGACTCAGGTGAGGAGGCCGGATCAGTCCCTGGCCTCCGCCAGCAGCTTCTGGATCCGGCTCACGCCCTCGACCAGGTCCTCGTCGCCCAGCGCGTAGGACAGCCGCAGGTATCCGGGCGTGCCGAACGCCTCACCCGGCACCACCGCGACCTCGGACTCCTCGAGGATCAGCGCGGCCAGCTCGACCGTGTCCTTGGGCCGCTTGCCCCGGATCTCCTTGCCGATCAGCGCCTTCACCGACGGGTACGCGTAGAACGCCCCCTCCGGCTCCGGGCACAGCACGCCGTCGATCTCGTTCAGCATCCGCACGATGGTCTTGCGGCGCCGGTCGAAGGCCTCGCGCATCTTCGCCACGGCGTCCAGCTCACCGGAGACGGCGGCCAGCGCGGCCGCCTGGGCGACGTTGGACACGTTGGACGTGGCGTGCGACTGCAGGTTCGTCGCGGCCTTGACGACATCCTTCGGGCCGATGATCCACCCGACACGCCAGCCGGTCATCGCGTACGTCTTCGCGACGCCGTTCACCACGACGCACTTGTCGCGCAGCTCGGGCAGCACCGCCGGCAGCGACACGGCGGAGGCGTCCCCGTAGACCAGGTGCTCGTAGATCTCGTCCGTCAGCACCCACAGGCCGTGCTCGACGGCCCAGCGGCCGATCGCCTCGGTCTCCTGCTCGCTGTAGACCGCGCCGGTCGGGTTGGACGGCGAGACGAAGAGGACGACCTTCGTCTTCTCCGTGCGGGCCGCCTCCAGCTGCTCGACGGTCACCCGGTAGCCGGTGGTCTCGTCGGCGACGACCTCCACCGGGACACCGCCGGCCAGCCGGATCGACTCCGGGTACGTCGTCCAGTACGGCGCGGGCACGATGACCTCGTCGCCCGGGTCGAGGATCGCGGCGAAGGCCTCGTAGATGGCCTGCTTGCCGCCGTTGGTGACCAGGATCTCCGAGACGTCCGGCTCGTAGCCCGAGTCACGCAGGGTCTTCGCGGCGATCGCGGCCTTCAGCTCGGGCAGGCCGCCGGCCGGCGTGTAGCGGTGGAACTTCGGGTTCGAGCAGGCCTCGATCGCGGCCTGGACGATGTAGTCCGGGGTCGGGAAGTCCGGCTCACCGGCGCCGAAGCCGATCACCGGACGCCCGGCGGCCTTGAGGGCCTTGGCCTTGGCGTCCACGGCGAGGGTGGCGGACTCGGAGATCGCGCCGACTCGGGCGGAGACCCGGCGCTCGGTGGGAGGGGTTGCAGCGCTCATGGGCCCATCGTTTCAGACCGGAAACGCGCGCGGCACGGGGGTTTCACAGACTGAACAACGTCGGGCAAACCCTTGAACAACCGTGCGGATCACCCACTCGGCCTGGGCGATCTTCAGCGGATTCACGTCAGCCCGGCCCCGGTTCCGCAGGCGATCTTCCGCCAACGGGCCCTCCCGCGGGCCCTTTCTGTTCGACGACCGGCCTCGGAGCACGTACACTCTCACCTCGTTGGCCTCTCGCAGGCCGCGCCCGTTCGGTGCACACCAAGCATCCGGACGGATGCGGTACGTTGGGGGACACACAAAGGGTCGTAGCTCAATTGGTAGAGCACTGGTCTCCAAAACCAGCGGTTGGGGGTTCAAGTCCCTCCGGCCCTGCTACACACTCCATCGCCAGGATGTGTGCGCATGTACGTACAGCAATGCACCGCCGTGCGGCTCAGACCGGGCGCGGCACGGCCACGACCCGGAATCAGGTGAGGACGAGTGACGGACGCCGTGGGCTCCATCGACATGCCTGATGCCCAGGACGAGGCGCCGGAGTCCAAGAAGGCCCGCAAGGGCGGCAAGCGCGGAAAGAAGGGCCCGCTGAAGCGGCTCGCCCTCTTCTACCGCCAGATCGTCGCGGAGCTGCGCAAGGTCGTCTGGCCGACCCGCAACCAGCTGACGACCTACACGGCCGTGGTGATCATCTTCGTCGTCATCATGATCGGCTTGGTCACCGTGATTGACTATGGGCTCAGCAACGCCGCGAAGTACGTGTTCGGCTGAGCAGTCCGCGAAGAGCGCCGAGGTACCCGGCGCTCCTTTCGCATGTTCCACCCCTATGTATCCAGGAAGAAGCAGCCACCGTGTCTGACCCGAACGTGAACGACGCCATCGAGCCGGTCGAGTCCGTCGAGGACGAGCTCGACATCGTCGAGGGCGCGGACAACGAGGACACCGAGGCCTCCACCGAGGCCGAGGCTGCCGACGCCGTCGCGGACGACGCCGCCGAGGCGGAGACCGAGGACGGCGAAGAGGCCGCGGAAGAACTCGAGGAAGAGCCCGAGGACGACCGCGACCCGATCGAGAAGCTCCGCGAGGAACTGCGGGTCCTGCCCGGCGAGTGGTACGTCATCCACACCTACGCCGGTTACGAGAACCGCGTGAAGACCAACCTCGAGCAGCGCGCCGTCTCGCTCAACGTCGAGGACTACATCTTCCAGGCCGAGGTGCCGCAGGAAGAGGTCGTCCAGATCAAGAACGGCGACCGCAAGACGATCAAGCAGAACAAGCTCCCGGGCTACGTCCTGGTCCGCATGGACCTGACGAACGAGTCCTGGGGCGTCGTCCGCAACACCCCCGGCGTCACCGGCTTCGTGGGCAACGCCTACGACCCGTACCCGCTGACCCTGGACGAGATCGTCAAGATGCTCGCTCCCGAGGCCGAGGAGAAGGCCGCTCGCGAGGCCGCCGAGGCCGAGGGCAAGCCGGCTCCGCAGCGCAAGGTCGAGGTCCAGGTCCTGGACTTCGAGGTCGGCGACTCGGTCACCGTCACCGACGGCCCGTTCGCCACGCTGCAGGCGACCATCAACGAGATCAACCCCGACTCGAAGAAGGTCAAGGGCCTCGTCGAGATCTTCGGCCGCGAGACGCCGGTCGAGCTCTCCTTCGACCAGATCCAGAAGAACTGACTTCCGGATTCACCGCTTCCGCGCAGGTCAGGCGGACGCTCGAGCGTCCGCCTGACCTGCGCGGTTTTTGGCCGCGCATCTATACCCGTTATCGTTGTGCGGTATGCCTGCGTCCGGGTGGTCCCCGTCCGCAGGCAGGACCCGAATCGAAAGGACCCGGAGAGCTATGCCTCCCAAGAAGAAGAAGGTCACGGGGCTCATCAAGCTCCAGATCCAGGCCGGTGCCGCCAACCCGGCCCCGCCGGTCGGCCCCGCGCTGGGTCAGCACGGCGTGAACATCATGGAGTTCTGCAAGGCCTACAACGCCGCGACCGAGTCGCAGCGTGGCTGGGTGATCCCGGTGGAGATCACGGTCTACGAGGACCGTTCCTTCACCTTCATCACCAAGACGCCGCCGGCCGCGAAGATGATCCTGAAGGCCGCGGGCATCGAGAAGGGCTCCGGCGAGCCGCACAAGACCAAGGTCGCGAAGATCACGCGTGACCAGGTCCGTGAGATCGCCACGACCAAGATGCCCGACCTCAACGCCAACGACCTGGACGCCGCCGAGAAGATCATCGCCGGCACCGCCCGTTCCATGGGCGTCACGGTCGAGGGCTGAGCCCCAACCTCCATCAGCAGAAGTGGCAGGGCCTGCTCGGCCCGGACCACGACTCCTAAGAATCCACAGGAGCAGTAGTGAGCAAGCGCAGCAAGTCCCTTCGCGCTGCGGACGCCAAGGTCGACCGGGAGAAGCTCTACGCCCCGCTCGAGGCCGTCCGTCTCGCCAAGGAGACCTCCACGACCAAGTTCGACGGCACCGTCGAGGTCGCCTTCCGTCTGGGTGTCGACCCGCGCAAGGCCGACCAGATGGTCCGTGGCACCGTGAACCTTCCGCACGGCACCGGCAAGACCGCCCGGGTCCTGGTCTTCGCGACCGGTGACCGTGCTGCGGCCGCGGAGGCCGCGGGCGCCGACATCGTCGGCTCCGACGAACTGATCGACGAGGTGTCGAAGGGCCGTCTGGACTTCGACGCCGTCGTCGCCACCCCGGACCTCATGGGCAAGGTCGGCCGTCTCGGCCGCGTGCTCGGTCCGCGTGGTCTGATGCCGAACCCGAAGACCGGCACCGTCACCCCCGACGTGGCCAAGGCCGTCACCGAGATCAAGGGCGGCAAGATCGAGTTCCGCGTCGACAAGCACTCGAACCTGCACTTCATCATCGGCAAGTCGTCCTTCGAGGACAACAAGCTGGTGGAGAACTACGGCGCCGCGCTGGAGGAGATCCTCCGTCTGAAGCCGTCGGCCGCCAAGGGTCGCTACATCAAGAAGGCCGCCATCAGCACCACGATGGGCCCCGGCATTCCGGTCGACCCGAACCGCACCCGCAACCTCCTCGTCGAGGAGGACCCGGCGGCGGTCTGAGCCTGAGGCTCACCCAACCGGTCACGGGCCCCGCACCTCTTACAGGTGCGGGGCCCGTTCCCTTTTCCGGTACGTACGCCGGTGGCCTGGGTTAACGTGCGGGAACCGGATGCGAACGGGGGGACGTATGCAGGGCACGACCGTGCGCCGCGTGGGCCTGGTGCTCGCGGCGACCGCGCTGACGGGGGTGGCCGCCTGCACGTCCCAGGAGTTCTCCGGCACCTCCGGCCGGGACGACCGCGCCGCACGCGGCCGGGCGCTCGCCGCCCTGCGCGCCGCCGAGCGCGCCACCGAAGACGCCGAGTCCGCCCGGGTGGAGTCCTCGACGACCATGGGCTCGCTGATGTCGATGACCGCCGACGGCACTCTCCGCTGGAGCGACGGCATCACCGGCACGCTCACCATCAGGTACACCGGTGGCACCGTCGCCGACACCATGCGGCGGCTCGGCACCCCCTCGATGGAGGCCCGCTACCTGCCAGAGGCGTACTACGCCCGCATGGGCGAGAAGTTCGCCGAGCAGACCGACGGCAGGCGCTGGATCCGGTACGCGTACAAGGACCTCGAAGAGCTCGCCGGCAGCTCCGGCGCCCACCTCGGCGACCAGATGCGCAGCACCACGCCGAACCAGTCCGTGAAGCTCCTGCTGTCCTCCGGAGACGTCAGGAAGGTCGGTCGGGAGACCGTCCGCGGCCGGTCCACGACGCACTGGTCCGGCACGGTGACAGCGGCCGACGTCGCCGATGCCGGCCTGCGCAAGCAGCTCACCGGGGCCGGTGTCACCACCGAGACCGTCGACATCTGGGTCGATGAGCGGAACCTGCTGGTCAAGAAGGTCGAGAAGGCGCGGATGGCCACCGGCCTGATGACCCAGACCGCGCACTACGCCGACTACGGCGTCGAAGTCCGGGCCGAACGGCCCCCGCGGTCCGACACCGGGGACTTCGAGGACCTGATGCGCAAGCAGCCGGGCAGGCCCTGAGGCCTCCGCCTATTCCGATAGATCACTTGTGCCCCTCTGGGATAGGCTCACGGCCTTGCTGTGAAGCAAACATGTATTCCTTGGGGGGAATCGATGAGGACATCCATACCTGCCGCCGGGGCGTGTGCCCTGCTCCTCGCCGTCGGCGCCGTCGGCTGCGGATCCGAGCAGTCGCCGGAGATGACGCCCGCCGCGGCGATCGCCAAGGCGGCGAAGAACACGGAGGACATCACGTCCCTCCAGTACCGGCTGAAGGGCACGGTCCCGGAGTCGGGCCGCGTCGAGGGTGAGGCGTCCATGCGCCTGAAGCCCACGATCGCCATGAGCATGAAGATGACGGCGCCCGACCAGGCGGCGGGCGAGAGCGTCGAGATCCGTCTCGTCGACAAGGCCATGTACCTCGGTGGGGGAGCCGAGATGGCCAAGGAGATGGACGGCAAGCGCTGGCTGAAGTTCGATCTGTCCGGCTCCGACGCCGCCAAGGACCTGGACAAGATGGGGTCCACGAGCCAGGCCGAGCAGAACCCGGCGGCGGAGTCCACCTTCCTCAAGGGCGCCAAGGACGTGAAGAAGGTCGGAAGCGAGAAGGTCGACGGCGTCGAGACCACCCGCTACACGGGCACGGTCACCCTCGCCGACCTGCGCGCCTCGCTCAAGGACGACAAGGCGGCGACCCGCAAGCAGCGCGAGAAGAGCATCAAGCAGTACGAGAAGCTCGGCGTCGACAAGCTCACGATGGACATGTGGGTCGACGGCGAGGACCACACCAAGCAGTTCCGCATGAAGGGCCAGGCCGACAAGGGCCCGATGGACATGACCATCACCTTCCTCGACTACAACAAGCCCGTCACCGTCACGGCCCCGCCGGCCAAGGACGTCGCGGACCTGAGCGAGATGTTCAAGGAGCTGGGGCAGGGCTGAACCGCCCCGCGCCGATCCGCCGTACGGGCGGATTTGCCTCATGGTGAACCGTTCCCGTACTCTCCTACAGAAGCCAAAGACCGCTGGTCGTTACCGCGCGCTCATCTGAGGGCGCGGTGGCCGAAGGATCCGCTGAACGGCGGACGACCCGCGCAGGTGACACTGGAGAAGCTCCCGGAACCCGCCGCCTCGTGCGTGTGTGAGACCGGTTGAGCTACGCCCCGTGCGCTTGCGCCGGGGCGTTTCGTTTTCCCCAGTCCTCCTTCGGGTCCGCGCGGTCCGAATCACCCGGAAGGAGGCCGAGGCTCATGGCGAGGCCTGACAAGGTCGATGCCGTCGAGGAGATGCGGGACAAGTTCCGCAACTCCAACGCTGCTGTCGTTACCGCGTACACCGGTCTCACCGTCGCGCAGCTCCAGAAGCTGCGTCGTTCACTCGGTGAGAACGCTCAGTACCGTGTGGCGAAGAACACGCTGACCAAGATTGCGGCCAACGAGGCCGGGATCACGACGCTGGACGACCTCTTTGCGGGTTCGTCGGCCGTCGCCTTCGTGACCGGTGACCCGGTCGAGGCGGCGAAGGGTCTCCGTGACTTCGCCAAGGACAACCCCAACCTCGTCATCAAGGGCGGCGTCCTTGACGGCAAGGCGTTGTCCGCCGATGAGATCAAGAAGCTTGCGGACCTCGAGTCCCGCGAGGTTCTGCTCTCCAAGCTGGCCGGTGCCATGAAGGGCAAGCAGTCCCAGGCTGCCTCTGTCTTCCAGGCGCTGCCGTCGAAGCTCGTCCGCACCGTGGACGCGCTCCGTGCCAAGCAGGACGAGCAGGGCGGTGCCGAGTAACTCGGCTCGCATCCCGGCCGCCGCTGCCTGAACGCGGCGACCGTCGCGGGCCAGTAGTACGCCCGCCTCACATGTACATCCGGCACCTGCCGAATTAGTGGAAGGACCGCCAATCATGGCGAAGCTCAGCCAGGAAGACCTGCTCGCGCAGTTCGAGGAGATGACCCTCATCGAGCTCTCCGAGTTCGTGAAGGCGTTCGAGGAGAAGTTCGACGTCACCGCCGCCGCTGCCGCGCCGGTCGTCGTCGCCGGTGGTGCCGCTGGTGGCGCCGCTGCCGAGGCCGCTGAGGAGCAGGACGAGTTCGACGTCATCCTCACCGGTGCCGGCGACAAGAAGATCCAGGTCATCAAGGTCGTGCGTGAGCTGACCTCCCTGGGTCTGAAGGAGGCCAAGGACCTCGTGGACGGCGCCCCGAAGCCCGTTCTCGAGAAGGTCGCCAAGGACGCCGCCGAGAAGGCGAAGGAGTCCCTCGAGGGCGCCGGCGCCTCCGTCGAGGTCAAGTAAGACCTTCCGGATCCGCCAGGATCCACGACACGTCCCACTGGACGTGTAACGCGTAAGCGCGGAAGAGCGATCATCCATCCGGGTGGTCGCTCTTCGGCGTTCTCGGGGGCGGGCCACGGTTGCCTTGAACCCCCGGTGACGGGGGGTATGGTGATCTTCGTCGTGGCGCCGGGCGGCCCCGGATCGGGCAGGGGGGCCTTGACGAACCGCACGCAGCGCGCAATTCTCAGGACGCGTCGTCACAGGATCCGAATCCGAGGCATGGATCGACGACGAAGAGGGCAGTATCAACGTGCGTTGAGGGCAGCGCCTTGTCGCAGGAGTGGAACAACGAGGGTGAACACGGGTTCCAGAACCCGCACTGGACATCAGTGTGCCAAGTGGCTACACTGACCCTTTGCGCTGCCTGTTAGCTGTCCCCTGCCCGTCACCAGGGGTCTGCCCTCGCCCGAGCATCGATGACAAGACATGCCTGACCTGGCCTTTCGGCCCTCAAGGCACAGCTTGTCTCCGTGTACGGGAGAGGGGCCGGTACGCGCGTAGTGAGTCCGAGCCCTCGGAAGGACCCCCTCTTGGCCGCCTCGCGCAACGCCTCGACCGCGAATACGAACAACGCCGCCAGCACTGCCCCGCTGCGCATCTCTTTTGCAAAGATCAAGGAGCCTCTTGAGGTTCCGAACCTGCTCGCGCTGCAGACCGAGAGCTTCGACTGGCTCCTCGGCAACACCGCCTGGCAGAGTCGGGTCGAGGAGGCTCTCGAGAACGGTCAGGACGTCCCCACCAAGTCCGGGCTCGAGGAGATCTTCGAGGAGATCTCCCCGATCGAGGACTTCAGCGGGTCGATGTCGCTGACCTTCCGCGACCACCGCTTCGAGCCGCCGAAGAACTCCATCGACGAGTGCAAGGACCGCGACTTCACGTACGCGGCCCCGCTCTTCGTCACTGCCGAGTTCACGAACAACGAGACCGGCGAGATCAAGTCCCAGACGGTCTTCATGGGCGACTTCCCGCTCATGACGAACAAGGGCACCTTCGTCATCAACGGCACCGAGCGTGTCGTGGTGTCGCAGCTCGTCCGTTCGCCCGGTGTCTACTTCGACTCCTCCATCGACAAGACGTCCGACAAGGACATCTTCTCCGCCAAGATCATCCCCTCCCGGGGTGCCTGGCTGGAGATGGAGATCGACAAGCGCGACATGGTCGGTGTGCGCATCGACCGCAAGCGCAAGCAGTCCGTCACCGTCCTGCTCAAGGCGCTCGGCTGGACCACCGAGCAGATCCTCGAGGAGTTCGGCGAGTACGAGTCCATGCGCGCCACCCTGGAGAAGGACCACACCCAGGGCCAGGACGACGCGCTGCTCGACATCTACCGCAAGCTGCGTCCGGGCGAGCCCCCCACGCGTGAGGCCGCGCAGACGCTGCTGGAGAACCTCTACTTCAACCCCAAGCGCTACGACCTGGCCAAGGTCGGCCGCTACAAGGTCAACAAGAAGCTGGGCGCGGACGCTCCGCTGGACGCGGGCATCCTGACCGTCGAGGACATCATCTCGACGATCAAGTACCTGGTGAAGCTGCACGCGGGCGAGACCGAGACGGTCGGCGACAGCGGTACGAACATCGTCGTCGAGACCGACGACATCGACCACTTCGGCAACCGCCGCCTGCGCAGCGTCGGCGAGCTCATCCAGAACCAGGTCCGTACGGGTCTGGCGCGTATGGAGCGTGTCGTCCGCGAGCGGATGACGACCCAGGACGTCGAGGCGATCACGCCGCAGACCCTGATCAACATCCGGCCGGTCGTCGCCTCCATCAAGGAGTTCTTCGGCACCAGCCAGCTGTCGCAGTTCATGGACCAGAACAACCCGCTGTCGGGTCTCACCCACAAGCGCCGCCTGTCGGCTCTTGGCCCGGGTGGTCTCTCCCGTGAGCGGGCCGGCTTCGAGGTCCGTGACGTGCACCCCTCGCACTACGGCCGCATGTGCCCGA
Organism: Streptomyces sp. NRRL B-1140; assembly: GCF_001280065.1. Classification (GTDB taxonomy): domain Bacteria; phylum Actinomycetota; class Actinomycetes; order Streptomycetales; family Streptomycetaceae; genus Streptomyces. The sequence goes on from NZ_LGEA01000136.1 coordinate 40,635, forward strand.
TCGAGACGCCCGAAGGCCCGAACATCGGTCTGATCGGCTCGCTCGCCTCCTACGGCCGGGTCAACGCGTTCGGTTTCGTCGAGACCCCGTACCGCAAGGTGTTCGAGGGCCAGGTCACCGACGAGGTCGACTACCTGACCGCCGACGAGGAAGACCGCTTCGTCATCGCGCAGGCCAACGCGCCGCTCACCGACGACCTCCGCTTCGCCGAGGCCCGCGTGCTGGTCCGCCGCAAGGGCGGCGAGGTCGACTACGTCGGTGGCGAGGACGTGGACTACATGGACGTCTCGCCGCGCCAGATGGTGTCGGTCGCGACCGCCATGATCCCCTTCCTCGAGCACGACGACGCCAACCGTGCCCTCATGGGCGCGAACATGATGCGTCAGGCCGTGCCGCTGATTAAGTCCGAGGCCCCGCTCGTCGGCACCGGCATGGAGTACCGCTCCGCGGTCGACGCCGGCGACGTGGTCAAGGCCGAGAAGCCCGGTGTGGTCCAGGAGGTCTCCGCGGACTACATCACCACCGCCAACGACGACGGCACGTACATCACGTACCGCCTGGCCAAGTTCGCCCGTTCCAACCAGGGCACCTCGGTCAACCAGAAGGTCATCGTCAACGAGGGCGACCGGATCATCGAGGGCCAGGTCCTGGCCGACGGTCCGGCCACCGAGAACGGCGAGATGGCGCTGGGCAAGAACCTGCTCGTGGCGTTCATGCCGTGGGAGGGTCACAACTACGAGGACGCGATCATCCTGTCGCAGCGCCTCGTGCAGGACGACGTCCTCTCCTCGATCCACATCGAGGAGCACGAGGTCGACGCCCGTGACACCAAGCTCGGCCCCGAGGAGATCACCCGGGACATCCCGAACGTCTCCGAGGAGGTCCTCGCCGACCTCGACGAGCGCGGCATCATCCGCATCGGTGCCGAGGTCGTCGCCGGTGACATCCTCGTCGGCAAGGTCACGCCCAAGGGTGAGACCGAGCTGACGCCCGAGGAGCGCCTGCTGCGCGCGATCTTCGGTGAGAAGGCCCGTGAGGTCCGTGACACCTCGCTGAAGGTGCCGCACGGCGAGATCGGCAAGGTCATCGGCGTCCGCGTCTTCGACCGCGAGGAGGGCGACGAGCTTCCCCCCGGTGTGAACCAGCTGGTGCGCGTGTACGTCGCGCAGAAGCGCAAGATCACCGACGGTGACAAGCTCGCCGGCCGTCACGGCAACAAGGGCGTCATCTCGAAGATCCTGCCGATCGAGGACATGCCGTTCCTGGAGGACGGCACCCCGGTCGACATCATCCTCAACCCGCTCGGTGTGCCGTCCCGAATGAACCCGGGTCAGGTCCTGGAGATCCACCTCGGCTGGCTCGCCAGCCGCGGCTGGGACGTCTCCGGCCTCGCGGACGACTGGGCGCAGCGCCTGCAGGCCATCGAGGCCGACCAGGTCGCACCGGGCACCAACGTCGCCACCCCCGTCTTCGACGGTGCGCGTGAGGACGAGCTGGCCGGTCTGCTGAACCACACCATCCCCAACCGCGACGGCGAGCGCATGGTGCTCCCGACCGGCAAGGCGCCGCTGTTCGACGGCCGCTCCGGCGAGCCGTTCCCGGAGCCGATCTCGGTCGGCTACATGTACATCCTCAAGCTGCACCACCTGGTCGACGACAAGCTGCACGCCCGGTCGACCGGTCCGTACTCGATGATCACCCAGCAGCCGCTGGGTGGTAAGGCCCAGTTCGGTGGCCAGCGCTTCGGTGAGATGGAGGTGTGGGCGCTGGAGGCTTACGGCGCCGCGTACGCCCTCCAGGAGCTGCTGACCATCAAGTCCGACGACGTGACCGGCCGCGTGAAGGTCTACGAGGCCATCGTCAAGGGCGAGAACATCCCCGAGCCCGGCATCCCCGAGTCCTTCAAGGTGCTCATCAAGGAGATGCAGTCCCTGTGCCTCAACGTGGAGGTGCTGTCCTCGGACGGCATGTCCATCGAGATGCGCGACACCGACGAGGACGTCTTCCGCGCTGCGGAGGAGCTTGGCATCGACCTGTCCCGGCGTGAGCCGAGCAGCGTCGAAGAGGTCTGACGGGAGTCCGGCGGCCTTCGTCATGAAGGCCGCCGGCCCCAGGACCCCCGTATCAGACCCCATGACTTACAACCCTGAGAGGGATTGACGCATAGTGCTCGACGTCAACTTCTTCGACGAGCTCCGGATCGGTCTGGCCACCGCTGACGACATCCGTCAGTGGAGCCACGGCGAGGTCAAGAAGCCCGAGACGATCAACTACCGCACGCTCAAGCCCGAAAAGGACGGACTCTTCTGCGAGAAGATCTTCGGTCCGACCCGGGACTGGGAGTGCTACTGCGGCAAGTACAAGCGTGTCCGCTTCAAGGGCATCATCTGTGAGCGGTGTGGCGTCGAGGTCACCCGCGCCAAGGTGCGCCGTGAGCGGATGGGCCACATCGAGCTGGCCGCCCCCGTCACGCACATCTGGTACTTCAAGGGCGTCCCGAGCCGTCTGGGCTACCTGCTCGACCTGGCTCCCAAGGACCTCGAGAAGGTCATCTACTTCGCGGCGTACATGATCACGTACGTCGACGAGGAGCGCCGCACGCGCGACCTGCCCTCGCTGGAGGCCCACGTCTCCGTCGAGCGCCAGCAGATCGAGCAGCGCCGCGACGCCGACCTGGAGGCCCGCGCCAAGAAGCTCGAGACCGACCTGGCCGAGCTGGAGGCCGAGGGCGCCAAGGCGGACGTGCGCCGCAAGGTGCGCGAGGGTGCCGAGCGCGAGATGAAGCAGCTGCGCGACCGCGCGCAGCGCGAGATCGACCGCCTCGACGAGGTGTGGAACCGCTTCAAGAACCTCAAGGTCCAGGACCTGGAGGGCGACGAGCTGCTCTACCGCGAGCTGCGTGACCGCTTCGGCACGTACTTCGACGGCTCGATGGGTGCCGCGGCGCTGCAGAAGCGCCTGGAGTCCTTCGACCTCGACGAGGAGGCCGAGAAGCTCCGCGAGATCATCCGCACCGGCAAGGGCCAGAAGAAGACCCGTGCGCTCAAGCGCCTGAAGGTCGTCTCCGCGTTCCTGCAGACCAGCAACAGCCCCAAGGGCATGGTGCTCGACTGCGTGCCGGTCATCCCGCCGGACCTGCGTCCGATGGTGCAGCTGGACGGTGGCCGCTTCGCGACCTCCGACCTGAACGACCTGTACCGCCGTGTGATCAACCGCAACAACCGCCTGAAGCGCCTTCTCGACCTCGGTGCGCCCGAGATCATCGTGAACAACGAGAAGCGCATGCTCCAGGAGGCCGTGGACGCGCTGTTCGACAACGGCCGCCGTGGCCGTCCGGTCACCGGTCCCGGTAACCGCCCGCTGAAGTCCCTCAGCGACATGCTGAAGGGTAAGCAGGGCCGCTTCCGTCAGAACCTGCTCGGTAAGCGTGTGGACTACTCCGCGCGTTCCGTGATCGTCGTCGGTCCGCAGCTCAAGCTGCACCAGTGCGGTCTGCCGAAGGCGATGGCGCTGGAGCTCTTCAAGCCGTTCGTGATGAAGCGCTTGGTCGACCTGAACCACGCGCAGAACATCAAGAGCGCCAAGCGCATGGTCGAGCGCGGCCGCACGGTCGTGTACGACGTGCTGGAAGAGGTCATCGCGGAGCACCCGGTTCTGCTGAACCGTGCGCCCACGCTGCACCGCCTCGGCATCCAGGCCTTCGAGCCGCAGCTGGTCGAGGGCAAGGCCATCCAGATCCACCCGCTCGTCTGCACCGCGTTCAACGCGGACTTCGACGGTGACCAGATGGCCGTGCACCTGCCGCTGTCCGCGGAGGCGCAGGCCGAGGCCCGCATCCTGATGCTGTCCTCGAACAACATCCTCAAGCCGGCCGACGGCCGCCCGGTGACGATGCCGACCCAGGACATGGTCCTCGGTCTGTTCTTCCTCACCACCGACGGCGAGATGCGCGACCTCAAGGGCGAGGGCCGTTCCTTCGCCTCGGTCGCCGAGGCGATCATGGCCTTCGACGCGGGCGAGCTGTCGCTCCAGTCGAAGATCGACGTCCGCTTCCCGGTCGGCACCATCCCGCCGCGCGGCTGGACCCCGCCGGCGCGCGAGGAGGGCGAGCCCGAGTGGCAGCAGGGTGACAGCTTCCGGCTGAACACCACCCTGGGCCGTGCGCTCTTCAACGAGCTGCTGCCCGAGGACTACCCGTTCGTCGACTACGAGGTCGGCAAGAAGCAGCTCTCCGAGATCGTCAACGACCTCGCCGAGCGCTACCCGAAGGTCATCGTGGCGGCGACGCTCGACAACCTGAAGGCGGCCGGCTTCTACTGGGCCACCCGTTCCGGCGTCACCGTCGCCATCTCCGACGTCGTCGTTCCCGAGGCGAAGAAGGAGATCGTCCGCGGTTACGAGGCGCAGGACGAGAAGGTCCAGAAGCAGTACGAGCGCGGTCTGATCACCAAGGACGAGCGCACGCAGGAGCTCATCGCGATCTGGACCAAGGCGACCAACGAGGTCGCCGAGGCGATGAACGACAACTTCCCGAAGACCAACCCGATCTTCATGATGGTGAACTCGGGTGCACGAGGCAACATGATGCAGATGCGTCAGATCGCCGGTATGCGTGGTCTGGTGTCGAACGCGAAGAACGAGACGATCCCGCGTCCGATCAAGGCGTCCTTCCGTGAGGGCCTGTCCGTGCTGGAGTACTTCATCTCCACGCACGGTGCCCGTAAGGGTCTGGCGGACACCGCTCTGCGTACCGCCGACTCGGGTTACCTCACGCGTCGTCTGGTCGACGTCTCCCAGGACGTCATCATTCGCGAGGAGGACTGCGGCACCGAGCGCGGTCTGCGTCTGAAGATCGCCGACCGCACCGAGGCCGGTCTGGTCAAGACGGAGGACGTCGAGACGTCCGTGTACGCGCGCTGCCTCGCCGAGGACATCGTGGTCGACGGACAGGTGCTGGCCCCGGCCGGTACCGACCTCGGCGACGTCCTCATCGAGGAGCTCGTGCAGCGCGGCGTCGAGGAGGTCAAGACCCGCTCGGTCCTGACCTGCGAGTCCGCCGTCGGCACCTGCGCGATGTGCTACGGCCGTTCGCTGGCCACCGGCAAGCTGGTCGACATCGGTGAGGCGGTCGGCATCATCGCCGCCCAGTCCATCGGTGAGCCCGGCACCCAGCTGACGATGCGTACCTTCCACACCGGTGGTGTGGCCGGTGACGACATCACCCAGGGTCTGCCGCGTGTCGTCGAGCTCTTCGAGGCCCGTACCCCGAAGGGTGTCGCCCCGATCTCCGAGGCCCAGGGCCGCGTGCGGATCGAGGAGACCGAGAAGACCAAGAAGATCGTCGTCACCCCGGACGACGGCAGCGACGAGACGGCGTTCCCGATCTCCAAGCGTGCCCGTCTCCTGGTCAGCGAGGGCGAGCACGTCGAGGTGGGCCAGAAGCTCACCGTGGGTGCCACCAACCCGCATGACGTGCTGCGCATCCTGGGCCAGCGTGCCGTCCAGGTCCACCTGGTCGGCGAGGTCCAGAAGGTCTACAACTCGCAGGGTGTGTCGATCCACGACAAGCACATCGAGATCATCATCCGGCAGATGCTGCGCCGCGTGACGATCATCGAGTCCGGCGACGCCGAGCTGCTGCCCGGCGAGCTGGTCGAGCGCTCGAAGTTCGAGACCGAGAACCGTCGTGTGGTCCAGGAGGGCGGTCACCCGGCTTCGGGCCGTCCGCAGCTGATGGGTATCACCAAGGCCTCGCTGGCGACGGAATCCTGGCTGTCGGCCGCCTCCTTCCAGGAGACGACCCGAGTCCTGACGGACGCGGCGATCAACGCCAAGTCCGACAGCCTCATCGGCCTCAAGGAGAACGTCATCATCGGTAAGCTCATCCCGGCCGGTACGGGCCTGTCCCGCTACCGCAACATCCGGGTCGAGCCGACCGAGGAGGCCAAGGCCGCGATGTACTCGGCCGTCGGCTACGACGACATCGACTACTCGCCGTTCGGCACGGGCTCCGGCCAGGCCGTTCCGCTGGAGGACTACGACTACGGTCCGTACAACCAGTAAGCGAGTCGCTTGAGTCGAAGGGCGGTCACCCTGCGGGGTGGCCGCCCTTCGGCGTTCCCGGTCCCGGCGTGCGAGCGCCGAAGGGCTCCGACGCCGTCTCACCGGCCGTCTGCGGGCGTGCGGACGCGGCGGGGAATCCGGGGCGCGGCCGCGCGTGGGAGCGCCTGAGTCGGCTGTCTGGCCGACATGAGCCGCCCCGCCCCGGACGCACCGGTGCCGGAACCTCCGCTTCGGCGCATCATGGAAGGACTCCGGCCCCTCGGGGAGGTGCTCCGTGTCGCAGTCGCCCTACTCGTCCTGGCAGCCGTGGCAGCCCTGGCAGGGCTCCGGTGGCCCGTCGATGCTGGCGTCGCACGCCGATCGGGAGCGGGCCGTGGACGTGCTCAGAGCCGGGTACGGCGAGGGGCGGATGGAGCAGGGGGAGTTCGAGCAGCGGGTGGGGCGGGCGTACGCGGCGCGGACCGTGGGGGAACTGGCGCTGCTCGTCGCGGACCTGCCGCAGGGGCCGCTGCCGCAGCCGGCCTCCGTCGCGCCCGTGCCGGCGACGTTCATGCCCGTGCCGCGTGCGCGGACCAACGGCAAGGCCGTGGCGGCCGGGGTGTGCGGGCTGCTGTGCGTGCCGACCATGGGGCTGACCGGGATCCCGGCCGTCGTGCTGGGTCATGTGGCCCGGGCCGAGATCCGCAGCCGGGGTGAGCTGGGGGACGGGCTCGCCCTGACCGGCCTCGTGCTCGGGTGGTTGTCCACGGCGGGCTGGGCACTCGTACTGGTGTTGCTCACGGTGGTGTCCGTCGTAGCATCGTGAAAGTATGCAAAACGGACAGTCGCCGTCGAATTGAAGATCGGTAACGGCCGGGGGGCTTGACATGTCCCGCATGGCGATGCGGGCGGTGCCCATTTGTTTTGACCGCAGCGAATGCGGTAGGTACGCTCAGACCTTGTGCCTGGGGTGTGCCCTGGCTCGCGTGTGTGCCATGAACCGCACGGCGAGCCGACACCGGCCACCGTAATCTGCGCTGTTTCTGCCTCGCGGCGGGAGTCCGCGGGTTCGACACACCCGACCGCGTGGGTCGGCGACGTTCCAGGTTAGCTTCACCATTCGGCACACAGAAACCGGAGAAGTAGTGCCTACGATCCAGCAGCTGGTCCGCAAGGGCCGGCAGGACAAGGTCGAGAAGAACAAGACGCCCGCACTCGAGGGTTCCCCTCAGCGCCGGGGCGTCTGCACGCGTGTGTTCACGACCACCCCGAAGAAGCCGAACTCGGCCCTGCGTAAGGTCGCGCGTGTGCGTCTGACCAGCGGGATCGAGGTCACCGCTTACATTCCGGGTGAGGGACACAACCTGCAGGAGCACTCCATCGTGCTCGTGCGCGGCGGCCGTGTGAAGGACCTGCCGGGTGTTCGCTACAAGATCATCCGTGGCTCCCTCGACACCCAGGGTGTCAAGAACCGCAAGCAGGCCCGTTCCCGCTACGGCGCCAAGAAGGAGAAGTAAGAATGCCTCGTAAGGGCCCCGCCCCGAAGCGCCCGGTCATCATCGACCCGGTCTACGGTTCTCCTCTGGTGACGTCGCTCATCAACAAGGTGCTGCTGAACGGCAAGCGCTCCACCGCCGAGCGCATCGTCTACGGCGCCATGGAAGGTCTGCGTGAGAAGACGGGCAACGACCCGATCATCACGCTGAAGCGCGCGCTGGAGAACATCAAGCCGACCCTCGAGGTCAAGTCCCGCCGTGTCGGTGGTGCGACGTACCAGGTTCCGATCGAGGTCAAGCCCGGTCGCGCCAACACGCTCGCGCTGCGCTGGCTGGTCGGTTACTCCCGCGCCCGTCGCGAGAAGACCATGACCGAGCGTCTGCTCAACGAGCTTCTCGACGCCTCCAACGGCCTCGGTGCCGCTGTGAAGAAGCGCGAGGACACCCACAAGATGGCCGAGTCCAACAAGGCCTTCGCGCACTACCGCTGGTAGTCGCTACCCACATCGAGACCGAGAGAAGACTGAAGCCTTATGGCTACCACTTCACTTGACCTGGCCAAGGTCCGCAACATCGGGATCATGGCCCACATCGACGCGGGCAAGACGACCACCACCGAGCGGATCCTGTTCTACACCGGTGTGTCTTACAAGATCGGTGAGGTCCACGACGGCGCTGCCACGATGGACTGGATGGAGCAGGAGCAGGAGCGTGGCATCACGATCACGTCTGCTGCGACCACCTGTCACTGGCCGCTCGAGGACAACGACTACACCATCAACATCATCGACACCCCGGGTCACGTCGACTTCACCGTCGAGGTGGAGCGCTCCCTGCGCGTGCTCGACGGTGCCGTGACGGTGTTCGACGGTGTCGCCGGTGTCGAGCCGCAGTCCGAGACGGTGTGGCGTCAGGCCGACCGCTACGGCGTGCCGCGTATCTGCTTCGTCAACAAGCTGGACCGTACCGGCGCCGAGTTCCACCGCTGCGTGGACATGATCTCGGACCGCCTGGGCGCGCAGCCGCTGGTCATGCAGCTGCCGATCGGTGCCGAGGCGGACTTCAAGGGCGTCATCGACCTCGTGACGATGAAGGCCCTGGTCTGGTCGGCCGAGGCGACCAAGGGCGAGATGTACGACACCGTCGACATCCCGGACACCCACGCCGAGGCTGCCGAGGAGTACCGCGGCAAGCTGCTCGAGGCCGTCGCCGAGAACGACGAAGAGCTGATGGAGCTGTACCTGGAGGGCACCGAGCCCACCGTGGAGCAGCTCTACGCCGCGATCCGTCGCATCACCATCGCGTCCGGCAAGGGCGGCGGCACGACCGTCACCCCCGTGTTCTGCGGCACCGCGTTCAAGAACAAGGGCGTTCAGCCCCTGCTCGACGCGGTCGTGCGCTACCTGCCCACCCCGCTCGACGTCGAGGCCATCGAGGGTCACGACGTCAAGGACCCGGAGCAGGTCGTCGTGCGCAAGCCGTCGGACGAGGAGCCCCTCGCCGCGCTCGCGTTCAAGATCATGAGCGACCCGCACCTCGGCAAGCTCACCTTCGTCCGCGTGTACTCCGGGCGCCTGCACTCCGGCACGGCCGTGCTGAACTCGGTGAAGGGCCGCAAGGAGCGCATCGGCAAGATCTACCGCATGCACGCCAACAAGCGTGAGGAGATCGAGTCGGTGGGCGCCGGCGACATCGTCGCCGTCATGGGCCTGAAGCAGACCACCACCGGTGAGACGCTGGCGGACGAGAAGAACCCGGTCATCCTGGAGTCCATGGACTTCCCGGCGCCGGTCATCGAGGTCGCCATCGAGCCCAAGTCGAAGGGCGACCAGGAGAAGCTCGGCGTCGCGATCCAGCGCCTGGCCGAGGAGGACCCCTCCTTCCAGGTGCACACCAACGAGGAGACCGGCCAGACCGTCATCGGCGGTATGGGCGAGCTTCACCTCGAGGTGCTCGTGGACCGCATGAAGCGCGAGTTCAAGGTCGAGGCCAACGTCGGCAAGCCGCAGGTCGCGTACCGCGAGACGATCCGCAAGGCCGTCGAGAAGGTCGAGTTCACCCACAAGAAGCAGACGGGTGGTACCGGCCAGTTCGCTCGCGTCATCATCGCGATCGAGCCGATCGAGGGTGGCGACGCCTCGTACGAGTTCATCAACAAGGTGACCGGTGGCCGTGTGCCGAAGGAGTACATCCCTTCGGTGGACGCCGGTGCGCAGGAGGCCATGCAGTTCGGCATCCTCGCCGGTTACGAGATGACCGGTGTGCGCGTGACGCTGCTCGACGGTGCCTACCACGAGGTGGACTCCTCCGAGCTCGCGTTCAAGATCGCCGGCTCGCAGGCCTTCAAGGAGGCCGCGCGCAAGGCCAGCCCCGTGCTGCTCGAGCCGATGATGGCCGTCGAGGTCACCACGCCCGAGGACTACATGGGTGAGGTCATCGGCGACATCAACTCCCGCCGTGGCCAGATCCAGGCCATGGAGGAGCGGGCCGGTGCCCGCGTCGTGAAGGGCCTCGTGCCCCTCTCGGAGATGTTCGGCTACGTCGGCGACCTGCGCAGCAAGACGTCCGGCCGTGCGAGCTACTCCATGCAGTTCGACTCCTACGCCGAGGTTCCGCGGAACGTCGCCGAGGAGATCATCGCGAAGGCCAAGGGCGAGTAACGCACCGCGTCTACACGCCGTAGGCTTGACTCCGGAGCCTCGTGGGGCATTCCGCCGCAACAGCGGAGGGAATGCCCCGGGGATCCGGGCCATCCAGCAAAGATCACCTGGCGCCGATGAGTAAGGCGTACCAGAACCACTCCACAGGAGGACCCCAGTGGCGAAGGCGAAGTTCGAGCGGACTAAGCCGCACGTCAACATCGGCACCATCGGTCACATCGACCACGGTAAGACGACCCTCACGGCCGCCATTACCAAGGTGCTGCACGACGCGTACCCGGACCTGAACGAGGCCTCGGCCTTCGACCAGATCGACAAGGCTCCTGAGGAGCGCCAGCGCGGTATCACCATCTCCATCGCGCACGTCGAGTACCAGACCGAGACGCGTCACTACGCCCACGTCGACTGCCCCGGTCACGCGGACTACATCAAGAACATGATCACGGGTGCGGCGCAGATGGACGGCGCCATCCTCGTGGTCGCCGCCACCGACGGCCCGATGCCGCAGACCAAGGAGCACGTGCTCCTGGCCCGCCAGGTCGGCGTTCCGTACATCGTCGTCGCCCTGAACAAGGCCGACATGGTGGACGACGAGGAGATCCTGGAGCTCGTCGAGCTCGAGGTCCGTGAGCTCCTCTCCGAGTACGAGTTCCCGGGCGACGACGTTCCCGTCGTCAAGGTCTCCGCTCTGAAGGCCCTCGAGGGCGACAAGGAGTGGGGCAACTCGGTTCTCGAGCTCATGAACGCCGTCGACACGGCGATCCCCGAGCCCGAGCGTGACGTCGACAAGCCGTTCCTCATGCCGATCGAGGACGTCTTCACGATCACCGGTCGCGGTACGGTCGTCACCGGCCGTATCGAGCGTGGTGTCCTGAAGGTCAACGAGACCGTCGACATCATCGGCATCAAGCAGGAGAAGACCACCACCACGGTCACCGGCATCGAGATGTTCCGGAAGCTCCTCGACGAGGGCCAGGCCGGTGAGAACGTCGGTCTGCTCCTCCGCGGCATCAAGCGCGAGGACGTCGAGCGCGGCCAGGTCATCATCAAGCCGGGCTCGGTCACCCCGCACACCGAGTTCGAGGCGCAGGCCTACATCCTGTCCAAGGACGAGGGTGGCCGCCACACGCCGTTCTTCAACAACTACCGCCCGCAGTTCTACTTCCGTACGACGGACGTGACCGGCGTGGTGACCCTCCCCGAGGGCACCGAGATGGTCATGCCGGGTGACAACACCGAGATGAAGGTGGAGCTCATCCAGCCCGTCGCCATGGAGGAGGGCCTGAAGTTCGCCATCCGTGAGGGTGGCCGGACCGTGGGCGCCGGCCAGGTCACCAAGATCAACAAGTGAGTCTTCGGACTGGCTTGAGGGTCTACTGACCTGAGTGGCTCGAAGGGGCCCGTACGACTTCGGTCGTGCGGGCCCCTTTGCCGTGCCCGGGAATGGTCACTGCATGTTCTGTAGATGCGGATGGTCGTACGAGGCAGTGCAGACGTACACCTGCAAGCAGTAGCCACGCCCGACGTTGAGGTGAGTGGCACAGGCCGGGCCGTCGGTGTGGTGGCCGGTCCAGCCGGCGTCCTCCAGCGGGCGCCAGCTCCCACTGCCTCCGTCCCATTCGACGCCGTCGACCGTGAGCAGAGGGCGGACGCCCGAGCCGCACTCGTGGCAGGACATGGGGAAGGGGTCGGAGAAGCTCCAAGGGGCGTGACCGCCGACCTTGTTGCCGGGCGCGACCGCGAGGTCGTACTGGTAGCAGACGACGGAATCGTCCTCTTCGGCCTCCTCCTCGTTCTGCTCCTCCCAGGCGCTGATCCGCTCGGCGAGTTCTTCGGGCAGCTCGTGCGGCGCCGGGAACTCCGTGACCGGCTCGGGGTGCAGGACGCACGGCTCGGGGAGGTAGTAGTCACTGCCGATGACGGCCGGCCGAGGGGGCTGGGCCAGGGGCGAGGTGACGTCGTCGGCGGTGCGCCAGCGCAGCTCTGTGCGCGGCAGGTGGTCCGGGTCGTGGTCGAAGGGGCACCACAGCACCTGGAGCAGGTCGGTGCCGTCAGGGCAGGGCAGGCCCGGGATGTCGGAGGCGTGGAGCTGGGCCACGGCCACCATCGGAACCGGCCCGTCCTGCGGTATGCGGGCCGGGCTTGTCGCCCGGTCGACGATCATCCGCTCGTCGGGGGTCAGCAGCTCGGTCCCCTCCGCGCGCGGGCGGGCCCAGGCTTCCGCGAGGATCCGGCGACGGAGCCGGACATCGGCCGGGACGAGACCGCGGTGCCAGGGGCCGACGTGCTCGGGGCAGGTCGGCCACGGCTCGTCGGCCGGCCACAGCAGGGGTCCGCCGATCGAACTGTCGGCTGTGGTGGGCTCGCCGGCGCGGGGGTGGAGCCGGACCGTGGTCCGGGCGAGGGGCGCGAGCTCGGGGAAGAGCACTGTGACGTCGACAGGGCGGGGTGGAGTAGTACGAGCCATGGGCAAGGAGCCTAGGGCCGGCCCGGCGTCTCCGACCTTCTGGCCCTGCCCGGCTACAGGTCGAGTTCGGCCCAGACGGTCTTGCGGGGCGGCAGGCCCGGGGTGACGCCCCAGCGGTCGGCGAGCGCCTCGACGAGAAGAAGGCCGCGGCCCGGCTCGTCCTCGGTGTCGGGGAGTTGTGGACTCGGCAAGCAGTCGCCGCGGGTGTCCGTCACCTCGATGCGGAGGGTGTCGGCGACGACGTAGAGGAGCAGGCGGAAGTCGCGGCCGGGGGTTCGGCCGTGGGTCGCCGCATTGGTCGACAGCTCCGCGATGATCTGCCGTGCCGGGTCCAGCGGGATTCCCCAGGAGCGCAGTTGTTCGGTGGCGAGGAGACGGGCCAGACGGGCGCCGCGCGGGGTGGCGGAGAGCTGGAGGCTGAAGTCGCGAATGCGGGTGCGGAGTTCGGCGGAGGTCTGCTTCACGTCACCCAGCGTGGCTGTCCGCGCCTACCGTGAACAGTGACTCATCGAGTGCGTACGGTGACTGTCCGGAGCTTGTCCGGCGTTGTCCGGGCTGTCGGGGCCGGGCGTACGGGTAGGGCGCTGGGCGTGGTCGTACGGCGGCGGAAGGGTGCGGGATGACGGTCGAGGCGGACTCGGGGCGGCTCAAGGGCGCGGCGGACGAGCCGGGTTGGGAGGTGGACCCGGACGACGAGTGGGGCGTCGCGGTCATCGCCACGGTGGGGCGGCAGCTGAAGCTGCGGCGGGAGGCAGTGGGGATGCGGGCCGGCGAGTTCGGGACGGCGGTCGGCTACGGCGAGGACATGGTCTACAAGATCGAGGGCGGAAAGCGGATTCCCCGGCAGGACTATCTGGTCAGGGCGGATGAGGTGCTGGGGGCGGGCGGGCTGATCGCGGCGGCCTGGGAGGACGTGAAGAGGGTTCGGTATCCCAAGAAGGTGCGGGAGCTTGCCAAGTTGGAGGGGCAGGCGGTGGAGATCGGGGTGTATGAGTGCAGCAGCGTCAACGGGCTGTTGCAGACACCCGAGCACGCGCGGGCGTTGTTCGAGTCGTGGCAGCCCGCGTACTCACCGGACGAGGTGGAGCGTCTGGTGGCTGCGCGCATGGCTCGGCAGTCCGTATTCGAGCGGTCGCCGGCGCCGTCGCTGAGCTTCGTCCAGGAGGAAGCTACGCTGCGCCGCCCGGTCGGAGGCACAATGGTCTGGCGTCAGCAGCTTGAGCGCCTGCTGGAGGTGGGGCGGTTGCGTAGCGTCAGGCTTCAGGTGATGCCGACGAGCAGCGAGGCCCATCCCGGTCTGAACGGGAGGATCGAGGTGCTGAAGTTCGGGGACGGCACTGCGGTGGGCCGGTCCGATGGTGCCTTCAATGGCCGACCGATCACTGACCCGAAACAGATCCGGATCCTCGAACTGCGGTATGGCACCATCCGAGCTCAGGCCCTTCCCCCACGGGAGTCGCTGGCCTTCATTGAGCAACTGCTGGGAGAGACATGATCCGCAAGTCCTCTGTCGGGGACGCCTCCGAACTGGCGTGGTTCAAGAGCAGCTACAGCAGTGGCCCTGACGGCAACTCATGCGTCGAGATCGCCCTGGCTCCCCACACTGTTCACGTCCGCGACTCGAAGCACGCCACCCAGGGCCCCCGGCTCGCGCTCACGCCGGAGGCCTGGGTCGGGTTCGTGGCCTCCGTCTAGCCGTCGTTCCGAAGGACGCTCACCGCGCGGTCGAACGCCGAGCTCCGGTTCAGAAGGACCCACCGGCGCTGACGGGCGTGCACTGGTCAGTACGGCGATGGGGCCGGTGTAGCGGGGCCCGGACGCCGGTACGACCCGGATGGGCTCGGGGCGGGTGTGCCGGCCCGGGGCGGGTGGTTCCGGGCGCGCTGCCGGCGTCCCCGACCCCGTGGAGCGGCTGGAGGAGCCCGAGCTGATGCGGCGCATGTGCCGTATCGGTGCAGATCTTCAGCTGACCCGGCTGCTTCAGGCCCTGGTCGCCGCCGCCCTCATCGCCGGCACCGAGGCGGGTGAGGGAGCCGCCGGGATCGCGGAGATCCTCCGTGCCGCTTGTGGCCTCGCCGAACCGGGCCGTGCCGGGATCACCCCCGCCGGCGTCCATCGCATGTGGCGCGTCGTCCACCTGGCCGGCATCCAGCGCCCGGCGTCCGACGCACCCGAGTGGGGGAAGGCCGGCTACCGGGCCTACCACGCAGAGCTGGAGCGGCTCCTGCAGGGGGCGGGGCCCGGGGCGGTCCTGCCGTGGGTTTGACCTACGTCACCCCCGGGGTATTCTCTCCGGCTCGATTGGCGTAGCCCCCGCCCCATATGGCAGACTGTCCGAGTTGCTCGGTCGAGTGTTGATGCTGCGCGCCTCCCGCCGGGGGGACCGGAAGCGAGTCCCACAGTACTCGTCGCCCTAACTGCCGTAAGGCAGCGCTGGGGCGGACGTACGGGAATCTTTCGGGAAGTGCGGTGCGGCACTGGCCAGGCACCCGGCGGGCCTTCGCCCCCGGTCTGCGGTTCCGGAAGGGCCGTGTGCATTCCCAGCAGGGATGTTCGAACAAGGGACATCTGTGTCAGCGGCAGTGCGACACGCCCGACCGCGTGGGTCGGAGAAACGAAGGCAGCAGAAGGAATCCGCCGGGTTCCAGAGCGTAAGAGAGACAGGACTACTGAGTAGCCATGGCGGGACAGAAGATCCGCATCCGGCTCAAGGCCTACGACCACGAGGTCATCGACTCCTCGGCGAAGAAGATCGTCGAGACGGTGACCCGCACTGGTGCGTCGGTCGCGGGCCCGGTGCCGCTGCCCACTGAGAAGAACGTGTACTGCGTCATCAAGTCGCCGCACAAGTACAAGGACTCGCGCGAGCACTTCGAGATGCGCACGCACAAGCGCCTGATCGACATCCTCGACCCGACCCCCAAGACCGTTGACTCTCTGATGCGACTCGACCTCCCGGCCGGTGTCGACATCGAGATCAAGCTCTGAAGGCCGGTGATCTGAGAATGGCTAAGCAGATCAAGGGCATCCTGGGCGAGAAGCTCGGCATGACGCAGGTGTGGGACGCGAACAACCGCGTTGTTCCGGTCACCGTCGTCAAGGCCGGCCCCAACGTCGTCACCCAGGTCCGCACGAACGACGTCGACGGCTACGAGTCCGTCCAGATCGCGTTCGGCGAGATCGACCCGCGCAAGGTGAACAAGCCCCTCAAGGGCCACTTCGCCAAGGCCGACGTCACTCCCCGCCGCCACCTCGTCGAGATCCGTACCGCTGACGCCAGCGAGTACACCCTCGGCCAGGAGATCACCGCCGAGGTGTTCGAGGCCGGCATCAAGGTCGACGTGACCGGCAAGAGCAAGGGCAAGGGCTTCGCCGGTGTCATGAAGCGTCACAACTTCAAGGGCCTCGGCGCCGGACACGGCACCCAGCGCAAGCACCGCTCGCCCGGTTCCATCGGTGGCTGCGCCACCCCGGGCCGTGTGTTCAAGGGCCTCCGCATGGCGGGTCGCATGGGCAACGAGCGGGTCACCACCCAGAACCTGACCGTCCACGCCGTTGACGCGGAGAAGGGTCTGCTGCTCATCAAGGGCGCTGTCCCCGGTCCGAACGGCGGCCTCGTCCTGGTCCGCACCGCGGCCAAGGGGGCCTGAGGTAACCGATGAGCACTGTTGACATCCTTTCGCCGGCGGGCGACAAGGCCGGTTCCGTCGAGCTCCCCGCGGAGATCTTCGACGTCGAGAAGGTCAGCATCCCGCTGATCCACCAGGTCGTCGTCGCGCAGCTGGCCGCGGCCCGTCAGGGCACGCACAAGACCAAGACCCGTGGCGAGGTCCGCGGCGGTGGCAAGAAGCCGTACCGCCAGAAGGGCACCGGTCGCGCCCGTCAGGGTTCGACCCGCGCGCCGCAGTTCGCCGGTGGTGGCGTCGTGCACGGTCCCGTGCCGCGTGACTACTCGCAGCGGACCCCGAAGAAGATGAAGGCTGCCGCGCTGCGTCACGCCCTCACCGACCGGGCCCGCCACAACCGCATCCACGTCGTCTCCGGCGTCGTCGAGGGTGACAACCCGTCGACGAAGGCCGCCAGGACGCTGTTCGGCAAGATCTCGGAGCGCAAGAACCTGCTCCTGGTCGTCGACCGCGCCGACGAGGCCGCGTGGCTGTCCGCCCGCAACCTGCCCCAGATCCACATCCTGGAGCCGGGCCAGCTGAACACGTACGACGTTCTCGTCTCGGACGACGTGGTCTTCACCCAGGCCGCCTTCGAGTCCTTCGTGTCCGGCCCGAAGGCCAATGACACCGAAGGGAGCGAGGCCTGATGGCTATCCGTCACCCCGCTATCGCCTCCAAGGCGGCGAAGAAGGCCAAGGCCGCTCGCGTCGCCAAGGCCCGTCGCCACGCGACGGAGGGCAAGAACACCGTCGAGACCCCGCTGAGCAAGTCCTTCACGGACCCCCGTGACGTGCTGCTCAAGCCGGTCGTCTCCGAGAAGAGCTACGCGCTCCTCGACGAGGGCAAGTACACGTTCGTCGTGGACCCGAGCGCCAACAAGACCCAGATCAAGCAGGCCGTCCAGGCGGTCTTCTCGGTCAAGGTCACCGGGGTCAACACGATCAACCGCCAGGGCAAGCGCAAGCGGACCCGCACCGGCTTCGGCCAGCGCGCGTCCACCAAGCGCGCGATCGTGACCCTCGCTGAGGGCGACCGTATCGACATCTTCGGCGGTCCGACCGCCTAAGGGCGGTCCGGATCGTCCGATATCGGACGAGGACTGAGAAATGGGAATCCGCAAGTACAAGCCGACTACGCCGGGCCGTCGTGGCTCCAGCGTCGCCGACTTCGTCGAGGTCACGCGGTCCACGCCGGAGAAGTCGTTGGTCCGCCCCCTGCACAGCAAGGGTGGCCGTAACAACTCCGGTCGTGTGACCGTCCGCCACCAGGGCGGTGGCCACAAGCGCGCCTACCGCGTGATCGACTTCCGTCGTCACGACAAGGACGGCGTGCCGGCGAAGGTCGCGCACATCGAGTACGACCCCAACCGCA
The DNA here is from genome assembly GCF_001280065.1 of Streptomyces sp. NRRL B-1140. Taxonomy (GTDB): domain Bacteria; phylum Actinomycetota; class Actinomycetes; order Streptomycetales; family Streptomycetaceae; genus Streptomyces. Next base: position 58,339 of record NZ_LGEA01000136.1, read on the forward strand.
CCGCGCGCATCGCGCTCCTGCACTACGCGGACGGCGAGAAGCGCTACATCCTCGCGCCGCGTGGCCTGAACCAGGGCGACCGCGTCGAGAACGGTCCCGGGGCCGACATCAAGCCGGGCAACAACCTTGCCCTGCGTAACATCCCGGTCGGTACCACGCTGCACGCCATCGAGCTGCGTCCGGGCGGCGGCGCGAAGTTCGCCCGCTCCGCCGGCGCCTCGGTGCAGCTGCTCGCGAAGGAGGGCTCGATGGCCCACCTCCGCATGCCGTCCGGTGAGATCCGCCTGGTCGACCAGCGCTGCCGCGCCACGGTCGGCGAGGTCGGCAACGCCGAGCAGAGCAACATCAACTGGGGTAAGGCGGGCCGTAAGCGCTGGCTGGGCGTTCGCCCGACCGTGCGTGGTGTGGTCATGAACCCCGTGGACCACCCGCACGGTGGTGGCGAAGGCCGTACCTCGGGTGGTCGCCACCCGGTGTCCCCCTGGGGCAAGAAGGAAGGCCGTACTCGTTCGCCCAAGAAGGCGTCGAACAAGTACATCGTCCGCCGCCGCAAGACGAACAAGAAGCGCTAAGGACGGGTTGAGATGCCTCGTAGCTTGAAGAAGGGGCCCTTCGTCGACGACCACCTGATCAAGAAGGTGGACGCCCAGAACGAAGCCGGCACCAAGAACGTCATCAAGACCTGGTCCCGTCGCTCCATGATCGTGCCGGCCATGCTCGGCCACACGCTCGCGGTGCACAACGGCAAGACCCACATTCCGGTGTTCGTCACCGAGTCGATGGTCGGCCACAAGCTCGGCGAGTTCTCGCCGACGCGCACCTTCCGGGGTCACGTCAAGGACGACCGGAAGTCGAAGCGCCGCTAAGCGCGGGGTGGAATGACCATGACAGACACTGGAAGGACAACCATGGAAGCCAGGGCCCAGGCGCGGTACATCCGCGTCACGCCCATGAAGGCCCGCCGCGTGGTGGACCTCATCCGTGGCCTCGACGCCACGGAGGCTCAGGCGGTCCTGCGTTTCGCCCCGCAGGCCGCGAGCCAGCCGGTCGGCAAGGTGCTGGACAGCGCCATCGCCAACGCCGCGCACAACTACGACCACACCGATGTCGACAGCCTCTTCGTCTCCGAGGCCTACGTCGACGAGGGCCCGACCCTGAAGCGGTTCCGGCCGCGCGCCCAGGGCCGTGCCTACCGGATCCGCAAGCGGACCAGCCACATCACCGTGGTCGTCAGCAGCAAGGAAGGAACCCGGTAATGGGCCAGAAGGTAAACCCGCACGGGTTCCGGCTCGGTGTCACGACCGACTTCAAGTCGCGTTGGTACGCCGACAAGCTGTACAAGGACTACGTCAAGGAAGACGTCGCCATCCGTCGGATGATGACGTCCGGCATGGAGCGCGCCGGCATCTCCAAGGTCGAGATCGAGCGCACCCGTGACCGCGTGCGTGTGGACATCCACACCGCTCGTCCGGGCATCGTCATCGGCCGCCGTGGCGCCGAGGCCGACCGCATCCGCGGTGACCTCGAGAAGCTCACGGGCAAGCAGGTCCAGCTGAACATCCTCGAGGTCAAGAACCCCGAGACCGACGCTCAGCTGGTTGCCCAGGCCGTCGCCGAGCAGCTCTCCTCCCGCGTCTCCTTCCGCCGCGCCATGCGTAAGAGCATGCAGTCGGCGATGAAGGCCGGCGCCAAGGGCATCAAGATCCAGTGCGGTGGCCGCCTCGGTGGCGCCGAGATGTCCCGCTCGGAGTTCTACCGCGAGGGCCGTGTGCCCCTGCACACGCTCCGCGCGAACGTGGACTACGGCTTCTTCGAGGCCAAGACGACCTTCGGCCGCATCGGCGTGAAGGTCTGGATCTACAAGGGCGACGTCAAGAACATCGCCGAGGTCCGCGCCGAGAACGCCGCTGCCCGTGCGGGTAACCGCCCGGCCCGCGGTGGCGCCGACCGCCCGGCCCGTGGTGGCCGCGGTGGCGAGCGTGGCGGGCGCGGTCGTAAGCCGCAGCAGGCTGCAGGCACCGAGGCCCCCAAGGCTGAGGCTCCCGCCGCCGCTCCGGCTGAGAGCACCGGAACGGAGGCCTGACCGTCATGCTGATCCCCCGTAGGGTCAAGCACCGCAAGCAGCACCACCCCAAGCGCAACGGCATGTCCAAGGGTGGCACGCAGGTTGCGTTCGGCGAGTACGGCATCCAGGCGCTGACCCCGGCCTACGTGACGAACCGCCAGATCGAGGCGGCTCGTATCGCGATGACCCGCCACATCAAGCGTGGCGGCAAGGTCTGGATCAACATCTACCCGGACCGCCCCCTCACCAAGAAGCCCGCCGAGACCCGCATGGGTTCCGGTAAGGGTTCTCCTGAGTGGTGGATCGCCAACGTCAAGCCCGGACGTGTGATGTTCGAGCTGTCGTACCCCAACGAGAAGATCGCGCGCGAGGCTCTGACCCGTGCGGCTCACAAGCTGCCGATGAAGTGCAAGATCGTTAAGCGCGAGGCAGGTGAAGCGTGATGTCGGCCGGTACCAAGGCGTCTGAGCTGCGCGAGCTGGGCAACGAGGAGCTTCTCGCGAAGCTTCGCGAGGCCAAGGAAGAGCTGTTCAACCTCCGCTTCCAGGCGGCGACTGGTCAGCTCGAGAACCACGGCCGGCTCAAGGCCGTCCGTAAGGACATCGCGCGGATCTACACCCTGATGCGTGAGCGCGAGCTGGGCATCGAGACGGTGGAGAGCGCCTGATGAGCGAGAGCAACGTGACTGAAGAGACCAAGACGGACCGCGGTTTCCGCAAGACCCGTGAGGGTCTGGTCGTCAGCGACAAGATGGACAAGACCGTCGTCGTCGCCGTCGAGGACCGCGTCAAGCACGCGCTGTACGGCAAGGTCATCCGCCGTACGAGCAAGCTCAAGGCCCACGACGAGCAGAACGCCGCGGGTGTCGGCGACCGCGTCCTCCTCATGGAGACCCGGCCGCTGTCCGCGACGAAGCGCTGGCGCGTCGTCGAGATCCTCGAGAAGGCCAAGTAATTCCCGCGAGGGAATTCCGAAGGCAAGCACATCCCTCCTAGGGGGACTCCCTAGGAATCGTTCCGCCAGGCTCGGGGCGGGGAGCGTCATGCGCTCCGCCCCGGGAACCGGCAGACAATCAGGAGATAGACGTGATCCAGCAGGAGTCGCGACTGCGTGTCGCCGACAACACTGGTGCGAAGGAGATCCTTTGCATCCGTGTGCTCGGTGGCTCCGGTCGCCGCTACGCGGGTATCGGTGACGTCATCGTCGCCACCGTCAAGGACGCGATCCCCGGTGGCAACGTGAAGAAGGGTGACGTCGTCAAGGCGGTCATCGTTCGCACCGTCAAGGAGCGCCGCCGTCCGGACGGCTCGTACATCCGCTTCGACGAGAACGCCGCCGTCATTCTGAAGAACGACGGCGACCCTCGCGGCACCCGTATCTTCGGCCCGGTCGGCCGTGAGCTGCGCGAGAAGAAGTTCATGAAGATCATCTCGCTCGCGCCGGAGGTGCTGTAAGCATGAAGATCAAGAAGGGCGACCTGGTCCAGGTCATCACCGGTAAGGACAAGGGCAAGCAGGGCAAGGTCATTGCCGCTTACCCGCGCGACGAGCGCGTCCTGGTCGAGGGTGTCAACCGGGTCAAGAAGCACACCAAGGCCGGTCCGACGGCTCGCGGTTCGCAGGCCGGCGGCATCGTCACCACCGAGGCGCCGATCCACGTCTCCAACGTCCAGCTGGTCGTGGAGAAGGACGGCAACAAGGTCGTGACCCGCGTCGGTTACCGCTTCGACGACGAAGGCAACAAGATCCGCGTTGCCAAGCGGACGGGTGAGGACATCTGATGACGACCACCACCAGCCCGCGTCTGAAGCAGAAGTACCGTGAGGAGATCACGGGCAAGCTGCGTGACGAGTTCAAGTACGAGAACGTCATGCAGATCCCCGGTCTCGTCAAGATCGTGGTCAACATGGGTGTGGGCGACGCCGCCCGCGACTCCAAGCTGATCGAGGGTGCCATCAAGGACCTCACCACGATCACCGGTCAGAAGCCGGCCGTCACCAAGGCCCGCAAGTCCATCGCGCAGTTCAAGCTGCGTGAGGGCCAGCCGATCGGTGCCCACGTCACGCTTCGTGGCGACCGCATGTGGGAGTTCCTGGACCGCACCCTGTCGCTCGCGCTGCCGCGCATCCGCGACTTCCGCGGCCTGTCCCCCAAGCAGTTCGACGGCCGTGGCAACTACACCTTCGGTCTCACGGAGCAGGTCATGTTCCACGAGATCGACCAGGACAAGATCGACCGCACCCGGGGTATGGACATCACCGTGGTGACCACGGCGACCAACGACGCTGAGGGCCGCGCGCTCCTTCGTCACCTCGGCTTCCCCTTCAAGGAGGCGTGAGCGAGATGGCGAAGAAGGCTCTGATCGCTAAGGCTGCTCGCAAGCCCAAGTTCGGTGTGCGTGGCTACACCCGTTGCCAGCGCTGCGGCCGCCCGCACTCCGTGTACCGCAAGTTCGGCCTCTGCCGCGTGTGCCTTCGTGAGATGGCTCACCGTGGCGAGCTGCCGGGCGTGACCAAGAGCTCCTGGTAATCCCCCTTATAAGGGATTCGCAGGGCTCTCGGTAAGCACGTAGGGGTGGCAGGACGCCCGGCCCGCATGGCTTAGGCTTGTGGGGTTGGGCGTCTGCCGCCGCCCGTACCGCGGACACCTGTCCGCTCATTGAATGCTTACTACGCCGTAGGTCCACCGCGCCGCACCCGTCCCGTCTCGGATCGGGGAGAGGGATGGCGCACCAGGAAACCCCGGCGAGAGAGGCCGAAGGCCAATTCATGACCATGACTGATCCGATCGCAGACATGCTGACGCGTCTGCGGAACGCGAACTCGGCATACCACGACTCTGTGACGATGCCGGCGTCCAAGATCAAGTCGCACATCGCGGAGATCCTCCAGCAGGAGGGCTTCATCACGGGCTGGAAGGTCGAGGACGCCGAGGTCGGCAAGAACCTCGTCCTGGAGCTGAAGTTCGGCCCCAACCGTGAGCGCTCCATCGCGGGCATCAAGCGGATCTCCAAGCCCGGTCTCCGGGTGTACGCGAAGTCCACCAACCTGCCGAAGGTTCTCGGCGGCCTGGGCGTGGCCATCATCTCCACGTCCCACGGTCTCCTGACCGACAAGCAGGCGCAGAAGAAGGGCGTGGGTGGGGAAGTCCTCGCCTACGTCTGGTAATTCGGGAACGGAGGAGAGACAGCAATGTCGCGTATCGGCAAGCTCCCCATCCCGGTTCCCGCCGGCGTGGACGTCACCATCGACGGCCGTACGGTCTCGGTCAAGGGCCCCAAGGGCGAACTGACCCACACCGTCATCGCGCCGATCGACATCGCGAAGGCCGAGGACGGCACCCTTCAGGTGCTGCGGCCGAACGACGAGCGGCAGAGCAAGGCCCTGCACGGCCTGTCCCGCACGCTGGTGGCGAACATGATCACCGGTGTGACCACGGGATACGTCAAGAAGCTCGAAATCAGCGGTGTCGGCTACCGTGTCCTGGCCAAGGGCTCCAACCTGGAGTTCTCCCTGGGCTACAGCCACCCGATCCTGGTCGAGGCCCCCGAGGGCATCACCTTCAAGGTGGAGTCCCCGACCCGCTTCTCGGTCGAGGGCATCGACAAGCAGAAGGTCGGCGAGGTTGCGGCCAACATCCGCAAGCTGCGCAAGCCCGACCCGTACAAGGCCAAGGGCGTCAAGTACGAGGGCGAAGTCATCCGCCGCAAGGTCGGAAAGGCGGGTAAGTAAGCCATGGCATACGGGCAGAAGATCCTTAAGGGCGACGCCTACAAGCGCGCCGCGATCAAGCGCCGCCACATCCGTATCCGTAAGCACATCAACGGTACGGCGGAGCGTCCGCGCCTGGTCGTCACCCGCTCGAACCGCCACATCGTGGCCCAGGTGATCGACGACATCAAGGGGCACACCCTGGCGTCGGCGTCCACCCTGGACACCTCGATCCGCGGTGGCGAGGGCGACAAGTCCGCGCAGGCCAAGCAGGTCGGCGCCCTGGTCGCCGAGCGCGCCAAGGCCGCCGGTGTCGAGGCCGTCGTGTTCGACCGTGGTGGTAACCAGTACGCGGGGCGCATCGCCGCCCTGGCGGACGCCGCCCGCGAGGCCGGACTCAAGTTCTGAGTCGGTTCCGTAGCTAGCGGAAACAGAGAGAGGTAATTCCAATGGCTGGACCCCAGCGCCGCGGTGGCGGTGCCGGTGGCGGCGAGCGGCGGGACCGGAAGGGCCGTGACGGCGGCGCTGCTGCCGCCGAGAAGACCGCGTACGTTGAGCGCGTCGTCGCGATCAACCGCGTCGCCAAGGTTGTGAAGGGTGGTCGTCGCTTCAGCTTCACCGCGCTGGTCGTGGTGGGCGACGGTGACGGCACCGTGGGTGTCGGTTACGGCAAGGCCAAGGAGGTGCCGGCCGCCATCGCCAAGGGTGTTGAGGAGGCCAAGAAGCACTTCTTCAAGGTCCCCCGTATCCAGGGCACCATCCCGCACCCGATCCAGGGTGAGAAGGCTGCCGGCGTCGTGCTCCTGAAGCCCGCGTCGCCCGGTACCGGTGTTATCGCCGGTGGTCCGGTGCGTGCCGTGCTCGAGTGCGCCGGTATCCACGACGTGCTGTCGAAGTCGCTCGGCTCCGACAACGCGATCAACATCGTGCACGCGACCGTGGAGGCCCTGAAGGGTCTGCAGCGTCCCGAGGAGATCGCGGCCCGCCGTGGTCTGCCCCTCGAGGACGTCGCCCCCGCGGCTCTTCTCCGTGCGCGTGCCGGGGCGGGTGCGTAATCATGGCGCAGCTCAAGATTACGCAGGTCAAGTCCTACATCGGCAGCAAGCAGAACCACCGTGACACCCTGCGTTCCCTTGGTCTCAAGGGCATCAACACGCAGGTCGTCAAGGAGGACCGCCCCGAGTTCCGCGGCATGGTGCACACCGTCCGCCACCTCGTGACGGTCGAGGAGGTCGACTGATCATGGCGGAGCAGAACCCGCTCAAGATCCACAACCTCCGTCCTGCCCCGGGCGCCAAGACCGCCAAGACCCGTGTCGGTCGTGGTGAGGCGTCGAAGGGTAAGACGGCCGGTCGTGGTACCAAGGGCACGAAGGCCCGTTACCAGGTTCCGGAGCGCTTCGAGGGTGGCCAGATGCCCCTCCACATGCGTCTCCCGAAGCTGAAGGGCTTCAAGAACCCGTTCAAGACCGAGTTCCAGGTCGTGAACCTCGACAAGCTGGCCGCGCTCTACCCCGAGGGTGGCGAGGTCACCGTCGAGGGTCTGGTGGCCAAGGGGGCCGTTCGCAAGAACAGCCTCGTCAAGGTCCTCGGCCAGGGCGAGATCTCCGTGGCGCTGCAGGTGACGGTCGACGCCGTCTCCGGCTCTGCCAAGGAGAAGATCACCGCCGCCGGCGGTTCCGTCACCGAGCTCGTCTGAACACCACAGGCGTCTCGATGACCTGAACGATCCCGACCGGGGATACTCCACATAAGGGGTATCCCCGGTCGGTCGTTCCTAGGGCGGCAGTCTCGCCGGTAAGGTGGCCTGCACTGCCCTCTTTTCACAGGGTGCTTCACTTCGGGCACTCTGAGCGGCAGTTGACCGTTACCCATGTCGTTGTTCTATTGGACTCTCAAGACGTCACCCTTGACGCAGTTGCGCGGGGGTCGCAGGAGGCACCGTGCTCACCGCGTTCGCCCGGGCGTTCAGGACGCCCGACCTGCGCAAGAAGCTGCTCTTCACGCTCGGCATCATCGTGGTCTACCGGGTCGGTACGCACATCCCGATCCCCGGCGTCGACTACCGGAACGTCCAGACCTGTATCGACAACGCCCAGGCCAACCAGGGCATCTTCGGCCTGGTCAACATGTTCAGCGGCGGCGCGCTGCTGCAGATCACGATCTTCGCGCTGGGCATCATGCCGTACATCACGGCGAGCATCATTCTGCAGCTGCTGACCGTGGTGATCCCGCGCCTGGAAGCCCTGAAGAAGGAGGGCCAGGCCGGCACGGCGAAGATCACGCAGTACACCCGCTACCTGACGATCGCCCTCGCCATCCTCCAGGGCACCGGCCTCGTCGCCACCGCCCGCAGCGGCGCTCTCTTCTCGGGCTGCCCGGTGGCCAGCCAGATCGTCCCCGACCAGTCGATCTTCGTCACCATCACCATGGTCATCACGATGACCGCCGGTACGGCCGCCGTGATGTGGCTCGGTGAGCTCATCACCGACCGCGGCATCGGCAACGGCATGTCGATCCTGATGTTCATCTCGATCGCCGCCACCTTCCCGTCCGCCCTGTGGGCCATCAAGCAGGAGGGCTCCCTGGCCGGCGGCTGGATCGAGTTCGGCACGGTCATCCTGGTCGGCTTCGCCATGGTCGGCCTGGTTGTCTTCGTCGAGCAGGCCCAGCGCCGCATCCCGGTCCAGTACGCCAAGCGGATGATCGGCCGTCGTTCCTACGGCGGTACGTCCACCTACATCCCTCTCAAGGTGAACCAGGCGGGTGTGATCCCCGTCATCTTCGCCTCGTCGCTGCTCTACATCCCGGCGCTGATCGCTCAGTTCGCGGGAGGTACTTCGGGCTGGAAGACCTGGATCGAGCAACACTTCGTCAAGGGCGATCACCCGTACTACATCGCTACGTACTTCCTGCTGATCGTCTTCTTCGCCTTCTTCTACGTCGCGATCTCGTTCAACCCCGAGGAAGTCGCCGACAACATGAAGAAGTATGGTGGCTTCATCCCGGGCATCCGGGCTGGCCGACCGACCGCTGAGTACCTGAGCTACGTACTCAACCGGATCACCTGGCCGGGTTCGCTGTACTTGGGACTGATCGCTCTCGTGCCGACGATGGCGTTGGCTGGTTTCGGGGCAAACCAGAACTTCCCGTTCGGCGGGACCAGCATCCTGATCATCGTGGGTGTCGGTCTCGAGACCGTGAAGCAGATCGAGAGCCAGCTCCAGCAGCGCAATTACGAAGGGTTCCTCCGCTGATGCGAATCGTCCTCGTCGGGCCGCCGGGTGCCGGCAAGGGAACGCAGGCCGCGTTCCTGGCCAAGAACCTGTCGATCCCGCACATCTCCACGGGCGACCTGTTCCGCGCCAACATCAGCCGGCAGACGGAGCTCGGCAAGCTGGCGAAGTCCTACATGGACGCGGGCAATCTCGTCCCCGACGAGGTCACCATCGCGATGGCGAAGGACCGCATGGAGCAGCCGGACGCCGAGAACGGCTTCCTGCTGGACGGCTTCCCGCGCAACGTCTCGCAGGCCGAGGCGCTCGACGAGCTGCTCGAGACCGAGAACATGCAGCTCGACGCGGTGCTGGACCTGGAGGTCCCCGAGGACGAGGTCGTCAAGCGGATCGCCGGCCGGCGCATCTGCCGCAACGACTCCTCGCACGTCTTCCACGTGACGTACAAGCAGCCGGCCAAGGACGGCGTCTGCGACGTCTGCGGCGGCGAGCTGTACCAGCGCGACGACGACTCCGAGGAGACGGTGCGCACGCGCCTGGAGGTCTACCACACCCAGACCGAGCCGATCATCGACTACTACAAGGCCCAGGGCCTGGTGGTCACGATCTCCGCGCTCGGCAAGGTGGAGGACGTCACGACCCGCGCCATGGAGGCGCTGAAGCGTGGCGAGGACGGCCGGTAGCCGTCCGTACGCAGCTACGGCCGCGGTTCCCCTCGGGGTACCGCGGCTGCTGTGTGGAGGGGGCCTCTCTCGCGGCCCCGTATCGTTGAAGGCGTTCGTCGTCGCCGAAGGTCCAGAAAGGCCGTAGCTCCCATGGTGCAGATCAAGAGCCCCGAGCAGATCGCCAAGATGCGTGAGGCGGGGCTGGTCGTCGCCGCCATCCACGCGGCGACCCGTGAGGCCGCCGTCCCCGGGGCCACGACGAAGGATCTGGACCAGGTCGCGCGCAAGGTGCTCGCCGAGCACAACGCCAAGCCGAACTTCCTGGGCTACGGCGGCTTCCCCGCGACGATCTGCACCTCGGTGAACGAGGTCGTCGTCCACGGCATCCCGTCCGACGACGTCGTCCTCAAGGACGGGGACGTCATCTCCATCGACTGCGGCGCGATCATCGACGGCTGGCACGGCGACGCGGCCTTCACGGCCTTCGTGGGCTCCGGTCACGCTCCGGAGCTCGTCGAGCTCTCCCGGGTGACCGAGGAGTCGATGTGGGCCGGCATCGCCGCCATGAAGCAGGGCAACCGCCTGGTCGACGTGTCCCGGGCCATCGAGACGTACATCCGCCGCCAGCCCAAGCCCGGCGGCGGCAAGTACGGGATCATCGAGGACTACGGCGGCCACGGCATCGGCACCGAGATGCACATGGACCCGCACCTGCTGAACTACGTCGACCGGCGGCGCGGCAAGGGCCCGAAGCTGGTGCCCGGCTTCTGCCTGGCCATCGAGCCGATGGTGTCCCTGGGGACGGCGAAGACGGAGGTCCTCGAGGACGACTGGACCGTCATCACGACGGACGGTACGTGGTCCTCGCACTGGGAGCACTCGGTCGCTCTGACGGAGGAGGGGCCGCTCGTGCTGACGTCTCCCGACGGGGGGAAGGCGAAGCTCGCCGAGCTGGGCGTCGTTGCTGCGCCGGATCCGCTGGCCTGATCGCCTTCCGGGGCGGGTGGGCCTGCCCGACGGCGGCTGCGGGTGCGTGGGGCCTGGTCGCGCAGTTCCCCGCGCCCCTTGGGCGCGCGCTTAAAGCCCTGCGTGCCGGGGCAGACTCTCTCGATTCGTGTTTCTGAGGGCCCTGTCGTAGACTGACTCGTCGGCTCTTGTGTACCCGCATGCCTGCATGCGGCCCGCGCAGAGTCGATCAAGGTAGTCGATTCGAAGGGCGAAGCGTGGCCAAGAAGCAAGGTGCCATCGAGATCGAGGGCACTGTCGTCGAGTCTCTGCCGAACGCCATGTTCAAGGTCGAGCTCCAGAACGGCCACCAGGTCCTGGCACACATCAGCGGCAAGATGCGCATGCACTACATCCGCATCCTCCCTGACGACCGGGTCGTGGTGGAGCTGTCTCCGTACGACCTGACCCGTGGCCGGATCGTCTACCGCTACAAGTAGATCTTGCCCGCATCCCGCTTCCGGGCGGGGTGGTGGCACTGACCCGGAGAACCTCACCTAATGAAGGTCAAGCCGAGCGTCAAGAAGATCTGCGACAAGTGCAGGGTGATCCGCCGTCACGGCCGGGTCATGGTCATCTGCGACAACCCGCGCCACAAGCAGCGCCAGGGCTGACGCACGACCGATCCCTCTGCACCCTTCGCAGAGATTCGCGCGACGCGAGCTGAATATGTTCATACGCAGGACCCAGGCGAACGAGCGTCCGCCTGACACCCCCGGTTCGGAGGCTGGGGACCCAGTTCGTACCTGGTACGGCGGCTGGGCGTCGGTTCTGTGGAAGACCTCCGACAAGTAACTGGAGCCATTGAATGGCACGCGTTTCCGGTGTTGACATCCCGCGCGAAAAGCGCGTGGAGATCGCCCTCACCTACGTGTTCGGCATCGGCCGGACCCTCTCCCAGCAGACGCTGGCCGCCACCGGCGTGGACCCGAACACCCGTGTTCGGGACCTCTCCGAGGAGCAGCTGGTCGCGATCCGCGAGTACGTCGACAACAACATCAAGACCGAGGGTGACCTCCGTCGCGAGATCCAGGCCGACATCCGCCGCAAGGTCGAGATCGGTACCTACCAGGGTCTCCGTCACCGTCGTGGTCTGCCCGTCCGCGGTCAGCGCACCAGCACCAACGCTCGTACCCGCAAGGGTCCGCGTCGCGCCATCGCCGGCAAGAAGAAGCCGGGCAAGAAGTAGTCCACAGCGGACGCCTGTCCACGGTCTTCGCTGTAGGACCGACCACCTCCCGTAGGAGTTATAGATGCCCCCCAAGGGTCGTCAGGGCGCTGCCAAGAAGGTGCGCCGCAAGGAAAAGAAGAACGTCGCTCACGGCCACGCGCACATCAAGAGCACGTTCAACAACACGATCGTCTCGATCACGGACCCGTCCGGCAACGTGATCTCCTGGGCCTCCGCCGGCCACGTCGGCTTCAAGGGCTCCCGGAAGTCCACGCCGTTCGCCGCGCAGATGGCCGCCGAGTCGGCTGCCCGCCGCGCCCAGGAGCACGGCATGCGCAAGGTCGACGTGTTCGTGAAGGGCCCGGGTTCCGGTCGTGAGACCGCGATCCGCTCCCTGCAGGCCACGGGCCTCGAGGTCGGCTCCATCCAGGACGTCACCCCGACCCCGCACAACGGCTGCCGTCCGCCGAAGCGCCGCCGCGTCTGACGCGAGGCTGCTTCGCGCAGACCGTGGTTCCGGGCGGTACGGCTCCGTAAAAGGGCCGTATCGCCCGTACCCTTGCAGTACCCGCACTTTCCCGGTGCGGTTTCCGTCGGGCGTCAAATAGCGGGCGCCCACGAAAGAAGGATCTGATCCACACATGCTGATCGCTCAGCGTCCCTCGTTGACCGAAGAGGTCGTCGACGAGTTCCGCTCCCGGTTCGTGATCGAGCCGCTGGAGCCGGGCTTCGGTTACACCCTCGGCAACTCCCTGCGCCGCACCCTCCTGTCGTCGATCCCCGGTGCCGCTGTCACCAGCATCCGCATCGACGGCGTCCTGCACGAGTTCACCACCGTGCCGGGCGTCAAGGAGGACGTCACCGACCTGATCCTCAACATCAAGCAGCTGGTCGTCTCCTCGGAGCACGACGAGCCGGTCGTGATGTACCTGCGCAAGCAGGGCCCGGGTCTGGTCACCGCCGCCGACATCGCGCCCCCGGCCGGTGTCGAGGTGCACAACCCCGACCTGGTCCTCGCCACGCTCAACGGCAAGGGCAAGCTGGAGATGGAGCTGACGGTCGAGCGCGGCCGCGGTTACGTCTCCGCCGTGCAGAACAAGCAGGTCGGCCAGGAGATCGGCCGGATCCCGGTCGACTCCATCTACTCGCCGGTCCTCAAGGTCACGTACAAGGTCGAGGCCACGCGTGTCGAGCAGCGGACCGACTTCGACAAGCTGATCGTCGACGTCGAGACCAAGCAGGCCATGCGTCCGCGTGACGCCATGGCGTCGGCCGGCAAGACCCTGGTCGAGCTGTTCGGTCTGGCCCGCGAGCTCAACATCGACGCCGAGGGCATCGACATGGGCCCGTCCCCCACGGACGCCGCCCTGGCCGCCGACCTGGCGCTGCCGATCGAGGAGCTGGAGCTCACCGTTCGGTCGTACAACTGCCTCAAGCGCGAGGGCATCCACTCCGTGGGTGAGCTCGTGGCGCGTTCCGAGGCCGACCTGCTCGACATCCGCAACTTCGGTGCGAAGTCGATCGACGAGGTCAAGGCGAAGCTGGCGGGTATGGGCCTGGCGCTCAAGGACTCGCCTCCCGGGTTCGACCCGACCGCTGCGGCGGACGCGTTCGGCGCGGACGACGACGCGGACGCGGGCTTCGTGGAGACCGAGCAGTACTAAGAGCTCGGGCCGTCCGGTCCGTTCTCGGGCGCGGGTGCGCTGTGGCTTGTCGCGCAGTTCCCCGCGCCCCTTCCGGGAGCGCCCCTGCGGGGCGGCTCCCGGATCTCTGACAGGCAACCGTCTGCTCAGATACTGACCCCGGTACCTGATACGGCCGGGGCAGACACCTAGGAGAAACACCATGCCGAAGCCCACCAAGGGTGCCCGTATGGGCGGCAGCGCCGCGCACGAGAAGCTCCTCCTCGCGAACCTCGCGAAGGCGCTGTTCGAGCACGGCCGCATCACCACCACCGAGGCGAAGGCGCGCAAGCTGCGTCCGTACGCCGAGCGTCTGGTCACCAAGGCGAAGAAGGGCGACCTTCACAACCGCCGTCAGGTGCTCCAGGTCATCACGGACAAGAGCATCGTGCACACGCTCTTCACCGAGATCGGCCCGCGCTACGAGAACCGTCCGGGTGGCTACACCCGCATCACCAAGATCGGTAACCGCCGTGGCGACAACGCGCCCATGGCCGTCATCGAGCTGGTCGAGGCGCTGACGGTGGCGCAGGAGGCGACGGGCGAGGCCGAGGCCGCGACCAAGCGCGCCGCGAAGGACGCCGAGGCTGCCGAGGCTCAGGTCGACACGACCAAGGCCGAGGAGTCCAAGGACGCCGAGGAGTCCAAGGACGCGTAAGCGTCTGCCGGGGGCTGTCCGCAGGCGGCTTGCGGTTCGACGTGGCTGTTCGCGCAGTTCCCCGCGCCCCTGAGGGCGTTGTTGGCGGGTCCGTTCCCTTTGCAGGGGGCGGGCCCGCCTTTGTGTTGCTGAGAGGATCCTGGGGTGAGTGACGAAGTAGAGGCCGGGCACGTCCGGGTCCGGCTGGATCTGTCGTACGACGGGAGTGAGTTCTCCGGGTGGGCCAAGCAGGCCGGGGGGCGGCGCACCGTGCAGGGGGAGATCGAGGACGCCCTGCGGACGGTGACGCGGTCGGGGGAGACGTACGAGCTGACCGTCGCGGGGCGTACCGATGCCGGTGTGCACGCTCGGGGGCAGGTCGCGCACGTCGATCTGCCGCGTGAGGTGTGGGCCGAGCACCACCAGAAGCTGCTGAAGCGACTGGCCGGCCGGCTGCCCCGGGACGTACGGGTCTGGGCCCTCCGGGAGGCGCCCAGCGGCTTCAACGCCCGTTTCTCGGCGGTCTGGAGGCGGTACGCCTACCGGGTCACCGACAACCCCGGCGGCGTCGACCCACTGCTGCGCGGCCATGTGCTGTGGCACGACTGGCCCCTCGACGTCGAGGCCATGAACGAGGCCGCCCGGGGGCTGCTGGGCGAGCACGACTTCGCGGCCTACTGCAAGAAACGGGAGGGGGCGACCACCATCCGTACGCTGCAGGAGCTGAGCCTGGTGCGCGGTGACGACGGGATCATCACCGCCACCGTGCGGGCCGACGCCTTCTGCCACAACATGGTGCGCTCGCTCATCGGGGCGCTGCTGTTCGTCGGGGACGGGCACCGGCCGGCCGACTGGCCGGGCAAGGTGCTGGCGGCCGGGGTGCGGGACTCGGCCGTGCACGTCGTACGGCCGCACGGGCTGACGCTGGAGGAGGTCGGCTACCCGGCCGACGAACTGCTCGCCGCGCGCAGCAGGGAGGCGCGCAACAAGCGGTCGCTGCCGTCGGCCGGCTGCTGCTGAGGTCCGGTCACTCGTTCGCCGCGGCCGAGGCCTGGGCCTCGCCGCGGCGGCGGATCTGGTTGAACGTGAACTGGGCCAGGTCGTCCCCGGTCCTGTAGACCGCGGTGTCCTTGGGCGTCACGTTCTTGCCGCTGGTGAAGCCGGCGTTGCTGAAGTAGGCGTAGCGGCCGTAGGAGTTGCTGGTGGTGCGGCAGAAACCGGACTCGCAGAAGGCCTTCACACCGCCGCCGGAGAGCGACTTGATGTAGCTCTTCTTGGTGCTCTGGCCCCTTGCCTTGGCGGCCTGGGCCTCGGTGTCGAAGACGGCCACGCCGACCGTCACCGCGATGCCGTCCTTGACGTAGGTCACCCGTATCAGACGGGTGCAGTCGTTCCCGGTGAGGATCTTGGGGAGGGTACCGCCGGCCGCCGAGGCGCAGTCCCTCGTGTCCGCCGTGGGGCCCTTCTTGTAGACGGTCTCGCCCACGGTGAGCTGGGTGCCGGGGAAGAGCGTGTCCGGGCTGAGCGGGGCCTTGTCCTTCTTCGCGCTGGCGATGAAATCCTTCGGGTCCAGCGGCGGCGGGGCGCTGGTCGGGGCGAAGGACGGGGCCGAGGCGGACTGGCTCGGGATGTCGGACGAAGGCAGCGAGGTCGGGTTTCCCTTGTTGTCGCCGCCCGCCGAGACGACGGCCACCGCGACGGCGGTGCCGATCGCGGCCGTGGCGAACGCGCCGCCGCCGATCAGCAGGACCCGTCGTCGCTTGTTGCGGGCCTCGGAGGCCTCAGCGAGCGCAGCCCAGTCCGGAGACTGGCCGCCCCCGCCGCTGTTCCAGGGCTGCTGCGACTGCGGTTTCCAGGGATCCCACTGGGACTGAGGTCCCCCCTGCCCATAGCTCATGGGGCGCATCTTAGACGGGACAAGGGGCGTGCTGGTCCGCCCGGTTGGGCCCCCGAGCCCCTAGCGTTCCTCCCATGCGCACGGGCAAAGGCGACATCTGCGGGTGGTTGGGGCGACTGCTGCCGACCCTGGTGCTGCTGGGGTGTCTGCTGTCCTGGCCGGTCCTGGCGGCCGGGGTGTGGCCGTCGGTCGTGGTGGGGGCGCTGGGGGCGGTCCGCCGCCCGCGCGGTGGCCGGTCCGTGCTGCGATGGTGTGCCGCGGTGGCGGTGGACGTGCTGGTCTCGTCGGTGTTTCCGTATGTGAGGCCGCCGCGGCGGCGGACGCTGCGCAGGGTCGTCACCCTCTGTGCCGCCCTGTGCGTCTCGGTGACCGAGCGGCTGCGGTGATACCGCGTTTTGACCCTTGTGCTGCGCCCCGGTATTCTGCTTGTTCGTTGTGTATTGGCTTGCTCATTCTCACGGGACGGGCCCTTACACCGGTCCACCGGGCCGATGACCAGCGACCCCACGTACGCGGTATGCGTCGCCGCAGTGCGGTCCAGGCTGTCGTGATCGTTTCGGTGACCAGTTATGGACCATTCACTCGAAGCGAAGGCTACGAACCGTGCGTACGTACAGCCCCAAGCCCGGCGATGTGACGCGCCAGTGGCACGTCATCGACGCTCAGGACGTTGTCCTGGGTCGTCTCGCCACCACTGCCGCGACGCTCCTCCGGGGCAAGCACAAGCCGATCTACGCGCCCCACGTCGACGCTGGTGACTTCGTCATCATCATCAACGCCGACAAGGTGCACCTGTCCGGCAACAAGCGGACCCAGAAGATGGCGTACCGCCACTCCGGCTACCCGGGTGGTCTGCGCTCCGTCCGTTACGACGAGCTGCTCGACAAGAACCCCGAGAAGGCCATCGAGAAGGCCGTCAAGGGCATGCTCCCCAAGAACACGCTGGGCCGTCAGATGCTCTCGAAGCTGAAGGTCTACAAGGGTGACCAGCACCCGCACGGCGCGCAGCAGCCGCAGCCGTTCGAGATCACCCAGGTCGCGCAGTAAGTCCGGCCACCCCCTAAGACTGAAGAGAATCTGAGGAGCATCGTGGCCGAGACCACTGCCGAGCAGCCGCTCGAAGAGATCGACATCGACAGCTACACCACCGAGTCCGAGGTCCCCGTCGAGGGTGAGTACACCTCGGAGTCCATGGCGTCCCGCTTCGGCGAGCCCCAGCCGGCCGCCGGCCTGGGCCGTCGCAAGAACGCCATCGCCCGCGTCCGGATCGTCCCGGGCACCGGCAAGTGGAAGATCAACGGTCGCACCCTCGAGGACTACTTCCCGAACAAGGTGCACCAGCAGGAAGTCAACGAGCCGTTCAAGGTTCTCGAGCTCGAGGGCCGTTACGACGTCGTCGCCCGCATCGCCGGTGGCGGTGTCTCCGGCCAGGCCGGTGCGCTCCGTCTCGGTGTCGCCCGTGCGCTGAACGAGGCGGACGTCGACAACAACCGCGGCCCGCTGAAGAAGGCCGGCTTCCTCAAGCGCGACGACCGTGCGGTCGAGCGCAAGAAGGCCGGTCTGAAGAAGGCCCGCAAGGCTCCGCAGTACAGCAAGCGCTAAATCGCGTCGCCTGTCCTCGCGACCGGCCTCGCTACGATCGCCCCGGCGGCACGGTTGTGCTGCCGGGGCGGTTCGTTTACACAACCCCTACAGCCCCCGGACAGTCTCAGGGGGTGCACATCGGGATGTGAGCCGCATTCCCCTCAGCAATTCGGAGGACACCACTGTGGGACGACTCTTCGGCACGGACGGCGTGCGCGGTGTCGCCAACGCGGACCTGACCGCGGAAATGGCCCTGGGCCTCTCCGTGGCCGCGGCACACGTACTGGCCGAGGCGGGCACGTTCGAGGGACACCGGCCGAGGGCCGTGGTCGGGCGTGACCCCCGTGCGTCCGGGGAGTTCCTGGAAGCCGCGGTGGTCGCGGGCCTCGCCAGCGCCGGCGTGGACGTCCTGCGGGTCGGCGTGCTGCCGACGCCCGCCGTGGCGTACCTGACCGGGGAGCTCGGCGCCGACCTCGGCGTGATGCTCTCCGCCAGCCACAACGCCATGCCGGACAACGGCATCAAGTTCTTCGCCCGCGGCGGGCACAAGCTCGCCGACGAGCTGGAGGACCGCATCGAGTCCGTCTACGAGGAGCACCGCACCGGTGCCCCGTGGGACCGGCCGACCGGGTCCGGCGTGGGCCGTGTGCGCGACTACGAAGAGGGCGCCGACCGGTACGTCGCGCATCTGCTGAGTGTCCTGCCGAACCGGCTCGACGGGCTGAAGGTCGTCCTGGACGAGGCGCACGGCGCCGCCGCCCGGGTCTCGCCGGAGGCGTTCCAGCAGGCCGGCGCCGAGGTCGTCACGATCGGGGCCGAGCCCGACGGGCTCAACATCAACGACGGGTGCGGTTCGACGCACCTGGACAAGATCAAGGCCGCCGTCGTCGAGCACGGGGCCGATCTCGGGATCGCGCACGACGGTGACGCCGACCGGTGCCTCGCCGTCGACCACACCGGCGCCGAGGTGGACGGGGACCAGATCCTCGCCGTGCTCGCGCTGGCGATGCGGGAGCGCTCCGAGCTGCGGTCCGACACGGTCGTCGCCACGGTGATGTCGAACCTCGGGTTCAAGCTCGCCATGGAGCGCGAGGGCATCCGGCTGGTGCAGACCGCCGTCGGTGACCGGTACGTGCTGGAGGAGATGAAGGAGCACGGGTTCGCCCTCGGCGGCGAGCAGTCCGGGCACGTCATCATCCTCGACCACGCGACGACCGGGGACGGCACGCTGACCGGGCTGCTGCTGGCGGCCCGGGTGGCGCAGAGCGGGCGCACGCTGGCGGACCTCGCCGGTGTCATGCAGCGGCTTCCGCAGGTGCTGATCAATGTGCCGGACGTCGACAGGACGCGGGTGAAGACCTCGGCGGAGCTGTCCGCGGCGGTCTCGGACGCGGAGCGGGAGCTCGGGGAGACCGGGCGGGTGCTGCTGCGGCCCTCCGGGACGGAGCCGTTGGTCCGGGTGATGGTGGAGGCCGCTGATATCGAGCAGGCCCGGTCTGTTGCCGGGCGCTTGGCTGATGTGGTGAAGTCCGCGCTCGGGTAGTGAGAACGGGCAGGGGGGGCTGCGGTTGGCTGCGGGCTGACCGTCCGTCGTGGCTTGTCGCGCAGTTCCCCGCGCCCCTAGAGCTTGCCGATCCCCTGGCGTTGTCTCGACCAGAGCCACTTCTGGATCAGCAGGGTTGCTGTGCCCGCGACGATGATGCCCAAGAGGTTCAGCAGGAGCTGCTCAGTGGAACCCCACGTCTGCTTCGTGTCGCCGTAGCTGAGGGCGACTGCCGCGTTCGCGGCGGCCGGGATCGTGGTGACCGAGATGGCCACGCCGACCAGGGCGCCCGACTTGGCCGAGGTCAGGGAGAGGGTGCCGGCGATGCCGGCCAGGACCGCCACGATGAAGGAGAACTTGTCGGGGGCGTAGATGAAGCCGGTGTTGGGGCGGTCGGCTTCCAGGCGGCTCTCCGTGAACTGGCCGGCCGCGTCCATGAGGAGGCTGAAGCCGACCGTCACCGCCATCGCCACCGCGAAGCCCACCAGCAGCGCGATCAGCGAGCGAAGGGCCAGCCGCGGCCGGCGCCGGACGATCGCGGTGCAGATGCCGGTGAGGGGACCGAACTCGGGGCCCACCGCCATGGCGCCCACGATCAGGATCGCGTTGTCCAGGACCACACCGCAGGCGGCGATCATGGTGGCGAGCGTGATGAACGCGAGGTAGGTGACGGAGAGGGTCGACTCCTCGTGCGTCGCCTCGGTCAGCTGCTCCCACAGGACCGCGTCCGCGCCCTCGCCCGGGGCGTCGGCCTCCGCCTTGTCGGCCCGCTCCGACAGGGACAGGTCGATGGACTCGACGGCGATGGAACCGGTGGTGTCGATGCCCAGTTCCCGCAGCCCGGTGAGGAGTTCGTCGCCCGCCTCGCGGGCCACGTCGCACATCACCACGTCCCCGGCGGGGTCGCGGGAGACGCCGGGCATCACGACGAGGTGGGTGGTGCCGACCGTCTTCTCGATCAGCAGGACCACCTCGTCCGTCCTGTCGGCCGGTGTGATCAGACGCAGATGCAGCATGGCGCCCATCTAACCGGTCCTTCCCCCGGCCGTCACAGCTTGCGCAGGCTCAGCCGCTGCACCTTGTGGTCCGGGCCCTTGCGCAGCACGAGGGTGGCGCGGCCGCGGGTGGGCGCGATGTTCTCCACCAGGTTGGGCCGGTTGATCGTGCGCCACATCGTCCGGGCGTAGTCCAGGGCCTCCTCCTCCGAGACCTGGGTGTACTTGCGGAAGTACGACGACGGGTTCTGGAAGGCGGTCGCGCGCAGCTTGCGGAAGCGGTTGAGGTACCAGGTCTCGATGTCCTCGACGCGGGCGTCGACGTACACGCTGAAGTCGAAGTAGTCGGCGAGACCGACGCGGGTGCGGCCGTCCTTGCCGGGCAGGGCCGGCTGGAGGACGTTCAGGCCCTCGACGATCAGGATGTCGGGGCGGCGGACCGTGAGCCTCTTGTCGGGGACGATGTCGTAGATCAGGTGGGAGTAGACGGGCGCGGTGACCTCGTTCTTGCCGGCCTTGATGTCGGCGACGAAACGGGTCAGGGCCCGGCGGTCGTAGGACTCCGGGAAGCCCTTGCGGGACATCAGGCCGCGGGCCTGGAGGTCCTTGGTGGGCAGCAGGAAACCGTCGGTGGTGACCAGCTCGACGCGCGGGTGCTCGGGCCAGCGCGAGAGCAGGGCCTGCAGGAGACGGGCGACCGTCGACTTGCCCACGGCGACCGAACCGGCGACCCCTATGACGAACGGGGTGCCCGACTGGGAGCCCTGCTCGCCCAGGAATGTGTTCAGGGCGCCTCTGAGGCCGTCGGTGGCACCGACGTAGAGGTTGAGAAGTCTGGACAGCGGGAGGTAGATGTCCCGCACCTCGTCGAGGTCGATCACGTCGCCGAGACCGCGCAGCTTCTCGACCTCCTCGGCCGTCAGCGGAAGCGGCGTCTTGTCACGCAGCGCACTCCACTCGGCTCGGGTGAGGTCGACGTAGGGAGTCGCCTCCGGGCGGGGCCGGTGGGCGCTCCGGGGCATCGGGGAGACCGGAGAGATCACAGTCCATTGTTACGGGCGTACGAACGGGTGGTGAGGTGGGATCCGTCACGCGGGCTCACGACTCACCTCCTTTCGGGAGGAATCCGGCCGGGTGCTTCGGCGCCTTGGGTTTCGTACCCCGGTGGGAATTTCCGATTTCGGGCACGCTTCGGCCGGTTCGGCGCAGGATTCGACCCTAAGCTGCCGCCCATGTGTGGAATCGTGGGATACGTGGGGCCGCAGTCCGCGCTCGAGGTCGTGATGGCCGGGCTGAAGCGGCTGGAGTACCGGGGGTACGACTCGGCGGGTGTCGCCGTCCTGGCCGACGGGGGGCTGGCGACGGCGAAGAAGGCCGGCAAGCTGCTCAACCTGGAGAAGGAGCTGGACGGCAGACCGCTGCCGACCGGCACGACGGGCATCGGGCACACCCGCTGGGCCACGCACGGCGGGCCCACGGACCGCAACGCCCACCCGCACATCGACAACGCGGGCCGTGTCGCGGTGGTGCACAACGGCATCATCGAGAACTTCGCGCTGCTGCGGGCCGAGCTGGCGGAGCGCGGCCACGAGCTGTCCTCCGAGACGGACACCGAGGTCGTGGCGCATCTGCTCGCCGAGGAGTTCTCCTCCTGCGCGGATCTCGCCGAGGCGATGCGGCTGGTGTGCCGGCGGCTGGAGGGGGCGTTCACGCTGGTCGCTGTGCATGCCGACGAGCCGGACGTGGTCGTGGGCGCGCGGCGCAACTCGCCGCTGGTGGTCGGCGTCGGGGAGGGTGAGGCATTCCTCGCGTCGGACGTCGCCGCGTTCATCGCCCACACGCGTTCGGCGATCGAGCTCGGGCAGGACCAGGTCGTGGAGCTGCGCCGGGACGGCGTGACGGTGACGGGCTTCGACGGCCGCCCGGCCGACGTGCGGTCGTACCACGTCGACTGGGACGCGTCGGCCGCGGAGAAGGGCGGCTACGACTACTTCATGCTCAAGGAGATCGCCGAGCAGCCCAAGGCGGTCGCCGACACGCTCCTGGGCCGGATCGACGGTTCCGGGTCGCTGACGCTGGACGAGGTACGGATCCCGCAGAGCGTGCTGCGGGAGATCGACAAGGTCGTCATCGTCGCCTGCGGTACGGCCTTCCACGCCGGGATGATCGCCAAGTACGCGATCGAGCACTGGACGCGGCTGCCCTGCGAGGTGGAGCTGGCGAGCGAGTTCCGCTACCGGGACCCGATCCTCGACGCGCAGACGCTCGTGATCGCCATCTCCCAGTCGGGCGAGACCATGGACACATTGATGGCGCTGCGGCACGCCCGTGAGCAGGGCTCCAGGGTGCTGGCGATCTGCAACACCAATGGTTCGACGATCCCGCGCGAGTCGGACGCGGTGCTGTACACGCACGCCGGGCCGGAGGTGGCCGTCGCCTCGACCAAGGCGTTCCTGACGCAGCTCGTGGCGTGCTACCTGGTCGCCCTGTACCTGGGCCAGGTGCGCGGAACGAAGTGGGGGGATGAGATCCGGGCGGTGATCCGCGACCTGTCCTCGATCGCCGGTGCGGTGGATCGGGTGCTGGGCACGATGGAGCCGGTGCGGGAGCTGGCCCGCACCCTGGCCTCGAAGAAGACGGTGCTGTTCCTCGGCCGGCACGTGGGGTACCCGGTGGCGCTCGAAGGGGCGCTGAAGCTCAAGGAACTCGCCTACATGCACGCGGAGGGGTTCGCGGCCGGGGAGCTGAAGCACGGGCCGATCGCCCTGATCGAGGAGGACCTGCCGGTGGTCGTGGTGGTGCCCTCGCCGCGCGGCCGGTCGGTGCTGCACGACAAGATCGTGTCCAACATCCAGGAGATCCGGGCGCGCGGCGCGCGCACGATCGTGATCGCGGAGGAGGGCGACGAGGCGGTCGCGCCGTACGCGGACCACCTGGTCCGGATCCCCGCCACGCCGACCCTGCTGCAGCCGCTCGTGGCGACGGTGCCGTTGCAGGTGTTCGCCTGTGAGCTGGCGACGGCCCGTGGCAACGAGGTGGACCAGCCGCGGAACCTGGCGAAGTCGGTGACGGTGGAGTGAGTGGGAAGCCGGGGTGAGCCCAAGAGGCGAAGGGCCGGATGCCCTTAGCCCCTTGGCTCAGCCGGTCAGGCCGTCGGGTGCCCGGCTCAGACGGGCAGGCAGGTCGCCGGAACCCAGCCTTCCACGCTGGTGCTGTTGGGGCCGCCGAAGTACCACTTGTTGCTCGACTTGCCGCAGGCCGTGTAGCTGCCGCCCGTGACGGGCTTGCTGCCGCCGAAGCAGATGCCGCCGTTCTGGCCCTTGTTCCAGGTGCCGAGGGCGGTGGAGCTCGTCTTGGGCTGGCTGCGGAGGTTGACGGTCGCCTTGGGCTTCACGTTGGTCAGCGCGCTGCTGCAGTCGGGCTGCGTCGCCGCGGCGGCGGTGCCGGCCGTGGCGACGGTGCCGGTGAGGGCCGTGGCGACGAGAGCGATGGCACTGGCCGCGGTCCCCAGCGACTTGAACTTCATGGACGGTGTCCTCCCGTTTGGTGCGATGCCGTTTGCACATCGCAGTCAGCGCGAACTCTATAGCGAGCAGGGAGAGTTGAAGATCGCGGGGTCGACCGGGCGGTGTGCGGGAGCCGTTCGCGCCGGATCCGGCCCGTCACCGTAGGGTGCTGCCCATGAGCATCATCGGGGTCGGCATCGACGTTGCCGAGATCGAGCGGTTCGCGGCTTCACTGGAGCGTACGCCCGCGTTGGCCGAACGGCTTTTCGTGGAGCGGGAGTTGCTGCTGCCCAGCGGGGAGCGGCGGGGGCCTGCCTCCCTCGCCGCGCGGTTCGCGGCCAAGGAGGCGTTGGCCAAAGCGCTGGGTGCTCCGCCGGGGCTGCTGTGGACCGACGCCGAGGTGTGTGTCGAGAACACGGGGCGGCCCTGGCTGCGGGTGACCGGGACGGTCGCGGCCCGGGCCGCCGAGCTCGGCGTGCGCAGCTGGCACGTGTCGCTGAGTCACGATGCGGGCATCGCCTCCGCGGTGGTCATCGCCGAGGGGTGAGAACAGCTCTAGGACAGGGCCCAGAGCAGCGTGGCCGTGCCGACGAAACCGATCGCGCCCAGGGCCGCACCGGCCGCCGCCGGCCACGCCCGGCCCATGCCCTTGCGGGCGTAGTGGAGGCCCATGGCGCCGAACGTCATCGCGAGCGCTCCGGCCAGGACCGTCCAGGGAAACAGGAACGCCCAGGTCCCCGCGGCCGAGAAGATGCCGAGGACCAGGGCCGTGGGGCCGAGGGCGGTGGCGGGGCTGTCCGATGTCGCGGATGCGGTCGAGTTGGTCATGTCTCGTCGATCCCCCTTTTTGAACGAGTTCAAAACACGGCTCGACTATACGCCCGGCAAGGCATCCGGCGAAACAGGGGAGAGGGGAGGCGCGTTGAGGGGGAGTGGCCTGGCGGTACTGCGGGAAACTCGACCGCATGCGTACTGCGTACAGCGTGGAGACGGTCCGGAACGCCGAACGGGAGCTGATGGCGCGGCTGCCGGAGGGGGCGCTGATGCAACGCGCCGCCGCCGGGCTCGCCGCGGCCTGCGCCGACCTGCTGGGGCGGGTGTACGGGAGCAGGGTCGTGCTGCTGGTCGGCAGCGGCGACAACGGCGGTGACGCCCTGTACGCCGGAGCCCGGCTGGCCCGCCGGGGGGCCGGGGTCACCGCGGTGCTGCTCGCGCCGGAGCGGGCGCATGCGCCGGGGCTCGCGGCGTTGCGGCGGGCCGGGGGGCGGGTCGCGGCGGCCGGCCGGGGTGAGGCGCTCGTCGAGGGCGCGGACCTCGTTCTCGACGGGATCGTCGGGATCGGGGGGAAGGGCGGGCTGCGGCCGGACGCGGTGCCGTTGGCCGCGGCCGCCGCACGGTCGCGGGGAGCCGTGGTCGCCGTCGATCTGCCGAGCGGTGTCGACGCCGACACCGGGGAGGTGCACGGGGTCGCCGTGCGGGCCGATCTGACCGTCACGTTCGGGACGCACAAACCGGGCCTCATGATCGACCCCGCACGGGAGTACGCGGGGTCGGTGCGGCTGGTCGACATCGGGCTGGAGCTGCCCCCCGAGCCGGAGCTGGAGGCGTTGCAGCACCTGGACGTGGCCGGGCTGCTGCCGGTGCCGCGGGCGGAGAGCGACAAGTACCGGCGGGGTGTGGTCGGGATCGCCGCCGGGTCGGCGCGGTACCCGGGGGCCGCCGTGCTCGCCGTCTCCGGGGCGCTGCGGGGCGGCGCCGGGGCCGTGCGCTACGTCGGTCCGGCCGGGGACGCGGTCATCGCGCGGTTCCCCGAGACGCTCGTGTCGGACCAGGGGCCGAAGCATGCCGGGCGGGTGCAGGCGTGGGTCGTCGGCCCGGGGGCCGGGGACGACGCCGGGACGGTTGCGGAGGTGCTGGCGGCGGACGTGCCGGTGCTGATCGACGCGGACGGACTGCGGCTCGCGGACGCCGAGGTCGTGCGGGGGCGACGGGCGCCGACGCTGATGACACCCCACGCGGGGGAGGCGGCGGCCCTGCTGGGCGTGGACCGGGCGGAGGTCGAGGGCGGCCGGCTGACGGCGGTCCGGGAGCTGGCCCGGCGGTACGGGGCGACCGTGCTGCTGAAGGGATCCACGACGCTGGTGGCCGACTCGGCAGGCGGCGCGGTGCGGGTGAACCCGACGGGGACGGGCTGGCTGGCCACCGCCGGGAGCGGCGACGTGCTGTCGGGGCTCGGCGGCTCGCTGCTGGCGGCCGGGCTGTCCGCGGTGGACGCGGGGAGTGCCGGGGCATACCTGCACGGCCTGGCCGGCCGGCTGGCGGCGGACGGGGCGCCGGTGGGGGCGCATGACGTGGCGCAGGCCGTCCCGGAGGCGTGGCGGAATGTGCTGGGGTGACGGTTTGGTGTGTCGGCTCGGGTGGGCGGGTCGGCTGGTGGCGGGCGGGGCGCCGGCGGGGCGTGTGATCTGGCCGGGGGTGGTTCCGGAGCTCGGTGGCATGCCCTGGGGTGAGCGGGCGCCGGGGATCGAAGGGCCGGGCCGGTTGGAGGGGACCGAGCAGGAGGGCGACCACTCCAATGGCGGCACGGAACCAACGGCCGCGCTGTACGACACGCCCCTGCCGTCCTCCCGGTACCGCCCTCCGTACCGGGGTCGGCTCGCCGGGCCGCGTCGAAGGCGTCCTCGGCGACGCACAGAGGCCCGTAGGCGACCCGGCCTCGGAGCCCTCTGAGACACTGGGCGCGATGAGCGAGAGAACAGCCCCGACCGCGCCCCTGCGGGCCCGCGCCGAGATCGACCTGGCGGCCCTGCGGGCCAATGTGCGGGCCCTGCGCGCCCATGCCCGGGGCGCGGCCGTGATGGCCGTGGTGAAGTCCCAGGCGTACGGCCACGGGGCTGTGCCGTGCGCCCGCGCGGCGCTCGCCGCCGGTGCGAGCTGGCTGGGCACGGCAACGCCCGAGGAGGCCCTCGCCCTGCGGGCCGCCGGGCTGCCGGGGCGCATCATGTGCTGGCTGTGGACGCCCGGAGGGCCGTGGCGCGAGGCGATCGACGCCGAGCTGGACGTGTCGGTCAGCGGGATGTGGGCCCTGGAGGAGGTCGTCGAGGCGGCCAGGGGAGCCGGCCGGCCCGCTCGGGTGCAGCTGAAGGCCGACACCGGCCTCGGACGCAACGGCTGTCAGCCCGGGGACGACTGGGCCGCGCTCGTCGACGCGGCGCTGCGGGCCGAGGCCGAGGGGCTGCTGCGCGTCACGGGGCTGTGGTCGCACCTCGCCTGCGCCGACGAGCCCGGGCACCCCTCCATCGCCGCCCAGCTCGCGGTGTTCCGGGACATGGTCGCCCACGCCGAGGGACGGGGCGTCCGGCCCGAGGTCCGGCACATCGCCAACTCCCCGGCCACCCTCACGCTCCCCGAGAGCCACTTCGACCTGGTCCGCACCGGCATCGCCACCTACGGCATCTCGCCCAGCCCCGAGCTCGGCACGCCGGCCGACTTCGGGCTGCGCCCGGTGATGACCCTGTCCGCCTCGCTGGCCCTGGTCAAGCACGTACCGGGCGGGCACGGCGTCAGCTACGGCCACCGGTACGTGACACCCGGCCCGACGACCCTCGGCCTCGTTCCGCTGGGCTACGCGGACGGCATCCCGCGGCACGCCTCCTCGGCCGGCCCGGTGCTCGTCGAGGGCAAGTGGCGCACGATCGCCGGACGGGTCGCCATGGACCAGTTCGTGGTCGACCTGGGGGGCGACGAGCCGGAGGCGGGGG
This sequence comes from Streptomyces sp. NRRL B-1140, assembly GCF_001280065.1. Taxonomy (GTDB): domain Bacteria; phylum Actinomycetota; class Actinomycetes; order Streptomycetales; family Streptomycetaceae; genus Streptomyces. The sequence continues at coordinate 85,794 of NZ_LGEA01000136.1, forward strand.
CCCAGGCCCTCCTCTTCGGACCGGGGGACCGCGGCGAGCCCACCGCCGAGGACTGGGCCCAGGCGGCCGGAACCATCGCCTACGAGATCGTGACCCGGATCGGAACACGTGTTCCTCGCGTCTATGTGAATGAGGAACAGGACGGGTAACTCGCACAGAGAACCGGTCACGCGAGAAACGGCAGTCACGAAGGCAACATCAGCACCACCCGACCCGGCGAGTCACCCGATCGGCACCCCGGTGAAGAGGAGCGGTACGTGAGCGAGAGCAGCGCGGAGGTCGTCGCGGACGTCGCCTCCGCGGCCGTCGCGGCCTCCGCCGCGGGGGCGGCGGGAGGCTGGCGCCGGGCGACCGGTATCGCCGGCGTGGCGATAGGCGTGGTGGCCGCGGGCGCGGCCGCCGGTGTCGCCCTGGAGCGGATGACGGTCGGCCGCGGCATGCGCCAGAAGGCCCGGCTCGCACTGGACTCCGCGGGACCGTACGGCTCCCTGCGGGGAATGCCCGGCAAGGCGTTCGCCCACGACGGCACGGAGCTGTACTACGAGGTCGACGACGTCGACGAGGAAGCCGCCCCCGCCGCCATCGGCCCGCGCCGCCGGAGGCTGTTCGGCCGCAAGTCACCCGCCCCCGTCACCGTCGTCTTCAGCCACGGCTACTGCCTCAGCCAGGACTCCTGGCACTTCCAGCGGGCGGCCCTGCGGGGCGTCGTGCGGACCGTGCACTGGGATCAGCGCAGTCACGGCCGGTCCGGGCGGGGCGTGGCCCAGACCCGGGACGGCGAACCGGTCACCATCGAGCAGCTGGGCCGGGACCTGAAGGCCGTCATAGACGCGGCGGCGCCCGAGGGGCCGCTGGTGCTCGTCGGGCACTCCATGGGCGGCATGACCGTGATGGCCCTGGCCGACCAGTACCCGGAGCTGATCCGCGAGCGGGTCGCCGGGGTCGCGTTCGTGGGCACGTCGTCGGGGCGGCTCGGCGAGGTCAATTACGGCCTGCCCGTCGCCGGGGTCAACGCGGTACGGCGGGTGCTGCCCGGGGTGCTGAAGGCGCTGGGGCAGCGGGCCGAGCTGGTGGAGAAGGGACGCCGGGCGACGGCGGACCTGTTCGCCGGGATCATCAAGCGGTACTCCTTCGCCTCCCGGGACGTCGACCCGGCCGTCGCCCGGTTCGCCGAGCGGATGATCGAGAGCACGCCGATCGACGTGGTCGCCGAGTACTACCCGGCGTTCAACGACCACGACAAGACCGAGGCGCTCGCCCACTTCGCGGACCAGCCGGTCCTCGTGCTGGCCGGGGTGCAGGACCTGGTCACGCCGAGTGAGCACAGTGAGGCCATCGCCGATCTGCTGCCGGACGCCGAGCTGGTGCTGGTGCCGGACGCGGGGCACCTGGTGATGCTGGAACACCCGGAAGTGGTCACCGACCGCCTCGCCGACCTGCTCACCCGCACGGGTGCCGTGCCCGCAGGGGCTACCGTGAAGGGTTATGGAAGCACCAGCACCGCACAGCCCGGCTGAGCCCGGCTCCGTCCAGATCGTCGTCACGTCCCCCGAGCAGATGCGGGAGCTGGGCCGCCGGCTCGCGAAACTGCTGCGCGCGGGTGACCTGGTGATGCTCAGCGGGGAGCTCGGCGCGGGCAAGACGACGCTGACCCGTGGGCTGGGCGAGGGGCTCGGCGTGCGCGGGGCCGTCACCTCGCCGACGTTCGTGATCGCCCGGGTGCACCCCGCACTGGGCGACGGGCCGCCGCTGGTCCACGTCGACGCCTACCGGCTCTCCGGCGGTCTCGACGAGATGGAGGACCTCGACCTCGACGTCTCGCTGCCCGACTCCGTGATCGTCGTGGAGTGGGGCGAGGGCAAGGTCGAGGAGTTGACGGAGGACCGGCTCCAGGTCGTGATCCACCGGGCGGTGGGCGACACGACCGACGAGGTCCGGCAGATGACGGTCACCGGTGTGGGGGAACGCTGGGCCGCGGCCGATCTGAGCGTGCTCGCCGCCTGAGTACGCCTGAGTACGCCCGGAGTCCGCATGAGTCCGGGTGTGCGGGCATTCGATGGACGTTCCGACAAGACGTCGGCAAGATGTTGCATCCGGCGTCTTGTGCGTGGTCACATGGTATCCAGTCAGTGGTTAGGTCTACCTAACCACGTTGCCCCGGCCCTTCGGGAGGCATCCATGTCGGCTACAGAGAGCAAGGGGCAGCCGCAGCGGTGCGCGGTCGCCGGGGTGTCCATGCGCGACCTGCTGGCGGCCGGTGAGGCGGCGGCGCTGCTCTCCACGCCCCCGCGCGCACCCGAGCCGGAACTCTCCCGGCGCGACCCCGGGCACCGCGAAGCGGCCTAGGGATCCATTGATCCCCACGAGAGCGCCTAGCGGACGACCACGACCGTGCGGCCGATCGTCGCGAACGTCCACATCGCGTCGCCGTCCGCCCGGGACTCGCGGATGCCGCCCGTGCGGACCGTGTGGCCGGGGGCCAGAGCCGGGGCGGCCGACTCGTTCACGGCCGCACTGAAGCCGATGACCACGCCGTCCACACTGGCGAAGCGCACCACGTGCTCGACCGGGACGCCGTCGGAGCCGGTGACCGAGTTGGAGCGGGACGTCACCGCGTAGCTGCCCGGAGCCGGGTCCACATCGCTCGGGTCGACCTTGAACGTCCGGCTGATCGCCTCGTCCCCCGCGACCAGCCACACCCGGTCCCCGCGCAGCGAGTACACCACCCGGGCGCCCTTCCCGGAGCCGTCGGGCAGTGCGGTGGGGTCCTTCTCGGCCCGGGGTGCCTTCGACGTACCGGCCGCCGGGGCGGCGCCCGCCTTCGCCGCCCTGCCCAGCCCGGCCGGGACGCTCTCGGCGGCCTGGTGGGCGAGATGGCCGACCGTCGCGAGGGCCGCGGCGGTGAGCCCGGCCACGATTACCGAGCTGCTGGCTGCCACCGGTGTCCACCTCACGTCCTGCATGCTTGTCGTGACGTCAGGTGACGGTAGCAGCAGGTGACGACCCGACAGGCGCGGCCGTGCCGGGCCCCGGGGAGCCGTAGGCTGTTTGCGTGCTCTTGCTCGCTCTGGATACCGCCACGCCCGCTGTCACCGTCGCACTGCACGACGGACGCGATGTCATCGCCTCGTCGAGTCAGGTGGACGCGCGGCGGCACGGGGAACTGCTGCTGCCGGCGATCGACCGGGTGTTCGCCGAGGCCGGACTGCGGCTCGACGCCGTCACCGGGATCGTCGCCGGGACCGGTCCGGGACCGTACACCGGGCTGCGCGTCGGCCTGATGACCGCCGACACCTTCGGGCTCGCGCTCGGCGTCCCCGTGCACGGTGTGTGCACGCTGGACGGCCTCGCCTACGCCTCCGACCTGCAGGGCCCCTTCGTCGTCGCCACCGACGCCCGCCGCAAGGAGGTGTACTGGGCCCGCTACACCGACTTCCGTACCCGGGCGACCGACCCGGCCGTGGACCGGCCCGCCGACATCGCCGAGCAGGTCGCGGGGCTGCCCGCGGTCGGTGCCGGGGCGCTGCTGTACCCGGAGACCTTCCCCAAGGCGCACGAGCCGGAGCACGTCTCCGCCGCCGCCCTCGCCCGGCTGGCCGCCGAGAGGCTGGCGGCCGGTGAGGAACTCCCGGCGCCGAGGCCGCTGTACCTGCGCCGCCCCGACGCGCAGGTCCCCAAGAACTACAAGGTGGTCACCCCCAAGTGACCGAACCCGTGACGTGCACGCTGCGCGAGATGCGCTGGTGGGACATCGATCCCGTGCTGGAACTCGAACGGGACCTGTTCCCCGAGGACGCCTGGTCCCGGGGCATGTTCTGGTCCGAGCTCGCCCACGCGCGCGGGCCCGAGGCCAACCGGCGGTACGTGGTCGCCGAGTCCGGCTCCGGGATCGTGGGGTACGCCGGTCTGGTCGCCACCGGCGAACAGGGCGACGTCCAGACCATCGCCGTCTCCCGCGACCTGTGGGGCACCGGCCTCGGCGCACGGCTGCTGGCCGAACTGCTGCGAGCGGCCACCACCTTCGAGTGCGCCGAGGTGATGCTGGAGTGCCGGGTCGACAACGTCCGCGCACAGAAGCTCTACGAGCGCTTCGGCTTCGAGCCCATCGGTGTCCGGCGCGGCTACTACCAGCCGGGGAACGTGGACGCCCTGGTGATGCGCCTGACCGCCCCCGAGAACTCCGTACAAGGAACCGAGATCAATGGCTGACGAACCCCTCGTACTGGGAATCGAGACCTCCTGCGACGAGACCGGCGTCGGCATCGTCCGGGGCACCACCCTGCTGGCCGACGCCGTCGCCTCCAGCGTCGACGAGCACGCCCGCTTCGGCGGCGTCGTCCCGGAGGTCGCGAGCCGCGCCCACCTGGAGGCGATGGTCCCCACCATCGACCGCGCGCTGAAGGAGGCGGGCGTCACCGCCCGCGACCTCGACGGCGTCGCCGTCACCGCCGGACCCGGGCTCGCCGGTGCCCTGCTGGTCGGCGTCTCCGCGGCGAAGGCCTACGCCTACGCCCTCGGCAAGCCCCTCTACGGCGTCAACCACCTCGCCTCGCACATCTGCGTGGACCAGCTGGAGCACGGCGCGCTGCCCGAGCCGACCATGGCCCTGCTGGTCTCCGGCGGCCACTCCTCGCTGCTGCTGTCCTCGGACATCACCTCCGACGTCCGCCCGATGGGCGCCACCATCGACGACGCGGCCGGCGAGGCCTTCGACAAGATCGCCCGCGTGCTGAACCTGGGCTTCCCCGGCGGCCCGGTCATCGACCGGTACGCGAAGGAGGGCGACCCGAACGCGATCACCTTCCCCCGGGGTCTGACCGGCCCGCGCGACCCGGCCTACGACTTCTCCTTCTCGGGGCTGAAGACCGCCGTGGCCCGCTGGATCGAGGCCAAGCGTGCGGCCGGTGAGGAGGTGCCGGTGCGGGACGTGGCGGCCTCCTTCCAGGAGGCGGTCGTGGACGTGCTGACCCGCAAGGCCGTCCGGGCCTGCAAGGACGAGGGCGTCGACCACCTGATGATCGGTGGCGGTGTGGCCGCCAACTCCCGGCTGCGCGTCCTCGCCCAGGAACGCTGCGAGGCGGCCGGGATCCGGCTGCGCGTGCCGCGGCCCAAGCTGTGCACGGACAACGGCGCGATGGTCGCCGCCCTCGGCGCCGAGATGGTCGCCCGGGGCCGGGCGGCGTCGAGCTGGGACCTGTCGGCCGACTCCTCGCTGCCGGTGACGGAGCCTCATGTCCCGGGCGATCACGGCCATGTGCACGAGGTCGGCGAGGAGAACCTGTACTCGTGACGGTCGCGTTGATGTGGGAGGCCCGGGCGGCCGAGGGGCGGGGTGAGGACCTGCTGGCCTGGGCGCGGGCCCAGGAGCTCCCCCGTGAGCCCCTGCGCCGGGAGACCTTCCGGGCGCCCCAGGACCGGGTCCTCGTCCTCACCTGGTGGGACGCCCCCTTCGACGCCGAGCTGCCCGAGCTGCCCGAACCGGAGGCCGAGTTGGTCACCCGTGCGGTGCACCGCTGGCGGTTCGAGTCGGTGGCGGTCGACTGACCGGGCCGGTCACGACCGGTCGTTCGCGCCGGTGACCGGGGACACCTCCGTCTCGCAGCGCAGCCGCCGCTCCGGGCCGAGCGCCCGCACCGGGCCCGTGAGGGTGAGGCGCGCGGTGTGCCGTACGTCCGCGCTGGAGGCGGCCAGCCGCAGTTCCAGGGCGCCCGGTTCGACGACCCGGCGGCCCGAGCGGTCGGTGAACGCCGACAGGTCCGCGTGGAAGCGGAACGTGACCCGGGCCGCCTCGCCCGGGGCCAGCTCCACCCGCCGGTAGCCGATCAGCCGGACGTCGGGGCGGGTCACCGAGGCCACCGGATCGTGCAGGTACAGCTGCACGACCTCGGCGCCCTCGCGTCCGCCGGTGTTCCGGACGGTCACCGACACGTCGTGGGAGCCGTCCGTGCCCACCTCGGCAGGTTGTTCCGCCGCGGAGCAGTCCTCCCAGGCGAACGCCGTGTACGAGCGGCCGTGGCCGAAGGCGTACAGCGGGGTCGGGTCGAGGTTGCTGACCTCGCCCGCGAGCCCCAGCGGCGGCTGGAGGTAGGTCCAGGGCTGCCCGCCCGCCACCTGCGGGACGCTGACGGGCAGGCGGCCCGAGGGGTTCACACGGCCCGACAGGACACCCGCGACCGCCGGGCCGCCCTCCTCCCCAGGGAAGAACGCCTGGACGGCCGCCCCGAGGCGGCCGTGCCAGCGGCCCAGGGCGTAGGGGCGGCCGGTCAGCAGCACGAGCACCACAGGCACGCCGGTGGCGACCAGCGCGTCCAGCAGTGCGCCCTGGGCGCCCGGCAGGCCGAGGTCCGTGGCGTCGCAGCCCTCGCCGGAGGTGCCGCGGCCGAACAGGCCCGCCCGGTCACCGAGGACCGCCACGCACACGTCCGCCTCGGCGGTGCGGGCGATGGCCTCCTCGAAGCCGGCGGTGTCCGGGTCCGTCACGTCGCAGCCCTGCGCGAAGGTCACCTTGGCGTCGGGGAGTTCGCTGCGCAGGGCGTCCAGGAGGGTCGGGATCTCGATGCCGGCCGGCACCTCGGGGTGGTGGGTGAGGACGTGGGACGGGAAGGAGTAGCAGCCCAGCATGGCCAGGGCGTCGGCCGCCCGGGGGCCGACCACCGCGATGCGGGTGTCGGGGGCCAGCGGGAGCAGGCCGTCGGGGTTGTCGAGCAGGACCACCGACTCCTCCGCCAGGTGGCGGGCCAGGATGCGGTTGCCCGTCGAGTCGAGGTTGATCGCGGTGGCGGGCTCCGGGGTCCAGTCCTCGTCCAGCAGGCCCAGGTCGCACTTCTGGAGCAGGACGCGACGGGCCGCCCGGTCCACGAGTTCCTCGGGCACTTCGCCCGAACGGACCGCGGCCAGCAGCGGCCGGCCGTAGCACTTGACGGTCGGCAGCTCGACGTCGATGCCGGCGGCGAGCGCCGTGTGGGCCGCCCCGGCCGGGGTCGCGGCGACGCGGTGCAGGGTCTGCAGGAAGCCGATGCCGAAGTAGTCGGCGACGACCGTGCCGGTGAAGCCCCACTCCTCGCGCAGGAGATGGGTCAGCAGCCCCGGGTCCGCGGAGGCCGGGACCCCGTCCGTCTCGGTGTAGGCGGCCATCACCGAGCGGGCGCCGCCCTCGCGCAGGGCCATCTCGAACGGGGGCAGGGTCACGTCGGCGAACTCGCGGACGCCGGCCCGTACCGGGGCGAGATTGCGGGCACCGGCCGAGGAGGCGTACCCGGCGAAGTGCTTGAGCGTGGCGACGACCCCCGCCGCTTCCAGGCCCCGCACATAGGCCGCGCCGACCGTGCCGACCAGGTACGGATCCTCGCCGATGGTCTCCTCCACACGGCCCCAGCGCGGGTCGCGCACGACGTCCAGCACGGGCGCCAGGCCTTGGTGCACGCCGGCCGAGCGCAGGTCGTCGCCGATACGCCGGGCCATCTCCTCGACGAGCGGGGGGTCCCAGGTCGCGCCCCAGGCCAGCGGGACCGGGTAGGCGGTGGCCTGCCAGGCGGTGAAGCCGGCCAGGCACTCCTCGTGCGCGATCGCCGGGATGCCGAAGCGCCCGGCCTCGGTGATACGGCGCTGGGCGCGGGCCAGGGCCTGCGCGCCCAGCGCCGGGTCGACGGGGGCGGTGCCGAAGGAGCGCGTGAGCTGGCCCAGCCCGTGGCTGATCAGCTCGGCCCAGTCGTACTCGACGGTCATGTCGTGCTGGTGCGGAGCGACCCCGTCGCCGTCCGTCGAGGCGCCCACCCACACGCCGTACAACTGGGCGGTCTTCTCCTCCAGGGTCATCCGGGAGAGCAGGTCGTCGACGCGGGCGGCGGCGGGCAGCGCGGGGTCACGCCAGGGCGCGGTGGTCATGAAGCTCCTGTCGGGGGAACGGACGGCCCTCTCACGAACGGTTTCACGAATGTTTCGTTATGAACTTCGAATGTTCCGGGAACCTATGGCGGTCCGAGGACTTCGTCAAGGGGGCCCGCAGGGTTACGATCGCCGCCATGACATCCCCGGAGCCCGTTGAAAGCCGGACGCAGAACCGGACGCAGGGGCGCACCGCGCAGACCGCGACGCTCGCCGAGATCGCCCGTGAGGCCGGTGTGTCGGCGCCGACTGTTTCGAAGGTCCTGAACGGCCGCGCCGACGTCGCCCCGGCCACCCGGGCCCGCGTCGAGGACCTGCTGCGCGTCCACGGCTACCGGCGACGCCGTGCCGAGGCGACGCGTTCGCCCCTGATCGACCTGGTCTTCCACGAGCTGGAGAGCGCCTGGGCGATGGAGGTCATCCGGGGCGTGGAGAACGTGGCCCGGGACGCCGGCCTCAGTGTGGTGCTGTCCGAGAGCGCGGGGCGGCTCACGCCCGGGCGGACCTGGGCCGACCAGGTCGCCGCGCGCCGGCCGCACGGCGTGATCCTGGTCCTGTCCGGGCTCGACGAGTCGCAGCGGGCGCTGCTGACCAGCCGGTCGATCCCGTTCGTGGTGATGGATCCGGCCGGCGACCCGGGCGCCGACGTGCCCTCGATCGGCGCGACCAACTGGCAGGGCGGTCTCGCGGCCACCCGGCATCTGGTCGAGCTGGGGCACCGCAGGATCGGCGCGATCAGCGGGCCCTCGCAGATGATGTGCAGCCGGGCACGGATCGACGGCTACCGGGCCGCGCTGGAGACGGCCGGGCTGCCGGTGGATCCCGCGCTGATCGCCGGCGGCGACTTCCACCACGAGGCCGGCTACCGGCTCGGGCTGGAGCTGCTGCGCCGCCCGGACCGGCCGACCGCGGTCTTCGCCGGGAACGACCTGCAGGCGCTCGGACTGTACGAGGCCGCACGCGAGCTGGGGCTGCGCATCCCCGAGGACCTGAGCGTGGTCGGGTTCGACGATCTGCCCGTGGCGCCCTGGGTCGGGCCCCCGCTGACGACCGTACGGCAGCCCTTGACCGAGATGGCCGAGGCGGCGGCGAAGCTGCTCCTCGATCTCGGGCGGGACGAGGGGACTCTGGCGGCGACCCGCGTCGAGCTGGCGACGAGCCTGGTGGTGCGCAGCAGTACGGCGGAGCCGGGGGAGCGGTAGGCGCCGTATCGGGGGACGGGTTTCGGACACCTCCGCCCGAGCCGAAGTCAATCGGCGGTGCCGCCGAAAGTTTCGGCGGTCCTGCGTCCTGAAATCTGAGAATTTCCGAAGAAAGGCCGTGCTGAACTCCCTGGCCGTAATAATTCGGACTTATGTTCCTGCTCGTGACGGGACATCAGGGGGATCAGGACGCGGCAGCGGACCGGCGGTCGAGAGCGCTGAGGATCGCCGGCCTCACCTTGGCGGGGACACTGCTGCTGGGCGCCGGAGCGGCCGGATGGGCCTACTGGCACCTCAGCGACAACATCACCGGCGTCGACATCGACAACGCGCTGGGAGACAACCGGCCGCCCAAGCCGGTGACCACACCGTCGCCCGCGGCCCCCGCCGCGCCGAGCGAGGCCCTCAACATCCTGGTCCTCGGCTCGGACTCGCGCAGCGGCAAGGAGAACCGCAGGCTCGGCGGCGGTGACAGCTCGGGCGCCCGCTCCGATACGGCGATGGTCGTCCACCTCGACGCCGGGCGGACCAGCGCGACGATCGTGAGCATCCCCCGCGACACCCTGGTCACCCGCCCGCCCTGTCCACGCTCCTCCGGGGGTTCGACGGAGGTCGCCCACCGGTCCATGTTCAACAGCGCCTACGAGGTGGGCGGTCCGGTCTGCGCGGTGAAGACGGTCGAGGCGATGACACACGTCCGCATGGACCACTACCTCGAAATCGACTTCTCCGGCTTCGCCCGGCTGGTCGACGCGCTCGGCGGCGTCACCGTCACCACGCAGGAGGACATCGCCGACGAGGACAGCCATCTGCGGCTGAAGGCGGGCACCCATCACCTGGACGGCACCCAGGCCCTCGCGCTCGCCCGCACCCGGCACGGCATCGGCGACGGCAGCGACCTGGGCCGCATCGGCCTTCAGCAGAAGCTGGTGAAGGCCCTGCTGGAGCAGATCGCCTCGCAGGACCTGCTCACCGACCCGGCCAAGCTGTACCGCGTCGCCGACACGGTCACCGCCGGCCTCACCACCGACACCGGTCTGGACTCCCTCGCCGAACTGACCCGCCTCGGACAGAGCCTCCAGGGCCTCTCGGCGAGCGGCGTACGGACGGTCATGATGCCCGTGGTGCAGGCGCCGTCGGATCCCAACCGGGTGGTGGCCGAGGAACCCCGGGCCCGGAAGCTGTGGGAGTCGCTGCGCTGACCTCCGCTGCGGAGCTGCCCTGACGGCCGTGCCCGGGCCGGGGGCCTCCCATGAGCATCGGGCAGCCTCGACGGCTACGCCCGTGCGGGGTGCCCGATGAGCATCGCCGGTGCCCCCGCGATCCGGGTCAGGAACACCGTCGCCGCGTGCGGGCCCTGCGGCTTGACCTTCCTGCGGAGTTCCTCCGGCTCGACCGCCGAGCCCCGCTTCTTCACCGTCAGCGTGCCGACCTGCCGCTCCCGCAGGAGGGCCTTCAGCTTCTTGACGTTGAAGGGCAGGTGGTCGGTGATCTCGTAGGCCGTGGCGTACGGGGTCGGACGCAGGGTGTCGGCCGTGACGTAGGCGATGGTCGCGTCGAGCAGGCCGCCGTCGACCCGGTCGGCCACCTCGGCGACCAGGTGGGCCCGGATGACGGCGCCGTCGGGCTCGTACAGGTAGCGGCCGGGCGGGCGGACATCGGGGTCGGGCAGACCGCGGGAGAGCAGGGTGCGCGGGCCCGGCAGGAGGGTCGCCCGGACCGCCCCCGGCTCGGTGCCGAACCACAGCACCGCCTCCTTGACGTCCCCGCCGTCGGAGATCCACTCGGCCTCGGCGTCCTCGGGGACCGCCTCGTGCGGGATGCCGGGGGCGATCTTCAGAGCGGCGGCGCGCGGGGCCCGGCGGGCGGCGGAGACCGCCCAGGACAGGGGCGGCGAGTAGGCCTCGGGGTCGAAGATCCGCCCGCGTCCGCCGCGCCGGGCGGGGTCCACGAAGACAGCGTCGAAACCGGCCGTGTCCACCTCCGTCACGTCGGCCTCGCGCACCTCGACGAGACCGGCCAGGCCCAGCGCGTCGGCGTTGGCCCGGGCCGCGGCGGCGGTCTGCGGGTCCCGGTCCACGGCCAGGACCCGGATCCCGGCGCGGGCCAGCGCGATCGCGTCCCCGCCGATGCCGCAGCACAGGTCGGCGACCGAGGTCACGCCCAGGTCCGCGAACCGCCGCGCCCGGTAGGCCGCCACGCTCGCCCGGGTCGACTGCTCGACGCCGTTGGGTGTGAAGAACATCCGGCCCGCGTCCTCGGCCCCGAACTTCACCACCGCCCGCTGCCGCAGCCGCGCCTGGCCCAGCGCCGCCGACACCAGCTCGGCGGGGTGCTCACGGCGCAGCCGGGTCGCGACGGCCAGCTCCTGCGCCGGATCGGTGTCCCGCACCTCGTCGAGGAGAGCGCGGCCTTCGGGGGTGAGGAGGAGGGCGAGGTCGTTCACCGGATCATTGTCGGCCACCGGGGCAGGGGCCGGACCGGCGGTGGCCGGTCCGGTGCGAGCGACGGCCGAGCCGCAGCCGCCGGTCTCGTCGGCCAAGGCGACGATGATGCCGCCGGGGGCTGCTCGTGGCGTGCGGCCGGTGTGTGGGCCAGTCGGTGGATGACGGGACGCCGGCCGAGGTGTCGGACCGGGCCGGCCGCAGGGTGGCTGCGAGGATCCGGCATCATGCGAGCAGTCGTACAAAATGACAAAAGTCGGGCGAGGGGACGGGCGTCCGCCGGCGTACGGATCGTCCTCGTCGTGCTCGTCCTCGCCGCCATCGCCTCCGGCTGCGCGCAGGACGGCGGCGACCAGGTCACCCCGGCCGGCGGCCAGCAGCCCCTCGACGCACCCCCGGCCCGCGCGCTCGACTCCTACGCCACCAAGTTGCGCGCCGCGCACGCCGCCCGGGTCGCCGCCGCGCATCGCTGGGGTCTGCGCAAGGCCCCGGCGGCCGCCCCGCCCGCCCCCGCGAGGAAGCCGAGAGTCAGGACCCGCAAGGGCTTCGAGGTGGACGGCCACCGGGAGCTGGACCTCCCACCCGTCTTCACCAGGATCCCCACCCGGGACAAGGTCGTCTTCCTCACCATCGACGACGGCGCCGAGAAGGACCCGGCGTTCCTGCGGATGATGGGCGAGCTGGACGTCCCCTACAGCGCCTTCCTCAGCGGCTACCTGATCAGGAACGACACCCCCTACTTCCGGAAGATGCAGTCCCGGGGTGTGGTCCTGCACAACCACACCCTCAACCACCCCAACCTGCGGGGCATGTCCTACCGGAAGCAGAAGCGCGAGATCTGCGGCATGCAGCGCTACATGGAGAGGCGGTTCGGCAAACGCCCCACGCTCTTCCGCCCGCCCTACGGCAGCTACGACCGGGCCACCCTGCGGGCCGCCAGGACCTGCGGCATCACCTACGTGCCCCTGTGGAACGAGGAGGTCTTCGCCGACCACTGGGAGTACCGCGACGGGGGCCGGAAGCTGCATCCGGGTGACATCGTCCTCACGCACTTCCGGGGCCGTGACCAGTGGAAGGGCACCATGGCCGACATGATCCGCCGCTTCCTGAACAAGGTCACGGCCCAGGGGTACGCGGTCGGGCGGCTGGAGGACTACCTGTGAGGTGCCGGGCGGCCGTACTGCTGTGCGCGGTCCTGCTGTCCGGCTGCTCCGGGGCGGCGGGGGAGCGGCCGGGCATCGCCGACGGCCGGGCCCGGGCCCCGGCGCGCGAGGTGAACGACACGAGGCGGCTGCCGCCCGTGCTGGACCATGTCGCCACCCGCGAACCCGTCGTCTTCCTCACCTACGACGACGGTGCCGCACGCGACCCCCGCTTCCCCGCCCTCGTCCGCGAACGGCGGCTCCCGGTCAGCCTGTTCCTCACGGACAGCGTCACGGGGCCCGGCTACGGCCACTTCGCCCGGCTGCGCGCGGTCGGCGCGTCCCTCCAGAACCACACCCTCGACCACCCCGCCCTGCGCGGCCTGCCCTATGCCGGCCAGCGCGCCGAGATCTGCGGCCAGCAGCGAAAGCTCCGCTCCCGCTTCGGCGTCGTTCCCCGCCTCTTCCGTCCGCCCTACGGCACCTACGACGCCACGACCCTGCGCGCCGCCGCCGACTGCGGCATCACCGCGGTCGTCCTGTGGCGCGCGTCCCTGAGCGCCGACGGCGAACTGACGTACACCCGTGGCGAGCACGGCCTGCGGGCCGGCGACATCGTCTCGGTGCCGTCGGACGGGACGGAGCCGCGGGCCCTGACCGCACGGACGGTGCGGCTGCTGCGCGAGATCGAGGCCAGGGGGCTGGGAGTGGGGCGGCTGGAGGACCATGCGGGGGGCCGCCTGGAAAGTCGCTCGGAGGACCATCCGGAGGGTGCAGCCGCCCGACGCGCCACAGGCAATTAGCAGTCCGCTTGACCGAGTGCTAATCGCAGTCATAGTCTCGGCTCTGGCACTCCCCCTAGGAGAGTGCCAACACAGCGACGGGCAGGTCCGGCACCCGCGACGACGGATCCACCTGGTCGCCACCTCAGACAGTTAACCCCGTGAGATCTCCGAAGGGGGAGGTCGGATCGTGACGACCACCAGCTCCAAGGTTGCCATCAAGCCGCTCGAGGACCGCATCGTGGTCCAGCCGCTCGACGCCGAGCAGACCACCGCCTCTGGCCTGGTCATCCCGGACACCGCCAAGGAGAAGCCCCAGGAGGGCGTCGTCCTGGCCGTGGGCCCGGGCCGCTTCGAGGACGGCAACCGTCTTCCGCTCGACGTCTCCGTCGGCGACGTCGTGCTCTACAGCAAGTACGGCGGCACCGAGGTGAAGTACAACGGCGAGGAGTACCTCGTCCTCTCGGCCCGCGACGTGCTCGCGATCGTCGAGAAGTAATTCACCCCAAGCACATTGCTTTGAACTGCGCCCCTGGCCCCCGCGATCGATAAGAAGCCGGGCGCCCGGGGCGCAGTGCCGTATATCCCAGATTCCGGAAGAGGGCTCACGCTCCCATGGCGAAGATCCTGAAGTTCGACGAGGACGCCCGTCGCGCCCTCGAGCGCGGCGTCAACAAGCTTGCCGACACGGTCAAGGTGACGATCGGCCCCAAGGGCCGCAACGTCGTCATCGACAAGAAGTTCGGCGCTCCCACCATCACCAACGACGGTGTGACCATCGCCCGTGAGGTCGAGGTCGAGGACCCGTACGAGAACCTCGGTGCCCAGCTGGTCAAGGAGGTGGCGACCAAGACCAACGACATCGCGGGTGACGGTACGACCACCGCGACCGTGCTCGCCCAGGCGCTCGTGCGCGAGGGCCTGAAGAACGTCGCCGCCGGTGCCTCCCCGGCCGCCCTGAAGAAGGGCATCGACGCCGCCGTCGCCGCCGTTTCCGAGGACCTGCTCGCGACGGCCCGCCCGATCGACGAGAAGTCCGACATCGCCGCCGTCGCCGCGCTGTCCGCCCAGGACCAGCAGGTCGGCGAGCTCATCGCCGAGGCGATGGACAAGGTCGGCAAGGACGGTGTCATCACCGTCGAGGAGTCCAACACCTTCGGTCTGGAGCTGGACTTCACCGAGGGCATGGCCTTCGACAAGGGCTACCTGTCGCCGTACTTCGTGACGGACCAGGAGCGCATGGAAGCCGTCCTGGACGACCCGTACATCCTCATCACGCAGGGCAAGATCTCCGCCATCGCGGACCTCCTGCCGCTGCTGGAGAAGGTCATCCAGTCCAACGCCTCCAAGCCGCTGCTGATCATCGCCGAGGACGTCGAGGGCGAGGCCCTCTCCACCCTCGTCGTGAACAAGATCCGCGGCACGTTCAACGCCGTCGCCGTCAAGGCCCCCGGCTTCGGCGACCGCCGCAAGGCGATGCTGCAGGACCTGGCCGTCCTCACCGGCGCCACGGTCGTCTCCGAGGAGGTCGGCCTCAAGCTCGACCAGGTCGGTCTCGACGTCCTCGGCTCCGCCCGCCGCGTCACCGTCACCAAGGACGACACCACGGTCGTCGACGGCGCCGGCAACAAGGACGACGTGCAGGGCCGCGTCGCCCAGATCAAGGCCGAGATCGAGTCCACCGACTCCGACTGGGACCGCGAGAAGCTCCAGGAGCGCCTCGCGAAGCTGGCCGGCGGCGTGTGCGTCATCCGCGTGGGTGCCGCCACCGAGGTCGAGCTCAAGGAGCGCAAGCACCGTCTGGAGGACGCCATCTCCGCGACCCGCGCCGCGGTCGAGGAGGGCATCGTCTCCGGTGGTGGCTCCGCGCTCGTCCACGCCGTGAAGGTCCTCGAGGACAACCTCGGCAAGACCGGCGACGAGGCCACGGGTGTCGCGGTCGTCCGCCGCGCCGCCGTCGAGCCGCTGCGCTGGATCGCCGAGAACGCCGGCCTGGAGGGCTACGTCATCACCTCCAAGGTCGCCGAGCTCGAGAAGGGCCAGGGCTTCAACGCCGCCACCGGCGAGTACGGCGACCTGGTCAAGGCCGGCGTCATCGACCCGGTCAAGGTCACCCGCTCCGCCCTGGAGAACGCCGCCTCCATCGCCTCCCTCCTCCTCACGACCGAGACCCTGGTCGTCGAGAAGAAGGAAGAGGAGGAGCCGGCCG
This sequence comes from Streptomyces sp. NRRL B-1140, assembly GCF_001280065.1. GTDB lineage: Bacteria > Actinomycetota > Actinomycetes > Streptomycetales > Streptomycetaceae > Streptomyces. Next base: position 101,457 of record NZ_LGEA01000136.1, read on the forward strand.
CCGCGGGCCACGGCCACGGCCACGCCCACTGAGGCATGACGGCTGAGGGCTGACGACGTCGGCCCGCCCGAGCCCGAGCGAAGGCCCGGCACCCCGGAAACGGGGCGCCGGGCCTTCGCCGTTCCGGCCCCCGGTCGGGGAACCGGCGAGACCGTCGCCGGCCTCCTACACACCGGAGCCGAAGGGGGAAGCGATGAGCCAGGCGCTCTACGAGGAACGGTCCCGGAATCCGCTGGCGCGTACCGCGGAACTCACCGAGGACCGGCTGCGCAGGGGCGGCCGGACCACACCGCTGGAAGAGCTGAACCTCGCCGCCATGGCCGAGGCGTATCTGCGGGGACGCTGGCTCGGCGGCGGCGGAACCGAACGCCCCCTGGAGTCGCTGACGCAGGGCCCGGGCATCGTCCCGGTCACCCGTGTGACCGGCACGACCGCGCCCCTGAAAGTGCGCCGCACCGCCGACTTCGCCCACGCGCTGGGTGAACTGGCCGTGCGCAGGTGCGGTGGTCCGGACCAGGTGGCCGCACTCGCCGAGCGGGCCGGGGCGGAGGGCGTGCCCCTGTGGATCGCCCGCCGTTACGCGCCGGGTCCCGCCGGGACGGTCGCCGTCGCCGTGGACCGGCGCCTGGTCCGCGTGGACGTCTGGGGGCCGTACGCTCCGGCCGTACGGCTCCGCGCACCATGGGGTTATCGTCCCGACACCACCGACCGGGCGGGCGGCCTGGTCATGACCGTCGGTGACACCACGGCACGGCTCGACTTGCGCAAGAGGATGCGCAAGTCCAAGAGCAGCGTGGAGATCCACCTGCCCGACCGGCGGTGGACACTGCGCCGCGAGAACGCCGAGAGCTCGTGGCTGCTGCGCGACGACCGGCGTGTCGCGCTGCTGACCCGCCCCTCACGGTGGCCCGGCCCTCCGCCCGGCACGGTGCTGCTGCCGCTGGCCGACGTGCACCACGAGAGCCCCGACCCCCTGGACGCCGTCATGGCCCACGCGGTCGCCGTCTCCTTCGGCCTGGGCGACACGACGGGCCTGGCCCGGTTCCGTGCCGTGAGGCCCCGCCGGGAGACGGACGGCGAACTCTGGGAGCGCCCCTGGTTCAGCAACCTCGGCCGGGACCGCGACGACAACGAACCCGGCGGTGGCGACGGCTGGGGCAGCGACGGCGGGGACGGCGGCGACGGGGGAGGGGGCGGTGGTGACGGGGGTGGTGGCGACGGCGGCGGTGGTGGCGGCGACTAGCAGTCACTGCTCACAGCGCACAGCGCGGCGCTTGGCGCCGTCGATGCGCGGGCCGGCCGGCCTGAGGGCCCGTGGTGTCAGAGCTCCGCGGGATCCAGCACCCCGAGCTGCTGCATCAGCCCCAGCCGGTCGTACTGCCACCAGCCCTCGGCGATCTTGCCGTCCGGAGTGCAGCGGTGGATGGTCGTCCCGGTCATGGTGACGTCCTTCCCCGTCGGCGGAATCCCTAGGAAGTCGCCCTTGTGGTGTCCCGTCCAGGACCACCGGGTGCACACCCGGTCGCCCTGCGCCATCTGGTCCTCGAGGGTGAACGAGAAGTCGAACCCGCCCCGCCACACCTCCACCTCGCGCCGGAACGCGTCCAGCCCGATGACGTCCTGCACATTGCCGGGATCATGGTCGTGGTAGTCCTCGATGAACACGTCGTTGAACGGCGGCGCGTCCCCCTGGCCCGGCGCGAGCTCGAAGAACCTGCGCGCGGTGGCCGCGTACAGCTGCTCGTCGCGCACCACGTCCAGGTCCGTGAAGGTCGGCGTCTCCTCGCAGAGCGCCACCATGTCCTGGAAGATCCGGTCGGTCTCCGGCAGCCCGGAGTTGCGCATCGCCTCCTCGTACGACGGGAACTCCACGATCTCCACGATGTGCGAGGCGTCGGCCCGGTCCTTCGCCACCACACTGTGGGACGCGGTCCGCTTCCCCTTGGTCTGCTCGACCCACCGGTCCATCAGCCGGTTCATCTCGTCGAGCCGACTGGTCCTGCATTCGATGAGCTGTACGAAGGTCATGGCCTCGCCTCCGGCCCCCCTGGGTCCGGCTGAACAGCTCCATTGTCCCAACAGGAGCTGCCCGTCGCCTCTCGGCCCAAGGCTTCTACTGCGGCCCGTACTTCCGCCCCGTCCTGGAGGAAACGGCCCCCAGCATCCCCCGCGGCACCAGCTTCGCCGCGCCCATCAGCGCCTTGTAGCGCGGGTCCGGAATGGACAGCGTCCTGCCGCGGGCCAGATCGTGCAGCGCCGTCGCCACCAGCTTGTCCGCGTCGAGCCACATCCAGCCCGGGATGTTGTCGGTGCCCATCCCGGCCCGCTCGTGGAACTCGGTGCGCACGAACCCCGGGCAGAGCGCCATCAGCCGCACGCCGCTGCCGGCCAGGTCGCGTGCCGCGCCCTGCGTGAACTGCACGACCCAGGCCTTGGAGGCGCCGTAGGTGCCCCGGGGAACGAAGGCGGCCACCGACGCGACGTTGACCACGCCGCCGCGGCCGCGCTCGCGCATCGCCGCGGTCGCCGCCGACGTCAACCGCAGCACCGCCTCGCAGTGCACCTTCAGCATCCGCAGCTCGTCGGTCATGGAGACATCGAGATAGCGGCCCTTGTTGCCGAAACCGGCATTGTTGATCAGCAGGTCGACGGGGTTCCTGCGGTCGCCGAGGCGCGCTGCCACCGCCTCGATGCCCTTGTCCTCGGCCAGGTCGGCCGTCAGCACCTCCGCCTCGATGCCGTGCCGGTCGTGCAGCTCGGTCGCCTGTTCCCGAAGCCGCTTGGTGTCCCGGGCCACCAGCACCAGGTTGTGCCCGTCCGCCGCCAGTCGCCGCGCGAACGCGGCCCCGATGCCTGCCGTCGATCCCGTAATCAGAGCCGTTGTCATGGCAGAAGGTTAGTGACCCGGACTGAGTGCATCCGCTTCCCCTCGGGGCCGTCCGTGGTGAAGGGTCGGTGGAGACAGGCGTGGTGAGCCGCCGTCAGGCCCCGTACTTCTCCAGATGTTCACGGGCCGTCCTCAGCACCTCCGGGTGCAGGGCCTCGCCCGCGGCCGGCAGCCGCGGCAGCAGCTCCCGCTCGGTCGTCACCGCCCGGAACTGCAGGGCCACCGTCACGTCGTGACCGGGCCGGTGCACGATCTCGACGGCATCGCCCGCGTGGATCTCCCCGGGCTCGATCACCCGCAGATACGCCCCCGGCGCCCCCCGCTGCGTGAACCGCTTGACCCAGCCCTTCTCGTCCAGATGGCCCTGGAACGTACGGCACGGGATCCGCCCGGAGGTGACTTCCAGGACCACGTCGGGGCCGATGCGCCAGCGCTCGCCGATCAGGGCACCGGACACGTCCAGGCCGCGGGTCGTGAGGTTCTCGCCGAACGCGCCGTGGGGCAGGGTCCGGCCCAGCTCGCGCTCCCAAGCGTCCATGTCCTCGCGGGCCATGGCGTACACCGCCTGGTCGTCACCGCCGTGGTGCTCCAGCTTGCAGACCGCGTCCCCGGCCAGCCCGCTCCCGCCGACGCCCTTGGGCCCGGGCGCGGACACCCGCACCGGTCCGTCCACCGGCCGCTTGTCGATCCCGGTCACGCCCTGAGGATTGTCCGTGTACGGCACGGCCACGGCCCGTCCCAGATTCACTGACAGAAGCTTCATGGCCGAACGGTAGGCGACCGCCACCCAAAGCGTCGACGCATTATCGGTATCGGCGCCAAAGGGTGACTTATCCTCGAAGGGTGATCGAAGCACGTCATCTCCGCGTCCTGCGCGCCGTCGCGACCACCGGCTCCTTCTCCGCCGCGGGCCGCGAGCTGGGCTGCACCCAGCCCGCCGTCAGCCAGCAGATGAAGGCCCTGGAGACATCCGTGGGCACGCCGCTGCTGATCCGCACCGGACGCGAGATGCGCCTGACCCAGGCCGGAGAGGCCCTGGTGCGGCACGCCGCCGGGATCCTCTCCGGGCTCACTGCGGCGGAGGAGGAGGTCGCCGCCATCGCCGGGCTGCGCGCGGGGCGGGTCCGGCTCGTCTCCTTCCCCAGCGGCAGCTCCACCCTCGTCCCCACGGCCCTCGCCGCACTGCGCGAGGCGCACCCCGGCACCCGCGTCTTCCTGGAGGAGGCCGAGCCGCCCGCGTCCGTCGGCCTGCTGCGCGAGGGCGACTGCGACGTGGCGCTCGCCTTCCGCTACGAGGGGGCGGCCGGCTCCGAGGAGTGGGACGACCTCGTCGTACGACCGCTGCTGTCCGACCGGCTCGTCGCGCTCGTGCCGGAGCGCCACCGCCTCGCGGGCGCGCGGTCCGTCGCGATCGGTGAACTCGCCGAGGAGCCGTGGATCGCGGGCTGCCCGCGCTGCCGCGGACAGCTGGTGGAGGTGTGCGCGGCGGCCGGCTTCACCCCGCGCATCGACTTCGCGACCGACGACTACCCGGCGGTCGCCGGACTGGTGGGGGCCGGACTGGGTGTGGCCGTCCTTCCCCAGCTGGCCGTCGAGTCGGTCCGGCCCCGGGGAGTGCGCGCCGTGCGGCTGGAACCGGAGGTGCGGCGGGAGATCGTCGCGCTCACCCTGCCCGACCTCGCGCAGGTCCCGGCCGTGGCGGCGACACTCGACCAGCTGGCCCGGGCCGCCCGCCGCCAGTAACGGCCCACTCGCGTCAAAAACCAACGGCACGCGTGCGCGTGCCTCATGCAGAAACGTTCCTTCAGTTGTTCGAGGCGGAGTGCCCGCCCGGTGCCGACGCCGACACCAGCCGGTTGCGCGCCCGCCCCATCAGCTCTTCGCGCTCGTCCTCGGTCAGCCCGCCCCACACGCCGTACGGCTCACGCACCGCCAGGGCGTGAGCGGCGCACTCCGCGCGTACCGGGCACCTCATGCAGACCTCTTTGGCCGAGTTCTCACGAGCGCTCCTCGCCGCACCGCGCTCGCCCTCCGGATGGAAGAAGAGCGAGCTGTCCACCCCGCGACAGGCAGCCAGCAGCTGCCAGTCCCACAGGTCCGCGTTCGGTCCGGGAAGGCGGGAGAAATCTGCCATTACGTGACCCCTTGTAGCCGTTTTGGGCGGATCCGGTGTCTACGACCGTACAACTACGATCTAAGGAGATGAAAATATGACTCATTGCGAATCTATCTCCAGACACTGGCAAAGCGGAAGAAATGGGTCTGAATGGGGCATAGCTTGTGATGAAAGTTCGAGGGTCTGCTGTGCGTACCGGCACCGTGTCCGCCCCCTCACGTAGAGTGCCGAAGAGGGCAGCCGCCCCCGTAACTCTTTCGGGTGACCGTCGTTGAGAGTGCGAGGCGGTTGAAGGAACAAGTGCTCGGGCGTGCGTCCGAGACGGTCGACCGCACAGGTGACGATTTCGTACCAGCCTGGAGGCTCAAGGTGACGTGCATCAGCTGCGGAGGGCGGTCATGACTTCCGTCCTCGTCTGCGACGACTCCCCGCTTGCCCGAGAGGCGCTTCGTCGTGCGGTGGCGACCGTGCCCGGCGTAGAGCGCGTGACGACGGCGGCCAACGGCGAGGAGGTCCTCCGCCGCTGGGGGGCCGACCGCTCGGACTTGATTCTGATGGACGTACGCATGCCCGGACTGGGCGGCGTCGAGACGGTCCGGCGGCTGCTGTCCGCCGACCCCGGTGCGCGCATCATCATGCTCACCGTCGCCGAGGACCTGGACGGCGTGGCCCTCGCGGTCGCCGCCGGTGCCCGCGGCTACCTGCACAAGGACGCCTCCCGCGCCGAACTGCGCGCGACGGTGACCCAGGCCCTGGCCGACCCGACCTGGCGGCTCGCCCCGCGCCGGCTGCGCTCGGCCGAGATGGGCGCCGCGCCCACGCTCACCGCGCGTGAGATCCAGGTCCTCGAAGGCATGAGCCACGGCCGCTCGAACGCCGAGATCGGGCGCGAGCTGTTCCTCTCCGAGGACACCGTCAAGACGCACGCCCGACGCCTGTTCAAGAAGCTCGGCGCCTCGGACCGTGCCCACGCCGTGGCGCTCGGCTTCCGGTGGGGTCTGGTGCGCTAGGGCCTGTCCTTCGGATCGGGCCGGCTTCGACGCCGCGCGGCCTCCGGCCGGGGCCGGGGAGCGGGGGCATGTGGATGCCCCCGCGCGAGCCGCGCACGCACGGACCGGAGCCGGCGGCCGATGGCAGCGCCGGCGGGGATGTTCCCCTGCCCGGGCGAGGTCGGGAACCCGGCAGGGCGCAGGCGAGGGCCCGCGTCCCCGCGATGATCCGAACGGCAGGCCCCAGCGGTCGTGGTGAGAGCACGGAACGCCAGGTGGGCGCGGGTGGGCCGGGGGCCCACAGGGTGCCCGCTGCTCGTTTCGCCGCGGATGCCGCATCCTTGAGGGTGTGGAGTTCCTCGGGGACGAGTCGGTCGAGCGGAAGGGGAGGGCGCAGGGGATGAGTGCCGGCGCACCTGCTCATAACGCTTCGGTGCACAACAACGGGCGCGGTGCCGCGGACCCGGCGGCCGCAAGGCACCATGGACCGATGCGCGACGACGAGGCGGCCCCTGCCCAGGGCGCGATCGGTGCGCTCGTCCACCGCGCCGTCGACGGGGACGAGCAGGCCACGCACGACCTGCTCGCCCATGTCCACCCTTTGGCCCTGCGCTACTGCCGCACCCGTCTGTCCCGGCTCCCGGGCGACGCCCGGCACTTCGTGGAGGACCTCGCGCAGGAGGTCTGCGTGGCGGTGCTCCTCGCGCTGCCCCGCTACCGGGACACCGGCCGACCCTTCGAGGCGTTCGTCTTCGCCATCGCCGCCCACAAGGTCGCCGACCTGCAGCGCGCTGCGATGCGCCACCCCGGCTCGACGGCCGTCCCCTCCGACGAGATGCCCGAGCGCCCGGACGACTCCCTCGGCCCGGAGGAGCGCGCCCTGCTCAGCAGCGACGCGGAATGGGCCAAGAAGCTGCTGGCCAACCTCCCCGAGAACCAGCGCGAGCTGCTGCTGCTGCGCATCGCGGTGGGTCTCACGGCCGAGGAGACCGGCCAGATGTTGGGAATGTCACCCGGTGCGGTCCGGGTTGCCCAGCACAGGGCGCTGAGCCGGCTGCGGGCGCTGGCCGAGCAGTAGTCCGGCTTGGAGAGCCCCTCAGTTGAACAGGCGGTGCGCCGCTTCCGTACGAACATACGAAGCCCGGAGCGGGGCGGAACCGTGGAATGAGACAGCCGCGCTTCCCGTTAGCATGGACATCCGCACCGATCAAGGCCATTTGGGGAAGGTGTCATGACTGCCAACGTCGACGGAGTGCCCGGAAAATTCGCGACACTCGGGCTGACCTACGACGACGTGCTGCTGCTGCCGGGTGCATCCGAGGTGCTCCCCAACGCGGTCGACACCTCGTCCCGCATCTCCCGCAACGTCCGGGTCAACATCCCGCTGCTCTCCGCGGCGATGGACAAGGTGACCGAGTCGCGCATGGCGATCGCGATGGCCCGCCAGGGCGGCGTCGGCGTGCTGCACCGCAACCTCTCCGTCGAGGACCAGGTCAACCAGGTCGACCTGGTCAAGCGGTCCGAGTCCGGCATGGTCACCGACCCGATCACGGTGCACCCCGACGCCACGCTCGCCGAGGCCGACGCCCTGTGCGCCAAGTTCCGCATCAGCGGCGTCCCGGTCACCGACGGCAACAAGAAGCTGCTCGGCATCGTCACCAACCGCGACATGGCCTTCGAGTCGGACCGTACGCGTCAGGTGCGCGAGGTCATGACCCCGATGCCGCTGGTCACCGGCAAGGTCGGCATCTCCGGCGCGGACGCCATGGAGCTGCTGCGCCGCCACAAGATCGAGAAGCTGCCGCTGGTCGACGACGCGGGTGTCCTCAAGGGCCTGATCACGGTCAAGGACTTCGTCAAGGCCGAGCAGTACCCCAACGCGGCGAAGGACTCCGAGGGCCGGCTGCTCGTCGGCGCGGCCGTGGGCGCCAGCCCCGAGGCCCTGGAGCGGGCCCAGGCGCTCGCCGGTGCCGGTGTGGACTTCCTGGTCGTCGACACCTCGCACGGCCACAACAGCAACGCCCTCAGCTGGATGGCGAAGATCAAGTCGAGTGTCGGCGTCGACGTGATCGGCGGCAACGTCGCCACGCGTGACGGCGCCCAGGCGCTGATCGACGCCGGTGTCGACGGCATCAAGGTGGGCGTGGGCCCCGGCTCCATCTGCACCACCCGCGTGGTCGCCGGCATCGGCGTCCCGCAGGTCACCGCCATCTACGAGGCGTCCCTCGCCGCCCGTCCCGCGGGCATCCCGCTGATCGGCGACGGCGGCCTGCAGTACTCCGGCGACATCGGCAAGGCCCTGGCCGCCGGCGCCGACACCGTCATGCTGGGCAGCCTCCTCGCCGGCTGTGAGGAGTCCCCGGGTGAGCTGCAGTTCATCAACGGCAAGCAGTTCAAGTCGTACCGCGGCATGGGCTCGCTCGGCGCGATGCAGTCCCGCGGCCAGGCCAGGTCGTACTCCAAGGACCGTTACTTCCAGGCCGAGGTCGGCTCCGACGACAAGCTCGTGCCCGAGGGCATCGAGGGCCAGGTGCCCTACCGCGGCCCGCTGGCCAACGTGCTGCACCAGCTCGTCGGCGGCCTGCGCCAGACCATGGGCTACGTGGGCGCCGCCTCCATCGAGGAGATGGAGACCAAGGGCCGCTTCGTCCGGATCACCTCCGCGGGCCTCAAGGAGAGCCACCCGCACGACATCCAGATGACGGTCGAGGCACCGAACTACAGCCGCAGCAAGTAGCGGCCCGGCTTTCCGAGGGCGGCCCCGGGGCATCCGGGGCCGCCCTCGTCGTGCCCGTCGGCGATACTGGAAGACGCTGCAACGCATCAGGGAAAGGCCACAGACGTGACTGAGATCGAGATCGGGCGCGGCAAGCGCGGCCGCCGGGCGTACGCCTTCGACGACATCGCCGTCGTCCCCAGCCGCCGTACGCGGGACCCGAAGGAGGTCTCGATCGCCTGGCAGATCGACGCCTACCGCTTCGAGCTGCCCTTCCTGGCCGCCCCCATGGACTCGGTCGTCTCCCCGGCCACCGCCATCCGCATCGGCGAGCTCGGCGGCCTCGGCGTGCTGAACCTCGAAGGCCTGTGGACGCGCTACGAGGACCCGCAGCCGCTGCTCGACGAGATCACCGGTCTCGACGCGGAGACCGCGACCCGCCGTCTGCAGGAGATCTACGCGGCCCCCATCAAGGAGGAGCTGATCGGGCAGCGCATCAAGGAGGTGCGCGACTCCGGCGTCGTCACCGCCGCCGCGCTCTCCCCGCAGCGCACCGCCCAGTTCTCCAAGGCCGTCGTGGACGCGGGCGTGGACATCTTCGTCATCCGCGGTACGACGGTCTCCGCGGAGCACGTCTCCGGCGCGCACGAGCCGCTGAACCTGAAGCAGTTCATCTACGAGCTGGACGTCCCGGTGATCGTCGGCGGCTGCGCCACGTACACGGCGGCCCTGCACCTGATGCGCACCGGCGCGGCCGGTGTCCTGGTCGGCTTCGGTGGCGGCGCGGCGCACACCACGCGCAACGTGCTCGGCATCCAGGTCCCCATGGCGACGGCGGTCGCCGACGTGGCCGCGGCGCGCCGTGACTACATGGACGAGTCGGGCGGCCGGTACGTGCACGTGATCGCCGACGGTGGTGTCGGCTGGTCCGGCGACCTGCCCAAGGCGATCGCCTGTGGCGCGGACTCGGTGATGATGGGCTCCCCGCTGGCCCGTGCGACCGACGGCCCGGGCAAGGGCCACCACTGGGGCATGGAGGCGGTGAACGAGGAGCTGCCGCGCGGAAAGAAGGTCGCCCTCGGCACGGTCGGCACCCTGGAGGAGATCCTCACGGGCCCGTCCCACACCCCCGACGGCTCGATGAACCTCTTCGGAGCCCTGCGCCGCGCCATGTCCACGACCGGTTACAGCGAGCTCAAGGAGTTCCAGCGCGTAGAGGTGACGGTGGCGGACTCGCAGCACCGGCGGTAGTCCGCTCAGCTTGAGAAGGGCCTGGTCACTCGGGGGAGTGGCTGGGCCCTTTCGCATGCCCAAGTGGGCGTGAAGGGGCGCGTGTTGCCGTTGGAGGGCGCACGGTTGCTTTCGGCCGTTCGGCCCCGTTGAGGGTGGTTTCGAGGCGCTAGTGTCCTTGATCGGCGCCCAGGGTTCTTCTGGGTGCCCCCTTCCAAGGACATGGTCCGGACCCCGCCCTCGGGGCCCGGCCCGATTCCGACGTGCCGTCTACCGGGTCAATGGGCGGTGTCGTGGAAGGGGGCGCCCATGGGACGCCACCGCAAGCCCACCCGCTGGGACCGACTCCGTCTTCGGATGGTGCAGTGCCGGAGGAGGTGGATCTTGCGGATTTTCGGATGGTGAGCGGCCGCCCCCACGAAGACTAGGGGCGGACACTCCGTGATCCATCCAGGAGCCTGCCGCAGTGGCCACTGCGGTGGGCTCCACCTTGTTTCGGATGGTGAGCGGCCCCCAAGAAGCCTAGGGGCGGACACTCCGTGATCCATCCAGGAGCCTGCCGCAGTACCCCCTGCGGTGGGCCCCACCTGTGTCCGTAAGGTACCCGCGCCGCGTGCCTCATGCCACCAGCCGCCTGGGCTCACGCACCCCGTGCGCCCCCTTTCACAACCGATGCGCCGCCCCCGTGGGCGCCGCCCCGCGCGTGTCGAGCAGCAGCTGGGCCTTCACCGACAGGCCCTGGAGGTCGTACGTGCGGTGCTGCTGGAGGAGGATGGTCAGGTCCGCGTCGGCCGCTGCCTCGTAGAGGGAGTCGGCGCGGGGGACCGGGTGGTCGAGGACGCTCCAGGCCGGGACGTAGGGGTCGTGGTAGCTGACTGCCGCGCCCAGCTCCCTCAGGCGCAGGGCGATCTCCCGTGCCGGGGTGCCCTGGAGGTCGGCGAGGTCGGGCTTGTACGTGACGCCGAGCAGGAGCACGCGCGCGCCCCGGGCCGACTTGCCGTGCTCGTTGAGGAGCGTGGCGGCGCGCTGGACGACGTAGCCGGGCATGCGGTCGTTGACCTGCCGGGCCAGTTCCACCATGCGCAGTCCGCGGCCGCCGGGAGCGGTCATGTCCTGGGGGACGGAGTGGCCGCCGACGCCGGGGCCCGGGCGGAAGGCCTGGAAGCCGAACGGCTTGGTCTCCGCGCAGCGCACGACGTCCCAGAGGTCGACGCCCAGGTCGTTGCAGAGGACGGCCATCTCGTTCACGAGGGCGATGTTCACGTGCCGGTAGTTGGTCTCCAGCAGGTACACGGTCTCCGCCTCGCGCAGTCCACGCGCGCGTACCACCTTGTCGGTCAGCCGTCCGTAGAAGGCGGCGGCCGACTCGGTGCAGGCCGGGGTGAGGCCGCCGATGACCTTGGGTGTCGTTGCGGGCGTGGCGTCGCGGTTGCCGGGGTCGACGCGGCTGGGGGAGTACGCGAGGTGGAAGTCGCGGCCCGCGCGCAGACCGGAGCCCTCTTCGAGAAGCGGCCGCAGGAAGGTCTCCGTCGTCCCCGGGTGCACCGGTGACTCAAGGATCACCGTGGTGTGCGGGCGCAGGTGGCCGGCCAGAGTGCGGGCGGCCGCTTCCAGCTGGCTCAGATCCGGCCCGCCGTCCGCACCGGGCGGGGTCGGCGCGCAGATGACCGCGGTGCGCACCCGGCCGAGCTCGGCCGGGTCCGTGGCCGGCCGGAAGCCCCCCGAGAGCATCCGGCGCAGCTCGGCGGGGCTGAGCGAGCCCGTCTCGGGTCCGGTCCGGTAGCCGAGGGTGGGGATGCCGGCGGCGACGGCGGCCTGGGCCAGGGGCAGGCCGTACGGTCCGAGTCCGATGACGGCGAGGTCTGCGGGCATGCGGCCGTCCTTCCCGATAGCCGAAGTGGGACAGGTGCGCAAGCCCTGTGGACAGGATGGGCGAGCGCAATGTCAGACTAGGAGTAAATATGACCGATATGCGGGATTGTCCGGCCGAGTTTCGGTGAGTGTTCCGTGAGCGTTGTCCACAGGCTCCGGGCCCGTGGTGGCTGAAGTCGGGCAACCCGGTCAGAATCTTGGGCAGGGGGATACGGACGGGGCCACGCCCGACGGGTGCGGCCGGCGCGACCGACGAGCGGGAGGCAGCGGTGAGGACAGCGACACTCGGACCGGCGCAGCGCGCCGAGTCACTCGCATCCATGGCCGAGCGCGAGCTGGACGTGCTGGTGGTGGGCGCGGGTGTGGTGGGTGCGGGCACCGCGCTCGACGCGGTGACTCGGGGTCTTTCCACGGGTCTGGTCGAGGCGCGTGACTGGGCGTCCGGCACCTCCAGCAGGTCCAGCAAACTCATCCACGGCGGCCTGCGCTATCTGGAGATGCTCGACTTCGCCCTCGTCCGCGAGGCGCTGAAGGAACGCGGACTTCTGCTGGAGCGGCTCGCCCCGCACCTGGTGAAACCCGTGCCGTTCCTGTACCCGTTGCAGCACAAGGGCTGGGAGCGGCTGTACGCAGGTTCGGGCGTCGCCATGTACGACGCGATGTCCATGGCCAAGGGGCACGGCCGGGGACTCCCGATGCACCGCCACCTGACGCGCTCTCACGCCCTGCGCGTGGCCCCCTGCTTGAAGAAGGACGCACTGGTCGGAGCGCTGCAGTACTACGACGCCCAGATGGACGACGCCCGGTACGTGACGAATCTGGTGCGCACGGCCGTGGCTTACGGTGCGAAGGCCGCCAACCGCGCGCGGGTGACGGGCTTCCTGCGCGAGGGCGAGCGGGTCGTCGGTGCGAGGGTGCAGGACGTCGAAGGGGGCGGCGAGTACGAGATCCGCGCCAAGCAGGTCGTCAACGCCACCGGTGTGTGGACGGACGACACCCAGGCCATGGTGGGGGAGCGGGGCCAGTTCCACGTCCGGGCGTCCAAGGGCATCCACCTGGTCGTGCCGCGCGACCGGATCCACTCCACGACCGGGCTGATCCTGCGCACGGAGAAGTCCGTGCTGTTCGTGATCCCCTGGGGCCGGCACTGGATCGTCGGCACCACGGACACCGACTGGGACCTCGACAAGGCCCACCCGGCCGCGTCCAGCGCGGACATCGACTACCTGCTGGAACATGTGAACTCGGTGCTGGCGGTGCCGCTCACCAGGGACGACGTCCAGGGCGTGTACGCGGGCCTGCGGCCACTGCTCGCGGGGGAGTCGGACGCCACCAGCAAGCTGTCGCGCGAGCACACGGTGGCGCATCCGGTGCCGGGGCTGGTCGTCGTGGCGGGCGGCAAGTACACGACGTACCGGGTGATGGCCAAGGACGCGGTGGACGCGGCGGTGCACGGGCTCGACATGCGCGTCGCCGAGTGCGTCACGGAGGACGTGCCGCTGCTGGGCGCGGAGGGCTACCGGGCGCTGTGGAACGCGCGGGCCCGGACAGCCGCCCGGACCGGACTGCACGTGGTGCGGGTCGAGCACCTGCTGAACCGCTACGGGACGATGACCGAGGAGCTCCTCCAGCTCATCGCCGAGGACCCGTCGCTGGGGGAGCCCCTGGCCGCCGCCGACGACTATCTGCGCGCCGAGATCGTGTACGCGGCCTCCCACGAGGGGGCGCGGCACCTGGACGACGTACTGACCCGGCGCACGCGCATCTCGATCGAGACCTTCGACCGGGGCGCCCACAGCGCACGTGACGCCGCCGAGCTGATGGCGCCCGTGCTCGGCTGGGACGAGGGTCAGATCGAGCGCGAGGTCGAGCACTACCAGAAGCGGGTGGAGGCCGAGCGGGAATCGCAGCGGCAGCCGGACGACCTGACGGCGGACGCGGCGCGGCTGGGGGCGCCGGACATCGTTCCGTTGTGATGCCGCGGGTGCGGCCGGGCCGTGCCCGGTGCGCGGGCCGGAGCGCGCCCAGCCGTTCCGGGTGTGGTCGGGCCGGTGCAGGGTGCGGTCGGCCGCCGGGTGAGGCCGGTCTGCGCCGGGCGAGGCCGGTCCGCGGTCTGTCGGGCCTGCCGGACATCACTCGAACGAGTGTCGGGAAGTGGGATCTTCGCTCGGAACCCCGTCGTTCTACGAGGTGCGGGGGCAGAACTCGGCCGCGAGCAGCGTGGGTTCGAGACCGGGATCGGCTATCGCGTCGGTGTTCACGCGGAAGGTGAGGACACGCCGGCCGTCGACGGTGGCTGCGGTGCGCACGTAGCTGCCGGATATGTGCCCGTTGTGTCCCCACACCGTCGTGCCGCACGGAAGCTTCTCGGGGAAGAGCCCCATGCCGTACGCGCCGTGTGCGGCACGGGTGTCGAGCATCTCGCGCACCCGGTCCGACGGGAGCAGCCGACCGCCGAGCAGGGCGCCGTAGAAGCGGTCGAGGTCGGCGAGTGTGGTCACCAACTCGCCCGCGGCTCCGGCCACCCGGGGGTCGAGTTCGGTGACGTCGGTTCCGTCGACGGCGTAGGCACGGCCGTGCGGTGAGGGCAGCGAAGAGCGGGATCCGGGGAAGGAGGTGCCCGTCAGACGCAGCGGAGTGAGGATGCGGCGCTCGGCCTCGGTGGCGTACGAGTGGCCGGTGACCTGCTGGATGACCAGACCGAGCAGGACGTAGTTGGTGTTCGAGTAGGAGAAGCGGCCGCGTTCGGCCGGAGGGTGGGTGAGGGCGAGGTTCAGGGCCTGACGGGGTGTGACGGGTGCGGTCCCGCCGGTGTCCTGGGTGAAGTCACGCAGGCCGCTGGTGTGGGTGAGCAGGGAGCGCAGGGTCAGCGCGCGGCCGTCGTTGCCGGCTCCCCGCACCAGACCGGGCAGGTGCTGCTCCACCGTGTCGGACATGGACAGCCGGCGCTCGGCGGCCAGTTGCAGCACGACCGTCGCGATGAACGTCTTCGTGATGCTTCCGGCGCGGAAGTGGTCCGGCCGGGCGATTCCCCGACCGGCGGCGGCGTAGCGGACGGTGGTGCCCTCCTGGGCCAGCAGGGCCGCGGCCGGGGCCCTGCCCCGGGTCACCAGCTGGGGCAGGACCGCGTCCGTGGGCGGCATCGACAGGGCCGACGAGTCGGCCGGGGGCAGACCGAACAGGGCGGCGGCCACCGGCAGGGCCAGCAATGTCCGGATCGGCGGCATACGGGCTCCTCCCTGGTCGGAGCCCATCATGCAAGGCGGCGCGGCGCCTGCCGCACCCGGGTTCCCGGGGGGTGGGGCCGCCGGCGCCCGCCAGGGGCCCCCTGGGCACCGGGCACTTGTCGGGTGAGAGACAATGGAGGCTCTGTCAGGGCGGGTTGTATGAGGGGACGCATGTCGGAGGCGGAGCGGGCGGGCACATCTCGTCAGGACACTCGTCAGGACAACAGGGAGCGTCTCCTCGCGGGGCGTTACCGGCTGGGCAAAGTGCTCGGCCGCGGCGGCATGGGCACGGTGTGGCGGGCCCAGGACGAGACCCTCGGGCGGACGGTCGCCGTCAAGGAGCTGCGGTTCCCGTCGAACATCGACGAGGAGGAGAAGCGGCGGCTGATCACGCGGACGCTGCGCGAGGCCAAGGCGATCGCGCGGATCCGCAACAACAGCGCCGTGACGGTCTTCGACGTGGTCCAGGAGGACGACCGGCCCTGGATCGTCATGGAACTCGTCGAGGGCAAGTCGCTCGCCGAGGTCATCCGGGAGGACGGTCTCCTCGAGCCGAAGCGTGCCGCGGAGGTCGGGCTCGCCGTCCTCGACGTGCTGCGCTCCGCCCACCGCGAGGGCATCCTGCACCGCGACGTGAAGCCGTCGAACGTGCTGATCGCCGAGGACGGCCGGGTCGTGCTCACCGACTTCGGCATCGCCCAGGTCGAGGGCGACCCGTCCATCACCTCGACCGGCATGCTCGTCGGCGCGCCCTCCTACATCTCCCCGGAGCGGGCGCGCGGGCACAAGCCGGGTCCGGCGGCCGACCTCTGGTCGCTCGGCGGGCTGCTGTACGCGGCGGTGGAGGGCGCGCCGCCGTACGACAAGGGGTCGGCCATAGCGACTCTCACGGCCGTGATGACCGAGCCGCTGGAGGAACCGAAGAACGCCGGTCCGCTGAAGGACGTCATCCACGGGCTGCTCACCAAGGACCCCGCGCAGCGGCTCGACGACGCGGGCGCCCGGGCGATGCTGAACGCGGTCCTGCACGCGCCGGCGACGGCCGAGCCGGAGCCGATGGACGCGACGAAGGTCGTGCCGCTGCCCGCGCAGCCGGACAGGTCCTCGCGCAAGGGGAGTTCGAAGGGGGCGGCGGGCAAGCGCGGTGAGGAGGCCGGGGAGCGGCTGCGCGGTGCACTGCGTTCCGTGCGCAAGGCCGCGGGATCAGCGGCCGCGGGATCGGCGGCGGCTTCCGCCAAGTCGGCTTCCGCCCAGTCGGCTTCCGCCGAGCCGGTGACCGCCAAGTCGGCTTCAGCCGAGTCCCGTGCCGACGAAGCCGCCGCCGCGAAGGCGACGGGTACGGCCTCCTCCGCGTCGGGCGGCGGCGCGGGGCGGGCCGGGACCGCGGGTGCCGCTGAGCGGAACGCGCCGGAGTCGAAGACGGCCTCCGGGGGGCGGAGTTCGGGATGGCCCGTGGTTCCGCCGCCGGACCTGCCGCCGAGGCCGGTGCCCCGTGCGCCGATCACCGACGTGGTGCCGCGGCGGACCCTGTTGATCATCGCGGTGGTCGTGGTGCTCGCCGTGATCGGCACCGTGCTCACCATCGTGTTCACCGGGGACGACAAGGGCTCGAAGGGTGCCTCCGGCGAGGGCGGCGGGAAGACCGCCGCCACGGCGGCGTCGAACAGCGCGGACACCAAGGGCGACGAGAGCGACGGCACGGGCACGGACGGCACGGAGGACGAGGAGGTGCCGTCCGCGGCCGCCTCGGACAGCAAGCCGGACGGCCGGGCGAGCGGCTCGTCGGACGAGGGCGGCTCCGGCGGGAAGGGCACCGCGGCGAAGTCGACTCACCAGGGCAAGCAGGGGTACTCGATCGGTCTGCCGAAGGGCTGGAAGTACCGGTCGTCGGGTGCGGCGGGCGACCGCTTCACCGGGCCCGACGGGCAGAAGCTGCTCATCGCCTGGACCTCCACGCCCAAGGGCGACCCGGTGGCGGACTGGAAGAACCAGGAACGCTACATGGTGCGCGCGCAGTACAAGAAGATCCGCATAGAGAAGGTGGACTACCGCGGCTGGAACACGGCCGACTGGGAGTTCACCTACGCCGAGGGCGGCACCGGGTACCGGACGATCGACCGGGGTTTCGTGGTCGACGACCGGCAGGGGTACGCGCTGATGTACACGGCGAAGGCGTCCGACTGGGACGGCGCGCTGCGCAAGGAGACGTGGCGGACCCTGACGAAAACCTTCGAACCCAAGTCCTGAGCATGAGGCCCCGGGCCTTTGGGGAGTGAGATCTGGGCATCCGCGCAATGCGGGTTGCCTGCGGCACGTATCGTAAATGTTTGCGGACCGTGCGCAGTCGGAGCGGACCGTGGGGCGAACGGATGTGACCGACCGGGCTGCCGGGGGAGGCAACGTGGACGACTACGCGGGTCGGGTGCTGGCCGACCGCTACCGCCTGCCGCTGCCGCCCTCCGACGAGTACGAACTCACCGAGACCCGCGCCTTCGACACCTACAGCGGACAGGAAGTCCTGGTCCGGCAGGTCCCGTTGCCCGAAGTGGTCGAGGCCGAGGTGCTCGACGCGGAGGGGCTGCCCGACGGTTTCACCGCCAGGGACGGCGGCGCGTGGCGGTCCGGCGCGCGGGGCGGCACCCGGCGGCCCACCGACCCGGTGGTGCGGCGCGCGGTGGAGGCGGCACAGGCGGCCGCGGCCATTCCCGACCATCCCCGGCTCGACCAGGTCTTCGACGTGTTCGCCGAGGGCGGCTCGCTGTGGATCGTCAGTGAACTGGTGGCCGCCCGCCCGCTGGCGGCGCTGCTCGCCGAGAAGCCGCTGACGCCGTACCGGGCCGCCGAGGTGGCCTCCGATGTGCTGATGGCCCTTCGGGTGCTGCATGCGCACGGCTGGGTGCACCGGAACATCACCGCGCGGACGGTGCTCGTCTGCGACGACGGCCGTGTGATGCTGACCGGGCTGGCGGTGGGCGCTGCGGAGGAGGCCCTGTGCGGGTACGACCCGGTGCCGGAACCGGCCTTCGAGGAGGCTGGGCGGGGGGCGGCGGAGCAGGGCGGCGGCGCCCGGCCCGTCCAGGGCGCTGCCGGTGGCACGAGTGACCCCGAGGCCGCGCGACGTGCTGCCATAGAGGCCAGGGAAGCCAGAGGACTGCCCCCGGCGGGGGGTGACACCGCGGGCGGTGGCCGGGCGGTGCCCGCGCGTGGGCCGGTGGCGGGCAGCGGGGACCCGCGGGCGGCTCGTGCAGGGGCGATCGCGGCCTACCGGGCGGGAGCCCGGGCCGCCGCACGGGTGCACGAGGTTCAGCAGGGCGGGCGGACGGCACTGCCCGGAGCCCGGACCGCCCCGGACGGCGACGCCGGGCCCCACGGCGACGGATCGTCACTGTCGCCCTACATCCCCGGGCAGGGCACTTCCCCCGGGGATGTACCGCCGGGGCGGATCGCCGACCCCTACGGTGTGAGCGGCGGTCCGCGGACGACCGCGTGGCACGGTGCGACGCCCCGTGGCACGACCGGTGACGCACCGGCGCCGAAGAGCGCGGAGCAGGCGGCGCTCCCGCAGGCCACGGAGACCGCCGCCCCGGGCGGGTCCGCCCGGTGGGACGACCTGGTCGCCGACACCTCCGCCCCCCGGCGCGGTCCCGCCACGGCGCTGGCGGCCGAACGGGCGCGGCAGGCGCGGATGGCCGTGGTCGGGCCGGTGACCGAGCGCTGGGCGCCGGAACAGGCCGGACCCGTGCACGAGAACTGGCAGTTGGCGGCGCCGATCGGTCCCGCGACCGACCTGTGGGCGCTCGGCGCGCTGCTCTTCAGGGCCGTACAGGGGCATGCGCCCTACCCGGAGGAGTCGACGGCCGAACTGGTGCAGATGGTGTGCGCGGAACCGCCCGCCTACGCCGAGGAGTGCGGGCCGCTGCGGCCGGTCGTGGAGTCGCTGCTGCGCCAGGACCCCACCGAACGCCTCGACTTCGAGGAGGTGCGGGGCTGGCTGCGCTCGCTGGTGCGTTCGGCTCCCGAGCCGGAGGCCGGGGTGCACGTCGTCGCGGCGCCGCCCGTGGACGCCGGCCGGCTGCCCGTCGTACGGCGCCGTGGCGAGTTGGTGCGGCGGCGGAAGGCGGGGCTGCCCACGCACCACGGACGGCACAAACGGGCCAGGGAGGAGTCCGGTTCCCCGCATCGACTCGGTCGCACCCTGCTCCTGCTGGTCCTGCTCGCGATGGCCGCGGCGATCGCCTACGCCATGCTGTTCATGCCCAAGTCGGACAGCGAGGGCGCGGGAGGCACGGACCGTACCGGTGCCGCCGGTGAGGTGAGCCGGGTGCCCGAGCCGGACGCCAGCAGCGAGCCGCGGCCCGAGCAGACCTCGCCCGAGCCGGACAAGAGCCCCTCGTCGTCGGCCGGCACCACCGAGACGCAGACCACCGGACCCGGCGTCGGCGACGGCTTCACCCTGCGCAAGGACCCGGCCGGTTTCCAGGTCGCCGTCGCCAAGGGCTGGGACCGTGCCGCGCGGGGCGGCAGCGGCCAGGTCGTCTACTCCAAGGGCGATTTCGAGCTCATCGTCGTACCGGGCCGGGACAGCGCGTCGGAGCATGGCCGGGATCCGATGGCCTACCAGCGCGAGAGGGAGCCGGAGTTGCAGCCGTACCGCGACTCCAGCTGGGCCACCTCCACCGGACTGAAGACGATCGAGGTGGGTGGACGGACCATGGCCGAGGGACAGTTCACCTGGACCGGCGGCGACGGGGGCGAGCTGTACGTCCGCAACCTCGCGATGCTGGTCCAGGGGCGCTACCACGTGGTCCAGGTGCGCGGCCCGGAGGCCGAACGGGACGAGGTGACCCGGCTCTACGAGCAGGCGGCGGCGACGTACAAGGCGACGAAGTGAACGCCCGGCGCGCCGCCTGTACGCCGCAGTTCACACTCCGGTTGCCTCACGTCCCGGCAGGCGACAACCGTCACAGTGCGGTCACCGTGGTACCCCGCTTGTTCCCTGGGTGAGGGCGGGTCCTTACGCTGACCCTGTCAAGACCATTGCGGGGCAACGTGAATCAGATGCAGGGCCTGCTCGTCGCGGGCCGCTACCGGCTGGCCGAATCCATCGGCAGTGGCGGCATGGGCCGGGTCTGGCGTGCGCATGACGAGGTGCTGCACCGGTCGGTCGCCATCAAGGAGCTGACCGCCGCCCTCTACGTCTCCGAGAGCGAGCAGGCGATCCTGCTGGCGCGCACCCGGGCGGAGGCCAGGGCAGCCGCGCGGATCAACCACTCCGCGGTCGTCACGGTGCACGACGTGCTGGAGCACGACGGCCGCCCCTGGATTGTGATGGAGCTGGTCGAGGGCCGTTCCCTGGCCGACGCGGTCAAGGAGGAGGGGCGCGTCGAGCCGCGCGAGGCGGCACGCATCGGCCTGTGGGTGCTGCGGGCCCTGCGCGCCGCGCACACCGCGGGCGTCCTGCACCGTGACATCAAGCCGGGCAACGTCCTGCTCGGCAACGACCGTCGCGTGCTGCTCACGGACTTCGGCATCGCCCAGATCGAGGGCGACACGACCATCACACGCACCGGAGAGGTCGTCGGCTCGGTCGACTACCTCGCGCCCGAGCGGGTGCGCGGCCACGACCCCGGCCCCTCCTCCGACCTCTGGGCACTCGGCGCGACGCTCTACACGGCCGTGGAGGGCCGGTCGCCCTTCCGCCGCACCACCCCGCTGACCACCATGCAGGCCGTGGTCGAGGAGGAGGCCGCCGAACTGCGGCACGCCGGTCCGCTCGCCCCCGTCATCACCGCCCTGCTGCGCAAGGACCCGGCCACCCGGCCCGACGTGTCCGAGGCCGAGCACATGCTCGCCGAGGCGGCGGAGGGCCGGCGGCCGAACGGAGCGCAGGCGTACGTGCCGACGCAGTACGCGGGGACGACGCCGTACCGGGACCACCACAGCGGAACGGGCACGACCAGCGGCGGTACGGCCACCGGCACCTCCGGCACCGTCCCCATCGGCACCGGCTCGGGGTCGCACACCGGAACACCGCTCCCGCCCCTGGCGGGCAGTCCGGCCACCGGAACGTCCACGACCGGTGCTCCGCCCTACGGCCCGACCGTGGTCGGCACGACGGCCGCGGGCCCGCAGCCGACCGGCTCGGGCAGGCGCCGCCGGCTGCGCACCCTCGCCCTGGTGGTCGCGCTCGCGGCCATCATCGGCGGGGGCACGGCCGTGGTGCTCCAGCAGTGGAACGGCACGTCCCAGGGCGACGGGTCCGGCTCGACGACGTCCACGAGCACGCAGGCGGCCGGCGGATCGGTTCCGGACAGCTGGATCCGCTACGACGATCCCGTGGGGTTCAGCCTTTCCCTGCCCAAGGGCTGGAAGCGCAAGCCCTTCGGCCCGCAGGGCGAGCTCAGGCAGATCGACTACTCGCCGGACGGCGGCCGCCACTTCGTCCGCGTCGCCATCGACACGTCACCGGACTTCGCCGACGCCAGGGCCCACCAGGAGGACCTCGAACAGCAGGTCCAGAGGCTGGTCGACTACAAACGGGTGACGATGGAGGACAACACCTACCGGGACCGCAAGGGCTCGCTGTGGGAGTACACCTGGACGGCGCTGGCCAAGGATCCGCCCTACGTCGCCGGCCCGCGTCACGCCATCGAGGAGACGTACTTCTCGCGGGACGGCGTCGAGTACGCGATCTACATGTCCTCGCCGGAAGAGGACTGGGTGAAGACGAGCCGGCAGTTCAAGTGGGTACTGCAGGGGTGGCAGCAACCCCGGTAGGCACACCGCCGTGCCGGGCGGCGACCGGATTTCGCGGGCCTCGTCGCCGTCTGCGGCATGATGGGGCGCATGGGGACCGAGGGAGCCGACTTCCGTGTGGTCGCGGGGCGTTATCGCCTGGAGGCAAGGCTCGGTCGCGGCGGTATGGCAGTGGTCTGGCGGGCCACCGACCAGCTCCTCGGCCGGAGCGTGGCCGTCAAGGAACTCCCCTACGACGACACGCTCTCCGCGGCCCAGGCGCGCCGGCAGCGGGACCGTACCCTGCGCGAGGCCCGGGCCGTCGCCCAGTTGAGCCACCCGCACATCGTCGTCGTCCACGACGTCGTCGAGGACGGCGAACGTCCCTACATCGTCATGGAGCTGATCGAGGGCGGCTCGCTCGCCGACCGGCTCGACCACCAGGGCCCCGTCGACGCCGCCGAAGCGGCCCGCATCGGCATCGCCCTGCTCGGCGCACTCGGCGCCGCGCACGCGGCCGGGGTGCTGCACCGCGACCTCAAGCCGGACAACGTGCTGCTGGAGACCGGCACCGACCGCGTCGTCCTCACCGACTTCGGTATCGCCCAGGTCGCGGGCGTCCCCACGCTCACCGAGAACGGGGCCTTCGTCGGCTCGCCCGAGTACACCGCGCCGGAGCGGATGTCGGGGGTCAGGACCGGGCCCGAGTCCGATCTGTGGTCGCTTGGCGCGCTGCTGTGCGCGGCCCTCAGCGGTGAATCGCCGTTCCACCGCGACTCGCTGGGCGGCATCCTGCACGCCGTCGTCGTGGGTGACATCCAGCCGCCCGCCCAGGCCGGACCACTCCTGCCCGTCGTGCGCGGTCTGCTGGAGCGCGATCCGGACCGGCGGCTGGACGCGGGCCGGGCGGAGCGCATGCTCCGGGCCTTCCGTGACACCGGCCGCATGCCGCCGATGCCGCCGCCCGGGTACGCGCCGACGGTGGCGGCCGCACCGCGGAGCCGACCGCAGGATCCCGCCGTCCGGCAACCGCCCGTGCCGCCGGTGGACCCGCGGGGGGCGCACCTGCCGGAGGAACCCTTCCTCCGGCAGCCCGCGCGACGCGCCCTCATCGCGGCGCTGCTGGTCGCGGCGATGGCGGGAGCCGGGGTGTCCGCGGCGGCGCTGCTCAGGGACGGGAGCGACGGGGACCTCGGCCCCACGCCGACGCGTACCGCACCGGCCACGCCGAAGACCCCGGCGACGCGGCAGGCCTCCCCGAGCACGTCCGCTCCCACGCCCTGACCGCCGCAGCCCGTACCGCCTCACCGGCAGAGAAAAGCCCACCCCGACGACCGGCCGAAGACGTGCGGTGGCGAGCGCGGCGATCGCGAACCCGGTCGTCGGCGCGACCTGATCCCGTCGGCCCAACACCCCCGGAAACGGCCCGCGTCGACAGATCGGCGTTCCGCGGGGTACTGATGGGGCATGAGCAACGACGGGGGCGCGACGGACGACGCCCGGGGCCGGACGGTCGGCGGGCGGTACCGGCTGATCGAGCGCATCGGATCCGGCGCCACGGGCACCGTCTGGCGGGCCCTCGACGAACGGGCGCAGCGTGAAGTGGCCGTCAGACAGCCCCGGTTGCCGGGCGGCCCGGAGGACGAGAGCCACCGGCGGGCAGCCCACCGGCTCCACCGCGAGGCCCGGGCCGCCGCCCGCGTCGACCATCCCGCCGCCGTCACCATCCACGACGTGGTCGTCGAGCCGGAGCGGCGGGACGAACGCCCGGGCCCCGTCGGCCCCGACGAGCTCGACGCGGCCGAGGCGCTCGACGGACTGCCGTGGATCGTCATGGAGCTGGTCGACGGTGAGTCCCTGCGCGAGAGGCTCCGACGCGGCCCGGTCGACGCGCCCGAAGCCGCCCGGATCGGCCTCGCCGTCCTCGGTGCGCTGCGCGCCGCGCACTCCGTCGGCATCGTGCACCGGGACGTGAAGCCCGCCAACGTGCTGCTCGGTTCGGACCGGCGCGTCGTCGTCACCGACTTCGGCATCGGACACGGGCAGAGCGAGGATTCCCGCACGGGGAGCGAGGCCACGGGGAGCGGGGATTCCCCCACGGGGAGTGGGGCTCCCCGCACCGGGAGCGGGGAGTTCGCCGGCTCGCCGGAGTTCGTCGCGCCCGAGCGGATGTCGGGCCGTATGGCCGGGCCCGCCTCCGACCTGTGGTCCCTGGGAGCTCTGCTGTACGCGGCCGTCGAGGGCTCGTCCCCCTTCCTGCGGACCACGCCGGAGGCCACGCTCGCCGCGGTCCTCGCCGCCGAAGCGCCCGAACCGACCCGGGCCGGGCCCCTCGGGCCGCTGATCGCCCGACTGCTGGTGCCGGACCCCGACCGGCGGCCGGACACGGAGGAGGTAGCGAAGGCTCTGGAGGCGGTGGCCGGACCGGCAGGGGCCGAGGCACCCCGGGCGGCCGAGCACACGGGCCACCCCGCCGACCGGGCCGCACGACGGCCCGCGCCGGGGCGTGCCGCCCCCCGCATCCCGGTGCCCGCCGCAGGCTCCGGCCCGCTCACCCCGGTGCAGGCCGCAGAATCCGCTCCGGTGCCCGCGGGTGTGGGACCGGGGGCGGACGCGGCCGCGGGCACCGGGCCGGACGCCGCGCAGCAGTACGACTCCATACCCCCCGCGCAGCAACTTCCCCACCCGGCGGTGCGGCAAGACCCCCTGCCCCCCAAGCGCCAGAGCCTCCTGCGCCCCGGTCCCCTCGCCCTGCTCTCCGCGTTGCTCGCCGGTGGCGCGGGAGCCGTCACCCAACTCGCCGACACATCCAGCGCGGAGACTGCCGGACAGGCCGCCGACGTGACCGACGCCTGGACCCCGCACGCCGAGCCGGACATGGCGGCCGTCCTCCACCTCCCCGGCCACTATCGCCTCCTCGGCCGGACCGGCGGCGCGGCCGGCCAGCCCCGCACGGCCCTCTACGGCGACACGCGGACCGGCACGATCCAGGTCCGCCTGCTCGCCTGGGACAGGGCCCCGGCCGCACCGATGGAGCAGGCCGGAACGCACGACTCCGGCGGCGAGACCCGGTACGCACGCACCAGCGTCCAAGGCCACGAGGCCGCCCTCGCCGACACCACGTACCGTCGGGGCGAGACCTCCAGGCGGGTCATGCGGATGGTCGTCCGCACCGGCGACGACCGCATGTACGAACTGCGCGTCGACATGCCCAAAGGCACACCGCAGGAGAAGGAGGGCACTTCGGTGTTCGAGGGGGCCCGGGAACGGCTCGGGATCGTAAAAGGCTGAAACATCCCGGCGTCACCGCACAACGTCCTGATCAGCGCGTTTGTTGCCAGCAGTCACTGGCGTCGTGTGTGTACTCGGTGAAGCCGTATTACCGACGGGTACCCAAAGCCCCCGCCGCCGCATACCCTGCGGCTCATGACGGACGCGCAGGCCACCGAGAAGACGGCAGAGACCGGCACGGCACAGACCGGTACGAACCCCCTCGCCCCCGCACCGGAGGGCGCCCGCACCGCCGCGGACGTGGTCACGCCCGAGCTGGTCGCCCAGCTCACCAAGGGGGTGGTCGGCTCCGGCCGGACCGCCAACCACACGCCGCTCACCGGCGAGAAGCTGGCCGACCTTCCGGAGTCGACGCCCGAGGACGTGGCGACGGCCTTCGAACTCGCCCGTGCCGCCCAGGCCGTGTGGGCGCAGACCTCCGTCCGGCAGCGCGCCGCCGTCCTGCTCCGCTTCCACGACCTGGTGCTGGAGCGCCAGGCCGAGGTGCTCGACCTGATCCAGCTGGAGACCGGCAAGGCCCGCCTGCACGCCCACGAGGAGGTGCAGGCCGTCGCGGTCGCCGCCCGGCACTACGGCCGCAAGGCCCCCGCGTACCTCCGTCCCAAGCGGCACGCCGGTGCCATGCCGACCCTCACCAAGGTCACCGAACTGCGCCATCCGCGCGGTGTCGTGGGCCAGATCGCCCCCTGGAACTACCCGCTGGAACTGTCGGTGGGCGACGCCCTCCCGGCCTTCGCCGCGGGCAACGCGGTCGTCATGAAGCCGGACACGGAGACCTGCCTCACCGCCCTGTGGGCCCGTGACCTGCTCGTCGAGGCCGGTCTGCCCGCCGACGTCTTCCAGGTCGTCCTGGGCGACGGCCCGGTCGTCGGCCCCGAGGTCGTCCGGCACGCCGACTACGTCTCCTTCACCGGCTCCACCCGTACCGGCCGCGAGGTCGCCCAGGGCGCCGCCGCCCGGCTGATCGGCGTCTCGCTCGAACTCGGCGGGAAGAACCCCATGCTGGTCCTGGAGGACGCCGACATCGAGAAGGCCGCGGCCGGCGCCGTGCGTGCCTGCTTCTCCTCCGCCGGCCAGCTCTGCATCTCCATCGAGCGGCTCTACGTCCACGAGTCGATCGCGGACGCCTTCCTGGAGCGCTTCGCCGCCCGGACGAAGGCGATGCGCCTCGGCACCTCCCTGGCGTACGGCGCCGACATGGGCTCCCTGGTCGGCGAGCGCCAGCTCGAGACGGTCACGCGGCACGTGGAGGAGGCGGTCGCCAAGGGCGCGAAGGTCGTCGCCGGTGGAGTGGCCCGCCCCGACATCGGACCCTACTTCTTCGAGCCGACGATCCTCGACGGCGTCGTCACGGACATGTCCGTCTGCGGCGAGGAGACCTTCGGCCCGGTCGTCTCGGTCTACCGCTTCACCGACGAGGACGAGGTGATCGAGCGCGCCAACGCGACCGCCTACGGTCTGAACGCCTCGGTCTGGACGAAGAACGGCCGCCGCGGCCTGGAGGTCGCCGGCCGTCTGCGTACCGGCACGGTCAACATCAACGAGGGCTACGCACCCGCGTACGGCAGCGTCCAGTCGCCCATGGGCGGGATGAAGGACTCGGGCCTCGGCCGCCGTCACGGCTCCGAGGGCATCCTGAAGTACACCGAGGCCCAGACGGTCGCCCACCAGCGAGTCCTCCCG
Organism: Streptomyces sp. NRRL B-1140; assembly: GCF_001280065.1. Taxonomy (GTDB): domain Bacteria; phylum Actinomycetota; class Actinomycetes; order Streptomycetales; family Streptomycetaceae; genus Streptomyces. The sequence goes on from NZ_LGEA01000136.1 coordinate 128,203, forward strand.
ATGGCCCCCTCCCTGGGGATGGACGACGAGAAGTACGCCCAGTTCATGAGCAGGAGCCTCCGCCTGATGAAGGCGTTCCGGTTCCGGTAGACGACCCTCGCATCAGCCACTCGAAGGGGAGACGGCACGTGCCTCAGGACGCTTACGACTACGACGTCATCGTCGTCGGCTCCGGCTTCGGCGGGTCGGTGACCGCCCTGCGCCTCACCGAGAAGGGCTACCGCGTCGGCGTCCTGGAGGCAGGCCGCCGCTTCACCCGCGAAACCCTGCCGAAGAACTCCTGGGACCTCAAGAACTACCTCTGGGCGCCGAAACTCGGCATGTACGGAATCCAGCGCATCCATCTGCTGGGCAACGTCATGGTCCTGGCGGGCGCGGGTGTCGGCGGTGGCTCCCTCAACTACGCCAACACCCTGTACGTCCCGCCGAAGCCGTTCTTCGAGGACCCCCAGTGGCGTGACATCACCGACTGGCAGGACGAGCTGGCGCCGTACTACGACCAAGCCCGGCGCATGCTCGGCGTACGGCTCAACCCGACCATGACCCCGTCGGACGTCCATCTCAAGGCGGCGGCGGAGCGGATGGGATGCGGTGACTCCTTCCACATGGCCCCGGTCGGTGTCTTCTTCGGCGACGGCGAGGACGCCGACGGCTCGGCGAAGGCCAAGCCGGGCCAGGAGGTGCCCGACCCGTACTTCGGAGGGGCGGGACCGTCCCGCAAGGCCTGCGCGGAGTGCGGCGAGTGCATGACCGGCTGCCGTCACGGGGCGAAGAACACCCTCAACGAGAACTACCTGCACCTCGCGGAGAAGGCCGGCGCGGTCGTCCACCCCATGACGACGGTCGTCTCGGTCACCGACGACTCGCGCGGCGGCTACGCCGTCGCCACCCTGCCCACCGACGACCGGGGCAGGAAGAAGGGCCGCACCTTCACGGCCCGCCGTGTCGTCCTCGCCGCCGGCACCTACGGCACCCAGACCCTGCTGCACCGCATGAAGGAGGGCGGCCAACTGCCGTACCTCTCGCCCCGGCTTGGCGAGCTGACCCGCACCAACTCCGAGGCGCTGGTCGGCGCCCAGACCGACGACCGGCGCTACCGCAAGGCGCACGGCGCGCCGAAGGCCGACTTCACGCGGGGCGTGGCCATCACGTCCTCGATCCACCCCGACGCCGACACCCACATCGAGCCGGTCCGCTACGGCAAGGGCTCCAACTCGATGGGCGGACTGTCCATCCTGCAGGTCCCCTACGCCGGGACGGACTCGGGCCCGTCACGGGTGCTGGGCTTCCTCGCCCACGCGGCGAAACACCCCTTGCTGGTGCTGCGCTCCCTGTCCAACCGCCGCTGGTCGGAGCGGACCATCATCGGCCTGGTGATGCAGTCGCTGGACAACTCCCTGACGACGTACGTGAAGCAGTCGGGAATCGGCCGCGGTCTGCTCACCGCCCGCCAGGGCCACGGCGCCCCCAACCCCAAGCAGATAAAGGCCGCGACGGAGGGCGCGTCGGCACTGGCCGCCGAGATCAACGGCTTCGCGGGTTCCAATGTCGGTGAGCTGATGGGCACCCCGCTCACCGCCCACTTCCTGGGCGGCTGCCCCATCGGGGACTCCCGCGAGACCGGCGTGATCGACCCGTACCACCGCCTCTACGGCCACCCCGGCATCTCGGTCGTCGACGGGGCGGCGGTCTCCGCCAACCTGGGCGTCAACCCGTCCCTCACCATCACCGCCCAGGCCGAGCGGGCGATGTCGTACTGGCCCAACAAGGGCGAGCCCGACCCGCGCCCGAAGCAGGGCACGGCCTACGAGCGGCTCCAGCCGGTCGAGCCGAAGTCCCCGGCGGTCCCGGCGGAGGCGTTCGGCGCGCTGCGGCTGCCGTTCCTCGGCATGCCGACGGTCCCGCCGAAGAGCTGAGGCCCTCGGACAACAGAAGAGGGACCTGCACCCCCCTCCGAGCGCAGGTCCCTCTTCTGCTTGGTGCCGCGGCCTGTCGGCCGCCGTGGCTTACGCCTCGGCGCCGGCCTTGCGGCGACGGACCACGAAGATCGTGCCGGCACCGGCGACGACCGCGGCACCGCCGACGAGGCTGATCATCGGCAGGGCGGAGCTGGAGCCGGTCTCGGCGAGGCTGCCGGTGACCTCCGGCGTGTTGCCGCTCGGCTTCTCGTCGGTGACGGGCGCCTTGCCGCCTTCCTGCGGCTTGGTGCCGTCGGTGTCCGTACCGGCGGAGACGATCTGGAACTTGTACGACACGTCGCCGAAGCCGGTGCACTCGGCGTCGTTGTCGCCGTAGATCGTCGCGCCGAGCGAGAAGCCGGCGCCCACCGGGGCGGACTTGCTGACGTTGAGGCGCAGCGGGATGTCGACCTCGTAGCCGGGCTTCAGCTCGTCGGTGTAGCCGACGTAACCGACCGCGTAGCCGCCCTCGTCGAGGTCGGCCCAGGTCTTGCTGTCGGGGTCATAGGCCTGGAGCCTGACCTGCTTGCTGGTGAACAGCTCCTCGCCGTTCTTGTCGGGGGAGGCCCCGGCGAAGAAGTCGAGGTCGTTCAGGGTGGAGTCGGAGTTGTTGAGCACGTTCAGCGAGAACTTGTGCCAGCCGCTGCCCGCCGCGATCTTGCCGGGCAGGCCGGAGATGCCGACGTCGACCTTGGTGTCCTCACACACGGAGGGCTCGGGGTCGGGGGACTCCGACTCCTCCGGCTCGGAGGCGCTGGGGGCGGGGGAGGACTCGCTCGCGGAGGCGCTCGGCGAGCTGGACGTCTCGGGAGCGGACTCGCTCGCGGACGCGCTCGGAGCCGGCGTGGTGCTCTCGGCGGGCGTGGACTCGGAAGCGGAAGGCGAGGCCGAGGTCTCGGGAGCGGACTCGCTCACGGACGCGCTCGGCGTAGGCGTGGTGTCGTCGGTCGCGTACGCGGCCGGTGCCGCGAGCAGTGCCACCGGGGCTATGACCGCCGTAGCGGCCGCTGCTGCCATGGCGCGGCGAAGCTTCATGAAGACCTCGGAGAGTCCGGCGTACCGCGCGATGCGGTACGAACGTTGGGGGAGGCCTCCGCGTGTGGGGCGCGGGAGTGGCCCTTGGTTCGGCAGGTTTGATCCGTGAAACCTGTGAATGGTTGTGCTGGCATTCACAGGATTTTTATGTGGGCTGAGTCACATCCGCGACCTTCTTGTGAAGGCGCCTCCCGCACGCTTAGATCTTCACTTCATGTCTGAAAAGCCGTCCGACGACCAGCCGTCGGCCTCTGAGATCCCCGATGACGTCTGGGAGCGGTTCACCCGCGACACCGAACGGGACATCCGCTCCTCCGCGCCGAAGGAACCGTCCGCGCGGGCCCGCATGGTGACCGAGCGGCTGCGTGAACAGGACGCCCGGGGTGAGTCGCCTCCCGGATGGCGTACCGGCCCGACGAGCGACCGAGCGGCCCCGCGCCGCAAGCTGTGGACCGTGCTCGGAGTGACCGTCGCGGCCGCCGTGGCGCTGGTGGCGCTGAAGCCGTCGTTGCTGCCGGGTGATCCGTTAGGCACCGCGGAGTCCGAGGCCGCCGGGGCCTCGCCGCTGCCCGCGGAGACGGCGGCGCCGACCGCCGCGCCCGGTGCGTCGGATCCGGAAAAACCCACCCTGGACCGGCCGTTCGCCGGTTCCCCGGCTCTGCGCTGGGCCGACGGCGCAGCCGGCATCGTCCTGCCCGAGGCGAAAGCCGTCGGCCCGGTGTCCGAGGACCGGGTGCAACAGGCGCTGAAGCTGACGAAACAACTGCTGGTGGCGACCAACCTCGACCCGAAGACGGTGCGCGGGGCGCGTCCCGCGGCCGTGTTCTCCCTGCTCGACCCCAAGCAGCCCGAGCTCTTCGGCGAACTGAACAGCATGCTGCGCTCCCCGAGCAGGGAACACGACCCGGTGACGGTGTTCAGCCGCTTCGACCCCGACGAGGTCCGGCCGGCCGGTGACGTGATCAAGGTCCGCGGGCGCATGACGTTCGAGAAGGGCTCGCAGGGAGGCGTGGCCGTGCGCGCCGACTACACCTTCGTCTACCCCCTCGTGCGGGCCGACGGCCCTCCCGAGGTCGCCCGCACCATCGTGCGCAGGGTCCTCGACGTCGAACTCGCCGACCCGTCCCGGTACCGGGTCACGCCGGGCAGGCTGCTGCTCGTGAAGTACGACCAGGAGATAGGCAATTCCTCCTGCGACGTCTACGACGGCTACCTGCACCCGGGGTTCCCGTCGAGCCGGTCCGAGGGCCCGGACCCGAGCGGCCCGACGGTGGACCCGTACGACCGGAGCAAGGACATCGAGCAGGGCGACGGTGGCCACTGCGGGACGCTGACCCGCTCCTGAGCGGAGTGCCGAAGGCGCAAGCAGGGCGAAGGGCCCCGCGGGGTGGAGCCGCGGGGCCCTTCTTCTCGTCAGCACCGGCGTCAGGGCAGCGCCGGTGCCTGGAAGCGGCGCCGGGGGGTTGCGCCGCTGGTCCGTACCTCTGGCAGTGGTGCAATGCGGGTGTCCGCGGGGGGACTTGGACTGTGTACGCATCGTGCTGGATGAACGCGGCGCCCGCAACCGTTCGACCCGGACTTGTGCATTTATGCAAGGTCCGCCGGTCGGCCCCGGGCGTCCCCGGAGCCGACCGTTCTCATGGGTGACCGGGCTGCTGTCCCCTGCCGTCCGGTCACTTCCCTGGAGCGAGGTCCCACGACGCACGATCCGTGCGTCTCATCGCCCCAGTGAGCCACGCGTGGTTCTTTCGCGCCCGCCCCTGGCTGGCACGGACACCGGGACCAACGACGCGGTGCGGGGGCGGTCACGCGCCGTACGGGTGAGAGGGAGGCGTACGTCCGTCCCGGGAACAGGGGCCCGGTCCTCAGGGGCTTCAGATCTTGCCGCGGCACAGTTCCAGCAGGGTCATCGCGAGCGCGGTGCCCGGCTTGCCCAGCGCATCCCTGTAGTGGCCGAGGACGTCCATCTCGCGGGAGAGGTTCACCCGCCGGCCACCGGAGGCGATCCGTGCCTCCTGGATGACGGCGGAGACGGCCACCCGTTCCTGGATCAGGCCGATGATCCGGTCGTCGAGCGCGTCGATCCGCTCGCGCGCGCCGGTGATCACGTCGGCGGCCTCGGGGGTGCGTGCGCCGGTCACGTCGGTGGCGGTCGTGCCGATGGCGGTCGTGTCGATGGCGGTCATGGGGGGCTCCTCGTCGTCGGGGGCTGCCCCGGGGCGGCACGGCCCGGACGACGACAGGCGCCCCGGGCCTTGTCGGCCCGGGGCGCCTGGGAAGTCGCTTGTCAGTTGCTCAAGCAGCACGACCATGGCGTCCGGCGGGCCGGATGCCATAGGTAAAGACGAACGTCTGGTGCTTGAACATGGGGCCAGTATGCACCGCCGTCGAGGGCCGTCCAAGCCGGTTCGCATCCTGAGACGGGGTGGTCGTCCGGTACACGGAAGGAGCCCTGCGGCCCCCCGGTAGAATCGGGTGGCACAAGACCCCCGCCCCACCGCCGGAAGGCACCCCGTGTCATCAGCGACTCCCGCTGCCAACGCCGCCGACACCGTCCTGGTCGTCGACTTCGGCGCGCAGTACGCCCAGCTCATCGCCCGTCGCGTCCGCGAGGCGCGGGTCTACAGCGAGATCGTGCCGAGCACCATGCCGGTTGCCGAGATGCTCGCCAAGAACCCCGCGGCGATCATCCTCTCCGGCGGCCCCTCGTCGGTCTACGCGGAGGGCGCGCCCAGCCTGGACCGCGAGATCTTCGAGGCCGGCGTCCCCGTCTTCGGCATGTGCTACGGCTTCCAGCTGATGGCGAGCGCCCTCGGCGGCACCGTCGACAACACCGGCGCCCGCGAGTACGGCCGCACCGACCTGCACGTCTCCAAGGTGTCCTCCACCCTCTTCGAGGGCACCCCCGCCGAGCAGCCCGTCTGGATGTCGCACGGCGACGCCTGCTCCGCCGCCCCCGAGGGCTTCTCCGTCACGGCCTCCACCGACGTCGTGCCGGTCGCCGCCTTCGAGAACGACGAGAAGAAGCTCTACGGCGTCCAGTACCACCCCGAGGTGATGCACTCCACGCACGGCCAGCAGGTGCTGGAGCACTTCCTGTACCGCGGCGCGGGGCTCACGCCGAACTGGACGACCGGCAACGTCATCGAGGAGCAGGTCGCCGCGATCCGCGAGCAGGTCGGCGACCGTCGCGCCATCTGCGGCCTGTCCGGCGGCGTGGACTCCGCGGTCGCCGCGGCCCTCGTCCAGAAGGCCATCGGATCCCAGCTGACCTGCGTGTACGTCGACCACGGCCTGATGCGCAAGGGCGAGACCGAGCAGGTCGAGAAGGACTTCGTGGCCGCGACCGGCGTCCAGCTGAAGGTCGTGGACGCCGAGGAGAGGTTCCTCAAGGCACTCGCCGGGGTCTCCGACCCCGAGGAGAAGCGGAAGATCATCGGCCGCGAGTTCATCCGCGTCTTCGAGCAGGCCCAGGCCGAGATCATCGCCGACCAGGGCCCGGCCGTGGAGTTCCTCGTGCAGGGCACGCTCTACCCGGACGTCGTCGAGTCCGGCGGCGGCACCGGCACCGCCAACATCAAGTCCCACCACAACGTGGGCGGCCTGCCCGAGGACCTCGAGTTCAAGCTGATCGAGCCGCTGCGCAAGCTCTTCAAGGACGAGGTCCGCATGGTCGGCCAGGAGCTCGGCCTGCCCGACGAGATCGTCCAGCGCCAGCCCTTCCCCGGCCCCGGCCTCGGCATCCGCATCGTCGGCGAGGTCACCAAGGAGCGCCTGGACCTGCTGCGCGAGGCCGACGCCATCGCCCGCGAGGAACTCACGGCGGCCGGCCTGGACCGCGACATCTGGCAGTGCCCGGTGGTCCTGCTCGCCGACGTCCGCAGCGTCGGCGTCCAGGGCGACGGCCGCACCTACGGCCACCCCATCGTGCTGCGCCCCGTCTCGTCCGAGGACGCCATGACGGCCGACTGGTCGCGCCTGCCGTACGACGTCCTGGCGAAGATCTCGACCCGGATCACCAACGAGGTGCGCGACGTCAACCGTGTCGTCCTCGACGTGACCTCCAAGCCGCCGGGGACGATCGAGTGGGAGTGACCCCTAGGTGCGCTTGATCGTGCGCAGGGGCGCGCCGGGCGTCCAGACCTGGACGACGAGGTACGTGTCGTCCTCGACGTAGGTCCGTACGACCTCCGTCAGCTCGGTGCGGAAGAGGTGGAACGGCTCCGGCGGTTCCACCTCTTCGACGTATCCGGCCTTGGTCTCCACGTCGTCGACCTCGATCGCCCGGCCGCTGATCCGGACGTCACCGCCGCCCATGCCCGTGCCCTCCCCGGGGTTCGCCTGGAGCGCGAAGCGCGGGTCGCGGCGCAGGTCGAGGGCCTTGAGAGAGCCCTCCATCATGCCGAGCCACAGCTCGCCGTTCAGGAACCGCACCTCAAGACCGCTGGTGCGGGGCGAACCGTCCTTACGGAGGGTGGCGAGGATGTGGTGTGTGAAGGCGCCGAAGCGCTTCTCGACGGTGTCGGCCAGACCCGGCTCGGCCGCGGCGAAAGCCGCCCAGTTCGCTGTCATGGGAAGAGTGTCGCGCCGAAATCCGACATCCTCTGTCGGCTATTCGTGGGGTGCGGGAGCCAGGGGGCACACGCATGGGCACGAGGTGCTCACACGGGCGCTCGTGGCATCTTCACGAAACGCTTCTGTTCTTCCCGGCCTCACGGACGGTAATTTCCGCCCGTACGCAGAACCACTGCTGGAGGATCTATGCACGGGCCCACGCCGCCCCTGCCCCTGCCCACCGACCGGCTGCGGTTCGCCATGCCGCCGATGCACGAGTCGGTCGAGGACGAGCGCAGGCACCGCAAGGAACGGCTCGCGGGCGCCCTGAGGATCTTCGGGCGGCTCGGCTACGAGGACGGCGTCTCCGGGCACATCACCGCCCGAGACCCCGAATTCACCGACTGCTTCTGGGTGAACCCGTTCGGGATGCCCTTCCGGCACGTCACCGTGAGCGACCTCGTGCTCGCCAACCAGGACGGCCAGGTCGTCGAGGGCGGCTACCACATCAACCAGGCGGCCTTCACCGTGCACGCGCAGGTCCACGCCGCCCGGCCGGACGTGGTCGCCGTCGCCCACTGCCACTCGGTGCACGGCAGGGCGCTCGCGGCCCTCGGCGAACTGCTGGAGCCGATCACCCAGGAGAGCTGCGCCTTCTACGAGGATCACGCCCTCTACGACACGTACACCGGCGTCTCCGTCGACGCCGAGGAGGGGCGGCGCATCGCCGAGGTGCTCGGCTCCCGCAAGGCGCTCGTGCTGCGCAACCACGGTCTGCTGACCGTCGGCGACTCGGTGGACGCGGCTGCCTGGTGGTTCGTGTCGATGGAGCGCTCCTGCCAGGTGCAGCTGACGGCGCACGCGGCGGGGCGGCCGGTCCGCATCGATCACCGGATGGCGGTGGCGACGCGGGAGCAACTGGGCGGCGATCTGGTGGCGTGGATCAACTACCAGCCGATGTGGGAGGACGTCAGCCGCAGCGAGCCGGGCCTGCTGGCCTAAGTGTGCTGTCCCGGGAGGTTGGTGGCAGGCGACACGTGTGTCGCCTCGTGTGCTTCGGTGAGGGCTCGCTGCCTGATGCCGCCGAACAACTGAATCGTGGTGGCGGCCAGGATGTCGTCCCTGCCGATGGTCCGCCTGTCCCCCCTGCGGACGGACAGGGCCAGGAGGGAATCCTCGAGGGGCGGGGGTGAGGCCGGTTCGCCCGGTATCTCCAGGATGACCGTGCCGAATCGTTTGACCCCGCCCTCGCGGACGACCATGGCCGCGTCACGGGCGAGGTCCGTGAGGAACGCGCTCGCGATTCCGTCCAGGTCGCGGACCATCGCCGGGACGGCCGTCGCCCCCTGGCTCCGCAGCAACTTCTTCACGCCGGCCTCGAACCTGTGGGCGCCGAGCACAGCACTCGGTTTGCGTGACCTGCTGCGCTTGCCGTCGAACGTCGGGCTGTGGCCGTACCACTCGTTCCCCACCTCGACCTCGACGTTCCGGCCGATCGCCGAGAGAAGGTCTGCGGGAACCAGCTTCTTCCGGTCCTGGTCCGCAGCCGCTGCCCTCGCACCGCCGATGATCTCCGTCAGCACGGTCCGCGTCACCGCCGCGGCGGCGAATGCGGCCGACCGAGAGACGTGCATCGGGGTCACGTCCCTGAACACCGCTTTCACGAGGGAAGGCTTGAACGGCGAGACGTTCATGACCGAGGTGGTCCGGGGACCGGTGCGCTCAGGAGGTGCGGGCTGTGCGGTCATCGGAAGAAACGCTCCCTGTCGGCGGAGTTGTCAGAGGCCCACACTTCACCACGCAGACCCGCTCTCTGGCAGTCGGATGCCGTCCGCCGGATGATCTCGGCCCTGGCGGAACGCTCCCGGCGGCGTCAACAAGGCGCGCCGGACTTCACCCGTGTTGACCAGGTCGAGCCGACGTGAACCGGCTGGTGTAGGGGACAATTCGCTGTCGTCGCAGGGGAGTTGCACAGCGGTGTTTCCGGCATCCGGAAGGCCGGTGGTGCCGGGTCGCGGGAAGGCGGGCGTCGGGCGTGGCGGTGCGGGAGGCGAGGCAGGGCGGCGCGGACGCGGGTGCCCGCGGCGAGGGTTGCTCGGGCGGCCGCGACAGGGGCTACCCGGCTGGTCGCCCGGTCGGGTCCGGGGACGGGCACCAGGGCGCCTGTACCTGCGGTGACTGCCCGCACGGGGCGCGGGAGGGACACCGGCGCGCCGTGGCCGCGTTCCTGCGCCGACGGGACGAGTTCGCCGCCGGGCGCGGACTGCCGGCCGCGGTGGCCCACTCCGCCTCGGCCTCCCGCCAGTGGATCTCGGAGGAACTGGCCCAGTCCGCCGAACAGGTCGCGGAGCGGGGGCGGGCCGAGGGACGGGCCTGGCTGACCGGTCTGTGGCGGCGCACGACGGGTGCGGTGGCGGCCGCCGTGGTGTTGTTGCTGCTCGGGCAGGCCCTCACCGCGGTCGGTGCGGGCTGGACGGCGGCGCGAACGGCCGGACTGGCCGCCGCGCTGGTGACGGCCTCGTCGCTGACCGCGGCATCCTGGTTCCACCGGGCGAAGGGTGGCGTGCTGGCGCCGCTGATCGGTGAGGACAACCGGCTGTCCACGTCCCGTACCGTCGCCGCGGCGTGGGTGCTCTTCGTGGCCTACTCGGTGCTCGTCCTCGCGGGACGGCTGGCCGCCGCCTCCCGGCACCGGGAGCGGGACGCGCTGCTCTCCGGTCTGGAACTCGCCCGCGGGGCCGGGGTCGTGACCGTGCTCGCCGCGGTGTGCGGGATCGCCGTGCTCGTGCGGCGGGTGGTCGGACTGCGGGTGCTGGGCGGGCGGCTGCAGAAAGTGCGTGCCGACCGGCCCCGGGCCGCCGACCTGCTCACCGACGACGCGGGACGGGGCACCTTCGCCGACATCCAGTACGTCGCGATCAGCGCGGTCGCCCTCGTCTTCGCGGCGGTACGGCTGGCCAGGCACCCGGAGCAGTTGCCGGATCTGCCGTGGGGGCCGGCGGTGGCGGTGCTGGTCTCGGGCGGGACGTACCTGGCGGGCAAGTACGCGGAGGGCGGCCGGCCGGTCATCCTCTCCGTCGTCCGGTCCCGGGAGGCCGGTGACCTGGACGGGCCGATCCGCACCGGGGACGACATCGAGATCCGCGGCGCGGGGTTCGTGCCGCCGGGGGCCCACAGGGCCGACCGGCTGGCCCGAATGGTGGTGCGCGTGGGTGCGGTGCACGTCCACGTGCCGCTGGTGCCGGTGCCCGGCGGGTTCCGCAACCCCACGGACACGCTGCTGACCGTCCCGGTGCCGGCGGACGTGGAACCGGGACGGGTGGAGGTGCAGGTGGTCACCGCGGCGGGGGTGGAGACCAATCGGTACGCGGTCGACGTGACGGAGTGAGGGGCCGGCACCGCACTCAGGCTCCCCGCGTCGCGGCAGGGCGATCCGAGCAGTTCGCGCATGATTGAGCGCGGTCCGTCGGCCGTACGTATCGTCTGTCGAGGGGGCTCGGCACCGGCGGGCGAGAGGCGGCTAGCAGCGATGACTCACGGTATGCGAACGGACACGCACACCCCCCACTTCGGTAACGGCGGAGGCTGGCGGGACAACGCCACCCGTTACGCCCTGCTGCCCCTGCGCCTCTTCCTCGGCGTCACCTTCATCTATGCCGGCCTGGACAAACTTACCGACAGCGCCTTCATGCGGGACTCCGGTGCCGGATCGATCGGCGACATGATGCGTGCCGTACGCGACTCCTCCGCCATCCCCGCTCTGGTCGACCTCTCCCTCAAAAGCCCGGTCGGTTTCGGTTACGCCATCGCCTTCGGAGAACTCGCCGTCGGTATCGGCACCCTCCTCGGCCTGCTCGCCCGTCTGGCCGCACTCGGCGGTGCGCTGATCTCCCTCAGCCTGTGGCTGACCGTGAGCTGGTCCTCCGACCCGTACTACTACGGCAACGACCTCGCCTACCTCATGGCCTGGACGCCGCTCATCCTGGCGGGTGCGCCCCTGCTGTCGCTCGACGCCGCGCTGCGGTCGCGACGACGGCACCGCGACGGCGACTACCGGTAGGGGCCGCCCCCCGCCGTCAGGCCGGGCCCGCGCCCGTGCGGCCTCCCCGGCGGCGCCGGCGTACCAGGCCCGTCAGCAGCGCCACCGCACCCGCCAGGCACAACCCGCCCGTCACGAGGGGAATCGCCACGAACCACGGGGTCTGCCAGGCGCCGCCCGCGTCACCGGCGTAGAGGACGCCCGCCACCACGAGGACGGTGCCGGCGACCAGCTTCCCGGGCTGGAGCTCATGACGCAGCACGGGTCACCTCCGCCTGTCCGGCACCGACGCGGAGGTCCACATCGATGGTGCCGGACTTCCCGGAGCCCCCGGCGGGGGAGAGGGTGATCTCCTTGTGCCGGCCCGGCTGCACGTCCACGTCCTTCGGGTCGTCGCCCGGCAGTTGCAGGTCACCGATGCCCACCTCCACGTTCAGCCGCACGGTCACGTCGTCGGGCACCAGCAACCTGACCTTGCCCAAGCCGACCTCCGCCCGCGTCGTGACCGTCTGCTTCCCGGACACGTCCAGCCGGCTGAGATCCAGGGTGCCGACGCCGGTGCCCAGCTCGTAACGCTGGCGTACGTCCGCCACGGCGGCGGGCTGCCAGGTGGTGCGCACCCAGTGCGTGTCGACGCTCTCGGGCAGGGCCGCCGCCCCGGCCAGCAGCCCGGCCGTGATGATCGCCAGGAAGACCGACCCCGCGCCGGTGCGGCCCAGGAAGGCGCTGACGGCTATGCCCAGGCCGAGAACGGCGAGCGCACAGGACAGGCCCGTCTGCAGGCTGGTGCCGAGCGGATGCCCGTCCCAGGTCAGGCTCGTGCCCAGAGCTCCGGCGAGCAGCGCCAGCAGGAAGATCCAGCCGCCGATCCAGCGCGGGCCGCGCGGACGGGGCGGCCGGGGGTGCTCGGCGGGTATCTCCTCACGGGTACGAGGCCGGACGCCAAGGCCGATGTTGACGGCCGCCGCGGCATCCAGGTCGCGGGTGTCGCGCGGGCCCCACAGGTAACCCGTGCCGCCTATGTGGGTGCCGTCCTTGACGATCGGGTCACGCCACCAGGAGGGGGTGGTGAGGAGAACGGGCGGTGCCTGGGGCTCCGGCGGGGCGTCGGCGACGGCTTGGGCTGCCAGAGGATCGGGGCTGGGGGTGCCGCGCCGGCGCGACCAGTAGCCGGCGCCCGCGAGGACGAGGGAGAGGACGACGGCGAAGGTCAGCACACTGCCGTTGTTCAGCATGGTCAGGAACACCCCGCAGCCGACCAGCGCGAACAGCACGGCCGCCAGGGCTTGGCCGTCGACGCGGCCGGTGAGCAGCTTGCGGACCTCGTTCTCCTCGTTCTCCTCGTCGTCGTAAGGGACGAAGAGCCAGGCGAAGCCGTAGAAGACGAGACCGAGGCCGCCCGTCGCGGAGAGCACGGCGAGGGTGATGCGGAAGATCACCGGGTCCATGTCGCACTGCCGCCCGAGCCCGGCGCAGACTCCGGCCAGGATCTTGTGGCGGCGGTCGCGGCGGAACGCGTGGGGCGGCCCGGCCGGGACGGCTTCCTCGGCGGGGGCGGCCGTACCGGGTGCTCCTTCCTGTCCTGCCGCGCCCGCGCGCCCGGGTGCGGAGCCCGCGGCGGGCGCGGCATCCTGCGGCCCTGCCCCCGGAGCGGGGTGCGGGCCGGGGCCGGGTCCCGGACCCGTCGCGGCGTGCTCGTGATCGGTCATGGGTCCATGGTGACGGGCGCGGCGTCCCGGCGGGAGCCGGAACGACCCTGGCCGGACCCTGATATCGGCCCTGAAGGGAGGCTCGGGAAGCGTTCGAGGGGCCGCCCCGGGGAGATCAGGGGAGCCTCAGGGGCCGACCCTGATGCTCCGGTCTCCCGCACGTGTGACCATCAATGGCATGTCGGAAGCCGCAGCAGCGCCACTCGCCGAACCGCGGCCGCCGCGCAAGCTCTACCGCAGCAGTGACGGACGCTGGCTCGGGGGCGTGGCGCGGGGCCTCGCCGGGCATCTCGGGCTGCCCGTGATCTGGGTACGGCTCGTCTTCGTCGGCCTGTTCATGGCCGACGGCCTCGGCGCGCTGCTGTACGCCGCTTTCTGGTTCTTCGTCCCGCTCGGTGTCGGCGGGGTGGAGGAGCAGAAGCCGCCGTCGGCGGTGACCGCGGAGACCTCGCCCGACGGCCGCCGCAGACGCGTGGCGCGCCGGCCCGACAAGGGCCAGATCGTGGCCCTGCTCCTCATGGTCGTGGTGGCCATGGTCTTCGTGGGCAACGTGAACCTCAGCGGTGGGGCCAGGGCCTACCTCTGGCCGACCGTGCTCGTCGGCGCGGGCGTCGCCCTGGTCTGGCGGCAGGCGGACAACGCCCGCCGGGCCCGCTGGGCCGAGGTCGGCCGCCGCCGGCGCACGGTCACGCTCCTGCGCTCGGTGGGCGGGGTACTGCTGGTGACGGCCGGCGTCTCCGGCATCTTCGTCCTGCAGGGCTCCGCGGCACACCTCGGTTCCGTCCTGCAGGCGGCCCTCGCGGTCCTCGTCGGGATAACGCTGCTCGCCGGGCCGTATCTGGTGCGCATGACCCAGGACCTCTCCGAGGAACGCCTGATGCGCATCCGTGCGCAGGAGCGCGCGGAGGTCGCCGCCCATGTGCACGACTCGGTGCTGCACACCCTGACCCTGATACAGCGCAACGCGGAGAACGCCGGGGAGGTCCGCCGCCTGGCCCGCGCCCAGGAACGCGACCTTCGCACCTGGCTCTACAAGCCCGAAGGCACCGGCAAGGAGGAGGCCGACGAGCCCACCACCCTCGCCGACGCCGTCCGGCGCAACGCGGCCGAGGTGGAGGACAAGCACGGCGTGCCCATCGAGGTCGTGGTCGTGGGCGACTGCCCCCTCGACGAGGGGATCGCCGCGCAGATGCAGGCCGCGCGGGAAGCAATGGTCAACGCCGCCAAGTACGGTGGCGAGGGCGGCGCCGTGCAGGTATTCGCCGAGGTGGAGGGGAAGACGGTCTTCGTGTCCGTCCGGGACCGGGGCCCCGGCTTCGACCTCGATTCGATACCCGCCGACCGGATGGGTGTCAGAGAATCGATCATCGGCCGCATGGAGCGCAACGGCGGGACGGCGCGGCTGCGCGCGGTGCCGGACGGCGGCACGGAGGTCGAGCTGGAGATGGAGAGGGCGGAGAAGACGTCATGAGCGACCCGACCGAGGCGAACGGCACGGCGGAGGCGGCGGGGCCCGCGCAGGAGGGCGGCGGCCCGGGGCGTCATGTCCGTGTGGTCCTCGTGGACGACCACCGCATGTTCCGTACCGGGGTCCAGGCCGAGATCGGACAGACCGCGCAGACCGGTGTCGAGGTCGTCGGTGAGGCCGCGGACGTCGACCAGGCCGTCACGGTCATCACCGCGACCCGCCCCGAGGTGGTCCTCCTCGACGTGCACCTGCCGGGCGGGGGAGGCGTCGAAGTGCTGCGCCGCTGCGCCCCGTTGATGGGCGACACCGAGCAGCCGGTCCGCTTCCTCGCGCTGTCCGTGTCGGACGCGGCGGAGGACGTGATCGGCGTGATCCGCGGCGGGGCCCGCGGCTACGTCACCAAGACGATCACCGGCACGGACCTCGTGGACTCCATCTTCCGGGTCCAGGAGGGCGACGCGGTCTTCTCGCCCCGGCTGGCCGGGTTCGTCCTGGACGCCTTCGCCTCCACGGACGCGCCGCCGGTCGACGAGGACCTGGACCGCCTGACCCAGCGCGAGCGCGAGGTGCTGCGCCTCATCGCCCGGGGCTACGCGTACAAGGAGATCGCCAAGCAGTTGTACATCTCCGTCAAGACGGTCGAGTCGCACGTCTCGGCGGTGCTGCGCAAGCTCCAGCTCTCCAACCGGCACGAGCTGACCCGCTGGGCGACGGCGCGGCGGCTGGTCTGACGCCGGGGCCGGGTCCGCGCCCGGCCCTCCGCCCACCTCGCTGACGCGCCCGCTCACACCACGCGCGTCGCCCCCGCGAACGGCATCTCGTCCAAGGGCGCGATGCGGACCGGCGCGGACGGGTTGGGGGCGTGGATCATCCGGCCGTTGCCCACGTAGATGCCGACATGGCTGATGCCCGCGTAGAAGAAGACCAGGTCGCCGGGGAGGAGTTCGGAGCGGGAGACGCGGCGGCCGGCGGCGATCTGGGAGTACGTCGTGCGGGGCAGGGCGACGCCGGCAGCGCGGTACGCGGCCTGGACGAGGCCCGAGCAGTCGAAGGCGTTCGGGCCGGTGGCGCCCCAGACGTAGGGGCTGCCGAGCTTTTGGTGGGCGTAGGAGACGGCGGCTGCCGCCCGGGAGCCGGGCGTCTGGGACGGGGCGGAGCCGGGGGCCGCGAGAGGGTCCCGGACGTCCGCCGCGCGCGAGGCACGGCCCTGCGATACGCCCGGCCGGGAACGTTCCTGCGCGTCGAGCCGGGACAGCAGCCGTCGTGCCGAGCCCAGCTTGCCGGTGATCGTCTTCTTGTGCCGCTTCAGCTCCGTCTGACGTGACCTCAGGGAGGTCAGCTCGATGTGGGCGGCGCCGCGCAGCTGCTCGATCTCCCGGAGCTGCTTGCGCACGCCCGCGACGGCGGCGTTCTGCCGGTTTCCGGCGCGCTCGACGAACTCGGCGTTCTCGAGGTAGCGGTCGGGATCGTCGGACAGGGCGAGCTGCACCGCCGGGTCGAGACCGCCGGCACGATACTGCGCGGCGGCGACCGACCCCAGGGCGTCACGGGCGGAGTTGAGCCGCTCCTCCTTGCGGGCGGCCTGGTCCTGCAGCCCCTTCAGCCGCTGCCGGGCCGCGTCGGCCTTCTCCTTCGTGCCGTTGTACTTCTCGGTGGCGACCTCCGCCTCGCGGTACAGCCGGTCCACCTTGGCCTCGACCTGGCCGGGCGTGAGCTGGGGTTCGGCGTGTCCGGTCCCGTCGAAGCCCGTCGCCGTCGCCGCGCCCGCGAGTGCGATCGTGGCGGCCGTACGGGCCTTGCCGCCACCCATTGCGCGCTGTCGGGGCTTGCGGTGCGCTGCCACCTGGAGGCCACGTCCTTTCCTCGGCCGCCGAGGGGTGCGTGCGGCCGCCGGGGGAGCGGACGTGCGGCCTTGCGCGTCCGGCGACGGCCCGCACAGGGGGAGCGGACCGCCGCCGGATCTTTCGGCGGTGGTGTCCGACTGCCGCCCCTGGCCCGGGCGGCGGTGGGGAGCCGGGCACCTGGGGGAGGACGCTAAGCGTCTCCGTGGGGGGCCGGGGGCGGGTGTGCGGAAGTGTCGCGAGAGGACCGGCGGTGACCGTATGCGACCGTGAACCCGCCCAGGCGTCGCCTACTTCACTCAGCGTGATGACCGATGGACCGAATCGTGAGCGAGTGACCGTGATCGGGTGCTATGGGGTGCATTGATGTACCCCCGGGCCGGTGTCGGGTGGCTTCGGAGCCCCTGATTAGGCTCCGGCCTCATGGACGTACTCATCCACCTCTTCGTCGGCCTCCACATCATCGGCATCGCCTCGCTCCTGGGCGGCTTCCTGACCCAGATGAAGGCGATGGGCGAGGGTACCGCCCGCTTCACCCCCGCGATGCTGCACGGCGCGCTCACGATGCTCGTCACCGGTGTGATCCTGGTCGGCCTCAACCAGGCCGACGACCAGACCGTGAACAACATCAAGATCGGCGTGAAGCTGGCCCTGCTGATCGTGATCCTCGGTCTGGTCTATGTGAAGCGGGACGACGAGAAGGTGGACAAGGGCCTCTTCGGTCTGGTCGGCCTGCTGACCACGGCGAACATCTTCATCGCCGTGCTCTGGACCTGACCCGGGGGCGCTCCCCGGCGGCCCGGGCGGAGGCGAGAGCCCAGGCGGTGCACCCGAGCCAGGCGGCCACCGCGATCCACAGCAGCACCTCCCCGGCGACGTCGAGCCAGGGAACGTCGAGGGCGGCGGCGACCGCGAGGGTGGCCGTCGCCGTCACGACCGCGGCGAACACGGTCGCCCAGCGCCGCACGTCGTAGTGGTGCCGGGGCCAGAAGAGCTCGGCCAGGAGCAGGGCCACGCAGGCGATCAGCGCGAGCACCAGCAGCGTGACCGTCGTCGTGCGCAGGGTGTCGGCGTTCTCCTCGTTCCACAGGTACAGGCGCGAGCTGTCGGCATCGAGGAGTGCCGCCCCGGCCAGCGCGGAGACGGCGAGGGCGCCGGCCGCGAACCAGTGGTCCCCGCGCCCCTCCTCCACCTGCCGGGGCTGGAAGCGGAACAGGGCGAAGCAGTAGAGCGCGAGCCCCAGCCAGAACAGCACCAGGGCCGCGTGGGCGAGCCAGGCCGCCCTGTCGGCCGCGGCCAGGGTGGCGCCGAGGACGGCGACCGCCTCCGTGGCCACGCAGCGCAGGAACACCGTTCCGCGCCGCCCTTGGGCCTCCACGGTGAGCAGCACCGCCCAGAGCACCATGGCGAGCGCCAGCAGCGCCTCGGCCAGGGGCTGCTGCCCGGCCGCGGAGAAGCCGGTGCCCAGGACCGCGGTCGCCGCCACCGTGGTGAGCGCGGCCGGTGTCTCCACCCGGCCCTCGCCGTGCGTCCGCCGGACGAGTCCCGCGGCCGCCGCCAGCCAGGCCGCGCAGGCCAGTGCCAGGGTGATGCGGGAGAGGACGGCGTACCCCGCCGAGTCGAGACCGGCCGACACGATGCCGGTCGCCAGCGCATACGTCGCCCACCAGGTGGCAAAAAGGGAGGGACCGGGCATACCGCCGATGCTAGAGAGCGGCGTGCGCGGGGGGAGAGGGGCACGCGCACGTGCCCCTCGAAATCGCGTCGCGATCCGCCGGCCCCCAGGCTGCTCAGGCCGGGCGCACCACGCTGTGGATCGCCGACTCGCCGTCGTAGTAGATCGACTCCTCGCGCACGTACGTGCCGGGCTTCGGCGCGTGGATC
The DNA here is from genome assembly GCF_001280065.1 of Streptomyces sp. NRRL B-1140. GTDB lineage: Bacteria > Actinomycetota > Actinomycetes > Streptomycetales > Streptomycetaceae > Streptomyces. The sequence goes on from NZ_LGEA01000136.1 coordinate 146,691, forward strand.
ATCATGCCGTTGCCGATGTAGATCCCGACGTGGGTGACATCGTCGTAGAAGAAGACCAGGTCACCGGGTTGCGCCTGGGAGAGCGGGACCGTGGTGCCGGCGTCGACCTGGTCGTAGGTCGTGCGCGGCAGGGTGACGCCCGCGGCCTTCCAGGCGGCCTGGGTGAGGCCCGAGCAGTCGTACGAGCCGGGCCCGACGGCGCCCCACACGTACGGCTTGCCGATCTGGGCACGGGCGAAGGCGAGCGCCTTGTCGGCCTTGGTGGCGTACGAGGAGTCGGCCGGCGCCGTCGAGGCGGACGAGCCGGAGCCCGACGACCCCGTCGACCCGGACGTGGAGGACCCGCCGTCCTGCTGCCGGGCGGCCTCCTGCTGTGCCTTCTGCTGCGCTGCCTGCTGCCGGGCCAGCTCGTCGGCCTTGCGGGCGGCCTCCGCCCGCTTCTCCTTCTCGATCGCCGCGAGCCGGGCCTTCTCCTCGGCGGTCAGCTTCGTCATCAGCTCGCGCGCGTCGGCGAGCTTGCGCTGGACGGTGGCCTTGGCCGTCTTCAGATCGCCCTGCGACTCGGTGAGCGTCTCGAGGCTCTCGGTGGCCTCCTGGCGCTTCTTCATCGTCTCGGACTGCTGCGTGACGTAGTCGTCGACCGCGACCTTCTGGCGGCCGGTCATCCGGTCCATCAGCTGGGTCTGGTCGAAGTAGTCCTGCGGGGTGTCCGCGAGCAGGAACGTCGCCGTGTCCGGGGCGGCGGCACCGGTGCGGTACTGGGCGGAGGCGAAGGAACCCAGTTCCTCGCGCGCCTCGTTGAGCTTCTGGGTGCGCTGGGCGACGTCGTCGAGGAGGGTGTCGACGCGCTTGCGCTGCTTCGCGGTCTTCTCCTTGGCCGCGTTGTACTTGTCGGTCGCCGACTCGGCCTGGCGGTACAGGTCGTCGACCTTCTTCTCGACTTCCTCGAGGCTGGGCTTGTCGTCGGCCTCGGGGGCGGCGTTGGCCGACTGGGACAGCAGGGCCACGGAGGTGAGGGCCGCCGTTGCGAGGGCGGGGGTCCGTATGCCTGCCATGCGCGTACCCGTAGGACGCGACTTGCGGTGCGACGCCAAGGGAGGCGACTCCTTCCATGTTCCGCCTACCGGGTTAGCTGTCGGGTTCGGGCGGGTGGTTCGGAAGGTTTGCCCTACGGCCTTCTCCGTACAGGGAGTCGGGCCGATTCACCCCAGGTTCACGGTTGGGTCCCCGGCTCCGGCTGCCGCTGCGGCACACCGGACTCGGCGGAGGCCGCGCGGCCCGGCGACGTTCGCCGGTGGGGGTCATGCGGCCTGGTCGCACCGTAGCCAACTCGTGTGGCCCCTGTGAAGGTTGATGGGTGATATGCCCGATACATTTTCGTGACCTTATTCCTGAGCGTTGCCGAGAGTGAACGATCAAGGGGGATTGGATGGGAAAAATCCCCATTTGCCGGGCGTGTAGCAGGGCGTGATCGCGCCGTCATGGAGGGCGACAACGCGCCATCCGGCGGTGGGCCGGACCCCGGGCGCGCGGCGATGTTCTCGGGGCGGCGGCGGGCTGTCAGTGGGGCGCCCTAGACTCGGAGAGCGATGAGCAGCCTCTTTGACGACAGCTTCCTGGCGAACCTCCAGGCCCAGCGGGGCCCCGCGGACGAGCCCCCGCCGCCGCCCGAGGACGATCACGTTCCGGAGCCGATCCCGGACGATCTGTTCGGCGGGAAGTTCGACGTGCCGCCGGACCGGGACGCCTATTACCGGGACGGAGCCCCCCGCCCGGTGGTGGACACCGCCGCCCTCCTGAAGGGGCTGAACGACAACCAGCGCGCCGCCGTCGTCCACTCCGGCTCCCCGCTGCTCATCGTGGCCGGTGCCGGCTCCGGCAAGACCCGCGTGCTCACGCACCGCATCGCCCACCTGCTCGCCGAGCGGGACGTGCACCCGGGCCAGATCCTCGCGATCACCTTCACCAACAAGGCCGCCGGCGAGATGAAGGAGCGCGTCGAGCAGCTCGTCGGCCCGCGCGCGAACGCCATGTGGGTCATGACCTTCCACAGCGCGTGCGTGCGCATCCTGCGCCGGGAGAGCAAGAAGCTCGGCTTCACCTCGTCCTTCTCGATCTACGACGCGGCCGACTCCAAGCGCCTGATGGCCCTGGTCTGCCGCGACCTGGACCTCGACCCGAAGCGGTTCCCGCCCAAGTCCTTCAGCGCCAAGATCAGCAACCTGAAGAACGAGCTGATCGACGAGGAGGACTTCGCCGCCCAGGCCACCGACGGTTTCGAGAAGACCCTCGCCCAGGCCTACGCCATGTACCAGTCGCGGCTGCGCGAGGCGAACGCCCTCGACTTCGACGACCTGATCATGACGACGGTCAATCTCCTGCGCGCCTTCCCGGACGTCGCCGAGCACTACCGCCGCCGCTTCCGGCACGTCCTGGTGGACGAGTACCAGGACACCAACCACGCGCAGTACGCCCTGGTCCGCGAACTGGTCGGCACCTCGGAGCACCCCGTCGACGTGCCGCCCGAGGCCGAGATCCCGCCCGCCGAGCTGTGCGTGGTGGGCGACGCCGACCAGTCGATCTACGCGTTCCGCGGCGCGACGATCCGCAACATCCTCCAGTTCGAGGAGGACTACCCGGACGCCACGACGATCCTGCTCGAGCAGAACTACCGCTCCACGCAGACGATCCTCAGCGCCGCCAACGCCGTCATCGAGCGCAACGAGTCCCGCCGCCCCAAGAACCTGTGGACCAACGCGGGCACCGGCGCCCGGATCACCGGCTATGTCGCCGACACCGAACACGACGAAGCGCAGTTCGTCGCCGAGGAGATAGACCGCCTCACGGACGCCGGCGAGGCCAAGGCCGGCGACGTCGCCGTCTTCTACCGCACCAACGCCCAGTCGCGTGTCTTCGAAGAGATCTTCATCCGCGTCGGCCTGCCCTACAAGGTCGTCGGCGGCGTCCGCTTCTACGAGCGCAAGGAGGTCCGGGACGTCCTGGCCTACCTGCGCGTGCTGGCCAACCCCGAGGACTCGGTGCCGCTGCGCCGCATCCTCAACGTCCCCAAGCGGGGCATCGGCGACCGCGCCGAGGCGATGATCGACGCCCTGTCCCAGCGGGAGAAGATCAGCTTCCCCCAGGCCCTGAAGCGCGTCGACGAGGCGTACGGCATGGCCGCGCGCTCCACGAACGCCGTCAAGCGGTTCAACACGCTGATGGAGGACCTGCGCACCATCGTCGAGTCCGGCGCCGGACCGGCCACGGTGCTGGAAGCCGTCCTGGAGCGCACCGGATACCTCGCCGAGCTCCAGGCCTCCACCGACCCGCAGGACGAGACCCGCATCGAGAACCTCCAGGAACTCGCCGCCGTCGCCATGGAGTTCGAGCAGGAGCGCGGCGAGGACGAGCAGGCCTCCCTGTCCGACTTCCTCGAACAGGTCGCCCTGGTCGCCGACTCCGACCAGATCCCCGACGAGGAGGACGGCGACGGCGTCATCACCCTGATGACCCTGCACACCGCCAAGGGCCTGGAGTTCCCGGTCGTCTTCCTGACCGGCATGGAGGACGGCGTCTTCCCGCACATGCGCGCCCTCGGCCAGACCAAGGAGCTGGAGGAGGAGCGGCGCCTGGCCTACGTCGGCATCACGCGCGCGCGGGAGCGGCTGTATCTGACGCGGTCCACGCTGCGCAGCGCCTGGGGCCAGCCGTCGTACAACCCGCCCTCCCGCTTCCTGGAGGAGATCCCGCCGACGCACGTGGAGTGGAAGCGGACGGGTGCGACCACGCCCGCGTCCTCCGGGCCGGTCTCGACGGTGGCGGCCTCGCTGTCGTCGTCCCGCTCGCGCTCTTCGGCGTCGGGCGCCTCGGGTTTCGCCACCCGCCGCACGTCCGAGAAGCCGGTGGTGTCCCTGGCGGTCGGGGACCGCGTCACGCACGACCAGTTCGGACTCGGGACCGTCGTCGCGGTCAAGGGCACCGGCGGCAACGCCGAGGCGACGATCGACTTCGGCGACACCAAGCCCAAGCGGTTGCTGCTGCGGTACGCGCCGGTGGAGAAGCTGTAGCGCCGTGAGGTGAACCGGCGCGCCCCCGCGCGATCGACGCGGGCGGGGGCTGCCGGGGCGTTACCCGATGCGGATGAGGGTGCGGGCGCGTCACCCGGCGCCGACGGAGGCTGCCCGGACGTTACGTCGGGTCGATGCCGTGGCTGCGCAGCCACGGAAGCGGGTCGATCGCCGAGCCGCCGCCCGGGCGCACCTCGAAGTGCAGGTGCGGACCGGTGGAGTTGCCGGAGTTGCCGGAGCGTGCGATCGGATCGCCGGCCTTCACGGTCGTACCCGAGGGGACCGTGTACGTGGAGAGGTGGCAGTACCACGTCTCCGTGCCGTCCTTCGCGGTGAGGATCAGCATGTTGCCGTACGCGCTGTTCCACTGGGTGCGCACGGTGCCGTCGGTGGCGGCCATCACGGTCGTGCCGTACGAGACGGGGAAGTCGATGCCGGTGTGCAGGGACATCCAGTTGATGCCGGACTGGCCGTAGGTGGCGCTGAGTCCGTGGCGTGCGACCGGCAGGGCGAACTTGGGACGCAGCCGCTCCTTGCGGGCCGCCTCCTCCGCCGCCCGCTTCTTCTCTGCGACCTGCTGGGCCTTGAGGTCGATGCGCTCCTGCGTGCGACTGGCCCGGTCGGCGAAGTCGTCGGCGCCGGCGGAGAGGCTCTGCAGCTGCGTGTCCAGCTTGTTGTTGGCCGCTGCCGGCTTGACCGGCTGCGCGTCCGCCGCGGTCGTCTGCGCCTCTGCGGCACTGTCGTCGGAGAAGGTGCCGACGGAGGCGGCGGCGATCCCGGCGACACCCATCACGCACGCCGAGGGCACCGCGATGGTCATCAGCGCCGAGCGCTTGGGGGGCGTGCGGCGGCGGGAGCGGGAGCCGGCGCGTGAGGCAGCCCGCGAGGACGGGGCCGGGGTGACGTCCTCCTGGCCCTCCAGGAGCGGGGTGACGACGGGCAGTTCACCGGTGGTGGCCGGCTCGCCGTCGTCCGTGTCGGGGGCGTGATGGCCGGCTTCGGCGGATTCGTCGTACGTGACCTGGTCGAAGGCGGCCGTCTCGTGCTGGTCGAAGGCAGCGGTCTCGTGCCGGCCGAAGGTTTCGGCAGGGTGCTCGAAGGCGTCGGGAGCCGGTGCGGCGGTGCCGTCGGAGTTCCACTGCGTGGCGTCGTAGGCGCCCGTGTCGAAGGCCTGCGTGCCCCAGTCCCACTGCTGGGTGTGGTCGGCCGGGTTGCCGGACTGGTCGGGCTGGAGCCAGGCGCCGGTCTCCCACTGTCCGGTGGCGTCGGGAGACGGGGCCTGGGACGGGATGACCGGCATCGGCTGCTGCTCGGCCGTCCAGGAGGTCGTGTCGTAGACGCCGGTGTCGTAGGCGGCGTGGTGCTGGGCCGCGTACGCGTCGTAGTGCACGTTCTCGTGCGTGCCGGTGGGCCAGTGGCCGGTGTCGTAGGTGCCCGAGTCGTGTCCACTGCCCGGCATGTCGCCGAAGAGGGGGTCGGTCGCGAAGCTCGCGGTGGCGTGCCCGGGGGCGTCGAATCCGGTGGCGGGGTACTCGTCGTACGTGGTGAAGTCGCCGTACTGGGCTTCCTGGGTGTGGTACGACGCGTAGTGCGCGGAGGCGGCGTCGGAAGCCGGAGCCGGGGTCATGGTCCCCGACGGGTGACGGTCGTTCACCAACTTCTCTTTCGCCTCGACAACAGGGGCTGCCAGAGCAGTGCGGCGACTGTACCCGGCGGTACGCGGGCACGACAATCTTCGGCAGGTTTCGCGCGCGCAGGAAACGGGCATTCGGCCGTGTTTTGGCGGACGACGGGCACGGACTTGGCCCTGTGTTCGAAGTTTGTTCGAGGTTGATCGATGCTGTCGCGTCGAGTGACCGCTGTATGACGAGTCTCAGGCGACTGTCAGATCGTCGGTGTGTTCGGCGGACGGTTCACCCGGGAGAGCCGTGTCGAGCACCTGCCGTACGCCGTCGGCGACGGCGGGGTGCACGGGCAAAGCGAGATGGCCGATGCCCGTCACGCGCACGTTCTGCGCCATCAGATCGGGATGGTCGATGCAGGCCGTCTCCGGCGGGTCCATCACATGGTCCATATCGCTCCAGAAACCGACGAAGTGCGTACGGCAGTCAGGGGCGGGCGCGGTGAGCTCCTCGAGCACCGGTGAGCCGGGGCGCATCTGGCGCACGATGGGGTGCGCGTCGGCGAAGGGCACCACTCGGGTTCCCGAGTGCGGCGTGCCGAGCGTGACAAGGGTCCGCACATGCCTGTCGCCGCCGAGGCGCTGTACGTAGTAACGCGCTATCAGGCCGCCCAGGCTGTGCCCGACGATGTCGATCTGCCGGGCGCCCGTACGCTCGCAGAGCTCCTCGACGCGTCGGCCGAGCAGTTCGGCGGCGGCGCGTATGTCGCAGGTCAGCGGCGAGTAGTTGAGGCACTCGATCTGCTGCCTGCCGTGCTGGGCGAGGCTGCGGCGCAACAGGACGAAGACCGAGCGGTTGTCGATGAAGCCGTGCAGCAGGAGAACCGGTGGCTTGGCCTGCGTGGGCAGTTGGGCGGCACCGTCCGCCGGCAGCGCCGGGACGGGGACGCGCCGCTCCTGGGTGATCCCGGACGGATAGAGAAGGAGGTGCCCGGCCAGGATCGCGATCTCCAGGGCCGTGGCCTTCAGGAGAGCCATGGAGAGTCCCGCCAGCCGGCCCGGCAACAGGCGCTCGCAGAGCGGAAGAAAGGGCAGAGCAGCCCTGGTGACCTTCATGGCCGACCTCCTGTCGGCACGCGGCAGGACGGCTTTGCCCCCCGTGTGCCCTCGTGGAAAGCAGCTGCGAAGACGGCCGGCCATGACCGCGAGAGCGGCGTGAGCCGCGTGAGCTGCGGGGGCGGAACACGGCGTGTGGCGTGTGTGACGCCGGTGGTGCGACGGGGGTCCCCGATCGGCGGGGTGACGAGGCTCCCCGCCGGTGTGCCGTGTCTGCCTTGCGTGCTGTGTGTGCGGTGCGTGCCCTGCCTGCCCTCGCCGAGGTGCCCTGCCGCCGCGGTGCGTGGATGACGCGGCGGGACGGCGGCCTCGATGCGGCTCCCCTTGCGCTTGTCCCATCGTGTGATTTCCCCCTCGGTATCCACCGCGAAACTGCCGGTTGCGGGATCCTGGAGATAACGTTCGTTCACTTGCCCGGACGGTTCGGGGCGGGGTGTCCGCGCGGTGCGGCGTGTACGGCTTGCTCGATGTGTGCGGTACTTGTCTGTACCGATGGATGTAGTCGCTTCATGGAGGCAGTGATGGGTGTGGCAGCCGGTCCGATCCGCGTGGTGGTGGCCAAGCCGGGGCTCGACGGCCACGATCGCGGGGCCAAGGTGATCGCGCGGGCCCTGCGCGACGCCGGTATGGAGGTCATCTACACCGGCCTCCACCAGACTCCGGAGCAGATCGTCGACACGGCGATCCAGGAGGACGCCGACGCGATCGGTCTGTCCATCCTCTCCGGAGCGCACAACACGCTCTTCGCGGCGGTGATCGACCTGCTCCGGGAGCGGGACGCGGAGGACATCCTGGTCTTCGGTGGCGGGATCATCCCCGAGGCGGACATCCCTCTGCTCAAGGAGAAGGGCGTCGCGGAGATCTTCACGCCCGGCGCGACGACGGCGTCGATCGTGGAGTGGGTCCGGACGAACGCGCACCAGACTGCGCAGGCGTAGACCCCCTGCGGCCCGGCCCGGACGTCCGCGCCCGGCCTGAGGCGCCCCCGGCGGCGGGTTCGGCGGGAGCCCGGCACCGGTTACCCCCGGTGACCGTCCCGGTCGTGGGCATGCCCGGCGGTGAGTTGTCGCGGGAGGGTAACCGTCGCCGGGTGCCGCGGGGTGCCCGTCGGCGAGCGGCGACGTCAGGCCGCTCCCAGTTCCTCGGCCATCGCCGCGCGCAGACGCAGGGTCGTGACCAGGCGCTGGAAGGCCTCCGCCCAGTAGCCGCCCGCTCCCGGTGAGGCGTTCTCCGGCTCGTCGGGTACGGCCAGCAGGGCGTCGAGCCGGGAGGCCTCGGACGGGTCCAGGCAGCGTTCGGCCAGTCCCATCACTCCGCTGAAACTCCATGGATAACTCCCCGCGTCCCGAGCGATGTTCAGCGCGTCCACCACGGCCCGGCCGAGCGGCGCCCCCCAGGGCACCGCGCACACCCCGAGCAACTGGAAGGCTTCGGACAGGCCGTGCGTGCCGATGAAGCCGGCGACCCATTCGGTCCGTTCGGCGGCGTTCAGCGTGCCGAGCAGCCGGGCGCGTTCGGCCAGGGACACGGCCCCCGGGCCGCCCGCTTCCGGCGCCGACGGATCGCCGAGCAACGCGCGTGACCACTCGGCGTCCCGCTGGCGTACCGCCGCCCGGCACCACGCCGCATGCAGTTCGCCCTGCCAGTCGTCCGCCACCGGCAGCGCCACGATCTCCCGGGGCGTGCGGCCGCCGAGCCGCCGCGACCAGGTCGAGAGCGGTGCCGCCTCCACCAACTGACCGAACCACCAGGACCGTTCACCCCGTCCTGCGGGGGCCTTCGCCACGACGCCGTCGCGTTCCATGCCCGGATCGCACTCGTGCGGCGCTTCGACGGCGATCGCCGGAGCGGCCTCCATTGCTTCCCTGGCTTCCGTGGCCCCAACGGCTCCCATGGGGCCGGTGAGTCCGGTGAGTCCGGTGAGTTCGGTGAGTTCCGTGAGTCCGGTGAGTTCGGTGGTTCCCGTGGGCGGCCCAGGGTGTCCGGTGGGTCTGGCTCCGGTGGACGCCGAGGCCGGCGCCGTTCCCCCGTGCCCTTCGTTCTCGGTGATGGTCCGCAGGGGCCGCGGTGTCCGCACGTGGTCGATGGCCACACATGCATGTGCCCTGACCGCCATCCGGCCGGCGAGCGCCGAACCCGGCAGGGCCGACAGCAGTTCCGCCGCCGTCGCCCGGACGTTGCGGCTGCGGTCGGCCAGAGCCTGCTCCAGGAAGGGCTCGTCGTCCGGGCCCAGGCCCGCGCGCAGCGAATCGAGGAACATCAGCCGGTCCTCGGCCCGTTCCGTCGCCCATGTCGTCGCGAGCAGGTCACGGGCGGCGGCCGGTTCGCGTGAGCGCAGGGCGGACAAGAGGGCGACGCGTTCGGCGAACAACCCCTCCTGCCAGAGTTGCCGCACCCTGTCGCCGTCCTCGGGGTGCGGAAGGGCTGTGCCGCCGCCCGGGGTCGAGCGCAGGGCGAACCGCCAGTCCGGGTTGAGCCGTGCCAGCCACAGGGCCCGGGGCCCCGCGAACTCCAGTGCCGCCGGGCGCAGGTCGGTACGCCCCCGGGCCGCGTCCAGCAACGCCGGAAGCAGCTGCGGGGGCGGTGCAAAACCACGGGCGTTCGCCACCGCGAGCCACTGCGGCAGCAGTTCCGTCAGGTCGGGTGCGGTGCCCCGGCGGCCACCGCCGGACGGGCCGGGGCGGTCGGCCAGCAGCAACGCGAGCCTGCGGGCGGCTGCCGGCGGCAGTGGCGGACGGGTGTCCGGCGGAGCCGGCTGTGGCCGCTCGGCCGCCCGCGCCGGGCGCAGACCGGCCCGTCGTCGCACGGTTTCCGCGGCCGCCGCGTCCAGCAGGGCCGTGGATGCGGCCGGGCCGGGCGCCGTGCCGGGCGGCGTGCGGCGGTCCGTGCCGAGCAGCGCGGTGGTGACGAGCCCCTCCCAGGCGTTCGCGCCGGGCGCGTCCACAGGAGCGGAGGTCCTGGTCATGAGCTTCCTTTCCCCGCGGGAGGCCCGGTAGTTGAAGGCTCGCACTTACCGGTTGTCCCGTGATGCCTGAAAGATGCGTGAGTCTTGGGGTCGGTGAGTCCGCGGGGCGGGTGAGTCCGCAGGGCGGATGAGTCCTCGGGCTGGAGCAAGGTGGAGGGAAGGTGCGGCGGGTTCCAGGCCGCTGTGGCGGGCTCAGCAGAGCGCGACCGCGTCCCCCGGGCCCTCCGGCCAGGCCGTCAGCGGGGTGAAGCCCAGGTGGCCGCATTCGCCGAAGACCCTGACCGGGGCCCCGCCCGACAAGGCGACCAGCCGCCACAGGCCCGGCCGGGAACGCGCTGCCGGAGTGAGCGGCAACGCCGCCTCCCCGTCGGCGTCCGCCAGTTGCCAGGAGTCGCCGTCCGGGACCGGAACGACTCGGTCCAGCGTCACCGGGACGGACTCCAGCCACGGGTCGTCGCGCAGGGCGTCGCCGTACCGTGCCACCGCCTGTGACGTCGTCGTCCCCGGCGGACGTAGCGCCGAGGGCGCGGCCGGGGCGAACTGCTCGCCCAGGGCCACCCGCGGCTGCCCGGCGCCCGGGTAGGCGGACACCTCGGCGTCCAGGGCCAGTCCCACGGGCAGCGCCTGCTCGGGGGCGCGGCCCGCGGCGCCATAAGAGAGGAGGAGGACGGTACGGAGCGAGTCGGTGCCGTGCAGCCAGATCCGGCGGGTCGTCAGGCGCGGGTCGGTCGTGTCGTACTGGGCCAGGACCAGCCAGCGGTCGCGCAGCGGCGGGCCGTCGGCGGCGGCCGGGAGGCCCACGCGGGAGCGGACCGTGGCGGCGAGGCCGTCCGGGAGCCGCTCGCGGCGCAGCCAGCCCTGACCGAGGAGATGCAGCAGCGCGCACTCCTCCAGCAGCCGCACCGGCCAGCCCGGACCCGTGGCCGGAATCGACCCCAACTCCCGCACCCTGCTCGCCAGCCCCTGGGCCTGGGCGTCGACCATGCGGGCCGCCGTCTCCTCCCACAGGCCGTATCCCGACTGCTCCGCGCTCGCCAGGCCGCCGCGCAGCAGGTCGGCCAGACGCTGCTCCAGCTCCACCGCGCCCGCCGTGACCCGCTCGGCCCGGCGCTCCGCCCGGCGCCGCGCCGCCTCCGGATCAGCGGACCCGGCCGACGCTCCGGAGCCGTCCGCGGCCTTCTTCTCCTCCGCCCGCCTGCGCCGCCCCGCCGTCCACTGCCCGGCCCACTCCGGCGCCTGCCCGGGTGGTACCACCGCGTCGTCGGCAGCCCAGAGCAACAGCAGCCCGAGCGCGTGCTTGCACGGGAACTTGCGGCTCGGACACGTGCACGTGTACGCGGGCCCCGCGGCGTCCGCGATGTCGACGATCGTCTGATACGGCTTGCTCCCGCTGCCCTTGCACAGCCCCCACACCGTCCCCTCGTCGGAACACCCCGCCTCCGACCACGGTCCCGCCGCGCCGAGTTTGCTTCCCGCTTTGCGTGATGCCGCGTCAGGTGCCAGTGCCAGCACCTGGTCCGCGGTCCAGCGCACCCCCTGCTGAGTCATGCCGACGACGTTAGATCCCGCCACTGACAATCGGGTCCGCGAGCGCCTCCAGCGGGGCGTTTTCGCAGGTCGGGACGCATTGTCAGTGGTGTGGTGCAACGTTGGTGCCAGATCCGAACGGCCGAGCCGGAGGGGGACTTTGCCATGACTGTGTCCGTGGAGCCGACGTCCGTCGAAGCGGGGGAGACGGAAGCGACCCAGGCGTTGCGACCGCACGCCGAGGACGCCTTCGCCGCGGAACTCGCCGCGCTGGCCGCCCAGGACGACCGTCCGCGCCCGGTCCGCTGGAAGCTGTCGCCCTGGGCCGTCGCCACATACCTGCTCGGCGGGACGCTGCCGGACGGCACGGTGATCAGCCCCAAGTACGTCGGCCCGCGCCGGATCGTCGAGGTCGCCGTCACCACGCTCGCCACCGACCGCGCCCTGCTCCTGCTCGGCGTGCCGGGCACCGCGAAGACCTGGGTCTCCGAACACCTGGCCGCGGCGGTCAGCGGCGACTCCACGCTGCTCGTGCAGGGCACCGCCGGCACCCCGGAGGAGGCCATCCGCTACGGCTGGAACTACGCGCAGCTGCTCGCCCACGGCCCGAGCCGGAACGCCCTCGTGCCCAGCCCCGTCATGCGGGCCATGGCGGAGGGCATGACGGCCCGTGTCGAGGAGCTGACGCGTATCCCGGCCGACGTGCAGGACACGCTCATCACGATCCTTTCGGAGAAGACGCTGCCGATACCGGAACTGGGCCAAGAGGTGCAGGCGGTCCGCGGCTTCAACCTGATCGCCACGGCCAACGACCGCGACCGCGGGGTCAACGAGCTGTCCAGCGCCCTGCGCCGCCGCTTCAACACGGTGGTGCTGCCGCTGCCGGAGAGCCCCGAGGCCGAGGTCGACATCGTCTCGCGGCGCGTCGGCCAGATCGGCCGCTCCCTCGACCTGCCGGCCGCGCCCGACGGGCTCGCCGAGATCCGCCGGGTGGTCACGGTCTTCCGCGAGCTGCGCGACGGAGTCACGGCCGACGGCCGGACGAAACTGAAGTCGCCCAGCGGCACGCTGTCCACGGCCGAGGCGATCTCCGTCGTCACCAACGGCCTCGCTCTCGCCGCCCACTTCGGCGACGGTGTGCTGCGGCCGGGCGACGTCGCCGCGGGCATCCTCGGCGCGGTGGTCCGCGACCCTGCGGCGGACCGCGTCATCTGGCAGGAGTACCTGGAGACGGTGGTCCGCGAGCGCGACGGCTGGAAGGACTTCTACCGGGCCTGCCGCGAGGTGAGCGTGTGAGCGACGCGGGCGGATCAGGTGCGTCGGCACTCGGGCCGCCCGGCCCGCGCCGTCGGCGAGGGCACCGTCGCAGCGGCCTCGACCGCCGCCACCGGGGCGCCGGTGAGCGGGAGGCCGACGTCGAGCGGTCCGCAACAGGACGCGCACAACAGGACGCGCACAACAGGACGTACGAGAACAAGGCGTGCGGGACCGGACTGGCGGGACCGGACGCGCTGCCGGGGCATGCGGGACGGAAGGGGGATGAGATGACCGGTGTGGAAAGGGCCGCCGGCCACGGGGCCGGAGCGAGCCCGGTGCTGCTGGGGGTGCGGCACCACGGGCCGGGGTCCGCGCGGGCGGTGCGGGCGGCTCTGGAGCAGATCCGGCCGCGGATCGTGCTGATCGAGGGCCCGCCCGAGGCCGACGCGCTGATCCCGCTCGCCGCCGACGAGGAGATGCGGCCGCCGGTCGCTCTGCTCGCCCACGCCGTGGACGAGCCCGGCCGCTCGGCGTTCTGGCCCCTGGCCGGGTTCTCCCCGGAGTGGGTCGCCCTCCGCTGGGCCCTTGAACACGACGTCCCGGCCCGCTTCATCGACCTGCCCGCCACGCACACCCTGGCCTGGGGCAGGCAGGAGGACGAGGCGGGAGCGGAGCGCGCTCCGGACGCGGAGACGGCTGCCGGCGGAGACACCGCTTCCGGCCCCGCGGACCCGCGGATCGACCCGCTCGGAGTGCTCGCCGAGACCGCCGGCTACGACGACCCGGAGCGGTGGTGGGAGGACGTCGTGGAACACCGGGGCGCGGGAGAGGGCGACGCCCTCGCGCCGTTCACCGCGCTCGAGGAGGCCATGAGCGCGCTGCGCGACACCTACGGCAGTGGGGGACACGAGCGCGACCCGGTGCGCGAGGCGTACATGCGGCTCCAGACGCGCGCCGCGCAGCGGGAGTTCGAGAACTCCGTCGCCGTGGTCTGCGGGGCCTGGCACGTGCCCGCACTGCGGCAGAAGACCACCGTCGCCGCCGACAAGGCGCTGCTGAAGGGACTGCCCAAGGTCAAGGCGGACATGACCTGGGTGCCGTGGACCCACCGCCGGCTGTCCCGGACGAGCGGGTACGGGGCCGGCATCGACTCCCCGGGCTGGTACGGGCACTTGTTCAGCGCCCCGGACCGGCCGGTGGAGCGGTGGCTGACCAAAGTGGCGGGGCTGCTGCGTGCCGAGGACCGGATCGTGTCCTCCGCGCACGTCATCGAGGCGGTGCGGCTGGCCGAAACGCTCGCCGCGATGCGGGGCCGCCCGCTGCCCGGCCTGAGCGAGACGACCGACGCGGTGCGGGCGGTGATGTGCGAGGGCTCGGACGTGCCGCTGGAACTGGTGCGGGACCGGCTGGTCGTGGGGGACGTGCTGGGCGAGGTGCCCTCGTCGGCGCCGGCGGTGCCGTTGCAGCGAGATCTCACCCGGCTGCAACGCCGGCTGCGGCTCAAGCCGGAGGCGCTGGAGCGGGAGACGGAGCTCGACCTGCGCAAGGACAACGACGCCGCCCGCAGCAGGCTGCTGCACCGGCTGCGGCTGCTCGGCATCGGGTGGGGTGAACCGGCCGCCTCTCGCGGCAGCACCGGCACGTTCCGGGAGACATGGCGGCTGCGCTGGGAACCCGAGCTGTCCGTGCGGATCGCCGAGGCCGGGGTGTGGGGGACGACCGTCCTGTCCGCCGCGACCGCCAAAGCCGAAGCGGACGCCGTCACCGCCCAGGGCCTGGCCGACGTCACCGCCCTCGCCGAGCACTGCCTGCTGGCCGACCTGCCCGCCGCCCTGCCGACGGTCATGCGGGTCCTCGCCGACCGGGCGGCCCTCGACACCGACGTCGGCCATCTCGCCCAGGCGCTCCCGGCCCTGGTCCGCTCCCTGCGCTACGGCGACGTGCGCGGCACCGGCACCGCTGCTCTGGCGGAAGTCGCCGCGGGACTGGCCGAGCGGGTCTTCGTCGGCCTCCCCCCGGGCTGCGCCGCGCTCGACGCGGCCGCCGCCGAGGAGATGAGGCGTCATGTGGACGCGGTGCATACGGCTGTCGGTCTCCTCGGTGACACCCCCGCCGCGGGAGACGGCAGCCTGAGGAACCGCTGGCGGTCGGTGCTGCGCGTGCTGTCCGGGCGGGACTCCGTGCCCGGGGTCATCCGGGGGCGGGCCGTGCGGCTCCTGCTCGACGACGGGGAGCTGACCCAGGACGAGGCGGCACCGCTGATGGGGCTCGCCCTGTCACCGGGCACACCGCCGGCGGACGCGGCCGCGTGGGTCGAGGGATTCGTCGGAGGGGGTTCGGGAGGCGGGATGCTCCTGGTCCATGACGAGCGGCTGCTCGGCCTCGTCGACGCGTGGCTGACCGGCGTACCGGCCGGGGCCTTCACGGACGTACTGCCGCTGCTGCGGCGGACGTTCTCGGCGTACGAGCCCGGAGTGCGCCGGACCCTCGGAGAACTGGTCCGGCGCGGACCGGGAGCCGGGCGCGGCGGGACAGCCGCCGGCTCCGGCGCGACCGGGTTCGCGGCCGGCCTCGACACAGCGCGTGCGGAGGCCGTACTGCCGGTGGTGCGGCTACTGCTCGGACTGGACGAAGCGGATGAGAACACCGGCAACCACATGGCGGGGGTGACGGGATGACGACCGAGGCACTGCGGGAGCGGACGACCGCGCGGGAGAACAGCACCGGGACGGGAGGGCTCCGGACGGACGGGCGGCCCACGACGACCGTGCCGGTGATCCCGCTGTGGGAACGGCCTCACCAGGGAGGACGGGGATGACGTCCGCATCGACGGACCCGGCGCAGGAGCGGCTGCGGCGCTGGCGGCTCGTCCTCGGGGGCGACGCGGCGGACGGTACGGGCTGCGCGCTGTCGGGGCGCGACGCCGCGATGGACGGGGCGCTCACCGCGCTGTACGGCAAGAAGGACGGCAGGTCGCAGGGGGGCCGGGACCGTTCGGCGGGGCTCGGGGCGTCCGCGCCGTCCGTGGCGCGCTGGCTCGGGGACATCCGGACGTACTTCCCCTCCTCCGTCGTGCAGGTGATGCAGCGCGACGCCATCGACCGGCTCGGCCTCGCCACGCTGCTGCTGGAGCCGGAGATGCTGGAGGCGGTGGAGGCCGACGTCCACCTCGTCGGCACCCTGCTGTCCCTGAACAAGGCGATGCCGGAGACGACGAAGGAGACGGCCCGGGCCGTGGTGCGCAAGGTCGTCGAGGACCTGGAGAGGCGGCTGGCCGCCCGCACCCGGGCCACCCTCACCGGCGCCCTCGACCGCAGCGCCCGGATCAGCCGGCCCCGCCACCACGACATCGACTGGAACCGCACCATCGCGGCCAACCTCAAGCACTACCTGCCCGAGCACCGCACGATCGTGCCGGAGCGGCTCATCGGATTCGGCCGGGCGAGCCGGTCCACGAAGAAGGAGGTCATCCTCTGTATCGACCAGTCGGGATCCATGGCGGCATCCGTTGTGTACGCATCGGTGTTCGGGGCGGTGCTCGCCTCGATGCGGACGATCTCCACGCGACTCGTCGTCTTCGACACGGCGGTCGTCGACCTGACGGACCAGCTGGACGACCCGGTCGACGTGCTGTTCGGCACGCAGCTCGGCGGGGGCACGGACATCAACCGGGCGCTCGCGTACTGCCAGGCGCAGATCACGCGGCCCGCGGAGACGGTGGTCGTGCTGATCAGCGACCTCTACGAAGGCGGCATCCGCGACGAGATGCTCAAGCGGGTCTCGGCGATGAAGGCGTCGGGCGTGCAGTTCGTGACGCTGCTGGCGCTCTCGGACGAGGGGGCGCCCGCGTACGACCGGGAGCACGCGGCCGCGCTCGCGGCGTTGGGGGCACCGGCGTTCGCGTGCACGCCCGACCTGTTTCCGGAGGTCATGGCGGCAGCGATCGAGAAGAGGCCGCTCCCGGTACCGGATGCGGGATGAAGAGCCCGGCACGCGGGGACAGATGACGACTTGTCGATGTCTCGTCGTCCGACGCGCCGCACCAAAACGGACATGACGGTCCATCGGCAGTAAGGGCTTGCGCGACGTGCGCACTCCCGTGCGAGGATCGGCGCCTGCCTGACGGCGCGTGTGCCGGCGGGCGGTACCGCTTCCGTCGCACGGGAGGAAGCTTCCCCTCTTGGCCTGCTCAGCAGCACTGCCTGATGCCGCGTCGCGCGTGCCGCGCACCGCGGCCGGGTGGCGTGCGCTGCAACTGGCGCTGTTGGTGGGCGGGTTGCTGATCCTCGGGCTGCTGTGGGGGGAGCGGGCGCATGCGGAGAGCGGCGCAGGAGCGTTGCCGGAGGGCCGGGCCGGGCAGGTCGTCAGCGGGGTTCCCGCCCCCGGGGATGTGGGGGACCGGCTCGTCCGGTCCGGGGGTGACTCGGCGGAGCGGGCGGGTGACGGGCCGGTTCGGACCCGGGCGAAGGTGCCGTCGCCGTCCCCACGCACGCCGTCACACCCGCAATCGCCCGAGCGGCCGTCTCACCGGGAGCGGCCGTCTCACCGGGAGCGGCCGGGGCGGCTGAAGCCGGCGGCAGTGCCGGAGCTGCCGGAACCGTCCCATCGGCTGTCGCACAGGAAGCCGCCCGTGCTGCCGGCCCGGCAGGGCCTGCCGGGCTCCCCGGGCTCGCAGGGTCTGCCGGGCCCCCAGCGCCTGCCGGACCTCCCAGACCTGCCAGATCTGCCCAACGTTCGCGGTGATGCCGGGCTCCCGGAAACGCCTGCTCTCCCCCTCCCCGAGCTCGCGGGTCATCCGACACCGCCCAATTACCCCCTCCCGTCACCGGTCACGGCCGACCCGCAGCCGGCCGGGACGACGGCGCCGGTGTCGTACACCCCGGTCCACGGCACCGAGCCGCAGACCCCGCCCGCGAGCCCGTCACCCCCTGCCATCGCCGTTCACCCCGGCGGACACGTCGACCACACCGGTCACCTGAGTCACAGGACCCGAGATGCGGGCCACCTCGGACTCGCCCGCCACGCCGCCCGTACGAGCAGCCCCGTCACCCACCCCGTCCACCCAGGCCATCCGAGACCCTCCTCGCACGCCGGACCGGGCCGGGCCGACGACGTGCCCGGCGGGCGACCCGACGGCGTCCTCGGGAACCGGTCCGTGGCCGACAGCGGCTCGTCCCGTCATGGCGACGCGCAGGCCGTGACCCCGAGCCCCTGGACGGCGCCCAGGCTCGTGCCCGGTGGCGTGGCCCGCAGGGACACGGCGGGCACCCGGCGCACCCATCGGGACATCCCCCTCTTCCCCGGTTAGCGCGGCTCTGCCCGTGCCGGGAGGGGCAGAGCGCCGAGGCGCCGCTGGTCCCCTCCTCCCTCCCTCATGCTTCACGAGGCGTCACGTCCGGACGGCCGAAAGCCGTCGGCGGTCCGAGGCCGAAACCTCGTGGATGGTCGGGTGGTTCCCATAGGGGTGGGGACCAGCCGACCCGCGGCCCCGAGAGTAGGCCCTGAACAGGGCTTTCGTACTGCTCCGGGGGCGTCAGGCGGGCCTCACCGGGCCAACCCCAGCCCGGTGAGGCCCCTCACCTCCGGCACGCCGTGCCAGAGAGCGCGGCATCATGTGACAGGTATCACCGCTCAGGTGTGACCCTCGATTTAGAGGCCTCCCGCAAGCAGCGATAACCTGCGAGACGGACATGCCGCGCGCTCGGACACCGTGTGCGCCTCCCTTGTGACAGACAGCGGACGTCACGTTGCCCTCGCGGCACGCCCACGCAGACAACGAACCGCGAGATCACTGATAGGGACGGAAGCGCGTGGACCTGTTCGAGTACCAGGCGAGGGACCTCTTCGCCAAGCACGATGTACCGGTGCTGGCCGGTGAAGTCATCGACACGCCTGAGGCGGCCCGCGCAGCCACCGAGCGCCTCGGTGGCAAGTCCGTCGTCAAGGCCCAGGTGAAGGTCGGCGGCCGTGGCAAGGCCGGCGGCGTGAAGCTCGCCGCCACCGCCGACGAGGCGGTCGAGCACGCGACCAACATTCTCGGCATGGACATCAAGGGCCACACGGTCCACAAGGTGATGATCGCCGAGACGGCCCCGGAGATCGTGGAGGAGTACTACGTCTCCTTCCTCCTGGACCGTGCCAACCGCACCTTCCTCTCCATCGCCTCCGTCGAGGGCGGCATGGAGATCGAGGAGGTGGCGGCCACTCGCCCCGAGGCCGTCGCCAAGACGCCGATCGACGCCAACGAGGGTGTCACCGAGGAGAAGGCCCGCGAGATCGTCGCGGCCGCCAAGTTCCCGGCCGAGGTCGCCGACAAGGTCGTGAACGTCCTGGTCAAGCTGTGGGACACCTTCATCAAGGAGGATGCCCTCCTGGTCGAGGTCAACCCGCTGGCCAAGGTCGCCTCCGGTGAGGTCATCGCCCTGGACGGCAAGGTCTCCCTGGACGAGAACGCCGAGTTCCGTCAGCCGGAGCACGAGGCCCTCCAGGACAAGGCCGCGGCCAACCCGCTCGAGGCCGCCGCCAAGGAGAAGAACCTCAACTACGTCAAGCTCGACGGTGAGGTCGGCATCATCGGCAACGGCGCGGGTCTCGTCATGAGCACCCTGGACGTCGTCGCGTACGCCGGTGAGGCGCACGGCGGCGTGAAGCCGGCCAACTTCCTCGACATCGGTGGTGGCGCCTCCGCCGCCGTCATGGCGAACGGCCTGGAGATCATCCTCGGCGACCCGGACGTGAAGTCCGTCTTCGTCAACGTCTTCGGTGGCATCACCGCCTGTGACGAGGTCGCCAACGGCATCGTCCAGGCGCTGCAGCTGCTCGCCGACAAGGGCGAGGAAGTCACCAAGCCCCTCGTCGTCCGTCTGGACGGCAACAACGCCGAGCTGGGTCGCAAGATCCTCTCCGACGCCAACCACCCGCTGGTCCAGCGTGTGGACACCATGGACGGCGCGGCCGACAAGGCCGCCGAGCTCGCGGCTGCGAAGTAAGGGACGAGGGACTAAACAGCCATGGCTATCTTCCTCAACAAGGACAGCAAGGTCATCGTCCAGGGCATGACCGGTGCCACGGGCATGAAGCACACCAAGCTCATGCTGGCCGACGGCACGAACATCGTCGGTGGCGTGAACCCCCGCAAGGCGGGCACGTCCGTCGACATCGACGGCAACGACATCCCGGTCTTCGGCACGGTCGCCGAGGCGATCGAGAAGACGGGCGCCAACGTCTCCGTCCTCTTCGTGCCGCCGGCCTTCGCCAAGGCCGCCGTCGTCGAGGCCATCGACGCCGAGATCCCGCTCGCGGTCGTCATCACCGAGGGCATCGCCGTCCACGACTCGGCCGCGTTCTACGCGTACGCCGTGTCCAAGGGCAACAAGACCCGGATCATCGGCCCGAACTGCCCCGGCCTCATCACGCCGGGCCAGTCCAACGCCGGCATCATCCCGGGCGACATCACCAAGCCGGGCCGCATCGGTCTGGTCTCGAAGTCGGGCACGCTGACGTACCAGATGATGTACGAGCTGCGGGACATCGGCTTCTCGTCGGCCGTCGGCATCGGTGGCGACCCGGTCATCGGCACCACGCACATCGACGCGCTCGCCGCGTTCGAGGCCGACCCCGACACCGACCTGATCGTCATGATCGGTGAGATCGGCGGCGACGCCGAGGAGCGGGCCGCGGCCTTCATCAAGGAGAACGTGAAGAAGCCGGTCGTCGGCTACGTCGCGGGCTTCACCGCGCCCGAGGGCAAGACCATGGGCCACGCCGGCGCCATCGTCTCCGGCTCCTCCGGCACGGCCGCCGCGAAGAAGGAGGCCCTCGAGGCCGCCGGCGTCAAGGTCGGCAAGACGCCGACCGAGACGGCCAAGCTGGCGCGCGCCATCCTCGGCAACTGAGGACCGCCCCGCGGGCTGAACGACGCCATAGCGCACTGGTGGGCCCGCTCCCTACGGGGAGCGGGCCCACCGCCGTTTCGTGCCCACCGCGTCAGCGCAGCGCCGCCTCACCGCACTGTCGCCTCACCGCGGCAGCGGTAGCAGCCTGTCCGGCCCTCTCTGCTGCGCCTCGCGCAGCTTGGCGCGCAGTTTCTGCTCCTTCTCGGACAGGGGTCCGGGCGCGACGGGCGGTGGTACGCCCTGGACCGTCTCTCCCGGCGGTACCGGCGGCTCGTAGTGGGTGGGGGCCGTGCGGACGGTGAGGGCGGTGGTGCCGATCAGGGCGACCGTGAAGGCGATGGCGGCCCTGGTCCACAAGCGTGCCCGGCGTTCGCCGCCCCTGCGCACGACCGGCGGTTTGGCGGCCCGCAGCCCCTCGGCGGAGGCCAGCTCGACCAGTCGCCAGTGCAGCGTCTCCGGGTCCGCGAGCTCCGGCAGCCGCCCGGCCAGTGCCTCGCGCGCGTGGACCAGCCGGTTCGCGGCCGCACGGGTGCTGGCCTCCGACTCCGCAGCCGTCTCCGGCAGGCCGAGTCCGACCCCGTCGTAGAGCACCAGCGTGCGGCGGTAGCAGGGCGGAAGCGTCAGCAGGGCGTCCATAAGGGCCCGGTCGAACGGGTCGGACGGTGGTGGTTCCGGGAGCCGGAAGCGCCGCCGGAGCCGGTTCCACGGGGAGAGCGCGCACTCGTACGCCATCGCGCGCACCCAGCCCGCCGGGTCGCGGTCGCGGGCCACCTCGGGCCAGCGCTGCCATGCGATCCGGAAGGCCCGCTCCACCGATTCCCGGGCCGGTCCGCGACGGCCGGTCAGCAGATAGGTCTGCCGTACGAGCGCGGGGGCGCAGAAGGTGTACAGCGCGTCGAAGGCCTGATCGGGTGTCAGAGCGGTGACGGCGTCGCCCGGCCGGCGCGGCGGCGTGGTGCGCGGGCGCTCGGCGGGGAGGACGCGGTGTCCGTGCGGGACGGGGGTGTGGCTGCGGTCGGGGACGGTGACGGGGCCCCGGCCCCGGTCCTTGGCGGCGGGCCGTTTCCGGCCGGTGGCCGCGGCCTTGCGCCGGGCCCGTGGGGAGCGGTGCGCCGACGCGGCCCCGGGTGAGGGATCCGGGGTCTCGGAGTCGGCGGCCCCCGGCCGACGGGGCGTCACCTCCGCCTCGCCGCCCAGTGCATGGAGCAGCTTCGTGTACTTCTCCCCGGTGCGGCCGCGTGGCGTGGAGCGGCCGGTCTCCCACCCGCGCACCGTCTCGCTGGTCACGCCCACCCGGGAGGCCAGCTGAGCCCGCGTCAGCGAGGCGGCCTCGCGCAGGCGTCGGCGTTCCTTGGGCGGCGGGAGCGGCAGGGCAGGGCTCTGCGTCACCGGGCTCGCCTCCGTCCGGACAAGTACATAACCGTATTTTTAGCGACACAGCGAGGGTTCGCCTGTTACGCCGGTAAAGCGCGTGTCGTTGGGAGCATGGCGGTCGTGAACGAGATGACCGCTCGCCGACGTTCGCCGTCACCCCTGCTCACCCGGATGCGCCACCGTTCCCCCGGACTGGGCGACGGCTTCATGGGGGGCGCGCTCGCCGCGGGCCTCGGGCTCGCGTCGTTCGCCGTGCTCGTGACGCTGTTGTGGATCAGCTCGCCGTACCCGGACAGCGGGCCCGGTGGCGCCATGCACGTGGCGGCGGCGCTCTGGCTGCTGGCCCACGGCGCCGAGTTGGTCCGCACCGACACGCTCTCCGGCGTCCCCGCCCCCCTCGGCCTGTCACCCCTGCTGCTGCTCGCACTGCCGGTGTGGCTGCTGCACCGGGCGGCTCGGGACGCCACGGACGGTGGGGGCGGGGGCGAGGGCGACGACCTCGGGTGGGACGCCGAGGAGGGCACTGTTCCGTCCCTGGTCTCCGCCCGCACGGCGTGGGCGGGCGTGGTCCTCGGCTACCTCGCCGTCGCCACGCCCGCCGCCCTCTACGCCGCGGGCGGTGTGCTGCGGCCGTCGTGGGTGTGGGTGGGGGTGTGCGTTCCGCTGGTCGCCGTCGTGGCGGCGGGGGCGGGCGTGTGGTCGGCGTACGGCCGTCCCGGCCGGCCGCTGCGGCACCTGCTGGGCGTGCTGCCGCCGGGAGTACGCCCGCTGGTGCTCGGCCCGGGCAGGCGCCCGGGCCTCGCCGTCCGGGCCGCGGCGGCCGGGGCGGCGGTGCTGCTCGGAGGCGGCGCGCTGCTGGTGGTGGTGTCGCTGGTCTGGCACGGTGCGACGACCCAGGCGGGGCTGCTCCGGCTGACCGAGGGGTGGTCGGGGCGGTTCGCCGTGCTGCTGCTGTGCGCGGCCCTCGTCCCGAACGCGGCGGTGTGGGGCGCCGCCTACGCCCTCGGCCCCGGTTTCACCCTCGGCGCGGGCCATGCGGTCGGCCCGCTGGCCTCGGCGCCTGCTCCGCTCCTGCCGCCGTTTCCGCTGCTGGCGGCGGTGCCGGAGGCCGGGCAGGGGACGCCGGTGCACTGGGCGGCCGGGGCGGTACCGCTGGCCGCCGGGCTGGTGGTGGGCTGGACGGTGGCGAAGGGGGCGGCGTCCGGGGAGCGCGGCGGGACGCGGCCGGGTGGTCCGCGGGCCGTGCCGTGGTCGGCCGGCCGCACCGTCCGGGCCGCCGCACTGGCGTCTGTCCTGTGCGCGGCCGTGCTCGCGGGCCTGGCCGCGCTGTCGGGCGGCCCGCTCGGTTCTGGCGTGCTGTCCCGCTTCGGCCCCGTGTGGTGGCAGGTCGCCGCCGCGACGCTGGCCTGGCTGGGCCTGCTGGCGATCCCCACGGCGGTGGGAGGCCGGGCCTGGCGGTGCCGGACGCCCGGGCCGGACGAGCCGATGGCCGGCGGACAGCGCGAGAAGGCGGCCGCAGGGCGGACCCGGAAGGGCGGCGGCCGCGGCACGTTCACACCCACCGGAGCAGCGGGGAACGCGGGGGTGGCCGGGGGCACGGAAGCCGCTGAGGGTGCTCGGGGAGGCGATGCGCCCGGTGGCGGAGGCGGTCCCGCCCCGGACACCCGCTACGCTCCCTGCGCCCCCTACACATCCTGGGAGTACGACGCCCTGCAGGACCATGACGGGGACTTCGCGCTCTACGACTTCCTGACGCCCGATCCGGGCCCGGGCCGGTACGGAAGCCCCGCCCCGTACGACAGTCCGGCCCCGTACGAAAACCCCTCCCCGCCCGACCGGTCCTTCCCGCCGGAGATCCCCTGAAGCGTCAGTCGTTCGTCCCCAGCACCCCGCGGAGCTCCTCCGGTAGAAGCCTGGAACAGGACTGCTTCGCCTCGTTGGTGAGGGCGTCGTTGGTGCAGGTGTAGTAGTCGCGGTAGACCAGCTGCGCCGTGAAGGACGCGGCGACCAGGGCGATCGCCAGGGACGCCGTGACCAGGCCGCTCACCGCGGCCGTCGTCTGCGGGCGGCCGCCGCCCTGCTGCTCGGGGGCGGGGGAGTCCGGGTCGGCGGGCTTGCGGGGCCCCGCGCGCAGGGAGCTGATGGCCCAGTAGAGCGCGAGCGCGCCGAGCAGCAGCGCGACGTAGGGCCAGCTGAAGAGGGCGAAGAAGAAAGCCCACATGCCCGACAGCAGGGCATAGCGCGCCCGGCGCTGCGCGGGATCCGTCGGGTCCCAGCGCGGGTTCGGGCCGCCGCCCTTGGGGCCGCCGCCCTGGCCCTCGGGACCGCCGTGGGGACGCTCACCGAAACCGCCGTGGGAGCGGCCGGGCTGCTGGTCGCTCCACCGGCTGCCCCACGGGGAACGGCCGCCGTCCTCCCCGTTCGACGAGTCCTCTCCCGACGGGCGTCGCGGCTGCCAGGGCCGGTCCGGCGTGCCCTCGGGCGGCGGGGCGAAGGGATTGTCCTCCTGGGACCCGCGGCCCTTGCGGTCCTCGCCGTCGCCCGAAGGCGCGTCGGGCGGCGAGCTGGGGCGCTCCCGCAGCAGTACGGCGCCGCGCTCCCCTCCCTGCGGCGACGGCTGGGGGAACGTGAGGAGTCGCAGGCTGCGGTCCGGCATCAAGTGAGCGTCTTCCCGTTGGTGAGGAGGAATGAGTGGACAGAACGGAACGGCGTCGGACCCGGGTCCGTCACCTCCTGAACGCACCACGCCCGGACGTCGTTCCCGGCCCGGCTCCGTCCAGACGCTACCTTCCGGCCCTGCCCCCGTCCCGTGGGGGCCGTCCGGTGTGCCGGTATCGTTGCTGACGGTCGGCCGGTTCGTAGGCTTCCCCGTATCCGGGGAGGCAAAGCATTCGTATGAATGCACAAAGCGCTGCGTGCCGTCCACCCTGGACAGACGCTCCCCCGAGAAAGGCCTCACCGTGGCCGCCAATCCCGTGGCCCCGCGCGCCAAGCGCCTCGTCGTGCTGGTCTCCGGATCCGGCACCAACCTGCAGGCGCTGCTCGACGAGATCGCCGCCGTCGGCGCGCAGGCCTACGGGGCCGAGGTCGTGGCCGTCGGCGCGGACCGCGAGGGCATCGAGGGACTGGCGCGTGCCGAGCGCGCGGGACTGCCGACCTTCGTGTGCAAGGTCAAGGACCACGGCAGCCGCGAGGAGTGGGACGCCGCCCTCGCCGAGGCCGTCGCCGCGCACGAGCCGGACCTCGTCGTCTCCGCCGGGTTCATGAAGATCGTCGGCAAGGAGTTCCTCGCGCGGTTCGGGGGGCGGTTCGTCAACACCCACCCCGCCCTGCTGCCCAGTTTCCCGGGAGCCCACGGTGTGCGGGACGCGCTCGCGTACGGCGCCAAGGTCACCGGCTGCACCGTCCACTTCGTCGACGACGGCGTCGACACCGGGCCGATCATCGCGCAGGGCGTGGTGGAGATCCGGGACGAGGACGACGAAGGCGCTCTGCACGAGCGCATCAAGGAAGTCGAGCGAAGGCTGCTCGTCGAGGTCGTGGGGCGCCTCGCCCGCAACGGCTATCGCATTGAGGGACGAAAGGTAGTTATCCAGTGACCGCCGAGAGCAACAAGCGGCCCCTTCGCCGGGCGCTCGTCAGCGTCTACGACAAGACCGGGCTCGAGGACCTCGCGCGCGGGCTCCACGAGGCCGGGGTCGAGCTCGTCTCCACCGGCTCCACCGCCGCGAAGATCGCCGCTGCCGGCGTCCCCGTCACCAAGGTCGAGGAGCTCACCGGCTTCCCCGAGTGCCTGGACGGCCGCGTGAAGACGCTGCATCCGCGCGTGCACGCCGGCATCCTCGCCGACCTGCGCCTGGACAGCCACCGCGAGCAGCTCGCCGAGCTGGGTGTCGAGCCGTTCGACCTCGTCGTCGTCAACCTCTACCCGTTCCGCGAGACCGTCGCCTCCGGTGCCACGCCCGACGAGTGCGTCGAGCAGATCGACATCGGCGGCCCCTCGATGGTCCGCGCCGCCGCCAAGAACCACCCCTCGGTCGCGGTCGTCACCAGCCCGGCCCGCTACGCCGACGTGCTCAAGGCCGTCCAGGGCGGCGGCTTCGACCTCACCACCCGCAAGCGGCTGGCCGCCGAGGCCTTCCAGCACACGGCCGCCTACGACGTCGCCGTCGCCTCCTGGTTCGCCTCCTCCTACGCCCCGGTCGACGAGTCGCAGTTCCCCGACTTCCTCGGCGCCACCTGGGAGCGCGAACACACCCTGCGCTACGGCGAGAACCCGCACCAGCCCGCGGCTCTCTACGTCTCCGGGACGGGCGGCCTCGCCCAGGCCGAGCAGCTGCACGGCAAGGAGATGTCGTACAACAACTACACGGACACGGACGCCGCCCGCCGTGCCGCGTACGACCACACCGAGCCCGCTGTCGCGATCATCAAGCACGCCAACCCGTGCGGCATCGCGATCGGCGCGGACGTCGCCGAGGCGCACCGCAAGGCGCACGCGTGCGACCCGCTGTCGGCGTTCGGCGGCGTGATCGCGGTCAACCGCCCGGTCAGCAAGGAGATGGCGGAGCAGGTCGCGGAGATCTTCACCGAGGTCATCGTCGCGCCCGGCTACGAGGACGGGGCCCTGGAGGCCCTCACCAAGAAGAAGAACATCCGCGTGCTGCGCTGCGCCGACGCGCCCGCCGCGCCCGTCGAGGTCAAGCCCATCGACGGCGGTGCGCTGCTGCAGGTCACCGACCGCCTCCAGGCCGACGGCGACGACCCGGCCAACTGGACGCTGGCGACCGGCGAGGCGCTGAACGCCGACGAGCTGGCCGAGCTGGCGTTCGCCTGGAAGGCCTGCCGCGCGGTGAAGTCCAACGCGATCCTGCTCGCCAAGGACGGTGCCTCGGTGGGCGTCGGCATGGGGCAGGTCAACCGCGTGGACTCCGCGAAGCTGGCCGTGGAGCGGGCCGGTGCCGAGCGGGCCGCGGGTGCGTACGCCGCGTCCGACGCGTTCTTCCCCTTCCCGGACGGCCTGGAGATCCTCACCGAGGCCGGAGTGAAGGCCGTGGTGCAGCCCGGCGGTTCCGTCCGAGACGAACTGGTCGTCGAGGCCGCGCAGAAGGCCGGCGTCACCATGTACTTCACGGGGACGCGGCACTTCTTCCACTGAGCCCGGCGGCGGAGCGGGCCGGCGTCGGAGCCGGCCCGCTCCCTACCGCGTGGGACTCAGCCGTCGACCCTGGTACCGCCCGATCTCCAGCGAAGGTTCCTATCCAGAACCTGACGAAGCACTACCAGGGCCGGCGGGCTTCGGTCTGTGCCGCTGCCGGGGGCGGCGGCCACAGCTCACTTCGCACTGCGCAGTGCGGCCCACGTCTCGGGTCCGACCTTGCCGTTCGGGTTCAGTTCCCCGGCCCGCTGGAACGCCCGCACCGCCGCGTCGGTGTCCTTGCCGAACCGACCGTCCCCGTCCCCGCCGCCCAGGTCGTAGCCGCGTCGGGTCAGCATGCACTGCACCTGCACGACACGCGGGCCGCTGTCGCCGCGACGGGTGAGTTCGGTGCCGGAGTAGGAGGTGCACTCGGAGAGCCAGGGCGGGGTGGCGGACTGCGTCGCGGTACTGGTGGACGTGGGGGCCGGTGTGCCGCCGTCGCTGTCGGTATCGCCGTTGCCGGAGGTCGCGGTGGCGCCACCGTCGGGGGCGGTCCCTGCTCCGCCGGCACCGCCCGCCGACCCGGAGGCACCGCTGTCGGCCTCCTCCCGTGCCCCCGCCCGCGTGCCTGACTGCTTCTCTTCGAGGGCCGAGGGCGAGGTGGAGGAGCTGGGCGGGACCGATGCCGGTCCGTCGAGGCGGGTGACGTCGCCGGAGGCCCTCGGCGAGGCGATCGCGCTGTGGTCGCGCTCCGGGCGAAGGAGGAAGAAGGCGCCCGCGGCCACCGCCGCCGTGGCCAGGACGGCCGCGACAGCGAGCCAGGTCGCCTTTCGCTCACGGCGGTCGGCGTGATCGCCGGTGGGGGACACGGCCGGGGCGGAGGGCGTGTGCTGAGCGGGCCGTGTCGCAGGGCGGCCCTGCCGTCCCGGCGGCGTCGGTGCACGGAAGCGGCTGGTCCCCTCGGCGGCGGAACGTTCCAGCAGTTCACAGGCCTGCTGCCGGGTGAGCAACCGGGTGGCCAGCGGTTCCTGCCAGGAAGGAGGGGCGCCGTCGCCACGCGCCGCGGCCGTGTCGATCAACTGCTGGGGGGTGGGCCGCCCGGACGGGTCCTTGGCGAGGCAGGCGGACAGCAGCGCGGCCAGCGCGGGGTCGGCGGCCGTCAGTCCGGCCATGACCTCTCGTCTGGGCTCTTCGAAGGCGACCCGGTGCATGACGTCCACGCCCGTGCCGTCGCCGAACGGGGCGCGCCCGGTCGCGGCGTAGACGATCGTGCAGGCGAGGGAGAAGACGTCGGAGGCGGTGTCGCAGCGGCCTTCGCGCAGATACTCGGGCGCCATGTAGGCAGGCGTGCCGACCCGGTTGCCGGACGTGGTGATCGAACTGCTGTCGACGGCCCGCGCGATGCCGAAGTCGATGACGTGCGCGCCCTGCGGCGACAGGATCACGTTGGACGGCTTGAGATCCCGGTGCACGACCCCGGCGGCGTCCAGCGCCGACAGCGACCGCCCCAGCTCTGCCACCAGCCGCCACACCCCGGCCGGCTCGAGGGCGCCGCACGTGCGGACGGCGTCGGCGACGCTGAGGCCGGGCAGGTACTGCGCCGCCATCCACAACAACTCGTCCTCGAACCCGCTGCCGAGCAGGTGAGGCGCGTGCGGCGTACGCAGCCGCGTGTGCAGAGAGGCCTCCCGCTCGAAACGACGCCGGAACCGGGAATCTTCGGCGTACTCGGGGCGGATGACCTTGACCGCGGCGAGAGTGGGGGTGTTGTCGGCGGGGCGGGCGAGGTAGACGCGGCCCATGCCGCCGCTGCCGAGCAGCCCGAGGGGTAAGTAGGGCCCGATCCGCTCCGGGTCTCTGGAACGTAAAGGGCTCGCGCCGGCCTGCTCCAACGTGGCGTTCCCGGACGCCGGGGAGTGCGGTGGCATCGGCTGTTGGTCTGACATGGGTCCCCCGATGTGCTGCGGTCAAGCAACGAGCAATCGCACGGCAGTTTGACCGAAGGCTACCGTCCACACGAACGGTCCGCCGGGGGTCCGATGGGCCTCAGATCACTTGTGTGGTGGGGTACATGCGCAGTCAGCCGTGAACCGACCGGCCGGTCGCCCGGCAGGTCCTCGTGCGGCCGGGGTGCGATCCAGCGCAGGTAGCGGCCCATTGCCGGGGCCCGAGCCGCTCCCACCGCTGTTCCCGCCACCGGCCCAGACGCTGCTGCCGTGGACGAGGGCGGCCAGGGCCCTCAACGCCCCGGCCAGGACGGCCGCGACGGACCGGCGGCGCAGGCGGGCGACGGGCGGGGCGCAGACGGGGCAGGCGTCCTGCTGTGCAAGGTGCTCTCCCCGGGCCTGAACAGCTACCACCGTCAGACTGGGGCGACGCACCAGGGCCGTGCCCCCCACGTACGGGTGGGACACGGCCCTTGGAAGTGTTCGGCGTTGACCGGTCCTGCCGGCCGGCCCGCTCAGTAGCGGGGGCGGTTGAACCAGGCCTTGCCGTTGGCGTTGCCGACGAACACCGCGACCAGGACGGCCAGGACGGTGTGCACCAGGCCGACGAGGATGAAGGGGTAGATGCCGAGGACCGCCGTGATGATGGCGAAGACCAGGATCGTGACCCGGGCGCCGTTGCCGCCGTTCTTGAACTTCGTCGCCAGGACGGCCGCGAACACCAGCCAGGCCAGGCCGAAGACCACGTAGCCCCAGATCACGCCGGTCGAGTTGCCGACCAGGTCCTGGAAGGCGGTGTCGTCCTTGAGGGACTCCTCGTCCTTCGCGGCGTTCAGGGCCGCGGCGGCGAACGCGAAGACGGCGATGCCGACGACCTGGAGACCGACGATGACCCACATCATCACGCGCGCCGCGCTCACCGAGCCGGGCATCGTGGTCGGCGCGGCGGGGCCGCCGTAGGGGGACACCGGAGGGGCCTGCGGGTAGCCGTATCCGGGAGCCTGCCCCTGGTCCTGCGGGTAACCGTAGCCCGGCTGCTGCGGCTGCTGCCCCTGGGGAGCGCCGTAGGGGTTGTTCGGGTCGCCGTAGCTCATGGGGGACTTTCCTCCGTTGGTCCTGGTGCGGGGACGACGCGTGACATCCGCACGGAGGAAATCTTCAGTATTGCGACCGTCCCCCCGTTGAGCTGCCCGCGGCACTTGTCGGCTCATCGTTCTGCACCACTGACCGGCTTGTCCAGCCGCATTCCCGATGTGTTGTGCAAGTGCAACATCGCTGATCATGGGCGGATACGGGGCGAGGGGCCCCGCGGTGCCCGGATTGCGGTCGGATTGGAACCGTGGCGGGGTCATCCGCGAGGATGGGGCCATGACCGCCCAGATTCTCGATGGCAAGGCCACCGCAGCCGCGATCAAGTCCGATCTGACCGCCCGCGTGGCGGCGCTGAAGGAGAAGGGCGTCACGCCCGGCCTCGGCACGATCCTGGTCGGGGACGACCCCGGCAGCCAGAAGTACGTCGCCGGCAAGCACCGCGACTGCGCACAGGTCGGCATCGCCTCCATCCAGCGCGAACTGCCCGCCACGGCCACCCAGGAGGAGATCGAGGCGGCCGTCCGCGAGCTGAACGAGGACCCGGCCTGCACCGGGTACATCGTGCAACTGCCCCTGCCCAAGGGCATCGACGAGAACCGCATCCTCGAACTGATGGATCCGGACAAGGACGCGGACGGGCTGCACCCGATGAACCTGGGGCGTCTCGTCCTCAACGAGCCCGCCCCGCTGCCCTGCACCCCGAACGGCGTGCTGACGCTGCTGCGCCGCTACGGCGTGGAGATCAAGGGCGCCGAGGTCGTGGTCGTCGGACGCGGGGTGACCATCGGCCGGCCGATGCCGCTGCTGCTCACCCGCCGCAGCGAGAACGCCACCGTGACGCAGTGCCACACGGGCACCCGTGACCTGTCGGCGCACCTCAAGCACGCGGACATCATCGTCGCCGCGGCCGGCTCCGCCCATCTGATCCGTGCCGAGGACGTGAAGCCCGGCGCGGCCGTCCTCGACGTCGGCGTCTCGCGCAGCGCCGAGGGCAAGATCGTGGGCGACGTCCACCCGGACGTCGCCGAGGTCGCCGGCTGGATCTCCCCGAACCCCGGCGGAGTCGGCCCGATGACCCGTGCCCAGCTGCTCGTCAACGTGGTCGAGGCGGCGGAGCGCAGTGCCGGCTGAGCACAAGGCCCCGGGCGGGCACGAGGCCACGAGCGGGCACGAGGCCACGAGCGGGCACAAGACCCAGGGCGGGGACGAGGCCCCGGGTGGACGCACGAGCCCCGGCGCGTCCACGGTGCCGGGCGGACACCAGCCGACGAGCGGGCACGAAGCCGACGGCCGCGCAGTCCCGGACCGACACGAAACCCCGAGCGGGCACGAAGCGGGCGGTCGCGCAGCCCCGGAGAGCTCGCACGAAACCCCGAGCGGACACGAAGCGGGCGGCCGCGCAGTCCCGGAGGACCCGCACGAAACCGCGAGCGGGCACGACGCCCCGGGCGGGCACGACGCCTCCGAGGAGCTCACCGTCCGGGACCCCGTCAGCGCGCCCGACGCCGAGGGGCGGCCGCGGCGGGTCACCCGGCGGTTCCCGCTGTTCACGAGGGACACCGCGCGGCCCGAGGGCGGCGGCCGGGCCGCGCCCGGGGACGCTCCCGCGCCGGCGCGGCAGTGGCCCGTGCTCGCCGTGCTGGGGCTGGCCGGGGTCGGGCTGCTCGTGACGGCGTTCGGCCAGTTCCGGCTCGGGACGCTGCTGATCGGCGTCGCCCTGCTGGGCGGCGGCGCGATGCGCTGGCTGCTGCCGGACGTCGGCATGCTCGCCGTCCGCTCCCGCTTCACGGACATCGTCACCTACGGCCTGATGGGCCTGGTGATCGTCATGCTGGCGCTGATGGCGCAGCCGAAACCGTGGCTGCAGATCCCGTTCCTGAAGGACACCCTGCACTTCACGGTCACCAGCGAATGACGTGGACGGCGGCCCGTCCTCTCCCCCGAGGAAGGACGGACCGCCGTCCAGGACCCACCCTCCTGCACCGCGAACGGCCCGTTCAACGGCTGTCAGTACGCTGTGGCACGGAAGTGACAGTTCCGGTACGTCTCGCTTCCGATACCACACAAAGTGGTGCGACAGCGGGGTTGGCATGGACAATCGGGACGGTCCAGGGTGTATCGCGCGCCTTCATCACGCTCCTGTGCGCCCCTCGTCAGGGAACTGAGATCCTGACTGGGCGCATCCCTGTGGGTATCCAGAACGGGGACTCGGCCGAGGCCGCCACGCGCGGGGCGAACAGCGCGAGAAATATCAGCACGTTTCGGGGGGAAGAGGGGGAGCAATGCCTCGTTGGAAGGCCTTGCCGGATGAGCTCGATCCACAGATCAGGGAGTTCACCAGTCAGCTGCGCAGGCTCGTGGACCGCGGTGGACTGAGCATCGCGTCGGTCGCGGACCGCACGGGCTACAGCAAGACGTCCTGGGAGCGTTACCTGAACGGCCGGCTGCTCGCCCCGAAGGGCGCGATCGTGGCCCTGGCCGAGGTCACCGGCACCAACCCCGTGCACCTCACCACCATGTGGGAGCTCGCCGAGCGTGCCTGGAGCCGCTCGGAGATGCGGCACGACATGACGATGGAGGCCATCCGCATCTCCCAGGCGCGCGCGGCGCTCGGGGAGTTCGGCGGGCAGGACTTCAGCGACCCCTCGGCCGGTGGCAAGGCGGCCTCGGCGGGTGACGGCAGGGCGGCCTCCGCGGGCGGCGGCAAGCCCGCCCGCAGAAGTGGCGGCACCGCCGTCACGCCGGGTATCGCGGGACCGGCCGGTGTGGCCCCGACCGTGCCGTCCCAGCCGACGGCCCCGGAGGTCCAGGACTCCACCGGCTCGGATCTGCGGGAGAGCGGCCGGTCCGCCGAGCCCGAGGTCAACTCGTGGGGACTGGCCGGATACCAGGGCCCGTCGCCGGCGAGCGGGCGCTCGGGCGGTTCCGGCGCGGGCAGGGCGTCCCGGCCCGGCTCGGGCCCCGGCACCTCCGCCGGGTCGCCCGGCGGCCCCGGCCGGACTCCCGGTGCCGGGGCGGGCGCGTACGGCGAACCGCAGGACGCCGTCCCGTCGAACGCCGGCGCACGGGGTGATCGCCGCACGGACTCTGCCTCCACCGCGGGCAGGAAGCGGACGGTGACCTTCGTCGCGGGTGTCGTGGGCGTGCTCGTGGTGATCGCCGGCGCGTTCTACCTCACCGGCGGTGGTGGCGACGACGAGGCCAAGGGCGGCGCCCCGTCGCCCTCGCCGACCGTCAGCAGCGACCCGGAACTGCCGCCCGGCGTGAAGTGCAGCGGCGCGGACTGCACGGGCAAGGACGCGGAGGCCATGGGGTGCAGCGGTGACCTGGTGACCACCGCGCAGACGGCGACCGTCGGCACGGCCACGGTCGAGGTCCGCTACAGCAAGACCTGCAAGGCCGCCTGGGGACGTATCACGCAGGCCGCCCAGGGCGACGAGGTCCAGATCAGCTCGGGCAAGGCGAAGCAGACCGGCAGCATCACCGCGACCGGGGACAGCATCGCCTACACCCCGATGGTGGCCGTGAAGAGCGCCGCCGACGCCAAGGCCTGCGCGACGCTGGCGGCCGGGCAGCGGGGCTGCACCGACTGAGGGGGCGACCGGGCCGCACCTGCCGACCGGGTCGGGCGGAGAAATTCCGAAAAGGTGGAATGCCCGCCGGGATCCGGGGCACGTGAACCGTACCCCCACGGGAGTCCGGCACGGTCGGTACCCCCCCAGGCGGCCGCCTCCGTCCTCCTCTCCCGGACGGGCGGCCGCCTCTCGCGTTGAGGACGGGCACGTGCGTTCGGGCCGGACGCGTCGTGGGCTGGACCACGTCGATGCTGTGGGCTGGGCCACACCGACCCGGACGTCCGGGATGCCGGATGCGCGATAGCCTGACGGCTGGATGGATCTCTTGACGCCAAGAGATCGATCAAACGTCCGGGGCAGGGACCCCGCCCCACCGCCAGCTGTCATACGGAGAACGCCATGACCCGCACTCCCGTGAACGTCACCGTCACCGGCGCGGCCGGCCAGATCGGTTACGCCCTGCTCTTCCGCATCGCCTCCGGTCAGCTGCTCGGCGCGGACGTGCCGGTGAAGCTGCGCCTGCTGGAGATCACGCCGGCCCTGAAGGCGGCCGAGGGCACGGCCATGGAGCTGGACGACTGTGCGTTCCCGCTCCTGCAGGGCATCGACATCACCGACGACCCGAACGTCGCCTTCGACGGCACCAACGTCGGTCTGCTCGTCGGCGCCCGCCCGCGCACCAAGGGCATGGAGCGCGGTGACCTGCTGGAGGCCAACGGCGGCATCTTCAAGCCGCAGGGCAAGGCCATCAACGACCACGCCGCGGACGACATCAAGGTCCTGGTCGTCGGCAACCCGGCCAACACCAACGCCCTCATCGCCCAGGCCGCCGCGCCGGACGTACCGGCCGAGCGGTTCACCGCGATGACCCGCCTGGACCACAACCGCGCGCTGACCCAGCTCGCGAAGAAGACGGGCTCGACGGTCGCCGACATCAAGCGCCTGACCATCTGGGGCAACCACTCCGCCACCCAGTACCCGGACATCTTCCACGCCACGGTCGCCGGCAAGAACGCCGCCGAGGTCGTCAACGACGAGAAGTGGCTGGCCGAGGACTTCATCCCGACCGTCGCCAAGCGCGGTGCGGCGATCATCGAGGCCCGCGGCGCGTCCTCCGCCGCGTCGGCCGCCAACGCCGCCATCGACCACGTCCACACCTGGGTCAACGGCACCGCCGAGGGCGACTGGACCTCCATGGGTATCCCGTCGGACGGCTCCTACGGCGTCCCGGAGGGCCTGATCTCCTCCTTCCCCGTCACCACCAAGGGCGGCACGTACGAGATCGTCCAGGGCCTGGACATCAACGAGTTCTCCCGCGCCCGGATCGACGCCTCCGTCAAGGAGCTCGAGGAGGAGCGCGAGGCGGTCCGCGGCCTCGGCCTCATCTGACCGGAGCCTCTGCGCGCTTCCGCGCGGGCCCCGCACCGGCTCTCCGGTGCGGGGCCCGCGGGCTTTCGGGGGTCCGTCGCGGCCGGGCGCACCGGCACCCGCCTCATCGGATCCGGCCACTCCTCGGCCCCCTGGAACGCCGACGCCGGCATCCGCCCGGAAGACCGGACGTCGGCCGGATCGCCGCGTTCACCGAACGTGACGGACGCCCGTCGCATGCCCTGCGCAGGCCGGCGGCCTCGTCGAGGAGCAGGCCCGGCACGTCGGGCACGCCGACCTGCTGGGTGAGTCGGTCGGCGGCCGGTGGGGGAGGACCCGCCCGATGAGTTCCTGCCTTGGTGAACCCGTCACCGGCAGTCGGATTTCCGTCCCTTTTGTTCCTGTTTGCCCGCATCTCCAGTGACACAGCGCACTTTCAGCCATGGGTGCGCATGCATCGGTGGGAGTAGGGCAGGCGAACTCGGTCTCTTAGTGACACGAATGTGACACAGGGGCGCTGATCAGGAACGGAAGGCGAAGAGCGATCATGGCGGAAAGTACCGAACTTCAGGCGCGTGAAACCATCCATGCGGGAGGAGAGTGGCGGGCGGCCACCTCCGGGGCCACCCGCGAGATCCTCGACCCCGCGGACGCGCTGCCCTTCGCCGTGATCGCGGAGGGCGACGAGAAGGACACCGATCTGGCGATCGCCGCCGCCCGGCGTGCCTTCGACGAGGGCCCGTGGCCGCACACGCCCGTCACCGAGCGGGCCGCACTGCTGAGGCGCGTCGCCGACCTGCTCGTGCGTGACCGCGAGAAGCTCGGCCGGCTGGAGGCCCAGGACGCGGGCAAGACCGTCGAGGAGGGCCGCGTCGACATCGACTGCGTCGCCGACGCCTTCCGCTACTTCGCCGACCTGGTCGCCGGTGAGGCCCCCGGCCGGGTCGTGGACGCCGGCTCGACCGACATCCACAGCGTCGTCGTGCACGAGCCGATCGGCGTCTGCGCGATGATCACGCCCTGGAACTACCCGCTGCTGCAGGCCAGCTGGAAGGTCGCCCCCGCCCTCGCCGCCGGCAACACCTTCGTCATCAAGCCCAGCGAGATCACGCCGATGACGACGATCGCGCTCATCGAGCTGCTCGTCGAGGCCGGACTCCCCGAAGGCGTCGCCAACATCGTCACCGGCCCGGGGCATTCGGTCGGCGCGCGCCTGTCCGAGCACCCGGATGTCGACCTGGTCTCCTTCACCGGCGGCCTCGTCAGCGGCACCAAGGTCGCCCAGGCCGCGGCCCCGAGCGTCAAGAAGGTCGCCCTCGAACTCGGCGGCAAGAACCCCAACGTCGTCTTCGCCGACGCCTGCGCCACCGAGGAGGGCTTCGACACCGCCGTCGACCAGGCCCTCAACGCCGCCTTCATCCACAGCGGCCAGGT
Source organism: Streptomyces sp. NRRL B-1140 (assembly GCF_001280065.1). Taxonomy (GTDB): domain Bacteria; phylum Actinomycetota; class Actinomycetes; order Streptomycetales; family Streptomycetaceae; genus Streptomyces. Next base: position 183,068 of record NZ_LGEA01000136.1, read on the forward strand.
CTGCTCGGCCGGTGCCCGCCTCATCATCGAGGAGTCGATCCGGGACCGCTTCGTCACCGAACTCGCCCGGCGCGCCGAGAAGATCCGCCTCGGCCGCGGCACCGAGGACGGCGTCGAGTGCGGCCCGCTCGTCTCCGAGCAGCAGCGCGCCAAGGTCGAGATGTACGTCGAGTCCGCCCTCCAGGAGGGGGCGGTGCTGCGCTCCGGCGGCAAGCGCCCCGAGCCCTCCCCGCAGCGCCCGGAGAACGGCTACTTCTACGAGCCGACCGTCCTCGACCACTGCCACCGCGAGATGCGCGTCGTGCGGGAGGAGGTCTTCGGGCCGGTCCTCACCGTCGAGACCTTCCGCACCGAGGACGAGGCCGTCGCCCTCGCCAACGACACCGAGTACGGACTCGCGGGCGGCGTCTGGACCTCCGACCCGGGCCGCGCCCGCCGCGTGGCCGGCCGGCTGCGCCACGGCACCATCTGGATCAACGACTTCCACCCCTACCTGCCGCAGGCGGAGTGGGGTGGCTTCGGCAAGAGCGGAGTGGGCCGCGAGCTGGGCCCCGCCGGACTCGCCGAGTACCGAGAGACCAAGCACGTCTACCAGAACCTCGCTCCCAAGCCGGTGCGCTGGTTCGCGGGCTGACCCCCGTCCCCCGCCGGGCCGCCGACATCCCATCCCGGGTTGACCCCCACACCCCGGGCTGAACGTCCCCGTCCCCCGAGCCCGTTCACTTCATCCCCACTGGAGCAAGTACGCCATGTCCCACACCAGTCACGAGTACGACTATGTCGTGATAGGCGGCGGAACCGCAGGTTCCGTGATCGCCTCCCGCCTGACCGAGAACCCGGACGTCACCGTCGCCGTCATCGAGGGCGGCCCCAGCGACGTCGGGCGCGATGACGTGCTGACCCTGCGCCGCTGGATGGGCCTGCTCGGCGGCGAGCTCGACTACGACTACCCGACCACCGAACAGCCACGCGGAAACTCACATATCCGGCACAGCCGGGCCCGCGTGCTGGGCGGCTGCTCCTCGCACAACACCCTGATCGCCTTCAAGCCGCTGCCCGCCGACTGGGACGAGTGGGAGGAGGCCGGCGCCAAGGGCTGGGGCGCGGTGCAGATGGAGGCGTACTTCGCCCGGCTGCTCAACAACATCGTCCCGGTCGACGAGAAGGACCGGAACGCCATCGCCCGCGACTTCGTCGACGCGGCCCAGGAGGCGCTCGGCGTGCCGCGCGTGGAGGGCTTCAACAAGAAGCCCTTCACCGAGGGCGTCGGCTTCTTCGACCTCGCCTACCACCCCGAGAACAACAAGCGGTCCTCGGCGTCGGTGGCCTACCTCCACCCGGTGATGGACGAGCGGCCCAACCTGACGATCCTGCTGGAGACCTGGGCGTACAAGCTCCAACTGGACGGCGACCGCGCCGAGGGCGTGCACGTGCGCACCAAGGACGGCGAGGAGATCCTCGTCAAGGCGCGCAACGAGGTGCTGCTGTGTGCCGGTGCCGTGGACTCGCCCCGGCTGCTGATGCACTCCGGCATCGGCCCCAAGGCCGATCTGGAGCAGCTCGGCATCCCCGTCTCCCACGACCTGCCGGGCGTCGGCGAGAACCTGCTCGACCACCCCGAGTCGGTCATCGTGTGGGAGACCAACGGCCCCCTCCCGGAGAACTCCGCGATGGACTCCGACGCGGGCCTGTTCGTGCGGCGCGACCCCGAACTGGCGCACCCCGACCTGATGTTCCACTTCTACCAGATCCCCTTCACGGACAACCCGGAGCGACTGGGCTACCAGCGGCCGGAGTTCGGCGTCTCCATGACCCCGAACATCCCCAAGCCGAAGAGCCGCGGCCGGCTCTACCTGACCAGCGCCGATCCCGAGGTCAAGCCCGCGCTGGACTTCCGCTACTTCACCGACGAGGACGACTACGACGGCAGGACCCTCGTCGACGGCATCCGGATCGCCCGCGAGATCGCCAGGACCGAGCCCCTGGCCGGCTGGCTCAAGCGCGAGGTGGCCCCCGGCCCGGACGTCACCGGTGACGAGGAGCTCAGCGAGTACGCCCGCAAGGTCGCACACACCGTCTACCACCCCGCCGGCACCTGCAGGATGGGCGCCGCCGACGACCCGTCGGCCGTCGTCGACCCGGAGCTGCGCATCCGCGGCCTGGAGGGCATCCGCATCGCCGACGCTTCCGTGTTCCCCACGATGACCACCGTCAACCCGATGATCGGAGTCCTCATGGTCGGTGAGAAGGCCGCCGAGCTGATCGGTGGTGGTTCCAAGTGACCGCCACCCTCGAACCCCCCACGGAGCAGACCATGGACACCGCACCCGTCTTCTCGGTGGAGGGACTGTGGAAGGTGTTCGGCCCCAAGGCCGACCGCGTTCCCGGCGACCCCGAGCTCACCGCGCTCGACCCCGCCGAGCTGCGCTCGCGCACCGGCTGCACCGCCGCCGTCCGGGACGTCAGCTTCGACGTGCGCAAGGGCGAGGTCTTCGTCGTCATGGGCCTGTCCGGCTCCGGCAAGTCCACGCTGGTGCGCTGTCTGACCCGGCTGATCGAGCCCACGGCCGGCACCATCGCCATCGACGGCGAGGACGTCCGCGCCATGGACCGCTCCCGGCTGCGCGAACTGCGCCGCCACCGCGCCGCGATGGTCTTCCAGCACTTCGGCCTGCTGCCGCACCGCTCGGTCCTCGACAACGTCGCCTACGGCCTGGAGATCCAGGGCATGGGCAAGGCCGAGCGGCGCGAGCGGGCCGCCGAGGTCGTCGCCAAGGTCGGTCTGGAAGGCATGGAGCACCGCCGCCCCGGCCAGCTCTCCGGCGGCCAGCAGCAGCGTGTGGGCCTCGCCCGCGCGCTCGCCGCCGACCCCGAGGTCCTGCTCTTCGACGAGCCGTTCAGCGCGCTCGACCCGCTGATCCGGCGGGACATGCAGGAGGAGGTCATCCGGCTGCACCACGAGGAGGGCCGCACGATGGTCTTCATCACGCACGACCTCCAGGAGGCCCTGAAGCTGGGCGACCGCATCGCCCTGATGCGCGACGGCCGGGTCGTCCAGTGCGGCACGCCCGAGGAGATCGTCGGCGCGCCCGCCGACGACTACGTCCGCGAGTTCGTCCGGGACGTCCCGCGCGAGCAGGTCCTCACCGTCCGCACGGCCATGCGCCGCCCCGCGGCGGACCAGGACGGCAGCGGACCGGCCGTGCGCCCCGACGCGACGGTGTCCGAGGCGATCGAGGCGGTCGCCCGCGCCGGCGCTCCGGCCCGGGTCGTGGACCAGGGCCGCTGCGTGGGCGTGGTCGACTCCGACACGCTCCTCGGTGTCGTCGCCGGGACGGAGCAGCCCGCTCCGCCCGGGACGCGGCAGCCCAAGGAGGCGGTGTGATGGCGACCATCACCGCGTCCCCGCCGCGCGTCGGCCTGCCCGCCTTCCTCAAGCACCGGGCCGTGCACAAGCTGCTGCTGCTCGCCGTGGCCGCCGCGATCCTGGTCCCCCTGGCCAACGCCCGCTGGGCGAGCGGCAGCTGGCCGGCCGCCCTGACCGTCGACTTCTCCCAGCCGCTCGCCAAGGCCAGCGACTGGATCATCGACAACCGCGACAGCCACCCGCTGTTCCTCTACTTCTTCGGCCACGTCAGCAACGTCGTCGTCATCGCCGTACGGGCCGTCTACCTCACCCTCCTGGCCGTCGGCTGGGCGGGCGTCACGGCCATCGGCGCGCTGGTCGCCTGGCGCGTGGCGGGCGTGAAACTGGCGCTCGGCACGGCCGCCGCGTTCCTCACCTGCGGACTGCTCGGCATGTGGGTGCCGACCATGCAGACCCTCGCCCTGATGGTCGTCGCGGTCCTCGCGTCGGTCGTCGTGGGTGTGCTGCTCGGTCTCGCAGCCGGTCTGTCCGACCGGATGGACCGCGTCCTGCGCCCGGTCCTGGACACCATGCAGGTGCTGCCGGCCTTCGCCTACCTGCTGCCGGTCGTGCTGATCTTCGGCATCGGCGTCCCGGCGGCCGTCCTGGCCACCGTCATCTACGCCGCCCCGCCCATGGCCCGCCTGACCTCGCTCGGGCTGCGCGGCGCAGACAAGGGAGTGCTGGAGGCCGTCGAGTCGCTCGGCTCCACCGCGCGCCAGCGCCTGCTGACCGCCCGGATCCCGCTGGCCCGCAAGGAACTCCTCCTCGGCGTCAACCAGACGATCATGATGGCGCTGTCCATGGCCGTCATCGCGGCCGTCATCGGCGCGGGCGGTCTCGGTGACCGCGTCTACCAGGCCCTGGCCTCGGTCGACGTCGGCGCCGCGCTCGCCGCCGGCATCCCGATCGTGCTGCTGGCCGTCGTCCTGGACCGCGTCACCGGCGCGGCGGGGGAGAAGCTCGGCGCCGAACCCGAGCCGCACAGCGGCCGCGGGTGGCTGTTCGCCCTGGCCGGCGTCGTCGTCGTGGCGGTCGCCGGGCGGCTCGCGGGCCGCCTCGACTGGCCCGACTCCTGGGTCGTCGGCATCGCCGAGCCCGTCAACCGCGCCGTCGACTGGATGACCGCGCACCTGTACTCGGGCGTCCCCGTCGTCGGCGGCACCGCCGACTGGGCGGGCCACTTCACCACCTGGGTCCTCGACCCGATGCGCAGCGGTCTGCAGGCGCTGCCCTGGTGGGGCGTCCTGCTGATCGTCGCCGCCCTGGCCTGGGTCATCGGCACCTGGCGCACCGCGCTGACCGCCGTCCTCGCCATGGCCGCGATCGGCGTCCTCGGCGTCTGGAAGCCGTCCCTGGACACCCTCTCCCAGGTTCTGGCCGCCGTCGCCGTCACCCTGGTCGTCGGCTTCGCCGTCGGTATCGCCGCGGCCCGCAGCGACCGCCTGGAGCGGGCCCTGCGCCCGGTCCTGGACGTGTTCCAGACGATGCCACAGTTCGTGTACCTGATCCCGGTCGTCGCCCTGTTCGGCGTCGGCCGCGCCCCTGCCGTCGCCGCCGCGATCGTCTACGCCCTGCCGGCCGTCGTCCGGATCACCACCCAGGGCCTGCGCCAAGTCGACCCGGCCGCGCTGGAGTCCTCCAGCTCGCTCGGCGCGACCAGCTGGCAGCAGCTGCGGCAGGTCCAGCTCCCGCTGGCCCGCCCGGCGCTGCTCCTCGCCGTCAACCAGGGCCTGGTCCTGGTCCTCGCCGTCGTCGTCATCGGCGGCCTGGTCGGCGGTGGCGCACTCGGCTACGACGTCGTCTTCGGCCTCGCCCAGGGCGACCTGGCGACCGGTCTGGTGGCGGGCGGCGCGATCGTCTGCCTCGGCCTGATGCTCGACCGGGTGACGCAGCCCACCGAACGCCGTGCGAAGAAGGGAGCGTGACATGCGAGTCCGCAAGACTGCCGTGATCGCCGCGGCGAGCTCCCTGGCGCTGCTCACCGGCTGCGGCGCGGCCGACATGACCAAGCAGGCCTCGCCCTTCGCCAACGCGCAGGGCGCCAAGACCGTGACCCTGTCCGTGCAGTCCTGGGTGGGCGCCCAGTCCAACGTGGCCGTCGCCCAGTACCTCCTGGAGCACGAGCTGGGCTACCGCGTCGACACCGTCCAGGTCGACGAGGTGCCCGCCTGGGACGCCCTCAGCCAGGGCCGCGTCGACGCGCTCCTGGAGGACTGGGGCCATCCCGAGCAGGAACAGCGGTACGTCAAGGACAAGAAGACCATCGCGCCCGGCGGCGGACTCGGCGTCACCGGCCACATCGGCTGGTTCGTCCCGACGTACCTCGCCAAGCAGCACCCGGACATCACGAACTGGAAGAACCTCAACAAGTACGCCGACCTCTTCCGCACCCCGGAGAGCGGCGACAAGGGCCAGCTGATGGACGGTTCGCCGTCCTACGTCACCAACGACAAGGCGCTGGTGAAGAACCTGAAGCTGGACTACCAGGTGGTGTTCGCCGGGTCCGAGGCGGCGCAGATCACGCAGATGAGGCAGTTCGCCAAGGAGAAGAAGCCCTTCCTCACCTACTGGTACTCCCCGCAGTGGCTCTTCAAGAAGGTCCCGATGACCGAGGTGAAGCTGCCGCCGTACAAGGAGGGCTGTGACGCCGACCCGGACAAGGTCGCCTGCGCCTATCCGCACACCCCGCTGCAGAAGTACCTCAACGCGGACTTCGCGAAGAAGGGCGGCAAGGCGGCGGCCTTCCTGAAGAAGTTCAAGTGGACGACCGAGGACCAGAACGAGGTCTCCCTGATGATCGCCGACCAGAAGATGACGCCGGAGGACGCGGCGAAGAAGTGGGTGGACAGCCACAAGTCCACGTGGAAGAAGTGGCTGCCCTGACGTCCCTCACGCCAGCAGGTCGGCGATCTCCCGCAGGGCCCGGGCGGCCCGCCGCTGGAGTCCCGGCCCGAAGGTGATCCGGGTGGCCCCTCGCGCGCCGAGTTCGGCGGGTGAGGGGCCACCGTCGGCAGAAGCCCCGGCGTTGACCGGCCCCTGGATCCCGGCCCGCAGCAGCGGCAGCACCGCCGGCGGGGCCCCGATCGGGTACACGCAGTCGGCGCCCGCGGCGACGTACAGCGCCGCCCGCTCGATCGCCGTACCGGGATCGGCCACCCCGCGGATGAAGGTGTCGATGCGGGCGTTGACGAACAGCCGGTCACCGGCCGCCTCCCGCACCTCGGCCAGCCAACCGGCGTGCGCCCGCGGCTCCTTGAGCACCCCGTCCACGGAGTCCTCCAGGTTGCACCCGACCGCCCCGACCTCCAGCAGCCGTTCCACGAGGTCCTTCGGGGCGAGCCCGTAGCCGCCCTCGACGTCCGCCGACACCGGCACGTCCACGGCCCGGACGATCCGGGCGACCGCCGCGAACATCTCGTCGGCCGGGACCTGGCCGTCCTCGTACCCGAGGGAGGCGGCGACCCCCGCACTGGGCGTGGCGAGCGCGGGGAACCCGGCCTCGGCGAACACCCGCGCACTGGCCGCGTCCCACGGCCCGGGCAGCACGAGCGGGTCGCCGGGCGCCCGGTGGTGGTGCAGGGCGCGGAACACCCCGGCCCTGTCCGTCGTACGCCCTGCCCCGGCCGTCACTTGTGCTGCCCCGGCTCGTAGTGCCCCGGCGCCATGCGGCACGTCACCCCGAACCGGTTCCACGCGTTGATCACCGTGATCGCGGCGATCACCTGCGCCAGCTCGGCCTCCTCGAAGTGCTTCGCGGCGTTGTCGTAGACCTCGTCCGGAACGAAACCGTGCGTCAGGACCGTCACCGCCTCCGTCAGCTCCAGCGCCGCGAGCTCCTTCGCGGTGTAGAAGTGCCGCGACTCCTCCCACGCCCCGAGCTGGATGATCCGCTCGACGCTCTCCCCGGCGGCCAGGGCGTCCTTGCTGTGCATGTCGAGGCAGAACGCGCAGCCGTTGATCTGCGAGGCGCGGATCTTCACCAGCTCCAGCAGCTTGGGGTCCAGGCCCTGCCGGGCCGCCACGTCGAGCCGGACCATGGCCTTGTAGACCTCGGGCACGTGCTTGGCCCACTCCAGACGGGCGGGCTGTTCGGGGGCGTACTCCATGCTGTCCGGGGCCGTCGTTTCGTCGGTGTGCGTCGTCATGCCCTCGACCCTAGGGAGGAAGCAGCCCAGGAGTATGGTCCATTTCCATGGCGGAATCATGGGCCACTCTGGGGCTCGACCTGCACGTGGAGCCCACGGGGCCGGGCCTGCGCCGGGGGCTGACCGACGCCCTGCGCGAGGCCGTGCGCTCCGGGCGGCTGGCCCCCGGCACCCGGCTGCCGTCCTCCCGCGCCCTCGCCGCCGACCTGGGGATCGCCCGCAACACCGTCGCCGACGCCTACGCCGACCTGGTCGCCGAGGGCTGGCTCACCGCCCGGCAGGGCTCGGGCACCCGGGTCGCCGGGCGGAGGGTCGTCCCGCCCACCGGCACCGCGCCCCACCCGCGCCTTCCGGCCCGCCCGGCCTACGATCTGCGCCCCGGCAGCCCGGATCTGACGTCCTTTCCGCGCGCGGAGTGGCTCAAGGCGGCCCGCCGCGCCCTGACCGCCGCCCCTCACCACGCCCTCGACTACGGCGACCCGCGGGGCCGGCCCGAGCTGCGGGCCGCGCTCGCCGGGTACCTCTCCCGGGCGCGGGGCGTGCGCGCCGACCCCGAACGGATCGTGGTGTGCGCCGGGTTCGCGCACGGCCTGAAGCTGCTCGGCACGGTCCTGCGGGCACGCGGGGCACGGGCCGTCGCGGTCGAGTCGTACGGCCTCGACGCGCACGCCCGGATCCTGACCGGCTGCGGCCTGGACACCGCCGCGCTGCCGTTCGACCGGCTCGGCACGGACCCGGCCGGGCTGTCCGGAGCCGACGCGGTCCTCCTCACCCCAGCCCACCAGTTCCCCATGGGCGTGCCGCTGCACCGCGACCGCCGCACGGCCGTCGTGGACTGGGCGCGGCGCACCGGCGGGCTGGTGCTGGAGGACGACTACGACGGCGAGTTCCGCTACGACCGGCAGCCCGTCGGCGCGCTCCAGGGCCTGGACCCCGACCGGGTGGTGTACCTGGGCACCGCGAGCAAGTCCCTCGCGCCAGGGCTGCGGCTGGCCTGGATGGTGCTGCCGCCGGGTCTCGCGGAGGAGGTCGCGGCGGCCAAGGGCGGCGTCGACACGTGCGGGGTGCTGGACCAGCTGACCCTGGCCGGGTTCCTCACCTCCGGCGCCTACGACCGGCACGTCCGGGCGGCCCGGCTGCGCTACCGGCGCCGCCGCGACGCCCTGGTCGCCGCCGTCGCGGCCCGTGCCCCGGAAGCCCGCGTCAGCGGTATCGCGGCCGGTCTGCACGTCCTGCTGCGGCTGCCGCCCGGCACCGAGCAGTCGGTGGTCCAGGCGGCGCACTGGCGGGGTCTCGCGCTCCACGGACTCGCCCGCTACACCCACCTCGCCGCGCGGGCCGAGCCCGTCGACGCCCTGGTCGTCGGATACGGCACACCGCCGGACCACGCCTGGTCGGGGGCGCTCGACGCGCTGTGCGCGGTACTGCCCGGCTGATCGCCCCATCCCCCTGCGGGCTACCGCCCCCGCCCAGCGGCCAGGAGTCCGCCACGAGCGGCCGCCCCGCGAGATCCCCGGGCGCTTCGGTGGCGGCCGGGCTCCGGGTGACGTGCGGACCGGTCACCGCCGGGCTTCCCCGGCCGCCCCGGCCTTCTGCCCCGGCGGGGGCTGCCGACGCGTTCGGTCGGCGGTCTGCCGGTGCAGGGCCCGCATCGCGGCCGCCGTCTCCAGCAGCATCCCCTCGTACTCGGCCTCCGGATCGGAGCCGAGCCCGATCGCGCCGCCCGCCCCCAGACGCATCCGGCCCGCGGTGAAGACGGCGGTCCGGATCACGATGGCGAGGTCGGCTCCGCCGCCGCACCCGAAGTAACCCAGGGCGCCGGAGTGGACGCCGCGGGCCTCGGTCTCCAGCGAGTCGATGATCTCCAACGTGCGCGGCTTCGGTGCGCCGGTCGTCGACCCGCCCGGGAAGCAGGCCCGCACGCAGTCCACCGCGTCCGTGCCGGGCCGCAGCCTGCCCTCCACGGTCGACACCAGCTGGTGCACGGTGGCGTACGTCTCCGTTTCCATCAGCCGGGAGACCCGTACGGTCCCGGTGCGGCAGACCCGCCCCAGGTCGTCGCGCAGCAGGTCGACGATCATCAGGTTCTCGGCCCGGGTCTTGGCGTCCGCCGCGAGCGCGTCCCGCCGCCGGGCGTCCTCCTCCGGTCCGTCGCCCCGGGGCGCGGTGCCCTTGACGGGCCGGGCCTCGGCGGTGCCGTCCCGGCCGATGCGCAGGAACCGTTCGGGGGAGGAACCGGCCACCTCCAGCTCCCCGAACCCGAGGAACGCCGCGTAGGGGGCCGGGTCGTCGCGGCGCAGCGTCCGGTAGAACTCCAGCGCGTCGGGCGGAGCGGGCAGCCGGGCGGCGTTCGTCAGGCAGACCTCGTAGCTGGTGCCCGCCCGCAGCGCCTGCCGGCAGGCCTCGATGTCCGCGAGGTACGTCGCCCGGTCGCGCACCAGCCACGGCTCGGCCGCGCCGGATCCGGCCGGGGCCGCAGGCTCGGGCAGCGGGGGGTGCTCCGTCGCCACGCAGGAGAGGCCGGCCAGCGCACCGTCCAGCCAGTCGGCGGCCTCCCGCGCGGCCTGCGGGGTGTCCTCCGCCAGGCACACGGCGTAGGTGGAGCCCTCCTCGTGGTCCACCGCGATCACCCGGTCGGCGAACAGCCAGGCGGCGTCCGGGGCGGGGGAGCGGTGCCGGTTGGGCGACCCGCAGTCGGCCTTCATCTCGAAGCCGAAATAGCCGACATAGCCGCCGGTGAAGTCGAACGGCAACCCCGTCGCGTCCACCCGTCGTGTGGTCAACTGCCGCTTGAGGTAGTCGAAGACGCTCGCCTTGACCCGCCGCACCGGCCGGCCCGCCCGCTCGATCTCACACTGCCCGGCGGCGACGTCGTACCGTACGAACTCGGCGAGCGGCCCCTGGTCGTCCCCGAGGAACGAGAACCTCGACCGCCCAGGCTCGACCAGCGAGCTGTCCAGCCAGAAGGACCGCGGCGACCCCGCGAACATCCGCCCGAAGACCGCCTCCGCATCGACGGCACCGTTGATCCGCCGGGTGTGCAGCCGGTACCCGGCCCGCTCGGGACGCCGGGGCCGGGGGAAGCCGGCGGAGGGGGCGGGCGCGTCGGCGGACCCACCGACGCCGACGGGCGTGCCCTGCGCTGCGGCCGGGACGTCCCCGGGCGCCGGAACGACCCCGCCCGAGGCTTTCGCCGCGCCGAGGGGCACGGCAGTCGCCCGGGAGACCGCGGCGACCTGGAAGACGGCCGCCGCAGCGGGCTTGCGCGGGCGCCCGGTGTCCGAGGGGGCCGCCCTCGCCCACCACACCCCCGTGTCGTACTCCGCGAGGCCAGGGCGCCGCCGGACCTCCTCGTGCGAGGGCACGGCCGTGTTCTTCGTGCGCAGCTTCCCGGAGCGCCGGGCGGTGAGGTTGCGGAAGTTCACGAGCATGCGGTGCCCGTACTCCGTGAGGACCGACTCGGGATGGAACTGCACCCCCCACAGCGGCCGGCTGCGGTGCCGGAGCCCCATCAGGACACCGTCCTCCGCCCAGGCGGTCGCCTCCAGCGTCCGAGGCAGCGGCTCGCGCACGGCCAGGGAGTGGGAGCGGACGGCGGTGAAGTGCTGCGGCAGCCCGTGGAACAGGTCCCGTCCGTCGTGCCGGACCGTGGACAGGTGCCCGTGCCGAGGCTCCGGGGCGGGCCCCACCAGACCGGCCTCCCCGAGCGCGATGCCCTGATGCCCCAGACACACCCCGAGCACCGGAAGCGGGGAGGTCGCGAGCAGCCTGCTCCCGATGCCGACGTCACGGGCCTCCCCCGGGTGCCCGGGTCCGGGGGAGACCACCAGGTTGTCGAACGCCCCGAGGTCGGGGAGGGCTTCGGCGGGCGCGTCGTTCCGGACCACCACCGGCTCCTCGCCGTTCACCTCGGCGATCAGCTGGAAGAGGTTGTACGTGTACGAGCCGTCATTGTCGATGAGCAGTGTCTTCACCCGCCCACCTCCCTCTGTTCGTTCGCGGGCCGGGCACAGCCATTTCCTGAAGAAGTGCCGGAACCGGGGTATGCGAATCCAGGTGACACAGATACGGGAGAACCGCCGGATCGAACAGGAGCAACGGCGGGAAAACCGCGCTCATATTCACGCACCACGGTTTCTGATTTTTCCCGGGCCAGGGCCGAATCCGTTGTGAAATGACCGGTCACGCCGTCCCATACGGAAAGCGCTCACTCCGTGTTCAAGATGCAACAAACATTTTCCGGCGGTTCGCGAGATCACCCCCGAAGGTGCGGACTTTCGGCAGCCGGAAAGCGTCGTCCTTCACCGCGGTGCGACGCGTGCTCCTCCGCCTCCCCGCCGCCCACCGCAGCCAGGCCGCCCCCTCCTCGTCACCCTCCGCCCCGGAGGCCGGCCCCAGCGGCGCGAGCCCCGCACACACCACAGCCACCGCCGCCCACTCGATGCGGCTCAGCCGCACCCGGAGCAGCCGCGCCGCGACCGGAGCAGACCGCCGCACCAAGGGCGCACACCATTCCAAAGATCACAAATCGACAGTAGGGGAGCGGTCGCGAACGGGGGGCCGTGCGCGCCCGTTCCCACCGGTCTCTAGGCTGACCGTCTGTCAGTGCACTACGGGGAGACACGGGGAGACACGCACATGACCGAGACACGGCGACGGCTGCGCTCCAGCACGGTGGTGCTGGGCGGCATGGGTGTCCTCGCGGCGGCCCTGTCCGCCTGCGGCTCCGACCCGGACCGCCGCTGTGTGGACCGGGACAGCTACGACTACATCAACGGCTACAAGATCGTCGCCGACAGGAACTGCTCGTCCGGCACGTCCTCCTACGGCACGGGCCGCAAGAAGACCGGCAAGTCCGGCGTCACCGACGCCGACTGGTACTACGACGCCGACATCAGCGGCAGCCGTGCCGACCACGGCACCTTCAGCCGCAGCGAGGCCGTCGACCGGGGCGGCTTCGGCTGCTCGGGCTCCGGCAGCGGCGGCGGCTGACGGGCGGACACGTCAGATGGAACGCAGAACCCTCGAACCCCGCCCCGGCTGGCAGCAGACCGTCGAGGAACAGGGCCTCATCTACCCCCTGACCCGCTACCCGGACGACTCCCTGCGTCCCTACTGGGACGAGAGCGCGTACTACGTCTTCTCGCTGGAGGAGATCGAGGCTCTCGAAGGGGTCGTCGAGGATCTGCACCGGATGTGCCTGAGGGCAGCGGACCACATCGTCACCGAGAACCGCTTCGCCGACCTCGGCATCACCGACCCCCGCGTGGCCCGCGCGGTCGCCGAGGCCTGGCAGCGCCGAGCCGAACTCCCCTCGGTCTACGGCCGCTTCGACCTCCGCTACGACGGCACCGGCCCGGCCAAGCTCCTGGAGTACAACGCCGACACCCCCACCTCCCTGGTCGAGGCCGCGTCCCCCCAGTGGTTCTGGATGGAGGACCGCTTCCCCGGCGCCGACCAGTGGAACTCCCTCCACGAACGCCTCATCGACGCGTGGCGGAAACAGGCCGCCCTCCTCCCGCCCGGCAGCCCCCTGTACTTCGCGTACTCCTCCGCCGACGAACTCGGCGAGGACATGATGACGGTCGCCTACCTCAAGGAGACCGCCGAGCAGGCGGGCCTGGCCACCGACTGGATCGCCATGGAGGAGATCGGCTGGGACCGCCTCTCCGGCCGCTTCGTCGACAACCGCCTCCGCTTCATCCGCAGCCTCTTCAAGCTCTACCCGTGGGAGTGGCTCACCACCGACCGCTTCGCGGACCACGTCCTGGACACCCTCGACAACGGCGGCGGCACGGGCTCCACCCTGTGGATAGAACCGGCCTGGAAGATGCTCCTCAGCAACAAGGCGCTGCTCGCGATCCTCTGGGAGCTGTACCCGGACCACCCGAACCTCCTGCCGGCCTATCTGGACGGCCCCCGGGACCTGCCCGCTTCCGACGGCTGGGTGGCGAAGCCCCTCCTGGGCCGCGAGGGCGCGGGCGTCACGATCCACGACCCCGGATCCACCCCGACCGTCCGCGACGAGCCCTGCTGCTACCAGCGGCTGGCCCCCCTGCCCGACTTCGACGGCAACCGGGTGGTCCTGGGCGCCTGGGTGGTGGAGAACGAATCGGCGGGCCTGGGCATCCGGGAGAGCTCAGGCTTGATCACGGATGAGTACGCCCGTTTCCTTCCCCACGTGATCCTTTGAAGGGGCATGAGGGGGATCGCCTTTCAGGGGCGCGGGGAACTGCGCGACAAGCCACGTACCACCCGCACTCGGCAATGAAGAGCAACCCGGTAGGCTGACCGAGGGCCGTGACTGGCGCGCTGGGATGGGATGAACCATCGGGGAGCGGCCCGAGCAGAGAGAGCCGTGCGCCTGGGCCGTACCGTGAACGCTGAACGCAACGTCCGGAGGTCCACACATGTCAGCCGAGCCCCTCTCCACCGCTTCCACCGCCTACCGCGCCGCCCTCGACGTGATCCGCGCCGTCGAACCCCGCGTGGCGGACGCCATCGGCCAGGAGGTCGCCGACCAGCGCGAGATGCTCAAGCTGATCGCCTCCGAGAACTACGCCTCCCCGGCCACGCTCCTGACCATGGGCAACTGGTTCAGCGACAAGTACGCCGAGGGCACCATCGGCCGCCGCTTCTACGCCGGCTGCCGCAACGTCGACACCGTCGAGTCCCTCGCCGCCGAGCACGCCAAGGAACTCTTCGGCGCCCGCCACGCCTACGTCCAGCCGCACTCCGGCATCGACGCCAACCTCGTCGCCTTCTGGGCCGTCCTCGGCGCCCGTGTCGAGGTGCCGTTCCTGGAGAAGGCCGGCGCCCGCCAGGTCAACGACCTGACCGAAGCCGACTGGGCCGAGCTGCGCCAGGCCTTCGGCAACCAGCGCATGCTCGGCATGTCCCTGGACGCAGGCGGCCACCTCACTCACGGCTTCCGCCCGAACATCTCCGGCAAGATGTTCGACCAGCGCTCCTACGGCACGGACCCGGCCACGGGCCTCATCGACTACGAGGCGCTGCGCACCTCCGCCCGCGAGTTCAAGCCGCTGATCATCGTCGCGGGCTACTCGGCCTACCCCCGCCTGGTGAACTTCCGGATCATGCGGGAGATCGCCGACGAGGTCGGCGCGACGCTCATGGTCGACATGGCGCACTTCGCCGGCCTGGTCGCGGGCAAGGTCCTCACCGGCGACTTCGACCCGGTCCCGCACGCCCAGATCGTCACGACGACCACCCACAAGTCGCTGCGCGGCCCCCGCGGCGGCATGGTCCTGTGCGACGACTCCCTCAAGGACCAGGTCGACCGCGGCTGCCCGATGGTCCTCGGCGGCCCGCTCCCGCACGTCATGGCCGCCAAGGCCGTCGCCCTCGCGGAGGCCCGCCAGGAGTCCTTCCGCGACTACGCCCAGCGCATCGTCGACAACTCCCGCGCCCTCGCCGACGGCCTGATGCGCCGCGGCGCGACCCTGGTGACCGGCGGCACGGACAACCACCTGAACCTGATCGACGTCGCCTCCTCCTACGGCCTCACCGGCCGCCAGGCCGAGGCCGCGCTGCTCGACTCGGGCATCGTCACCAACCGCAACGCCATCCCCGCCGACCCGAACGGCGCCTGGTACACCTCCGGCATCCGCATCGGCACCCCCGCCCTGACCACGCGGGGCCTCGGCACCGCCGAGATGGACGAGGTCGCCGGCCTGATCGACCGTGTCCTCACCACCACGGAGCCGGGCACGACCAAGTCGGGCGCCCCGTCCAAGGCGTCCCACGTCCTCGACGCGAAGATCGCCGACGAGATCTCCCGCCGCGCCACCGACCTCGTGGCCGGTTTCCCGCTCTACCCGGAGATCGACCTGGGCTGACGCCCGCGGTCTGTCATTCGTCCAGGTCGATCAGCACCTGACGCGGTTCCTCCCGCGGCGGTCCGGCTTCCCGCCGGGCCGCCGCGCGGCGTATCAGCAGCGTGCCGCCGGCACCGGCCGCGAGCCCCAGCGCCCCGGCCGCCACCGCCCAGCGGACCTCGCCCCGCACCGGCCCGGGCAGGCCGGCGGCGGCCGCGCTCCCGGCGGTCCCGCCCTTGGGATCCCCGAGCAGCCGGGCCCTGTCCAGCCGGTCGAAGAGCGACCGCGGCGCCCGGTGCCAGCGGATGTCGTCGTCCTCCACGGCGGGCGTCGGATCCGACCGCACCCAGGGCGTGCCGTCCTCGGCCACCACCAGCTGGTCCTGCCGCTCGACGGCCACGTCGCCGCCCGGCGGCCGGTTGGTGGTGGGCCAGCCGCCGACCCCGGACAGCCCCCAGACCACGGTCAGGCGCACCCGCGGAAAGTCCCCCTCCGCCCACTCCTCCGGAACCCGCTCCGTCCCCCCGTACATGGGTTCGAGCAGCTGCCACAGCCGGGCGAAGGACGGCTGTCCCGAGCGCACCGCCGTCGTCCGCCCCGTGCCGCCCTCGACGACCATCGCCACGTCCGGCACGTCCCGCGGCCGCACCGGAAGGGCCACGGCGGACGACACCGCCACGCCCTCGGCCAGAACACCGGCCACCGTGACAGCCAGCACACACCACCCCACCCGACCACACAGCCCTCGGGCCGCACGACGGCCCAGCACTCCACCCGCACGACTCGGCGGACCGGCCACTCCGCCCGGCCCCGTCGCTGCCGTCGCACCGCCGTGCGGCACCTCCACGCCGTCACGGATCAGTGCCCGGTCCCGGCATCGGCCCCGTACTCTCCCCGTCCCGCCCGCTGACCGCATCAGTCCCCCTCCGCCTCCGCCTCCGGCCCCGCACCGCCCCGGGACAGCCTCCCCGTGCCGGCCCCTCCGTACCCGCCGCGTGTCCCCGCACCCTTGTCACACCGCCGGGGCCGACCGGGATCCCGTCTGTTTCCGGCCGGTTCCGGATCGGGCCCCGGGACCTGAGAGAATGGTGAGCATGGCCTCTGACCGACCTCGCGTGCTCTCCGGGATCCAGCCCACCGCCGGCTCGTTCCACCTCGGCAACTACCTCGGCGCCGTCCGCCAGTGGGTGGCCCTGCAGGAGACCCACGACGCGTTCTACATGGTCGTCGACCTGCACGCGATCACCATCCCGCAGGACCCGAAGGACCTGCGCGCGAACACGCGCCTGGCCGCGGCCCAGCTCCTCGCGGCGGGGCTCGACCCGGACCGCTGCACGCTCTTCGTGCAGAGCCACGTCCCCGAGCACGCCCAGCTCGCCTGGATCATGAACTGCCTCACGGGCTTCGGCGAGGCCGGCCGGATGACCCAGTTCAAGGACAAGTCCGCCAAGCAGGGCGCCGAGCGCGCCTCGGTCGGGCTGTTCACGTACCCGATCCTCCAGGTCGCGGACATCCTGCTCTACCAGGCCCACGAGGTTCCGGTCGGCGAGGACCAGCGCCAGCACATCGAGCTCACCCGCGACCTCGCCACGCGCTTCAACGGCCGCTTCGGCGAGACCTTCACCCTGCCGAAGCCGTACATCCTCAAGGAGACGGCGAAGATCTACGACCTGCAGGACCCGACGGTCAAGATGAGCAAGTCGGCCTCCACGCCGAAGGGCCTCATCAACCTCCTCGACGAGCCGAAGGCCACGGCCAAGAAGGTCAAGAGCGCCGTCACCGACACGGACACCGTGATCCGCTACGACGCCGAGAACAAGCCGGGCGTCAGCAACCTCCTGACGATCTACTCGACCCTCACCGGCGAGAGCATCGCCGAGCTGGAGGAGAAGTACACCGGCAAGATGTACGGCGCGCTCAAGACCGACCTCGCCGAGGTGATGGTCGAGTTCGTCACGCCGTTCCGGGAGCGCACCCAGCAGTACCTGGACGACCCCGAGACGCTCGACTCGATCCTGGCCAAGGGCGCCGAGAAGGCCCGCGCGGTCGCCGCGGAGACCCTCGCCCAGGCCTACGACAGGGTCGGCTTCCTGCCCGCCAAGCACTGAACCGGCCCCCGCACACAGCCGTACCGCCGAACAGCGCTGTACATCACTCCGGTTGCGCCTGCCCGTAACCCGGTCGTGGCCGTACAGTCGATAACCGGGTGGTCGTATCAGCGGCCACACTGACACGACAGGAGACGACGTGGGGACCGTAACGATCGGTGTTTCGATCGCGGTCCCGGAGCCTCACGGCAGCGAGCTCCAGCAGCTGCGCGCGGGCTTCGGCGACGCCTCTGCTCACGGCATCCCCACGCACGTCACCCTGCTGCCGCCGACAGAGGTCGACGAGAGTGCCCTGCCGGCCGTCGAGGCGCATCTGGCCGAGGTCGCCGCGGCGGGCCGCGCGTTCCCCATGCGGCTGTCCGGCACCGGCACCTTCCGCCCGCTGTCGCCGGTGGTGTACGTCCGGGTCGCCGCGGGCGCCGAGGCCTGCACCCTGCTCCAGCAGCAGGTCCGCGACCCCGCGGGACCGGCCGCACGTGAACTGCAGTTCCCGTACCACCCGCACGTCACCGTGGCGCACGGCATCGACGAGGCGGCCATGGACCGCGCCTTCGAGGAACTGGCCGGTTACGAGGCCGAGTGGCCCTGCACCGGCTTCGCCCTCTACGAGCAGGGCGCCGACGGCGTCTGGCGCAAGCTGCGCGACTTCCCCTTCGGCGGCTCGGTGGTCCCCCCGCAGGCCGGGCGGGTGGAGCGCGGTTCGGTCCCCACCCGCTGAAGCGGCCCGCGCGTCAGACCGGCAGCCGCCGGAACACCCCGCGCGGCAGGTGCCGCAGCGCCGCCATCACCACCCGCAGCGTCCCCGGCACCCACACCGTCTCCGTGCGGCGCCGCAGTCCCAGCTCCACGGCCGTCGCGACCGCCTCCGGCGTGGTCGCCAGCGGCGCCTCCGGCAGCCCGGCGGTCATCCGCGTCCGCACGAAGCCGGGGCGTACGACCATGACGTGCACGCCCGTGCCGTGCAGCGCGTCGCCCAGTCCCTGCGCGAAGGCGTCGAGCCCGGCCTTGCTGGAGCCGTAGATGAAGTTCGCGCGGCGGGCCCGCTCGCCCGCGACGGAGGACATCACGACCAGCGAGCCGTGTCCCTGGGACTGGAGCGAGCGGGCGCACACCAGACCCGCCGAGACCGCGCCGGTGTAGTTGGTCTGCGTGACCCGCACCGCCGCCTCCGGATCCCGTTCGTCGCGGGCCTGGTCCCCGAGCAGCCCGAAGGCGAGCAGCACCATGTCGACGTCGCCCTCGGCGAAGACCTTGCCGAGCACGGCCTCGTGGGAGCCCGGGTCGAGGGCGTCGAAGGCGACGGTGTGCACATCGGCCCCGAGCCCGCGCAACTGCCCGGCGGCCTCCTCCAGGGCGGAGGAGGGGCGGCCGGCCAGCCACACCGTACGGGTGCGGCGGGCGATCAGGCGGCGTGCGGTGGCCAGCGCGATCTCCGACGTACCGCCGAGGACGAGCAGGGACTGGGGGAGGCCGAAGGCGTCCTTCATGACAGCAGCTCCTAGAGGTTGCTCAGAGACTGAGGCGGCGGGCCAGGTCGGACACGAACACCCCGCGCGGATCCATCCGGGCGCGCAGCTCGCGGAAGTCGTCGAGACGCGGGTACATCGCCGCGAGCAGGTCCGGGCGCAGCCGCGCGTCCTTGGCGAGGTAGACGCGACCGCCCGCGGCGGCGACCTCCTCGTCCAGTTCGTCGAGGAACGCGCCGAGGCCGGGCAGGCCCGCCGGGATGTCCAGCGCCAGCGTCCAGCCCGGCACCGGGAAGGACAGCCAGCCCGGGTCGGCCTCCCCGAAGCGTTTGAGGACGGCCAGGAAGGACGGGCAGCGGTGTTCGGAGATGCGGCGCACGATCCGGCGCAGCGCGTCCTCCCGGCCGTGGCCGACGACGAACTGGTACTGCACGAAGCCCCCGCGGCCGTAGACGCGGTTCCAGTGGGGCACGCCGTCCAGGGGGTGGAAGAAGCCGGAGATCCGCTGGAGGCGGCCGATGCGGGCGCGGGGGGCCTTGCGGTACCAGAGCTCGTTGAACAGGCCCACCGTCGTCCGGCTGAGCAGACCCTCGGGGAGGAGCGCGGGGGCCGCCGGCAGGCGGGGGGTGCGGAAGGCGAGCGGGTCCCGGCGCAGGCGGGCGGGGAGCGCGTCCAGCGGGGCGTGGTCGCCGCGGGTGAGGACCGCGCGCCCGGTGGCGGCGCCCCGGGCCAGCAGGTCGATCCAGGCGACCGAGTAGCGGTAACGGTGATCGGTGGCCGCGAGCCGTGCCATCAGGTCGTCCAGGTCCGACGCCCGCTCGGTGTCGACCGACATCAGCGACGTCTCGACAGGCTGGAGCCGGATCGTCGCGGTGAGGATCACGCCGGTCAGGCCCATGCCGCCGGCCGTCGCGTCGAACAGCGGCGTGCCGGGGACCACCGTGCGGATCTCGCCGTCGGCGGTGAGGAGTTCGAGCGCGAGCACGTGCCGTGCGAAGGAGCCCGAGACGTGGTGGTTCTTGCCGTGGATGTCGGCGCCGATCGCCCCGCCCACGGTGACGTAGCGGGTGCCGGGGGTGACCGGTACGAACCAGCCGAGCGGCAGCAGCACCTCCATCAGCCGGTGCAGGGAGACGCCCGCGTCGCACAGCACGGTCCCGCCGTCGGCGTCGATCGCGTGCACCCGGTCCAGGCCCGTCATGTCGAGCACGGACCCGCCCGCGTTCTGCGCCGCGTCCCCGTACGCCCGCCCCAGGCCCCGCGGGATCCCGCCGCGCGCCCCGCAGTCCCGGACGGCCGCCGCGGCCTCCTCGTACGTCCGCGGCCGGATCAGCCAGGCGGCGGTGGGGGCGGTGCGGCCCCAGCCCGAGACGGTGGTGTGGTCCAAGCCCATGACGTCCGGGTCGGAATCGGTGTCGGCAGACATGTCCGTGACCGTATCGCCCTACTGTGAGCGAATAGTTAGCGAACATGGCATCCCTCCCCGAAATGGGTGATTAATGGGATGTCGCCCAATATTGCCGGAGTTCAGGCCTGAGGGGCGTGAACAGTGAGTCCACATGGACGACCTCGACGACCTGCACGACATGGACCACCGGATCGTTTCGGCGCTCAGGGAGTGCGGCACCGACCCGCACATCGCCGGCGCCGCACGTGCCCTGTCCTGGGCGGGGGAGCACGCGGCGGTGTGGCTCGCGGCGGGGCTCGCCGGAGCCGCCGTCGACGGCGGGCGACGCGGCGCCTGGCTGCGCGGCACCGCACTGACCGCGGGGGCGCACCTGGTCAGCATGGGGGTGAAACGGGTCGTGCGCAGGCCGCGCCCCGCGCACGTCCCTCCCCTGGTGCGCACCGCCGGCCGGCACTCCTTCCCCAGCTCGCACGCCGCCTCCGCGGCGGCCGCCGCCGTCGCCTTCGGCGCCCTGGGCGCCCACGCCGTCCCACCGCTCGCCGGGCTCGTGTGCGTCTCACGCCTGGTCGCCGGAGTCCACTTCCCCACGGACATCGCCGCCGGCGCGGCCCTCGGCGCCCTCACGGCCCGGCTCGGCGCCCGCTGGATGCGGGAAGGCGCCCGCCATGACTGAGACGGCCGTCCTGCGCCAGCGCACCCACCAGGAGCGGCCCGCAGGACCCCGCAAGGGCGGTCTCCTGGCCGGTCTCCTCAGGACCGCGCGCCCCAAGCAATGGGTCAAGAACGTCCTCGTGGTCGCCGCCCCGGCCGCCGCCGGTGAGCTCTTCTCCCGGCACGCCCTGCCGCAACTCGCCCTCGTCCTCGGCCTCTTCACCGCCTGCGCCGCCGCCGTCTACCTCGTGAACGACGCCCGCGACGCCGACGCCGACCGCGCCCACCCCGTCAAACGGCACCGCCCGGTCGCCGCCGGGCAGGTCCCGGTCCCCGTCGCCTACGCCGTCGGCGGCTGCCTGGGCGTCCTCGCGCCCGCCGCCGCGGCCTGGCTGTGCGGCCCCGCCGTCGCCACCCTCCTGACGGCCTACCTCGCCATGCAACTGGCCTACTGCGTCAGCCTCAAGCACGTCCTGGTCGTCGACCTCGCCGTCGTCACCACCGGCTTCCTGATGCGGGCCGCGGTCGGCGGACTCGCCCTCGGCATCCCGCTCTCGCGCTGGTTCCTGATCACCACCGGTTTCGGCGCGCTGTTCATGGTGTCGGCCAAGCGCTACTCGGAAGCCGTCCAGATGGCCGGGAAGGCGGGCGCCACCCGCGCGCTGCTCACCGAGTACACCACCGGCTACCTCCGCTTCGTCTGGCAGCTCGCGGCCGGCGTCGCCGTCCTCGGCTACTGCCTGTGGGCCATGGAGGAGGGCGGTGTCCCGCACACCAGCGTGCTGCCGTGGCGCCAACTGTCCATGGTCGCCTTCATCCTGGCGATCCTCCGCTACGCCGTCTTCGCCGACCGCGGCACGGCCGGCGAACCCGAGGACGTCGTCCTGGGCGACCGCGCCCTCGCGCTCATCGGCATCGCCTGGGCGGCGATGTACGGCCTGGCCGTGGCGAACTGGTGACCCCGCGCACGTGGCGCGGCCCCGCGCTCCCGGACCGCCGCGAACTGCTCGGCTTCGCCACCACCGGCCTCCTCGCCTACGCCGTCGACCTCGCCCTGTTCACCGCCCTGCGCGGCCCCGCCGGATGCGACCCGATCACCGCCAAGTCCCTGTCCTTCCTGGCCGCCTGTACGGTCGCCTACGCGGGCAACGCCCTCGGCACCTACCGCGCCGCAGGTACACCGGGTCTGCGGGCGTACGCCGTGTTCTTCGCGGTGAACCTCGCCGGAGCAGCCGTCCAGCTGCTCTGCCTGGCCGTCAGCCACTACGGCCTCGGGCTCACCTCGCAGCGCGCGGACACCGTCTCCGGCGCGGGCGTCGGTATGGCGCTGGCCACAGTCCTGCGGTTCTGGGGTACCCGTACATGGGTGTTCCGGGCGGAGGGCAGAGTCGGATCATGGACTGGCTGAAAAGAATCCCGGTGGTCGGGCCGTGGGCGGAACGGCTGATGATCACCCACGCGTGGCGGTCGTACGAGCGGCTCGACCGCGTGAAGTGGACGCGGCTGGCCGCCGCGATGACCTTCACCAGTTTCGTCGCGCTGTTCCCGCTGCTGACGGTGTCCGCCACCATCGCCGCCGCCACCCTCAGCACGGCGCAGGAACACCAGCTTCAGGACAAACTCGCCGAGCAGGTCCCCGGCATCTCCGACCAGCTCGACATCGCCGGTCTGGTCGACAACGCCGGCACCATCGGGCTCATCGCGGGCGCCCTGCTGTTCTTCACCGGCGTCAGCTGGGCCGGCTCCATGCGTGAGTGCCTGCGGGCCGTGTGGGAGCTGTCCGACGAGGAGGAGAACCCCGTCCTGCGCTACGGCAAGGACGCGGGCGTCCTGATCGGCCTCGGCGGCGCGCTCCTGGTCACCATCGCCGCCTCCGCCGTCGCCTCCGCGATGGTCGGCTGGATCACCGGGGAAGCCGGCATCGACGAGGGCGGCTGGGGCGGGGTCCTGCTGCACATCGCCGCGTTCCTGATCGCCGTCCTCGCGAACTTCCTGCTCCTGCTCTACGTCCTGACCCTGCTGCCCGGCGTCGAGCCGACCCGCCACCGCCTGTTCGTGGCGGCACTGACCGGCGCGATCGGTTTCGAACTGCTGAAGCTGCTGCTCAGCGGCTATCTGCAGGGTGTGGCGGCGAAGAGCATGTACGGCGCGTTCGGGGTGCCCGTCGCCCTGCTGCTGTGGATCAACTTCACCTCGAAACTGGTGCTGTTCTGCGCCGCCTGGACGGCGACGCAGAGCAAGGAGGACGAGGTCCCGGACCTCACGGCCGGGTCCGGCGGCGTACCAGATCCGGCAGCGGCCACCGGCGGTTGACGAGGAACGCGGCGCCCGCGAGCAGCACCAGCACCCCACCCGTGATGCCCAGCGCGGTCCCGATGCCGCTGGAGCCGTCCGCGGCCGAGGCGCCGGCCACCGGCTTCGAGCCGGTCCCGGCCGTGCCGCTGCCGCCGTCCCCGGAACCCCCCGCCTCGCCCGAGGGGTTCGCGCCGGGCTGGGCCTGCTCGGCACCCTTGGGCGGCACCAGTTCACCCACCGGCTGCACCTTCCCGGCCGCCTTGAAGCCCCAGTCGAACAGCCGGGCCGTCTCCTTGTAGACCTCGTTGTGCTCGGGCTTCTCCGGGTTCATCACCGTCACCAGCAGCACCTTGCCGCCGCGCTCGGCGACACCGGTGAAGGTGGCGCCGGCGTTGGTGGTGTTGCCGTTCTTGACGCCCGCGATGCCCTCGTAGACGGGCACGTCGGAGTCGCCCGACAGCAGCCGGTTGGTGTTCTGGATCTCGAAGGACTCGCGGACCTTCTTGCCCTTCTTGCCCTTCCTGGTCTGCCCGGGGAACTTGGCGCGGACCGTCGAGGCGTACTCGCGGAAGTCCTTCTTCTGCATCCCGGAGCGGGCGAACAGCGTCAGGTCGTACGCGGAGGAGACCTGCCCCTCGGCGTCGTAGCCGTCCGGGCTGACGACGTGCGTGTCGAGAGCCTGGAGCTCCTCGGCGTGCTCGTTCATCTCCTTGACGGTGTTCTCGACGCCCCCGTTCATGGCGGACAGCACGTGCACGGCGTCGTTCCCCGAGCGCAGGAAGACGCCCAGCCACAGGTCGTGGACCGTGTACGTCTCCTCCTCCTTTATCCCGACCATGCTGGAGCCCGCTCCGATGCCCGCCAGGTCCGCGGGCACGATCTTGTGCTTGGTGTCCCTCGGGAACTTCGGCAGCAGCGTGTCCGCGAACAGCATCTTCAGCGTGCTCGCCGGGGCGAGGCGCCAGTGCGCGTTGTGCGCGGCCAGCACCTGCCCGGACTCGGCGTCGGCGACGATCCAGGAGCGGGCGCTCAGGTCCTTGGGCAGCACCGGCACGCCGCTCGCCAGGTTCACCTGCGTGCCCGGCCTGCCGAGCCGGGCGCCGCCCACGCTCGACATCGAGGCCGGGGGAGTGGCCGAGGGGCTCGCGCTCGCCGACGGGCTGTCCGAGGGCTTCGGGGCGGCGACGGCGGCGGGTGCGGCCAGGGCCAGGGACGACAGGATGGCGGAGGTGACCAGCAGGGATCGCCTGGTGGTCTGCTTCGGAGCGGGCACGGTCGGAAACGTACATGCCGTACGGGGTGAAGTCCCGTCTCCGGCCCCACCCCGCGAACGGAACCGGACACGGTCTGGCGATACTGGGTGCATGAAGCTCAGCCGCCCCGTCTCCTGGTTCCTGCTCGCCTTCGGGGTGTGGAGCTGGGTCATCTGGATCACTTTCGTCAAGAACCTGGTCAAGGACGGCAGCGGGCTCGCCTTCGACGACGGCCGTCCCACGGCCTACTTCTGGGTGCACCTGCTGCTCGCCGTCGTTTCCTTCGTATTGGGGACGGTCATCGGGGCCATCGGGTTGCGTGGTCTGCGCGCACTGCGCCGGACGTCATAGGGCGATCGGGAGACACGGCACCGTGGTCATCGTTCTCGTACTCGTCGCAGTGCTGGTCCTGGCCGTCGTCGTGACGGCCAACTGGTACGTGTGGCGCCGTCTGTTCCGCGACACGACCAGCGGTCCGGGTCTCGTCCGCCGGGCGGGTGCGGTCCTCGTCGCGGGCGGCTGGATCCTCGCGATCACCGCCCTGATCGCCGAACGCTCCGGCGCCCCCTTCCGGCTCCAGCAGACGCTCGCCTGGCCGGGCTTCCTGTGGCTGGCGCTGTCGATATACCTGCTGCTGGCGGTGGTGGCCGGCGAAATCGTCCGCCCGCTCCTGCACCGCTTCCTGGAGCACCGGGCGAGACGGACGGCCCGGGGCCCACAGGGGACCGGCACCGGCGCGCCCACTGCCGCGACGCCCGAGCCCGCGACGGCACCGGCAGCCGCGCCCCGGCCCGGTCACGGCGCCGCTGCGACGCCCCCGCACCCGCCGACCGACCCGGCACCCGGCACCGATGGCACACCCCAGCGGCTCGCCACCGCGGACCGCCCCGCCCCCGTCGGCCCCTCCCGCCGTCTGTTCGTCTCCCGGGTCGTCGCCGGGACCGCCGCGGCCGCGGCCGTCGGGACCGTGGGGTACGGAACGTACGGTGTGCTGCGCGGGCCGAAGGTCAAGCGGGTCACCGTGCCCCTGGCCAAGCTGCCGCGCGCCGCACACGGGTACCGGATCGCGGTGGTCAGCGACGTGCACCTCGGCCCGGTCCTGAGACGCGGTTTCGCGCAGAAGGTCGTCGACACGATCAACGGGACCCAGCCCGACCTGATCGCGGTCGTCGGCGACCTGGTCGACGGCAGTGTGAAGGACCTCGGTCCCGCGGCGGCCCCGCTCGCCGGACTGAGGGCCCGTCACGGGTCCTACTTCGTCACCGGCAACCACGAGTACTTCTCCGGCGCCGAGCAGTGGGTCGAGGAGGTCCGCCGCCTGGGCATCACCCCCCTGGAGAACGCCCGCCGGGAGATGCCCTACTTCGACCTGGCCGGAGTCAACGACATCGCGGGCGAGGACGAGGGCCGGGGCCCCGACTTCGCGAAGGCGCTCGGCGACCGGGACACCGCACGCGCGTGCGTCCTGCTCGCCCACCAGCCCGTCCAGATCCACGACGCCGTCGAGCACGGCGTCGACCTCCAGCTCTCGGGCCACACCCACGGCGGCCAGCTCTGGCCGGGCAACCTCATCGCCGCCGGCGCCAATCCCACCCTCGCGGGCCTGGACCGCTACGGCGACACCCAGCTCTACGTCTCACGCGGCGCCGGAGCCTGGGGCCCGCCCACCCGCGTGGGCGCACCCTCGGACATCACCGTGATCGAGCTCGCGTCGAAGCGGGCCTGACGGCGCACACCGCCTGTGCACACGCTGTGAAACCGGACCGAAAGGCGCATCGGTAAGTTCTTTCCCAACTCATAAGATCTTCCTTCCCCCTGCTCGAAATCCTGTGATTGGGTGAGCCCGCCACAAAGGGGTGTGGCATACGCACAAGGGCCCCAAGAGGGTCTGGGGAGGGCAAAGCCGATGCGATCGGTTCGCATACGGATACTCGCGGGGCTGCTGGTCCTGGCCGCCGCGGGCGTGGGCGCCTGGCAGTTCCTGCCGTCGAAGGGCGACGGGAAGACCATCACGGTCGGCACGACGGACGGCGTCACCTCACTCGACCCCGCCGGTGCCTACGACGCGGGCTCCTGGGCCCTGTTCAGCAACGTCTTCCAGTCACTGCTGACCTTCGCGCCGGGCGGCACCGCCCCCGTGCCGGACGCGGCGAAGAGCTGCGCGTTCGTGCGCGGCGACCTCACCACTTACCGCTGCGAGCTGCGCGACGGCCTCACCTTCCCCGACGGCCGGACGATGGACGCCGAGGACGTGAAGTACTCCTTCGACCGGGTCCTGAGAATCAAGGCCCCCGTCGGCCCGGCGTCCCTGCTCGGCACGCTCGGGTCCGTGGACGCCGCCGACATGACCGTCACCTTCCACCTGACCTCGCCGGACGCGACCTTCCCCTTCAAGGTGGCCACCGGCGCCGGCGCGATCGTCGACCACACCGCGTACCCGGCCGGCAAGCTCCGCACCGACGCCGGTGTCGACGGGACGGGCCCGTACACCCTCACCTCGTACGCGAAGGACCACGAGGCGGTCCTCGCGCCCAACCCGCACTACCGGGGTGCCGCCGACGGCACCGGCCGGCCCGTCGACCTGCGCTACTACGCCACCCCCCAGGCCCTGGACACCGCCTGGAAGGACAGGCAGGTCGACGTCGCGACCGACCAGCTGCCGCCCGCCGTCCTCGCCGGACTCAACCCGAGCGACCCCGGCCAGCACGTCTACGAGGCGGACGGCTCGGAGACCCGGAACCTGTACTTCGACACCCGCAAGGGCAAGCCGCTGCACGACCCGCAGGTCCGGCAGGCCATGGCCTGGCTGATCGACCGCGAGCAACTGGCCGCCACCGTCTACGACGGCACCGTCGACCCGCTGTACTCCCTGATCCCGGCAGGCCTGACCGGGCACACCGCCTCGTTCTTCGACGACTACCCGAAGCCCGACCCGGACAAGGCCCGGCAGCTCCTCACCAAGGCCGGCGTCAGCCTGCCGGTGCACTTCACCTACGGCTACGCCAAGGGGCGCGGCGCCGGTGAGCAGGAGGCGGCCGAGATCAAGAAGGAGCTGGAGGCGAGCGGCCTGTTCCAGGTCACCCTCAAGGGCTACGAGTGGACCGCCTTCCAGAAGCAGTGGGCGACCGGCAAGCTCGACGCGTACGCCGTCGGCTGGGTCGCCGACTTCCCCGACCCGGACACCTTCGGCGCCGCGCTCGTCGGCACCGGCAGCGCCATGAACACCGGCTACAGCAGCAAGACCGTCGACCGGCTCATCAAGGACAGCCGGCGCTTCGCCGAACGGACCGAGACCGAGCGGGACTTCCGCTCGGTGCAGGACACCGTCGCCGAGGACGTCCCGGTGCTGCCGCTGTGGCAGGCCAAGGAGTACGTCGTGACGAGCGAGGACGTCGGCGGCGGCCAGTACCTGTCGGACGGCACGGGCGTGTTCCGCCTGTGGAAGCTCACCGCGCTCTGACGGCCCGCCCCGCCGTCAGGAGTCGGTGCGCCGCCGTGCCGCCGGATCGGGGATGGCGTTGGTCATCCCCGGCAGGAACTCCGTGAACAGCTCGTGCACCTCACGCACGAGCGGCCGCAGCACCCGGAAGCGGGCCAGGGCCACGCCCCGCGCGGTGAGCCGGGCGCCGCGCTCGGCCAGCCGGTAGCTGCGCTCGCGTCCCTCGGTGCGGTCGAAGATCCAGTACAGGACGAGTCCCATCTGGGACAGCCACATCAACTCGGGCAGGATGTCCCGCAGTTCCTCGGGCACCTTGGTCTTCGTGGCCCCGGCGAGCACCTCCCGGTGCACGCTGATGGCCTCCTCGCGCGCGTGCTCCGACTCGGGCGAGAAGGGGCTGAGCGGGCTGTCCGGGTCGGCGGCGTTCTTGAAGAACTGCACCGCGAACTCGTGGTAGGGCGCGGCGATGTCGAGCCAGGCCCGCAGCACCCCCGCGAGCCGGGCCTCCAGGTCGCGCTCCCGGTCCAGGATCTCCCGGACCGCCACCTGGTGCTCGGCGGCGATCCGGTCGTAGAAGCCCTGGATCAGGTGCTCCTTGCCTGCGAAGTAGTAGTACGCGTTGCCGACGGAGACCCCGGCCTCCTTGGCGATGGCCCGCATCGTCGTCTTGTCGTAGCCGCGCTCCTGGAACAGCCGCATGGCCGTCTCCAGGATCAGGGCGCGGGTCTGCTCGGACTTGGTGGGGAGGGCGCCGTCGTCGGGGCCGTCGTTCTTCGCGGACACGGGAAGAGAGCCTAACGTCAGCGCCGGGCCCGCTACCGGGGGGCGCAGGTGCCGTCGGCGCAGCCCGGCGCGGTGTGGCTCCAGCCGCTGCCGGGGTCGTACGACCAGCCGTCCGCGCGCCGGTACACCTGCCCGCCCCACGGGGCCCCGCCGCGCTGCCCCGGTGCCACTGCGCCCCGCGCCACTTGGCGGCGGCGAGTACCGCGCCCTTGGCGAGCCGGGCACCGGACGGGGTGCTCAGCCGGTGGGCCAGCGGCCGGTGCTCGCGCAGCGCCCACAGGGTGACCACCCACGCGGCCGGGCCCCGGTAGACCTGCCCGGCGTCGCCGACGACGGTGATCTCGTCGAGGGTGGCGCCGTGGTCGAGGCCGGGGAAGCGCCGCCCAGCCTCCCCGGAGGCGGCCGGGACCAGCTCCAGCGGCACGAGCTTCGGCTGCCGCAGGAGCCAGTCGCGCAGGAACGCGCACAGGGAGCACTCGGCGTCGTACAGGACGGTGAGCCGGCGGACCGGGGCGGTGGCGTTCACGAGGCTCTCCGCTCAGGCCCGGGCCTGCGGGGCGACCCAGCCCTGCGGCGGGACCGGCGGCACCTGCTCCCGCTCCATGGCACCCCGGCGCCGGATCCGGTTGAGCACGTAGACGTTGCCCAGGTGCATCACGCCGAGCACGAGCAGCACCACGCCGAGCTTGGTCGACAGGGCCTCGAAGACGCCGCGTGCGTCGGTGATGGTCCCGTCGCCGCTCAGATACAGCGCGACGAACCCGAGGTTGACGAGGTAGAAGCCGACCACCAGGAGGTGGTTGACGGCGTCGGCGAGCTTCTCGTTGCCGTGCAGCACGTCGGCGAGGAAGACCTTGCCGTTCCGGCTGAGCGTGCGGGCCACCCAGACCGTCAGACCGATGCTGACCAGCAGGTAGATGACGTAGGCGACGACCGTGCGGTCCATTGCCCCACCCTTCTTGAACACGTTCAAAACGCTGTCGAGGAAGACTGTAGACCTACTTTTGAACATGTTCAACACATGGTCGGCATGGATCACCTGATCCGCGAGCGGAACGGCCTTCCGCTGTCCCTGGGCCCGCCCATCCGGGCGGGCAACGTCGAGCCCGGCCGCTGACCACGTTTCGAGTAGACCTGGGCCTGCGTCCAGATTTTCTGTACGAGGTTCAAGGCGGGCCCCGCCCGCCAGGGCTGGCCGCCGTCACCGACAAGCCCGCCTCTACTCCGGGCGGTCAGCCGCGCGGCAGGCGGCGAGCGGCCCGCAGCCGGGGCTTGATCCAGGGCTATGGAAGCGGCAACGGAGTAGCTCAGCTGGCTGACCGGTAGTCGGGCTCCTGGCGGAGCAAGTTGTCACCCACGACCGTCCTACGGCCGGATCGCAGGCACAGGGCCGACCAGGGGGCCGACTCTTCGCGTACATCGCCAGGCTCACCGAGGGCGGTGGCCGACGTGCCTCTGGCAGGGGAGCGTGAAGCTCCCGGCCACTCGCCGTCAGCCGGACCGCCTTCCGTCACGACCCCCGCGCTGCCGGACTGACCGACGCACCAGCCCCGCCGCACGCCGACCGAGGGCCTCCCCGGAAGTCGAGCGCCGAGCTGCCGAAAGCCCCCGGATCGCCCACTTGCCCGGGGTGGGGCCCTGGATCGGGCAGGCCACCGGCCCAAGGCCGCGCCAACACGCGCGGATCGTGGCTGCGGCAAGTGGACAGGAGGTGAAGGGCGATCAGTCGGTTGCTTTGGGGTGTCCGGTGCCTGCGTAGGTGATCCAGGCGGTGCGGTTGGCGTCGTCGACGAGGTACCAGATGTGGCCGCCGCCGGTGACCTCGTACTGCCAGCGCTCCAGCGTCTGCCCCTTCCAGACTGTGGAGCCGAGTTTGCCCTTGAGGCGGTGGTGGCGCGCGGGGTCGTCGGCGGCCCGCGGGGCGGAGCGGATCTTGTCGAAGGCGCGGCGGAGGTTGCCTGCGGCGTGGCGGTAGAGGTGGTCCCAGCCGTTGGCCGCTTCGGTGTTGGCGAAGCGCAGGTCGAATTCGTCGCCGATCGGGGGTGGGGCCGCGCGGTCACCGCGCTTGGGGCTCACTCCGCGGTCCCGCCTTCGGGTACGGGGACAGACCAGGGCAGGGCATCAGGCAGGGCCTGTCGCAGTGCGGCGGTGTTCTCGGTGCGGACCAGCCCGGCGAGCAGGCGGGCGGTGAAGTTGACCACGGTGGAGTCCTGCGCCAGCTGGTCGGCGCGAATGAGCGCCAAATCGCCCGCGTCGCGTCGGCGCAGGCGTAGTGCGCGGACCGCGTCCAGGCGCCGGGCGGTGGCAGCGGGGTGGTGGAGCAGCTCGCTGAAGGGTACGTCCTCGTAGGCCGTCGTCATGACATCCACAGCAGCTCGGATGTCCTGGCTCGGGTAGCGGGTAGCGGGTAGCGGTCCGGGCGCAGCGTGGCCATGGCCACGCTGCTCTACAGGTGACCAGAAACGGGCTGTCGGCGCGTCGCCTCTGACGGGGAGCGAAGCCTGCCCCTCCGAGCGGCGCACCCGCCCCGCCCCGGCCCGCACTGCCGAACCGGCGGACGGCCGAGCTGCCGCGGGGCTCCAACCCTGCCTGAGGGGTCAAGATCCTTGACGGCAGTTGTGACGGCAACAACCACGAACAACCCGGCCGAACCCGCACCCGACGGTGGCTCCGCACAGCGGCGGGTCGCCGCCCTTGTCGCGGGTCGACTCGTCGTTGACGGGACGATCAAGAGCGGTGCTGAGGGTGTCGATGGCGTCTCGCTGGAGGCGGAGTCGGACTAATGCGATTCTCCTTGACTGCAACCGACCCACGGAACGCCACCCACGGCTCCCGGTCACGGGCGCGGGAAGCGGGCCCGCGTGGCGTCGATGCAGGTGTTGCGGGACGTGGGTCCGCCGAACCGAAGGCGGTCATAGGCCGTGAACGCCGGCTCCAGGGTGTCGAGTTCGTCGACCAGAGCGTGCAGCCGCTCAGACCATTGCGCTGAACCGGCATCCGGCTCGATCGCTGCGGCACCGATCGCGGTCGTCAGGTAATCCTTACGCTGAATGGTGGCCGGGTTCACGGAGTGCAGACACACGTACTGTCCGCTGAGATACGCATTCCACTCCGCCTTCCCGGTGATCGGGTCGGCCCAGTGAGCGATGAACCACGCTTCGAGCAGGTCCACGCCGCCGGCCTCGTCGGCGAGGGCGAACAGGTCGGCCGGCACCATCTCGGCACCGTCGGAGCGCAGATATCCCGGAAGCGGCAGACGCTGCCCCAGCATCAGCCGGCGGACCGCATCGGCTTCGCGGCCATGGACTGCGCACAGTTCCTCCAGGGCAACGAACTGCGCGCTGACATATACGTCATCCGCGTCGGTCATCGGATGGTCGCCGTTGATCTCCTGGAACCGCTCGACGAGCTGCTGCTTCAGGTCCGTCTCCGGCACAGGGGGCCTCCGGCGTCATCAGTGCGGGCATCTCCCGCACAGGACTCCGCACGCTACGGGCCGGACGGTTCGGCACTCACCGAACGATCGATGGAACGGCGAAGAACGAGGGCACCTCGTCGTTTCCCTGCGGCTCAGTCGCTCGTCCGAGCCTGACCCGCCATGAGGATCTCGGCCACATCGAGGGTCACCTTCGCGCCGATGGAGTCGGGGAGGGTGACAAGCTCGCCGGGGGCGTGCGGGCGGTGCTTCTCGTAGCCGCTTCCCACCGGGTCGGTCAGGACGTGGAGGCGCTGGTGCTTGCGGTCCACGACGACGTAGACGGGCACCTTGGCCTCGGCGTAGGCAGCGACCTTTGTCTTGAGGTCGTCCTTCCAGTTGCCGGAGGTGACCTCGAGGACGAGACGGAAACAGGCCGGGTCGTACGCGTTGTTCTCGACGAGGTGATCGTCGATGTCGGCGTCCACCACCACGAGGTCGGGGATCGCGTAGTCCTCGGCGCCCGTGGGAAGCCACAGTCCGACGTTCTGGAGGGTCTCGGTCTCTCCACCGTGCAGGCCGGCGGCGATGAACGGGATCATGAGGCCGGTGAGGGCTCGGGCATGAGGTGCATCCGGGGACGGGGTCACGAGGAGATGGCCTCCGATGATCTCGACGCGGTAGCCCGGATGGCGCTCCATGATCTCGTCGGCGATGGTCGTCAGGGTGACCGGCTCTTCTCCGCGGAAGGGCTGCTCGACGGAAGCTGCGGACATCAGGTGCCTCCTGGGAACTGGTGTCGAGAGCATCATCGTAGGCCGGGCCCGGCCTACAGGGCCGTTCCGAGCGTCTTCACCCGATGGTGTGGCATATGCCAGAGGGCCCCGTCTCCAGCGGAGACAGGGCCCTCTTGAGCATGCGGCAGAACGCTCAGAAGCGGCGCGTGATCAGCGCCCGCTTCACCTCCGCGATCGCCTTCGTGACCTCGATGCCGCGCGGGCACGCGTCCGTGCAGTTGAACGTCGTGCGGCAGCGCCACACGCCGTCGCGGTCGTTCAGGATCTCCAGGCGCTGCTCGCCCGCCTCGTCACGCGAGTCGAAGATGAAGCGGTGCGCGTTGACGATGGCGGCCGGGCCGAAGTACTGGCCGTCGTTCCAGAAGACCGGGCACGAGGAGGTGCAGGCCGCGCAGAGGATGCACTTCGTCGTGTCGTCGAAGCGCTCGCGGTCCTCGGCCGTCTGGAACCGCTCACGCGTCGGCTCGTTCGTGTCCTTCGTGATGAGGAAGGGCATGACGTCGCGGTACGCCTGGAAGAACGGCTCCATGTCGACCACGAGGTCCTTCAGGACCGTGAGGCCCTTGATGGGCTCCACCGTGATCGGCTTCTCGGGGTTGATGTCCTTGATCAGCGTCTTGCAGGCAAGACGGTTCTTGCCGTTGATCCGCATCGCGTCCGAGCCGCAGATGCCGTGCGCGCAGGAGCGGCGGAAGGTGAGGGTGCCGTCGAGGTCCCACTTGATCTTGTGGAGACCGTCGAGGACACGCTCCTTGGGGTCGATCTCCAGCTGGAAGTCTTCCCAGACCGCCTCGGCCGCGACCTCCGGGTTGAACCGGCGGATGCGGAAGGTGACCGTGATGTAGGGGGAGTCGGCGAAACCGGGCTCGGGCTTGCCGGCCGCGTCTTCCTTGTCCAGAACGGGGGTAGCCATCAGTACTTACGCTCCATCGGCTGGTAGCGGGTCTGGACGACCGGCTTGTAGTCGAGACGGACGGTTTCGGAGCCGTCGGCGCCGACCTCGCGGTACGCCATGGTGTGCCGCATGAAGTTGACGTCGTCGCGGTTCGGGTAGTCCTCGCGGTAGTGACCGCCGCGGGACTCCTTGCGGGCGAGCGCGGAGACCGCCATGACCTCGGCGAGGTCGAGCAGGTTGCCCAGCTCGATGGCCTCCAGCAGGTCCGTGTTGAACCGCTTGCCCTTGTCCTGGATCGAGACGTTCCGGTACCGCTCGCGCAGCTCCGCGATCTTCTCGACCGCCGTCTTGATCGTCTGCTCGGTGCGGAACACCATGACGTTGGCGTCCATGGTCTCCTGCAGCTCACGCCGCAGCACCGTCACGCGCTCGGTGCCGGTGGAGTCGCGCAGCTTCTCCACCTGCTCGATCACGAGCTCCGCCGGGTTCTCCGGCAGCTCGACGAACTCGGCCTTCTGCGCGTACTCGGCGGCGGCGATGCCCGCGCGCTTGCCGAAGACGTTGATGTCCAGCAGGGAGTTCGTGCCGAGGCGGTTGGCGCCGTGCACGGAGACGCAGGCGACCTCGCCGGCCGCGTACAGGCCCGGGACGACGGTGGTGTTGTCCGCCAGGACCTCACCCTCGACGTTGGTCGGGATGCCGCCCATGGCGTAGTGCGCGGTGGGCTGGATCGGGATCGGGTCCGTGTAGGGCTCGATGCCGAGGTAGGTGCGCGCGAACTCGGTGATGTCCGGGAGCTTGGCGTCCAGCTGCTCCGGCGGGAGGTGGGTGAGGTCGAGGTAGACGTGGTCGCCCTCGGGACCGCAGCCGCGGCCCTCACGGATCTCCGTGTAGATGGAGCGCGAGACGACGTCACGGGACGCGAGGTCCTTCATGACCGGCGCGTACTTCTCCATGAAGCGCTCGCCGTCCTTGTTGCGGAGGATGCCGCCCTCACCGCGGGCGCCCTCCGTCAGCAGGATGCCCATGCGCCAGATGCCGGTCGGGTGGAACTGGAAGAACTCCATGTCCTCCAGCGGCAGCCCGCGGCGGTAGACCGCGGCCTGGCCGTCACCGGTCAGCGTGTGGGCGTTCGACGTCACCTTGAAGAACTTGCCGCAGCCGCCGGACGCGTAGACCACGGACTTCGCCTGGAAGACGTGGATCTCGCCGGTCGCCAGCTCGTAGGCGACCACACCGGCCGACTTCTTGACGCCGTCGACCTCGGTGATCAGCTGGTCCAGGACGTAGAACTCGTTGAAGAACTCCACGCCCTCCTTGACGCAGTTCTGGTACAGCGTCTGGAGGATCATGTGGCCGGTGCGGTCGGCCGCGTAGCAGGAGCGGCGGACCGGGGCCTCGCCGTGGTTGCGGCTGTGACCGCCGAAGCGGCGCTGGTCGATCGTGCCGTTCGGGGTGCGGTTGAACGGCAGGCCCATCTTCTCGAGGTCGAGGACCGAGTCGATGGCCTCCTTCGCCAGGATCTCGGCGGCGTCCTGGTCGACCAGGTAGTCACCGCCCTTGACCGTGTCGAAGGTGTGCCACTCCCAGTTGTCCTCCTCCACGTTGGCCAGCGCGGCGGCCATGCCGCCCTGCGCGGCGCCCGTGTGGGAGCGGGTGGGGTAGAGCTTGGTCAGCACGGCGGTGCGGCTGCGCTTCGTGGACTCGATGGCCGCGCGCATGCCCGCGCCACCGGCGCCGACGATGACGGTGTCGTACTTGTGGATCTTCATGATTCTCGCAACCCCGTGCCTAGCGGATGTTCGGGTCGAAGGTGAAGATCACCAGCGTGCCCAGCAGGATGGTGAACACCGTGGCGGTGTAGAGCAGGCCCTTGAGCCACAGCCGGGTGTTCGCGCGCTCCGCGTAGTCGTTGATGACCGTGCGCAGGCCGTTGGCGCCGTGCAGCATGGCGAGCCACAGCATCAGCAGGTCCCAGACCTGCCAGAACGGGGACGCCCAGCGGCCCGCCACGAAGGCGAACCCGATCTTGGAGACGCCGCCGTCCAGCACGAGCTGGATCAGCAGGTGGCCGAGGACGAGGACGACCAGCACGACGCCGGACAGGCGCATGAACAGCCAGGCCGCCATCTCGAAGTTGCCCCGCGTGCTCTTCGGGGTCTTCTTGGTGCGCTGACGCGGGGCCTCGATGAAGGGCGCCGGGTTGTCGACGGTGTAGACGGCGCCGCCCTCGACGGGGCCGACGCCGGCGGCGGTCTTGTCAGTCGTGGACATTGGCGTCAGCTCCCGAACAGTTCACGAGCGGCGTGGCCGAGGACGGGGTAGATCGCCCCGAGCATCAGCACGACCCACAGGGCGACGACGGTCCAGAGCATCTGCTTCTGGTACCGGGCGCCCTTGATCCAGAAGTCGACGGCGATGACACGCAGGCCGTTGAGCGCGTGGAAGAGGATGGCGGCGACGAGGCCGTACTCCAGCAGCGCGACGATCGGCGTCTTGTACGTGGCCACGACGTTGTCGTAGGCCTCAGGGGACACGCGGACGAGGGCGGTGTCCAGCACGTGAACGAACAGGAAGAAGAAGATGAGGACGCCGGTGACTCGGTGAGCCACCCAGGACCACATTCCTTCCCGGCCGCGGTACAGCGTTCCAGCCGGCACGGAAGTTTCCTCCGGGAGCGGGGATTGGGGCCGCGCCGGCTTGGTGTGTCGGTCGGGCCCGGCCGGGTACGGTCCACCGGCCCCCAGCATCGTAGCGAGGCGCGGACGCTGGGCTGAGCCGGGGTCCCTGGGTGTGATCAAACTGGCACGCAAAGAGGTACCGGTGGGCTAGTGCGGCTCAGGGGGCAGGGGGTGTTTCCGGGACGCCGGGTGCGAGTCGTCAGTGGTCGCTCGCGCCCACACGGCGCTAGCCGCAGGTCGACTGCAGCCCCGCGCCCCTGAGGGCATGCAGCAGACGTCCCCTCGCGAGCCGCCGGAGCTCGTCCGCCACGACAGCCCGCTCCTCCTCGGGATCGTTGGTCAATCGTGACCGGATGGCCGCGAGGAGGCGGTCCAGGGTCTCCGACGGGGACAGGCCGTCCAGGCAGATGACGAACACGTGCCCGAAGCGGGCTTCGTAGGCGGCGTGGGCCGCGCTGAGGGCGGTGTGGGCCGCGGAGTAGGTGTCCGGCGGGAGCGTCGGCAGGGGCTCGGCGGCCAGTGCCTCGGTGAGGTCGGGCCAGGCCAGGTCGTAGGCCGCCTCGTCCGCCGCGGCCAGCAGGGAGTCCACGTCCGGGTAGGGGCGGTGGTCCGCGACGCGCCGGGCCCAGCGGAGGCTGCGCAGGCAGGAGAGGAGGGCCTGCTGCAGGTCCTCCTCGGAGGCGGCGTTGAAGTGCTCCACCGGTATGGCGAGTCGGCCGGGGAGATCTGGGACAGGGTGCGCGGGCAGCGTGGGTCCTCGTGGGCGTCACGTGTGTCGGCAGGGCAAGGTGTGAGAGATGTGACCTCACGCTACCGAGTGCGACCGTGACGTGTCCGAAGGATGCACGAATTTCACCCGGGAGGGAGAGTTACGGCACGCGTGGTGGACGCGCGCCGGGCGGCCCCGGGTTTTAGGTTGGCTGGGTGAGTCAGCACAGGCGCCGGACTTCGGCGAAGCAGGAGAACAAGCGGCAGGTGCTGGTCGTGGCCGTGGCTGTAGCCCTGGTCGTGGTCGCGGCCGGGGTGAGTCTCGGGCTCTGGGCGGCCTCGGGCGGCGACGGCGGGTCCACGGCCTCGGAGGCCGGCTCCTCGAGGGGAGCCTCCGCGGCGGCGCCCCCGGACAGAGCACCGGAGGCGACCCCCAGCCCGACCCGCTCCTACCCCCTCTCCGAGGCTCCGCGCACCATCCCCGCCGTGCGCGACCACGAGCCGGCGCGCGGCCCGGGCTGGAAGCCCGGGAAGGGCAACCGGGTGGTCGTGGACGATGGGGCGCTGGCCGACGAGGGGCGGCTGGTCGCCGGCGAGCTGGGCATGACGTACGCCGGCGAGAAGAGCGACAAGCGGGCCGGGGACCTGCGGCTGGCGCTGAACCGCGACAAGGGGGCGAACCCGGAGTCGTACGTGATGACCGTGCGCGACGGGCGGGTGGAGATCGACGGGCCCACCGACACCGGCGTCTTCTACGGCACCCGCACCCTGAAGCAGGAGACGCACGACGGCGGCACGGCCCCCGAGGGGGTCGTGAAGGACGAGCCGGCGAAGCCGCAGCGCGGGTTCATGCTGGACATCGCGCGCAAGAACTTCACGGCCGGCTGGATCGAGGACCGGATCCGCGAGCTGGGCGATCTGAAGTTCAACCGGCTGGGGCTGCACTTCTCCGACGACCAGGGGTTCCGGATCGAGTCCTCCTCGCATCCGGAGATCGTGTCGCAGCAGCATCTGACCAAGGCGCAGGTGCGCGAGATCATCGCCCTCGCGCAGAGCCGGCACATCACGATCGTCCCCGAGATCGACTCCCCCGGGCACCTCGGCGCGGTCCTCGACGCCCACCCCGACCTGCAGCTGCGCTCCGCGCAGGGCTCGGCGGTGCAGGGCGCCATCGACATCTCCAAGGCCGAGAGCGCCGAGATCGTCGACGACCTGCTGAACGAGTACGCGGACCTCTTCCCCGGCGGGCCGTGGCACCTCGGCGGTGACGAGTACCAGGCGCTGACCCGGTCGAACCCGGAGGCGTCGTTCCCGCAGCTGGCCGCCGCCGCCCGGGAGAAGTACGGCTCCGGCGCGACGGTCGCCGACCTCACCACCGGATGGCTGAACCACCGGGCCGACACCGTCCGCAAGCACCAGCGCGTCCCGCGGGCCTGGAACGACGGCTTCTTCCGCGGCACCTCCGTCCAGGCCGCCAAGGACATCCAGGTCGCCTACTGGACCGGCAAGGAGATCGGCGCCCGGGCGCCCCTGGAGTACCTCCAGGCGGGCCGCAAGGTGATCAACTACAACGACGAGTTCCTGTACTACGTGCTCGGCGAACCGCAGACCTTCGTCTACCCGACGGGGGAGCGGATCTACGAGCAGTGGACGCCCCGGGTGCTGCGCGGCACCGCGGCCGTGCCGGCGCGTTACGACGGGCAGATCCTCGGCGGGTCCTTCGCGGTGTGGTGCGACCTCGCGAACTCCCAGACCCAGGACCAGGTCGCGGCCGGGATCCGGATGCCGTTGCGGGCGACCGTCCAGAAGCTCTGGGACCCGGGCGAGCCGGAGCTGTCCTGGGCGGAGTTCCGGGCGCTGGCGGACAGGCTCGGCTGACCCGGCACGAATTGGCTCATACGGCTGCGAACTCCCGTACGGCTGTGGTGGTCTTCTGACGACCGTGATCGAACATGCCGGGGGGAACCGGGACATGGGCTACTGGGGATATTTCGTCGTGGGCCGGGGGGAGCGGCCGCTGCCGGAGCTGGACGCGCTGGCGGGCGCCGGGGAGGGTCCGACGCGGCGCGCCTCGACACCGGGCGGGTGGCAGGTGTGGGAGTACCCGAGCAGCGACGGCGACATCGGGAACATGAACACCCTCGCCCGGGAGACCGGGGCGCCGGCGCTCTTCGGGTACGTCATGAACAGCGAGTGCGTCGTGCTGGAGGCCGCGGCTCCGGAGAGCGGGGCGTGGACGACCTGCCTGGGGCGCTCCGCGATGGCCGGGTACCTGGGGGCGGACCGGGAGGGCCTCATGCTGGAGGACTACTTCCTGGACCCGGGCGACGCCGCCGAGCACGCCGTGCGCTGGGCCGCAGAGGCCGGATGCGATGTGAACGCCGACGCGCTGATGGACGTACTCACTTCAGACCCTGACCCCCTGGCCGAAAACCTGCTGTTCCGCTTTCTCGACAGGTTGGGCGTGGTACCCCTGTGACACTCCGGGCCCGTTGCACGCAGTAAGGGGAAGTGCGGGTTCCGTGAGGGGTGAGGGCTGGCAGCGGCCTGATAGGGCCCCGGAGACGGCCCGCGGAGGGAGGCGTGGATGAGCCTGGTGGAGTTGATCGCACAGGCCGACGAGCGTGGGCTGGCCGCGAGCGGGCTGGCTTGTTTGGACCGGTGCGTGCCCCTGCTGGGCGGCGACGACGAGGTCCTCAGGCCGGTCTGGGCGAGTCTCAGCGACGGTGCCGGTGCCGAGGAGTGGGGCGAACGGCTGGAGCAGGCGCGCGGCAAGCTGGACGCGGCCGGCGCCGGGGACGAGGCGGTGGTGCTCGCCCACCGGATGCTCGAGGCCGCTCCCGCCGAGCGGTCCGCCGCCGCCGTCCGGGTGTGGGCCGACGGCTGCTCCGTCGCCTCCCTGCAGATCCACCGGCTCCTGGACACCGCCGAGGACGAGGCCTCGTCCGTCGACTCCCGGCGCGAGGGCCGTACGGAGGGCATGTCGCCGCTCGTCGCCGCCGAACTGCGCCGCCAGATCACCGTCCTGGAGGTGCTGGCCGGACATGGCCCGGCCGGTCTGCGCCGGGCGCTGGAGCTGTCGGTCGAGGGGCGGCGGGTCCTGCGTGCGGTGGTGTCCCGCCGGAGCCGGCAGCGCGGCTGACGGGCGGCGCCGCCGACGGCCCCACCGGCCTAAACCCCCTTCCTGGGAAAGTCCTGTGACCGTCCCTTGGGTGAGGTGGGTCGGTCCTGCGCCACTTCGGGGAAGCCGCCGATTCCGGGTGACGAAACGCTTCGCCGCAGCGCTTTCCGGGATGTGACGACTCAAGCGGAGACCAGGCCATCGGCGGCTGCGAAGCCGCTGCGATGGGCGGCGGACACAGTGGCGACGATGCGCGAGGGAGCACGGCTGCGCCTCGACTACTCGGCGCAGAGCCTGTGGAGCATCGACCGGATGATCGAGGGGATACGGCAGGAGGGAGCGCCCGACGCGGCGGTCCAGCAGGTGCTGCGCGGCTTCGGCGCGTACGCGGGTGAGGTGATGGCGCGTCAGACCGGTGCGGAGTGGTGGGCGACCGGCGGGGACCACTGGATCCGCACCCCCGACGGACGCCTGTGGGACCCCATCGACGAGGCCCGCCGGTGCTACGGCGGCCATGGATCGCTGCGGCTGCTGTGCCGGGACGCGATGAGCACCGCGCCCCGGCGTTAGGTCAGCGGGCGCGGCCGCCCTCGATCACACCCTCGATCACGTCCTCGTTCACGTCCTCGTTCACGCCCGCGGGGCCACCCGGCGGTTCGGCGACGGGCGCACCCGCCGTCGCGGCGTCCGTGGCGTTCGTGGCGTTCGTGGCGTTCGCGGCCAGGGTGCGGATCCCGGGGAGGTCGTCGTAGAGGTTCTGCCCGGGGCACTCGGTCGGGTAGCCGTCGCGGTGGCCGGAGATACGGTGGAACGTGGCCTTCTGGCCCAGCTTGTACTTGCCGTTGTCGGCACCGGAGGTCAGTACGACCGTCCCGGTCGGGTCGATGCCGTAGAGGCCGAGCTTCCACGCCGCGACCTTCGCGACCGACTCGCGCACCGCCGCGTTCGTGGCCGCCGTGGAGTAGTCGCCGAGCACCGAGACGCTGCTGGTCGCGGTGTTGAACCCATAGGTGTGTGCGCCGAGGACGGGTTTGTCGATGCCGCCCGCACGCCCCTCGAAGACGGTGCCGCACTTGTCGACGAGGAAGTGATAGCCGATGTCGTTCCAGCCGTTGCTCTGTACGTGGTAGAGGAACACGCCGCGCACGATCGACGCCGACTGGGAGCAGCTGTAGTCGTTGGTGCCCGCCGTGTGGTGGACGAACATCGCCTTCGTGTTGCCCGTCAGGGTGGGCGGGTCCTTCACCAGGGACTCGTCGGCGCCCCAGGCGGAGCGCGACGTCACGGTGGGACGCGGGGCCGAGAGCGGTCCGGCGGCCGGCCCGGCCGCGTCCGGCCCGATGTCCGCGGTGTGCACGGCGTCCGACCCGGCCTCGGGGTCGACCAGTTCGACCCGCAGACCCTCCGGCAGGCGCGAGCCCGTCACCCGCACCTGGACCCCGTCCGAGGGCCCGGTCCACAGCGGCTGGGTGCTGCCGCGCACGCCGGTCCGTTCGCGGTCGGGGCCGGTCTCGGGCGTACGGCCTTCGGTGTCCAGGGGGCGCCACGCGGTCCACGCGCCGCTCTCCCGGGAGCGGGTGCGCACCTGGACGTCGCCGTCGAGGGCCTCGTCCGGGTCGTCCCAGGTGATGCCGATCAGGCTGAACGGCTCGGTGGTGCGCGGGGCGAGGGACCGGTCGTGCGGGTCGCCGTCCGGCACCCGGACGGTGTGCACACCGTCCGAGGGGGTGGCCCGGGCGGGCTGGGCCAGGCCGAGGGCGCCGAGGGCCAGGGTGGTGGCGACGGCGGTGCGCAGGAGGCGGGATGTCATACGGCGCTCGCCTTTCGTGGGCGGTGGCATCGCGAGCAGAGGTCCCCGGTGCGTCACTTGGCCGAAACCTCCGCGGGGCGAGGCTCCCGAGGACGGCGGGCCGGGTTGACCCGAACGGGCGCCGGCCCGGCGCCTGACGGGATGTGACACTTCCGCGCCGACCGGCGCTGATCACCGTGGGAGGGCGCACTCGGCACGGACGAGGACGGTACTTGGGTCAGGGAGCGGAACCCCGGCGCGGGCAGGCGCACGACGGGGAGCTGGGCGAGGCCGTGCTGCGGGCCCAGCAGGGTGACGAAGCGGCCTTCGCGGCCGCCTACCGGTTGGTGCAGCCCGGACTGCTCGGCTATCTGCGCGGTCTGGTCGGGGACGACGCGGAGGACGTGGCGTCCGACGCCTGGCTGCAGATCGCCCGGGACCTCGGGCGGTTCCGGGGCGACGGCGCCGGCTTCCGCGGCTGGACGGCGACCATCGCCCGGCACCGGGCGCTGGACCACCTGCGCCGGCAGCGGGTACGGCCGCGGTCGTCCGAGCTGGAGCAGGACGTCCTGGACCTGCCCGGCCCGCAGAGCACGCACGACCAGGCGCTGGAGGCCATCTCCACCGCGCACGCCCTGGAGCTGGTCCGGGGGTTGCCGCGGGACCAGGCCGAGGCCGTGCTGCTGCGGGTCGTGGTCGGTCTCGACGGCCCCGCCGCCGCGCGGGTCCTGGGCAAGCGGCCGGGTGCCGTACGCACGGCCGCCCACCGGGGTCTGAAACGCCTCGCCGGGCAGCTGGGCGCGGAGAGTGTGACGGATGAGGCTCCCCGGACGCTGGGTGAGTCGACGTAGCGGAATCGGTGGTTTCGCTGACGGCCCGGCCGGGTCGCGCGGACCCGGCGCCCTGAACAGGGCGGGCCGACGGGACGTACTGGGGCCCGGCGCCGGAGTGGCAGCGGGATCGATCGAGCAGGGACGGAAACGGACATGGGTGAACGGCCGAGCGACGGCGGGCTTTCCGGCCGTGGTTCCCGCCATGCCCTCCTCGACTCCGGCGTGGAGGCGCTGATCGTCGCCTCCCTCGTCCGGGACGGTGTCGACGCCGAGGGCGAGCGGCGGGCCGTGGCCGCCTTCCGGGCCGCCCGCGACGCCCGGGCCCTGGGCGCGCGTACCCGCCGCCGGGACGACTGGCGTGCCGGTGAGCGGCGTCACCCGGGGAGGTCCCTGAAGACGACGCTCTCCGTACTGCTCGCCGGCCTCACGCTGGGCGGGGTCGCCGTGGCGGCGATCGGAGTGGCGGGATCGCAGCGGGAGGGCACGAAGGACGCCCCTGAGCGCCGGCCCGCCCCGAGCAGCACCCCGCACGACCCGGCGGGACAGCCTCCCGGCGCCGACCGCCGTCACAGCCGCGGCCCGGGAACCGGCCCCGGTTCGGCCCCGGCCCACCCCGGGCGGCCGGCCCCCGCCCAGGACACCGAGGCGCACTGCCGCGCCTACGAGGACGTCCGGCAGCGGGGCAAGGCGATGGAGGCGACCGCTTGGCGGCGTCTCGTGGCCGCCGCCGGCGGTGAGAGCAAGGTCACGGCGTACTGCTCCGAACGCCTGGGCGAGCCGCGGAACGAGGGCGGTGGCTCCGCCAACGGCAACGCTCCCGAGGTCGACGCCACACCACCCGCCGACAACGGCGGGGGCAACGAGTCGGGCAACCAGTCGGACAAGAGCGCGGACAGCGGCGCGGGCAAGAGCCGGAGCGAGGACCAGCGCTCCCGGGCCAACAACCGTCACCGGTAAGGGATTCGCGGGGGCGGGCCGTCACGGCCGAGCGATGCTGCGCTCCTTCCGGCTCCCCGCCATGGCAACGGCCGAGGCCGCCACCCCCCACAGGAGAGGCCCCGGCCGTCGCGCGGCACGGGCCGCGCGGCGGCCCGTACTCCCTACAGCGCCCGGTGTGCGTTTTGTGTCACACCCCCGCGCGTCACGGCTTAGTTGCATCCTGGACGGACATGGACGGGGAGCGGTTTCAGGTCGTAACGTGCCATTCGCGCCAACGCGGAGGCGGTACGACCACCGCAACCACCTGCGGTCCAGGCACCGCAACCACCAATTGAGCAACCACGACGGCGAGGATCCGGTCCGCGAGAGCGGCGCCGGCTTAGGCGCAGAAGGGCGCGCGGTGCTGGGGGACGACGCGGAGCTGACCGCCGCGGTGCGCGCGGCACAGGACGGAGACGAGAACGCGTTCCGGACTGTGTACCGCACCGTGCACCCGCGGCTGCTCGGGTACGTACGGACACTGGTCGGCGACCCCGACGCCGAGGACGTGACGTCCGAGGCGTGGCTCCAGATAGCCCGCGATCTGGAGCGGTTCACCGGCGACGCGGACCGCTTCCGCGGCTGGGCCGCCCGGATCGCCCGCAACCGCGCCCTGGACCACATACGCATGCGCGGGCGCCGGCCCGCGATCGGCGGCGACGAGACCGAGCTGACCGGCCGGGCCGCCGAGTCGGACA
Source organism: Streptomyces sp. NRRL B-1140 (assembly GCF_001280065.1). GTDB lineage: Bacteria > Actinomycetota > Actinomycetes > Streptomycetales > Streptomycetaceae > Streptomyces. Next base: position 227,778 of record NZ_LGEA01000136.1, read on the forward strand.
CCGCCGGCGAGGCCATCGAGGCACTCGCCACGGACGGCGCGTTCTCCCTGATATCCCGGCTGCCGCAGGACCAGGCCGAAGCGGTCGTGCTGCGCGTGGTGGTGGGGCTCGACGCGAAGACCGCGGCCGAGACGCTCGGGAAGCGCCCGGGAGCGGTCCGTACGGCGGCGCACCGGGGCCTGAAGCGGCTCGCCGAACTGCTCGGCGACGACCCGCAGGCCGATCCGGAATCGGCCGGGGTGCTCGACGCCCTGCCGCCCCAGAGAGAACCGCGCGGCGGTGCGGTGACGTCCGCAGGTGTGACGCACAGCGTCGCGCGGACGCAGAAGGATGTGTGATGGCCGACGAGCAGTACAGGTGGCTGGACCGCGAAACGGCGGAGCGTTTGCTGAGCGGAGAGCCACCCGGAGCTGTCGAAGGCGTCGGCCGGGAGCAGGCCGAACGCCTTGCCAGGACCCTCGGCGCGCTGTCCGTCACACCCCCTCTGACCAGCGATGAACTCCCCGGCGAAGCCGCCGCGGTGGCCGCGTTCCGCAAGGCCCGCGCGGAACGCGCCGACGCGGCCGCAGCCCGTGCGGACACCGCGGGACGGGCCGCCGACCGGATCGCCGACGCAGGGCTGGTCCGGATCGGGACCGCCGGTGACAGGGGCACCGCCACGGTCCGGCGGTCCCGCTGGGCCCGCCCCGCACGCCTGGCCCTGACCGCCGCGCTGGCCGTCGGCATGGCCGGCGGGGTCGCCCTCGCGGCCGGAACCGGAGTCCTGAGGGCGCCGTTCGGCGGCGACGAGCCACGGCCCGGCGCCTCCGTCTCGGCGTCCGTCACTCATCCGGAACGCCCGCTGGTGTCAGCGTCGCCCAGCGACGCCGTTCAGGGCGGTTCCGCCCCGGACGACGCCCCTTCCCAGGGCCGGGGCGAGCCGCGCGACGAGGGCGCCCCGGCGCCGGACGAGCACAAGGACCGCTCCGTGGGACACGGTGGCGAGATCACCGCGGCCTGCCGCGACCTGCGCGACGGAAAGCGGCCGGACCCCGACCGCCGGCGTGCCCTGCGGGACGCGGCGGGCGACCGGCGGGTGCGGACGTACTGCGAGGGCGTCCTGTCCTCGGCCGGCCCCCGCTCGAAGGAGCGCCGGAGCGACGACCGCGCGGACCAGGGACACCGCCAGGGCAAGGGCGAGGAGCGGCGCCGGCAGCCGGACCGGGAGCACCACGAGCCGCACCGGAAGCAGGACCGGAAGCGGGACGACCGGAGGCAGGACGGGGACGAGCGGAAGGCCGACCCGAAGTCCGAGAAGCGGGCCGGAAGGGATTGAGACGCCGCTGACGGCGCGGACCGTGAGTCGGCGCCGGACGGCCGGGACACCTCTCACACCGCTGTGACCTGCGGTTTCGTGTTCTTTGTAAAGGAGCCGGCCGAGGGTGTGACGTTTTCGGCCGCCCCGGCGCAGTAATGAGTGAGCCGACTGGTCATCGGCCGTCGCACAGAGCCGGGGTTCCCCCCGTACCTACGGCTCGTGCACCGAGCGCGGGCGGGACACGTTCCCCCGGTCCCGCCCGCGCCCCTACTTTCTCTCCCCGCCGTCACCAGGACACGACGACCTTGTCGCCGTTGCGGACCTGCGCGTACAGCCGTGCGATCGCCGCCTCGTCCCGTACGTTGACGCAGCCGTGCGAGGCACCCGCGTAACCCCGGGCGGCGAAGTCCGCCGAGAAGTGCACGGCCTGGCCGCCGCTGAAGAACATCGCGTACGGCATGGGCGAGTCGTAGAGCGTCGAGACGTGATCGCGTGACTTCCAGTAGACGGAGAAGACACCCTCCCGGGTCGGCGTGCCCTGCGAGCCGAAGCGGACCGCCGTCGTCGACACCGTCCGCCCGTCGACCATCCAGCGCAGCGTCCGGCTGGTCTTGTCGATGCACAGCACCCGGCCGGACCGGCAGCGGGGGTCCGGCGGGTCGGCCGGCTGGCCGCCCATCAGGTACAGGTCCCAGCGGCCCGGCTCACGCGTCATGGCCAGCAGCCGCCGCCAGGTGACGGCGTCGGCCTTCCCGGTGCGCGGCAGCCCGCGCTTGCCCTGAAAGCCGCTGACCGCCCGCTGCGTCGGCTCGTCGTACGTCCCGGTCGGCCCCTCGAAGAGCCAGGCGACCTGGCGCAGCCGGGCCTGCAGCTCGCGGACGTCGCGGCCGGTGTCGCCGCGTGACCACAGCACGCGGGGCGGGGTGGGAGCAGCACGGGGCTTGTCGTCGTCCGACGGCGGTGCGGAACGGGGTGTGCCGCCGCCGGACGGCGTGCGGCCCGGGGACGGGGTGCTGCTCGGCAGCTCGATGTGCACCGGCGAGCGGCGCTCGCCCTCGCCGTCGGGCGTCTGCACCGTGCAGCCGGTCAGCGCGGCCAGTACGGCGAGTCCCGCCACGAACGCTCTCCCCATGCCCGTACTACGCACACAGCCCCCCGCTCGTCTCACCGGCACGCCCGGATGTCACCTGAGATGTTCCCCGGGCGTGACCGGTCGCGAACCAGGGGGCATGGTGGTGAGCGAGGTCACTGCTCTGCGGGAGGCAACCCACCATGGCGCGTGAGTCGGAGTCCGGACTGCCCATCGAGCCGCTCTATGGTCCGCAGCACCTTCAGGGCTGGGACCCGGCGGAGAAGCTGGGGGAGCCGGGGGCGTACCCGTACACCCGCGGTGTGTATCCGTCGATGTACACGGGCCGCCCCTGGACGATGCGGCAGTACGCCGGTTTCGGCACGGCCGCGGAGTCCAACGCCCGCTACCGCCGGCTCATCGCCCACGGCACGACGGGTCTGTCGGTCGCCTTCGACCTGCCCACCCAGATGGGCCACGACTCCGACGCGCCGATCGCCCACGGCGAGGTCGGCAAGGTGGGCGTGGCCATCGACTCGGTCGAGGACATGCGGGTGCTGTTCGGCGGGATCCCGCTCGACCAGGTCTCGACGTCGATGACGATCAACGCCCCGGCGGCCCTGCTGCTGCTTCTGTACCAGCTGGTGGCCGAGGAGCAGGGGATCCCGGCGGACCGGTTGACGGGCACGATCCAGAACGACGTGCTGAAGGAGTACATCGCCCGGGGCACGTACATCTTCCCGCCCAAGCCGTCGCTGCGGCTGACCGCG
>NZ_LGEA01000137.1 GCF_001280065.1 Streptomyces sp. NRRL B-1140
CCGCTCGAACCGGTCCAAGGCAGACCAGGACCCCGCCCAGTGGCTGCCGCCTGCCGCCGAGGCGCACTGCCGGTACGCCGCCGAGTGGGTCGCAACCAAACTGCGCTGGAGCCTCACAGCGGATGAGGCCGAGGTGACGGCCCTGCGCGAGGTGGCGGCCGGCTGTCCGGATCAGACCGTGACCTACGAGCCGGCCGTATAGGGGCCTGGCGCGCCGCGCGGTTCACCTCGCCAGGGCGGCCCGCGTAGACAGGACGCGGCCGACCGGGAAGGCCGGGCGCGTCAACGTTCTACCGGGGCGTGGGGCAGGTGTTCAGTCATGCACGCCGGTGTTGGGGCAGCGGTAGTGGCGACTCCTTCGTGGGGCCTCAGGACTCGTCGTCGATGAAGGGTCCGCGGTCGTTGCGGAGGGTGGCGGTGTCGGAGCTGGTGTCCCAGACGAGCGGCCCCGCAACGCTGTGCTCGCCGGACAGCGCCTCAGCTTGACTCTGTCGGGGATCTTGGAGTTGCCGAGGTCAGGTGCCCAGGGTGCGCCTGGATTTCGGCCGGGGGGATTCCGCGCTGGTCGAGGTAGTTCTGGAAGGCGGTCGGCCGGCGGGGAGGGAGTGCTTCCTCGGTCGGTGGGAGACCGCTGAGGCGCTCGATGTTGATGGCGATGGCGGTCAGGACGTGCTGGAGGTGAACCTTGCCTTGTCCCCGGTAGCGGCAGTGGCGCATGCCGTGGCCGTGGGTGAACTCGTTGACTGTTCCCTCCACTCCGGAGCGGACCGCGTGGGTCTTCCACTCGGGAGTCTGCTGCTCGGCACGGACACGGAGTTGCAGGTCGCGCAGTTCTCGCGGGGGAAAGCCGACGTTGCGGGTGCTTTCGCGGGAGGTGGTGCACTGTGCGCGGGCCGGGCAGGGCCGGCACTGGCCCTTGGTGAACCTGGCCACGATCAGTGGGGCTGCGGTGGGCGAGGAGGTCGGGTAGGGGCCGTGCCAGCCCGCGCTGACCTGCCCCTGTGGGCAGGTGACCTGCCGGCGGTCGTAGTCGATGTGGAAGTCGTCCCGGGCGAAGCCCTCATTTCGGCGTCGTTGGCGGATGGGGTTGCTTCGGAGCGGTCCGGAGACGGTGACCTGGTGTTCACGTGCGGCTTGTTCCAGGTGGGGCAGGGAGGTGTAGCCGGCGTCGACCAGGTGCTCGACGGGCAGTAGTCCGCGGCGGGAGAGGCGCGTGTGGATGCCGGGCAGGACCTGGCTGTCGTGGGTGGTGGCCGCGGTGGTGGCCACATCCGTGATCATGTTGGGGCCCTCAGGAGCACAGGTCACACCAGCTGCAGCGCGGCACCGCAGACCGGATCCGCGACCGCCGGGTGAACGAGCGCACCGGGGAGGACGTCAGCTGGAAGGGGTTCTCCGCCCATCTGACGGACGCGTGTCATGACCGCCCACTTCACCCGTTCGACGCAATCCCGCCGGTGATGCTCTTGGTTGTCGGCGCATGACATCTGCCCGTAGCCGCAGGTGCCCGAAGCCAGTGTGCCGTGGGCTCCGCCTACCGGCTCTGTTCCCCGCCAAACTGGGGGACGCGGGCCGATGGCTGACGGTCTGGCGATGCGCTGGTAGTGCCCGCTGGTCATGAGCAGTGCGCGGAATGCAGCCGCGCGTTGCAATGACCCAAGTGGCATCTTTCACCTCGTATGCGCGATGCGATCCCTTTTGGCATATTTCGAGGCAGTGGTTGGCGCCGCATGTGCGTGCTCGGAGGATGACCCGGGCGGCACGCTCTTGTAACCCTCGGCGGCCCAGCCTCCCCTTGCGGAACGCGGCGTGCCTGCCTGTTCTGCGCCCCCACCGAAAGTGGTACTGGCATGGTCACCGAAGTTGCGTCACCAACCAAGATCAACATCAAGAACCCGTCCTTCGCCGATCCCCACGTAGACCCGGGGGACTCCCGGAAGTACTACACGGGGGACTCCGTCGGCGGCTGGAAGGTCACCCACGGCACAGTCGAACTCCTGGGCTCCCGCCTCGCCGATCACCCCGATGGCACCTCGCAGTCCATGGCCCTGGAAGGCGATCACGACAGCAGGGGCGCTGTGGCGCAGGACATCGTCACGACCCCGGGGCAAGAGGTGACGCTGACCTGGGAGGACGCCCCAGAACAGGACAAGAGCAACACCGACGACTATGCCGGCACGGTCCAGAAGTACAAGGTGCGCATCACCAGCGGGCCCAACATCGTCGAGGAGATCTACACCCCCGCCGATGGGCGTCTGCCCACGCACGTGTGGACCAGCCGCTCTCTCGCTTTCACTGCGGCAGCGGCCACCAGCACCCTGGAGTTCATCTCCCTGGCCGAGAACGACCCCGCCAAAAAGCTGGACGTAGGCGCCATGATCACCCACGTCGCCGGCACCGAGGGAACCGCCGTCAAGAAGGACGACGACAAGAAGAAGGTCGACGACCACAAGGTCGACGACCACAAGGTCGACGACCACAAGGGCGATGACCAGAAGATCGATGGGGTGGCCGATGAGCACGCTCTGGCCATCTTCCAGGTCACCGACCTGACCCCGCAGGTGAAGGTGGGTGACGAGAACCCCTGGCCGCCGCAGTACATCTGCGTCGCCATCACGTCGGCCGACGAGCAGCCGGTCAGCATCAAGAAGCTCGTCCAGGAGTTCCACGCTCCCGAGGGCCTGGAGTTCACCGGCGCTGCCGGCTACGCGTACTTCGAACGGCTGAGCCAGTTCGGAAGTGTGCCGCCCACACCGCTCTCCTGCCGCCTGGTGAATGCGACCACTCTGGTGGTCGAGGACGATCTCAGCGTTTACACCAAGGACGACGACCGCCCCTTCCTCGGCTACGGGCTCATGGTCCGGGCGGCGAAGGGCGCCACTCCGGGCACCCGTTACGGGCACGCGACGTTCGGCAAGCACCACAAGCCGGTCAAGCTGACGGGCACCGTTCTCCCCAAGTGAGCCGTTCCCTCGGCCCCCGCTCCGGGCTCAGTCCACGAGTGAAGCCCGGAGCTGGGTGGCTCAGCCATCGCGCCTCTCGCTGAGAGCCGTGGATGCTCACTCTGTCTACGCGCTGGCGGTCGGGAGCCGCACGCGAGGCAGGGCCGGTGTTGGTCTTTCACAGCGTCCGGTCCGGCTCGCAGCCGTAACGCATGCCAAGCCTCCTTGGAGTGTCTCCTGATCCGGCCCGGCGGTTCACTCTGTGGAGTGAATCGGCGATGCGGTTTTCGCGTGCAGGGCCGCATATCGCCTCTGACACGCGCGATAGCGCTAGGTGACTGACTGTTACTTTCCGTTGCTGTGGAGATGAGAGCAGACGGGAACGAGCGGCGGTTGGGCCCACGAGGCCCGTTCCCGGACGGTGCGGCGGCAGGCCTGACCGGTGGTCCGCTCGAGCGGCAGTGGCTGCACTACGCGTTGCTGTCCCGGTCCGGCGACGTGGCCGTGATCGCGAACCTGTCGACTCTGGGCGCGGACCGCCCGGACGAGCCGGCCCACCGCCGGGGGATCGTCCTGGCGCACGACCAGGAGAGCGGGTGGGAAGCGAGCCAGTTCAACGCCCGCCAGCAGCAGGTGCCATGGTCGTCGTTCCGGCTGCCCCAGCCACGCGCAGCGCAGGGCGGCAAGGGGCCCTTCAATGTGGCGGCGGTGTCGGGTTCCCCGGCACTCGAGGTGACGCTGCGTAGCACCAGCCAGGCCTGTACCTCACAGTGCGCGCCGTTCGGTGACGGCGAGTTCCTGCGATGGCAGTCCGAGCCCGGGGTACTGGGGGCAGGGATGGTCACGGTCCACGGCCGCAGCAGGTGGGTGGAGCTGACGGGCTACCACGAGCGGGTCCGGGGCCGCTGGAGCTGGCCGGCGCTGGGCGGTTGGGTGTTCGGCTTCGTCAACGCCCCGCACAGCGAGCGAGCAGACTCCGCCGCCGACTCCTCAGCTGCGGAAAATGTGCAGGGTCCGCCGCCCGCCGCCGTTGTGTTCACGCTCATCCAGCCGCGTTTTCCCGATGACGCGGCCAACGGCTCGGTGATGCTCTGGCGTGAGGGCAGGCTGTGGCGGCACTTCCCGCGCCGCTGCCTGCAGATGGCAGTGGACGGCGCCCTCGCCAGAGACGACGTGGTGCTGGTGCCGCCGCTGGCCGGCCTGCTGGACACACCGTCCTGCGCGACTGTTCCGGGACGGCTGGTCATCAGCGCCCGGATGGGCCAAGACCACCTGCTCCTGGACTTCACCAGCCGGACGGCGGGCCGTATCGCGAACCCCTGCGAGCGCGGTCTGCGACCGTTCAGCGTGCACGAGACCCTCGGGCCGTGCCGGGTGGAGGCCAGGGTCTCCGGCCGCCACCTGGAGTTCGAGACACAGGGCATCGTCGAGTTCGCAGGGGGGGCCGATGACCTCTGACACCGCCAAGGACGCCCACGGCACGCGGCCGGGCAGCGGTGCGGCGCTGCTGCGGGACACCGTCGGCGCCCTGTCGGAGCGGGCGCCCGCCGTGGTGGCTTCGGCCGCCGAGCAGATGCGCGGCATCCGGCTGGGACTGTCGTTCAACGACGGCACGACCGCTTCGCTGACACCGCTGCACAGCCGCCTGGTCTACGCAGACGGCCCGGCCCACGACACGGACGTCGAGGTCGTCTTCGACAACCGGGCGATGAACCTGCTGTTCGACCTGCAGCGCCAACCGGTGGACGAGGTACTGCCCGGCAGTCTGGACGTGCGCGGCGAGCCGGACCGCGTACTGGCGGTGTGGCGTGCCTTCACCTTGCTGTCCCAGCGGGCGTCCGGACTGAGGTTCGTTCAAGAACTGTGGGAGGACTACCGGAACCGGACCCCCGAACTGTGGGGCCCCGGTGCGCACGGCCGGGAAGACACAGCCGACATCGGCGCAGCTGAGACGACAGGCTGGAACGCCCTGGACTACCTCAACCGGCGCCGCCCCGCCTCCGCTTCGGACACCGACGCGGCCCAGGCGGTCGGCGGACGGCTAACGGTTCCCCATCGCTCGCTGTGGAACGGCCGCTCCAGCACCCCTTGGTGGGAAGAACTCCCACTCACGGACGCCGACTTGGTCGAAACGATGCACGCGATCCGCGACCGGGTGGCCGACGAGATGCGCGGTCTCATCCCGGACCGGGAGCCGCGCCGTGACCTGTACGACCTGATGCGCGACTACCCGGCCAGGCAAGGCAAGGGCCTGCGCCCCACCCTCACCGTCGCGTCCTGCGTGGCCCTGGGCGGGTCCGCGCAGGACGCCGTCCGCAGCGCCGCCGCCCTGGAACTGTTCCACAACGGCTTCCTGGTCCACGACGACATCGCCGACGAATCCACCCACCGGCGCGGTCTGCCCACCCTGCACACTGCGCACGGCGCCGGACTCGCCGTCAATGTGGGCGACGGCCTGAACCTCCTCGCCATCGACGCCGTCCTGTCCAACCTTCAGACCCTCGGCCTAGCCCGCACCCTCGGCCTGATCCGCGAGACGCTGCACATGTGCCGGGAGAGCTTCGAGGGCCAAGCCTTGGAACTGGGCTGGATCCGCCACCAGGAAGTACCCGCCGAGGACGAGGCGTACTTCACCATGAGCACCAAGAAGACCGGCTGGTACACCTGCATCAGCCCCTGCCGGATCGGCGCCGTCTGCGCCGGCGTCACCGACCCGCACCTGCTGGACCGCTTCGACGAGGCCTTCCGGCTCATCGGCATCGCCTTCCAGATCCAGGACGACGTCCTCAACCTGATCGGAGACGAAGCCCTCTACGGCAAGGAAGCCTGCGGCGACCTGTGGGAAGGCAAGCGGACGGTAATGCTCATCCACCTCCTGCGCTCCGCCACCGACTTCTGGGAACACGAGATCCTGCGTCAGCTCGTCATCCGCCCCCGCCACGAGCAGAACAGCAACGACGTCCAGACCATCCTGCGCTCCATGCAACGCCACAAATCCATCGACTACGCCATCGCCCTGGCCGACGACCTCGCCACCCGCGGCATCGACCACTTCGAGCGCGACCTCGCCTTCATCCCCGAGAACAGAGGCAAGGCCGTACTCCGCCAGATCGCCCACTACGTCACCTCAAGGCCACTGTGACCACCACCAGCCCCCCACCCCACCCCGCCGACGAGCGGATCCACAAAGCCCTCGCCACGGCAAACCACTGGACCCGGGCTGCCCTGTGCACCCTCGCCCGCCATGGAGCTGCCCTGCGCCGGGACGACCCCGATCGCGCCCAACACGTCCTCGACACCCTCGCCCCCTGGCCCCCCTACAAGGGAGGACAATTCCTCTTCGACCTCCTGGAGTGGGAGGACTTCATGCTCGACGGCGCCCCGCCCCCGCTCCTCCCGCTCGAACAAGCCCTCACCGTTATCGGCCTGCCCCTGAAGTGGCTGCGCGCCGCTGCCGACCGGATTCGCGAGTCACACCACGACGATGCGTTCACCAGCCGCCCGGCCTCTAACAGCCCCTTCCCGCAGGACCTGCCACCACTGCAGAGCGGCCGCTACCTCTACCAAGACGTCGTCCTCGGCGCATGGGAAACGTCCTGCCGACTGAACATGAGCCTCACCACGCCTCCGGCATGACGGCAGAGAAGTCGCCCCCACGAGCGTTCCCCTTCCAGCCGACGACAATGAGCCCACGGCGGGACGTGAGGCGGCCCCGGCAGCGCCTACGACGATCGTCGCGACACCAGGTCTCATTCGGATTCGGCTCGATCCGGGCCAGTCGGCTTTTGCAGAGGCGAGGACGGCGGGAACAAGCGATCCTCCAGCGCGGGCAGGCCGAACAGCATGAGAAGCAGCACCGCTGGCGTGAGCAGGGCTATCACGATCACGACGCCTCCCCGCGAAGCTGGTGATCACGGATGTCACGTGGCCGCAAGCTGGCCACGTTCACCGTGCGACCGAATGGGGGACGCCGCACCTCGGGACGGAAGCCGTCTAAGCCGACTGGGTGACGAGCAGTCACATCCCTTCACCTCGACCGCCGGCATGCGGACTTATCGGTGCCGCTGTGAAAGGCGGCGGCAAGGCTACGCGCCCGGGTCAAGGACGCGCTGATCGTCGCGGTGTCCCGGCACTACGAGTCATGGTCGCGGTTGACACTGTCTACCTCCTGTACTTCATGAAGGAGGTGTCCGCCCGGCTCGGGTAGGCGCGGCCGCGCGAGGTGACGCCCGGCCGCCGGCCTGTCACGGAGATCGAAGGGATCGACCCATCGGCTCAGCGGCTGGCAGTGGTCGTTGGACCCCGGATGCCGGGGTTGCGCAGACGTTCGCCCGCTTGGCCGCGTCTCTTCCGCAGGCGGATGCCGTCCAGCGATGCCAGGGTCTCTACTAGTTGGGCCTCGTCAGCAAACCCGAGGAGAGACTCATGCCATCCGACGGCTCCAAAGACTCCTTCAACTTCCACGACGACAACAAGACGCCTCACCACCTGCAAGCGCCCAACCAATACCCGTACCCGCCCGAACAAGATGAGCGGCAGGAGGAGCCGGACGATGACGGAAGCGACGACCCGCTCAGCGACACCGTCTGAGCGGAGCCCCTCGCCCGAAACGGGCGGGGGGCTCCGGCGTGATGAGCCCTCGGCGCGGGGACCGGGGCGGTGAAACCGGCGGCCCCTCGATCGGCCCGGCACGACTGCCGGATGCAGCTAGGCATGGTGGCCGGATGTGGGCTGTTCGGGCCAGCGACCCGCGCGCCTTCTCACACCCGCGCAGGGGCTATCGGGAAGCTCTGCATACGCACACCACCTTGGAGGAGTCCTGTGCCCGTTCCCACCGTCTTCGACCACTCTGCGACCGGCTACAGCCTCCCGCACGCCTACTGGATGGCCCAGGCCTCCAGGCTCGCCTACGCCGATCCTGACCGGGTCGAATCGACCGCCCGGGGCTGGGGGTTCGATATCGTGCGGCACTTCGTGTCCCCGCACGCGATGCCGTTCCCGATCGAGGACACCCAGGCCTTCGTCGCCGCCTCCGACCGGATGATCGTCGTCGCGTTCCGCGGCACGGAGTCCCGGCAGATCCGGGACTGGCTCACCGACACCACCACCCCGCCTGTCCCCGGCCCTGGCGGCAAGGGCTTCGTCCACCACGGCTTCAATCAGGCCCTGGCCTCTGTCCACCCGCAGATCCGCGACACTGTCCACGAACTGCGCGCCAACAACCAGAGCGTGTGGATCACCGGCCACAGCCTCGGCGGTGCCCTCGCCATGCTCGCCGGCGCCCGCATGTACTTCGAGGAGCCCAACCATCTCCCTGATGGCGTCTACACCTTCGGCCAGCCCCGCACCTGTGAGCGCCTCCTCGCCGCCGCGCACAAGACGCCGTTCAAGAACCGGCACCACCGGTTCGTGAACAACAACGACATCGTCCCCACCGTCCCCGCGGAGCCCGCCTTCACCCACGTCGGCCAGCTCCACTACTTCGACACCGCCGGCCGCCTCCACGACACCATGCCCCTCGTCACCCACCTCGCCGACCGCGCCAAGGGCGTCGCCACCGCCGGCGACCCCTTCGCCGCCGGCAGCGACGGCGTTCGGGACCACGCCATCGACCGCTACATCGCCTGCCTGGAGAAGAACCTCGCCAGCTGACCGTCGACAGGCACACGCCGCGGGAACCGGCATCGCAGCCGTGTCGCTAGTGACCGTTCCGGTCCCGCGGGCTGTCTAGCGGTAGATGACCTTCGATTCTGCCTCGTAGCTGATGGCGCTGTAGGCATCCGCCTTCCCGTGGTCGACGGTCGTGCTCGCCTCCGTATCGATGTCGGCTTGCCAGTCTGCGAAGGCCGGAGTGCTGGTCAGGAGGGAACTGGCGAGGGCCAGAACGGCCAGAGCAGTGATTCTCTTCTTCATGCTCGGATAACCTCCGCAAGCTGTCCGCGATACGGCGTCTCACCTGTTCGCCGTGTCCGGGAATCCAGCTGACCGCTACCGCCAAAACGCGGACCGATCCTCCCCACGGGCCATGCCTGCCAGGCGGTTCGGTCTGTCACCCAGGCCAGTGCGCCCGGGGTTCTCGAGGGCGCTGAGCAGGCAGGCGCTTTCCGCAGTCTTAGGTGCCGTGGACCTTTTCGCAGGAGTAGACGGTGCCCGCTGCTGCCACCTGCCAGCAGGAGCGTGGACGCGCAAAAGCACGGGCATTACCGCTGCAACGGCGGGGACACGGGTGAGTTCCTGTCGGCGTACTCGAGAATGTGCTCAGTGAAGTACGGACGAACGTGCTCAGAGAGATGACGAGCTGTTCGCTTGGCTCGAGCGGAGTCGTGGCACGATGACCTTGTGGAGATCCCTGGGCTTTCAGCGCGTCGTCGCATGCTGATTGAGGCGGTCGTTGTGGTGGCTGCGCCTGCTTCGGATCAGGTGGCCTGGCTGGACAAATACGACGTACTGCCGGACGAGATCGCCTTGGGTTACGATGATGCCTTCCGCCTCGCTGGGCGACTGGTCGATGAGGGCCAGCTCAGTCCTGAGGTGTTGCCCTCGCTGCAGATGATCGATGAAGTTTTCAGCGAGATGTCCCACGTCACCGACGTGGATAGGTGGACCAGGGAGGCCTTGGTCACCGACGCCGGGTGGGGACGCGCCCGGCAGCTGGCGCGAGAAGTCCTCACCGGAGAAGGCGAGAAGATGCCTCCGCTGCCAGGCATCCGCGTCGTCCGATGACTCCCCAGCCCGGCCCGCGGTCTAGGCTGCGGTCTCGCGTTCGATGGCGGCGAGCCGGTTCTTGAGTCTGTAGCTGGGGCCGTTAATGGAGACGACATCGCAGTGATGCAGGAGCCGGTCAAGGATGGCCGTGGCGAGGACTTCGTCACCGAACACCTGCCTCCATTCGCTGAAGGTCTTGTTCGAGGTCAGGATGATCGAGCCCTTCTCGTAGCGCTTGGAGATGACCTGGAACACCAGGTTTGCCTCAGCGGGCCGCCGCCTCCCTCGCTGTCCTGCCCCTCACCGTCTCAGCGCCCGCCCACGCGGCAGAGACCCTTCCCCTGACCGAAGCAGTCGCCGCCCTGCCCCTGGGGACGGAGTCCCGGGACGGCTACGACCGGGACGCCTTCCGCCACTGGAACGCCGGCGCCAACCCCACCGACGGCTGCAACACGCGCGCCGAGGTCCTGATCTCCGAGGCCGTC
>NZ_LGEA01000138.1 GCF_001280065.1 Streptomyces sp. NRRL B-1140
CGACGGCATCACCGTCCCCGACCTCGCAGTCGACGACCCGCACGGCGCGCGGACCCTGGTCCTGGGCTGGGGCTCGACGTACGGGCCGATCACCGCGGCCGTACGCCGCGTCCGCACCGAGGGCGGCCACATCGCGCAGGCCCACCTGCGCCACCTCAACCCCTTCCCGCCCAACCTCGGCGAGGTACTCACCCGCTACGAGCGCGTCATCGTCCCGGAGATGAACCTCGGCCAGCTCAACACCCTCATCCGGGCGAAGTACCTCATCGACACCTACTCCTACACCCAGGTCAACGGCATGCCGTTCAAGGCGGAACAGCTCGCCACCGCGCTGAAGGAGGCCATCGATGGCCACTGAACTCACCCTCACGGCGAAGGACTTCAAGTCCGATCAGGAAGTGCGCTGGTGCCCGGGGTGCGGTGACTACGCCGTTCTGGCGGCCGTGCAGGGCTTCATGCCGGAACTGGGCCTGGCCAGGGAGAACATCGTCTTCGTCTCCGGCATCGGCTGCTCCTCCCGCTTCCCGTACTACATGAACACCTACGGGATGCACTCCATCCACGGCCGCGCCCCCGCCATCGCCACCGGCCTGGCGAGCTCCCGCCGGGATCTGTCGGTGTGGGTCGTCACCGGCGCCGGATCTACGGCCTGACCAAGGGCCAGTACTCGCCCACCTCCGAAGTCGGCAAGATCACCAAGTCGACGCCGATGGGCTCCCTCGACGCACCCTTCAACCCGGTCTCGCTGGCCATCGGCGCCGAGGCGTCCTTCGTCGCCCGCACCGTCGACTCCGACCGCAAACACCTCACCGAGGTCCTGCGCCAGGCCGCCGCCCACCCCGGGACCGCCCTCGTCGAGATCTACCAGAACTGCAACATCTTCAACGACGGCGCCTTCGACGCCCTCAAGGACAAACAGCGGGCCCAGGAAGCCGTCATCCGCCTCGAACACGGACAGCCCATCCGCTTCGGCACCGACGGCACCAGGGGAGTCGTCCGCGACAGGGCCACCGGCGAGCTCGAGGTCGTCACGGTCACACCGGACAACGAGGCGGACGTCCTGGTCCACGACGCGCACGCCGCGTCCCCGACCACCGCCTTCGCCCTCTCCCGCCTCGCCGACCCCGACACCCTCCACCACACCCCCATCGGCGTCCTGCGCTCCGTCGACCGGCCCGTCTACGACACCCTCATGGCCGACCAGCTCGACACCGCCGTCGAACAGCACGGCAAGGGCGACCTCGCCACCCTCCTCGCCGCCAACGACACCTGGACCGTCGTCGGCTGACGCCGGCCCCCTGGAAACGGAAGACGATGAAGGACAACACCAGAACAGGCGAGTCCGGGCTGCCCGTCGAACCGGTCTACGGGCCCGACGCCCTGGCGGGCTGGGATCCGGCGCAGAAGCTGGGTGAGCCGGGGGCGTACCCGTTCACGCGGGGTGTGTATCCGTCGATGTACACGGGCCGGCCGTGGACGATGCGTCAGTACGCGGGGTTCGGTACGGCGACGGAGTCGAACGCCCGTTACAAGCAGCTGATCGCGAACGGGACGATGGGGTTGTCGGTCGCGTTCGACCTGCCGACGCAGATGGGTCACGACTCGGACGCGCCGATCGCGAGTGGTGAGGTGGGCAAGGTCGGTGTGGCGATCGACTCGGTCGACGACATGCGGGTGCTGTTCGACGGGATCCCGCTGGACAAGGTGTCGACGTCGATGACGATCAACGCGCCCGCGTCGTTGCTGCTCCTGCTGTACCAACTCGTCGCGGAGGAGCAGGGTGTCAGTGCGGACCGGCTGACGGGCACGATCCAGAACGACGTGCTGAAGGAGTACATCGCGCGGGGGACGTACATCTTCCCGCCCAAGCCGTCGCTGCGGCTGACCGCGGACATCTTCCAGTACTGCAAGGCCGAGATCCCGAAGTGGAACACGATCTCGATCTCCGGCTATCACATGGCGGAGGCGGGTGCGTCGCCCGCGCAGGAGATCGCATTCACGCTGGCGGACGGGATCGAGTACGTGCGCACGGCGGTCGCGGCCGGGATGGACGTGGACGATTTCGCGCCCCGCCTGTCGTTCTTCTTCGTGGCGCGGACGACGATCCTGGAGGAGGTCGCGAAGTTCCGTGCGGCGCGCCGCATCTGGGCGCGGGTGATGCGAGAGCGGTTCGGGGCGCGGAATCCGAAGTCGCTGATGCTGCGGTTCCACACGCAGACGGCGGGGGTGCAGCTGACGGCCCAGCAGCCGGAGGTGAACCTGGTCCGCGTCGCGGTGCAGGGTCTCGGGGCCGTCCTGGGCGGCACGCAGTCGCTGCACACGAACTCCTTCGACGAGGCCATCGCGCTGCCCACCGACAAGTCCGCCCGCCTCGCGCTGCGGACACAGCAGGTCCTCGCGTACGAGACGGACGTGACCGCGACCGTCGACCCCTTCGCCGGTTCCTACGTCGTCGAGAGGATGACCGACGACCTGGAGGCGGAGATCGTCGCCCTCATCGACAAGACGGAGCAGCTCGGAGGGGCCGTACGCGCCATCGAGCTCGGTTTCCAGAAGTCCGAGATCGAACGCAACGCCTATCGCATCGCGCAGGAGACCGACTCCGGCGAGCGGGTCGTGGTCGGCGTCAACCGCTTCCAGCTCGACGCGGAGGAGCCGTACGAACCCCTCCGGGTCGACCCGGCCATCGAGGCCCGGCAGGCCGAACGCCTCGCCAGGCTCCGCGCCGAGCGCGACCGGCAGGCGGTGGACACGGCGCTGGCCGCCCTGAGGAAGGCCGCCGAGGGCGAGGACAACGTCCTCCACCCGATGAAGGACGCCCTGCGCGCCCGCGCCACCGTCGGCGAGGTCTGCAACGCCCTGCGCGAGATCTGGGGCACGTACGTGCCGACCGACGCCTACTGACCGAGGACCGTCCGGCAAGGCTCAGGCCACCTCCGGCGCGGGGACGTACCGTTCCCGCGCCCGGTGCGCACCCGGGCCGACGGGGGCGTGACGGGCGTTCCTCCCGGCCGCCGGCTCGGCCTCCAGCACCGCGGCCAGCCGGCGCACCCCCTCGCGGATCCGGTCCGGTGCCGGGTAGCAGTAGGACAGCCGCATCTGCCGGCCGCCGGATCCGTCCGTGTGGAACCCCGTGCCCGAGGCGTACGCCACCCGGGCGGCCACCGCGCGCGGCAGCATCGCCCTGGTGTCCACGCCCTCCGGCACCGTCACCCACACATAGAACCCGCCGTCCGGCGTCGTCCACGTACAGCCCGGCGGCAGGTACCGCTCCAGCGCGGACAGCATCGCGTCGCGGCGCTCGCGGTAGTTCTCCCGGAACACCTCGATCTGGCCCTGCCAGTCGTGCGTGGCCAGATAGCGGGACACGATCGCCTGGTTCAGCGTGGGCGGGCACAGGGTCGCCGACTCCGTGGCCAGGACCAGCTTCTCCCGCACCGCCGACGGCGCCAGCACCCAGCCGACCCGCAGCCCGGAGGCGAACGTCTTCGAGAACGAGCCCAGGTACACCACGTTGTCCGGGTCCAGCGAGCGCAGCGCCGGATGGAGCTGCCCGTCGAAGCCGAGCAGGCCGTACGGGTTGTCCTCGACCACCAGCACGTCGTACGTGCGGCAGATCTCCAGGATCTCCGCCCGCCGCTCGACCGCCAGCGTCACGCCGGCCGGGTTGTGGAAGTTCGGGATCGTGTAGAGCAGTTTCACGCGCTGCCCGGCTTTTGCGGCCTGTCGCAACGCGGCCCGCAGCGCCTCCGGCACCAGGCCGTGCCCGTCCATCGCCACGTGCACGACCCGCGCCTGGTACGCGGTGAACGAGCCCAGCGCGCCGACGTACGAGGGGCCCTCGGCCACCACCACGTCACCCGGGTCGCAGAACAGCCGGGTCACCAGGTCGAGGCCCATCTGCGAGCCGACCGTCACCACGACGTCGTCCGGGTGCGCCGCGATGCCCTCCAGCGCCATCACGTCGCAGATCTGCTCCCGAAGCAGCGGCGAGCCGTGCGCCGACGCGTACTGGAGTGCCGTCAGGCCGTCCTCCGCGATGATCCGCGCGGTCTGCTCCGCGAGCGTCTGGAGCGGCAGCGCGGTCAGATTCGGCATGCCCCCGGCCAGCGAGACCACCTCCGGTCTGCTCGCGACCGAGAACAACGCCCGGATCTCGGAGGCCGTCATGCCCGCGGTGCGCGCGGCGTACCGGGCGCGGTGCGGGTCCAGGACAGTGGGAGGGCTGTACGGCTTCGCGGCGCTGTTCTCGGTCATGGAGCGACACCCTGGGCTCGGTGGACAAGGACACTGCCGTACGGGGAGCGCTCGGGCCGCTCGGCGACGGCCCCCCGGCCCGGGCACCCGTCCGCACCGCCGGGACCGGACAGGTCCCGGTAGCGCCGGGACGACGTCGTGCCCTCGCGCAGGTCGACCCGCTCGACCGTCGCGGCGGGTGTGGCCTGGCCGGCCCCCACATCCGCCAGGCCGCAGTGGGCGAGCGCCTCCGGTTCCGAGGCGAACACCAGCCGCCCGTCCGCCACCGCGTGGTGGACCGCCTCGGTGCCCGACCGGTCCCGCGCGAAGAGGATCTCCTCCCGTCGCCGGTCGAGGACCACCAGCGCGAACGTCCCGCGCACGGCGTCGAGGAAGTCGAGCCCCTCGGCCTCGTAGAGGTGCAGCAGGATCTCGCGGTCCGACTGCGTCCGCAGCCGTACGCCGGGCAGTGCGGCGGCCAGCTCCCGGTGGTTGCGCACCGTGCCGCTCGCCATCAGCACGATCTTTCCGTCCGCCGACACGAACGCCTGGGCGCTGTACGCGCATCCCATGACCGTCGCGCCGTCCCGCACCACGGCGCGTCCGCCGGGGCCCCGGCGGTTCAGCGCGTCGAGTATCGAGTCCACCGCCGCCGTCTCACGGCCCGTGGCCCGGGGTGCGGCCGATCCGAGCACCGCCAGTCCTGCCAGCCCGCCCATGTTCCCTCCACCCTTCGGCCCGGTCGCTACACGCACGTCGCGCCTGCTCGCCGCCCAGCGGCCGCGGCGGAACCCGGGCCCCGGACAGTCGCCCGCACCGGTTCCCGCCGTGTCCAGCTTCGCCGGACAGCATGGGCAGGTCCGCTCGGGATCCGCTCAAGTCCGCCTCGCAACCGCCCCGGAAGGCAAGGAGGGCCCACAACCGGAGGGCACGGCGACACATGGCCGCTCCACGGCCCCGGGGCGCGGCCGGACTGCGCGAGTGGTCTTCCACCCGCCCTCGACGGGCGAGAACCACCCTGGTGGCGCCGCAGGCCGCCAGGGAAAGACGCAGACCGCCCCCGACGGCGAACCACACGCTCCGCTCCTCGCCGCGCGGCCCGCTGGTCACTCAGCGCGTCGGCCCGGCGGGCGACGCCGGACGCCGGGGCACGGGCGGCACGTTGGACCACGACCGCTCACGCCTAGGAGAGACATGGCAACCCGGCTGTTCACCTCGGAGTCCGTCACCGAGGGCCACCCCGACAAGATCGCCGACCAGATCAGCGACGCCGTCCTGGACGCCCTCCTGAGCCAGGACCCGGCCTCCCGGGTGGCGGTGGAGACCCTGATCACCACCGGTCAGGTCCACATCGCCGGGGAGGTGACCACCTCCGCCTACGCCGACATCCCCGCGATCGTCCGCGAGACGGTCCTCGGCATCGGCTACGACTCGTCGGCCAAGGGCTTCGACGGCGCCTCCTGCGGGGTGTCCGTGTCCATCGGCGCCCAGTCGCCGGACATCGCCCAGGGCGTGGACACCGCGTACGAGAAGCGGCTCGGCGGGACCGACGACGACCTCGCCGCGCAGGGCGCCGGGGACCAGGGGCTGATGTTCGGGTACGCCACCCGTGAGACGTCCACCCTGATGCCCCTGCCCATCGAACTCGCGCACCGGCTGTCGCGCCGGCTGGCCGAGGTCCGCAAGGACGGGCTGATGCCCTACCTCCGCCCCGACGGCAAGACACAGGTCACCATCGAGTACCGCGACGACCTCCCGGTCCGTCTGGACACGGTCGTCGTCTCCTCCCAGCACGCCTCCGGCATCGACCTCGACCACATGCTGACCCCGGACATCCGCCGCCAGGTCGTCGAACCCGTCCTCGCCCGCCTGGCCGAGGACGGCATCAAGCTGGAGACCGAAGGCCACCGGCTGCTGGTCAACCCCACCGGCAAGTTCGAGATCGGCGGCCCGATGGGCGATGCCGGCCTCACCGGCCGCAAGATCATCATCGACACGTACGGCGGCATGGCCCGCCACGGCGGCGGCGCCTTCTCCGGCAAGGACCCCTCCAAGGTGGACCGTTCGGCCGCCTACGCGATGCGCTGGGTCGCCAAGAACGTCGTCGCGGCCGAACTCGCCGAACGCTGCGAGGTCCAGGTCGCGTACGCCATCGGCAAGGCCGAGCCGGTCGGCCTGTTCGTCGAGACCTTCGGCACGGAACACGTACCGCGCGCCGCGATCGAGCGGGCCATCCACGAGGTGTTCGACCTGCGCCCGGCCGCCGTCATCCGCGACCTCGACCTGCTGCGCCCGATCTACACCAGGACCGCGGCGTACGGGCACTTCGGCCGTGAGCTGCCCGACTTCACCTGGGAGCGCACCGACCGCGCCGACCGCCTCCGCGCCGCCGCGGGCCACTGAACCGGCCGCGCCGAAAGGGACGGGAGTTGCCATGCGCATCGCCGTGACCGGTTCCATCGCCACCGACCACCTCATGACCTTCCCCGGCCGGATCGTGGACCAGCTGATACCGGACCGGCTCGACCGGGTGTCGCTGTCGTTCCTCGCCGACGACCTGGAAGTGCGCCGCGGCGGCGTCGCCGCCAACATCTCCTACGGGCTCGGCGGGCTGGGCCTGGACCCCGTGCTCGTCGGCGCGGTCGGCAGCGACTTCGGTGAGTACGAGGTCTGGCTGAAGGAACACGGCGTCGACACCGGCGCCGTACACGTCTCCGCCCGGCGGCAGACGGCCCGGTTCGTGTGCCTCACGGACCAGGACGCCAACCAGATCGCCGCGTTCTACGCCGGAGCCATGACCGAGGCCCGCGACATCGACCTCGGGCGCCTCGACCCGCTGCCCGACCTCGTGGTCGTGGCACCCGACGACCCCGAGGCCATGCTGCGCCACACCGCGCGCTGCCGGGCGCTCGGCATCCCCTTCGCCGCCGACCCCTCACAGCAACTGGCCCGCCTCGACGGCGGCCAGGCCCGCACGCTGCTCACCGGGGCGCGCTGGCTGTTCACCAACGAGTACGAGGCGACCCTGCTGCTGGAACGCACCGGCTGGAGCCGCGACGAGGTCCTCGCACACGTCGGCGCGTGGATCACCACGCTCGGCGCCGACGGCGTCCGGATCGAGGCCGCCGACCGGCCGGCGTTCACCGTGCCCGCCGTCGCCGGTGTCCGCACCACCGACCCGACCGGAGCCGGCGACGCCTTCCGCGCGGGCTTCCTCGCGGCCCTCGCCCGGGGCCTGGACAGCCCGCACGCGGCCCGGCTCGGCTGCGCGGTGGCCTCCCTGGCCCTCGCCGAGGTGGGCTCCCAGGCCTACACCCCCGACCCCGCCCGGCTCACCGCCGTCATCACCGAGACCTACGGCACGGCGGCGGCCGAGACCATCGCGGCACACCTGGGAGGCGCGCCATGCCGGCGATGACGACAAGCGGCGAGACCCTCCGCGAGGCGCTCGCCACGCGCGTGGTGGTGGCCGACGGCGCGATGGGCACCATGCTCCAGGCCCATGACCCGACCATGGAGGACTTCCAGCAGCTGGAGGGCTGCAACGAGGTCCTCAACGCCACCCGCCCGGACATCGTGCGCTCCGTCCACGACGCCTACCTCGCGGCGGGCGTGGACTGCGTGGAGACCAACACCTTCGGCTCGAACCACACGGCACTGGCCGAGTACGACATCACCGCCCGCGCACACGAACTGTCGGAGGCGGGCGCCCGCATCGCCCGGGAGGCAGCCGACGCCTCCACGCGACGCACCGGACAGCGGCGCTGGGTCCTGGGCTCCATGGGCCCGGGCACCAAGCTGCCCACCCTCGGCCACATCGGCTACGCCACCGTCCGCGACGGCTTCCAGGCCAACGCCGAAGGGCTGCTCACCGGCGGCGCCGACGCGCTGCTGGTGGAGACCACGCA
Organism: Streptomyces sp. NRRL B-1140; assembly: GCF_001280065.1. Lineage (GTDB taxonomy): Bacteria > Actinomycetota > Actinomycetes > Streptomycetales > Streptomycetaceae > Streptomyces. The sequence goes on from NZ_LGEA01000138.1 coordinate 8,145, forward strand.
GGACCTGCTCCAGACCAAGGCCGCCGTCCTGGGCGCCCGCCGTGCCTTGGAGAGCCTCGGCACCGACGTCCCGCTCCTGGTCTCCCTGGCCTTCGAGACGACCGGCACGATGCTGCTCGGCTCCGAGATCGGCGCCGCGCTGACGGCGCTGGAGCCGCTCGGCATCGACATGATCGGCCTGAACTGCTCCACCGGCCCGGCCGAGATGACCGAGCACCTGCGCTACCTCGCCCGCCACTCCCGCATCCCCCTGCTGTGCATGCCCAACGCGGGCCTCCCGGTCCTCACCAAGGACGGCGCGCACTTCCCGCTCGGCCCGCAAGGACTGGCCGACGCGCAGGAGACGTTCGTCCGGGAGTACGGCCTGTCCCTGGTGGGCGGCTGCTGCGGTACGACGCCCGAGCACCTGCGTCAGCTCGTCGAGCGCGTTCGTGGTCTGACACCCGCCGAGCGCGCCCCCCAGCCCGAGCCGGGTGCGGCGTCGCTGTATCAGACGGTGCCGTTCCGGCAGGACGCGTCGCATCTGGCGATCGGTGAGCGCACCAACGCCAACGGCTCGAAGAAGTTCCGTGAGGCGATGCTGGAGGGCCGCTGGGACGACTGTGTGGAGATGGCCCGGGACCAGATCCGCGAGGGCGCGCACATGCTGGACCTGTGCGTGGACTACGTGGGCCGCGACGGCGTCGCGGACATGGAGGAACTGGCCGGCCGCTTCGCCACCGCCTCCACGCTGCCCATCGTGCTGGACTCCACCGAGGTCGACGTCATCCGGGCCGGCCTGGAGAAACTCGGCGGCCGCGCGGTGATCAACTCGGTCAACTACGAGGACGGCGACGGCCCCCGGTCGCGGTTCGCGCAGGTCACACGGCTGGCCCGGGAGCACGGTGCGGCACTGATCGCGCTGACCATCGACGAGGAGGGCCAGGCCCGCACCGCAGAGAAGAAGGTCGAGATCGCGGAGCGACTGATCGCCGATCTGACCGGCAACTGGGGGATCCACGAGTCGGACATCCTGGTGGACTGCCTGACCTTCACCATCTGCACCGGCCAGGAGGAGTCCCGCCGGGACGGCATCGCCACGATCGAGGGCATCCGCGAACTCAAGCGCCGCCACCCCGATGTGCAGACGACCCTGGGTCTGTCGAACATCTCCTTCGGCCTGAACCCGGCCGCCCGCATCCTGCTGAACAGTGTCTTCCTGGACGAGTGCGTCAAGGCGGGCCTGGACTCGGCGATCGTGCACGCCTCGAAGATCCTGCCGATCGCCCGCTTCGACGAGGAGCAGGTCACCACCGCCCTGGACCTGATCTACGACCGTCGCCGTGAGGGCTATGACCCGCTGCAGAGGCTGATGCAGCTCTTCGAGGGCGCCACCGCGAAGTCGTTGAAGGCGTCCAAGGCGCAGGAGCTGGCCGCGCTGCCGCTCGACGAGCGTCTCAAGCGCCGCATCATCGACGGCGAGAAGAACGGCCTGGAGGCCGACCTGGACGAGGCGCTGACCGAGCGGCCGGCCCTGGACATCGTCAACGAGACGCTGCTGGACGGCATGAAGGTCGTCGGGGAGCTGTTCGGCTCCGGGCAGATGCAGCTGCCGTTCGTGCTCCAGTCCGCCGAGGTGATGAAGGGTGCGGTGGCCCACCTGGAGCCGCACATGGAGAAGACCGACGACGACGGCAAGGGCACCATCGTCCTGGCCACCGTCCGAGGTGACGTCCACGACATCGGCAAGAACCTCGTCGACATCATCCTGTCCAACAACGGCTACACCGTCGTCAACCTCGGCATCAAACAGCCCGTCTCCGCGATCCTGGAAGCAGCCGAGGAACACCGCGCCGACGTCATCGGCATGTCCGGACTGCTGGTGAAGTCCACCGTGATCATGAAGGAGAACCTGGAGGAGCTTAACCAGCGCGGCCTGGCCGCCGACTACCCCGTCATCCTCGGCGGCGCCGCCCTGACCCGCGCCTACGTCGAGCAGGACCTGCACGAGCTCTACGACGGCGAAGTCCGCTACGCCCGCGACGCCTTCGAGGGCCTGCGCCTGATGGACGCCCTGATCGGCATCAAACGCGGCGTCCCCGGCGCCAAGCTGCCCGAGCTCAAGCAGCGCCGGGTCCGTGCAGCCACCGTCAAGGTCGAGGAACGCCCCGAGAAGGGCCACGTCCGGTCCGACGTCGCCCCGGACGCCCCGCTCCCCACCCCGCCGTTCTGGGGCACGCGCGTCGTGAAGGGCATCCCGCTCAAGGAATACGCGTCCTGGCTGGACGAGGGCGCCTTGTTCAAAGGCCAGTGGGGGCTGAGGCAGGCCCGCACCGGCGAGGGCCCGTCGTACGAGGAGCTCGTCGAGACGGAGGGCCGGCCCCGGCTGCGCGGTCTGCTGGACCGGCTCCAGACGGAGAACCTGCTGGAGGCGGCCGTGGTCCACGGCTACTTCCCGTGCGTCTCCAAGGACGACGACCTGATCGTCCTCGACGAGACCGGCAACGAGCGCACCCGCTTCACCTTCCCGCGCCAGCGCCGCGGCCGCCGCCTGTGCCTGGCCGACTTCTTCCGCCCCGAGGAGTCCGGCGAGACGGACCGACTACCTCGAACTCCACGGCCTGTCCGTCCAGCTCGCCGAAGCCCTCGCCGAGTACTGGCACGCACGCGTGCGCACCGAACTCGGCATCGCGGCGGACGACCCGGCCTCGCTGGACGGCATGCTCCGCACCGAGTACCAGGGCTGCCGCTACTCGCTTGGCTATCCGGCCTGCCCCGACCTGGCGGACCGCGCGAAGATCGCCCACCTGCTCCGGCCGGAACGCATCGGCGTGCACCTGTCCGAGGAGTTCCAGCTCCATCCCGAGCAGTCCACCGACGCCATCGTCGTCCACCACCCCGAGGCGAACTACTTCAACGCGGGAGGCCGCGCATGACGACCTTCTCCTTCGAGTTCTTCCCGCCGAAGACCGCCGCCGGCGAGCGGACGCTGTGGCAGGCGATCCGCCGGGTGGAGACACTGCGCCCGGACTTCGTCTCCGTGACCTACGGCGCGGGCGGCTCCTCCCGGGACCGGACCATCGAGATCACCCGGCGCATCGCGGCGGAGACCACCCTGCGTCCCGTCGCGCACCTCACCGCCGTGGGCCACTCGGTCGCCGAGCTGCGGCAGATCATCGGCGCCTACGCGGACGCCGGCATCAAGGACGTCCTCGTCCTGCGCGGTGATCCCCCCGGCGACCCCCGAGGACCGTGGGTGCCGCACCCGGACGGCTTCACCCACGCCTACCAGCTGGTCGAACTCGTCCGTTCCCTGGGCGACTTCACCATCGGCGTCGCCGCCTTCCCCGAGCGGCATCCGCGCTCGCCCGACTGGGACACCGACATCCGGCACTTCGTGGCCAAGTGCCGCGCCGGCGCCGACTACGCCATCACGCAGATGTTCTTCGACGTCGAGGACTACCTGCGGCTACGTGACCGGGTGGCCGCGGCCGGCTGCGACATCCCGATCGTCCCCGAGATCATGCCCGCCACCGACGTACGCCAGATCCGCCGCTTCGCCGAACTGAGCGACGCGGCCTTCCCCGAGGACCTGGCCCACCGTCTGGAAGCCGCCCGCGACGATCGCGCCGCGGGCCACCGCATCGGCGTCGAGTACGCCACCGCCATGGCCGGACGCCTCTTGGCGGAGGGCGCGCCCGGACTGCACTACATCACCCTGAACAGGTCCACCGCGGCCCTGGACATCCACCGTGACGTCATCACTTCAAGGAGTATTCGTGTCGCCTGAGTTCGCGGATTTCAAGGTCGCCGACCTCTCGCTGGCCGCGTTCGGCCGCAAGGAGATCACCCTCGCCGAGCACGAGATGCCCGGGCTGATGGCGATCCGCGAGGAGTACGCCGAGGCCCGGCCACTGGCCGGTGCCCGCATCACCGGCTCCCTGCACATGACGGTGCAGACGGCCGTCCTGATCGAGACCCTGGTCGCCCTGGGCGCCCAGGTGCGCTGGGCGTCCTGCAACATCTTCTCCACCCAGGACCACGCGGCCGCCGCCATAGCCGCGGCCGGCATCCCGGTCTTCGCCTGGAAGGGCGAGACCCTCCAGGAGTACTGGTGGTGCACGGAGCAGGCGCTGACCTGGCCGGACAGCCCCTCCGGCGGGCCGAACATGATCCTGGACGACGGCGGTGACGCCACGACCCTCGTCCACCAGGGCGTCGAGTACCTCAAGACCGGTGAGCTGCCCCCGGCCGACAACGAGGAACTGGCTGCCGTGGCGGCCCTGCTGAAGACGAGCACGCTCGACTGGACCGGCATCGCCGCGCAGATCCGCGGGGTGACGGAGGAGACCACGACCGGCGTCCACCGTCTGTACGAGATGCACCGCGAGGGCTCTCTCCTGTTCCCCGTGATCAACGTGAACGACGCGGTGACGAAGTCGAAGTTCGACAACAAGTACGGCTGCCGCCACTCCCTGATCGACGGCATCAACCGCGCCACCGACGTGCTGATCGGCGGCAAGACCGCGGTCGTCTTCGGCTACGGAGATGTGGGCAAGGGCTGCGCGGAGTCGCTGCGCGGCCAGGGTGCCCGGGTGATCGTCACCGAGATCGACCCGATCTGCGCGCTGCAGGCGGCGATGGACGGCTACCAGGTCACCACGCTGGACGAGGTCGTCGAGACGGCCGACATCTTCATCACGACCACCGGCAACAAGGACGTCGTCATGGCCTCGGACATGGCCAGGATGAAGCACCAGGCGATCGTCGGCAACATCGGCCACTTCGACAACGAGATCGACATGGCCGGCCTCGCGAGGATCCCCGGCATCGTCAAGGACGAGGTCAAGCCGCAGGTCCACACCTGGACCTTCCCCGACGGCAAGGTGATCATCGTCCTGTCCGAGGGCCGCCTGCTGGGCAACGCCACCGGCCACCCCTCGTTCGTGATGTCCAACTCCTTCGCGGACCAGACCCTGGCCCAGATCGAGCTGTTCACCAAGCCCGGCGCGTACGAGACGGGCGTCCACGTGCTGCCCAAGCACCTGGACGAGAAGGTCGCCCGCCTCCACCTCGACGCCCTCGGCGTCAGGCTGACGACGCTCCGCCCCGAGCAGGCCGAGTACATCGGGGTCGGGGTCGAGGGCCCGTACAAGCCGGACCACTACCGCTACTGACGACGCCGAGCGAAGGCAGGCCCGTCGCGGCTGTCGGGGAGACAGCGGCGGCGGGCCTTCGTGGTTCGGTGCGTTCGTCGTGTGACGTCGCCGGCCGGGGGCGCGGGCGGGGGCCCGCGCGGTCACGGGGCGGACTACTTCGCGTCGCGGTTGAAGGTCGAGGTGGACCAGAAGTAGCCGAGGACCGTCAGGGCCAGGCACCAGACGACGGCGAGCCAGCCGTTGTGGCCGATCTCGGTGCCCAGCAGCAGGCCGCGCAGGGTCTCGATGGCCGGCGTGAAGGGCTGGTACTCGGCGATCGGCTGGAACCAGCCCGGCATCGAGTCGACCGGCACGAACGCGCTGGACAGGAGCGGCAGCAGGATCAGGGGCATGGCGTTGTTGCTGGCGGCCTCGGCGTTGGGGCTGACCAGACCCATCCCGACGGCGATCCAGGTGAGCGCCAGAGTGAAGAGGGCGAGCAGCCCGAACGCCGCGAGCCACTCCAGGGCGGTGGCGTCGGTGGACCGGAAGCCGATGGCCACGCCGACGGCGCCGACGAGGACCACGCTCAGGATCGACTGCAGGACGCTGCCGGCGACGTGCCCGACGAGGATCGAGGGCCGGTGGATGGCCATGGTGCGGAAGCGGGCGATGATGCCCTCGGTCATGTCGTTGGAGACGGAGACCGCGGTGCCGATGACGGTGGAACCGATGGTCATCAGCAGCAGGCCGGGCACGATGTAGGCGATGTAGGCGGAGCGGCCGCCACCGCCGATGCCCGCGCTCATGGTGTCGCCGAAGATGTAGACGAACAGCAGGAGCAGCATGATCGGCGTGAGCAGCAGGTTCAGCGTGAGGGACGGGTAGCGGCGCGCGTGCAGCAGGTTGCGGCGCAGCATCGTGTTCGAGTCGCGCACGGCGAGGGACAGGGAACTCATCGGACAGCCTCCTTGGACTGGGTGGGGACGCCGGCGCCGCCGGTCAGGGCGAAGAACACGTCATCGAGGTCGGGGGTGTGGACGGTCAGTTCGTCGGCCTCGATGCCGGCGGAGTCCAGCCAGTCGAGGATGGAGCGCAGCTCACGCTGGCTGCCGTCACTGGGGATCTGGAGGGTGAACGCGTCGTCGTCCTGGTTCGCCTGCTCCAGCGCGAGAGAGGCGGCCTGGTAGGCGATCGGGTCGGTGAAGCGGAGCCGGACGTGGCCGCCGGGGACGAGGCGCTTGAGCTCGGCGGCGGTGCCCTCGGCGGCGATCCTGCCGTCGTTCAGCACCGCGATGCGGTCGGCGAGTTCGTCGGCCTCCTCCAGGTACTGCGTGGTGAGGAACACGGTGACACCGTCGGAGACCAGCTCGCGGATGATGCCCCACATGTTGTGCCGCGAGCGCGGGTCGAGGCCGGTGGTGGGCTCGTCCAGGAAGATGATCCGCGGCTTGCCGACCAGCGTCATGGCGATGTCCAGACGCCGCTTCATGCCACCCGAGTACGTCGAGGCGGGCTTCTTCGCCGCCTCCACCAGGTCGAAACGCTCCAGCAGTTCGGCGGCCACCCGCCGCCCCTCCTGCTTGGACAGGTGGTGCAGGTCCGCCATGAGGAGCATGTTCTCCTCACCGGTGATCAGACCGTCCACGGCGGAGAACTGCCCCGTGACACCGATCGCGGCACGCACCGCCTGCGGGTCCGCGGCGATGTCGTGACCGGCGACCTGCGCCTGCCCGCCGCCGGCGGAGATCAGCGTGGACAGGATCTGCACGGTGGTGGTCTTGCCGGCCCCGTTCGGGCCGAGCAGGGAGAAGATCGTTCCCTCGGGGACGATCAGGTCGACGCCGTCGAGGACGGTCTTGTCGCCGTACGACTTGCGCAGCCCGTTCGCTGCGATGGCCGGCTTGGTCATGAGGAGAGCTCCTTCTACAGGCTGCGGGCGGCGATGTCGCCGTAGGCGGTGGTGGCGTGGACGGTGAGAGCGGCGTCGGGTCCGTCGGTGTTGGTGAGGGTGTTCTCGATACGGCCGTGACCGGTGCGGGCGTCGAGGGTGGCGGAGGTGCCGCGGGCGGCGCCGAGAGAGATGTCGCCGTGCTCGGTGCGCAGGGTGACGGTGCCGCGCACGGCCTCGGTGACGCGGAGGGCGCCCTTCTGGGTGCTGATCTCGGCGGAGCCGTCCAGGCGGTGGACGGTGACGTCGCCGGCGGCGAGGGTGAGGCGGGCGCCTTCGGTCTCGTCGAGCTCGACGGTGGCCTGGGCGCTGTCGAGGCGGACGTGGCCGAGCCGTCCGGTGCTGTGGAGCCGGGCGTCGGCCGTCTTCGCCTCGACGCGGGAACCGCTGGGCAGGTGGACGGTCACGTCGAGGGTGCCGGAGGAGCCGAGGGCCTGGTTCTTGCCGGCGGGGGCCTCGATGCGCAGGGTGCCGTCGGTGCAGGTGACCGTGGTCTGTTCGGCGGCCTTCACGTCGCGGCTCTTGGAGGCGTCGGCGGGCAGGACCTCGACGGTGGTGTCGGTCCGGTCGGCGGCGACGAACCGGATGTGTCCCGCGGGGATGTCGAGGACGGCCGCGACGGGGGCGGGGGTGTCGAACTTCTGCATCGTGCACTCCTTCTTCTGCATCGTGCGCTCGTGCGTCCCGATGTTTCTGATGATGGAAACGCTACGTTGCATTCATGGAACTCGCAACACGCTTGTTGCTTAGAGCTGCCATAAGTGCAGGTAGATTCGATAAATCATTGCAATGAGGTTGGACTTAATGCAATGGAGCTGACCCTGTCCATTGCAATGAGTAAAGAGTGAACGCTATAGCGGGGACACTCGGAGCGCGCCGGGAACCGCCATGCCGGCAGGAGGACCCGTCCGGCGGGAACCGGACCGTGCGGGTGAGGGCGCCGAGCCGGAACAGGGCGTCGGCGTGCGGCAGGGCGAGGACCACGCGCGGCAGGGCACGGACCACGCGCGGCAGGTGCCGCCCCGGGGCGAGGGCGCCGGACGGCCGGGCGGTGGGGGGAACGGCGTACCGGTGGGGGACGGTGCCGCACGGCGCGGGCCCTTCGCGCCGCGACGGCTGCGGGACGCGACCGGTGCCGGGAGTCGGGGTCGCCATGGGATCAGTGAACCGGAGGCCCGCGGCCGGGACCATCGGCCTCGTCCGGACCTCGACCGGCTCTCAAGTGCTCCTGCAGGCACCGGCGTTCGCGGCGCTCCGGTGTCCCCCGGGGCCGTACACGGACGGCGGCCCGGTGCGACCTGGAGAAGGTCGCACCGGGCCGCCGGCGGTTCGGACCGCGCAGCGCCTCAGTGCACGAGGTCCCCCTCGTGTTCCGGCGTGCTGCGCGGCGTGGGCGACGGCGGGCCGGCCGGCAGCCGCCGCAACCGCTCGCCCTCGACGTCCACGTTGGGCAGCAGCCGGCCGAGCCACTTCGGCAGCCACCAGGCGGCGTCGCCGAGCAGCGAGTGCACGGCGGGCACGATCGCCATCCGGACCACGAAGGCGTCGAACAGGACGGCGGAGGCGAGGCCGAAGCCCATCATCGCGACCAGGTCGTCGGTCTCGAAGATGAAGCCCGAGAAGACGCTGATCATGATGATCGCGGCGGCCACGACCACCCGGCCGCTGTGGCGGAAGCCGGTGACGACGGCGTCCTTCGGCGAGGCGCCGTGGACGTACGCCTCACGCATGCGGGTGACCAGGAAGACCTCGTAGTCCATGGCGAGGCCGAAGACCACACCGATCATGAAGATCGGCAGCGTGGTCATGATGGGGCCGGTCTGCTCGATGCCGAAGAAGCCGGAGGCCCAGCCGAGCTGGAACACCGCGACCAGCGCGCCGAGCGCCGCGCTGACCGAGAGCAGGAAGCCGAGCGCCGCCTTCAGCGGGACCAGGACGGAGCGGAACACCAGGAGCAGCAGCAGGAAGGCCAGGCCGACCACCAGGGCCAGGTAGGGCAGCAGCGCGTCGGACAGGGTCTGGGAGAAGTCGATGAACAGCGCGGTCTGGCCGGTCACCAAAATCTCGGTGGCCCCCGAGGACGCCTCGAGCGAAGTGGCCTTCGCGCGGATGTCCTTGACCAGCTGCTCGGTGGCGCCGTCGGTCGGGCCGGTCTTCGGGACGATGCCGAAGATGGCGGTGTCACCGGCCTTGTTGGCGGTGGCCTTGGAGACCGAGGCGATGCCCGCGTTCTTCTTGAGGCTCTCGCCGACCTTGTCACCGGCGGCGGCCGCGTCCTTGCCCTCGACGGTCACCGTCAGCGGGCCGTTGAAGCCGGGCCCGAAGGAGTCGGACAGCAGGTCGTACGCCTTGCGCTGGGTGGTGTCGGTCGCCATCGTGCCCTCGCCGGGCAGGCCGAGTTCCAGCTTGGTGGCGGGCAGGGCGATCGCGCCGAGACCGACCACCGCGAGGAAGAGCACGCCGAGCGGGCGACGCACCACGAAGGAGGCCCAGCGGGTGGACAGGTTGGGCTTGGTCCGCGCGGCCAGCTTCGCGGCCTTCTTCTCCGACTTGCGCAGCTTGCGCGCCGACAGCGGCTTCTTGGTCTGCACGAGACGGCGGTCCGCGACCCGCAGCACCCGGCGCGGCGCGAAGCCGAGCAGGGCGGGCACCAGGGTGACCGCGATCAGTACGGCGACGGCGACCGTACCCGCCGCGGCGAGAGCCATCTTGGTGAGGATCGGGATGTCGACGACGGCGAGGCCGCCCAGCGCGATGATGACGGTGAGCCCGGCGAAGACGACGGCCGAACCGGCGGTGCCGGTCGCGATGCCCGCGGCCTCCTGCGGCGTGCGCCCCTCGCCGACCTCGGCGCGGTAGCGGGAGACGACGAACAGGGCGTAGTCGATGCCGACCGCGAGGCCGATCATCATCGCCAGCGTCGACGTCGTGGCCGACAGCCCGAAGGTGGAGCCGAGCGCGGTGATGGCCGAGACGCCGACCCCCACGCCGATCAGGGCGGTGAGCAGCGGCATACCGGCGGCGAGCACCGAGCCGAAGGTGAGGAACAGGACGATGGCCGAGATCAGCACACCGATCTGCTCACCCGTGCCGGACACGGTCTGTTCGATCGCGACGGCGTCACCGCCGGCCTCGACGGTCAGGCCGCCGTCGCGGGCCCGGTCCGTGGCCTTGGTGAGCGCGTCGTGCGCCTCGTCGGTGAGGTCGGGTGCGGCGACGCCGTAGGTCACCACGGCGTAGGCGGTACGGCCGTCCTTGCTGATCGAGCCGGCGGTGAACGGGTCGGCGACGCCTGACACCTGGGGCGCCTTGCCGAGTTCGCCGAGGAGCTCGCCGATCGCCGCCTTCTCGTCGGCGATCTTCTTGCCCTCGGGCGCGCGGATCACGACGCGGGCGGTGGCACCGTCGGCGCCGGCGTTCGGGAACTTCTCCTCCAGGAGGTCGAACGCCTTCTGCGATTCGGTGCCCGGCATGGAGAACTGCTCGGTCGGGGGGGTGGGAGCACTGGAGGCCGCGGCACCGACGCCGCAGACGATCAGCACCCACAGCAGGGTCACGAGGCCACGTCGCCGGAAGGCGAAGCGGCCGAGTTTGTACAGGAAGGTAGCCACGGAAAACCGCACTTCCATCGAGTGGAGGGGCAGGAGGAAGGAAGGGGGCCGGCCGCCCCGGCGTCAGAACAGGGCGGTGGCTTCTGACATGCACACACGTTGGCCCGAAGGCCGGTCAAAGGGCCGGATTCTCCGGCGAAGCGAGACTGATCCTGAAGCGAACGTCGAGTGGAGGAATCAGTTCCGGCCAGCTGCTGCGGGTGGCGAAGACATAGCAGCGCAGAACGAGGAAGCGGGCCGCGCCGGCGAGTCCGGAGGCGCCGAGGTAGACGATCTGCTCGGTCAGCATGGCGGGGGAAGGCTGCAGCAGGTGCAGCACCCACACGGCGGTGCCGGTGGCCAGGTAGGCGGCTGTCGCCGAGCCCGCCGACTGCCAGTGCTCACGCCATCCGGCGCCGCGTCCCTTGGCGAAGGTGAAGCGGGCGTGGAGTTCGGTGCACAGCAGTGTGGAGACGAGGGTGACGACCGCGTTCGCCAGCGCCCAGGGCATCGTCACGGCCAGCAGCGGCACCGCGAGGCTGGAGAGGATTCCGACGCCGCCGCCGAGGGCCGCGAACCGGAGGAAGGACGCGACGGGGCCGGGGCCGGCTTCGGTCGCCACATCGGGCTGGTGTGCGAGCGGCGACTTCATGGCGGCGTCCTTCCTTCCTCGAGGGCCGGGTGCTGACGGGGTGTTACAGGCTGCGGGCGGTGATGTCGCCGTAGGAGGTGGTCGCGTGGATGGTCAGGCCGGCCTGGGGGCCGTCGGTGTTGTTGAGGGAGTTGTGGATCCGGCCGTAGCTGGTGCCGGCGTCGAGGGTGGCGGAGGTCCCACGGGCGGTGCCGACGGTGATGTCGCCCTGCTCGCAGCGCAGGGTGACCGTGCCGCGCACGGCCTCGGCGACGTTCAGGTCGCCCTTGCGCGTGCTGATCTCGGCGGAGCCGTTCAGGCGGCCCACGGTGATGTCACCGGCCTGGACGGCCAGGCGGACGCTCGCGGTCTCGTCGAGCTTGACCTTGCCCTGCGCGCCCTCGAAGGTCACGTCGCCGAGCCGGCCCACGCCGCGCAGTTCGGCGCTGGCGGCCTTGGCCTCGACCCGGGAGCCGGCGGGGAGCTGGACGGTGACCTCGACGGCGCCGGAGGAGCCGAAGTACTGGTTCTTCACCGGGGTCCCGATCCGCAGGACACCGTCGCGACAGTCGACCGTGGTCTGCTCGGCCGCCTTGACGTCCCGGCTCTTGGCGGGGTCGGCGGGCAGCACCTCGACGGTGGTGTCGGCCCGGTCGGCGGCGATGAACCGGATGCGCCCCGCCGAGACGTCCACGACGGCAGCGATGGGGGCGGGGGCGTCGAACGTGCGCGTCGTGCTCTGGGTCTTCTGCATCGCGGGCTCCTAGACTCGGTTCCTTGTTTCCGATGACAGAAACGCTACGTTGCATTCACAGATCCTGCAACAAGCTTGTTGCGCTCGATATGCAAAGCTGCAGTTCAAAGCCGCGAAATCGTTGCACTGAGCTCGAAATTAACGCAACATCCCACTCCTTGGCTCGTTGCAATGGTGTGGAGGTGAACGCTATACTGGCCCGCACCACGGACCACGAAGGAGACCGCGATGCCGGGAGGCAGACTCACCCAGCAGGAACGCCAGCAGATCGCGCTGGGACTGGCCGACGGCCTCCCCTACGCGGAGATCGCCAGGCGCCTCGACCGCCCGACCTCCACCATCACGCGCGAGGTGACGCGCAACGGCGGCCCCACCGCCTACCGTGCCGACCTGGCACACCGCGCCACCGAACGCCGCGCCCACCGCCGTCGGCAGGCCGCTCCCCGGGGCGGACAGCGCACACCCGAGCAGCCCCACGGACGCGACGCGGAGGCCGTGCGCGAGTACGAGGAGACCCTCACCACCGTCTTCATGGCTTCGGGCATGCCCAAGATGATGTCCAGGGTGCTGGTCTGCCTCTACACCACCGACGAGGGCAGCCTCACCGCATCCGAACTCGTCCAGCGCCTCCAGGTCAGCCCGGCGTCCATCTCCAAAGCGGTCACGTTTCTGGAGAGCCAGGGCATGGTCCGCCGGGCGCGCGACGAACGCCGCCGCGAGCGCTATGCCGTCGACGACGACGTCTGGTACCAGGCGATGATCGCCAGCGCCCGGTCCCTCACCCAGGTCGTCGAGGTCTCACGGCAGGGCGTCGGCGTCCTCGGCCACGGAACCCCGGCCGCTACCCGGCTGGAGAACGCCGCCCGCTTCCTCGACTTCGTCCAGGAGAGCACCATGCGCGCCGCGGAACAGGCCCGCGCTGTCCTGCATACCAGATCCGCGGCGGCCCCGGACGGCACCGCCACGGGGGCCTGACCGCCGCCGCGGCGACCCGCCCCGGCTGCCCCCCCCTCAGCCTCGGACGAGTCCGGCTCGACTGTTCCTGCAGCACCCTGAGGCAGGCTCTGCGGCGCAGCCTCACCCCCTACACGGACGGAGATTCGCGCATGAAGCACTCCCGTACAGCAGCAGGTGCGGCGGCGGCCACGCTGGCCGCCGGCCT
>NZ_LGEA01000139.1 GCF_001280065.1 Streptomyces sp. NRRL B-1140
CGGGCCCCTCGCCCCCACCGCCCGCGGCATGATGGCCGTCCTCCCGTGCTGAGGAGGCCGACCCGGTGAGCGCCGCCGCCACGGAAGACGACACCACCCGCCCGGGACCGGCGCCGCAGGCCTGGTGCCCGAGCGGGGTCGCCGACGCGCCCGAGTCGGTGGTCCTGGGCGTGCGTTCGGGAACGGACGGACGGGTGACCTACCTGGCCGACCCCGTTCCCGCGAGCGGCGTGCTCGGCATGGTGCCCGCGGACATCGAGCCCCGCCGCGTCCTCAGGTTCGCCTCGCACTGCGTCAGTAACTGCGTCAACCGGCGCGGCGACGACTGCACGCTGATCGAACGGGTCGTGGCGGCCTACCCGGCAGCGGAGCCGGGCAACGTCCCGCGCTGCCATCTGCGGGCCGACTGCAAGTGGTGGGGCCAGGCGGGCGTCGACGCCTGCCGCCGCTGCCCCGCCCTCGCCAGCCGGCACCACGCCGACGAGGAACTGGCGACCCTCGTCGCGGACCCGTCGACCACGCTGGAACAGATCGACGCGCGGTTCGCCGCGGCCGGCGGTCCGGAAGCCGGTTAGGGGTGTCGTGGAGTGTCCCGGTGCCGTGGGGCGGGGTTTGTCCCCCCTGCGGTGCCGGCGCTTTCCTCTGCCGTGTC
>NZ_LGEA01000140.1 GCF_001280065.1 Streptomyces sp. NRRL B-1140
GGACCGTGCCGGATTCCTCAAGGAACGCATCCTCGGCAAGGGCGCGCCCGGACCGGTCGACGCGTTCCTGCGCAAGGGCGCCGACTTCGTCACCGCGGCCGGTCTCGAGCAGCTCGTCGAGAAGATGAACGCGCTCACCGACAAGCCGCTGCTGGACGCGGCCGGCATCCGCCGCCAGATCGAGGCCCGCGACCTGCAGATCGCCAACCCCTACGCCAAGGACGCCCAGGTGCAGGGCATCCGCAACGCCCGCCGCTACATCGGCGACCGCCTCGGCCGGGTCGCCACCCCGCACCGCATCCTCGACCCGGCGGCCGGACCGCTGATCGGTGTCAAGCTGCACGTCCTCACCCGCAAGACCCTCGGCGGCATCCAGACCGACCTGGACTCCCGCGCCCTCGGGACCGACGGCAAGCCGATCGACGGACTCTACGCGGCCGGCGAGGTGGCCGGATTCGGCGGTGGCGGCGTCCACGGCTACAACGCCCTGGAGGGCACCTTCCTCGGCGGCTGCCTCTTCTCGGGCCGGGCGGCGGGGCGGGCGGCCGCCAAGCAGACCGCCTGACCCGCGGGGACGGACCGTCTCGTCAGGATTCGATGAGGCGGGCCAGCACGGTGGCGTGGCTCCGCTCGGGCGTCTTCGACGCGGTCAGCAGAGTCACGTCGCCCTCACGGGCCAGCTCACGCACACCGTCGAGCGCCGCGGACGCCTCGTCGGAGGAGACCTCGTACGAAGCCTCGCCCGCGTGGTACGAGCGGCGCAGCTCCGTCGAGGGGGTGAGCGCCTTCGGCCACTCGTCCACCCGCGCCACGTCCTTGGCCAGACCGCGCGGCCACAGCCGGTCCACCAGGACCCGCGTACCGTCCTCCGGCTCGGCGGGATCGTAGACACGGCGCACGCGCACGCTCATGATCGGCTCCTCTCCGCGGCGGTACGGGGGTGCCGCGAGCCTAACCCCGGCCGGCTGCCCCCACCGCTCGGTAACGAACGGCCGGTTCCGCTCGTGCCGGGCGCGGGTACTCCGTCCGCCTGACCACGTCGAACGCTTCGGGAAAGGAGGTCATGGCATGACTGCCCAGGACGATCTGCGGGTCGTACGGTCACTCGACGAACTCGCCGGGCTCGTCGAGCGGCACCGGGGCCTGTACGTCCGCTGGTCGCGCGGCCCGGAGATCGATCTCCGCGAGGTCTCCAGCACCGACGACCTGACGGGCGTGTCCCTGCCGGGGCTGTCCGCCAGCCCGCTCGGCGTCGAGGAGTGGTGGGAGGGCCGGCCGGTGCGGGTCTGGGTGGCCCGCCGTCTGCACGACTACGCGCATCTTCCGCACGACAAGGGGCCGGGCGTGCACCCCTGGGTACTCACCGGCAAAGAGACCGCCCGCGGGCCCGACAACGAACCGCTGGTCACCGACGTCCGCCCGATGTGCCGACTCGATCAGCAGGTGATCGACGAGGCGAAGGCGGAGGTGGCCCGGCAGGGAAACCCCTGGGGGCCGCTGCGGCGCGGCTAGGTACGTTGCGAAAGTGGCGCCTGCCCCGCGGCGCCACTTTCGCAACAGATGTGGTGCCGCGGCGGGCGACGTTCGCCGTCCAGGAGTGGCGAACGCCGCCCGCCGCGGCACCAGGACCCCCAGGGGGGGCGGCAGCCCCTGTCAGCCGGAGCGGCGCCGGGCGGCCGCGCGGCGCTTCAGCGCGCGCCGTTCGTTCTCGCTGGTCCCGCCCCACACGCCGATGGACTGCCCCGTGTCCAGAGCCCATTGGAGGCACTCGTCCTGCACGGGGCAGCGCCGTCGGCACACGGCCTTGGCCTGTTCCGTCTGCAACAGAGCCGGGCCGGAGGTGCCGATCGGGAAGAAGAGCTCGGGGTCCTCGTGCCGACAGGCAGCGTGGTCTCGCCAGTTGTCCATCGAAGTCACCTGCATCGCAGTAGAAACGTGCTCTCTCGGATGCTTACTCTCTATCGGGTGACCTGTCGATGCCCGGTGAAACAGGGCGTTCCCGGACAGTCGTTCACTGCTCCCGCATGCCCCAGGGGGAGCCGTAGTCCGTCAGCAGGTCCAGGAACGTCCGGGCGGGGAAGGCCTCCGGGCCGAGTACTCCGGCACCGGACCAGGCGCCCGTCGCGAGGAGTTCGAGTGCGACGACGGGGTTGACCGCCGTCTGCCACACCACGGCCTGGGAGCCGTACTCGGCCATGGACCACTGGTTGTCGACCACGTGGTAGAGGTACACCTCCCGCGGCTCACCGCCCTTCACGCCCCGCACCCAGGTGCCCGCGCACGTCTTGCCGTGCATCCGCTCGCCCAGTGTCGCCGGATCGGGCAGGCACGCGGCGACCACGTCCCGGGGCGAGACCTTCACCGGCCCGTCCGGCCCGGGCACGGTGACCGGTTCGGTGCGGTCCAGGCCCAGCAGGTGCAGGGTCCGCAGCGTCTCGACGAACTCCCGCCCCAGGCCGTACTTGAAGGTCACCCGGCGGGCGCCGACCCAGCGCGGGACGAGCAGCACCTCCTCGTGCTCCACGTTCACGCACTCGACCGGGCCGATGCCCTCGGGGAAGTCGAAGACCTCGGGCTCGCTGAACGGCTCGGTGGTGAACCAGCCCTTCCCGTCCTCGTAGACGACCGGCGGGTTGAGGCACTCCTCGATGGTGGTCCAGATGCTGAACGAGGGCGCGAAGTCGTAGCCGTCGACGGCCAGGTTCGCGCCGTCGCGGATGCCGATCTCCTCGATCTCGTCGAAGAGTTCGTCGGCGGCATACCGCGCGAAGACGTCGGAAAGGCCCGGTTCCACACCCATGCCGACGAGAGCCAGCAGTCCCTCCTTCTCCCAGTCCTCGGCCTGCGCGAACTGCTCGTCGCCCAGCTTGACCCCGCACTCCTCGTACGGCCGCTCGGCGTGCGGACGCGACAGCGACATGGCCATGTCGAGATACGTGGCGCCCGCGGCGCGCGCCGCGCGGAACAGCGGCATCACGAAGCGGGGATCGGTGGCGTTGAGGAGAACGTCGCAGCGGTGCCGGGCGAGCAGGCGGGCGACGGCACTCTCGTCGCCCGCGTCGACCTGCTCCGCCGTGAAGCGCGTGTCGCCGCCGAGCGCCGCGACCGCCGCCTCGGCGCGGCCGGGGTCGTAGTCGGCCACCACCATGGCCTCGAAGAACGGCCGCCGGGCCGCGATCCGGGTGATGGCCCCGCCCACACCACCGGCTCCCACGAGCAGTACACGCATGACAGAAACTCCCTTTTTGCGAAGAACGTGACGGGCCCTGGGAGAGATGAAACGCCGTCCCGTGACATAAGGTCAATGGCGTTGGCATAAGGAGGGAGCCCGTCGTGCCCAAGCCCGTGGTGCCGGAGGACAAGCGCCGCCGGCGCAGGCCCACCAAGAACGGCACCGTGCTGTCCGAGGAGCTGATCGTCGACACCGCGCTGCGCATGCTGCGCGAACACGGCAGCGCGGGGCTGACCGCCCGCCGGCTCGGCCTCGCGCTGGACGCCGACCCGAGCACGCTCTACCGGTACTTCCGGGGCATGGACGAGCTGACCCTCGCCATCGGAGACGCGCTCATCGGCCAGGCGCTTCAGGGCTGGCGGCGCACGGGGGAGTGGCGGGCGGACCTGCGGTCCTTCGGGCTGCGCATCCACGCCGCGTATCTCGCCCATCCGCAGGCCGCGCTGCTGACCACCAACCGCGTCACGGGCCGGGCCCATGAGCTGGCCGCCGACGAGGCCGTCCTGGACGTCCTGCGCACGGCCGGCTTCCCGCTGCCCGAGACCGTGCGCATCTACCACGCCTTCATCGACCAGACGCTGGCCTTCGCCGCGCTGGACGCCGCCTCGCTGGCCCTGCCCAGCGACTCGCTCCACGCCGACGAGGGCATGTGGCGCTCGACGTACGCACGCCTGCCCGCCGCCACCCACCCCCGCATCGCCGAGGCGGCGCCGCTGCTGGCCACCCGGATGCTCACCAGCGCCTACCCGACGGCCCTGGAGATGCTGCTGGACAGCGCGGCGGCGCGGCTGGAGGCGGCCGGCCGCGACTGAGGTGTCAGGCCCGCAGCGCCTCCGCCGCGGTCGCCGTCACGGTCTCCGCCACCTGAGCGAGCGCCGGCGAGTCGAGCTTCCACTGCTGCCAGTACAGCGGCACGTCGACCGTGCGCCGCGGGGCGATGCCGACGAGCCGGCCGTCACGCAGCAGGGGGTCCGCCTGGGCTTCCGGCACCAGACCCCAGCCCAGCCCGGCGGCGACGGCCTCGACGAAGCCCTCGGAGGTCGGCACGTAGTGCCGCAGCGCACTCGCGCCGCCGCGCCCCCGGGTGAGCCCGCGGACGAAACCGTCCTGGAAGTCGTCACGGCGGTCGAAGACCACCACGGGCACCTCGCCGAGCGCCCGCGCCAGGGGCCCGCCGAGGTGCCGCACGGCGAAGTCCGGCGCGGCCACGGGCAGATAGCGCATCCGGCCGAGCGACCGCACCGAGCAGCCCGGTACGGGATCCGGCGACGAGGTCACCGCCGCCATCACCGCGCCCTCCCGCAGCAGAGCCGCCGTGTGGTCCTCGTCCTCGCGGCGCAGCTCGAAGCAGAGCCGCAGCTCCCGCGGCACGCGGGTGAGGACCGGGAGGAACCAGGTGGCCAGCGAGTCGGCGTTCACCGCCACCGACACCCGGGTCGGCTCTCCGGCACCGCTCAGTCCGAGCTCCGCCTGGGCGTCGTGCTCCAGCCGTGCCACCTGGCGGGCGAGCCGCACCAGGACCTCGCCCGACTCGGTCGGCCGCACCGGCTTCGTCCGCAGCAGCAGGACCCGCCCCGTGCGCTGCTCCAGTGCCTTGACCCGCTGGCTGACCGCCGACGGCGTGACGTGCAGCGCGGCCGCCGCGGCGTCGAACGTCCCCTCGTCCACGACGGCGAGGAGGGTCCGGACCTGGTCCAGCGGAAGATCTGTCATCACGTGAGCTAATGATACGTAAGAATCATTAGCTGGACCCGACCCGGGAGTCTCCGTAGCGTCGACGCCATGACCAGCACCTTCACCGCCGGCGCCGCCGGTTTCGGCACCGGACTGTCCCTCATCGTCGCGATCGGCGCCCAGAACGCCTTCGTCCTGCGGCAGGGGATCCGTCGCCAGGCCGTCCTCGCCGTCGTCGGGATCTGCGCCCTGTCCGACGCGGCACTGATCGCGCTCGGGGTCGGCGGGGTCGGAGCGGTGGTGGTGAAGTGGCCGGGTGCCCTCACGGCGGTCGGCTGGATCGGCGGCGCCTTCCTGCTGTGCTACGGCGCCCTGGCCGCCCGCCGGGTGGTCCGGCCGGGCGGGGGCGCGCTGCGGACCGAGGGAGAGGCGGCCGGGTCGGTGCGCCGGGCCGTGCTCACCTGCCTGGCGATGACCTGGCTCAATCCGCACGTCTACCTCGACACCGTGTTTCTGCTGGGGTCCGTCGCCGCCGATCACGGTTCACTGCGCTGGACCTTCGGCCTCGGTGCCGTGCTGGCCAGCCTGTGCTGGTTCACCGCCCTCGGGTTCGGCGCCCGCATGCTCGGCCGTTTCCTCGCCCGGCCCGCCGCCTGGCGCGTCCTGGACGGCCTGGTCGCCGCCACCATGATCGTGCTCGGCGCGGTGCTCGTCGTGGGCAGTTGACCCCCTCGGTCGCGGGCCGCCGCCGGGCTGGTGCGATAGTGATCCCCGCCCGGAAAGATGTAGCGAGCATCCAGGAAGCGGCGCGTGGACACGAGCGAGAGCACAAACCAAGAGCGGGAAGGCGAATCCGAGGGGCCCCGGCGGCGCGGCCGGCGGCGCTGGGTCATGGACACCCGCCCCCTGCGTCGTCCCGCCTACCGGCGGCTGTGGGGCTCGACGGTCGTCACAGCCGTCGGCAGCCAGCTCACCGCCGTCGCCGTCCCCAAGCAGATCTACGACATCACCGGCTCCTCGGCGTGGGTGGGCGCCGCGAGTCTGGCCGGCCTCGTGCCCCTGATCGTGTTCGCGCTGTGGGGCGGCGCCGTCGCCGACACCATGGACCGGCGCAAGCTGCTGCTGATCACCAACAGCGGCATCGCCGTCACCTCGCTGCTGTTCTGGCTCCAGGCCTTCGCCGGACTGGAGTCGGTGACCGCGCTGATGCTGCTGCTCGCCGTGCAACAGGCCTTCTGGGGCCTCAACGCCCCGGCCCGCAACGCCTCCATAGCAAGGCTGGTTCCCACGGACGAACTGCCCGCCGCGAACGCCCTCGGCTCGACCGTGATGCAGACCGGCCAGGTGGCCGGCCCGCTGCTCGCCGGCGCCCTCATCCCCGTGATCGGCCTGCCCGAGCTCTACCTCATCGACGCGCTGGCGCTGTGCGTGACGGTCTGGGCCGTGTACCGGCTGCCCTCGCTGCCGCCCCTGGCCGGCACGGCGGTGCGGCGCGCGGGCGTGAAAGAGATAGCCGCCGGCTTCCGCTACATCTCCGGCCACACCGTGCTGCTGCTGTCCTTCCTGGCCGACATCGTCGCCATGGTCCTCGGCATGCCCCGCGCCCTCTTCCCGCAGCTCGCCTCCCAAACCTATGCCCCGTACGGCGAAGGGCTCGCGCTGGGCCTGCTGTTCGCGGCGATCCCCATCGGGGCGGTGCTGGGCGGACTGTTCTCCGGCACCTTCTCCCGGGCCCGGCGGCACGGCCTGATGGTCATCGGGGCGGTGGTCGTCTGGGGCGTGGCCGTCACGGGTTTCGGACTGAGCGGCAACCTCTGGGTCGCGGTGGCCTTCCTCGCTCTGGCCGGTGTGGCCGACATGGTCTCCATGGTCTTCCGCGGGGCGATCCTGCTGTCCGCCGCCACCGACGAGATGCGCGGGCGCATGCAGGGCGTCTTCACGGTCGTCGTGGCGGGCGGACCGCGCCTG
Source organism: Streptomyces sp. NRRL B-1140 (assembly GCF_001280065.1). Lineage (GTDB taxonomy): Bacteria > Actinomycetota > Actinomycetes > Streptomycetales > Streptomycetaceae > Streptomyces. Next base: position 6,875 of record NZ_LGEA01000140.1, read on the forward strand.
GCGGACGTGCTGCACGGCACCGCCGGATCGGCCTTCGGCCCCCGCACCGCCGTCGCGGGCGGCGGACTGCTGGTCGTCGCGGTGATGCTGGTGCTGGCCACCGCCGTACCGGCGCTGCGCCGCTACCGGGTCTGAGGTCCCGGGTGGCTCAGAGGGCTCCGCGCCGGTGCAGCGTGTACTGCTCCATCAGCTTGCCCCGGGTCATCTCCAGACGGTGGGCGAGCACCTCGGCCACGTTGCGCACCAGCATCATCCCGAGCTCCGGGTCCTCCCGGCACAGCTCCAGCACGGCCCCCGCGTCGAACTCGTAGGCCCGCACCGGGCTGAACGCCACCGCGCCGAAGTCCCAGGTGTACGGAGGAAACAGCCACGACCAGCCGAGCAGGTCGCCCGCGCCGAGGCTGGCCACGGTCACCCGCTGCAGGGAGTTCACCTGCTGGTCCAGTGAGACGGCGCCGGAGCGGATGACCCAGAAGCGGTCGGCCGTGCCGTCCGCCTCGAAAATCCGGGCGTCCTCGGGGAAGGACACCTCCCGCGCGAGCGTCATCAGGCGCTGCCGCTGCGGCGGGGGCAGGGCGGTCAGGAGTTTGATCGCTTTGGTCATGACGCGGACTCCTCGCCGGGCGGTCGACTGCGGTGGTGTGCCAAGCCTTAAGCCCATTTCAGCCGCTGCCGGGGCCGTGGGCACCTCGGCGTACGGCACTTCTTCCGGCGGGCCGCCCGGGCATGAAAAAGCCCTGGCTGGACGGGGGGACCAGCCAGGGCCGTACGCGGTGGTGCACGGAGGACCAGGAGTCGACTCCGTCACCACGTATACATGAACCGTAAACCATTCGAGGGATGGGTGCGCACCCGAAGACCGGGTTGCGTGACCCGTTTCACGCTCGGGGTCACCGCGCGAGCACCCGGACCGTCTTCAGTTGCGGGTCCTCGGGGTCGGGCAGGTGCATGCCCGCTTCCAGTCCCGTCCGCAAGTACGCCAGCACCGGCTCCGTCAGGCGCTCACCGGGAAGGACGGCGGGGATGCCGGGGGGATACGGCGTGATCATCTCGGCCGCGACCCGACCGGCCGCCTCGGACACCGGCACGGCTTCGGCCGGACCGAAGAACGCGTCCCGGGGCAGCACCGCCTGCTCCATCCGCAGCTCCGCGGGGGACGGCACCTCCACCCGCGGCGCCCTGGGCAGATCAGGCGCCGCCCGCGCCAGGTCCCGCAGCGCCTCCAGCAACTGCCCGGTGGTCTCCCGGTCGTCGCCGTGGGTGATCTGCGCGCCGATCCGGCGGTGGTCCACCAGATGCGCGTCGATCCGCCGGTGCTCGCGCAGCCAGTCCGCCGCCTGGAAACCCGTGATCCCGAGCTCCGTGAGGTCGATGACGCCGGGCAGCGGATCGAGGTCGTCGGCCAGCCCCGGGCCGCAGAAGTCGTCCCGGCCGTTGACGTGCAGGCCGTCGATCTCCTCGATGGAGGCCCGGACCTCGGCCGCCAGGTGCAGCGCACCGCCCATCAGTTCCTCGCCGTGCAGCGCCATCTGCCGCCGCCACCCGTCGAGACCCGCGAAGATCAGCACCGACGGGCTGGTGGTGCCCAGCAGGTCCGCGCGCATCCCCAGCAGCTCCGGCGGCACCAGATCGCCCTGGAGGTGGAAGACCGACCCCTGCTCCAGACCGCTGCCCATCTTGTGGATGCTGGTCACGCAGATGTCCGCGCCCGCGTCCATCGCCCACGACGGCAGCTCGGGATGGAAGGGCAGATGCGCGCCCCACGCCTCGTCGACGATCAGCGGCCGTGAGCGCCGGTGACACACGTCGGCGATCGCCCGCAGGTCCGCGCAGCCCCCGTACGGCGTGGGACTCGTGACCAGGGCGCCCCGTGCGTCCGGGTGCGCGTCGAAGGCCCGGTCGAACTCCTCGGCGGACGGGGGATGGGCGAGGTTCCGCTCGGCGTCCCAGCGGGGCTCGACCCAGACCGGCTCGATACCGGAGATGATCAGGCCCGCCACCACCGACTTGTGCGCGTCCCGCCCCACCAGCAGCTTCTCGTGCGGCCCCGCGACCGACAGCATCGCGGCCTTCACCGACAAGGAGCTGCCGCACGTACTGAAGAACGTGTGCTCGGCGTGCACCGCGTCGGCCATCAACTCCTGCGCGCGTTGCAGCACCCGGCCACGGGTCAGCCGGTCGTCCAGCCCGCCCGAGGCCAGCACGTCCCCGTGGAACACCGCGTCACCGAGAACCTCCCGGACCGCCGGGTCCGCGCCGCGGGCCTGCTTGTGCCCGGGCGGTGTGAACGACAGATTCCCCTTGCGTCGGTACTCGTCCAGGGCTTCCAGAACCGGTGCTCGCGTGTGGTCGGCTGTCATGCGCACCGGGTGCCCGGCGTGTGCTCCCGCAATCCGGTCACACCCGGACGGCCCAGAGGAGTCCTCCGGTCAGCTCTCCGGCCCGTGCCTGCCCGGCGTCACGATCTCGTCCAGCACCCGCAGCACCGCCTCGTAGGACATCCGCCGCACGGCCGCGTCCCGGGCCCCCTGCGGGTCGGTCGCTTCCAGTGCCTCGCTCCTGGACCGCCACGTCCGCTCCTCCTGCACCGCGCACTCCCTGGCACGCCGGATGCGCCGCAACAGCTCGTCCGAATCCACCACATCGGTCATGCACACCGCGTACCCGCCCAGCGCGCGGAGATGGCACCCGCCCCCCGGCCGTTCGAGGCGTCTTCGGGCCCTCCGGCCCGACCGGAGGTTTGCAGGTGCGGTCAGAGGTGAGCCGAAGAGTAGGACCGCGGCGCTCACGCGGTGCGTACCGCCGAACGCCGCGGCAGGTCGAGCGGACAGCGGGTCCGAGGGCCCGGGCAGACCTCTGCGGGCGGCCCCGGAACGCGGTCCGGACCCGTTCATCCGTCCGTGCTTTCAGGGAGCTGCAGAATGTGCGAGGAGCACATGATCGAATCCGTAGGCGAGCCGCCCGGCGCTCACCGGGCCCGGCCGTGCAAGCCCGCCGAGGCGCGCCGGGCGGTGGAGCTGGCCGTGGCCGAACGCTGCCGTGCCACCCACACCCCGTGTGACAGGGCCGCCCTGTCCGACGCACTGCTCGTCGCCTCGGAGCTGACGACCAACGCCATCCTGCACGGCGGCGGTATCACCGACTTCCAGGTGGACGTCGACGACCCCGGCGTACGCGTCTCGGTGAGTGACCGCAGTGACGCGCTGCCCGTGACCGTGCCGCGCACCGACCCGCACGGACGCATCCGGCACGGCGGCCACGGCTGGCCCATCGTCTGCCGGCTGGCCCGCGACGTACGGGTGTCGGACCTGCCTGCCGGGGGCAAGTGCATCACCGCAGTCGTGCCCCTGTTCTGAACGCCCGTGAGACGGCCCCCGACAGATTGCACTGCAAAGCGGAGTTTGTTCCCCCGGGTGCAGGGCAGACGCAGTTTCGTGCTTCGGACCGGAGGCGCGCCAGCGGGAGCGGTATGACTGCCCCGGAGGCCCCTCCAGGCGATCCGGGCGGCGTCCTTCCCGCGGTCAGTCCCTGAAACCACCGTTCAGGAGCGAATCCGCATGCTCATCGAAACGCCCACCCATCGTCCCGGCACGCCCGAAACGACGACCCCCGCTTCCCGGCGGCGTCACGACGACGCCCCCGACACCGCCGCCCTCTTCGCCCGGATGGCGGAGCTGGAGGAGGGACCCGAGCGGGAGGCCGTCCGGGACGAACTGGTCACCCTGTGGCTGCCCATGGCCCACCGGATCGCCGGCCGC
>NZ_LGEA01000141.1 GCF_001280065.1 Streptomyces sp. NRRL B-1140
CCCGCTTTCGCGTTTCCCTTTCCGGCGGTTCCGACTCTATCAGATCCTTTCGGGCCTGATCCCCGGTCAGCGGGGTTTGTCTTTGCGGCTGTTGGGCCGCTCCGAGGTTCCTAACCTTAGCGCGCCCTCTCGGCGATCCCCAAATCGAAGCCGTTCGGAGTCGATCAGGGTGTCGAGTCCCAATTCGAATTGAATTCGGGCGTGCCGAAATCAACCCCGTCGGGAGTGTCGAGCTGGTGGTTGGGATGCCGCTGATGCGACGGAAGCGTTGCGGAAGAACCGTTACGGCTCCGTGGCAACCCGAAGAACTCTACGGATCTGCCAGGAGAGTGTCAAGCGACCCCTGTCAAGATCTTTTCCGCCCCGGCGTCAGTCCAGGTCGGTGAGGCGTCCGCCGGCGTCCGGCTGCGCGTGCTCGACCCGGCGCAGCAGGCGTGTGAGCACTTCGCCCAGCGCCGTGCGCTCCTCGGGTGACAGGTCCTGGAGCAGGTCCTCCTCGAAGACCGTCGCCAGGCGCATTGCCTCCAGCCACTTCTCTCGCCCCTCGGATGTCAGCTCCACGATGACTCGTACGCGGTTCGACTCGTCTCGCTCACGGGTCACCAGAGATTCGGCGACCATGCGGTCGATCCGGTGGGTCATCGCGGCCGGGGTGAGGCCGAGACGCTTGGCGAGGTCGCTGGGGCCCAGACGATAGGGAGCGCCGGAAAGGACGAGGGCCTTGAGGACCTCCCACTCCGTGTTGCTGATGCCGAGCGTCGAGGTCTGACGGCCGTAGGCGACGTTCATGCGGCGGTTCAGGCGGGAGAGGGCCGAGACGATCTGCTCGACCTGGGGGTCGAGGTCCTGGAACTCGCGCTGATACGCGGCGATCTGCTCTTCGAGGGTCGGCTCGCTGGGGCCGGGGGTGTCGCCCATGGGCGCAGTATGGCACGGCTGCTCTTTGCCTTGAAGTCCTTGTATGTGTACTCTTTACCTTCGAACTTTAGGTTCGAAGTCTTCACTCCTAACTTGTGAGAGAGGTGAACGTGACCAGGGCGATGGGCGCAGCGATGCGCCGGATTCACGTGGGTAACGCACTCAGCGCGTTCGGGCTCGGCTTCACGGTCCCGTACCTGTACGTCTACGTGGCGCAGGTGCGAGGTCTTGGGGCCATGACGGCGGGTCTCGTACTGGCCGTCTTCGCTGTGGCCGCGCTGGTCGTGCTGCCGTTCGCCGGGCGGGCCATCGTCCGGCGCGGCCCGCTGCCGGTGCTGCTCGCCGCCCTGGTCACCGCCGCTCTGGGGGCCCTCAGTCTGGGGATCGCGAGCAGTGCGGCCGCCGTGCTGGTCTCGGCCTCCCTGCTGGGGGCCGGGCAGGCCGTGATGCAGCCGGCGCTCGCGACGATGATCGTCGACTGCTCCTCGGCGGAGACGCGGTCGCGTGCCTTCGCCATGCAGTTCTTCCTGCAGAACCTCGGACTCGGTGTCGGTGGCCTCATCGGCGGTCACCTCGTCGACACCACGAGTGCGGCCTCCTTCACGCTGCTCTTCGCGATCGAGGCGGCGATGTTCCTGCTGCTGGTCGTGGTGATGACGACGGTGCGGATGCCGCACGCGCCGCGGATCGGGGACGCGCCCCCGGCCGCCGGACGGAGCAGCTGGAAGCAGCTGCTGGGCAACCGGGCCATGGTGCAGCTGTGTGTGCTGGGCTTCGTGCTGTTCTTCGCCTGCTACGGGCAGTTCGAGTCGGGGCTGAGCGCGTACGGGGTCGAGGCGGCCGGGATATCGACGTCCGCGCTCGGGACGGCGCTCGCCGCCAACACGCTGATGATCGTCGTCGCGCAGTTCGCCGTGCTGCGGTTCGTGGAGCGGCGCCGGCGGTCGCGGGTGATCGCCGCTGTCGGGCTGATCTGGGCCGTGGCCTGGGTCGTCGCCGGGTACGCGGGGCTCGGGCACGGCAGCCAGGAGATGGCGACGGCGGCGTTCGTCTCCACGTACGCGCTGTTCGGGCTGGGTGAGGCGATGCTGTCGCCGACCGTGGCCCCGCTGGTCGCGGATCTCGCGCCGGAGGGGATGGCCGGGCAGTACAACTCGGCGTTCGCCCTGGTCAAGCAGCTGGCGCTGGCCGTCGGGCCGGCGGTCGGCGGGCCGCTCGGGGCTTCGCTGCACGCGCCGTACATCGTGGCGTTCCTGGTGTTCTCGCTGGGGATCACCGTCCTGGCCGTGCGGCTCGGGCGGCAGCTGACCGATGTGCAGGATCAGCCGTGGCTCGGGAAGAGCCGGGTCGTGGCGCGGGGTGGGGCACCCGTCTCCGCGGACGTCTGATCCCCTCCCCTGATCGCCGTCGCCTCTATGTGACCTGCGTGCGCGGCAGGGCGAACTCGCACCAGACCGCCTTGCCGCCGCCGGGTGTGCGGCGGCAGCCCCAGTTCGACGCGATCGTGGCGACGATGGCGATACCGCGGCCCGATTCGTCGCCCGGTTCCGCTCGGCGGCGTCTGGGGAGGTGGTCGTCGCCGTCGGTGACCTCGATGATCAGGCGTCTGTCCGTGCGGCGCAGGCGCAGCCGCATCGGCGGGGTGCCGTGCTGCAGGGAGTTGGCGACCAGTTCGCTGGTGGCCAGGACGCCCAGGTCGTGCAGGTCCGCGGGGAAGCGCCAGCTGGTCAGGACCCCGGAGGCGAAGGCACGCGCGCGGGGGGCCGCTTCCACGCCGCCCAGGAGTTCCAGGGCGGCGTTGCGGAAGAGCTCACCGTCCGCTCCGGTGCGGGCGGGGTGCTGGAGGACCAGGACGGCCACGTCGTCGTCGTGGTCGGGGGTCACTCCCGCGGAGCGGACCAGGCGGTCGCAGACGACCTGGGGCGTGCCCGTGGCGCCGGCCAGGGCGCGTTCCAGCGCGGCGATCCCCTCGTCCAGGTCCGCGTCGCGCCGCTCGACCAGGCCGTCCGTGTAGAGGACGGCCGTGGAGCCGGGGGCGAGGGGGATCGAGCCCGAGGCGTGCATCCAGCCGCCGGTGCCGAGCGGGGGGCCGGTGGGTTCCTCGGCGCGCAGGACCGTGCCGTTCTCGTCGCGGACGAGGATCGGGAGGTGTCCCGCCGAGGAGTAGATCAGCTTGCCCTCGTTCGGGTCGTGGATGGCGTACGCGCACGTGGCGATCTGGTTGGCGTCGATCTCGGCCGCCAGACCGTCCAGGAGCTGGAGGACCTCGTGCGGGGGGAGGTCGAGGCGGGCGTAGGCGCGGACCGCCGTGCGCAGCTGGCCCATGACGGCGGCCGCGCGGACGCCTCTGCCCATGACGTCGCCGATGACCAGGGCCGTGCGGCCGCCGCCCAGGGTGATGACGTCGTACCAGTCGCCGCCGACCGCGGCTTCCGTGCCGCCGGGGTGGTAGGTGGCGGCGATGCGCAGGTCGTCCGGCTGTTCCAGTTCCTGGGGGAGCAGTGAGCGCTGGAGGGTGACCGCCGTTTCGCGCTGACGGCGTTCACTGGCGCGCAGGCGCTCCGCGGCTTCGGCGTGGTCGGTGACGTCCGTGGCGAAGACGAGGACGCCGCGGCCCTCGCTGCCGCCCTCGCCGTCGCCCTGGGCGACCGGGGTGCACGTGAAGCTGTAGGAGCGGCCGTCGGGGGCCTTGCGGGACTTGACCGTGCGCGGTCTGCCGCTGCGCTGGACCTGGTCCAGTAGGGGGAACAGGCCGAGGGCGTCCAGCTCGGGGAGGGCCTCGCGGGCGCGTTCGCCCAGGGGGCGGACGCCGAAGGCGGTCGTATAGGCGTCGTTGACGTAGGCGATGCGGTGGTCGGGGCCGTGGACCAGGGCGACGAGGGACGGGGCGCGGTCGAGGACCTCACGCACCCGCAGTTCGTCGACGGAGGGAACGGACGGCGCCTCGTCGGTCAGTTGTTCGGCGCGGGCGGCGGGCACGGAGCCTTCCCCCCGCCGGTCCGGGGAGGCCGTCTGCTCGGTCCGCGCTGCGGCGCGGCGCTGCGTTCCGGGGAGCCGGGCGCTCCAGCGCGTGAAGTTCACGAATCCTTGCCTCGTGTAGTGGTCGGCGGCCGGCACCGGAACCGGCCGGGGCCCCGGGGGGCCCGCACCGGGGCGAGAGGTGGCGTGCCCGCGGTGGTGGACCAGTCTGGCAGGGCGCGGACCGGACCGACATCCGTCAGACGCCGGGCCGGCCGCAGGAGTTCCTGGGTCCGGTCAGGACGACCCCTTCGGGTTGTGCCCGGGGTCTTGAGAAGGCTTTCCACCGGCCGCGAGTTCGAACTCCGCCCGGGGGTGTTCGAGTGAACCCAGGGAGACGATCTCCCGTTTGAACAGGCCGGCGAGGGTCCATTCGGCCAGCACGCGTGCCTTGCGGTTGACGGTGGGCACGCGGCTGAGGTGGTAGGCGCGGTGCATGAACCAGGCGGGGTAGCCCTTGAGCTTGCGTCCGTAGACGTGGGCGACGCCCTTGTGCAGGCCCAGTGAGGCGACCGAACCGGCGTAGGCGTGTGCGTACGTCTCCAGTGGTTCGCCACGCAGGGAGTGCACGATGTTGTCGGCGAGGACCTTGGCCTGGCGGACCGCGTGCTGGGCGTTGGGCGCGCACTCACGGCCCGGTTCCTCAGCGGTGACGTCGGGGACGGCGGCGGCGTCTCCGGCGGCCCACGCGTGCGTGGAGCCGTCGACGGACAGTTCCGGCGTGCACTTCAGGCGTCCGCGGCCGTTGCGGGGCAGGTCGGAGGCGGCGAGCACCGGGTGGGGTTTCACGCCGGCCGTCCAGACGACCGTCCGGGTGGGGAAGCGGGCACCGTCGCTCAGGACGGCGACCCGGTCGGCGCAGGACTCCAGACGGGTGTGGAGGCGGACGTCGATGTTGCGGCGGCGCAGCTCGGTGACGGTGTAGCGGCCCATCTCCTCGCCGACCTCGGGCAGGATGCGGTCCGAGGCCTCGACGAGGATCCATTTCATGTCCTCGGGCTGGACGTTGTGGTAGTAGCGCGCGGCGTAGCGGGCCATGTCCTCCAGTTCACCGAGCGCCTCCACGCCCGCGAAGCCGCCGCCGACGAAGACGAAGGTGAGGGCCGCGTCGCGGATCGCGGGGTCGCGGGTGGAGGAGGCGATGTCCATCTGCTCGATGACGTGGTTGCGCAGGCCGATGGCCTCCTCGACGGTCTTGAAGCCGATGCCGTGGTCGGCGAGGCCGGGGATCGGCAGGGTGCGCGAGACGGAGCCGGGGGCGAGGACCAGCTCGTCGTAGGACAGTCGCTGTCCGCCCGTGCCCTCCTCCTCGGTGGCGAGGGTGGTGACGGTGGCGGTGCGTTTCGCGTGGTCGACGGCGGTGGCCTCGCCGATCAGCACCCGGCACCGGGCCAGGACGCGGCGCAGCGGTACGACGACGTGGCGGGGCGAGATGGCGCCCGCGGCGGCCTCGGGGAGGAACGGCTGATAGGTCATGTACGGGTCGGGGGTGACGACGGTGATCTCCACCTCGTCCCGGTCCAGCTCCCGTTTCAGTCTGCGCTGCAGGCGCAGGGCCGTGTACATCCCGACGTAGCCGCCACCGACAACGAGAATGCGCGCACGTTCCTTCACCATCCCATGACGCACCTGTCGCTTGCGTTTGTCCACAGCCTCGACGAATTGTGTGACCGGAGCGGGAGAGTGCGCGGAGTTGGCCGGATTAGCCACCTGCGGCGCATTCGCGCAGGTCAGGGCAGGTGGTGCAGGGGGCGCACGGGGGTACATTCGGGATGTATGCGGCCCGTACTCCGATCGGTGGGCGCTCCGTGCGGAACGTGCCCCTTCTGAATTGACTCCCTCTCAACTATGTTCGTGTGTCGACGGGGTGTAGGGGGATGTGCTCACCGGGGTCCGCGACGGGCGGGCCGCGGGACGGGCCGGTTCCCGCGTCCCGGCATCGTATGGCGGGGAGTCTCCGGGGGGAGACGTCATTACCGGGGGAATACTCATGCATGTTCAGGACTCTCATTGGTCGCCCGCGTCCACAGGGGCGGCGGGCGGTATGACGATGAGCGCGGCGGCGGGCAGCGGACGCGACGCGTCGCGGACGACGCCGCTGCGTGTGGACGCACAGCGCAATCTGGAGCACGTACTGCGGGCGGCGCGCGAGGTCTTCGGCGAGCTGGGCTACGGCGCGCCGATGGAGGACGTGGCGCGGCGCGCGAGGGTCGGCGTGGGCACGGTGTACCGGCGGTTCCCGAGCAAGGACGTCCTGGTGCGGCGGATAGCCGAGGAGGAGACCTCCCGGCTGACCGACCAGGCGCGTGCGGCGCTCGGGCAGGAGGACGAGCCGTGGTCGGCGCTGTCGCGCTTCCTGCGGACGTCGGTGGCCTCCGGCGCGGGGCGGCTGCTGCCGCCGCAGGTGCTGCGGGTCTCCGTCGAGGACGGTGCCGGTGGTCCGCGGGTGCCGCAGCAGCGGACGCAGCCGGGCGGGACGGAGCTGCGACTGGTGCCGGACCAGCCCGTCGCGGTCGCTTCGGTACCGGCGGTGGCGGCCGGGGACGACGCCGGGACGACGGCGCTGCTCGAGGTCGTGGGCCGGCTCGTGGACCGGGCGCGTGCGGCCGGTGAGCTGCGGGCGGACGTGTCGGTGTCGGACGTGCTGCTGGTGATCGCCACGGCCGCGCCCTCGCTGCCGGACGCCGCTCAGCAGGCGGCCGCGTCGGCCCGGCTGCTGGACATCCTGCTGGAGGGCCTGCGCTCGCGCCCGGCGTGAGCCGTTGAGACCCGGGGCGACCAGGCCCCGGGTCGGGCGGAGCTTCGGGGCTCGGGCGGCACGCGTCCGGGCCCGGAAGCGAAGCAGGCGATAAAGGGAACGCCTTCCCCGAACGAGTGATGGCCAGTACTGCCGTGCGATAAATCCCCACGGATGAGTGAGGGTCCGAACTTCGGGCTTCCGACCATGGGCCCCTATGGCACGCTGACCCGGTGGTCTGGACGGGTTGGGCGGCTGCCGGGGGCTTTCCGCGATGAGTGCTGACGGGCGGGACGAGTCGAGCGGCAGCGGCGGCGACGCCACGGCCGGCGGTCCGGTCCCGCCGAAGGTGCCGCATCAGGGCGGGCGCGGGAGCGTGCCGCCCACCGGGCACCCGGCCGACGGCTCTGTCCCGGCCCAGCGCGACCGGCGCGAGGACGGCGCCCTGCCGCCGCGCGAGGTGCCGCCGTCCGACTCCGGCCTCATCGACCGGATGCGCGCGGGCGACGACACGGCGTACGAAGAGCTGTACCGGCGCCATGCGCAAGCCGTGCGCCGCTACGCCCGCACCTGCTGCCGTGACGCGCACACCGCGGAGGACCTGACCGCCGAGGTCTTCGCCCGCATGCTCCAGGCGGTACGCGGCGGCGCGGGCCCCACCCACGCCGTACGCGCCTACCTGCTCACCTCCGTCCGGCGCGTCGCCGCCTCCTGGACGAGGTCGGCACGGCGCGAGCAGCTCGTCGACGACTTCGCGGTGTTCGCCGCCCAGTCCGCGCACGGGCCCGACGTGTCCGGCGACGCCACGCTCGAACTGGGCGCGGATGTCCGGGCGATGCACGCGGCCGAGCAGTCGATGGCCATGCGGGCCTTCCGGTCGCTGCCAGAACGCTGGCAGGCCGTGCTGTGGCACACCGAGGTCGAGGACGAGTCCCCCAGCGAGGTCGCCACCCTGTTCGGACTGGACGCCAACGGCACCCGCGTCCTCGCCAGCCGGGCCCGCGAGGGGCTCAAGCAGGCCTACCTCCAGGCCCACGTCAGCGCCACGCTCACCGGTGACGAGGAGTGCGCACGCTACGCGGACCAGCTCGGCACCTACGCCCGCGGCCGGTTGCGCACCCGCGCCGAGCGGGGACTGCGCAAGCACCTGGACGCATGCGCGAAGTGCCGGCTGGCTGCGCTGCAGATCGAGGACGTGGCCGGCGGCATCCCGGCGGTCGTGCCGGTCGCCGTCATCGGCTGGTTCGGGGCCGCCGGTTACGCGAAGGCAGCGGCGCTCATCGCGGGGGGCGCCGGAGCCGCCGGTGCGGCGGGGGCGGCGACGACGGGCGGTCCGGCCGGTGGGGCAGCCGCAACCGGCGGCGGTCCGGCCGGTGGCGGGGGTGGTGCGGCGGTCTCCGAGGGGGTCGGCGCGCCGCTGAAGGCCGGTATCGCGGCCGGTGTGGTCGCCGTGGGTGTGGTGACGGCGGTGGTGATGGCACTGGCCGGCAACGAGCAACCGAAGGAAGAGGCGAAGGCCGACCCCCCGTCTTCCGCTCCGCCGCCGTCGGTGGTGCGCCCGGGTGAGCCCATGCCCACGTCCTCCCTCACGTCCTCCCCCACCCCCACCCCCTCGTCCGCACAGCCCGGACCGGAGCCGCGGCCGCCGCGGATCACGCCCGCTCGCGCCGGGACGCCCGCGCCGGCACCGCCCCCCAGGACCAGCCCGCCACGAGCGCGTGCCCCATCGGTCACGGCCGCCCCGCCCGTCGCGAGGCCCG
>NZ_LGEA01000142.1 GCF_001280065.1 Streptomyces sp. NRRL B-1140
CAGGCCGAGTTCCTCATTGGCCAGGGCAGCGGCCTCCTTCACCGCGGCAAGGGCATCGATCAGATGCGGGTAGGCGGAGATCGGCATGCCCGTGATGGGAAAGTTCTCCGAGGCGCGCAGGGTGTGCACACCCCAGTAGGCATCGGCGGGGATCTCACGGTCGCCGAGCAGATCGTGTTCGATGCGGGTGACGGCGGTCATGGGCTGGGATCTCTTTCGGGAGGCATGGTGGGGGCCTTCCGCGCCGCTGCGTGGAAGGCCCCCGTGGTGTCACCGGTGTCGGTACCTGCTCAGAGCAGGCGGTCCTTCGCCTTGTAGTAGGCGCCGCCGAACGGCAGGAACCAGGGTGTGCCGTTGTAGAAGGGGACGGGCACCTTCGGGAAGCCGAAGCCGCGCATCGGGTTGGCCTCGGGCCTGCCGTCCATCATCTCGGCGACCGCGCGGCCCATGTAGGTGGCCATCTGGACGCCGTGGCCGCAGTAACCCATGGAGTAGTACAGGCCGTTGACGTCACCCGCGTGAGGGATACGGTCCCAGGAAAAGCCGACCATGCCGCCCCACACGTAGTCGATGCGCACCCCCGCCAGCTGCGGGAAGATCTCCGTCATCTCCCGCTTGAGGATGTCACCGCTCTTGACGTCGGACGCCGGGTTGGAGGGGGCGAAGCGGGCCCGGCCGCCGAAGGCGAGGCGGTTGTCGGGGGTGAGACGGATGTAGTTGCCGACGTTCTTGTGAGCGACCAGCAGACGGCCGTTGGGGATGAGCTCCTTGGCGCGCGCCTCCCCCAGCGGCTCGGTGACGATGATGAAGCTGCCGACGTTGATCAGCCGCTTGCGGAACCACGGCATCGACTGGTCGGTGTAGGCATCCGTCGCCGCCATGACCTGCTTGGCACGGATGGTGCCGTGCAGGGTCTCCACCACGAAGCCGCCGCCAGGGAGGCGGGTGAGGCCGGTGGCGGCGTTGCGCTCGTGGATGTCGGCACCGGCACGCTCGGCGGCGTCTGCCAGGCCGACGACGAACTTGCCCACGTGCAGGGCTGCGCCGAGCGGGTCGAGCAGGGCGCCGTGGTAGTGGTCCGACCCCAGCTCGGCGCGCAGCTCGCTCTTGCTCAGGACGACCGTCTCGTGGCCGAAGTTCTCGGCCAGGTCGCGCTGCTTGGCGTGCATGCCCTCGAGGTGCTGGGGCTTGCAGACCAAGCCGAGGCGCCCGGCACGGTGGAAGTCGCAGTCGATCTTCTCTCTGACCGCGATCTCCTCGACGAGGTCCACAGCGACGCGGAACGCGTCATAGAGCTCGCGAGCACGCTCCTGCCCGTAGCGCTTGCGGGCCTGGGCCGGGCTGATGGTGATGCCGGGGTTGCAGTGGCTGCCGTTGCGCCCGGAGGCGCCCGAACCGACCTGGTCCTTCTCGACGAGGACGACCCGGGCACCCTTGCGGGCGGCGTGGTAGGCGGTGGACAGGCCGGTGAGGCCGCCGCCGATCACCACCACATCCGCCTCGTCGGGCAGGTCCTTCCCGGAACGGTCGGGCAGGGCGGGGGCTGTGTCCATCCAGTAGGGGATCTGCTTCATGGCGTGCGTCCTCTGTCTTCTCGGTCTGTTTCGCCGGTGAGCCGCTGTCAGCAGCCGAGCAGCTTCGGCAGGCCCGACAGGTCGGGCAGCTCGTCGTACGGCTGGTAGTCGGCGCTGCCCTTGCGGCCGTAGCGGTTGATCCACACCCGGCGCTTCAGGCCGAGGTCGCGGGTCGGGATGTGGTCGTACTCCCAGCCCTGGGCGACATGGATGACCTGCGACGACTCGACACCCATGGTTCGGAAGGCGTGCTTGAAGGCCTGGCGGTCCGGCTTGTAGGCGCCGGCCTGCTGGGCGGTGATGACGTAGTCGAACTCGACGCCGATGTTCTCGACGTTCCGCGCGATCAGGTTGTCGTCGGTGTTGGAGATGATGGCGATCTCGTACTTGGTCTTCAGCTGCCGCAGGGCCTCCGGGACCTCCGGCCAGGGGCCGAAGGTGGGGACGGCGTCCACGAGCGCCTCGCCGTCGGTCTCGCGGTACTCCAGGCCGTGCAGGCGCATGGCGTTGCGCAGGCTGGAGTGCAGGACCTCGTGGTAGGGACGGTAGGCCTCCAGCACGGCCTGGAAGCGCATGACGCGGAAGTCGTCGAGGAACTCGTCGACATCCAGGTTGTCCAGGTCGAGCCGGTCCTCCAGGACCTTCAGGGTGGTGGGGCCGAGCTCGAAGTTGATCAGGGTGGCGTAGGCGTCGAAAGTGACGATTTCTCGCATGGTGTCCAGCCTTGGTCTCTCGCGGTGTTCGTAAAGGGTGGGGCTTCAGACGACGCGTTCGCCGGGGGTGACGATCGCGTCGAGTGCGGCCAGGTCGGCCGGGCTCGGTGTCCAGTCGGCCGCCGCCGCGTTGGCGGTGACCTGGTGCGGGGTCATGGCTCCGCAGATGACGGAGCCGACGGCCGGCAGGGCCGCCAGTGCGCCGACCGCCACCTGGAGGAGGGTCAGGCCGCGCTCGGCGCCGTACGCGGTGAGCGCCTCGACCTTGTCGAGGGCCGCGTCGGTGAGCCAGCCCTGCCGCCAGGACAGCCGGCTGCCGGGCGGGGGCTCCTCACCACGCCGGTACTTGCCGCTGAGCAGGCCGTTGGCCAGCGGGTAGTACGGCAGCAGGCCGACGCCGTGGCGCAGGCAGGCCGGGATCAGGTCCTGCTCCACGCCGCGGTCGAGCAGGTGGTAGCGGTCCTGGGTGGACACGAAGGCGTCCGTGAGCTGCTCGGCCGGGAGGTTGGAGCAACCGATGTACCGGATCTTGCCCTCGTGGACCAGCTCCTGGAGCGCGGCGACCGTCTCCTCCAGCGGCGTGACGCCGTCCGGTTCGTGGTACTGGTACAGGTCGATCCGGTCGGTGCCGAGCCGGCGCAGTGACGCCTCCACCGCGTACCGCATGTAGGCGCGGGAGCCACGCGGACCGTACAGGTCGGCCTCCCGGCTCATCTCCATGCCGAACTTGGTGGCCAGCACCACGTGGTCACGGCTGCCCTTGAGCGCGGCGCCGAGGAGCCGTTCACCGTCGCCGCGGGAACCGCCCCGTTCGCCGGACCCGCCGTACATGTCGGCCGTGTCGAACAGGGTGATCCCGGCGTCCAGAGCGGCGTGGACGACGGCCTTCGTGCCGTCCTCGTCGAGGCGGGCGCCGAAGTTGTTGCCGCCCACGCCGACCACCGAGACGGTGGGTCCGCGCTCTCCGAGCGAGCGGTATCTCATGACCGGTTCCCGAAACCTATGCAGACGTTCTTGGTCTGCAGGTAGCTGGCCAGGCCTTCGAGGCCCTTCTCCCGGCCCCAGCCACTGTGCTTGTAGCCGCCGAAGGGGAGCTCGACGCCGGTGCCGATGCCGGTGGCGTTGACGTAGACCTGGCCGGCCCGGATGCCCTCGGCCATCCGCATCGCCTTGTCGATGTCGCGGGTCCACACGTACGAGGCCAGGCCGTACGGGCTGTCGTTGGCGATCTCCAGTGCCTCGTCGGCGTCGTCGAACTCGATGACCGTGACGACGGGGCCGAAGATCTCCTCGCGGGCACAACGGGCCTGGTTGTCCAGTCCGGTGAGGACCGTGGGCTGCACGTAGTAGCCGTCGGCCAGTTCGGGGTCGGCGGGGGCGCCTCCGCCGGCCCGTGCCACGGCGCCTTCCTCGCGGGCCAGTTCCAGGTAGCCGAGGACCCGGTCCCGCTGCCGTGCGGCGACGAGGGGGCCGACGTCGGGGTCACTGAGACCGGGGCCGATGCTGAGGGAGGAGGCGTGCGCGACGAGCTTGTCCAGGAATTCCTCGGCGCCGCGCTGGAGCAGCAGCCGCGTGCCGGCGGAGCAGGTCTGCCCGGCGTTGCCGAACGCGGAGGCGGCGACGGCGCCGAGCGCCGTGTCGAAGTCGGCGTCGGCGAAGACGACGACCGGGGACTTGCCACCCAGTTCGGTGACGGAGGGCACGACGTTGGCCGCGGCCGCCTGGGCGACCTTGATGCCGGTCGGCACCGAGCCGGTGAAGGTGACCTGGTCGATGTCCGGGTGCCCGGCGAGGGCCGCGCCGGTCTCGCCGTCGCCGGGGACGACGTTCAGAACGCCCGGCGGGAGACCGCACTCCAGGGCGATCCTGCCGATCTCCAGCGGGGTCAGCGGCGCCTCGGGGGACGGCTTGAGGACCACCGTGCAGCCGGCGGCCAGCGCCGGGGCGGAGCCCCTCGCGGTGTTCTGGAGGGGGTAGTTGAACGGGATGATGTGGCCGGAGACGCCGATCGGCTCGCGGACGGTGTAGTCGAGCAGGCCGGGGCCGAGCGGGATCGTCGAGCCGCCGAGCTTGTCGGCGACGCCCGCGTAGAACTCGAAGTAGCGGGCGGCCGCTTCGACGTCCGCCCTCGCCTGGCGCAGCGGCTTGCCGACGTCCTGGCTCTCCAGGCGGGCCAGACGTTCGCCCTGGTCGCGGATGGCCTCCGCGATCCGGTGCAGGATGCGCCCCCGGTCGGCGGCGCGCATCCGCGCCCATTCAGGAGCGGTGAAGGCCGCGCGCGCGGCGGCCACCGCCTGGTCCACGTCCGCCTTGCCTGCCAGCGCCACCTGGGCGATGGCCGTGTCGTTCGACGGGTCGAGGACGGTGAAGGAGCGTCCGTCGGCCGCGGGGACGTGCTTGCCGTCTATCAGCAGCTCGGTCGGCTGCAGTTCGTCACTCATGGCTGGATCTCCCCCAGCACCTCACCGAAGATGACGACCTCGTCGCCCGGACGGACCGTGCGGATCCGGCGGACCCAGAGCACGATGCCGTCCTGCGGCGCGGTGACTTCTTCCAGCTTGTTGCCGTAGTGGTCGGTGATGGTGGCGATCAGGTCGCCTTCCTTGCAGGTCTCCCCCGGCTCGGCGCGGGCGACGAAGAAGCCGCCGGAGGCGGAGCGGGCGAAGGTGCCGGAGACCGTCGTGTAGGTGTCCCGAAGCTCTGCCTCGCCGTCGGTCATGCCGAGGCTGCGCAGGATGTTGCGGATCGAGTGCATGTGGTGCTCGACGTTGGTCTCGCGGTAGGTGGCGCCGCCGCACTCGATGGTGATGGCGGGCTTGCCGGCCTCGAGGACGGGGTGACGGACCGTGCCGCCCCACTTGCCGCCCTTCCAGACCAGCTCGTGCCCGGCGGCCAGGGCCAGGTCCGTCGCCAGGTTCTCGTAGCCGCCCTGGAGGATGACGAGGGGGGCGATCTCGCCGTAGGCGCCGCCGGTGTGCAGGTCGACCACGGCGTCGACGGCCGGCACGACCTGCTCGACGAAGGTCGCGGCCAGACGCTGCGAGTACGAGCCCTCGGCGTCGCCCGGGAAGATCCGGTTGAGGTTGAGATGGTCGATGCCGCTGGCGCGGGCGGCCGCCTCGAAGGCCGGGGTGTTCAGGCACGGGATGCCGACGACGGTTCCGCGCAGCGTGGCCGGGTCGATCTCGGCGAGCACACGGCGGATGGCCTCCTGGCCGTCGTACTCGTCGCCGTGCACGCCCGCGTCCACACACAGGACCGGGCCCTCCTGGACGCCGTTGACGACGATCAGCGGAATGCCGAGCTCCACGCCGTAGCTGCTGGTGCCGACGGGGATGAGGCCGTGGGCACGCTCGCCGGGGGCGACGGTCAGCGGACCGATGGAGTACATGTGGTTCCTTCCCAATACGTGGATCAGATGCGGGACGACGCCTCGGCGAGCGTGCCGGCGATGATCGCGGCGGTGCGGTCGAGGAGGGCACGGTCGCTGATCAGCGGGGGCGCGATCTGGACCAGCGGCGCGGAGCGGTTGTAGACGCGGGCCAGCAGACCGGCCTCGCGCAGCCGACGCGGGATCAGGTCGCCGATCAGCGCGGTCCGGGCCTTGTCGCTGAAAGAGCCGTCGTCCAGGTCGCCGACGAGTTCGCAGGAGTAGAAGAACCCGGTGCCGCGCACATCGCCGACGATCGGCAGGTCCTTGAGGGCCGCCATGCGCTTGGCCAGGTCGCCCTGTAGGCCACGGACGTTGTCCAGGACGCGGTCCCGCTCCATGATCTCCAGGTTGCGCAGGGCGATGGCCGCGCTCAGCGGGTGCCCGGCGAAGGTGTAGCCGTGGTTGAGGACCGCGCCCGGCTGGTTGACGACCTCGGTGACCTTGGTACCGACCAGGGTCGCGCCCAAGGGGGCGTATCCGGCGGTGATGCCCTTGGCGACGGTGACCATGTCCGGGCGGGCGCCGTAGCGGTCCCCGCCAAACCACTCGCCGATCCGACCGAAGGCCGTGATGACCTCGTCGGCGACGAGCAGGAAGCCGTACCGGTCGGCCAGCGCCCGCAGCCCCTGCCAGTAGCCCTGGGGCGGGGTGATGCAGCCGCCCCGGTTCTGTACCGGTTCGGCGATGAGCATCGCGATGGTCTCGGGGCCCTCGGTCAGGATCGCGGCCTCCAACTCCGCGAGCAGCCAGGCCGTGTACACCTCGTCGTCCGCGAACTCCGGTGCGAGCCCGAAGCGGTTGGTGTTGGACACGAAGCGGGTGTCGATCGCCGGCGGGCCGTACGGCTCGGTGAGGCCGGGGTCGTCGTTGAACGACAGGGTGCCGATGGTCAGGCCGTGGTAGGCGCCGCGCCGGGCGATCGCCTTGATACGGCCCGGTTCGCCGCGCAGGGCGTGGTAGCGGCGGGCTATCTTCCAGGCGGTCTCGACGGCTTCGGCTCCACCGCTCGAGAAGAAGGTGTGCTCGATGTCGACAGGGGCGATCCGGGACAGCCGCTCGGCGAGTTCGATGGCCGAGGGATGCGCTGACCCTGTCCACAGCGGGCTGTAGCACAACTCGCGCAGTTGCCGTTCGGCTGCCTCGGCGAACTCGGCGCCGTAGGAGTATCCGAGCTGGCAGCAGTACAGCCCCGACAGGCCGTCGATGTAGCGCCTGCCGTCCGCGGCCTCGACGTACGGGCCCTCCCCCCGCTGGACGACGAGGAGGTCTTCGCCCTGGTCACCGAGCGATCCGTTGGCGGTCATGTGCAGCAGCAGGTGCCGCTGAGCGGTGGCCGCGCTGAGCTGAGCGGCGGCGGTGGTCATACGGCTTCGCCTCCGGGGTTGGCGACGCCGACGGTGTTCTCGACGGAGAGCAGGGATTCCTGCCGGCCGGTGCCGATCCAGCGGACCAGG
>NZ_LGEA01000143.1 GCF_001280065.1 Streptomyces sp. NRRL B-1140
GCGGCCCGGTGTCCGTGGAGTGGACGGATCCCGCCTACTGGACCGACCACATCCGCCGCACCGTCCGCTTCCACCACGCGCTGGAGCACCTCGGCGAGGAGTACGAGGGGGCCGGTCTGACGCTCGTCGAGCTGGGGCCGGACGCCACCCTGACCGCGCTGGCCCGGCAGACGCTGCCCGACCACACCGCCGTGCCGTCCCTCAAACGGGACCGGCCCCAGGCCACCACGCTCCTGACGGCGGCGGCCGCGCTGCACACCCACGGCGCCACCCTCGACTGGCGGGCACTCACCCCCGGCGCCCGCGCGACCGTTCCCCTGCCCACCTACCCCTTCCAGCACCGGCGTTACTGGCAGAGGGTCTCCGCCGGCGGTGCCGCACCCGGACGCCTCGGGCTGGCCTCGGCCGACCACCCGCTGCTCGGCGCGGCCGTCCACCTCGCGGGCTCCGACGAGGTGATCCTCACCGGAGTGCTCTCCCGGACGGCACACCCCTGGCTGGTGGACCACACCGTGATGGGCTCCGTCGTGGTGCCCGGCACGGCACTCGTCGAGCTGGCGGTCCGGGCCGGGGACGAGGCCCGGACCGGCGCGCTCGACGAGCTGGTCATCGAGGCACCACTGGTGCTGCCCGCGCAGGGCGGTGTCCAGGTACAGGTGTCGGTCGGCGCCCCGGACGAGCGCGGGCACCGCCAGGTCGCCGT
Source organism: Streptomyces sp. NRRL B-1140 (assembly GCF_001280065.1). GTDB lineage: Bacteria > Actinomycetota > Actinomycetes > Streptomycetales > Streptomycetaceae > Streptomyces. The sequence continues at coordinate 704 of NZ_LGEA01000143.1, forward strand.
GCACTCGCGCCCGGACGGGCCGGACCCGGACGCCTGGGTCCGGCACGCCGCCGGCACCCTGCGCCCCGAGGACGACGACAGCGGCCCGGTGGCCACCACATGGCCGCCCGCCGATGCCACCCCCGTGGACCTGACCGAGCTGTACCCGGCGCTCGCCGCGGCGGGACTGGAGTACGGGCCGGTGTTCCAGGGCGTCCGCACGGCATGGCGGCGCGGGCAGGAGGAGTTCTACGCGGAGGTGGAGCTGCCGGCCGACGAGCAGGAGAGCGCCGAGCGCTTCGGGCTGCACCCCGCGCTGCTCGACTCCGCCCTCCACCTCTCCGCCCTCGCCGGGCGCGAAGAACTCCCCGAGGGACAGAACCGGCTGCCGTTCGCCTGGCGCGGGGTGCGGCTGCACGCCGCCGGAGCGACCGGCCTCCGGGTGCACCTGACCGTCGTCGCGGACGACGAGATGACCCTGACCGCCACCGACCCGGCCGGCCGCCTCGTGGTGTCGTTCGACTCGCTGCGGACCCGCCCCGTCTCCGCCGAACAGCTGGGGGCCGTCGACACCCCCGGCCGCAACGCCGTCTTCGGCCTCGGCTGGGAGCCGCTGGCCGCCGACCCCCCGACCGCCGGAAACGACGCCATCGGCACCGGCTTCGAAACGCTCACCCTCACCACCGAGGGCGGCACGGACGCCGACGACCTCCCGGCATCCGTCCACGCGACCGTCGCACGGGCCCTGGAACAACTGCGCGCTCACCTGGAGGACGAAGACGGGACCGGTGCGCCGCTGGTCGTCGTCACCCGGGGGGCCCTGGCGGTCGTCGAGGGCGAGCGCCCCGACCTCGCCCTGTCCACGGTGTGGGGGCTGCTGCGCTCGGCCCAGTCCGAGAACCCGGGCCGGCTGCTGCTGGTGGACACCGACGACGGCCCTCCCGCGGACCTGGCACCCCTGGTCGCCCGGGCCGAAGCCGCCGGTGAGAGCCAGCTCGCCCTCCGGGGCGAGGAGGTGTACGTGCCACGACTCGCCCGGGTCGAGGCCACTGGAACCGAGGCCGCCCCCGCCGGGACACCCGACGGCCCCGGCGCCCCGCGATGGAACCCCGAGGGCACCGTGCTCGTCACCGGCGCCACCGGAGCCCTGGCCGGGCTCTTCGCCCGTCACCTCGTCACCGAGCACGGCGTCACCCACCTGCTGCTCACCAGCCGGCGGGGCGTCGACGCCCCCGGCGCGCCGGAGCTCCTCGCCGAACTGGCCGCTCTCGGCGCCGACGTGACCCTGGTCGGCGGTGACGTCGCCGACCGGGCCTTCCTGGCCGGGCTGCTCGACTCCGTGCCCGCGGAGCACCCCCTCACCGGCATCGTCCACACCGCCGGTGTCCTGGACGACGGCGTCCTCGCCTCACTCACCCCCGACCGCGTCGGCGCCGTCCTGCGGCCCAAGGCCGACGCGGCCTGGCACCTGCACGACCTCACCGTCGAACGCGGCCTGGACCTCGAGGCGTTCGTCCTGTTCTCGTCCGTGGCCGGGATCATCGGCAACGCCGGCCAGGCCAACTACGCCGCCGCCAACACCTTCCTCGACGCCCTGGCCGCCCATCGCCATGCCCGGGGCCTGCCCGCCACCTCACTCGCCTGGGGACTGTGGGAACGGTCGAACGGCATGATCTCGGGGCTCAGCGAGGCGGACCGCTCCCGCCTGGCCCGCGCGGGTGTCCGCCCCCTCACCGACGCCCGGGGGACGGCACTCTTCGACACCGCCCTCGCGCTCGGCACGCCGTACCTGGTGCTCGCCCCGTTCGACCTCCCCACCCTGCGCTCCTCCGCGGAGCGGGTGGCGGCCCCGCTGCGCGGCCTCGTGGGGCCGCCGGCCCGGCGCACCGCGACCCGGGACCGGCCGCAGGCCGAACCGGCGCTGGCGGAGCGGCTGGCGGCGCTCGACGGCGCGGAGGAACAGACGGAGCTGCTCGTCGCCCTGGTGCTCTCGGAGGCGGCCACCGCCCTCGGCGCACCCCGCGGTTCCGTCGACCCGCGCAGCAGCTTCTCCGACCTCGGCATGGATTCCCTGATCGCGGTGGAACTCCGCAACCGGCTCGACACCGTCACCGGCCTGCGCCTGCCCGCCACGCTGACCTTCGACCACCCGACGCCCACCGCGGTCGGCGCGTTCCTGCGCACCGAACTGCTGGGCACCGCCGGGGACCCGGCCGGTACGGCCACGTCGCGGTCGGGGCCGCCGCCCGGGGCCGCGCTCGCCGACGAGCCGATCGCCATCGTGGGCATGGCCTGCCGGCTGCCCGGTGGCGTCAGCTCCCCGGAGGAGCTGTGGAACCTCGTGGCCCAGGGCCAGGACGCCGTCACCGCCTTCCCCACCGACCGGGGGTGGGACGTCGAGAACCTCTACGACCCCGACCGGACGAAGAGCGGCACGTCCTACGTCCGGCACGGCGGCTTCCTGCACGAGGCGGGGGAGTTCGACGCCGAGTTCTTCGGCATCGCACCGCGCGAGGCCCTGGCGATGGATCCGCAGCAGCGGCTGCTGCTGGAGTCGTCCTGGGAGGCGATCGAGCGCGCGTCCATCGACCCCACCTCGATGAAGGGCAGCCGGACCGGTGTCTTCGCCGGGCTGATGTACCACGACTACCAGCCCCCGCTGGGCCGGGTCCCGAGCGCGGTCGAGGGCCACGTGGGCAACGGCAACGCGGGCAGCGTGGCCACCGGACGGGTGGCGTACACCCTGGGCCTGGAGGGCCCGGCGGTCACCGTCGACACCGCCTGCTCCTCCTCGCTCGTCGCGATGCACCTGGCCGTGCAGTCCCTGCGCACCGGCGAATGCGACCTCGCCCTGGCCGGCGGCGCCACCGTCATGGCCACCCCCAGCACCTTCGTGGAGTTCTCCCGGCAGGGCGGGCTGGCGCCGGACGGCCGCTGCAAGGCCTTCGGCGCGGGCGCGGACGGCACGGGCTGGGCGGAGGGTGCCGCAACGGCCGTCGCGTCCTGGCGGTCGTCCGGGGCACCGCGGTGAACCAGGACGGCGCCAGCAACGGACTGACCGCCCCCAACGGGCCCTCCCAGCAACGCGTGATCCGCGAGGCCCTCGCCAACGCCCGCCTCGACCCCGCCGACATCGACGCCGTCGAGGCGCACGGCACCGGCACCCGGCTCGGCGACCCGATCGAGGCGCAGGCGATCATCGCCACCTACGGCCAGGGGCGTGCCGCGGACCGCCCGCTCCGGCTCGGCTCGCTGAAGTCGAACATCGGTCACACCCAGGCCGCCGCCGGAGCCGGCGGCGTCATCAAGATGGTCCAGGCGATCCAGCACGGCACCCTGCCCAGGACCCTGCACATCGACGAGCCCACGCCGCACGTCGACTGGTCCGCGGGCGCGGTCGAACTGCTCACCGAGGCCTGCCCCTGGCCCGAGACGGGCAACCCGCGCCGGGCCGGTGTCTCCTCCTTCGGCGTGAGCGGCACCAACGCCCATGTGATCATCGAGCAGGCCCCGGCCGGGGAACCCTCACAAGCCGGTACCGGTGGAGCCGGCGCCGCCCCCGGGACCGACGGGCTCGGCACGGTCACCCCCTGGCTGCTCTCGGCCCGCACCGAGACGGCCCTCCGTGACCAGGCCGCACGACTGCTGGCCCTCGCAGGCGAGGAGTCGCCCGCCGGCACCGGCCCGTCGCGCTGGGCCCGCGACGCCGCGTACTCGCTGGCCGTGACCCGGTCCCGGTTCGACCATCGGGCCGTCCTGGTGGCCGCGGACGGCGAGGTGCCCCGGGCCGGACTGGAGGCACTGGCCCAGGGCGGGCCCGCCCCCGGCCTGGTGCAGGGCAGTGTGCGGCGGCACAACGACCGCACGGTGTTCGTCTTCCCCGGCCAGGGAGCACAGTGGGCGGGGATGGCCCGCGAACTGCTCGACACGGAACCGGTGTTCGCCCGGAGGATCGAGGAGTGCGCGCGGGCCCTGGAGCCCCACACCCACTGGTCCCTGCCGGCCGTACTGCGGCAGACGCCGGACGCGGCGTCGCTGGAGCGCGTCGACGTCGTCCAGCCGGTCCTGTTCGCGGTGATGGTGTCCCTGGCGGAGCTCTGGCAGTCCTGGGGCGTGCGTCCGGCGGCCGTCGTGGGCCACTCGCAGGGCGAGATCGCGGCCGCCTGCGTGGCCGGTGCCCTGTCGCTGGAGGACGCCGCGAAGGTGGTCGCCCTGCGGTCCCGGGCGATCCGGGCCATCGCCGGTGGGGGAGGCATGGTGTCCGTGTCCCTGACCGCCGAGGACACCGAGCGGCTGATCCGCCCCTGGCAGGGGAGGATCACCGTCGCCGCCGTCAACGGCCCGGACTCGGTGGTCGTCGCCGGTGACGCGGCCGCGCTGGAGGAGTTCACCGCCGACTGCGCCGGGCGGGAGGTGCGGGCCCGCCGGATCCCGGTGGACTACGCCTCGCATTCGCCGCACGTGGAGCAGTTGCGCGACACGCTGCCGGACCTGCTGGCGGACATCGAGCCCCGGCCCTCGGCCATCGCGTTCCACTCCACCGTCCTCGGCGAGCGGATCGACACCTCTCTCCTCGACGCCGAGTACTGGTACACCAACCTGCGGCAGCCGGTGCTGTTCGAGCAGACCGTCCGGTCACTCGCCGGGCCGGGCACGGACACCGCCGCGTTCGTGGAGGTCAGCCCGCACCCGGTGCTGGTGATGGGCATCCAGGGCATCCTGGACGACGCGGACGGCGACGCGATCACCGTGGGAACGCTCCGCCGGGACCAAGGGGGCCCGGACCGCTTCGCCGCCTCGGCGGCCGAGCTGTACGTCCATGGCGTGCACGTCGGCTGGGAGCACCTGTTCGCGCGGGACGGGGTGCCCGCCCGGACCGTGCCGCTGCCCACGTACCCCTTCGAGCACCGGCGCTACTGGCTGGAGCCCGAACAGCCCGACGCCGGCGCCGGAACGGGCGGCCACGGCACGGGGCACCCCCTACTGGGCAGCTCGCTGAGCCTGGCGGGCGGCGAGGAACTGGTCTTCAACAGCCTCGTGTCCGCGGAACGGCAGCCGTGGCTGGGCGAACGGAGGCTGTTCGGCTCCGTGGTCGTCCCCTCCTCGGCGCTGGTCGAGCTGGTCGTCCGGGCGGGTGACGAGGCCGGGGCGGGATCCGTGCGGGAGCTGAGCCTGGCGGAACCCCTCGTGCTGCCCGACAGCGGCACCTGGCGGCTCCAGGTCAGGGTCGGCGCCCCCGCGGAGGCGGAGGACGGCGTGGTACGCCCGGTCACGGTGCACGGCCGGCCGGACGGGCCGGAGCAGCCGTGGATCCTGCACGCCGAGGGCCGGCTCGGCCCCGCCGGCACCACGGCCGCCCCCGCGCCGGACTGGCCGCCCTCGGCCCCCCGGCTCGACGGCTCACCCCTCGACGCGCTCGCCCGCCAGGGCTACGGCCACGGGCAGGCCTACCGCACCGTGACCGCCGCCTGGCGGCGGGAGGACGAGCGGTACGCCGAGATCGCCCTGCCTGCCGAGGCCGGCCTGGACACCTCCTCGTTCGGGATCCACCCCGCTCTGCTCGACGCGGTCCTGCACCCGTGGCAGTCGGACGGAGAGCTGCCCCGGCTGGAGGCCGAGTGGCGTGGCGTGCGGCTGCACGCCACCGGTGCCACCGTGCTGCGGGTGCGGCTCACTCCCGCGGGCGACGACACGGACCCGGCGGAGGGAACGGAATCCTTCTCCGTCGAGGTGTGGGACGCCGCGGGCGGACCGGTGCTCAGCGCCGACTCCGTGCGGCTGCGGCCGGTCACGGCGGCGGAACTCGCCGGCGCCCGCCCGCCGCACGACGCCCTCTTCACCACCGAGCTGATGCCGGTGACCACCGGTGCCCAGGCACCCCAGCGCCTCGCCGTGCTCGGCATGGACGGCGGCACGTCCGCCCTCCACGGGCCCTCGTACACCGATCTCGGCGACCTGGTGAAGGCCGTCGAGGAGGGGGCGGAGTACGACGCCGTCCTCCTCGGGGCACCGGCGGACCCCGCCGACGACGTTGCCGTGGACGCCCGTGCCTCGGTCGACGCCGTCCTGGACGTCGTCCAGAAGTGGTTCGGCCACGAGGCCCTGGCCGCGACGACCCTCGTCGTGACCACGGCGGGCGGACTGCCGGGCGCGGCCGTCCAGGGGTTCGTCAGGTCGGTGGCGGCCGAGCAGCCGGGACGGCTCGTGCACATCGAGGCCGACAGTCCCCTCACCCCCGACGAGGTGGCCTCGGCGCTCGGCGCCGACGAGCCGGACCTCGTCGTGCGCGACGGGCGGATCCTCGCCCCCCGGCTGCGTCCCGCCACCCGTCCGGACACCACCCCGAGCCCCTGGGGCGCCGACGGCACCGTGCTGATCACGGGCGGTACCGGCACGCTGGGCAGCGCCTTCGCCCGCCATCTGGCCGCCCGGCACGGCGTACGGCGGCTGCTGCTGGTGAGCCGCCGGGGCCCGGACGCTCCCGGGGCGGACGACCTGCGCCGTGAACTGGCCGACCTGGGCGCCGAGGTGACGCTCGTCGCCGGGGACGTCGCCGACCGGCGGTTCCTGGCCACACTCCTCTCCGGCATACCCGCCGAGCACCCCCTGACGGCGGTGGTCCACGCCGCCGGCGTCATCGACGGCGGACTGATCGCGGACCTGACACCGCAGGACACCTCGGCCGTGCTGCGGCCGCAGGCGGACGCCGCCTGGCACCTGCACGAACTGACCCGGGAGCTGGGACACGAGCTGACGGCCTTCGTCCTGTGCTCGTCGGCGGACGGCATCCTCGGCTGGGCCGGGACCGGGCCCGCCACGGCGGCCGGGGCCTTCGCGGACGCGCTGGCCGCGCACCGGCACACCCTGGGGCTGCCGGCGACCGCCGTGTCCTTCGGCCTGTGGGCGGAGGAGACGGGGCGGGCCGCGGGGATCGACGAGACCGGCCGCCACCGGCTCGCCGTGCGCGGCTACCGTCTGCTGGAGAGGGCCGAAGCGCTCGCGCTGTTCGACGCCGCGGTCGCCGGACCCCCCTCGGCGGTCGCCGCGGCGCTCGACCCGGCGACGATCCGCGAGAGCGGGTCCGTGCCGCCGTCCCTGCGAGCCCTGGTGGGCACACCGGTCAGGAGCGCGGCCCGCACCGACCGTCCGGAGGCGCTCGCCGGGCGGCTGGCCGGCCTCTCCGAGGACGAACGGCGCGCCCACGTCCGGGAGATCGTCCTGGCCGAGGTCGCCGCGGTGCTGGGGCAGGGTGACCCGGGGCGGCTCAAGGCGGACGTCCCGTTCCTGACCCTGGGCTTCGACTCCCTGATGTCCGTGGAACTGCGCAACCGGCTCACCGCGGTGACCGGACGGAGGCTGCCCGCGAGCGCCGTGTTCGACCACCCGACCGCCGCCGCCCTCGGTGAGTTCGTCCTCGCCGAGCTGGTGCCGGAGGAACCGAGCGCGGCCGACTCGCTCCTGGGTGAACTGGAGCACCTGGAGGCCACGTTGCTGACGTCCGCGTACGCACCCGGGGACCGGCTGGTCATCACCACGCGGCTGCGGACGCTGCTGTCGAAGTGGTCCGAGGCCGGTGACGACGGCTCGGGCCTGGCCGAGCAGGCCGAACAACTGGAGGACGCCTCCACGGACGAGCTGTTCGCCTTCATCGACGACCAGCTCGGACGATCGGGCCGCTGAACCGGTCCCCGAAAGGGTCACACCGGGTGACGGATCACGCGAAGGTGCCCCACCGGTTTCCCGGTGGGGCACCTTCGTGTGTCCGGCGTCCGTTCCCTGCCGTCAGAAGGCGTCCGCCGGCACGTACGTCCCCCACACCGCGCGGAGGGCGTCGCACACCTCGCCCACCGTGGCGCGGGCCCTGAGGGCCTCGCGCATCGGGTAGAGGACGTTGTCCGTGCCCTCGGCCGCCTTCCTGAGGTCGTTCAGGGCCGCGTCGACGGCCGGCTGGTCGCGCTCCGCGCGCAAGGTCGCCAGGCGTTCGGCCTGCCGGGCCTCGATGGCGGGGTCGACACGCAGCGGCTCGTACGGTTCCTCCGCGTCGAGCTGGAAGCGGTTGACGCCCACGACGACGCGCTCCCCGGAGTCGGTCTCCTGGGCGATGCGGTAGGCGTTGCGCTCGATCTCGTTCTTCTGGAAGCCGTGCTCGATCGCGGAGACCGCGCCCCCGAGGTCCTCGACCTTGCGCATCAGCTCGACCACCGCCGCCTCGACGTCGTCGGTCATCCTCTCGACGACGTAGGAGCCGGCGAAGGGGTCGACCGTCGCGGTGACGTCCGTCTCGTACGCCAGCACCTGCTGGGTACGGAGCGCCAGTCGGGCGGACTTGTCGGTGGGCAGGGCGATGGCCTCGTCGAAGGAGTTGGTGTGCAGGGACTGCGTCCCGCCCAGCACCGCGGCCAGTCCCTGCACGGC
>NZ_LGEA01000144.1 GCF_001280065.1 Streptomyces sp. NRRL B-1140
GGAGGGGGGGGGGCGGGGTGACACCGGGGGCTTTCGCCGCCCCCGGGCCCACGCACCCCCCGGAGCCGACAGCACCACCGGCCCCGTCCCCGGCGGCCGCACCCACGACCCCGGCCACTCTGTTCGCCCAGGAACGGGTCGGCGGGTGGGAAAGAATCCTCGTAGCCCCGAGGGAAACCCGCCAGACGACCGCGACCCAGGCGGTACGGGACGCGGAGGGCCCCGCCCTCGTCGTCACCTCGAACCCCGCCCTCTGGCAGGAGACGAAAGACGCCAGAGCCAAACTGGGCCCCACCCACCTCTACGACCCCACCCACCTCTGCGACACCCCGTCCCGCCTCCACTGGTCCCCCACAGCCGGCTGCGAGGACAAGGCGACGGCCACCGAACGGGCCACCGCCCTCCTCACCCCCGTCCGCCCCACGGCCAAACTCGACCAGGCCCTCAGCGACACGGCCGCCACCCTCCTGCGGAGCTACCTGCACGCCGCAGCGATCGACGGCCGCACCATCCGCCACGTCCACCGCTGGTCCCAGGGCACCCAGCTCCAGGACGCCGTACGCATCCTCCGCACCAACCCCAAGGCGGCCCCCGGCTCCGCGGGCGAACTCGAAGGCGCCCTCACGGCCCACCCCGAACGCCGGGACATGGCCCAGCAGCTGACGACCCGTGCCCTCGCGGCCCTCTCCACGATCAACATCCGCGAAGCCTGCACTCCCAACCGAAATGATGCCCTCGCCTTGGATTCCTTCGTCCACGAAGGGGGCACGCTTTACGTGGTGGGGGAATCCATCGAGGACCCCAGGACCAGCCCGGGCGCCATGCCCTTCCTGACGGCCCTCGTCTCGAGCGTGGTCGAGCGCGGCCGGCACATGGCCGAACGGTCATCGGCCGGTCGCCTCGACCCACCAATGACGCTCGTCCTGGACGATGTCGCGGCCGTGGCCCCGCTTCCCCAGCTCCCGGAGCTGCTGGCCACCGGAGCGGACCGGGGCATGCCGACCCTGGCCCTGCTCCGCTCCCGCGAACAGGGCCGCGCCCGCTGGCCGCACGACGAACTGCCGGTCTAGGCGCCGTCACTCCCGCTCTAGGACGAACTCCAGCTCCCGCTCCCCGTCATCCCCCAACGGCACCGTCACCCCACTCGGCACGAACCCGGCCCGCCGGTAGAACCGCTGCGCCCGCCCGTTCTCCTCGTGCACGATGAGCCGCACCCGCTCGAGCCCCTGAGCCCACGACCACTCCAGGGCCGCGTCGAACAGCACCTCGGTCAGCCCGCTCCCGCGCTCCTCCGGCCGCACGAACACGCCGACCACATGCCCCTGCTTCCGCTCCACCGGAAAGCCGGCCCAGTCGGTCGTCCCGGGTTCCTCCACGAGCACGGTCAGCGTCGCCACCCACCGCCCGTCCGGCCCCTCGGCGATGATCTGCTGCGCCCCGTCCGCCCCCTGCGCGGCCCCCTCGGTCCGCTCCTGCCAGAACGAGTCCGGCCGGGCCACGGCCTCCTCGTACGTCTCCAGGAAGGCCAGGTGCGCCACCGGGTCCCGCAACGCCACGAGCCGCAGCTCCTTCGCCGCAGGCCACTCGTCAGCACGGACGGACCGGATCACATAGCTCATGCGGGCCACGGTAGTACCCGGGTACGACACCCCTCACCCCGATTACGCCGCCGGTCCGACGCCCACGCCCCCGGCGGGCACGAGCATCGAAGCATGCTGACGGCACACGAACTCACCAAACGCTACGGCGACCGGACGGTCGTCACGGACCTCTCCTTCACCGTCCGCCCCGGCACCGTCACCGGCTTCCTCGGCCCGAACGGCGCCGGCAAGTCCACGACCATGCGCATGCTCCTCGGCCTCGACGCCCCCACCCGCGGCCGCGCCACCGTGGCCGGCCGCTCCTACGCCGCGCACCCCGCGCCCCTCACCGAGGTCGGCGCCCTGCTGGAGGCCCGCTCCGTCCACCCCGGCCGCACCGCCTACCACCACCTGTGCGCCCTCGCCCACACCCACGGCATCCCCCGCAGCCGGGTCGAACAGGTCCTCGACCTCACCGGCCTGACCGACGTCGCCCACCGCCGCGTCAAGGGCTTCTCCCTCGGCATGGGGCAACGTCTCGGCATCGCCGCCGCCCTCCTCGGCGACCCGGCCACCCTCATCCTCGACGAACCGGTCAACGGCCTGGACCCCGAGGGCGTCCTGTGGATCCGCAATCTCCTCAAATCCCTCGCCGCCGAGGGCCGCACCGTCCTCGTCTCCTCCCACCTGATGAGCGAGATGGCCCTCACCGCCGAACACCTGGTCATCATCGGCCGCGGCCGCCTCCTCGCCGACACCACGGTCACGGACTTCGTACGCGATTCCGGCGCGGGCGCCACCAAGGTCGTCACCCCGGACGCCACCGCCCTCGCACGCCTTCTCACCGCACCCGGCGTCGACATCACCACCGACACCCCCGGCGCCCTGCGGGTCCGCGGCACGAACGCCGAACACATCGGCCGCACCGCGGCGGCCCACGGCATCCCCCTGTACGAACTGACCCCTGGCACCGCCTCCCTGGAAGAGGCCTTCATGGACCTCACCCGCGACGCGGTCGAATACCCGGCGACTCTGCAAGGAGCGGCAGCATGACCACGGCGACCCTTCCCTACCGCGTGACCCCGGCGCGCGTCCTGCGCTCCGAATGGCACAAGTTCTGGACCCTGCGCTCCACCTGGATCACCCTCGTCGTCACCAGCGTCCTCACCGCGGCCATGGGCGCGGGCCTGGGCGCCGCCTACGACGGGTCCGGCGAAGGCGGCATGGACACCGTCATGTTCGTCCTCCTCGGCACCCAGTTCGCCACGATCAACCTCGGCGTCCTGGGCATCCTGGCCACCGCCGGCGAGTACTCCACCGGCCAGATCCGCGCCACCATGACGGCCGTCCCGCGCCGCCTGCCCGTCCTGTGGTCCAAGGCCGCCGTCCTGGCCGCGGTCACCCTCCCCCTCACCCTGGCGACGAACCTCCTCACCTTCCCCCTGGCCCAGATCTTCCTCTCCGGTACCGACCTGGCGGCCTCCTTCGGCGACCCCGGCGTCCTGCGCGCTCTCGCGGGCAACGCGGCCGGCCTCACCCTCCTCGCCGTCCTCGCCCTCGGGATCGGCGCCGTGCTCCGCTCGGTCCCGACGGCCATCGGCGCCTTCATCGGCATCGTCATGATCCTCCCGGAGATCCTGGCCATGCTCCCGTACACGTTCACCGAGGACGCCGTCCGCTACTTCCCCGGCAAGGCCCTGGAGGCCCTCACCACCGCCCAGCCGATGCCCGGCACGGCGACGCCCGGCGCCGCCCTCCTGGCCATGACCCTGTGGACGGCGGCCGTCCTGGCGCTCGCCGCGGTGGTCCTGCGCCGCCGAGACGTGTGACGCCCGGCACCGGACCCCTCACCATGGAGCGCGTGACGGAAGACCGGGCGCCGGAGCCCCTCACCGAATACGCCCACCGCCTCACCCGCCGGGTACGCGCCTTCGACCGACGCCACCCGCTGCCGTGGGACCTGCACTTCACCGGCTTCTGGGTGACAGCCGCCCTGATCGACTACGCCGGAGGCGGCTGGCGTCACAACGCCCACAGCGTCGACGTCCCCGGCTGGCTGCTCCTGACCATGAGCCTCGGCCTCTCGGTCCCTCTGTTGTGGCGGCGCACCCACCCCACCGCCGCCCTGGTCGCCATGGCCCCCTTCGCCGTCGCCAACGCCTGGACCGGCGCCGCCCTCCAGGCGGCCCTGCTCCAGCTGGTGCTCGTCTACCACCTCGCCCTGCGCCGCCCCCTGCGTGACCTGTGGTGGGCGGCGGCCCTCGTGCTCCCCCCGGTGCTGGTGTCGGCCACCCGTCACGGGGAGGGCACCTGGGACCAGCAGATCGGCTCCCACCTGATGTCCGTCACGGTGGCCGTTCTCATCGGCGTCACGGTCCGCACCCGCCGCAACTACACCGAGGCACTGGAGGACCGGGCCCGCCGCCTGGAGACCGAACGCGACCAGCAGGCCCAGCTCGCCACGGCCGCCGAACGTGCCCGCATCGCCCGCGAGATGCACGACATCATCGGCCACAACCTCTCCGTCATCACCGGCCTCGCCGACGGCGGCCGATACGCGGCCGCCAAGTCCCCCGAACGCGCCGGCCAGGCCCTCGACGCCATCGCGACCACCAGCAGGCAGGCGCTGACCGAACTCCGCCGTCTCCTCGACGTCCTGCGCGAGGACGAGGCGAGCCGGCCCGACCTGACCCCTCAGCCCGGCCTCACCGACCTCGACCGGCTCCTCGACGGCGTACGCTCCGCGGGCCTCCCCGTCAGCACCACCACCCACGGCGTCCCCGACCTCCCCCCGGGCCGCCAGCTCACCGTCTACCGCGTCATCCAGGAAGCTCTGACCAACACCCTCAAGCACGGCGGCCCCGACACGACCGCGGCGATAGAGCTCTTCTACGAGGAGAAGGCCTCCGTCACCGTGACGATCACGGACACGGGCCACGGTCGTTCCGGCGACGCGCTCCGTGCCGACGCCGGGGGCCGGGGACTTCCGGGAATGCGCGAGCGAACGGCCCTGTACGGCGGCACACTTGAGGCCGGCCCCCGCCCCCACCCCGAGCAGGGCTGGCGCGTCCGCATACACCTTCCGGAGGAATCCCCGCAGTGACCACGGTCCTGATCGCCGACGACCAGCCTCTTCAGCGTTTCGGCTCCCGCATGCTGCTGGAGAGCCAGGACGACATGACGGTCGTGGGCGAGGCACCGAACGGCAGCGACGCGGTCCGCCTGGCGTCCGAGCTCCGCCCCGATGTCGTCCTGATGGACATCCGCATGCCCGGTCTCGACGGCATCGAGGCCACCCGCCGCATCACCGCCGCCGGCGACCGCACCCGCATCCTGATCGTCACCACCTTCGACCTCGACGAGTACGCCTACGCCGGCCTCCGCGCAGGCGCGTCCGGCTTCCTCGTCAAGGACGCCCAGCCCGAGGAACTCCTCGCCGGCATCCGCGCGGTGGCCACCGGCGAAGCGGTCGTCGCCCCGAGCCTGACCCGCCGCCTCCTGGACGCCTACGTCCATCACCTCCCGGCCGGCCCCGGCACGGAGGCCGGTCCGCAGGAGGACGCCCGCCTCGCGTCCCTCACCGACCGCGAACGAGAGATCCTCACGGTCATCGGCCAGGGCTGGACGAACACGGAGATAGCCACGCGCCTGCACCTCGCCGAGTCGACGGTGAAGACCCACGTGGGCCGCATTCTCGCGAAAACCGGTTCCCGCGATCGCATTCAGGCGGTCATCCTGGCGTACGACACAAAGCTGGTTCAGCCGTCGTAAAGATCCTGGAAACGCAGAAAACCCCCGCATCCGAAGATGCGGGGGTTTTCCCAAAAATTGTTCGGCGGCGTCCTACTCTCCCACAGGGTCCCCCCTGCAGTACCATC
>NZ_LGEA01000145.1 GCF_001280065.1 Streptomyces sp. NRRL B-1140
CGAGGCCGTGGCCTCCTGCGTCTCCGGCGCGTTCTGGGCCGCCGGCCAGAACTGCATCGGCACCCAGCGGATCCTCATCGCGGCCGAGGTCTACGAGCGCTTCCGCGACGCCTTCGTCGCCCGCACCAGGCGGCTGCGCGTCGGCGACCCGCTCGACGAGCGCACCGACGTCGGCCCCATGATCACCCCGCAGGCCGCGGCCGCCACCCGGGCCAAGGTCGACACGGCGGTGGCAGAAGGTGCGGTGCTGCTGTGCGGCAATGAGGTCACCGGCGCCCTGTACGCGCCGACCGTCCTTCAAGACGTCCCGGCGACCTGCTCGATCCGGCAGGAGGAGGTGTTCGCGCCGGTCGTCGTGCTGCAGCCGTTCACGTCGTTCGAGGACGCCATCGAGCAGGCCAACGCCACCGACTACAGCCTCCACGCGGGCGTCTTCACCTCACGCCTGGACCGCGCCCTGACCGCGGCCCGGCTGCTGGAGGCCGGCGGAGTGATGATCAACGACTCGTCCGACTACCGCTTCGACGCCATGCCGTTCGGCGGGTACAAGTACGGCAGCATGGGCCGCGAAGGTGTCCGCTTCGCCTTCGAGGAGATGACCCAGCCCAAGGTCGTCTGCGTCAACCACATCAGTGAAGTGGTCCGATGACGCCCCTTCCGTATCGAGGCGGATCATCGGCGCTGAACGGTGACCGGCAAGGATCTGACGCTGCGTCGGCCTCCTCGTCGAACTCGGCAGTCCTCAAAGGCGGTTGACGACGCTGGACAGGGTGAGCGCGGTGACCGTGTCCCGTACACCGGGCATCTGGGCGATGTCCTCCCAGATGCCCCGTACGCGTTCCAGCGAGGCCGCCTTCAGACGCACCATGATGTCGAAGTCACCGCTGAGGATCTCGCAGATGACGACCTCGGGGATGCGCTTGAGCGCGGCCAGGACGTCGCCGCCGCGCATACGGTCCCTGCGGTACACGAGTACGAGCGCGGAGACCACGTCGCCGGTGCCGCCGCCCGCACGGACGAGGGTGTAGCCGGCGATGTGGCCCTGACGCTCCAGCCGTTCGATGCGCTGGCGCACCGCGTTGCGGGACAGCAGCACCTTGCCGGCCAGCTCCGAGTGCGAGACGCGGGCGTTGCGGGTCAGCTCCGTGATGATCTTCTCGTCGATGGTGTCCATGGAGGACCTCCTCCTTCCCGGCACAGCGGGTCGAGGGGGCGGTTCAGGGGCCGGGCACGAGGCCCGTCAACCCTTGTGATCACGACCCTGGGCCCAACCGGGAGCCGTTGACGGGGATCAGTGGAACCTCCACTGCCGTGGTGCCGAGGCCGACGGGCAGGCTCCCTCGGGTCTTCCGGCCGGGCTCGGCCCTCAGCGCGCCGATGGTCGGGGCCATGGCTTTCCTTGTTCGTGCTCAGGCCGCGGCGCGGCCGTTCGTGGTGATGAAGTCGATCGGCTGGGAGGTGCGGCCCTCCAGGGCGAGGTCCGCGGCGATGTCGCCCATGGCGGGCGAGACCTTGAAGCCCTGGCCGGAGAAGCCGGCCAGCAGGACGATGTCGTCGCAGCCCGGCAGGGGGCCGACCAGCGGGCGGGTGCTGCCGGTGTAGCCCTCCATGAAGACGGACAGGCGCACCGGGTCGGGGTTCAGGCCGGGCAGGTGGCGTCGCACCGCCGTGGTGAAGGTCTCCAGTTCTTCCGGTGCGACGGTCCGGTTCAGCCGGTTGGGGTCGTCCACGGGCTTGTGGTGCGGCTGGGGCAGGCCCAGCTTGACGGCCAGGCCGTCCGGGGACGGGATGCCGTAGAAGGAGGTGGCGCCGCAGCGAATGAAGGCAGGACGCTCGGCGCCTGCCGGGTGGTCCTCGTAGGGCAGGAACCAGGCGCTGATCGCGCGGTGAACGCGCACTTCCCACGGCAGGTCGGGCAGCAGGTCGCCCACCCAGGGGCCCGGGGTGACGACCGCGGCGTCGAAGCGCTCGGTGTCGGTGTCGGTGCGGATCGCCACGCCTCCCCCGGCGAGGGGAGTGACGTCCCGCACCGGGGTGTAGCGGCGGATCCGGGCGCCCAGCTCCTCGGCACGCCGCGCCGCGGTCTGGACCGTCAGCTCGGGGCGGACAAAGCCCGCGTAGGAGTCGAGGACCACCACGTCGCCGTCGTCGACGCGGAACTGCGGGAAACGCTTGGCCATCGCCTCGGTGTCGATCACCTCGTGGTCGAGGCCGTGCTCGGCGATGCCGTCCATGACGGTGCGCATCTCGGGGTCGTCGGCCGGCCCCATGACCAGGGCTCCGGTCAGACGGCGCAGTTCCCTGCCCGTCTCCGCCTCCAACCGCCTCCAGAGGGTGTCGGCGTGCCGCACGAGCGGCACGTAGCGGCCGTCGTGGGTCTGCACGCTGCGGAAGACGCGGGTCTCGCCGCCTGCGGCGCTGCGGTCGTGGCCGGGCGCGTAGCGGTCGTATCCGACGACCTCGGCGCCGCGGGCCGCCAGCCGCCAGGCGGCCTGGCTGCCCATCGTTCCCACGCCGACCACCGCGACGCGCTTCCTCGCAGCTGACACTGGACTTTCCTTTCGTGGCGCCGGGCCGCAAGCCGACCCCCGACCATGAGGGTGCTCTGTGGCGGTTTGGTGGGCGCACGCGCTTGGCGCCCCCGGGCTCGCGTTCGATCCGGGTTCGGAGATTCGCCCCGCACCTGATGTTGTGCCACAGTGTGGCACGCTGTGCTATTATCTGGCACAGAGAATGGCAGCGACTCAGGGGGGAGTCAAGAGGTCCGGCGGCCCCCGTACGCCGTCGCCCACGACGACTTGGAGCGGGGGCAGCTCGCAACCCCCTTCGGCTTCATCCCCGACGGCACGAGCTACCACCTCCTCAGCCGCCGCTCACCCGACCACGGCGGACGCGTCCGCCGGTTGACGGCATGGGTGCGGGCCAGAACCAGCCGGCTCGAAGACGATGCCGAACCAGTGTGACCACTGGACCTGTTTCGTACGCGTTCCCGTGAGGATGCCTCCAGGCGAGGAAGAACGAGGCTCGCCACGGGGCTGCCCTGGCCGCTGAACGCCCCGGACGCCTGCCCCGCTTCCGAGGGGCCCTTGCACGCGTGCCGGCTTGCTCAGGTGTGGAAGCCGGGCATCGACAGGTACTTGAGCTGCTGGTACTCGTGGAGGCCTTCGGGTCCGCCCTCGCGGCCCAGGCCGGACTGCTTGACCCCTCCGAAGGGTGCCGCCACCTCGGAGACCAGGCCGCGGTTGATGCCGACCATTCCGGCCTGAAGGCGGGCGGCGACCCGGCGGGCCCGGTCGATGTGGGACGTCATCACGTACGACGCGAGGCCGTGCTCGGTGTCGTTGGCCAAGGCTATGGCCTGGGCCTCGGTGGAGAACCGGTGGATGGCGGCGACAGGTCCGAAGACCTCCTCGCGCATGATCACGGCGTCGGCGGGGACGTGGTCCAGCACGGTGGGGGCCGCGAAGTGGCCCGGCCCGTCAGGGATGTCCGCCTTGCCGATGACGACGGCACCGCGGGCCACGGCGTCCTCGACGAGGCTACGGACCTTGTCCACCGCACGGTGGTCGGCCAGCGGGCCGAGTTCGGTGTCCTCCAGGCCCGGAGGGCCCACCCGGACAGCGGCCATCTGTTCGCCCATCGCCGCGGCGAACGCGTCGGCGATTCCCTCCTGGACGAGGAACCGGTTGGCGCCGACGCAGGACTGGCCGCCCAGCCGCATCTTCGCGATCATCGCTTCGCGGACCGCGAGGTCGAGATCCGCGTCGTCGAAGACCAGGAACGGCGCGTTGCCACCCAGCTCCATGGAGGTGCGCAGCACTCGTGCACCGGCTTGCTGGAGCAGCAGCCTGCCGACCGGTGTGGACCCGGTGAAGGACAGCTTGCGCAGCCGAGGGTCGGCCAGCAGCGCCGTACTGACCGCTGCCGCGTCACTGCTGGTGATCACGGTCAGGACACCCGCGGGCGCACCGGCCTCACGGGCCAGCTCGCCCAGCACCAAGGAGGACAGCGGGGTGAGCGCCGCCGGCTTGAGCAGGGCGGTGCAGCCCGCGGCCAGGGCGGCGGCGACCTTGCGTGCGGCCATGGCCAGCGGCACGTTCCACGGTGTGATCAGAAGGCAGGGACCGACCGGTTCGGCGACGGTGACGATGTGGCTCCTCCCGTCCGGGGAAGGTGTGCTCCGCCCCTGAGGACGGACCGCCTCCTCCGCATACCAGCGGAAATAGGCCGCGGCGTAATCGACCTCGCCCCGGGCTTCGTTGATCGTCTTGCCGATCTCCAGGCTGATGATCCGGGCCAGACGCTCACGGTGCTCGGACATGGAGTCGGTGAGCCTGTGCAGGACTCTCGCGCGCTCCCGGGGGCTAGTGAGGGCCCACCGGTCGGCGGCCGCGGCCGCCGCGTCCAATGCTTGCAGCGCGTCTTGTGCGTCACAGTCCGCGACCCTGGCTATGACTTCTTCGGTCGCGGGGTTGCGCACCTCGAAGGTGCGGCCTCCGGTGGCGGGTTGCCAGTCGTGGGCGAGGAAGCCACGGGGAACGGATTCGAGGACTGCCGACTCCCCCGAGGGAGCGGTGAGCGTGTCAGTCATGCGCGTGGCTCTTTCGCTGATCGCAGGATGTTGTGCTGAGAGAGCACGACTGGTGGTGGTCATACGGCTTCGCCTCCGGGGTTGGCGACGCCGACGGTGTTCTCGACGGAGAGCAGGGATTCCTGCCGGCCGGTGCCGATCCAGCGGACCAGG
>NZ_LGEA01000146.1 GCF_001280065.1 Streptomyces sp. NRRL B-1140
CTCCCCCGCAGCCCCCGCCACCCCCGCCCGCCCCGGTCGTCTACCAGTGGCGCGAGTTGTCGTACGACATCAGCGGCGACGGCACGAAACCCGAGATGCGGATCGGTTCGAGCGGCTGGGTGTGGCAGCGGTCCGGTCTGTCGGTGGGCGGCCGGCGCTACGCCCACGGCGTCACCGTGCACGGCCGCTCGTCCGTGACCATCGACCTCAACCGCCCCTGCTCGTCGTACGACGCGCTCGTGGGAGTGGACGACATGACGTTGCGGCTCGGCAGGGTGCGCTTCTCCGTCTACGCCGACGGGGTCCGGCTGTGGCGCTCCCCGCTGGTCGAGGGCGGTGATCCGGCCGTGTCCGTGCAGGTGAACCTCACCGGCCGCAGCACGGTCCGGCTGGTGGTGGAACCGCACAGCGCCCTCGGCCATCTGCTGCCGGTGGACTGGGCGGAGTCCAGGTTCACCTGCGGCTGACCGTACGGACGCGGCCGACGGGAGGACGACTCACGGCACCCGGTCGGGGGCATGCGTGCGGCACGCCTCCTCCAGCTCGCGCAGGACGTCGTCCGGGGTGAGGACTGTGCCCCGGGCACGCTGCTCCGCCCACCGGGCGCTCCCCAGAGCCGCACGCGCGGCGTCCTCGGCGTCTTCGGCCGGTGCGCGCTCCGGAAGGGAGCGCGGGCGGCCCGACCGCCAGTGGTCGCCGGCACCGAGCAACCGGGCCGCGCGCGCGAAGTCACCGAGCTCGGCCAGCAGTCTGGCCGCGCCGTCCACGACCGTGGCCCGGACCACCTCCGAGCACCGCTTGTCCACGGCTTCACGCAAGGCGGCGGTGACCTTGGCCAGGGCGGACCGCGGGCCGGACTCCTGCGCGGTGATCACGGCGTCGAGCAGGACCAGCATCACCATGAAGTGGGGCGGCGGGGTACCGGGGGCGGTGTTGGCGCGGGCCTCCTCGCACAACACGCGCGCCCGGCCTGTGTGCCCGTCCTCGAGGGCCATCTGGGTGCGCATCAGCAGGACGTACGCCTTGGAGTCCCGCACGCCGTACCGATCGGCGGCGGCGGTGGCCTCGTCCAGCAAGGACAGGGCGGACACCCGGTCGCCCGCACGGTAGGCGATCTCGGCGAGCCGGGCGATGAGGAACGGCGACTCGGCGTAGGCGCCCACCTCGTAGGCGAGCCGCAGCGCCTCCTCGTACTCCCCTTCGGCCTCCTGGAAACGGCCGCGCACCATGGCGGCCTCGCCCGCCGCGCTGCACACCTGGGCGCGCAGCCAGCGGTCGCCCGAGCGGCGGCTGAGGACCCGCAGTTCCGCGAGGTCGTCGTCGACGCCCTCCAGGCCGCCGGGTCCGTCGACGACCGTGTGCGCGCGGAACATCAGCGCGACGGAGATCTCCCAGTCACCGCCGTGGGCACGGCAGTTGGCGACGGCGGCGTCCAGGACCGTCCGGACATCGCTCGGATCGCCCAGGAAGGAGGAGAGGATCGGGCAGATCAGCCCCGGGATCCGGGCCGCGTGGGGGCCGCCTCCCCTGTAGTGGGCCCACACCCACTCCATGTAGGGCAGCCGCTCGGCGGCGAACGTCTCCCTGGGCGCGACTTCGGTCAGGAAGAACAGATGCAGCAGGCGCACGTCCATCCGCAGGGCGTGCAGCGGGTGCCCCGCCTCCCCGTCCGACACGGTGAGGATGTGGTCGGCAGGGCCGGGCTCCGGCTCGCCGCCGGCCGGCACACGGCCCTCCCCGTCCAGGGCCGCACCGAGGCGCAGCGTCCGCTCGAGCCACTCCATGCCCTCGTGGCGGTAGTTGCGCAGCCACCAGAACCAGCCCATGGCCAGGGCGAGGGCGGCGGCCTCCGCCTCGTCCGCGGCGGCGAGGGCCCGGTCGAGGGCCGCGCGGATGTTGTCCAGCTCGGTCTCCAGGCGGGAGATCCAGGGCAGCTGCCCGCCGGAGCGCAACTGCGGATCGGCCCGCTCGGCGAGCGCACGCGCCCAGGCGCGGTGCCGGAGCTCGGCGGTGGCGCGCAGCCGCGGGGTGTCCGCGGCGCGCTCGACGGCGTACTCGTGGATGGTCTCCAGCATGCGGTACCGCATGCCGGAGGAGCCGTCGTCCGCGCCGGGTGCCGCCACGACGAGGGACTTGTCGACGAGGGCCCCGACCAGCTCGGCGGCGGGCCCGGAGCACACGGCCTCGGCCGCCGCGAGGTCCCAGCCGCCCGCGAACACGGACACCTCGCGCAGCATCGTCCGCTCGGCGTCGTCGAGCAGGTCCCACGACCAGTCGACGACGGCACGCAGGGTCTGCTGACGGGGCAGGACCGTACGGCTCCCGGACGTGAGCAGCCGGAAGCGGTCGTCGAGGCGGTCGGCGATCTGCCGGGGCGTGAGCAGCCGGAGCCGGGCCGCGGCCAGTTCGATGGCGAGCGGCAGCCCGTCCAGCCGCCGGCAGATCTCCGCCACCGCCCGCTCGTCGCGGAGCGCGGCCTGCGAATCGGGACGGACGGCGGTGGCACGCTCCGCGAACAGCCGGCGGGCGTGGTCGGGGCGCAGGGGCTCGACGGGACGCACCAACTCGCCCGGGACGCCCAGGGGTTCCCGGCTGGTGGCCAGGATCGTGAGCCCCGGGCAGCGGGTCAGCAGGGTCTCGGCGAGATGGGCGGCGGCGCCGATGACATGTTCGCAGTTGTCCAGGATCAGCAGGAGACTGCGCGGCGCGCAGAACTCCACGAGCAGCCCGACGGGATCGTCCTGCACGGCGGTGAGCTCGCTGGTCAGCAGCATGGTCTCGCGCAGACCGAGCGCACTGACCACCGCTCCCGGCACCGCCTCCGGCCGGTCGAGCGGGGCGAGCTCGGCCAGCCATGCCTGCGGGAGCCCGGCGGCGGCCTCCTCGGCGAGGCGGGTCTTGCCGGAGCCGCCCGGTCCGGTGAGGGTGACGAGCCGGGCCCTGTGCAGGTCGGAACGGATCGCGTCGATCTCCGGTTCCCGGCCGACGAAAGAGGTCAGACGCGGGCGGATGGCCCCGGGGCGGGTGCGCTCGCGCTCCGGCGGCGCGGGCGGGCGTTGCCCGTCCGTCGGGGTGGAGTCGAGCAGGTCCGCGTGGAGGGCGCGCAACCGGGGCCCGGGGTCGGTGCCGAGGCCTTCGGCCAGGGCACGGCGGGCGGTCTCGTACGCGGCGAGGGCGTCGGCGTCACGGCCGGTGTCGCGCAGGGCGCGGATGAGGAGGGCGTGCAGCGGCTCGTCGTAGGGGTGTACGGCGGTCAGTTCCCGCAGTTCGGGTACGACGTCCGGCCCGCGTCCGAGCCGGAGCCGGGCCTCCGCCCTGGCCCGGGTCGCCTCCAGGCGCCTGGCCTCCGGGCGGGTGGCGGCGAAGCGGTCGGGGAGGTCGGCGAGGGCAGGACCGTGCCAGAGGGCGAGGGCGGCGTCGAGGTGCCGTTCCGCGAGGGCGGGGTCGTCGGCTGTGAGGGCGTCGGTGCCCTGCTGGACGAGCCGTTCGAAGACGAAGAGGTCGATGTCCTCCTCGCCGGCCGCGAGTCGGTAGCCGCCCGTCTCGGAGGTGACGGCGTCCTTGCCGAGAGCTCTGCGGAGACGGCCGATGAGGGCCTGGAGGGCGGCGGGGGCGTCCTGGGGCGGCTCCTCCGCCCACACCTCGTCGATCAACGTCCGGGCCGTGACGACGCGGGAGGGGCGCAGGGCGAGGGCGGTGAGCAGGGCGCGCAGGCGGGGACCGCCGATGGGTACGACCGAGCCGCACTCGTCCTCTGCCGTGGCGACGCCCAGGATTCTGTACCGCACGGGGTCATTGTCGCCGGGGGGGGGGTGCGGCC
>NZ_LGEA01000147.1 GCF_001280065.1 Streptomyces sp. NRRL B-1140
CGACCACTACCGCTACTGAGCCGGGCAGCACCGCTGCCGGCCGGCCGGTAACCGGTCAGATCCCCGAGGCAGGCCCCCGCACCCCCGTGCCGGGGGCCTGCCCCGTTCGCCCGGCCGGCGACCGGCCCAGCCCGTCAGGACCCAGGACTCCCATGCCCCGCGGCCGCTATTCGCTCCATGACCCGCACGATCACACCCCCCTCGCAGACGAACACTTCCAGTGCGCCCCCGGCCCCTCCGGCTGGCGCTATGTCTCCCAGCTGACCACCCCCACAGGCGATCACCACGGCTCCGTCGACCTCACCCTCGACGAACTGGGCCGCCCCATCCGCCTTGAACTCCACGCCGCCGCCTGGCAGGTCCGCGGCGCCGCCCTCGACGGCGTCACCTGGGTCCGCACCGACCCCACCGGGACCGAGGCCACCGAAGGCAATGTGCGCGCCCACGCCTTCACCGGCACGTCCCCGGCATTCCTCGTCGCCACCGCCCGTCTCCTGCGCCTCACCCCCTCCACGGCCGCCACCCGCGTACGCCTCGTCGCGTTCACGGACCCGGTCCTCGCCCCCCGCACCGTGGACCAGTCCTGGACCTTGCTGAGAAGCGAAGCACACGCCACTGACAACGGCCCCCTGACCGTGGACGAATACCAGGTCACAGCCCTGGACACAGGCGAGCAGCACACCGTGCACATCGCCGGGGACGTGGTGCTCGCGGCCCCCGGCATCGAGCTGGAAGACCTGGAATCACCGCCGTCGGCGTTCGCCTGAACGGACAACCGCACGCCGCCGTCGCCGCCCGCCCCGCCTTCCCGCCCGCCGGCACCCGCCCCGCACTACGCCGGCGGCACGAACCCGGTGCGGGGCTGCTCGCCGGCCGAGACCGCCGGTGGCACGGCCGACGCCGCGGGGCGCTCCCCGCTTGCCGACTCGGACACCACCTCGGACACCGCCTCTGGCGCCTGAGCCGGTGGTCGGAAGCCACCCGCGGCACCGTCCACGGCAGGCGCATCGACTTGGGCGACCGGGTCGGCGGGAACCGCGACGCCGGCGGACGTCGCCGCCGGGGCCGCCCCGCTCCCGAAAGCCCGCCGCGCCTCCCGCGCCTGCCGTTCCTGCACGACCGCCGCCAGATACGCCGCCGGCGGCACACCGTGGGGCACCGGTGCCCCCGTACGCTCCGCCAGATCAGCCGCGAGCCGCTCCGCCATCGACCAGCCCACCTGCGGATCCAGCTGCTGCATACGCGTCAGGTACTGCCGGACCGCGAGCCACAGGCCATCGGGCACCGCGGACAGATCGAGCCCCGAGAACCGCCCCGCCAGCCAGGGCGGAGGAGGCGGCACGAAACCCGTCCGCGCGACCGGAATCCGCTCCCGCACGACGAGCGTCCCGGCGAACACATCGCCCAGCCGCCGCCCGCGCGACGACACGAACGAGGCGATGCAGGCGACGATGCCGAAGGTCATGAGGATCTCGATCACCCCGATCAAGCCCCTCACCAGCGCGTGGCGGAACCGGATGGGTCCTCCGTCGTCCCGCACCACACGCAGACCGCAGGCCACCTTCCCGAGCGACCGCCCGTGACTGAGCGTCTCCACCGCGATCGGCCCGCCCACCAGGACGAGAACGAACGACGCGATGGACAGCGCCGTCTGCGCCGCCTCGTCGAGGGAGGCCGTGGAGATGACCAGCACGACGGTCACCGCGATGTAGACGGCCATGACCGCCACCAGATCGAGCAGCACGGCCAGCGCCCTGCTGGGCAGCCTCGCGGGGCGCAGCTCCAACGCCACAGCCTCGCCCGTCACCAGCTCACTCACGCCCGCCGTCCTTCCCCTGCCCTGCCCCCGACAGGGCCAGTCTGCCAAGCTGAGGGCGCATCGCGTCGTAGTACGACAAGCTGATCCGCGACGAGCCTCCGACGACCAGCCGAGGAGAAGGCACACCGATGGACCTCGACGTCTTCGTCTCCGCCCACCGAGCGGAGTGGGACCGCCTCGAAGCCCTCCTCCGCCGCCAGCGCCGCCTCGACGGCGCGGAGGCCGACGAACTCGTCACCCTGTACCAGCGCACCGCGACACACCTCTCCCTGATCCAGTCCAGTGCGCCCGACCCGCAGCTGACCGGTCGCCTCAGTCAACTCGTGGCACGCGCGCGCAGTGCAGTGACGGGAACCCGACGCGCCTCCTGGCGCGACGTCACGCGCTTCCTCGGCCACGGTTTCCCCGCCGCCGTCTACAAAGCACGGCACTGGTGGGTCCCCACCGCACTGTTGTCCACGGCCGTCGCCGCCCTTCTGGGCTGGTGGATCGGCACCCACCCCGAGGTACAGGCCTCGATCGCGGCTCCCAGCGAACTGAGGGAGCTCACCCGCCCCGGCGGCCAGTACGAGACGTACTACTCCAGTCATCCGGCCGCGAGCTTCGCCGCCCAGGTCTGGACGAACAACGCCTGGGCCGCCGCCCTCTGCTTGATCCTCGGAGTGTTCCTCGGACTCCCGGTCCTCTGGATCCTCTTCCAGAACATGCTCAATCTGGGCGTCGGCGTAGGCCTGATGTCCTCGGCCGGCCGCCTCGACACGTTCCTCGGCCTGGTTCTCCCGCACGGTCTTCTGGAACTGACCGCCGTCTTCGTCGCAGCCGGTACGGGCCTGCGCCTCGGCTGGACGCTCATCGACCCCGGCCCACGGACCCGGCGCACGGCGCTCGCGGAGGAAGGCAGAGCCGCCATAGGCATGGCCATCGGCCTCGCCCTCGTCCTGTTCGTCTCTGGAGCCATCGAAGGCTTCGTCACTCCGTCGGGCCTCCCCACCTGGGCCCGCATCACCATCGGCGTCGCCGCCGAAGTGGCCTTTCTGGCCTACGTCTACGTCCTGGGCGGCCGTGCCGCCCGCGCGGGGGAGACCGGAGACGTCGAGGCGGCGGAGCGCAGCGCGACTGTCCCGACAGCCGCCTGACCGTCCTGCCGACCGCCGGATGTGCGTCCTCGTCCGTTCAGCTGCTAGTCTCCTCTTCGCCCCACAGGAGCCGTTGACACGGCGAGTGCGGGGAGGTAGATTCGAACAGTTGCCTGGAGATGGGCTCTAGTCCCAGACCGGCCACAGTGAACATCTATCTGCTTCTTGAAACGTTGCTTTCATCGAAGCCTCTCCCGATGAATCGGAAATGAGCGGCCGGTCAGACCGGCCAAAAACTTCTGATAAAGTCGGAACCGCCGGAAAGGGAAACGCGAAAGCGGGAACCTGGAAAGCACCGAGGAAATCGGATCGGAAAGATCTGATAGAGTCGGA
>NZ_LGEA01000148.1 GCF_001280065.1 Streptomyces sp. NRRL B-1140
GGGTGGGAAAGGGGGGTGGTCATCCGGCGGGCGCGCTCCCGTCCTGCCGGGTGCCGGCCGTGCGGTGGCCGGAAGGGGATCCGGGCGTGGGCCCGCTCGAGGGGGACAGCTCCGGGGGGAGCGCCTCGAGGTGAAGCGGCCGGACGGGCATCGGCTCCCTGGGGACGGACCCGCTGGGTGCGGGGTTCATGTGGGCCGGCCCCACGGCGGACGGATCCGTGTGGGCCGAGCCCACGGGGGTGGAGTCCAGAGGGGACGGGCCCCCGTGGGCGGAACCGGCGTGGGACGGACCGGTGTGGGCCGGGTCCGTGTGGGAGGACTCCATGGCGTCCCACTCCGTGTGCCCGGCCTCCATGTTCTGCTGGGCTTCCGCGAGGCTGATGCCGCGCTGGAAGGCCGCCATCAGACCGGGGTCGTGGCCCACGAGGCGGTCGGGGTCCTGGCGTGGTGTCGGGCCGTCGCGCAACTGGGGCGCGATGTGCTCCTGTGCGCGCCGACGGGGCAGTTGGGGCTTGCCCATGGTGCCGCGCACGGTGCCGTTGAGAGGGGTGGGCAGCGCGGTGACGTTCTCGGCGAGCACACGCCGGTCGTCGGCGCTGATGCCGGGTTGGGCCTCGGCCGGGGTCGGACGCTCCCGACGGGCACCGCGCAGAGGCAGGGGCGCGGGCCGGCCGGCCGGCGCGCTCCCGTCCGGGGCCGGTTCGGTCTCCGGTACGTGTCCCGTCGGGGCCCCGGGTGCCGCGGACGGCATCGACGCCCCGGGTCCGGAGGTGGGCCGCTGGTGGGGAGAGGCCCCGGATCCGGCCCCCTCGTCCGGGGGCCGCCCGGCGGACGGGGCGCCGGTGACGGCACTCGGCCCGGCTGGGCCACGCCCGGCCCGGCCTTCCCGGCCGGCCGATGGCCCCGCCACGGCAGGCGGCTGCGCACCCGCCGTTCCGCCCTCCGGCTGCCCCGCTCCCGCGGGCGTCCCAGCGCCGGACTCCGCCCCCGCCTCTGCTCCCAGCAGCGCCTGCGGTACGACGAGCACCGCCTGCACTCCGCCGTAGATGTTGGTCTGGAGCCGGACGGTGATGCCGTGCCGCCGGGCGAGCTGGGAGACGACGAAAAGGCCGATGCGGCCGTCCGCCAGGAGCCGGGCGACGTTCACCTGGTCGGGGTCGGCGAGCAGCGCGTTCATCCGCGTCTGCTCCTCCAGGGGCATGCCGAGTCCGCGGTCCTCGACTTCGACGGCGAGCCCGGAGGTGACGAGGTTGGCGCGCAGCAGGACATGGGTGTGCGGGGCGGAGAACACCGTGGCGTTCTCGACGAGTTCGGCCAGGAGGTGGATGACGTCGGCGACGGCGTGCCCCCGCAGCTGTCCGTCGATCGGCGGCACGAGCTTGACCCGGGAGTACTGCTCGACCTCGGCGATGGCCGACCGCAGCACCTCGGTCATGGAGACCGGGTTGCTCCACTGGCGGCGCGAGACGGCTCCGCCCAGCACGGCGAGGTTCTCGGCGTGACGGCGGATACGGGTGGCGAGGTGGTCGACGTGGAAGAGCCCCTTGAGCAGGTCGGGGTCCTCCATCTCGTTCTCCAGCTCGTCGAGGATGGAGATCTCGCGGTGCACCAGGGACTGCAGGCGCCGTGCGAGGTTGACGAACACCTCGAGCTTCTGTTCGCTCCCGGCCTGGCTGGAGAGCTGGGAGGCCTGCACGACGGCGGTGACGGCGCCGTCGTGTGCGCGGGACAGGTCGGCGGCGAGGAGGTCGAAGTCGTCGGCGTCCTCGGAAGGGCCGCCGGTCCGGCTCTGCGGTGCGGGCTGCGGCGGGCCGTCGCCGCGGCGCAACGTCTCGACCAGGGTGCGCAGATCGGCCTCGCGCCGGGCGGTGCCGCGGCGCAGCGCGCCGATGCGGTCGTGCACGGAGCGGGCGGCCCGGTCGGCCGCGACGGCGGCGACGACGATGCCGACGAGGGCCACGAAGACCGCGCCGCCGAGCACCGCCCAGAGGATGGGGCCCGGCCGGGTTCCGGTGGACCGGACGGTGAAGAGCACGGCGGCGCAGCCGCTGAGCGCGACGGCGACGGGGGGCAGGATCGCGAGCCGCAGCAGCTGAGGCCGTATGTGGGTCTCGGGCAGCGCGGGTGCGGTGCGGACGGCGGGCCGCCCGTGCCGCCCGCCCTCGCGGCGGTCTGCGTGCGCGGCGGGTGCGCGGAGGTGAGCCATCGGTGTCCTCGTACTGGTACGTCGGGCCTGGGTGCCGGGAGAGCTCGCGGGCGTGCGAGCGGGTTCGCGCGGCCGCTTGCGCGCGCCCCGGGACGCGCGCCCGGACTCCCCTCGCTTCCGCCCGCCCCCGGCGCCACCGGGGCCCGCGTGCCGGCCCGGGCCGCGGGCCCCGGTCGCCCGAGCGCCGGTTCCGGCACCCCCCGCGCCCCCGGTCGCGGCGTCGCCGGTCCAGGCATCGGTGTCTCCGGCCGCGCCCGGGCCGGCGTCGGTGGCGCGCGGGCAGCGGGGATCCCCGTCGTGCCGACTCCCTCGTCCGCCCTGCGCCCGCACGTGCCGGCCCCCCGCTTCCCGATCCGCCCTGTTTCCCGACGGCCACTGACAGTAGTCGTCAGCGCATCATGTGCGGTGGGCAGTTGACAAACTCATACGGTGAGCGTCCCGCTCTGGTATGAGGTCTCGTACGACAGACCGATAACACCCGTCCGCGTCCGAGCCTGAACAACAAGAGATCGATCCGACCTGGTCAGAAGCGGTCACGCAGAGACGGCGAGGGCCGGGGAGCTTCTCGCTCCCCGGCCCTCGCCGCCGGTCTGCCGTACGCCCGGGTCAGCCCGCCGCGAGCGTCTCGGGGTCCTCCGTGCCCTTGCCTGCACCACGAGAACCGTCACTCACCGTGTCGGCCTGGGCCATGGCTGCCCTGTCCGACGCGGTCTTGATCGTGGCGTCGGCGAGGGCTTCCGCGGCCGGGAAGCCACCCGCCGGGGCGAGCGCCACCCCACGCCACCACGGCTCGGACGGGACGTTCTCGGCGGCGGGCTCGAACGGCTCACCGGGGCGCGGCAGGGCGACCCCGGCGCCCACCGCGCGGGCGGCCGCGAGCGTCCCCTCGCCGGGCTCCGCCCACGGGTGCGTCGCCAGGTTGAAGGTGGCCCAGTGGATCGGCAGCATCGGGCCGTGCTCCGGGCCGCCCTGGAGGTCGAGGTGGGCGCGCATGCCCTCCTCGGGGGTCATGTGGATGTCGGGCCAGAAGTCGGAGTACGCACCGATCTGGATCATTGTCGCGTCGAACGGCCCGTGCGCGGCGCCGATCTCCTTGAAGCCGTCGAAGTAGCCGGTGTCGCCGCTGTGGTAGATCCGGTGCTCCTCGCCGGCGACGACCCAGGAGGCCCACAGGGTGTGCTGGGTGTTGCGCAGCCCCCGGCCGCAGAAGTGCCGGGCCGGGGTGGCGGTCAGGGTGAGGCCGCCGATCCCGGTGGACTCGTGCCAGTCCAGCTCGCGCAGCCTGCCGGTGGACACACCCCAGTGCTCCAGGTGCGCGCCGACGCCGAGGGGCACGGCGAACAGCGTGTCCGTGCCCGCGAGTGCCTTGATGGTGGGCATGTCCAGGTGGTCGTAGTGGTCGTGCGAGATGACCACGACGTCGACCGGCCCGAGGGCGGCGAGCGGCAGGGGCACGGGGTGCAGCCGCTTGGGGCCCGCGAAGGAGAAGGGCGAGCAGCGCTCGCCCCACACCGGGTCGAACAGGACGCGCCGGCCCTCCACCTCCGCGAGCACGCTGGAGTGTCCCATCCAGGTCAGCCGGAGCCCGGTGGCCGGGGGCCGGGCCATGTCGGCGAGAGTGGTGGGATGCACCGGGACGGTGCCCTTCGGGGCCCGGCGGGGCCGGGTGTCCTTGTCGAAGAAGACCTTCGCGAAGTCCAGGGTCGAGCCCGAAGGCCGGGTCCGCGTGGGGCCGCCGGGGTTCTGGAAGACCCCGTCCTTGAAGTGGGGCGATCTGCGGATGCGCGCCATGCGCTCACCGCTCGGGTCGGCGCCGAACGCTCCGGGCTGCAGCGCGCGGAGCCCGGAGTTCAGGGTGCGGAAACCGGCCACGGTACCTCCAGGTGGAGTCGGTCAGGCTTTCCATTATGGTCGGCCCCTCCGACAACACCGGATCACAGGGGTCCCACCGGAACCGAACCGGGGCGATACTGACCGCTGATTCAGTGACGTACGTCGCGAAGGAGCCCGATGGCCACCCCTCTGTTGTCCCTGACCTGGACCGATCACCTCACGGGACGGCAGGGCTTCCTGGTCGTCGACCGGCTGGTTCGCGGGGTGGCCAGCGGCGGTCTGCGGATGCGCTCCGGCTGCACGCTGGAGGAGGTCACAGGTCTCGCCCGCGGCATGACCGTCAAGGAGGCCCTGCACTACGACCCGGCGAGCCGCTACGTCCCGCTCGGCGGCGCCAAGGGCGGCATCGACTGCGACCCCCGCGATCCGGGCGCGTATCCGCTGCTGGTGCGGTACCTGCGCGCGATGCGGCCCTACATAGAGAGCTGCTGGACGACCGGCGAGGACCTGGGGCTCACCCAGGACGTGGTCGACCGTGCGGCGGCCGAGGCGGGGCTGGTCTCCTCGATCCAGGCCGTGTACCCCCTGCTCGACGACGAGGACGCGGCCCGGCGGCGGCTGCGGGACGCGTTCGCGGTGGAGGTCGACGGCATCGGTCTGGACGAGCTGGCCGGCGGCTGCGGTGTCGCCGAGGCGACCCTGGCCGCCCTGGACCGGGCCGGCGTGCCGTCCGCCGGGACCAGGGTCGCCCTCCAGGGATTCGGCACCATGGGCGGGGCCACCGCGCGCTTCCTCGCACGCGGGGGGCTCACGGTCGTGGCCGTCGCCGACCTCGAGGGCACGATCGCCAACCCGGCGGGCCTGGACGTCGAGGCGCTGCTCGCGGCCCGGGACGCCCACGGCACGGTGGACCGTTCCGCGCTGCGTCCCGGCGACCGCGAACTGCCGGGCGACGCCTGGCTGGCGGCCGACGCGGAGGTACTGGTGCCGGCCGCCGTGTCGTACGCGATCGGCCCCGGGAACCAGGAGCGGATCACCGCCCGCTGGGTGGTGGAGGCGGCCAACATGCCCGTGTGTCCGGAGGCGGAGCTGCTGCTGACCGCGCGCGGGGTGACCGTGCTGCCGGACGTCGTGGTGAACTCGGGCACGAACGCCTGGTGGTGGTGGACGCTGTTCGGGGACATCGGCGCCGATCCCGAGGAGGCGTTCGCGTACCTCCGCCGCTCGATGCGGGCCCTGGTCGAGCGGATGCTGGCCCGGGCCCAGGCCGACGGGACCACTCCGCGGTCCGCCGCACACGCGATCGCGGCGGACCGACTGCCGCTGATCGCCGAGCGGTTCGGCTGGTTCCGGCAGGCTCCCGCCGGCTCCCCGACGGCCGTCGTCGCGAGCCCCGCCGAGCAGGCCGAAAACGCCCCGTCGAGGGGCCGCCCCGCCGTGGGTAGGGTGACGGTGTGACGAGAGTCCGGTTGAGTGTGGCTCAGCGGCGCGGGGATCTGTTGCGGGCCGCCATCGAGCAGATCGAGGCGAGGGGTGTGGCGGCGGTCAGGATCGCCGACGTGGCCTCGGCGCTCGGTGTGAGCAACGCGCTGGTCCTCTACCACTTCTCCTCGAAGGAGCAGCTGGTCGCCGCCGCGTTCCGGCACGCGGCGGAGGGCGACCTGGCGCATCTGCGCAAGCTGCTCGGCCGCCGGTCGCCCGCGCTGCGCCGGCTGCGGTCGGCCGTACGGTGGTACGCCCCGACCGGGCAGGCCAAGGGCTGGCGGCTGTGGATCGAGGGCTGGGCGGCGGCGCTGCGCGACCCGGCGTTGCGGGAGGTCGCCCAGGACCTCGACCGGCAGTGGAAGGCGGCCCTCGCCGAGGTCATCGCGGAGGGCGTGGCCGCGGGCGAGTTCCGCTGCCCCGACCCGGCCGGCACGGCCCTGCGTCTGACCGCCCTCCTCGACGGTCTCGCCGTCCAGCTGACGTCCTACGCCGGCGCGGTGCCGCGTGCGCGGGCCCAGGAATGGGTCGAGGAGGCCCTGACCCGCGAACTGGACCTCACGGCAGAGCGGCTGACGCCTTAGCCGGTGTCCTTCGGATCACGATGGGGCCACGGGGCGCACCGGCCCGTTCCGGCACCGTCCCTCCGAGCCGCGCCGGGCCGATCCAAAGGGCCCGCGCTGAGCCTCGACTCCTGTGCGTGCGGCCCGCGTCGGTGCACCCGGCCGGCGCGGCCCGCACGTGCAGAAGTCTCGCTCACGCCACCGAGGCGATCCGCATCCTGATGTCGTCCGGCGACAGCGCCCCCTTGGCCGTCACATGGTCGCCCGAGGACTCCCCGCGCAGCCGGCGCCCGATCCACGGCACGAGGAACTCGCGTGCCCAGGCGACGTTGTCACGCCGCACGTCGAGAGCGCCGCGCGGGGGCAGCGGCGGCCACACCTGCTCGGGGTCGGCCGGCACCTCGAGGCCGAGCACCTGGCCCGCGCGCAGCGCCACGCGTGTGTGCCCTTCGGGCGACAGGTGCAGCCGGTCGGCGTCCCAGGCCCGGCGGTCCTGCACACTGCGCAGGGACCACAGGTCGAGCACCGGGCAGCCGTACCGGTCGGCGATGGCCCGGACGTGTCCGTTGTACGTGGCGATCTTGCCGCGCAGATGCTTGAGCACGGGCACGCCACGGGTGTCGAACCCGGTCGTCACCATCACCGTGCCGGACACCGCGGTGAGTTGGGCCAGCGCCCGCTCGAAGCGCTCGGCCACCTCGTCCGGGTCGGTGCCGGGGCGGATGATGTCGTTGCCCCCGGCGCAGAACGAGACGAGGTCCGGGGCCATGCCGACGGCCCGCGGAACCTGGTCCGCCACGATCTGGTCGAGGAGCTTTCCGCGTACGGCGAGGTTGGTGTATCGGAAGTCGCCCTCGGGCCTGCGGTCGGCGAGCAGGACGGCGAACCGGTCGGCCCACCCGACGAACGACCCGTCGGGGCCGGGGTCGCCGACGCCCTCGGTGAAGCTGTCCCCCACCGCCACGTACGACCCGATCACTGCTTTGCTGTCACTCTTCGAATCGTCTGCCACAGCAGCCCATGATTCACCTTCGAATGTGACTTACGCGACCGTAGGAAAGGGTTGACGGGCGGTGAGATAAGCCACTCCTAAAGTGTTCGCCAACTCCGGAATACCCCGCTTGTCAGGGATGTTTCGGGGGGAGCCGCCGAACCCGGAATGCACTGATCCGGAAATGGCTCCGGAGAGAAGTTGCCGAGGCCCGAGACCGCACACACCGAAGGCCGGACCCGGGGGGTCGGGGTCCGGCCTTCGGTCGCGTGTCAGGCGGGTGGTCGTGCGGTGGGTCAGCCGACGGAGACGCCGTGCGAGCGCAGGAAGGCGACCGGGTCCACGTCCGAGCCGTAGTCCGGCGTGGTGCGGATCTCGAAGTGCAGGTGCGGTCCGGTCACGTTGCCGGTCGCGCCCGACAGGCCGACCTGCTGTCCGGCGGTCACGGTCTGGCCGGCCGAGACGGAGAGCTGGGACAGGTGGGCGTACTGGGCGTAGTAGCCGTCGGCGAGCTTGATGACGACCTGGTTGCCGTACGCGCCGCCCCAGCCGGCGGACACGACCGTGCCCGCGCCGACGGCCTTGAGGGAGGTGCCGGTCGGGACGACGAAGTCGACACCGGTGTGGTAGCCGCTGGACCACATGCTGCCGGACATGTGGTACGGGGTGCCGATGGTGGCGCCGGCGACCGGGAGGGTGAAGCCGCTGGAGTTGTTCTCGGCGGCCGCCGGCTTGGCGGCGGTCTCCGCCTTCGGGGCCGCATCGGCGGCGGACGGCTTCGGGGCCGATGCCTTCGGCGCGGAGGGGGCCGAGGCCTTGGGAGCGCTCGCCGCCTTCTTGCCGATCGACAGCTTCAGGCCCGGGTGGATCAGCGACGGGTCGGAGCCGACGGCGTCGCGGTTGTCCGCGTAGAGCTTCTTCCAGCCACCGCTGACATGCTGCTCCTCGGCGATCTTCGCGAGGTAGTCGCCGGCCTTCACGGTGTACGTGCGGGAACTGTTGGCCTTTTCCGCGGCCTTTTCCCCGGCGGCGGGAGCGGACTGGACGGCCTTTTCCGGGGCCGACTGCGGGGTGGCGGCGTGAGCGCCGGCGGCCCCCATGAGCGGCAGGGCCAGGGCGGCGCCGCCGGTTCCGGCGACGGCGATGGAGCGGGTGAAACGCTGGGTCTTGGGGCGGCGGTGCTTACCCTTCGCGGGCATGGCGAATTCCTCTCCGTCGCCTGCGAGGTGAGCTGTCGGGTGCGGGCTGGAGATGCCCGGCCGCGCCGGTGCGCGGCTGAACCCCAAGCCGTTCCGGGAACCGGAACAGGCGTCTTACCTGTGGGTCCCCCGCTCCTGCCGTGCTTCGGGTCAGTGTGTGCGGGCTCCGGGCGGCGGCAGGATTAGGCGTCCGTCCGGATTGGTGTGGAACGTAAGCGACCACGACGCAATAGGACAAGCTTGCGGTTGCCCGTGACGGTGTTTTTCTTGACGCGTCGCCACATGTTCCGTCACCGAGCGTGGATTACCGATCTCCCGCTTCGTGCAATGGCCCTGAATTTTGCGGGAATTACGTGAACATGGCGACAGCGGATCGTCACGAATATGACGATGGTCACGCGCCCCGACCTCATCTCCTTTACGATCGGGGCACGTTATCCCTAATCGACTAAAGCTCCCCATTCGGACAGAATGACTACTTCCGCTTAAGACGGACGATCGCGGCGTCCAGATCCCCCCGCAAGCCGACCCGCAGCCCGTGATGAAGCAGTACGGCCCCTCGGTGAACTTCGCCCGTTTCGAGACATTCATACGAATGTGCCGGGTCAAGGCCGCGCAGCCGGAGCGCCGGAACGGGCTCGCCGTAACGCTGCGCCTGGAGCCAGGCGAAGACGACGGTCTCCTCGCCGAGGACGTACTGCACGGCGCTCAGCCCGCCCTCCGGCGGCCGCAGCCGGTACTGGTCGCCCCGCTGCACCGCGGGCCGGATCTCCTTGTAGAGCCTCACCCACTCCGCCGCCTCCGCGAGCTCCTCAGGCGTCCACTTCGTGAGGTCACCCCCGACCCCGAGCACCCCGGCCATGGCGCTGACGAACCGGAACCGCAGCGAGCTGGCCCGGTGGTTGAGCATGGCGTTCGGACTGTCGGTG
Source organism: Streptomyces sp. NRRL B-1140 (assembly GCF_001280065.1). Classification (GTDB taxonomy): domain Bacteria; phylum Actinomycetota; class Actinomycetes; order Streptomycetales; family Streptomycetaceae; genus Streptomyces. The sequence goes on from NZ_LGEA01000148.1 coordinate 9,204, forward strand.
ACCCAGGCGGCCATGACCCGGGCCGGATGGATCTGGCTGAAGCCGTGCTGAATGGCGAGCCGGTCGAGGGGGTCGGTGTTGTCGGAGGTCCACACCTGGTCCGTGCGGCTCAGCACACCGAGGTCGATCCGTCCGCCGCCGCCCGAGCAGGACTCGAAGGCCACCCCCGGATGGGCGGCCCGCAGGCGGTCCAGCAGGGTGTACAGGCCGTGCACGTGGTCGACCCAGAGCCGCTGCGGGTAGGTGTCGTCCGGCCAGCCGGCATCGGTGAAGCAGCGGTTGAAGTCCCACTTCACGTAGTCGATCGGCGCACCGGAGAGGAGTCCGTCGAGCTGCTCCCACAGATACTGCCGGACGTCCTCGCGGGCGAGGTTGAGCACGAGCTGGTTGCGGAACTCCGTCCGCTCGCGCCCCGGTTGGTACTGCACCCAGTCGGGGTGCGCGCGGTACAGGTCGCTGTCCGGGTTGACCATCTCGGGCTCGACCCAGATCCCGAACTGCATGCCGAGGCCGTGCACATGGTCGGCGAGCGGCTTCAGGCCGCCCGGGAAGCGGTCGGGGTTCGGGGTCCAGTCGCCGAGACCGGCGCGGTCGCTGGTGCGTGCCCCGAACCAGCCGTCGTCGACCACGAACAGCTCGACGCCCATGGCGGCGGCCCGCCCGGCGAGCTCCCGCTGCTGCTCCTCGGAGATGTCGAACTCGGTGGCCTCCCAGGAGTTGAACAGCACGGGCCGGTCCCGGTCGGCGTCCGGGATCACATACGCCCGCTGGTAGGCGTGCCAGGCGCGGCTCGCCCCGCCGAAGCCGCCGTCGCTGAAGAGCCCGGCGAAGACGGGGGTCGTGTACGACTCCCCCGGGCCGAGCGTCAGCAGGCCGGAGTCGTCGTGGCCGGCGCCTCCGGTGATCTGCACGCGCGCGTCCGGGAGCTGTGCCACGGCGATGCGCCAGGACCCGGACCAGCCCAGGGCGCAGCTGTAGACCTCGCCGCGTTCCTCGGTGGCGTCGGTGTCGAGGGCGACCCAGGGCAGGTGCTGGTGGGAGGTGTGGCCGCGACGGCTGCCGATGACCTTCTCACCGTGGGTGAGGCCGGAGCGGGTCAGCCGGGACTCGGCGCCCCAGCGGCCGTGCAGCTGGGACAGACGCCAGCTGTCGCGGTCGGGCAGTGTCCAGGTGGCGGAGTCGGCGCGCAGCAGCTCGACGGCCGGCCCGTGGTTGTGCAGGGTCACCCGGCGTTCGACGACATCCGCCGAGGGGCGCATCCGGTAGTGCAGGGTCACGGCCAGGTCGCCGTCGCGGAACCGGAGCCGCAGCTCGCCGTCCTCGGCGTCATGCCCTTCGTAGGTCCACTCGGTGCCGCGCCGCTCGGCCGTCCGTACGGACAGGGCGGGGCGCACGAAGCGGGGGCCGCCTTCGACCGGGTACTCCTCGCGTCCGTCGAGCGGGGACTCGAAGGGCCAGTAGTCCGGCAGCGGCCGGACGGCCAGGGCCTCGGCGTCGGCCAGGCCGATCCGGGGGCCCCAGTGCAGGTGCAGCAGCTCGTCCCGGTCGGTGACATGGACGGCATAACTGCTGGCCTGCCCCGAGAGCACCCATGTACGACCGTCTTCGGAGATCTCCAGCATCATGCCCTCACATATTCGAACAAGCCCGATCAGGTGCGACCAGGCGGCAACATCATGGGTGGCCACGGGGCTTCCGGGCAACGCCTGTGGACAACTCATTGCCCCAGGCAGGCATGTCGTATCGTCGAGAGACGCCCGTCGCCGAGCCGCGCCGACGGCGCCGAAGGGGAGGAGCCCTCGTGACACAGCAGGTCCCGTCGACCGAGCCCGAGCTGGCCGGAGTGCGCAACTTCCGTGACGTGGGCGGGCTTCCGACCGTGGACGGGCGGCGGGTACGCCAGGGCGTGCTGTTCCGCAGTGGCCACCTCGCCCACGCGACCGGGGAGGACGCCGCCTTCCTGGCCGGTCTGGGCCTGCACACGATCTTCGACTTCCGCAACGCGGCCGACCAGAAGCTCGAGGGTCCGGACGTCGAGCTGCCCGGCGTGCGCAATGTGAACCTGCCGCTGAGCGACCCCGCCGACGGCGCCGAGTTCTGGAAGATGGTCCGCGACGGCGACCTCGACCAGCTGCGCGAGATCCTCTCGGACGGCAAGGGCGCGGGCCGCATGATCGCCTCGTACCGCACGATCATCAAGCACCGCACCGACGAGCACTCCCGGGTGCTGCACGCGCTCGCCGAGGACAGTGTCCCCGCGCTGATGCACTGCGCGGCGGGCAAGGACCGCGCGGGGCTGTCCGTCGCGGTGACGCTGCTCGCCGTGGGCGTCGAGCGCGAGGCGATCGTCGAGGACTACCTGAAGTCGAACGCCAAGCACCGCCGCTACAAGGTGCACCGCTCCAGCTCCGCCGCTTCGGCCTACTCCCCCGAGGTCATGGAGCTGCTCAGCCCCCTCTTCGACGCGCGCGCCGAGTACCTGACCGCGGCCTTCGACACCATCGAGGAGACGTGGGGCGGCGTCGACACCTACCTGGAGAAGGGGCTGGGGCTCACCGCGGAGACCCGGGAGCGGCTGCGCGAACGGCTCCTCGACTGAGGCGCGCGGGCGGGGGCTATCTGGCCCCGACCTCGAACAGCAGGTAGACGAAGGCGGCGAAGATGTGACCGGCGATGAGGTAGACGAACAGCCTCACCCACAGGGCCCGGGGGAACTTCTCCTCCATGTTGCTCATGACACGTCTCCGGGGGTGGGGCCCAGGCACAGGGCGGCCGTGGGGCTCTGCAGCAGGGTGTGGACGAAGAGCAGGTCGACGCCGTCGTGGTCCTCGGCGGCGATCCGGTGCGGGGTGAGCGAGTCGAAGTGGGCGCTGTCGCCGGCCGCCAGCCGGTGCGTGGTGTCCCCGAGGCGCAGCCGGAGCCGGCCGCGCAGCACGTGGAGCCATTCCTCGCCGGGGTGGACGCGCACGATGTCGCCCTGCGAGCCGTGGGGGACGTGGACGCGCAGGGCCTGCATCCCGCGGCCGGGGGCACCGGCCTGCCGGTAGGTCCAGCCGCCCGCGGCGGTGGGTTCCATGTCGGCCGCGCGGATGACGGCGTCCCGGTCGGCGACCGTCTCACCGAGCAGCTCGGAGACGGTCGTACCGTAGATGCGGGCGAGTGCGAGCAGCATCGGCAGCGACGGTTGGCGCTGTCCGGTCTCCAGCCGGGAGAGGTGGGCGGGTGACAGCCCGGCGGCACGGGCCGCGGCCTCCAGCGTCAAGGAGGCCTGGCGCCGCAAGGCCCGTAGTTGCGGCGCCACCACGGCGGGCAGCGCGCCGGAGGCCTGGCCGGCCGGCGAGTCGGCCCCTCGGGGCCGCTCGGTCTCGGAGGAGCTCATGCCTCCATTCAGCCGGAGCGTTGCCTCAGCGGCAAGTTTCTTGCCTCCGAGGCAAAACGGCTCAGCGGTTGGCCACCGCCTGTTTCACGAGCGTCTTGCCGAAGTCCCACACCAGCCCGCCGTTGTGCGCGTCGTCCATCACGGCCGTGAAGGCGTCGACGAACCGGTCCACCTCACGCTCGCCGATGATGAGCGGCGGGATCAGTTTGATCACCTCCATGTGGTCGCCGGAGACCTGGGTGAGGATCCGGTGCTTCTGCAGCAGCGGCACGACGACCATCTGCGCGAAGAGTCCCTTGCGGGCGGCCTGGAGCATGGTCCAGCGGCTGCGCAGCTTCAGCGACTGCGGCCGGCCGAACTCGATGCCGATCATCAAGCCCCGGCCGCGGACCTCGGCGAGCATCTCGTAGCTGTCCGTGAGCGCGGCCAGACGGGACCGCAGCCGCTCCCCTGTGGTCCTGACGCCGGCGACGATCTGCTCGTTCTCCATCACCGACAGCACCGCGAGGCCGGCCGCCATCGCCTGGGCGTTGGATCCGAAGCTCGCCGAGTGGACCAGCACCCGGTCCATCGACGAGTAGACCTTCTTGAAGATCCAGTCCTTGCCGATCGTGGCGCCGACCGGTACGTAGCCGCCGGAGAGTGCCTTGGCCACGCACACCAGGTCGGGCTCCACGCCGTCCTCGTGCTGGTAGGCGTAGAAGTCGCCGGTCCTGCCGAGGCCCGTCTGCACCTCGTCGGCGATGAGCAGCGCCCCCCGCCGGTGCAGCAGCTCCTGCGCGGCCCGCAGCCAGCCGGGCGGGCCTGTGAGCACGCCCTTGCCCTGGATCGGCTCGACGATCAGCGCGGCGACGTCGCCCTTCCTCAGCTCCCTGTCCAGTGCGTCGAGGTCGCCGAGCGGGACGGCCGTGTCGGGCAGCAGCGGGGCGAACCCGTCGCGGAAGCCGGGTTCCCCGTTGACGGACAGCGAGCCGGTGGTCAGCCCGTGGAAGGCGTGCGCGCAGTACAGGACCCTCGGCCTGCCCGTGGCGAACCGGGCGAACTTCAGCGCGCCCTCGACGGCCTCGGTGCCGCTGTTGCCGAAGAACACCCGGTCCAGGTGCGGGCTGTGCGCGAGCAGCTTCTCGGCGAGCAGGCCCGGCAGCGGCTGGCAGTCGAACCGGGTGAGATCGGCGAGAGAGGCGTCCAGGACGTCGTGCAGCGCCTTGCGTACGACGGGGTGGTGGCGGCCGAGGCCCATCACCCCGAACCCGGCGAGCATGTCCAGGTAGTCGTTGCCGTCCGCGTCGTAGAAGTAGGCGCCCTCCGCGCGCTCGTAGACCTTGTCGAAGCCGATGGTGTGCAGCATGCGCGGGAGCTGGTGGTTGAGGTACCGGGTGTGCAGCTCGTAGCGCTCGGCTCCGCGTTCGGCCAGCAGCTTGCCGAGGTCGAACTCCCCGGCCCGCGACGACTCCGACGCGGATTCGGCGGTGGTCATTCCTGTGGCTCCTTGGACAGCTCTTCCTTGACGGCAAGGCTCGCGCCGATCCGTCCGGCGACCTCGACGGGTGTCAGGCCGATGTCGGCGAGCACCTCGCCGCGCTTGGCGTGCGCGAGGAACTGCTCCGGGATGCCGAATCGCCGTACCGGTACGTCGACGTCGGCATCGCCCAGGGCGAGCGCCACGGCCGAGCCGACCCCGGCGGCGCGGCTGTTGTCCTCGACGACGGCGACCAGGCGGTGCCCGGCGGCCAGGCCCGGGAGCGCCGGGTCGACGGGCTTGACCCAGCGGGGGTCGACGACGGTGCAGCCGATGCCGCGCGCTTCGAGCAGCTCGGCGGCCTGGAGGCAGACCGGCGCCATCACACCGACGGCCACCAGGAGGACCTGCGGCTCGGCGGAACGGTGCAGCACGTCCAGTCCGCCCACCCGGTCCAGCGCCGGGACCGACGGGCCGACGGACTCCTTCGGGAAGCGCACGAGGGTCGGCGCGTCGTCCACGGCGACGGCCTCGCGCAGCTGGGCGCGCAGCTGGTCGGCGTCGCGCGGCGCGGCGATGCGCAGTCCGGGCACGACCTGGAGGACGGACATGTCCCACATGCCGTTGTGGGAAGCCCCGTCGACGCCGGTGACCCCGGCCCGGTCGAGCACGAAGGTCACCCCGCAGCGGTGCAGGGCCACGTCCATCAGGAGCTGGTCGAAGGCGCGGTTGAGGAAGGTGGCGTAGACGGCGACGACCGGGTGCAGACCCCCCGTCGCCAGGCCGGCCGCGGACACGGCCGCGTGCTGCTCGGCGATGCCGACGTCCCACACCCGGTCCGGGAACCGTTCGGCGAAGGCACCGAGGCCGACCGGGTGCAGCATGGCGGCGGTGATCGCCACCACGTCGTCCCGTTCCTCGCCGATCCTGACGATTTCCTCGCCGAACACCGAGGTCCAGGAGGGGCCGCCCGCCGGGGAGAGCGGTGCGCAGGTCAGCGGGTCCATCACGCCGACGGTGTGGAAGTGGTCCTCCTCGTGGGCGAGGGCGGGTTCGTAGCCGCGGCCCTTCTCCGTCAGGCAGTGGACCAGCACCGGGCCGTGGAAGCGTTTCGCGCGCCGCAGCGCGGACTCCACGGCCCCGGTGTCGTGCCCGTCGATCGGCCCGACGTACTTCAGGCCCAGGTCCTCGAAGAGACCTTGCGGTGCGAACGCGTCCTTGAAGCCCTTCTTCGCGCCGTGCAGGGCTTCGTAGAGGGTGTTGCCGACCAGTGGCGCGCCCTGGAGCAGGTCCTTGCCCCAGGCCAGGACCCGCTCGTAACCGTCGGTCGTGCGCAGCGCGGCGAGGTGGTTGGCGAGGCCGCCGATGGTGGGGGCGTAGGAGCGTTCGTTGTCGTTGACGACGATGATCAGCGGGCGGTCCTTGGCGGCGGCGATGTTGTTCAGCGCCTCCCAGGCCATGCCGCCGGTGAGGGCCCCGTCGCCGATGACCGCGACGACATGGCCCTTCTCCCCCTGCACCCGGCGGGCCTTGGCGAGCCCGTCGGCCCAGCCGAGCGCGGTCGAGGCGTGGCTGTTCTCGATGACGTCGTGCTCGGACTCCTCGCGCGAGGGGTAGCCGGACAGGCCTCCCTTGCCGCGCAGCTTGGAGAAGTCCTGGCGTCCGGTCAGCAGCTTGTGGACGTAGGACTGGTGGCCGGTGTCCCACAGGATGCGGTCGGCCGGTGACTCGAAGACCCGGTGCAGGGCGATGGTCAGCTCCACCACGCCCAGGTTGGGTCCCAGATGGCCGCCGGTCCTGGCGACCGCGTGCACCAGGAACTCCCGGATCTCTTCGGCCAGTTCCCCCAGTTCCGCCGCCGTCAGCGCCTTCAGGTCGTGTGGTCCCCGGATGTTCTCCAGAATCGTCACGCTCGGGCCCCTTCGGATTCCGTGCCGCTCAGCTCACGGTGACGGCCGGCTCCCCCGGCCCCGCGCCGTCCTGCTCCATCTGCTCGGCGATCTTCATCGCCTCTTCGATCAGCGTCTCGACGATCTTCGACTCGGGGACGGTCTTGACGACCTCGCCCTTGACGAAGATCTGCCCCTTGCCGTTGCCGGAGGCGACGCCGAGGTCGGCCTCCCGCGCCTCGCCGGGGCCGTTGACCACGCACCCCATGACGGCGACGCGCAGCGGCACCTCCATGCCGTCGAGCCCGGCCGTGACCTCCTCGGCGAGCTTGTAGACGTCGACCTGGGCGCGCCCGCAGGACGGGCACGACACGATCTCCAGCCGGCGCTCCCTGAGTCCGAGGGACTGCAGGATCTGGATGCCGACCTTGACCTCCTCGGCCGGCGGCGCGGACAGCGACACCCGGATCGTGTCACCGATGCCCCTCGACAGCAGCGCCCCGAACGCCACCGCCGACTTGATCGTGCCCTGGAACGCCGGGCCCGCCTCCGTGACGCCCAGGTGCAGCGGGTAGTCGCACTGTTCGGCCAGCTGCCGGTACGCCTCGATCATCACGACCGGGTCGTTGTGCTTGACGGAGATCTTGATGTCCCGGAAGCCGTGCTCCTCGAACAGGGACGCCTCCCAGAGCGCGCTCTCCACGAGCGCCTCCGGGGTTGCCCTGCCGTACTTCTGGAGCAGGCGCCGGTCCAGCGACCCGGCGTTGACGCCGATGCGGATGGGCGTGCCGTGGTCCTTCGCCGCCTGGGCGATCTCCTTGATCCGGTCGTCGAACTGCTTGATGTTGCCGGGGTTGACGCGGACGGCGGCGCAGCCCGCCTCGATGGCGGCGAACACGTACTTCGGCTGGAAGTGGATGTCCGCGATCACCGGGATCTGCGACTTGCGCGCGATGGTCGCCAGCGCGTCCGCGTCGTCCTGCGTGGGGCAGGCGACCCGGACGATCTGGCAGCCGGACGCGGTCAGCTCCGCGATCTGCTGCAACGTGGCGCCGACGTCCGACGTACGGGTCGTCGTCATCGACTGCACCGACACCGGGGCCCCGCCCCCGACCGCCACCGGCCCGACCTGGATCCGGCGCGAGAGGCGCCGCTCGGCGACCGGCCGGGCCGGCACCTCGGGGACGCCCAGCTGGACAGCGGTCATGACGTCACTCCCGGTTCCCGGAGACCGTCTCGCGCAGGGCGCGCAGCGACTCCTTCAGTGATCCCATGGTGGCGAGGACGGCGGTGGGCTCGTAGCCGCAGTGCGCCATGCAGTTGGCGCAGCGCGGGTCCTTGCCCCGGCCGTACTTGTCCCAGTCGGTGTCCTCCACGAGCTCCCGGTACGTCGGCACGTAGCCGTCGCTCATCAGGTAGCAGGGGCGCTGCCAGCCGAAGAGCGAGTAGTTCGGGATCGCCCACGCGGTGCACGGGAAGTCGACCTTGCCCTCCAGGAAGTCCAGGAAGAGCGGTGAGTGGTTGAGCCGCCAGCGCCGCCGGTTACCGCCCGAGAAAGCCTTCTTGAACAGCTCGCGGGTCTGCTCCACGCCGAGGAAGTGCTCCTGGTCGGGGGCCTTCTCGTAGGCGTAGGCGGGCGAGATCATCATCTCGTCGACCTGGAGGTCGTCGTTGAGGAAGTTCAGCACCTCGATGATGGTCTGCGGGGTGTCGGTGTTGAAGAAGGTCGAGTTGGTGGTGACCCGGAAGCCGCGCCGCTTGGCCTCCTTGATCGCCTCCACGGCCTCGTCGAAGACGCCCTCCTTGGCGACCGACTCGTCGTGCCGCTCCCGCAGCCCGTCGATGTGCACCGCGAAGGCGAAGTAGGGCGACGGCGTGAACTGGTCCATCTTCTTGCGCAGCAGCATCGCGTTGGTGCAGAGGAAGACATACTTCCGCTTGGCCACCAGCTGACGCACGATCTCGTCGATCTGCGGGTGCATCAGCGGCTCGCCGCCGGCGATGGACACCATCGGGGCGCCGGACTCCACGACCGCCCCCACGGCCTGGGCGACAGGCATCCGCTGCTTGAGCACCCCGGCCGGATGCTGGATCTTGCCGCATCCCTCGCATTTGAGGTTGCAGGCGAACAGTGGCTCCAGCTCGACGATCAGCGGGAACTTGTCCCGGCGGCGGATCTTCTGTTCAGCCAAGTATGTAGCGACCTTGATGGACTGTCGGAGCGGCATGGCCATCTGGCTCACCTCCTGGGGAGCAGCAAGGAACGGTGCCATTCAAAGAAAGCGGGAAGAACGGAACGAAGAACACGGAAAGCTGATATTCCACCGCGCACCGTGCCGATCCGGACGAGTTCATGTTCAGGAGCGTCCACGACCACCCGGACGGCCGCAACCGGGCGCTCGCCCGCGCGCACGGCGCTCAGGAGCGTGACGGCGGATTCCATGTCGACCGCGATCGCGCCCGTCGCGCGCAGGGCGGACCGTTCGGGGCCGCGTACGACGTGGTCGGAGCCGGTCAGCGGCCCGGTGTGCACGGTCCGGCCGGGCAGCGCCCGGGCCAGCTCCTTGACCAGCCGCTCGGTCCCGACGCAGGGTGTCGTGCCGCGCGGGTCCCGGGTCTCCTCGGCGACGACCAGATCACCGGGATGCATCCCCGGCGCGAGGCCCGCACAGAAGCCGGTGGCGAGGACGGCGGCGTCGTGCAGGGCCGGATCGGCCAGCACACGGGTGACGGCCCGCTCGGCGGCCGCCGGCCCCATGCCCGTCCGCAGCACCGTGACCGGCCCGCCGGCCCCGCCCCGGCCGCCCGCGCGCAGGGCGAACTGCTCGATGCCGAGCGCGCAGGCGATCAGCAACGGGACCGGAGCGGGCTGCGCGCTCATCAGCTCCCCTCGGCCCCGGCGAGCGGCGTGCCGGCCCCGCTGCCCCGGTGCCCCTCGGCTCGACCGATGCCCGTGACCCTCTCGGCGAACGGCTCTCCGCGCAGATAGCGGCCGAGCGCGGTGAGCGGGAACACCTGCCGGTAGAGGTGGTAGTTGATCGAGAAGTCCCACGGGAAGCCCGTCCCCGTGAAGTACGGCTCGTCCCAGGAGCCGTCCTCCCGCTGTGTGGCGGCGAGCCACTCGACGCCGCGCTCGACGGCCTTGGAGTCCCGCTCCCCCGCCGCGAGCAGGGCCATCAGCGCCCACGCCGTCTGCGAGGCGGTCGAGGCGCCCTTGCCGCTCCACTCCCCGGCGTACTTGTAGGAGCGCAGGTCCTCGCCCCAGCCGCCGTCGTCGTTCTGGACGGACTCCAGCCAGGACACGGCCCGCCGGATCGCCGGGTGTGCGGCGGGGAGACCGGCGGCGGTCAGCGCGGGCACGACGGACCCGGTGCCGTAGACGTAGTTGACGCCCCAGCGCCCGAACCACGAGCCGTCCGGTTCCTGCTCGGCGAGCAGCCACTCGATGCCGCGCCGGGTGCGCGGGTCGTGGGCGAGGCCCTCCACCGCGAGCATCTCCACGACGTGCGCGGTGACGTCGGCGGAGGGCGGGTCGATGACCTCGCCGAAGTCGCAGAACGGCAGCCGGTTCGGGAAGGGACTGGTGTTGTCGACGTCGAAGGCGGCCCAGGCCCCGTTCTTCGACTGCATGCCGAGCGTCCAGCGCAGGCCGCGCACGACGGCCCGGTCCAGCCGCTCGGGGTCGTGGTGGGTGATCCGGCGCAGGGCGAGGATCACCTCGGCGGTGTCGTCGATGTCGGGATAGTTGTCGTTGTGGAACTCGAACGCCCAGCCGCCGGGCCGAAGTCGGGGCCGCTTCACGGACCAGTCGCCGGGCCGGACGATCTCCTCCCCCAGCATCCAGTCGGCCGCCTTCACCAACTGCGGGTGGTCGGAGGGCAGTCCGGCGTCGGCGAGGGCGATGGCGGCCAGGCAGGTGTCCCACACGGGTGACTGGCAGGCCTCGATCATCCGGGCCCCGTCCTCGCGCCACACGGCGAACCGGTCCAGGGACGCCAGCCCCTCGCGCATCACGGGGTGTTCGAGGTCGTAGCCGAGCAGGTGCAGGGCGATGATCGAGTACACGGCCGGGGGCTGGATGCCGCCCCAGCAGCCGTCGTTCTCCTGCCGCTCGATGATCCAGCGGGCGGCGCTGTTCATGGCGGCTCTGCGCAGTCTGCGCGGGGCGACCTTCCGCAGGGCGTGCAGGCCCTTGTCCATCCGCTGGAACGCACCGTTCCAACTGAACGGCGGAGCAAGGGGTTTCGGCGGGTTGGGCCGCTCCGGGTCGGTGTGCAGCTCGTCGAGCGGGAAGGGCGCGGGGCGTACCGGCCGCTTCGCGGAGACGATCGTCAGCGGGACGATGGTCTGCCGCGCCCAGCAGCCGAAGTCGTAGATGTTGAGCGGCACCCACGTCGGGAGGAAGACGAGCTCCGGCGGGAGTTCGGGCAGGTCCTCCCATTTCCACCAGCCGAACAGGGCCAGCCAGATCCGGGTGAAGACCCGGGCGGCGGCGATACCGCCCTGCGCGCGGATCCAGGCGGAGGCCTTCGCCATGTGCGGGGAGTCGGGCGCGTCACCGGCGAGGCGGAGGGCGACGTACGCCTCGATGGTGGCGGACAGGTCGCCCGGTCCGCCGTAGAAGGTGGCCCAGGTGCCGTCCTCGCCCTGCTCGCCGCGGATGAAGAGGGCGGCGGCCTGCGTGGTCCTGTCGTCGCGGATACCGAGGAACTGACGGAGCAGCAGGTCCTCGGCGTCCATCGTGACGTTGGTCTCGAGGTCGCCCTTCCACCAGCCCTCCGGGTCCTGGAGGGAGAGCAGGAAGCCGGTGGCGCGCCGTGCGGCGCGTGCGGCGGCTTCCGGTACCCCGGCCGCCCCGGGGGTGCGTGTGTCGGTGTCGCTGGCCGCGGCGGCTCGGGGTGGCAGGGCCCCGGTGCTTCCGCCGGTCGTCGCTGTCATGGCTTCCCCTTCGTGCAGTCCTGCATGGCGTGCATCTGCTGTGGGTCCGCCGTCGGCCGGTGCTCCGTGACGACTCACGGCACCGGCCGGCGACTACGCGAGGGCTATTCGGCCGATAGTGATCATCTCTTTCGTACGACGACGAAGTCCGCGAGGGCCGTGAACTGGTCCCGCACCCGGTCGGGCATGTCGACGGCGTCGAGGGCTTCGATGGCGATGGTGTGCTGACGGCGTGCCTCGTCGGCGGTCCACTCGCGGCCGCCGGCCTCCTCGATGAGGGCGGCGCGGGCCGCGAACTCCTCCTCGGAGAAGTTCTCGAAGTCGTGCGCCTTGGCGTCGGCGGCGAGGATCTCGCCGAGCCGCTCGGAGGCGGAGCCGCCCGCCGCCAGGGCGGCCACGACCGGCAGGGACTTCTTGCGCTGGCGCAGATCGCTCCAGGTCTGCTTGCCGGTGGAGACGGGGTCGCCCCAGATGCCGAGCAGGTCGTCGACGGCCTGGAAGGCGAGGCCCAGGTGGTAGCCGTACTTCTCCAGGGTGTCGGCGGTGTGGTCGTCGGCACCGCCGAGGACCGCGCCGATGGAGCTGGCACAGGCGAGCAGGGCGCCGGTCTTGTTGCCCTCCATCTCCAGGCACTCCTCGACGCTGACGCGGTCGCGGTGCTCGTAGGAGATGTCCTGGGCCTGACCGTCGATCAGGGCGCGGCTGGCAGTGGTCAGGCGGCGGGTGGCGCGGCCGGCCTCGACGGTGCCGAGTTCCAGGAGCACCTCGTTGGCCAGGGCGAACAGGGCGTCGCCGACCAGGATGGCCTGGGCGGGCCCGTGCACCTTCCACACCGTGTCGCGGTGACGGCGCTGCTCGTCGCCGTCCATGAGGTCGTCGTGCAGGAGGGAGAAGTTGTGGACGAGTTCCACGGCGACGGCGCCGGGGATGCCCGTCTCGGGAGCGGCCGACATGACCTCGGCGGACAGCACCGCGAGGGCGGGGCGCACGGCCTTGCCGCCGTCCCCCTCCGCGGGCCTGCCCTGGGCGTCAATCCAGCCGAAGTGGTAGGCGGCAACAGTGTCCATGGGAGGGGCCAGGCGGTCGACGGCCGCCCGCAGTACCGGAGTGGCCAGGGTCCGGCCGCGCTCCAGCAGCGCGGTCACGTCCACCGCCTCGGCAGTCTTCGAGGCCGGGGGCACAGTGGGCACAGTCTCTCCTCTTGTTGCGGTACCGGGGGTGCGGGGGACGCCCGCCGCGCCGGCCTGGGCCGGCATCACGCCGCCTCCTCGAAGTCGAAGAGGTGGCGAGGGCGGGGCCGGCCCAGGGCGCCCAGCACGGCGTCCGCCGCGCTCACACCACTGCGGACCGCACTCTCCATGGTCGCGGGCCACCCGGTGGCGGTCCACGCTCCGGCCAGGCAGAGGCCGGGTGCCTTGGTGCGGGCGCCGGGCCTGAGGCGGCCGACGCCGGGGGCGGGAGCGAACGTCGCGGTGCGCTCCCGGGTGACGAAGAAGTCCTTCACTTCCGCGCCGCGGGCCGGCGGCAGCAGCCGCTCCAGCTCGGGCAGGTACCGCTCGCGCAGCACCGCCACGGGCGCGTCGATCTCGTCCTGGGCGGCCGACTGGGACACGGCGAGGTACTGCCCCTCGCGCAGTCCGGACGCCTCGGTCCGGTCGAAGACCCACTGCACGGGGCTGCCGAGGGCCGTGAAGAAGGGCCGGCCGAGGACCTTGCGGTCGTACACGACATGGACGTTGAGGATGGGCGCGGTGCCGATCTCCAGGAGCCGTTCGGGTGCGTCCAGGGCGCCCGCGGGCAGCAGGCCGTGCGCCTCGCGCTGCGGTACGGCGAGGACCACGGCGTCGGCCTGAAGCGTCTCGCCGGGAACCTGGACGGACCACTGCCTCTCCCCGGTCCGCGAGACGGAGGTGACGCGGGTACGGAGCACGGTGCGCACGCCCGCGGAGTCGAGCGCCTTGCGGGCCAGCCGGTCGTGCAAGTCGCCCAGCGGGACCCGCGCCCAGCCGATGTCGGCCGCGCCCGGGTCGGACAGCAGACCGGTCTTGAACACCATCGCGGCCAGCGCCAGCGAGGCGTCGGAAGCGACCGCGTTGAGGGTGGCCACCCCGACCAGGTCCCACAGGGCCTCCACGGCGCGCGCCGACTGGCCGTGCGCCGCGAGCCACGTGCCGAAGTCCTGCGTGTCGAGCGCCGGGTCGGTCAGGTCGAGTCCCTTGAGCGCGAGCGCGGCCCGGCCCACCCTGGCACGGTCGGCGAGCGACAGATGCGGATAGGCGGCGAGGCTGCGGCCCAGGTGCAGCGGCACGGGCAGGGCGTCCCGCCTGAGCCGGCCGAGCCGACGCCCCTCGGGGCGGGCGAGGTCCAGGACGGGAACATCGAGCCGGTCCTGCAGCGGAGCCAGCGCCGCGCCCTCGATGCGGTCGAGGAACCAGCGGTATGCGGTGCAGCAACGCAGGTAGACGTGCTGGCCGTTGTCGACGGTGAGGTCGCCGCGCCGGAAGGAGAAGGCGAGTCCGCCGAGGCGCGGTCTGCCCTCCAGCAGCGTGACCCGCACCCCGGCGTCGGCGAGCGCGAGCGCCGAGGTGACACCGGCGAGCCCGCCGCCCACCACGACGGTGTGCCGCCGTGGTGCGACCGCTCCGGACTGTGTGTCGTGGGTCATCGCGCACCCTCCCCCGCGGCCCGGGCGTGCTGCTCGAACGGTGCACGACCGGCCCTCTCCGTCAGGGACGCGGCCCCGGGCCGGAGGGTTGCCCGCCGCTTCTCGCCGATGGCGGCGTCCTTGTCCGTCACGCACGCCTCCTGACGGTCCGCCGGGTCACATGCCGGGCGTCGAGACCGGACAGGCCGCGCACGGCGACGTACGCCTTCTCCCGGCCCGGCAGGGAGACCCGGCCGCGCAGCACGGCCTGCGGGTCGCGCTCGATGCGGTCGAGGAGGCGACGGTAGATGCCGGCCATGGCGGCGACGCAGGCGCCGCTGCGCCGGTCGAGCATGGGGAGCAGCCGGTAGCCCTCGGCGAACAGGGCGCGGGCCCGACGCACTTCGAAGTGCACGAGGCCCGCGAAGTCGGAGCCCTCCGGTGGCCGCGGCCCGCTGAAGCCGGCGGAGCAGCCGAACTTGGCGAGATCGTCGGCGGGCAGGTAGGTCCGCCCGCCCACGGCGTCCTCGCGGACGTCTCTGAGGATGTTGGTGAGCTGAAGCGCGAGCCCGAGCGTGTCGGCATACTCCGGCGCTCGGTCCACTCCGCGCGCCCCCGGTTCCGTGCCGAACACGCCGAGCGAGAGACGGCCGATCGCGCCCGCTACGCAGCGGCAGTAGACCTTCAGGTCGTCCCAGGTCTCGTACGTCTCGCCGCGGACGTCCATCAGGACGCCGTCGATGAGCTCGTCCAGGCCGCCGAGCGGGATCGGGAAGGCCCCGGCGGCGTGCGCGAGGGCGACCGCGACCGGATCGGTGTCGTCCTCGTCGACGCGGTCCTCGCGGATCCGGGTGAGCAGCGCCCGGGTCTCCTCCAGCCTGGCCACCTTGACGTCGTCGGCGAGCGCGCCGTCACCGATGTCGTCGACCCGCCGCGAGAACGCGTACAGCGCCGACATCGCCCGGCGCTGAGGCGTCGGCAGCAGCCGGATGCCGTAGGCGAAGTTACGGGCCTGCCGTCCGGTGACGGCCTCGCAGTAGCTGTAGGCGGCGAGTACCGGCGGTGACGTGTGCGGTTCCGACTCCACGGTCCGGATCACCCCTCTCCTCGCAGAGTCACGCCCACCTCGCGCAGCAGCCGGACCTTGCCGGGCGTGGGCGGGCCGGGAAGTACGTCGTATCCGGCGGCGGCGATCGCGTGGACGGCCGCCCTCCCCCCTGCCACGAACCCTGCGAGCAGCAGCTTCAGCCTGCCGTGGACGCTACCCACCAGGGGGGCGCCTTCATTCAGGAGATCCCGGGCCCTTTGCGCTTCGTACGCAATCAACGCACGGACCGACGCTCCTGCGGATTTCGTGGCGAGATCCGCTTCCTGGACGTGGAAGCGTTTCATGTCGGCCGCGGGCAGGTAGACCCGGTCGCGGGCGAGGTCCTCGGCGACGTCCTGGAGGTGCTCGACGATCTGGAGGGCCGTGCAGATCATGTCGGAGCGGCGGATCCGCTCGGGCGTCGAGGTGCCGGTGACGGCGAGGACGAGACGCCCGACGGGGTTGGCGGACAGCTCGCAGTACGCGAGCAGGTCGTCATAGGTCTCGTAGCGGCTGACCAGCTGGTCCTGGCGGTTGGCGGCGATCAGGCCGAGGAACGGGCCGGGCGTCATGGAGCAGCGGCGCACGGTCGGCTGGAGGCGGCGCAGCAGGGGGTGGCGCGGCGTCGAGCCGAAGACCCTGCGCAGGTCCGCCTCGAAGGCGTCGAGCAGCACCAGCCGGTCCTCGGCCTCCTGCGGGCGGACACCGAGCAGCCGGGCGTCGGCACCGCCGGGGGCGAGGTCGCCGTCGCCGATGTCGTCGACGAGACGGGCGAAGCCGTAGACGGCCATGAGGTCGGTGCGCCAGGCCCGGGGCAGGAAGAAGGGGGCCACCGGGAAGTTCTCGCCGGCGGCCTTGTCGAGCGTGCCGCGCTCCGGATCGAGGGAGCGCGCCGTGCCGGTTCCCGTCACCGCCGGCTGCCCGGCGCGGGGACGGCACGTGCTGCGTGGAGCTGGGGAGTTTCCGTAGCCATCGCCGTCACATCTCCCGTTCTACACTGCCGACCCAATACGCACTATTTCGGACACGCCGCCTCGCCGTCCGCACGGTGGCCCGACGGGCGGTGTCGCGCATTATCGCCCTGATTGCCGTGTTTCGGGACCGGTACAGCTTACGTTGTACAACGCGACACGGTTCGTCAGGGTGTCCCGCACATCACGAGAACACACCGATTGGCCCCAAGATTCCTGAGATGGGCCGGAGTTGACGTTTCCTTTGCAGACGCCGGGCCCCGCCGGAGCAGTTCCGTCGGGGCCCTGTCCGAAAGCGCGCGCTACTTGCCCGTGAACTTCTCGTACTCCTTGAGCACCTCGTCGGTGGGGCCGTCCATGCGCAGCTCACCGCGCTCCAGCCACAGGACGCGGTTGCAGGTGTCGCGGATGGACTTGTTGTTGTGGCTGACCAGAAACACCGTGCCGGCTTCCTTGCGCAGCTCCCTGATGCGGTCCTCGGAGCGCTTCTGGAACTTGCGGTCGCCGGTCGCCAGGGCCTCGTCGATCATGAGGACGTCGTGGTCCTTGGCCGCCGCGATGGAGAAGCGGAGCCTGGCCGCCATGCCGGAGGAGTAGGTGCGCATGGGCAGGGTGATGAAGTCGCCCTTCTCGTTGATGCCGGAGAAGTCGACGATGTCCTGATAGCGCTCCTTGATCTCCTCGCGGGACATTCCCATGGCGAGGCCGCCCAATATGACGTTGCGTTCGCCGGTCAGGTCGTTCATCAGGGCCGCGTTGACGCCCAGCAGCGAGGGCTGTCCGTCGGTGTAGACCTTGCCCTGCTCGGCGGGGAGCAGACCGGCGATGGCGCGCAGCAGGGTCGACTTGCCGGAGCCGTTGGAGCCGATCAGGCCGATCGCCTCGCCGCGGTACGCCACGAAGGAGACGCCCCGCACGGCGTGCACCTTGCGCACGCCCCGCTCCTCACCACGCTTGACGATGCGGCTGAGGGCGGCGGTGGCGCTGCCCTTGCCAGTCTTGGCGCCGTTGACGCGGTAGACGATGTGCAGGTCGTCCGCGACGACGGTGGGGATACGCGCGTCCTGCTGCTGGTCGGTCTTCTGCTCAGCCACGGCCGTACCTCTCCTCCGCCTTCCAGAAGTACACGAAGCCGCCGATGGCGAACAGCACGGCCCAGGCGCCCGCGGCCGCCCAGACGTGGTCGGGCATGTACTTCGAGTCGTACTCGTCGATGAGCGCGAAGCGCATCAGGTCCATGTAGATCGCGGCGGGATTCCACTGGAGGATGTTCGCGATCCACTGCGGCTTGTCCGCCAGGAAGATCGGGATGGAGAACATCACGCCCGACGCGTACATCCACGTCCGCATCACGAACGGCATCAGCTGCGCGAGGTCGGGGGTCTTTGCGCCCGCCCGGGCCATGATCAGAGCGAGGCCGGTGTTGAAGCAGAACTGCAGCACGAGCACGGGCACGATCAGCAGCCAGGACAGGTCCGGGTAGTGGCCGAAGCCGATCGTGACGGCGAACAGCACGATCATCGAGAACAGCAGCTGCTGGAGCTGCTGCAGCGCGAAGGAGATCGGCAGCGAGGCGCGCGGGAAGTGCAGGGCGCGGACCAGGCCGAGGTTGCCGGAGATCGCACGCACCCCCGCCATGACCGAGCTCTGCGTGAAGGTGAACACGAACACGCCCGTGACGAGGAACGGGATGTACACCTCGCGGGGCAACCCCCGGTCGGCCTCCAGGAGCAGGCCGAAGATGAAGAAGTACACGGCAGCGTTCAGCAGCGGCGTGGCCACCTGCCACAGCTGGCCGAGCTTGGCCTGGCTGTACTGGGCGGTCAGCTTCGCCCGGGAGAAGGCGAGGATGAAGTGCCGCCGGTCCCAGAGCTGACGGACGTACTCGATGAGGGACGGACGGGCGCCACTCACGGTCAGCCCGTGCTTGGCGGCGAGTTCCCTCGCCGTGAGGCCCTCGTCGGGCGCCGCGGGCGGGGTCACCGCGACCGTGGCGTCGTGCGTTGTCTCACTCACTAGTGGAAACTTTCGTCTTCGAGATGCTCGGCCTGTGCCGGTCCGGCACGCGCCGGGGCCAGGGTACGGCCCGGGGGCTCCCGGGCGTTCCCGGATACGAGCTTGTCAGATGACGGGGGGCCGGCCCAGCCGGGTCAGCCGCCACACCGTACGCCACTTCATGGGCCGGCGGGGACCGCACGAGGCGGTCCAGCCTTCGCGGAATCCGCCGAACCAGGCCCGCAGCGCGCTGCGGGAGGGGCGGCGCAGCAGAGTGAGCAGCAGCCACACGCCGAGGTAGACCGGCACGAGGGGCGCGGGGAGGTTGCGGCGGGCCAGCCAGACGCGGTTGCGGGCGACCATGCGGTGGTAGACCGCGTGCCTGGAAGGGGCGGTCGTCGGGTGGTAGAGCACCATGTCGGACCGGTAGTCGATCATCCAGCCCGCGTCGAGGGCCCGCCAGGCCAGGTCGGTCTCCTCGTGGGCGTAGAAGAACTCGTCCGGGAGCCCGCCGACGTCGGCGAAGACGCGGGTGCGCACGGCGTTGGCACCGCCGAGGAAGGTGGTCACGCGCGAGGAGCGCATGGGGTCGGAGGCACGCAGCCGGGGCACGTGGCGGCGCTGGGTGACGCCGGTCTCCGGGTCGGCTATGCGAAAGCTCACGATGCCGAGCTTCGGGTCGGCCTCGAACGCCGTGCGGCACAGCTCGGCGGTGTCGTGGCTCGCGAGCAGTCCGTCGTCGTCGAGGAAGAGCAGGATGTCGACGTCCCGGCCGGAGGGGCCGAAGGCCTCGATGCCGACGTTGCGGCCGCCGGGGATGCCGAGGTTCTCGGGCAGCTCGATGGTGCGGACGCCCTCGGGGACGTCCGGGACCGGTGAGCCGTTGCCGACGACGACCACCTCGACCGGGTCGCCGTCCTGCTTGGCGACGGAGTCGAGCAGGGCGCGCAGCTCCTCGGGCCGGTTGCCCATCGTGATGATGACGGCACCGACCTTCATGCCGCTCACTTCAGCCTGCTCGAGGCGAGGATGGACACGAGGTGCAGCAGCGTCTGCAGCAGGGCAATGCCGGCCAGCACGGCGACGCCGAGCCGGGTGAAGAACAGGTCGCCGCGCATCTGGTCCACGATCGCGAGGACCAGGATCAGCAGGGACGCCTCGATGCCGAGGATCAGCCGGTGGAACTTGAAGGCGGCGGCGGCCCTGCGGGCCAGCGCCATGCCGGAGGAGCGCATCTCCGCGGCGGCCTCCTGGACCGGCGGCTTGCCGGCCTGGTGGCGGGCGACGCCGACGAGGTCGGTCTCGGCCTTGATCAGGATGGCGCCGAGGGCGGCCAGGGTGCCGAGGAAGGCCCACAGCCAGTCGATGCGGCCGCTGCCCCACAGGTCGGCGGCGCGCAGACCGAAGCCGGTGAGCACGGCGGCGTCGGTCAGGTAGGCACCGACGCGGTCCAGGTAGACACCGTTGAGCGAGTACTGCTTCTTCCAGCGCGCGATCTCGCCGTCGACGCAGTCCAGCAGCAGGTACATCTGGACGCACACCACACCGAGCACGGCGCCCGCGATCCCCGGCACGAGCAGTGCCGGGGCCGCGAGCACACCGAAGACGGTCATCAGGTACGTGAGCTGGTTGGGTGTGACCCTGGTGTTCACCAGGTAGCGGTCGACCCGCAGGGACACCTCACGCATGTAGAGGCGTCCCATCCAGTGCTCACCGCTGCGCCGGTCCTTCACCCCTGCGGGGTGAACGACGGGGCGTAGTTCAGCTACCGATGGCCTTGACATAGTCGGCGTAGATGTCCTTGATCTGTTCGGTGTTCAGGTCGAGGTGTTCGAGGATGGTGTAGCGGCCGGGCCGGGTCTCCGGGGCGAACTCGACGGCCTTGACGAACTCGTCCGTCGTGAAGCCGATCTCGTCCGGCAGTACGGGCAGGCCGTGCCGGCGCAGGACCTCGGCCATGTACGCCGACTCCTCCCGCGCCCCGCGCAGCCACATGGCGAAGGCCGCGCCGAGACCGCACTGCTCGCCGTGGGCGGCGGCCCGCTTCGGGTAGAGCAGGTCGAAGGCGTGGTTGATCTCGTGGCACGACCCCGAGGCCGGCCGCGAGTCACCCGAGATCGACATGGCGACGCCGGTGAGGACGAGCGCCTCGGCGAGTACCTGCAGGAAGTCGTTGTCGCCGACCCCGCCCGGGTGCCGGAGCACCGCCTCGCCCGCCTGACGGGCCATGGCGGCGGCGAGTCCGTCGATCTTCTCGCCCTTGACGCGGTTGGCCAGTTCCCAGTCGGCGATCGAGTTGATGTTGGAGATCGCGTCACCGATGCCCGCGCGCACGAAACGCACCGGGGCCTCGCGGATGACGTCCAGGTCGATGACGACCGCGATCGGGTTGGGCACACCGTAGGAGCCGCGGCCCGCGTCGTTGTCGAGGGTGGCGACCGGCGAGCACAGGCCGTCGTGCGCGAGGTTCGTCGGCACGGCGACCAGGGGCAGGCCGACGCGTGCCGAGGCGAACTTGGCGCAGTCGATGATCTTGCCGCCGCCGAGGCCGACGACCGCGTCGAAGTGGCCGGCCTTTATGTCGCTCGCCAGCCGGACCGCGTCGTCGAGGGTGCCGCCGCCGACCTCGTACCAGGTGGCGCCGGGCATGCTCGGCGAGATGCGCTCGCGCAGCCTGGCGCCGGAGCCGCCGCTGACGGCGACGGCGAGGCGGCCCGAGTGCGAGATGCGCTCGTCGGCGAGGACGCACGCCAGGTCCTCGAGGGCACCCGGGCGGATGTCGACGACGAGCGGTGAGGGGATGAGCCGGGTCAGTACTGGCACGCGATCTCCCGTCCGCGGGCGAGGTCGTCGTGGTTGTCGATCTCCACCCACTTGACGTCGCCGATCGGCGCCACGTCGATGCGGAAGCCGCGGTTCACGAGCTCCTGGTAACCGTGCTCGTAGAACTGCTGCGGGTCGGTCTCCCACACGGCCTTGAGCGCGTCGGCCAGCTCGGGGGCGGCGTCGCCCTCGATGAGGGTGACGCCGATGTACTCGCCGGTGGCCTCGGCGGGGTCCATCAGCTTGGTGATCTTCGTCATGCCCTTCTCGGGGTCGACGACGACCTTCATCTCCTCGTCCGCGAGGTCCTTGACCGTGTCGAGGGCGAGGATGATCTTCTTGCCGTCGCCGCGGGCGGCCAGCAGCGTCTTCTCGACGGAGACCGGGTGGACGGTGTCGCCGTTGGCGAGGATCACCCCGTCCTTGAGGGCGTCACGCCCGCACCACAGGGAGTAGGCGTTGTTCCACTCCTCGGCCTTGTCGTTGTCGATCAGGGTGAGCTTGAGGCCGTACTTCTGCTCAAGGGCTTCCTTGCGCGCGTACACGGCCTCCTTGCGGTAGCCGACGATGATCGCGACCTCGGTGAGACCGATCTCGGCGAAGTTGCCGAGGGTCAGGTCGAGGACCGTGGGTTCGCCTTCTATGCCCGCGGGGCCCACCGGCACCAGTGCCTTGGGCAGGGTGTCGGTGTAGGGGCGCAGACGCCGTCCGGCGCCGGCCGCGAGCACGAGGCCGATCATGCGGTTTCTCCTTCATCGTGTACGGCGGGTGCGCCGCCCTGGTGGGCGCCGACCCAGAAGCGGATGCTCTCGACGAGCACCACGAGGGCCACCGCCACGGCCAGTGCCGTGAGCGCGACCTTGAACTGCGAGGCGGTGAGCAGCGCGGCGAGGACGGTGACGAGCAGCGTCCGCCCTTCGTGCCCTCCGATGGAGCGCACCAGCCAGGCCGGGGGCGCTCCGGCGTCGCCGCGGATGCGGTAGACGGTGTCGTAGTGATGGTAGGCGACCGCGGCCACCAGCCCGAAGACCGCGGGGAGGGCCCCGTTCACGTCCGCCTTGGCCGCCAGGACCAGGACCGTGCCGTACTCGGCGGCGCGCAGGAACGGGGGGACCAGCCAGTCGAGGGCGCCCTTGAGGGGGCGGGCGACGGCGAGGCCCGAGGTGAGGGCGTAGGCGAGGGCCGCGACGACCGGCCAGGGACCGCCGAAGTCCGTCAGCGCCGCGGTGAGGACGACGGCGAGGCCGCCGAGCAGGGCGACGACGGGGGCGGTGAAGCCAGGCAGCCCGCGGGCGGGCTTCTTGAGCGCCTCGGCGAAGCCCTGGGCGAGAGGGCCGCTGTCGGCGAGGTCGGCCAGGGCGGCGGCCGCCCGGTCGGTCCGCCTGGCCTTGCGGGTCAGGGAGCGCAGCACGCGCCCGGCCGTGGTGTACGTCGCGGCGAAGGCGCAGCCGGCGAGCAGCGCGTAGAAGGTGATGCGGGGCGTGGTGAGCGCCGTCAGGACCGCGATCATCGCCCAGCGCTCGCCGATGGGCAGGACGATCATGCGGCGGACCCAGACCGTCCAGCCGACGCTGTCGAGCTTGTCGGAGAGGGCGGCGGTGGGGCTCGTGTTGGCGGTGGCGTCGTGGTTGGCCTCGTTGAAGGAGAAGTCCACGACGTGCCGGCAGGTCTGCAGGACCATGGCGCCGAGGGCGAGGGCCCATACGTCGTCGCCGCCCCGTGCGGCTCCGAGGGCGAGGCCCGCGTAGTAGGCGTACTCCTTGGCCCGGTCGAAGGTGGCGTCCAGCCAGGCGCCGAGCGTGGAGTACTGCAGCGAGTAGCGGGCGAGCTGGCCGTCGGTGCAGTCCAGCACGAAGGACGCGATCAGCAGGACGCCGGCCGCGACGAAGCCGCCGCGGGTGCCGGTGGCCGCGCAGGCCGCCGCTATGAGGGCGGTGATCAGCGAGGCGGTGGTGACCTGGTTGGGGGTCAGGCCGCGGCGGGCGCACCAGCGGGCGATGTAGCGGGAGTACGGGCTGATGCAGTAGGTGGTGAAGAAGCCGTCGCGGGCCTTCACGGCCGACTTCAGGCGTACGGCCTCGTCGTCGACGTCGGTCACCGCCTGCCGTGCCTCGTTGCGCGCCTGCGGGTCGGTGGGGACGGCGGCGACCAGGCTGCCCAGCTCGGGGCGGTGCACGGCGGTGCCGTCGGCGTCCAGGGCGGTGAGGATGCGGTCGGCGAGGCTGTCGACGAGGGTGGTGCCGCCGCCGGCGGAGTTCTCGCGGGCCATCGCCCGGGTCAGCGCCTGGCGCCCGGCGGGCTGGGCGGTGACGGCGCCGGGGATCGCGGCGAGCGGGAAGCGGGGGTCGGTGAGGCCGAGGCGCAGCGCGTGCACGTGGCCCACGAAGCGGGCGTCGACCAGGGCGACCCGCTCGTCGCCCGGCACCTCGGCGAGGAGGGTCTCGGCCTCGGCGGCGTCGCTCGCGGTCCGGAGGTCGAACCCGAGGGACCGCAGGTCGGCCTCGATCGACGATCCGGGGACCGGCTGGCCGGTGAGGATGGCGGTCGACAACCGAATTCACTCCCTGGGTACCGGCGCGTCGACGCCGGTGACGTACATGATGGGGCGCCTTCTCCGGTGGCTGCCGGGCGGCGTGTCGGCAGAGGCTATCGGATGCCGGGAGGGCCACGTTCACCGCCCGTTCGGCGGATGGATCGACGCGGTTCGCACGAGCCTTTGCCGCGATCATCATCGTGGATCCGGGGCCCGCCTCACAAACCGTGGCTGTTAAGCGGACATCGGGGACATGGGGCAGGCGGTGGCCGTGGCCGCATAGGGTGGGCGACCATGACGTGGCTGATCACCGGCGGTGCCGGCTATATCGGAGCACATGTGGCCAGGGCCATGACCGAGGCCGGGGAACGCGTTCTCGCCCTGGACGATCTGTCGGCCGGGGTGCCCGCGCGCCTGCCTGCCGAGGTTCCGCTCGTGCGGGGCTCCTCGCTGGACGGGTCGCTGCTGAAGCGGGTCTTCGCCGAGCACGGCGTCACGGGTGTGGTGCATCTCGCGGCGCGCAAGCAGGTCGCCGAGTCCGTCGCGCAGCCCACGCGCTACTACCGGGAGAACGTGGGCGGCCTGGCGACCCTGCTGGAGGCTGTCGCGGGAGCCGGGATCCAGCGTTTCGTGTTCTCCTCGTCGGCCGCCGTGTACGGCGATCCGGGTGTGGACCTCATCACGGAGGACACTCCTTGCGCGCCGGTGAACCCGTACGGCGAGACCAAGCTGGCCGGGGAGTGGCTGGTGCGGGCTGCGGGAGAGGCGCACGGGATCTCCACCGTATGTCTGCGCTATTTCAACGTGGCGGGCGCCGCCGCGCCGGAGCTGGCCGACACGGGCGTCTTCAACATCGTCCCGATGGTCTTCGACCGGCTGACGCGCGACGAGGCGCCCCGGATCTTCGGCGACGACTACCCGACCCCGGACGGCACCTGCGTCCGTGACTACATTCACGTCGCCGACCTGGCCGAGGCCCATCTCGCGGCGGCCCGCCGGCTGGCCGGGGACGGCGGCAAGGGTGATCTGACGGTCAACATCGGCCGCGGCGAGGGTGTGTCCGTCCGTGAACTCGTCACGATCATCGGTGAGGTCACCGGCGACCGCCGGCCTCCGCTCGTCGAGGAGCGCCGCCCCGGGGACGCCCCCCGTGCGGTGGCCTCGGCCGCCCGGGCGGCCGCCGAGCTCGGCTGGAGCGCCCGGCGCGGGGTGCGCGAGATGACCGAGTCGGCCTGGCGGGGCTGGCAGCTCCACCACGGCTCCAGGCCCCCCGCGGCGCCCTGACCTGCGTGTCGTTTCCGCAGGTCAGGGCACATGACAACGGTGTTCAGTGCCGCGTTGCACATACCCCCTCCCCGTAGTTCACTGGGGCCCCGAGCACGAGCAGGCGGACACAGGGAGGCTGACTTCTCATGGGGGCTGGGCACGATCACGGGCACGCGCACGGCGCGGGGGCCGGCGGTACGGCGACCTCGGCGTACCGCGGCAGGCTGCGTGTCGCGCTGGCGATCACGCTCGGCATCGTGGTCGTGCAGATCGTCGGGGGTGCGCTGGCCGACTCACTGGCGCTCGTCGCGGACTCCGCGCACATGGCGACGGACGCCCTGGGCCTGGGCATGGCGCTGCTCGCGATCCACTTCGCGAACCGGCCGCCCAGTGAGCGGGCCACCTTCGGCTACGCCCGGGCCGAGATCCTCGCCGCCCTGGCCAACTGTCTGCTGCTGCTCGGGGCCGGCGGGTACGTCGTGTACGAGTCGGTCCAGCGCTTCATCGACCCGGCGGAGACCGAGGGCCGGCTGGCTCTGCTGTTCGGCGCGATCGGCTTGGTGGCGAACCTGGTGTCGCTGTCGCTGCTGATGCGCGGGCAGAAGGAGAGCCTGAACGTGCGCGGCGCTTTCCTGGAGGTGGCGGCCGACGCGCTCGGTTCGGTCACGGTGATCGTCTCGTCCGTGGTGATCATGCTCACGGGCTGGCAGGCCGCGGACCCGGTCGCCTCGCTCGTCATCGCGCTGATGATCGCGCCCCGGACGTGGAAACTGCTGAGCGAGACGCTCTCGGTGCTGCTCGAGGCCGCTCCCAAGGGTGTCGACATGGCGGAGGTGCGGTCGCACATTCTCGCCACGGACGGTGTGGAGGACGTGCACGATCTGCACGCCTGGACGATCACCTCCGGTATGCCGGTGCTGTCGGCGCACGTCGTCGTCAGTTCGGAGATTCTGAACGCCATGGGCCACGAGAAGATGCTCCACGAGCTCCAGGGCTGCCTCGGCGACCACTTCGACGTGGAGCACTGCACCTTCCAGCTGGAACCGAGCGGGCACGCGGAACACGAGGCACGGCTCTGCCACTGACCCGGCCGCTCCGGAGTTGTACGACGCGGGCGCGGCGGTGGGCAGGCGGGAGCAGGTGGGGCGCACTCTGCGACGTGCGCGCCGACGGACGCAACCCTCCGCCTGACACCCGCGCCTTGAGCCCCACAACCCGGGGAGGGGCGAATTTCCGCCTGCCCGGCCGGGCACGATCATCTACCGGGTCCCTTTTCCCGGCGTCCGACCGGTGCCGGCCGCGGTCCGCGCCGCCGCGCGGGACATGCGGGCGTGCCGCGAAGTGCCGGGAGTGCCGGATTCGTACGGCAGACTTGGGGCGCGAAGACCGATGTGAAGGATGGGTATGCCGATCACACCTGCCACCGCGACGCACAACCCGTCGAACGGCACCGCAGACGCGATTTTGCTGGAACTGGTCGACGAGGACGGCGTGACGATCGGCACCGCGGAGAAGCTCGCCGCCCACCAGCCGCCCGGACAGCTGCACCGCGCGTTCTCGGTGTTCCTCTTCGACGAGTACGGCCGGCTGTTGCTCCAGCAGCGCGCGCTGGGCAAGTACCACTCCCCCGGTGTGTGGTCCAACACGTGCTGCGGCCACCCCTACCCCGGCGAGGCGCCCTTCGCGGCGGCGGCACGGCGTACCTTCGAGGAGCTCGGCGCGTCCCCGTCCCTGCTGGCGGAGGCGGGCACGGTCCGCTACAACCACCCGGACCCGGAGTCCGGCCTCGTGGAGCAGGAGTACAACCACCTCTTCGTAGGCATGGTGCAGGCCGTGGTGCGGCCGGACGCGGAGGAGGTGGCGTCGACGGTGTTCGTGACCCCGCCGGAGCTGGCGGAGCGGCACGCCAAGGACACCTTCTCGTCCTGGTTCATGACCGTCCTGGACGCGGCCC
Source organism: Streptomyces sp. NRRL B-1140 (assembly GCF_001280065.1). Lineage (GTDB taxonomy): Bacteria > Actinomycetota > Actinomycetes > Streptomycetales > Streptomycetaceae > Streptomyces. The sequence goes on from NZ_LGEA01000148.1 coordinate 36,142, forward strand.
GGCCGGCGATCAGGGAACTGACGGGCCCGTCGGCCGGCTGGTGACCGGGTCCCGGTGACGGGACCTCAGACGAAACGCGCGGGCTGGAGCGGCAGGGCGGCCCAGATCACCTTGCCGCCGCTCGCGGTGTGCTCGACCTCGCACACACCGCCCGCCTCCCGGGTCACCTCGCGCACCAGGAGCAGTCCGCGCCCCCCGGTGCGGCCGTGGTCGGCCTCGAGCGCGGTCGGCCGGTACGGATGGTTGTCCTCGACCGACACCCGGAGCCACTCGGCACCGACGGCCAGCTCGACGGCGATCGTCGGGGACAGCACGGCCGCGTGTTTCACGGCGTTCGTGACCAGCTCGGAGACGATCAGCAGCAGCCCTTGCGCCACATCGTCGGCGACCGGCACCGCCTGACGCAGCAGCAGGTCCCGCACGGCGTGCCGTGCCTGGGGGACCGAGGCGTCGACCGCCGGTGCGGTGAACCTCCAGACCCCTTCGTAGGGCAGCGGATCCGCGGGCCCCGGGCCGAGGGGCGCCGCGCCGCCCTCTGGGCGTGGACCGAACCCACGCCCGTCGTCGTCCATAGTCCGGTCGCCACCCTCGCGCTCGATTGTCGCCACACACCGAGTGTTGGGAACGATGCGCCTCGCGCCCCGGAACTGAACAGAAGTCAGCACGTATCGAGCGCTTCTGACCGTTGGCGTATGACACGGTCAGTTGTGGGACTGGTCCTGTCCCTGTTGTGCCGTCTCGGTGAACTATTCGGGTTGTACGGGTTTGGCATCCGGATAGCATCCGGCGCATGGAGCCGCAGCTGCAGCACCGCGTGACCGACTCGGTCGCGACGGTCGTCATACGTCATCCCGAGAAGCGCAACGCCATGACGGCCGCGATGTGGCGCTCCCTCCCTCCGCTGCTGGAGGAGCTCGCGGGCGATCCCGCCGTGCGGGCGCTGGTGCTGACCGGTGAGGGCGGCACGTTCTGCGCCGGGGCCGACATCTCCACGCTGCGGGGTTCGCCCGAGGAGGCGCAGGGGCTGGCCGTGCGGGCCGAGGAGGCGCTGGCCGCGTTTCCGAAGCCGACGCTGGCGGCGGTCCGGGGCCATTGCGTGGGCGGCGGCTCGCAGCTGGCGGCGGCCTGCGATCTGCGGTTCGCCGAGGAGGGGGCGCTGTTCGGTGTGACGCCCGCGAAGCTCGGCATCGTGTATCCGGCCTCCTCGACCCGGCGACTGGTGTCCCTGGTGGGGCCGGCCACCGCCAAGTACCTGCTGTTCTCCGGGGAGCTGATCGACGCGCGGCGAGCGCTGCGCACCGGGCTGGTGGACGAGGTGCTGCCCGAGGGCGAACTCGGCAAGCGGGTCGCGGAGTTCACCCGGGTCCTCGCGTCCCGTTCGCAGCTGACACAGGCGGCGGCCAAGGAGTTCGCGGACGGGCGTACGGACCGGGACGACCACTGGGCCGGGCAGGCGCGCGCGAGCGGCGACACCGCGGAGGGTGTCGCCGCCTTCCTGGAGCGCCGGCAGCCGCGGTTCGGCTGGAGCGTGCCTACGTCAGGATGACGCCGGAGTGCGTGCGGAACAGTTCGACGAGGTGCGCGGGGGCCTTCCCGGGTGAACCGGCGTCGTAGGGCGGCTGCGGGTCGTACTCGGCGGCGAGCTGGACGAGCTGTGCGTGGTCGTCGCCCGCGATCCGGCCGAGCAGGGTCAGTCCCATGTCGATGCCGGAGGAGACGCCGGCCGCGGTGACGTACTTGCCGTCGGTGACGACCCGTTCTCCCGTGGGTTCGGCGCCGTGGCGCTTCAGTTCCTCCAGCGCCAGCCAGTGGGACGTGGCGCGCCGGCCCCGCAGGAGTCCGGCGGCGGCGAGCAGCAGGGAGCCCGTGCACACGGATGTCGTCCAGGTGCTGGTGGCGTCGGCGGTGCGCAGCCAGGTGAGCAGGGGGCCGTCCGCCGCCAGCGGCAGCGGGCCCGGGCCGCCGGGGACGACGATGATGTCGGGGCGGGGGACGTCGGCCAGGGCGCGGTCGGCGGTGATCGCGAGGTTCCCCGAGTCGTTCCGTACGGGGCCGGCCTCCTCGGCGACGAAGACGGTCTCCGCGTCCGGGAGCCGGCCGAGGGTCTCATAGGGGCCGACGGCGTCGAGGGCGGTGAAGCGGTCGTAGAGGACGATGGCGATCTGCACGGAGTTCCTTCCGTCGGCGGATGTGGTGCGTTCGGGGTGTCCGGGGCGTTCAGGGCGTGGTCGCGGGGCGGAAGCGGCGGCGGTATTCGGCAGGGGGCGTTCCGAGCGTCCTGACGAAGGCGCGGCGCATGGCCTCGGGCGTGCCGTAGCCGCTGGTGCGGGCGATCTCCTCGATGCCGTCGCCGGTGTCCTCCAGCAGGCGCCGGGCGTGTTCCAGGCGGACGCGGTCCACGTAGCGGCCCGGTGTCATGCCGGTCTCGGCGCGGAAGGCGCGGGCGAAGTGGCGGGGCGAGAGGCGGGCGCGGGCGGCGAGGGTGTCGACGCAGAGGTCCGCGGCCGGGTGGTCGGTGATCCAGCGCTGAACGTCCCGGAGGGGCTCGCGCTGTGCTGTCTGGGCTGCGAGCTGGGCGCTGAACTGGGCCTGGTTGCCGGGGCGGCGCAGGAACACCACCAGGTGGCGGGCGATGGTCAGGGCGGCGTCCCGGCCCAGGTCCTCCTCGACCAGGGCGAGGGCGAGATCGATGCCGGCGGTCACGCCCGCCGAGGTGGCGATGTGCCCGTCGCGTACGTAGACGGGGTCGGGGTCGATCTCGACGGCCGGGTGGGCGCGGGCGAGCCGGTCGCAGTACGCCCAGTGGGTCGTGGCGCGGCGGCCGTCCAGCAGGCCCGCCTCGGCGAGCACGGCGGCACCGGTGCACACCGAGACCAGGCGCCCGGCGCGCGGTCCGCGCTCGCGCACCCAGCCGACCAGGCGCGGGTCCGGCCGCAGGCTGCCCGTGCCCCCGGGCACCAGGAGGATGTCGGGGTCGGGCGCGCGGGCCAGCGGCTCGTCGGGGACGAGGGTCAGACCGCTGGTGGTCCGCACGGGTGCCCCGTCGAGTGAGGCCGTGCGGATCCGGTACGCACCGGGGGCGAGCAGGTCCGCGCCCGCGAAGACCTCCAAGGGGCCGGTGACGTCCAGACTCTGCAGGCCGTCGAAGAGGACGGCGAGAACCGTGCGGGGGGCCATGCCGTCGATTCTTCGCGGGGCGCCGCGTGGCGGCAAGGACGAGTACCCCACCTTTCCTGCCATGCGGCGCCCACCCGTGGAGCACATACCAAGCGGTTGGTAACCTGCCGGGCATGACGACTGCCGCTCTGGAGCCGCGCGCCGGCCGACGCTGCCACACCGTGCTCAACTCCCTGCACGCGACGCACTACTTCTCACCCGACCTCGGGCGCGAGCTGGGCGCCGTCGGGGTCACCGACCCGCGTGCCGTGAACTTCGCCGTGCGGGCCGCCGCCTTCGGACCGGTCGGGGCCGGGGTGGTGACGGCCGCCTTCTACAACTACAAGCACGAGCTCGTGGCCCGGTACGTGCCGGCGGTGTGGGAGACCGCCACCCCGGGGCAGGTCCTGGCCGCACGCACGCGTGCCGTCGACGCGACACTGCGCCGCCTGATCGGTGAGGAGGCCCTGGCATCGGCGGAGATGGCCGAGGCCGCCCGGCTGGCGCTGCGCGCCGCCGAGGCCTGCTCGCGCGCGGCGCGGCCGCTGTACTCGGCACACGCCGACCTGCCCGTCCCCGAGGAACCGCACCTCGCCTACTGGCACGCGGCGACCCTGCTGCGCGAGCACCGCGGCGACGGGCACCTGGCCGCGCTGATGTCCGCGGGCCTCGACGGCCTGGAGGCGATGGTGACCCACACGGCGACGGGCAAGGGCATGGCTCCGAAGTGGGTGTGCGCCACCCGGGGCTGGAGCCGGGACGAATGGGAAGCGGCGACGGACCGGCTGCGGGCGCGCGGGCTGCTGGAGGCCTCGGGCGACCTCACCGAGCGGGGCGTGGCCCTGCGCCGGGAGATCGAGGAGGAGACGGACCGTCTGGACCGCGCCCCGTACGAGCATCTCGGCCCGGACGGAGTGGCCCGGCTGACCGAGCTGGGCGGGGTCTTCGCGCAGGCGGCACTCGGGGCGGGGGCGTACCCCGCGGATCTGATCGGCAAAGGGTGACGCATAGTGACGCGTCTTCGAGGTACCCGCACTCCACCGGCCGACGAGGTCGGGAGTGGAGAAAGGGGAATTTCGTGTTCCGTGCTATCGCAGACGTGCTGCGCCAGATCGGCGGCGCCATCGCCACCGTCGTGACCCTGCCCTTCCGGGCCCTGGCCCGGCTGTTCGGCGGAGCCTCGTCCTCCACCCGCAGGGCCTGATCCGCAATCCGACCTGCCGGGTGCCGCCCTGATCCCCATGTGCCGGTGCCACCTGCCACAATTGCCGCGCAACCTCAGCGGAGAAGGCGGTACGGGATCGTGACGACACCCGGGTCCAACGGGTCCATCAACACAGTGTCCATCGAAGGCAGGATCGCCGAGGAGCTCGGCGTACGGGAGCGGCAGGTCAGGGCCGCCGTGGAACTGCTCGACGGCGGTTCCACGGTGCCCTTCATCGCCCGCTACCGCAAGGAAGCGACGGAGATGCTCGACGACGCGCAGCTGCGCACCGTCGAGGAGCGACTGCGCTATCTGCGGGAGCTCGAGGAGCGGCGGACGGCGATCCTGGAGTCGGTGCGCGAGCAGGGCAAGCTCACCGAGGAGCTGGAGGCGAGCATCCGGGGCGCCGAGACGAAGGCGCGCCTGGAGGACATCTACCTCCCGTACAAGCCCAAGCGGCGCACCAAGGCGCAGATCGCCCGCGAGGCCGGGCTGGGGCCGCTGGCGGAGGGGCTGCTAGGCGATCCCACCGTGGATCCCCTCGCCGCGGCCGCCGCGTTCGTCGACGCCGACAAGGGCGTCGCCGACCCGCAGGCAGCCCTCGACGGCGCCCGCGCGATCCTCACCGAGCGGTTCTCGGAGGACGCCGACCTGATCGGCGAGCTGCGCGAGCGCATGTGGGTGCGCGGGCGGCTCGCCGCCAAGGTGCGCGACGGCAAGGAGGAGGCGGGCGCGAAGTTCGCCGACTACTTCGACTTCGCCGAGCCGTTCACCGAGCTGCCCTCGCACCGCATCCTCGCGATGCTGCGCGGCGAGAAGGAGGAGGTCCTCGACCTCGTCCTGGAGCCCGAGGAGCAGACGGACGGCCCCTCCTCGTACGAGGGGATCGTCGCCCAGAAGTTCGGGATCGCCGACCGGGGCCGCCCCGGGGACAAGTGGCTGAAGGACACGGTCCGCTGGGCGTGGCGCACCCGCATCCTGGTCCACCTCGGCATCGACCTGCGGCTGCGGCTGCGTACGGCCGCCGAGGACGAGGCGGTGCGGGTCTTCGCCGCCAACCTGCGCGACCTGCTGCTCGCCGCCCCGGCGGGCACCCGCGCGACGCTCGGCCTCGACCCCGGTTTCCGTACCGGTGTGAAGGTCGCCGTGGTCGATGCGACCGGCAAGGTCGTCGCCACGGACGTCATCCACCCCCACGTCCCGGCCAACCGGTGGGACGAGGCCATCGCCAAGCTGGCCCGCCTCGCCAGGGAGCACGCGGTCGAGCTGGTCGCCATCGGCAACGGCACGGCGTCCCGCGAGACCGACAAACTCGCCGGGGAGCTGATCGCCAAGCACCCGGAGCTGAACCTGACGAAGGTGATGGTGTCCGAGGCCGGCGCGTCCGTGTACTCGGCGTCCGCCTTCGCCTCGCAGGAGCTGCCCGACATGGACGTGTCGCTGCGCGGCGCCGTGTCGATCGCCCGCAGGCTCCAGGACCCGCTGGCCGAACTGGTGAAGATCGACCCGAAGTCGATCGGCGTCGGCCAGTACCAGCACGACCTGTCCGAGGTGAAGCTGTCGCGTTCGCTGGACGCGGTGGTGGAGGACTGTGTGAACGGCGTGGGCGTGGACGTCAACACGGCGTCGGCCCCGCTGCTCGCCCGGGTCTCCGGCATCACCTCCGGGCTCGCCGAGAACATCGTGGCGCACCGGGACCAGAACGGGCCCTTCAAGGCCCGCGGCGAGCTGAAGAAGGTGGCGCGGCTCGGCCCGAAGGCGTACGAGCAGTGCGCGGGCTTCCTGCGGATCCGCGGCGGCGACGACCCGCTGGACGCGTCGAGCGTGCACCCGGAGGCGTACCCGGTGGTCCGGCGCATGGTGAAGACCGCCGGGCAGGAGGTCGCCTCGCTGGTCGGCAACACCGGGGTGCTGCGCTCGCTGCGGCCGCAGGACTTCGTGGACGACACGTTCGGTCTGCCCACCGTCACGGACATCCTGAAGGAGCTGGAGAAGCCGGGCCGCGACCCGCGCCCGGCCTTCAAGACGGCCGCCTTCAAGGAGGGCGTGGAGAAGATCTCCGACCTGTCGTCCGGGATGATCCTGGAAGGCGTCGTCACGAACGTCGCCGCGTTCGGGGCGTTCGTCGACGTCGGTGTGCACCAGGACGGCCTGGTGCACGTCTCCGCGATGTCGAAGACGTTCGTGAAGGACCCGCGGGACGTGGTGAAGCCCGGCGACATCGTCAAGGTGAAGGTGCTCGACGTCGACATCCCGCGCAAGCGGATCTCGCTGACGCTGCGTCTGGAGGACGAGGCGGCCCAGCAGGGACAGCAGGGCGGCGGCTCGGGTGAGCGCCGGCAGCGGGGCGGGCGTCCGCCGCAGCAGCGGCAGGGCGGACGTGGTGGCGGCCGTGGCGGTGGCGGCGGTTCGCGTCAGGCACCGCCGCCTGCCAACAGCGCGATGGCCGATGCGCTGCGCCGCGCGGGGCTGGCGGATCCCAAGGGCGGCAAGCGCTGACTGTTCCTTCCGGGAGACCGTGGGGAGCTGCGGGCCCGTTGTGGCTGGTCGCGCAGTTCCCCGCGCCCCTGGGAAAGAGGCGCTTCGCGCCCCTTCCGTTCTAGGGTTGCTGAATGCGTGCCATCACCTGGGAAGTATCCGGGAGCAGGGGGTTCGAGACCGCCTGGGTCCAGATCGCAAATGGCGTACTGCGGGCGCGTGGGCGAGCCGTCGGGACCATTCCCGAGCCGTACTGGATCACGTACGAACTCGATACGGCCGACGGGTTCGTGACCCGCCGGCTGCGGGTGACGGCCGAGACCGCGGACGACGTGCGCACCCTCGGCCTGCGGCACGACGGTCACGGCCGGTGGACCGCGGACGGTGAGCCGCTGCCCGCCGTCGACGGGGCCCTCGACTGCGATCTCGGGCTGTGCCCGCTCACCAACACCATGCCGGTGCTCCGCCACGGGCTTCATCAGGTGCCCGGCGAGCGGGAGTTCCTGATGGCCTGGGTGTCGGTGCCGGACCTGACGGTGCGGCCGTCGCGGCAGACGTACACGCATCTCGGGCCCGGGCGGGCCCGGTACTCCTCCGGTGACTTCCGCAGCGATCTCGAGTTCGACGACGAGGGATACGTCGTCGACTATCCGCATCTGGCCAGGCGTCTGACGGCCCGCTAGCGCTCGGTCACCTTGCCGCCGGCCACCTCCAGGCGGCGGGTGACGTGCACGGCGTCCAGCATGCGGCGGTCGTGGGTGACCAGCAGGAGGGTGCCCTCGTAGGCGTCGAGGGCGGACTCCAGTTGCTCGATGGCCGGCAGGTCGAGGTGGTTGGTCGGCTCGTCGAGGACCAGCAGGTTGACGCCCCGGCCCTGGAGCAGCGCCAGCGCGGCCCGGGTGCGCTCGCCCGGGGAGAGGCTCGCCGCGGGGCGCAGGACGTGATCGGTCTTGAGGCCGAACTTGGCCAGGAGGGTGCGGATCTCGACCGGTTCGGTGTCCGGGACGGCCGTGCGGAAGGCGTCGAGCAGCGACTCCTCGCCGTAGAACAGTTTGCGGGCCTGGTCGACCTCGCCGAGCAGGACGCCCGAGCCGAGTGCGGCGTTCCCGGCGTCGAGCGGGACCCGGCCGAGGAGGGCGCCGAGCAGCGTGGACTTGCCGGCGCCGTTCGCGCCCGTCACCGCCACCCGGTCCGCCCAGTCGATCTGCAGGGAGACGGGGCCGAGGACGAAGCCGTCCCGGCGCACCTCGGCGTCCCGCAGGGTCGCGACGACGGCGCCCGAGCGCGGGGCCGACGCGATCTCCATCCGCAGCTCCCACTCCTTGCGGGGCTCCTCGACCACGTCCAGGCGCTCGATCATGCGCTGGGTCTGGCGGGCCTTGGCGGCCTGCTTCTCGCTGGCCTCGCTGCGGAACTTGCGGCCGATCTTGTCGTTGTCGTTGCCCGCCTTGCGCCGCGCGTTCTTCACGCCCTTGTCCATCCAGGAGCGCTGCGTCTGCGCGCGGTCCTGGAGGGCCGCCTTCTTGTCGGCGTACTCCTCGAACTCGTCGCGGGCGTGCCGGCGGGCCACCTCACGCTCCTCCAGGTAGGACTCGTAGCCGCCGCCGAAGAGGTTGATCTGCCGCTGGGCGAGGTCGAGTTCGAGGACCTTGGTGACGGTGCGGGTGAGGAACTCGCGGTCGTGGCTGACGACCACCGTGCCGGCGCGCAGGCCGCTCACGAAGCGTTCGAGGCGCTCCAGGCCGTCCAGGTCGAGGTCGTTGGTCGGCTCGTCCAGGAGGAAGACGTCGTAGCGGGACAGGAGCAGGGAGGCGAGTCCGGCGCGGGCCGCCTGGCCGCCGGACAGGGACGTCATCGGCTGGTCCAGGCCGATCGCGAGACCGAGGCTGCCGGCGACCTCCTCGGCGCGTTCGTCGAGGTCGGCGCCGCCCAGCCCGAGCCAGCGCTCCAGGCCGGCGGCGTAGGCGTCGTCGGCGCCGGGTGCCCCGTCGACCAGGGCCTGGGTCGCCTCGTCCATGGTCCGCTGGGCCTCGGCGACGCCGGTGCGGCGGGCGAGGAACGCCCGTACGGTCTCGCCGGGCCGGCGGTCCGGTTCCTGCGGGAGGTGGCCGACGGTGGCGGTCGGCGGGGACAGGCGCAGTTCGCCCTGCTCGGGGGTGGTGAGGCCGGCGAGCATACCGAGCAGGGTGGACTTGCCCGCGCCGTTGGCGCCGACCAGGCCGATCACGTCGCCGGGCGCGACGACCAGGTCGAGCCCGGTGAACAGGGAGCGGTCGCCGTGGCCGGCGGCGAGGTTCTTGGCGACGAGGGTGGCAGTCATCAGGGCGCCGATCCTAGTCGCCGCCCGCTCACCGCCACACGGCCGCCACCAGGACGCTTCCGGCGGTGCGCGCCACTACGAACGACCGGCCCCGGGCGGCCTTCGGGTCGAGGGCGAGGCGGTGGCGGCCCGCTTCGAGGACTCCGTCGAAGATCTCGTGGGTGTGGGTGCGGGAGAGCCGGTCGAGGCGGTAGGCGGTCAGGGTCACCCGGCAGGCGGAGGTGACCTCGACGTCCGCGGAGCCGTCGGTCGCGGTGAGGCCGGTGAGGCGGCGCTGCCCGGCCGGGCTGCGGTCCAGGGCGTGTTCGGTCTGGGCGACGAGGAGCGGCACGATCGGGGCGAGGCCGTCGACGTGGACGACCGGGACCCCGGCGCACTCGAAGGCACGACGGACGGCGGCGCGTTCCCGCTCCCCGGCCGCGTGACCGAGGACGACGGCGCCGTAACCGCGCAGTTCGTCCGCGGGTACGCCGTCGGCGTCCTGGGCGATGTCGGCGCCGACGCCGATGGTGCGCAAGGCGGCGGCCAGCTTGGCGAGGACGGCGACGCGGGCACCGATCAGCAGGACGCGGCGCCGGGGGTCGGGCGCGGAGCCGTCCAGCAGGGCGCTCAGCGCCGCCCGGTACTCGGCGCCGCGGAAGCGGAACGGGCCGATGCCGTGGTAGCCGTTGAGCTCCAGGTCGGCGTGTTCGTCGGTCTGCCAGGCGAAGTCCCGCCAGACGAAGTCCCCGCCGTCGCCGCGGATCACCGCGGTGACGGCGCCGCAGGCCAGGTCCTCGCACTCGGGGCAGCCGTAGACGACGTAGCGGCCGCCGGGCAGCGGGGCCGGGCTTTCCAGCAGCAGGCTGCGGACCTGCGCCGTGAAGATCGCGGGTGGGACGTCGGAGGCGAGCGGGGAGACCGCGTCGAGGTCGGAGAGCCGGAACAGCAGGGGGCGTCCGTCGACGATGAAGTCCACGAAGTCCCGGTGGACCTGGTAACCACCGTCGTTGCGTACTCCCCCGGCCCGCATCGCGGGTGCCAGGCCGAAGGTCGCGTACTCGGCACACATACGGTGAGTATCCCCACACCGCGCATGATGTGAGCACGGCATATCGGATTCCGCTACGGTCCGGGGCATGACGCGTGAACCGAGTGGCGAGATCGTAGTGGTGGGCGGCGGGGTCATCGGGCTGACGACCGCCGTGGTTCTCGCGGAGCGGGGCCGGCGGGTGCGGGTGTGGACGCGGGACGCGGTCGAGGCGACCACCTCCGCCGTCGCGGGCGCGCTGTGGTGGCCGTACCGGATCGAGCCGGTCGCGGCGGCGCGCGTGTGGGCACTGCGGTCGCTGGAGGTGTACGGGGAGTTGGCGGCAGGAGCCGAACCGGCCGGCGTACGGATGGCCGAGGGAGTGCAGGGCGAGGTCTTCCTCGACGAGGCCGACGCGTGGCTGGCCGGCCGGGTGCCGGGGCTGCGGGCGGCCACGCCCGACGAGTACGCGGGGACGGGCCTGTGGGCACGGCTGCCGCTGATCGACATGCCCGCCCATCTTCCGTGGCTGCGGGAGCGGTTCGTCGCCGCGGGCGGCGTGGTCGAGACGCGTACGGTGTCGGCCCTCGCGGAGGCGGACGCGCCCGTCGTGGTCAACTGCACGGGGCTCGCCGCGCGGGAGCTCGTGCCGGACCCCTCCGTGCGGCCGGTGCGCGGGCAGTTGGTCGTCGTGGAGAACCCCGGGATCGACACCTGGCTGGTCTCCACCGACGCGACCGGGGAGCACGCGTACCTGTTCCCGCAGCCGGGCGGGCTCGTCCTCGGCGGTACCTCCGAGGAGGACGCGTGGTCGCTGGAGCCCGACCCCGCCACGGCCGAGGCGATCGTCCGCCGCTGTGCGGCCCTGAGGCCGGAGATCGCCGGCGCCCGCGTGCTGGGGCACCGGGTGGGCCTCAGGCCCACGCGGCCGGCGGTCCGGCTGGAGCGTGACACCCTGCCGGACGGGCGGCTGCTGGTGCACAACTACGGCCACGGCGGCGCGGGCGTCACCGTGGCCTGGGGGTGCGCTGAGGAAGCGGCCCGACTGGTCACCGACTGAGACGCGCGGCGCCTCGTACGGCGTGTTCGGATCCCGCTGGGTGGCCCGTACGCCGTTCGGACGGCGGCGGGCGGCCCGGGGGTTTGGAACCCCGGCCGCCCGCCCCCGGGCCGCGCGGAACTCGAACTCGCCGTCGTACTTCTTGTGGCCCTCCATGACGGCCATCTCGACGGCCTCGGAGCCCATCTGCTCACGCACGATCACCGGGTCGCGGCGCAGGTCGCGCATGAGGGCGACGCACATGAAGATCATCACGATGACGAACGGCGCGGCCGCGAGGATCGTGAGGTTCTGCAGACCGGTCAGCGCGTCGCCCTGGCCGCTGCCGACCAGGAGCATGATCGCGGCCACCGCGCCGGTGACCACGCCCCAGAACACGACCACGAAGCGGCCGGGTTCGAGCGCGCCCTTCTGCGACAGGGTGCCCATGACGATGGAGGCCGCGTCGGCGCCCGAGACGAAGAAGATGCCGACGAGGATCATCACCAGCAGGCTCGTGACGGTGGCGAGGGGGAACTGCTGGAGCACGCCGAAGAGCTGGCCCTCCGGGGTGGCCTCCTTGCTGAGCTGCCCCTCCTCCTGCATCTTCATCGCCGAGCCGCCGAAGATCGCGAACCAGATCAGGCTGACCGTGCTGGGCACGAGGATGACACCGCCGACGAACTGGCGGATCGTACGGCCCCGGCTGATGCGGGCGATGAACATGCCGACGAACGGCGTCCAGGAGATCCACCACGCCCAGTAGAAGACCGTCCAGCTGCCCAGCCAGTCGGCGACGCCCTTGCCGCCGCTCGCCTCGGTCCGGCCGGCGAGCTGGGGCAGGTCGCCGAGGTAGGCGAAGACGGAGGTGGGCAGCAGGTCCAGGACGATGATGGTCGGGCCCGCCACGAACACGAACAGGGCGAGGATCAGCGCCAGCACCATGTTGGTGTTGGACAGCCACTGGATGCCCTTCTCCACACCGGAGATCGCGGACGCGACGAAGGCCAGGGTCAGCACCGCGATGATCGTGACGAGCAGTCCGGTGCTCACCTTGTCCATCCACTTCAGCTCCTGCACACCGGAGCCGATCTGGAGCGCGCCCAGGCCCAGGGAGGCGGCGGAGCCGAAGACGGTCGCGATGATCGCGAGGACGTCGATGGCCCGGCCGATGCCGCCGTTGGCGTTCTTCCTGCCGATGAGCGGGGTGAACACCGCGCTGATGGTCTGGCGGCGGCGCCTGCGGAAGGTGCTGTAGGCGATGGCGAGACCCACCACGGCGTAGATCGCCCACGGGTGGAGCGTCCAGTGGAACAGCGTGGTGGCCATGGCCGTCTCCATGCGGTCGCCGGAGTCGGCCGGGTTCGTGCCCGGCGGGGGCGTGCCGTAGTGCGACAGCGGCTCGCTCACGCCGTAGAACATCAGGCCGATGCCCATGCCGGCGCTGAACATCATCGCGACCCACGACACCGTGCGGAACTCGGGCTCCTCGCCCTCCGCGCCGAGGTGGATACGGCCGTAGCGGCTGATCGCGAGCCAGAGGGCGAAGACGACGAAGCCGGAGGCGGCGAGCATGAACGCCCAGCCGCCGTTGTGCATCAGCCCGCCGAGCATGCTGGTGGAGACGTTCTCGAGCGAGTCGGTCGCCGTCGCGCCCCACACCACGAAGGCGAGGGTGAGGGCCGCCGTGACGCCGAAGACGATGCGGTCGGTCTGCGGCCGGTCCTGGCCGGGCAGGCCCGCTTCCGACCCCGGCAGCGCGGCTCCCTCCGGGGAGTCCTTGTCGCTTGGTCGTTCTTGCGTCACAGGCGGAACCTTTCATCGGGACAGCGGGGGAGGATGTAGGCCCTCCGTAAACGCTGCTACCACGGGTGGCGCAATTTCACCCCTCTCAACATGCGGTTTCGTATGAACCTCCTGTCAGGTGGTACTCGGCCCGGTCGTCGAGCAGCAGCGGCACGAGTGCCCGCAGGGGCTGGCGCAGCGGGACGAGCACACCCTCACCGTCCTTGCGCACCCGCACCCCGTGCAGGGCGAGTTCGTCGCCGACCTCGGCGTACTGGGCGGCGGTGAGCCGGTAGCCGCAGGGTGGGTTCGAGATGATTTCAGCTGGTTCGGGCGGGTCGTTGTCGGCGCCGCCCACGTAGACGGGGCCGGTGTCGGTGTAGCCCGCGAGGCGGGCCCGTGCCGTCGTCGCCTCGATGCGCGCGCGGCGTTGACCGGTGTAGTCGAACATGCCGCCCAGCGCGTTCAGTTGGGAGGTGACCCGGCGCCGGTTGTTCAGCGCCTCGTCCGCCTTCTCCGCCTCGGTGAGCGGGTCGACGCGGCTTTCGATGAGCAGCCCGACGGAGTGCTTCACACCGGACATGTTGCGCAGAATACGCTCCTGCCCGTCTCCGGCGACCTGTTTGACCGGCTCGCCGGTACCGGGGTCGGTCCAGATGCCGTAGGTGCCCGTCGAGTGGCCGGCCCGCCGGGCGGCGGGTCGTACGTACGCCTCGGACAGTGTCCTGGCCTCGTCGTGGACCGCCTCGTGGGTGTTGAGGTTGCGCGGCCAGAGGTCGAAGAGGTCCTTGTCGTAGAACCGGGGTGTGGCGCCGTACTCGTGCAGGTCGTAGACGATGTCGGGGCGCTGGTCGCGGATGAGGGCGGCCAGGGCACGGCCCTCGGCGGTCTTCAGGGCGAGGTGGTCGCGGTTGATGTCGACGCCGTCGCTGTTGCCGCGGGTGTCCGCCGCCCGGCCGTCCGGGTTGGCGGTGGGCACGACCAGGACCGTGGTGCGGTCCAGGAAGCGGCGGGTCCGGCTGTCGTCGGCGTACGCGAGGTCGCGGACGGTGGTCAGGCAGGCCTCGCGGCCGGAGGGCTCGTCGCCGTGCTGGCTGCAGACCAGCAGGACCTTGTTGGTGCTCGGACGGTTGCCGATCCGCACCAGCTGGAGCGGGCGGTCCTGCTTCGTCGTGCCGAAGCGGGTCACGGAGACGCGGCTGCCCGACCGGTCGACGGCCCGGAGGAAGTCCTGCTCCTCGGGCTGCGTTGTCCAGCGGGCACCGTCCGACTGCTCGAAACCGGTGCGCGGCGGGGAGCCGGTGGCCGCCTGGGCCGGGGCGGTGACCAGGCAGGCCGTGAGGGCCGCGGTGGTCAGGACGAGGGCGCCGGCGCGGGTCATCGGGTTCCCTCCGGGACGCGGTGCGTGGTGCGCGGCTCCCGAACGCCGTCCAGGGGGGTGGCGTCCGGGGTGGCGGTCGCGGTACCCGTGGTGGCGCGCGCGAAGGCCGCGGCCCCGCCGGTGAACGGGACGCGTGCCGAGGTGCGGGCCAGGTCGAGCGTGAGTTCCGGCTGGTCCGAGGGAGGGTCGATGAGGCCCTGGTCGGTGCCCCCGACGATCAGCGCGAGGCGGTGGCCCTTCGGGACGACGTGATCGGTCGCCGCGAGGTCGATGGTGATCGTGTACCGCTTGCCGGGGGTGAGCGGGGAGCCCTTGTCGTCCGAGGCGTGGTTGCCGAGGTCGGCCCAGCCGCGGCTGACGACGGTGAAACCGACGTCGGCGGTCTTCGCCTTGGTCTCCTTGAAGCAGGAGCTGTCGCCCGCGGTGCTCGCGCCCCAGCAGGTGCGGTCCGTGAGGGTGGTGATGCCTTCGCCGGCGGCGGCGTAGTCGCGGATGGTGGCGGGGCCGACGTCCACGAGGACGGCGGAGAGGTGGGCCGTCGGGGTGGAGGGCGTTGCGGTGACGGTGACCCGGGAGGAGCCGGCCAGGCGCAGGGCGCGGGTGAGCGGTCCGGTGCTGAAACCGGCCTTCTCCGGTGTCGGCTCGTCGAGCCGGGCGGCCCAGTCGGTCTCGCCCCGCTGCGGGTCGTCGGTGAAGGTCTCGGTGCCGTGGCCACGGTGCAGGCCGAGGGTGCCGACGCCGGCCTGGGGGCCCCGGTCGGGGCGCAGGGTGGCGGCGCGGGTGCCGGCCGGCGGCCAGGTCCTGGAGGTCTCCCACCGGTCGGGGGCACGTTCGATGTCGGCCATGGGTTCGCGGTCGATGCCGTTGTCGTAGCCCATGAGTTCGTGGTCGAACCAGCGGTGCAGGGTGTCGACCCAGGCGCCGCGGCGGAAGTCGAAGGGGTCGACGTGGCCGGTTTGGGAGAGCCAGATCTTGCGCTCGACGCCGTTCTTCGCGAGGGCGTCCCACCACTGGCCGACGTGCTTCATGCGGACGTTGAGGTCCTGCATGCCGTGCACCAGGAAGACGCTGGCCTTGACCTTGCGCGCGGCCTTCACGTAGTCGCGCTCGGCCCACAGCGGGGTCCGGTCGCCGGTGCGCGGGGCTCCGTCGACGAGCTTTTGCTGGACGGCCGCGCACTTGGCGCGGGCGTCGGGGCTGTCCACGTAGTCCGACAGCCACTCGGGGCCGGAGTCGTAGAGCGGGGCGCCCTGCTGGAAGTAGTAGTCGTACCAGGAGGAGATGGCGCTGATCGGGACGATGGTCTTCAGGCCCTTGACGCCGGTGGCGGCGACGCCGTTGGCGATGGTGCCGTCCCAGCTCTTGCCGATCATGCCGGTGCGGCCGTTGGTCCAGCCGGCCCGGGCCCGGGTGCTGCCGGTGCGGCTGGTGTAGGCCTTGGCGCGGCCGTTCAGCCAGTCGACGACGGCCTTCGCGGACTGGATGTCGGAGCGGCCGCCGACGTCGACACAGCCGTCGGAGCGATTGGTTCCGGCCAGGTCCACACCGACGAAGGCGTAGCCGCGCGGCACGAAGTAGTTGTCGTAGTAGAGCGGCATCCGGGCGACACGGCCCTGCGCGTCGTACGTCTTCTTCTGGCTCTCGTTGCCGCGCCCGCAGCAGGAGTAGTACGGACTGGCGTCCATGACGACGGGGACCTTGCGGCCCTGCCGGGCGGTTTCGCGGGGGCGGACGATGTCGACGGCGACCCGGTCGGTCTTCCCGTCGCGGTCGCCGTCGAGTCCGGTGTCCACCCAGACGGCCTCGCGGATGGCGTTCCCGAAGGAGAAGACGGGTTCGCTTCCGCGCGGGGCGGCCGGCGCGGCCTGTGCGGCCGCCGGGGTGAGCAGGGTGGCCAAGAGGGCGGCCGAGGCCGCCGTCGCGAGCGGTCTCCAGGTCGTGAAGCGCGTGCGTTTCGGCATGCGCCGGACGGTACATCGGTGAACTCCCGTTCAGAAGGGGGCAGCTGACGGACCGGCGTGTCCCGGACGGACGTCCGGGGCGGGTGTCTCATGTCGGCCGAATGGCGATCGTGTGACAGCGGAGGTCATGGACATGATTGGGGGCGCAGGGAGTCAATAGGCTCCGGACAGACCCCGGAAGACCTCGGGAACCTACGACTTGGAGCCTTGCGTGCACCGCAGAATCATCGCGCCGGGAGCCCTGGCGGCGACCGTTCTCCTGCTGGCGATCCCGGCATCGGCCGCCTCCCGCTCCCCCGGCGCGCCGGGTATCGGCGACCCCTACTACCCGGCCTACGGCAACGGCGGATACGACGTCTCCCACTACGACCTCCGGCTGAAGTACCGGCCGGCCTCGGACGAGCTGGAGGGCACGGCCACCCTCGTGGCCCGCACCACCCAGGACCTGTCGAGCTTCAACCTGGACTTCCTGCTGGACGTCGCCGAGGTACGGGTCAACGGCTCGAAGGCCTCGTTCCGGACCTCGGGCGAGCACGAGCTGGAGATCACACCGAAGAGCCCGCTGGCCAAGGGGGCGCCGGTCACCGTCGTCGTGCGCTACAGCGGGGTGCCGTCGTCGAAGCAGGCCTACGGCTTCACCAGCTGGCACCGCACGCCGGACGGGGGCGTCGCGGCCAACGAGCCGGAGGCGGCGGCCTGGTGGTTCCCGGGCAACGACCATCCGCTGGACAAGGCGACCTACGACGTGTCCGTGCTGGTCCCTGACGGCACGCAGGCCATCTCCAACGGCACGCTCCAGTCCAAGAGTTCGAAGCTCGGCTGGACCCGCTGGAACTGGCGGTCCGACAAGCCGCAGGCCACGTACCTCGCCACGCTCGCGGTCGGGAAGTTCGACATCACGACCGGCACGACCGAGGGCGGCATCCCGGTCCTCAACGCCTACAGCAAGGATCTCGGCGCCAATGCCGGGGCGGCCCGGGCCAGCATCGAACGGACCGGGGAGATCGCGGACTGGCTCGCGGGGTACTTCGGGCCGTACCCCTACAACGCGCTCGGCGGGTACGTGCCGAACACGGACACCGGATATGCGCTGGAGACCCAGACCCGGCCGTTCTACAGCCCGCGGCAGTTCGCGAACGGGTCGAACGTGTCGGTCGTCGTCCACGAACTGGCCCACCAGTGGTACGGCGACGAGGTGTCGCTCAAGGGCTGGAAGGACATCTGGATCAACGAAGGCTTCGCCCGGTACGCACAGTGGCTGTGGTCCGAGCACGAGGGCGAAGGCACGGCGCAGGAACTGGCGGACTATGTGTACGCCTCGCATCCCGCCGACGACCCGTTCTGGACGGTGAAGCCAGGGGATCCCGGCCCGGAGAACCAGTTCGACATCGCGGTCTACGACCGTGGCGCACTGGCCGTCCAGGCGCTGCGCAACCGGATCGGCGACGAGGCGTTCCTCGCGATCCTCAGGGGGTGGCCGTCGAAGTACGCCCACGGCAACGCGTCGGTGGCGGACTTCCAGCGGTACGCGGAGGAGGTGTCGGGCAAGCCGCTGGCCGCCCTGTTCGACACCTGGCTGTTCCAGCGGTCGAAGCCGGGGGCACCGGCTGCCCGGGCCGCCGCGGTGGCCGAGGCGTCGAAGGGCGTGGCCCAGCCCAGGTCGTGGAAGCGGATCGCGGCGACGAACGGGGTGCACCGGCACTGACGTCGTCGAGCGGGGGGACCTGCGCGGCCCGGCCCGGGGCCTGGGCCGCGCAGGTGAGTCCCGTGCAGTCCGGGCCGCGGCGTCGGCGCCCCGCCGTCGGGAGGTACCCGGCCTGCCGGACGGGGCCCGGCCGTCTACGGTGAGCTCATGCGCCGTGACGAGTGAGGCCGCGGCCGCTGACGAGGGAGCCGGCGTTGCGGAAACTGGCGATCATCGAGGCCCCCTCCGCGCTCGGGCTGCGCCCCACCGGTGTGGAGGACCTGCCGGGGGCGCTCCTCGGGGCGGGGCTGGCCGAGGCGCTCGGGGCGGTGCACGCCGGGCGGGTCGAGCCGCCGCCGTACGACTCGGAGCGGGATCCGGGAACGGGTCTACTGAACCCGGGCGGCATCGCCGCGTACTCCGTCGCGCTGGCCGACGCGGTGGGCGAGGTCCTCCACGGCAGCCGGTTCCCCGTGGTGCTGGGCGGCGACTGCAGCGTGCTGCTCGGGACCCTGCTCGCGCTGCGCCGCCGCGACCGGCACGGCCTGCTCTTCCTGGACGGCCACTCCGACTTCTACCAGCCCTCGGCCGAACCGGCCGGCGAGGTGGCCTCCATGGAACTCGCCCTCGCCACCGGGCGCGGCCCTCGCGTGCTGGCCGACCTCGAGGGCCGGGGTCCGCTCGTGCGGGACGAGGACGTCGTCGCGCTGGGTTTCCGGGACGCGGAGGAGTCAGCGGGACACGGGATGCAGCCGCTGCCGCCCGCGCTGCACGCGATGGAACTGGACACCGTGCGTGCGCTGGGGGCGGCGGATGCGGCCCGCCGGGCGGTCGAGCTGCTGAGCGGTGGCGGCGCGGACGCCGGGTACTGGGTCCATCTCGACGTCGACGTGCTGGACGACGCGCTGATGCCCGCCGTCGACTACCGGCAGCCGGACGGCCTGACCTGGCAGGAGCTGGAGACCGTCCTGCGCACGGCCCTGTCCGGCGGCGGCGCCGTCGGCCTCACCGTCACGATCTTCAACCCCCGGCTGGACCCCGACGGCACCCTGGCCCACCGCCTCGCCGGTTGCCTGGCAGGGGCCTTCGACAGCCAGGGCTGAGCCGACGGCTGCCAGGGGCCCCGCCCCGCTACTTCGTCAACTGCGACAGTTCCTGCTCCGCCGTCTGCGAGACCCGGCGGCGGACGCCGAACCAGCCGGCGACCAGCATGACCGCGATCACCGGGACGAGCAGGAGCGTCTTGCGGCCGACCTCGGGGTCGTTCCACATCATGCCGAGGCAGGCCAGCAGGAAGACGATCGTGGCGATCTCCGTGACCGGGGTGCCCTTGAGACGGAACGAGGGGCGGCTGATCAGGCCCGCCTTGGCGCGGCGGACGAAGACCAGATGGCAGATCATGATGATCACCCAGGTGCTGATGATGCCGAGGGAGGCCACGTTCAGCACGATCTCGAAGGCCTGGGAGGGCACCAGGTAGTTCAGGCCGACGCCGAGCACACACACGGCGCAGGTGAGCAGGATGCCGCCGTAGGGCACCTGGCTGCGGTTCATGCGGGCGGTGAACTTGGGCGCGGAGCCGGCCATCGCCATGGAGCGCAGGATGCGGCCCGTGGAGTACAGGCCGGAGTTGAGGGAGGACATGGCGGCCGTGAGGACCACCAGGTTCATCACGTCGCCGGCGGCCGGGACGCCGATCTTCGACAGCACCGTGACGAAGGGGCTCTGGTCGGCCGAGTAGACCGATCCGGGCAGGAGCAGGGCGAGCAGGACGACCGAGCCGACGTAGAAGAGGCCCACGCGCCACATGATCGAGTTCACCGCGCGCGGGACGACCTTCTCCGGCTCGGCGGTCTCGCCCGCGGCGACACCGACCAGCTCCAGCGCGGCGTACGCGAAGATCACGCCCTGCATGACCAGGACGACCGGCATCATGCCGTGCGGGAAGACGCCGCCGTTGTCGGTGATGACGCTCAGGCCCGGTGTCCCGCCGCCGACCTTCTGCTGCGTGGCGAGCAGGAAGATGCCGATGAGCATGAAGCCGACGAGCGTCGCGACCTTGATGATCGAGAACCAGAACTCCATCTCGCCGAAGATCTTCACCGAGATCAGGTTCACCACCAGGACCACCGCGAGGGCGACCAGCGCGAGCACCCACTGGGGGATGTCGGTGAACAGGCTCCAGTAGTGCGTGTAGAGCGCGATCGCGGTGATGTCGGCGATGCCGGTGGTCGACCAGTTCAGGAAGTACATCCAGCCGGCGACGTACGCGCCCTTCTCGCCGAGGAACTCGCGCGCGTACGACACGAAGGAGCCCGAGGAGGGACGGTAGAGCACGAGCTCCCCGAGGGCCTTGACCACGAAGAAGGCGAAGATGCCACAGACCAGGTAGGCGATCGCCAGGGCCGGGCCCGCGTTGTGCAGGCGGCCGCCCGCCCCCAGGAAGAGGCCGGTGCCGATCGCGCCTCCGATGGCGATCATGTTGACGTGGCGGGGCTTGAGGTCCTTGCTGTAGCCGGCGTCGCCCGCGTCCGCGGGCACCTGGGCCGCGTCACTGCGGGATGCGGCTGCTGCCGTGTTCACGGCGTCCTTGCTCACGGTGGATCCACTCTCTGGTGCTCCCGAGCGGGTCGCGCTCGGCTTCCGGACGTACATAAGGTCCGCGCCCTCGGTAAAGGCACAGACCAAGGGGCCACCTTCCCCCACCCTCCGCGGCTCACGCGGTGGCATACGTCACAGAGCGCGACTTCTCACAGCACCTTCACCTGGGGCACCGGAGGTTTCACAGCACTGGTGAGACAGCGATACTGCTGCACATGACGACCGACACCGAGGAGCCGACCCTCACGATCGACGAGCTGGCGGCCCGGGCCGGAGTCACGGTGCGCACGGTCCGCTTCTACGGCACGAAGGGGCTGCTGCCCCCGCCGGTGCTCGGGCCGCGACGGGTGGGGCACTACGGGCGCGAGCACCTGGCCCGGCTGGCGCTGATCGAGGAGTTGCAGCAGCAGGGCATGACACTGGCCGGCATCGAGCGCTACCTGCGGCAACTGCCGCCGGACCTCAGTGCGCACGACCTCGCCATCCACCGGGCCGTGGTGGCGTCCTGGGCCCCGGAGACCGTCGAGACGGTCACCCGGGCGGAGCTGGAGCGGCGGGCCGGACGGCCCCTGGGCGACGAGGACGTCGAGCGGCTCGTCGCCATGGGCGTGGTCCGGCCCGCGGACGGCGGGTACGAGGCCGATCTCGGTCTGCTCCGGCTGGGCGCCGGACTGCTGGACGTACCGCTGTCCCAGCAGGCGATCTCCACGGCGCGCACCGTCCTCGTCGATCACGCCTGCGCCGCGGCCCGGGAGCTGTCCCTGCTCTTCCGCGGTGAGGTGGCGGAGCGTGACGCGCGGGACGTGTGGTCCCTGTCGGCGCACATGCACCCGCTGGTGGTGCAGGCGCTCCTCACCGCTTTTCAGCGGTCGCTGAGGGAAGAGCTGGGCGAGTGGCTCACCGGGCCGTCGGAGTCCGGCGGGTCAGGCGCGGGCTGAGTCGCTGAAGCGCTCCCCCTTCTCCGCCTTGTCCACCAGCAGCGCGGGTGGGGTGAAGCGCTCGCCGTACTGCTCGGCGAGTTCCCGCGCACGCGCCACGAAGCCGGGCAGGCCTCCCTCGTAGCCGTTGATGTACTGGAGCACGCCGCCGGTCCAGCCGGGGAAGCCGATGCCGAAGATGGAACCGATGTTGGCGTCGGCGACGGAGGTCAGCACGCCCTCCTCCAGCAGCCGGACGGTGTCCAGCGCCTCGGAGAACAACATCCGCTCCTGCATGTCCCGGAACGGGATCCGATAGCCCGGCTTGGTGTAGTGCTCGCGCAGCCCGGGCCACAGGCCGGTGCGCTTGCCGTCGTCGCCGTAGTCGTAGAAGCCGGCGCCGCCGCTGCGGCCGGTGCGGCCGAACTCGTCGACCATGCGGTCGATGACGGCCTCGGCGGGGTGGGCCGTCCAGGTGCCGCCCGCCTCCTCGACCGCGCGCTTCGACTCGGCCCTGATCTTGCGGGGCAGGGTCAGCGTGAGCTCGTCCATCAGGGACAGCACCTTGGCGGGGTAGCCGGCCTGGGCCGCCGCCTGCTCCACGGAGGCGGGCTCGATGCCCTCGCCGACCATGGCGACGCCCTCGTTGATGAAGTGGCCGATGACGCGGGAGGTGAAGAAGCCGCGCGAGTCGTTGACGACGATCGGCGTCTTGTTGATCTGCCGGACCAGGTCGAAGGCCCGGGCCAGGGCCTCCTCGCCGGTGCGCTCGCCCTTGATGATCTCGACGAGCGGCATCTTGTCGACGGGCGAGAAGAAGTGCAGGCCGATGAAGTCGGTCTGCCTCTCGACACCTTCGGCGAGAGCGGTGATGGGCAGGGTGGAGGTGTTGGAGCACAGCAGCGCGTCGGGGGCGACGACGTTCTGGATCTCCTGGAACACCTTGTGCTTGAGGGAGGTGTCCTCGAAGACCGCCTCGATCACGGCGTCGCAGCCGGCCAGGTCCTGCACCTCGGCGGTCGGGGTGATGCGGGCGAGCAGCGCGTCGGCCTTCTCCTGGGTCGTACGGCCCTTGGCGACGGCCTTGGCGCACAGTTTTTCGGAGTACGCCTTGCCCCTGAGGGCCGCCTCCAGGGAGACGTCCTTCAGGACGACGTCGATGCCGGCGCGGGCGCAGGAGTAGGCGATGCCGGCGCCCATCATGCCGGCGCCGAGGACTGCGGCCTTGCGGACCGTGCGGGGCTCGACGCCCTTGGGGCGGTTCGCGCCGGAGTTGACGGCCTGCAGGTCGAAGAAGAACGCCTGGATCATGTTCTTCGAGGTCTGGCCGGCCGCGAGGTCCACGAAGTAGCGGGCCTCGATGACCTGGGCGGTCTCGAAGTCGACCTGGGAGCCCTCGACGGCGGCGGCCAGGATGTTGCGCGGGGCCGGGTAGGGGGCGCCGCCCGTCTGCTTGCGCAGGCCGGCCGGGAAGGCGGGCAGGTTCGCGGCGAACTTGGGGTTGGCCGGCGTGCCGCCCGGGATGCGGTAGCCCGGCTTGTCCCAGGGCTGCTGGGACTCCGGGTTGGCGTCGATGAAGGCCCGGGCCTTGGCGAGCATGTCCTCCTGGCTGTCGGCGACCTCGTCGACGAGGCCGTTGTCGAGGGCGCGGCGCGGGTTGTACTGGGTGCCCTGGAGGAGGACCTTCAGCAGGGCGTCGGCGATGCCCAGCAGGCGGACGGTGCGGACGACGCCGCCACCCCCGGGCAGCAGACCGAGGGTGACCTCGGGGCAGCCGATCTTGGAGCCGGGCGCGTCGAGGGCGATGCGGTGGTGGCAGGCGAGCGCGATCTCGTAACCGCCGCCGAGGGCCGCGCCGTTGAGGGCGGCGACGACGGGCTTGCCGAGGGTCTCGATGCGGCGCAGGTTCCGCTTGATGGCCATGCCGCCGTCGAACAGCTCCTGCGCCGTCTCGGGCGTGACGCGGATGAGGTCGCGCAGGTCGCCGCCGGCGAAGAAGGTCTTCTTGGCGGAGGTGATGATGACGCCCCGGATGGAGTCCTTCTCGGCCTCCAGGCGGTCGGTGACGGCGGCGAGGGAGTCGCGGAACGCCTGGTTCATGGTGTTCGCGGACTGGTTGGGGTCGTCGATGACCAGGGTGACGAGGCCGGTGCGGTCCTGTTCCCAGCGGATGGTGGTGGACTCAGTGCTCATGTGGAGGTGCTCCGTGTGATCCGTCGGGAGGGGGTCAGATGCGCTCGACGATGGTCGCGACGCCCATGCCGCCGCCGACGCACAGCGTGGCGAGGCCGTAGCGCTTGTCCTGGCGCTCGAGTTCGTCGACGAGGGTGCCGAGGATCATCGCGCCGGTCGCGCCGAGGGGGTGGCCGAGCGCGATCGCGCCGCCGTTGACGTTGACCTTGTCCAGGGACAGGCCCATGTCCCTGACGAAGCGCAGGACGACCGCCGCGAACGCCTCGTTGATCTCGACGAGGTCGATGTCGTCGATGGTCAGTCCCGCCTTGGCGAGGGCCTTGCGGGTGGCGGGGGCGGGGCCGGTGAGCATGATGGTCGGCTCGGAACCGGACACGGCCGCGGAGACGATCCGGGCGCGGGGCGTGAGGCCGTAGCGCTCGCCGACCTCCTTCGAGCCGATCGCGACGAGCGAGGCGCCGTCGACGATGCCGGAGGAGTTGCCCGCGTGGTGGACGTGGTCGATCTTCTCCACCCAGTGGTACTGCTGGAGGGCGACGGCGTCGAAGCCGCCGAGTTCGCCGATGTCCGCGAAGGACGGCTTGAGCTTGGCCAGGGAGTCCGCCGTCGTGCCGGGGCGCGGGAACTCGTCGTGGTCGAGGACGACGAGACCGCTGCGGTCCTTGACCGGGACGACGGACCGCTCGAAGCGGCCGTCCTTCATCGCGGTGGCGGCCCGCTCCTGGGAGAGGGCCGCGTACTCGTCGACGTCGCGCCGGGAGAAGCCCTCGATGGTGGCGATGAGGTCGGCGCCGATGCCCTGCGGCACGAAGTTGACCTGGAGGTTGGTCATCGGGTCGTTGAACCAGGCGCCGCCGTCGGAGGCCATCGGCACCCGGGACATGGACTCGACGCCGCCCGCGAGCACGAGGTCCTCCCAACCGGAACGCACTTTGGCGGCGGCCAGGTTGACGGCCTCCAGGCCCGAGGCACAGAAGCGGTTCTCCTGCACACCGGCCACGGTGTCGGGCAGGCCCGCGGCGATGGCGGCGATCCGGGCGATGTCGGAGCCCTGGTCGCCGACCGGGCCGACGACGCCGAGGACGATGTCGTCGACGGCGGCCGGGTCCAGGTCCGGGAACCGGGCGCGGATCTCGTGGATGAGTCCGACGACCAGGTCGATGGGCTTGGTGCCGTGCAGGGCTCCATTGGCCTTTCCGCGGCCGCGCGGGGTGCGGATCGCGTCGTACACATACGCTTCGGTGCTCACGAGGAGGCCTTTCACTGAGAGGTGCGGGACGACGGGAGCAGCCCGGGGACGTCCCAGTCCCGGGCGACGTCCGCCGTGTCGGCGCCCGGCCGGGCCGGGCCGGTGCGGACGGTGGTCGGGGTCGCGGAGAAACGGGGGGCCGGGGCGGGCTGGGTGATGCCGCCGTGGTCGGTGAAGGTGCCGCGGGCGGCCAGATGCGGGTGGTGTGGGGCCTCGCGCAGCGACAGCACGGGCGCCACGCAGGCGTCGGAGCCATCGAAGACGGCCGTCCACTCGTCCCTCGTCCGCGCTTTGAAGCGGGCG
Organism: Streptomyces sp. NRRL B-1140; assembly: GCF_001280065.1. GTDB lineage: Bacteria > Actinomycetota > Actinomycetes > Streptomycetales > Streptomycetaceae > Streptomyces. Next base: position 61,422 of record NZ_LGEA01000148.1, read on the forward strand.
GCGATCTCTTCGCGCAGTGCGTCCCATCGGGTGACGTCCGTGCGGGCCTCGGCCCGGTCGTCGACGCCCAGGAGGGAGAGGAACTCGGCGTAGAAGCGCGGTTCCAGGGCGCCGACGGCCATGTACCGGCCGTCGGCCGTCTCGTAGGTGCCGTAGTAGGGGCAGCCGCCGTCCAGGAGGTTGCCGCCGCGGCGGTCCTGCCAGCCGCCCGCGGCGAGCATGCCGTGGATCATCGTGGCGAGGTGGGCCGTCCCGTCGACGATGGCGGCGTCGACGATCTGGCCGGTGCCGGTCGCGCGGGCGTGGTGGAGGGCGGCGAGGACGCCGACGACGAGGTAGAGGGAGCCGCCCGCGTAGTCGCCGAGCAGGTTGGCCGGGGCAGGCGGTGCCTCCTGGGGACTGCCGATCATGCCGAGGGTGCCCGTGGGGGCGATGTACGCGATGTCGTGCCCGGCGCGCCGGGCGAGCGGGCCGTGCTGGCCCCAGCCGGTCATGCGGCCGTAGACAAGACGCGGATTGCGTGCGTGACAGGGCTCGGGGCCGACGCCGAGGCGTTCGGCGACCCCGGGGCGGTAGCCCTCGACCAGGACGTCGGCACGGGCCGCGAGGTCGAGCACCTGATCCCGGCCCTCGGGTGATTTCAGGTCGACGACCACTGAGCGCTTGTTGCGGTTGGTGACGTCGTACGCCGGGTCGATCCCGAGGCCGGGGCCGCCCGGGCGGTCCACGCGCACGACGTCGGCCCCGAGGTCGGCCAGGAGCATGGCGGCGAACGGGCCGGGTCCGATGCCGGCCAGCTCGACGACGCGCACGCCGGTGAGCGGGCCGTGTCCTGGCGTCCTTGCCGTGGTCATCCAGCCCCCATTGCTGTGACACATCTGATGTAACACCAGTGATGCTAAGAACGTGTTCCACTCGGCACAAGACCTGAACGAGCAAGCGCTTAGCAATCTGCCGGACGAGGTCAGGCCCCGTCCAGCGCGGCTATCAGCCGCTTCGGAGCGATGACGCGGTAGCTCTCCTCCACCCAGTCGCAGAGCACCTCCGCGGCCGGGGCGCCCTGCCGCTCCAGGGGGATGGACACCCAGCCCGCCTTGCCCAGGCCGTACCCGGCGGGCTCGGCGCCCGGGCAGGCCAGCGCATGGGCGTGCGCCGTCTCGTCGGTGAGCTTCACCGTCACCCCCAGGGGGTAACTGCCGTCCTGGACCCCGAGGAAGACGAACACCTTCTTGTTGACTTTCGCGACGGACTCGCCCCAGGGGAACTCCTCGACGGCATCCGGCAGCCCCAGCGCGAACGCGCGCACTTTCTCCCACTTCTTCAGGGCATTCCTGGGCACGGCCATCAGGGTCCTCCGGGCTCGTCGTCGGGCTCCGCACCCCTCACGCTAGCCTCGGCCACCGACAGCGGCACGGGCTGCACGACCGAGGGGTGTCATGAGCAGGCAAAGCAGGACGGACCGTCCGTACGACATCGTGCTCTTCGGAGCGACCAGTTTCGCCGGGGCGCTCACCGCCGAGTACCTGGCCGCCCACGCGCCGAAGGAACTGCGCTGGGCGATCGCGGGCCGCGGCGCGCAGAAGCTGGAGCGGCTGCGGGAGCGGCTGCCCGCCGACGCGGAGATCGACGTGCTGCGGGCGGACGCCCGCGACCCGGCCTCGCTGCGCGACCTCGCCGGGCAGGCGCGCGTGGTGGCCACGACCGTCGGACCGTACGTGACGTACGGGGAGGAACTCGTCGCCGCCTGCGCGGACGCCGGGACCGACTACCTGGACCTGTGCGGCGAGCCCGAGTTCGTGGACCTGATGTACGTCCGTCACGACGCCCGCGCGCGGGAGACCGGGGCGCGGCTGGTGCACGCTGCCGGGTTCGACTCGATCCCGCACGACCTGGGCGTGTACTTCACCGTCCGGCAGCTGCCCGAGGACGTGCCGCTGACCGTGGAGGGCTTCGTCACCGCGGACGCGGCCTTCTCCGGCGGCACCTTCGCCTCCGCGCTGGGCCAGTTCGCACGGCAGCGGGAGATGGCGGCGGCCGCGCGGGACCGGCGGCGGCACGAGCCCCGGCTGGTGGGCCGGCGGACGTCGGCACCGGTGGGCGCTCCGCGGTTCGCCAGGGAGGTCGGCGCGTGGGCGCTGCCGATGCCGACCATCGACCCGCAGATCGTGCGGCGTTCGGCGGCGGCCCTCGAACGGTACGGCCCCGACTTCCGCTACCGGCAGTACGCGGCCGTCCGGCATCTGCCCGTCGCCATGGGCGGGGTCGCGGCGGTCGGCGCTCTGGTCGCGGCGGCGCAGGTGGCGCCCGCGCGGCGCTGGTTGTCGGACCGGCTCAAGCCCGGGGAGGGGCCGAGCCCCGAGAAGCGGGCGAAGAGCTGGTTCTCCGTGCGCTTCGTGGGCGAAGGCGGCGGCTCCCGGGTGTACACGGAGGTCTCGGGCGGCGATCCCGGTTACGACGAGACGGCCAAGATGCTCGCCGAGTCGGCGCTGTGCCTGGCCTCCGACGACCTTCCCGAGACGGCGGGTCAGGTCACCACGGCGGTGGCGATGGGCGACGCGCTGATCGGCCGGCTGCGCGCGGCGGGCATCCGTTTCCGCGTCGCGGCGGCCCGCTGAAGGGCCGCTGAGGGCCTGCTGAGGGTCCGCCGGTGGCCTACAGCGGCCACTCGGCGAGGGTGTAGATCATCCCGGCGATCCAGCCGAGTCCGGCCAGGACGGCGAGGATCAGCCCTATGGTGACGGCCCGCTCGACGGTCTGGGTCGGGGCGGCGACAGGCTTGGGCGCGCGGTGCGTTGTCATGCGCCCCAGCCTGTCGGCGCGGCCGCCCCCGGACATCCGTACGGGTACTCAGGGCCGGTACTCAGATTCACCCGCCCCGCCCGGCCCGCGCTCCTCTCCCCCGCTTGAGACTTTCGGCCTTCCGCCTAGGGCGACCGCTCGAAAAGTCCCAACAAGGAGTTCAATGAAACCCTTGAAGGCATGAGATTCCTTCTGGAAGTTTCCCTGGACGACGCGGCGTTGGCGAAGGATCCGGCGGGCGAGCTGGGCCGGATCCTCAGGTACTGGGCCGGCAATCTGCGCCACTACGAACTCGTCCCCGGCGACGAGTCGGCGGTGTACGACTCGGAGTACCGCGAGGTGGGCCGCTGGCGGGTGGACGGTCAGGCCGAGTAGGTCTCCCGCAGCGCCTCGCGGCACAGCGCGTCCGCCCTGCGGGTGGTTTCCGGGAGGCGGTAGGCGGGGGTCAGCGCGAGGGTGTGGGCGCAGGCGTCGTCCAGCGTCATCCGGTGGCCGACGGAGACGAAGACCGGCTTGACCCCGGCCCGGGTTCGCAGGGCCCGGCCGACCTCCTCGGAGCCGGCCAGCAGGGGGGCGGTGCTGCCGCGCGGGGTGTCCGGGTCCTCGTGGGTGAAGGTGAACGGGTTCTTGGCGACGCCGATCGTGCGCAGGCCGGTCAGGACGCCGAGGTGGCTGGCGAGGCCGAAGCGGCGGGGGTGGGCGAGGCCGTAGCCGTCGCACACGACCAGGCCGGGCGGGCAGGGCAGGGCGTCGAGGGCGGCGAGGATCGTCGGGATCTCGCGGAAGGCGAGCAGCCCGGGCACATAGGGGAAGGAGACCCGGCCCACGGCCGTGGCCTCGGCGACGACCTCGAGACTCGACGCGTCCAGGACGACCGCCGCAGCGGCGACGACGTCCCGTTCGTCGTCGTAGGCAACGTCGACGCCCGTCACCCGGCCCGCTCCGGGCGGCGGTCCGTCCGCGTCGAGGATCACGCGTGCGCGCAGTTCGTCCTGGACGGCGCGGGCCTGTTCCTCGGTGGTGGGCCAGTCATCGGGGATGCGTACGGTCGTCATGGTGGCCTGAGCCTACGGGCTCCCCGGCAGCCGGACAGGGGCCCGGAGGTAGGCTCCCGGTCATGTTCGTGCTGGAGCTGACGTACACCGCCCCGCTGGAAGCCGTCGACGCCGTGCTGGAGGACCACGTGGACTGGCTCGACGAGCAGTACCGGCAGGGGGTGTTCCTCGCGTCCGGGCGCAAGAACCCCCGCGACGGCGGGGTGATCATCGCCGTCGCGGGGGATCGCGCGCGGATCGAGGCGATCGCCGCGGAGGACCCGTTCGTGACCGCGGGCGTGTGCGCGTACCGCGTCACCGAATTCGCGGCGACGAAGACGGCACCCGCGCTGGAGGCCTACCGCGAGACCCTCTGAGGCGCCCGCCTCACTTGCCCGGGGCGCGCTGCAGCTGGCTCTTGTTCATGCCGGAACGGCCCTCGACGCCCTTGCGCTTGGCCTCCTGGTACAGCTGGTCGTACGTGGGCCCCTGGGAGCCCTGCCCCGACCGCTGACCACCCCGCTTGCCGGAGGACATGTCCTTGGTGGAGGTACGGCTGGCGGTCTTGGACTCGCCGGAGCGGGCGCGTTCCTTGTTCACCGTCCGCGCGGCGATCTCCTTGGCGCGGCCGGTGCTCTCGCCCCGGTCCTTCGCACTTTCCTTGATGTGCTCGTACTGGCGCTCCCGCTTGGAGCTCGAACCGCGTGGCATTGCCGCTCACTTCCTTTCCCGATCAGTGAACGAGTACCCAGCCTGCCAACGATCAGGGCACCCCGCATGCTCAGTGCTCCAGGCGGGCAACCCGGCCCTTCTCACCGGCGGCCCAGCACCCGTGGTCCCGGGTGCAGTCGACGGTGTCGTAGGAGCCCGCGTCGACGGTCCGCCAGGTCCGGCCGGCGTCCGTGGTGAGGTCGGTGCCGGTGGGGCCGACGGCGAGGGCGGCGGTGCGGCTGTGCGGGAGCCAGGCGACGCCCGAGCGGTAGGCGGGCGGGGGTGTGGCGGCCGGGCGCCAGGTGCGGCCGCTGTCGGCGGTGCGGGCGGCGGCCCGCGGTGAGGGCTGGTCGGGGCGGAAGTCGCCGCCGACGGCGAGACCGTGGGTGCGGTCGCGGAAGGCGAGCGCGAAGACACCCCGGGCGGGGTCGCCCGCGGGGAGGGGCGAGTCGGTGGCCGTCCAGGTGCGTCCGCGGTCGAAGGAGTGCAGGACCCGCGCGCGTGCCGCCCCGCCGGTGGCCAGCCAGACGTCCCGTGTCCCGGACGTCACCAGACACTGGCCGCTCGCCGCGAACCCGGCCTCGCCCTCCTGCGCGGCCGGCATCCCCCGGTCCGGCAGCACCTTCCACGTACGGCCGCCGTCGCCGGTCGACAGGATGCGGAGCTTCCCGTCCACCGGGTCGCTCATCGCGAGCCCGTGGCGGCGGTCGAAGAAGGCGAGGCAGTCGTAGAACGCCCTCGGGTCGGAGTTGCGGAAGGATTCCGTCCAGGTCGCTCCGCCGTCGTCGGTGCGGTAGACCCGGGACGCCTCGCCCTCTCCGATGGCCAGCACCACGGCCCGGCGGGCGTCGAACGCCTCGACGTCCCGGAACTGCAACTCCCCCGCGCCGGGCGGCGACACGTTCCGCCAGTTCTCGCCGCCGTCGGTGGTGCGCAGCACGGTGCCGCCGGTGCCGGCGACCCAGGCGGTGTTCCGGCTGACGGCGGCGAGGCCCCGGAAGCGTGCCTGCGGGGTGCCGGTGTCCTTGAGTTCCCAGTGCGGCGAACGGTGCTCGGGCGCGTGCGCGTGCGCCGGTAGGGCGGTCAGGGCCGCCAGTGCCGCCCCGCAGACCGCCATGGCCGTCGCCCTGCCCCGCGTTCCTCCCGTCGGTCGTGTACGTCCCGTCCGTCGCGTGCTCCCCATGCGCCTCATGGCGGGGAAGCTAGCCCGCCCCCAGGGTGCCGTCCAGATGGCCTCGCGGGTGCTGCCGACGGTGCGGTGGACGCCACAAGTGCCCTTGGAGGCACACAAGGAGAGTCATGTCACTCCGGTGCATGAACGCGGTGACAGAGGTCACTCGCATCTCGTGTGCACGGATTGGCTGATTCCGTCGTCTCTTCCAGTGCCCGGCCTCATCCGCCCGGAAGTGTCCGTCCAGCCGTCACAAGGGAGCAAGGCGTTGTCCATCGTCATCGAGCAGCCCGTGGAGGCCCGCCTCGTCGCTGCCGCGCCGCGTATGCCGAGCATTCCCGCGACGCTGCACTACGACCGGCGTGACCCTTTCGCGGTCCGCATGACCTTCCCCGCCCCGGCCACGCTGGAGGGCGTCGAGGTCTGCTGGACCTTCTCCCGCGAGTTGCTCGCCGCGGGCCAGAAGAGCGCCGAGGGGCACGGCGACGTGCGGGTGCGCCCCTACGGCTACGACCGCACGGTGCTGGAGTTCCACGCCCCCGAGGGCACGGCGGTGGTCCATGTCCGCTCCAGCGAGATCCGCCGGTTCCTCGAGGCCACGAGCGAACTCGTGCCGGTCGGTCTGGAGCATCTCCAGCTTGATCTGGACCATGGCCTGGCCGAGCTGATGCGGGACGCGTGCTGAGCCGACGGTCTCGAGCCGGCAGGCGCCGCCTGTTCCGTCGCGGCCGGCCGTCACGCCACCGGGCACGGCGCATCATCCTCGGGCAGCTGCCGGATCCGGTGACCTCCCCGCGGTGACCGCCGCGGTGACCTCGCGGACGATGCGTCCCGATCCGGGCGTCGCCGCTGCGGCCCGCTCGGTCAGTTCCCGGGTGCGGTGTTCGGGGGTGCTCTCCGCGAAGAGGCCCGCGGCGGCAGCGAGGACGGCGACCGCCGCGTCGCGAGCGGAGATCCCGGCGGGCAGCGGCCCCCGGAGGACCTGCCGGGTCTCCTCCCGCAGCGCCGCCACGACGGTGGTGCGTTCCAGCGCGTACTCCACGGACGGGAGCACCCCGAGCACCCGGCGCTTCTCCGCCCGCAGGCAGCCCTCGGCCACCAACTGTTCCCGCACGGCGTCGGAGGTCACCCGCGCCCGCAGCGTCACCCAGGTCCGCCAGGGGTGCGGGCAGGACTCGCGGACGAGCTCCAGCAGCCCGTCGAGGACCGGGTCACCCGCGCTCGCGTCCAGGTCCACCGGCGTGGCGATACCGTCCACGTCGGTCAGCAGCCCGCGCTGGGCCAGCTCGACGAGGGCACCGGCCCGGACCAGGCCCGGCCACGGCACGGTGCGGCCGGCCGCGGGACGTGCGGCGTCCCAGGCCAGCAGGCAGAGCCGGGCCGGCAGCGAGAGCGGGCCGTGCGGCACGGGAGGCCTCCTCGAAGCGGGACGATCGGGTTGCGCGTAAATGCGTTGACAGGCTCACAGCGCCTTCATACGGTGTACGAGTCCTGTTGCCGCCGATTGGAGAAGGACGTTGCTCGTCTGAGGTCCTGAGACACCGCGTCACATCCCTCTGTGGTGTGCGCTGCGTGCGACCTCGGCGTTCGAGCCGTCCTCCCGGTGCAGGGCATTTTTCATGTCCGTGGCGTACCCATGGAGCCTCCTCCCCCCGGTCGCAGGTGTCTCGACACGCGTTTGCCCCTGACCGCTTCGAGCAACCGCGAATGAGGCTCCATGTCTGCTTCCATCACCGTCACGTCCCTTGCGTTCGCCTGGCCCGACGGCACTCCCGTCTTCGAGGGCCTGGACGCCGCGTTCGGCCCCGGCCGGACCGGCCTGGTCGGCGTCAACGGCTCGGGAAAGTCCACCCTGCTCAAGCTGATCGCCGGTGAACTCGCACCGGCCGACGGCACCGTCCGCGTGGCCGGCGAGGTCGGATACCTCCCGCAGAACGTCACACTCGACACCACCCTGCGCGTCGACGAAGCCCTCGGCATCGCCGCACAGCGCGCCGCCCTGCACGCCATCGAGTCGGGCGACGTCTCCGAGGCGCATTTCGAGACCGTCGGCGACGACTGGGACGTCGAGGAGCGCGCCCTGGCCACGCTCGGCGAACTCGGCCTGGGCCACGTCGAGCTGGATCGCACCATCGGCGAGGTGTCCGGCGGCGAGTCGGTCCTGCTGCGCCTGGCGGCGCTGCTGCTGCGCCGGCCCGACGTGCTGCTGCTGGACGAGCCGACCAACAACCTCGACCTGTACGCCCGCAGGCGGCTGTACGCGGCCGTCCAGTCCTGGCCGGGCGTGATGATCGTCGTCAGCCACGACCGCGAACTGCTGGACCTCGTCGACCAGATCGCCGATCTGCGTTCCGGCACGATCACCTGGTACGGGGGCAACTACGCGGCCTACGAGGAGGCACTGGAGATCGAACAGGAGGCGGCGGAACGCATGGTGCGGGTCGCCGAGTCCGACTTCCGCAAACAGAAGCGGGAACTGGCCGACGCCCAGGTCAAACTGGCCCGCCGCAAGCGGTACGGGCAGAAGATGTGGGACAGCAAGCGCGAACCGAAGATCGTCATGGGGGCGCGCAAGCGCGCGGCGCAGGAGTCCGCGGGCAAGCACCGCATCATGCACGAGGAGAAGCTCGCCGAGGCCCGGGAGCGGCTCGACGAGGCGGTGGAGGCCGTACGGGACGACGACGAGATCCGCGTCGACCTGCCGTACACGGCCGTGCCGCCGGGACGGACCGTGCTCACCCTCCAGGATCTCGGGCTTCGGTACGGCACCCGCGTGAAAGGCGGTTTCGAGCTGCGGGGGCCCGAGCGGGTCGCGTTGATCGGACGCAACGGCGCGGGCAAGACGACGCTGCTGCGCACGATCACCGGGGAGCTCGCCCCGGAGTCGGGCGAGGTGCGCACGCACGTCCCGTTGCGGTTCCTGCCGCAGCGGCTCGACGTCCTCGACGGGGAGCTGTCCGTCGCCGAGAACGTGGCCCGGTTCGCTCCGGGCGCCACCAACAACCGGGTCCGGGCGCGGCTGGCGCGCTTCCTGTTCCGGGGCGCCCGCGCGGACCAGAAGGCGGCGACGCTGTCCGGCGGTGAACGCTTCCGGGCCGCGCTGGCCGCGCTGATGCTGGCCGATCCCGCGCCGCAGCTGCTCATGCTGGACGAGCCGACCAACAACCTGGACATGGCGAGCGTCCGGCAGCTCACCACGGCCCTGGAGTCGTACGAGGGAGCGCTGGTCGTGGCCAGTCACGACCTGCCGTTCCTGGAGTCGGTCGGCATCACGCGCTGGCTGCTGCTGGAGGAAGGAGAACTGAAGGAAATCACGCCAGAGGCTGTCGGGTTTTCCTCCTAGCGTCGGAGGCATGACCGACTTCGCGCACGACGCCATCACCCTGACCGGAGCACGCGAGAACAACCTCAAGGACGTCACCCTCCGCATCCCGAAAGGCCGGCTGACCGTGTTCACCGGCGTTTCGGGGTCGGGAAAGTCGTCCGTCGTCTTCGACACGATCGCGGTGGAGTCGCAGCGCCAGCTGAACGAGACCTACCCCTGGTTCGTCCGCAACCGGCTGCCCAAGTTCGAGCGGCCGCACGCGGACCGCCTGGAGCACCTCACCCCGGCGATCGTCGTCGACCAGCGGCAGGTCGGCGGCCACTCCCGGTCGACGGTCGGCACCATGACGGACGTCTACTCGGTGATCCGGGTGCTGTTCTCCCGGCACGGTACGCCGAGCGCCGGGCCGGCGACGGCATACTCGTTCAACGACCCGTCGGGGATGTGCCCCGAGTGCGACGGCCTCGGCCGGACGGTGCGGCCCGACTGGGACCGGATCCTCGACCCGGACCGCTCCCTCGCCGACGGGGCGGTCCGCTTCCCGCCGTTCGCCGCCGGCACCTGGCAGGGCCAGACGTACACCAGCAGCACCGAGCTGGACCCGCACAAGCCGGTCGGGCGGTTCACCACCGCCGAACGCGGTTTCCTGATGCACGGGCGGCCGGGCAGCAAGGTCACGGTCACCGGCAGCGGCGGCACCTGGACCACCGAGTACGAGGGGCTGGCCGTCCGCTTCGAGCGGCTGTACCTGAAGCGGGACCTGTCGGCCATGAGCCAGAAGACCCGGGACCTGGTGAGCGCCTACGTGGTGGAAGGCACCTGCCCGGGCTGCGACGGAGCCCGGCTGAACGCGGCGGCGCTCGCGACCCGCGTCAACGGCCGGTCGATCGCCGACTGCACCCGTATGCAGGTCACGGACCTGATCACCGTACTGAAGGAGATCGACGACCCGGTGGCGGGGCCGGTCGCCTCGGCCGCCGTGGCCGCGCTGGAGCGCATCGAGGCGATCGGCCTCGGCTACCTCAGCCTCGACCGGGAGACCGCCACGCTCAGCGGCGGTGAGGGGCAGCGGCTCAAGACGGTGCGGCACCTCGGCTCCAGCCTCACCGGCATGACGTACATCTTCGACGAGCCGAGCCTCGGACTGCACCCACGGGACGTCGGCCGTCTCGGCGAGCTGCTGCTGCGGCTGCGCGACAAGGGCAACACCGTGCTGGTCGTCGAACACGACCCGGACGTCATCACACTGGCCGATCACGTCGTCGACATGGGGCCGGGCGCCGGTGCCGGGGGCGGCACGGTGGTGTTCGAGGGCACGCCGCAGGAGCTGGCGGCGTCCGGCACGCTCACCGGGCGGTGCCTGCGCCGCCGTACGGCGGTCAAGGACCGAGTCCGGAAGCCGACTGGGGAGTTGTGGGTCAAGGGCGCCGGCCGGCACAACCTGCGGGACGTGACCGTACGGTTCCCGACCGGTGTGCTCACCGCGGTCACGGGGGTCGCCGGGTCCGGGAAGAGCACCCTGGCCGGGGAGTTCACTGCGGCGCACGGCGAGACCGTGGTCGTCGACCAGTCGTCGATCGGCATCTCGGGCCGCTCCACCCCGGCGACGTACCTGGGGATCATGGACACGGTCCGCAAGATCTTCGCCCGTGAGACGGGGGCCGAGGCGGGCCTGTTCAGCTTCAACTCCGGCGGGGCCTGCGGCAGCTGCGGGGGACGAGGCATCCTCTACACCGACCTGGCCTTCATGGACCCGGTGACGACGACCTGCCACGCCTGTGAGGGGCGACGCTTCAAGGAGGAGGTGCTGCGGCTGACCGTGCGGGGCAGTTCCGTCGCGGACGTCCTGGAGATGACGGCCGAGCAGGCGCTGGGCTTCTTCGACGACCCGGGCGTACGACCCCGGTTGCGTGCCCTGCGGGACGTCGGACTCACGTATCTGACGCTGGGCCAGCCCCTGTCCACCCTCTCCGGCGGCGAGAGGCAGCGGATCAAGCTGGCCACGCGACTGCACCGGACCGGGGTGGTCTACGTCCTCGACGAACCGACGACCGGCCTGCACATGGCGGACGTGGAGGGACTCGTGGCCCTGCTGGACCGGCTCGTCGACGCGGGCAACACGGTCGTCGTCGTCGAGCACCATCTGGACGTGGTCGCCCGGGCGGACTGGGTGATCGACCTCGGCCCGGGCGGTGGCCGTGACGGCGGCGGGATCGTCTTCGAGGGGACACCGCGGCAACTGCTGGACGCCGAGGGCTCGTACACCGGGGAGCACCTGAGGCGGGCGGTGCGGCACCGCCGGTGAGCCGGGACCGCACCGGCCGGTCGTCGATGAGCGGTCCGGGCGTCGGACCGCTCGTCAACGCGCGGCCCTTCGGTGTGGGTCGATGGGGTGGTTTGGTCCGACGCCGGCCGATCAGGGTGCGGGGCCCGCGAACACTGGAAGGGGGTGGCGCGGGCCACCGGGGATGGGGAACGGCATGGCCGACAGCACGGTACTGGTGGCGGTGGCGGAGCACCCGGACGACGGGGGCGTCGGCGCCGAGCAGTTGAAGTGCATCGCCGAGGGAATCCGGGCGCGCGGCTCAGAGGTCCGGTGGGTGGTGAGCGTCGCCGACGCCGATGCTGTCCTGCGGACCGAGGCCGGGCTTGCCGCCGCGGTGGTCGCGTGGGACCTGCCGTCCGGGGCGGGGGACGGATCCGGGGCCGGGGGCGGGGGTGGAGCGGAAACCGGGGGCGGACCGGGTGGTGCGACGGTGCTGCGCCGGATCGGGCGCCGGTTCCAGAACCTTCCGGTGTTCTTGGTCATGGCGGACGAGGGGCTGTGCGAGCTGCCGCTGTGGGTGTCCCAGTCGGTGGTGGGTTACGTGTGGCCGCTGGAGGACACGCCGGCGTTCATCGCCGGGCGGATCACCACCGCCGCGCGCGCCTACCAGGACGCGCTGCTCCCGCCGTTCTTCAAGGCCTTGCGGCGCTTCGACGACGCGCATGAGTACTCGTGGCACACGCCCGCGCATTCCGGGGGTGTCGCCTTCCTCAAGTCGCCCGTGGGCCGGGCCTTCCACGCGTACTTCGGGGAGCGGCTGCTGCGCAGCGACCTGTCGATCTCGGTGGAGGAGCTCGGCTCGCTGTTCGAGCACACCGGGCCGATCGGCGAGGCGGAGCGCAACGCCGCGCGGGTCTTCGGCTCCGCGCACACCTACTTCGTCCTGCACGGCGACTCCACCTGCAACCGCCTGGTCGGACACTTCAGCGTGACCCGCGACGAGATCGCCCTGGTCGACCGCAACTGCCACAAGTCCGTCCTGCACGGCCTGGTCGTCTCCGGCGCGCGCCCGGTGTACCTGGTCCCCACCCGCAACGGTTACGGCCTCGCCGGGCCCCTGCCACCCGCCGAGATCGCGGCGGACTCGGTGGCCGCGCGGATCGCCGCGCATCCGCTGACGCCGGACGCCGTCTCCTCGCGTGCCCAGTACGCGGTGTTCACCAACTCCACGTACGACGGGCTGTGCTACGACGCGGTGGCGGCGGCCCGGGCCTTCGCCGCGGCCACGCCCCGGCTGCACTTCGACGAGGCGTGGTTCGCCTACGCCCGCTTCCATCCGCTCTACGCCGGGCGCTACGGCATGTCGGTGGACGAGGACGCCCTTCCCGGTCCCGACCGGCCGACGGTCTTCGCGACCCAGTCCACCCACAAACTGCTCGCGGCCCTCTCGCAGGCGGCCATGGTGCACGTCAGGCCCGCGCCCCGGGCACCGGTGGAGCACGACCGGTTCAACGAGGCACTGATGATGCACGGGACCACGTCGCCGTCGTACCCGATGATCGCCTCGCTGGACGTGGCGACGGCCATGATGGACGGCCCGCAGGGGCAGTGGCTGGTCGACGAGGCGGTGACCGAGGCGATCCGGTTCCGTCAGGAGATGGTGCGGATCGGGCGGCGGATCGAGGCGGCGGGTGACCGGCCGCCGTGGTTCTTCGGCGTGTGGCAGCCCGACGAGGTGACGGACCCCGCGAGCGGGAAACGCCTGCCCTTCGACGAGGCACCGGCCGACCTGCTGCGCACCGAGCCGACCTGCTGGCACCTCGCGCCCGGCGCGGACTGGCACGGCTTCCCCGGGCTGACCGACGGCTACTGCATGCTCGACCCGATCAAGGTCACCCTGACCTGCCCAGGGCTCGACGCGACCGGCCGGATGCCGGACCAGGGTATCCCGGCCCGGGTGCTCACCGCCTATCTGACGACGCGCGGCATCGTCGTCGAGAAGACCGACAGCTACACCACGCTGGTGCTGTTCTCCATGGGCATCACCAAGGGCAAGTGGGGCACCCTGCTGGACGCCCTCATGGACTTCAAGGACCTCTACGACGGTGACGCCCCGCTGGACCGGGTGCTTCCCGCTCTGGTGGCGGAGCACCCGCGGCGCTACATCGGGCTGACCCTGCGCGACCTGTGCCAGGAGATGCACGACCACCTGCGCGCGGCCCGCCTGGTCGAACTGCTCGACACCGCCTTCCAGCACCTGCCCGAGCCGGTCGCCCCGCCGCAGTTGTGCTACCAGCGGCTGATCCGCGGCGGCACGGAGCGAGTCCGTCTGGCGGACGCGCCGGGGCGGGTCGCCGCGGCGATGGTCACGGTGACGCCGCCGGGCATCCCGGTCCTCATGCCGGGCGAGAGCACGGGTGAGGCGGACGGCCCCCTCCTGCGCTACCTCGGCGCGCTGGAGTCCTTCGACCGCCACTTCCCCGGCTTCGGCAGCGAGACCCACGGGGTGACCCGCGAGCCCGACACCGGCGACTACCTGATCGCATGCCTCCGTCCGGACGAGCAGCCACAGACCACCGCCGGCGCGGTGACGCCGGCGCAGCGGCGAGGGACGGATGAGGCCGGAGTGTGAGGGGCTGAGCCGCGGCACGCGAACGGGGACGCCGGGCAGGCGAACGCTGCGGGCCACCCCCTCGGTGCGCTGACCCCGGAACGCGGGCAGGACGCCCGGCGGCCGGCGCCGAGGCCGGACGGGCGACGGCCGGAGGGCCGGATCGATGGGCTGTGTTGGAGGGGGCGCTCGCCGGGTACCCGGCGGGCGGTGGCTCGGCCCCTCCACCTGCTCCGCCCCTCCCCGGGGCTGTCCTCCCCCTCGTTCGCCCTGCATGATGGTCGGCCGACGCCCGATGGGTTCCGGTCGATCCCCGGAGGCTCCGTCGGTGCGGTCCCGACCGTCCCATCCGATACGGAGTCACGCTCGTGCCCAGCAAGAAGGCCCTCGTCCGCCGCCCCAGCCCGCGTCTCGCCGAAGGGCTGGTGACCCACATCGAGCGGGAGAAGGTCGACACCGGCCTGGCCGTCGAGCAATGGGAGGCGTACGTGGAGGCCCTGCGCACGCACGGCTGGGAGACCATCGAGGTGGACCCGGCCGACGACTGCCCCGACTCGGTGTTCGTCGAGGACACGGTCGTGATGTACAGGAACGTCGCCCTGATCGCCCGTCCGGGTGCCGAATCCCGGCGGGAGGAGACCGCCGGGGTGGAGGAGGCCGTGGCCGGTCTGGGCTGCTCGGTGAACTGGATCTGGGAGCCGGGCACCCTGGAGGGCGGAGACGTCCTGAAGATCGGCGACACGGTCTATGTGGGCCGGGGCGGCCGTACCAACGCCGCCGGCGTCCGGCAGCTGCGCGCCGCGTTCGAGCCGCTCGGCGCCCGGGTCGTCTCCGCGCCGGTGAGCAAGGTGCTGCACCTGAAGTCGGCGGTCACGGCGCTGCCCGACGGCACGGTCATCGGGCACATCCCGAAGATGGACACGCCGTCGCTGTTCGCGCGCTTCCTGCCGGTCCCGGAGGAGGCGGGGTCGCACGTGGTCCTGCTCGGCGGCGACAAGCTGCTGATGGCGGCGAGCGCGCCGAAGACCGCCGAGCTGTTCGCCGACCTCGGGTACGAACCGGTCGTCGTGGACATCAGCGAGTTCGAGAAGCTCGAGGGATGTGTGACGTGCCTCTCGGTGCGGCTGCGGGAGCTGTACGTCTGAGCGGACCGCGTGTCCCCCGTCCGGCCCCTCGGCCTGCGAGTCCGGGGAACTGACGCGCCATCGGGCGACCCTGCTGATCAGCGGCCTTTACAGCACCCTTAACCTACGGCTTCGTAACCTACGGAGACGTAGCCTACGATGCCGTAGGTTTACTGCTCACCGCTCGTACGCTTGTCCCCCTGGAGAGTCCATGACGATCACCACTCCCCACCTCGGCAGCCCGGCCGGCGCCTGGACCGACGCTCAGCTGCTGTACGCCCTGGAGGAAGTGGTCGAGAAGGAACTCAACCGGCATCTGAAGGTCGCCAAGGACTGGATGCCGCACGAGTACGTGCCGTGGACCGACGGTCGCAACTTCCCCGGTGTCTTCGAGGACGGCGAGGCGTGGGAGAAGGAGCAGTCCAAGGTCACCGAGATCGGGCGCATCGCGCTCGTCGTCAACCTTCTCACCGAGGACAACCTCCCCAGCTACCACCACGAGATCGCCTCCCTGTTCGGCCGCGACGGCGCCTGGGGCACCTGGGTGCACCGCTGGACCGCGGAGGAGGGCCGGCACGGCATCGTGATGCGCGACTACCTGCTCACCTCGCGCGCGGTGGACCCGGACAAGCTGGAGGAGTTCCGGATGTCCCACATGAGTGAGGGCTTCGAGTCGGACAACCGGCACTCGATGCTGCACTCGGTCGCCTACGTCGCCTTCCAGGAGCTCGCCACCCGCGTCTCGCACCGCAACACCGGCCACCAGTCCGGGGACCCGGTCTGCGACCGCATGCTGGCGCGCATCGCCACCGACGAGAACCTGCACATGGTCTTCTACCGGAACCTGCTGAAGGCGGCCTTCGAGCTGGCGCCCGACCTGACGATGATGGCCGTGCGCGACGTCATCGTGAACTTCCGGATGCCCGGCCACGGCATGCCCGGCTTCGAGCGCGCCGCCGCGCAGATGGCGATCGGCGAGATCTACAACATGCGCATCCACCACGACGACGTGCTCCAGCCGGTGCTGCGCTTCCTGAAGATCATGGAGGTCGACGGCCTCGGCCCCGAGGGCCGCAAGGCGCAGGAGGAGCTCGGCCTGTTCATGGGCGGGCTGGACTCCGAGGCGTCGAAGTTCGACGAGAAGCTGGCCGCCCGCAAGGCGCGCATGGCCGCCCGGGCCGGCGCCTGACGCCGCCCCGCACGCACGGCCACGAGGCCCCGGACGCCACGAGCGTCCGGGGCCTCGTGCGCTGCCGGCCGCGGGCGGCACGGAACCGGGCGGTCTCCGCCTCCCCGGTGGCTAGTGCCGCGGCATCCGCCGCAGCTCCAGCCGTTCCTTCTCCGAGAGACCGCCCCAGACGCCGAAGCGCTCGTCGTGCTCCAGCGCGTACGCCAGGCAGGCCGCCCGGATCGGGCACATACCGCAGATCCGTTTCGCCTCGCGCACCGAACTGCCCGGCTCGGGGAAGAAGAAGTCCGCCCCCGTCTGCGCGCACAACGCCTCGTGCTGCCATGTGAGTTCGGGCGGGGTGATGGTGTCGATGTGCATGACCGCGAGCGTCGCGGGCAGCGAAAAACGTTCGATCAACGCGCGATCAACACCGCGTTCAGGCACCCGGCCGCTCGATGATCACCCGCCGGGCAGAAAGACGCACGGCGGCGCGCCGACCCCGGGAGCCGCGCTCCGGCGGCGGTCGTCACCGGACGGTGCGAGACTCGGCAGTGCGGAGAACGGGCCCCTGCGTGAGGAGGGCGACGATGCTCACCACCCGTTTTGTCACCGGCGCTCCGAACTGGATCGATCTCGGCTCCCCCGACATCGACGGCGCCGCCGCCTTCTACGGCGGACTGTTCGGCTGGCGGTTCCAGCCGGGCGGCCCGGAGGTCGGAGGGTACGGCCTGTTCCAGCTCGGCGGCAGGACGGCCGCCGGGGGCATGCAGACCGCGCCGGAGCAGGGCCCGCCGTCCTGGACGGTGTACTTCCAGGCGCCGGACGCGGACGCCACGGCGCGGGCGGCCGAGCAGGCGCACGGTGCGGTGAGGGTGCAGCCGATGGACGTCCAGGACCTGGGCCGGATGGCGATCCTCGGCGACCCGGCCGGGGTGCCCTTCGGGCTGTGGCAGCCCGGGCGCAACAAGGGCCTGGAGGTCGTCCAGGAGCATGGCTCGCTGTGCTGGGTCGAGTTGTACACGGCGGACGTCCCGGCCGCGGCGGCCTTCTACCACTCCGTGCTGGGTCTGGAGACCTTCGGTGCCGACTTCGCCGGCGGCACGTACACCACGTTCCACCCCGCCGGACAGCACGAGGACGCCATGTTCGGCGGTGTCGTGCCCCTGGCCGACGACCCGGCGGAGAACGAGGCGTACTGGCTGCCCTACTTCGAGGTCGCCGACACGGACGCCCTCGTCGCCAGAGCCGAGGAGCTGGGCGGCACGGTCCGCCTCCCGGCCACCGACCTGCCGTCCGTCGGCCGCCTCGCCAAACTGGCGGACCCCTACGGCGCCCGTTTCGCGGTGATCCGCAGCGAGCCACGGCAGGGCTGAGCCGACCGCGGCATGCCGTCCGGACCGTCCCGGCGGCTCCGAGGCCGGCCGGGGAGCGGATCCTGCGGGCCTTGCCGGGGCGGTGGGGGGCGCCCGGGACCTCGGATGTGCTGGTCGTCGTGCGGGTGCCGCGGCGGGGTTGCTCGTCGCGCGGTTCCCCGCGCCCCCTCGGAGCGCGCTTCCTGGGGCGCATCCGGGGGTCCAGCCTGCCCGGCGAGGACGCCACGGCACGGCGGAGCGAACGCCCCTCAGGCAGACCCGCGCCGCACCAGCGTCGTCGGCAGCACCACGCTCGACGGGGGTGCCCCGACGCCCTCCCGCGGGGCGTCCCGGTCGAGGCCGCGCAGCAGCAGGCGGGCCATCAGGCGGCCCATCTCCTCGATGTCCTGACGGACCGTCGTGAGCGGCGGGTCGGTCTGGTCCGCGACGGGCCGCATGTCGTCGAAGCCGATGACGGCCACGTCGTCGGGGACGCGGCGGCCGGACGCGCGCAGGACGCGCAGCGCGCCGGAGGCCATGAGGTCGTTGCCGGCGAACACCGCGTCCAGGTCCGGGCAGCGCTCCAGCAGCTCGCCCATCGCCCGCTCGCCGCCGGCCGGGGTGAAGTCGCCCTCTGCGATCAGCCGCGGGTCGGCGTCCACCATGACGTCCCGGTAGCCGTCGAGGCGGTCCGCGGCGGAGGTCTGGTCGAGGGGGCCGGTGATGTGCGCGATCCGGGTGCGGCCGAGTCCTGCCAGGTGCCGTACGGCGTCGCGGGCACCGCCGCGGTTGTCGCTGTCGACGTAGACCACGTCGCGCCGGTCGCCGCTCCAGCCGGGCCGTCCGCCGAAGACGGTGGGCACACCGGCCCGCTGGATCAGCTCCGGCAGCGGGTCGTCCAGGTGCAGCGAGAAGACGAGGGCGCCGTCGACGTGTCCGCCGGCGAGGTAGCGGCCGACCCGGGCGTGGTCGTCCCTGCCCTCGGTGAGCAGCAGCACGAGCTGGTTGTCGTGGGCGGTGAGTTCTTTGCTGATGCCGCGCAGCTGGAGCGCGAAGAACGGGTCGGCGAAGACCCGGGTCTCCGGTTCGGCGACGACGACCGCCACCGCGTCGTGACGCCGGGTCACCAGGGAGCGGGCGGCCTGGTTGGGCACGTACCCGAGTTCCTCCACGGCCTTGCGGACCTTCTCCACGAGGACGTCCCGCACCCCGTCCCCGCCGTTGACCACGCGGGAGACCGTGGCCCGCGAGACACCCGCCCGGGCGGCCACGGCCTCCAGCGTGGGACGCGGCGCTGTGTCGGTCACTCAGGGCTCCTCACCTGCGGCTGCGGACCAGGATAGCCCGGGGACGCAGCGCGGTGAGAGCGCTCTCGTGTGTGCCTTCGCGCCTTCGGAGAGGGAGCGCCCGTCAGTGCTCGTGGCCGCCGCCGGGCGGCTCCTGGCCGTGCTCGTGCGGCTCGTGCCCCGGAATGGTCCCGTCCGGCTTCTTCACCAGGAACAGTCCGACCATCCCCATGTCGGAGTGACTCTGGACATGGCAGTGGTACATCCAGGCGCCGGCGCCGACCCCCTCCCCCGCGATCACCTGGAAACCGAAGGAGTCCGCCGGGCCCGTGATCTTGTTGTCGATGACCTGGCTGGGGTCCTCGGGGCCGGTCAGCATGCCCGTGCGGTTGTCCGCCCAGCGATGTCCGTGCAAATGGAACGTGTGGTAGAACTCGCCGTGCGTGATCACGACGAACTCGACGCGATCCCCTACCGTGGCCTCGAAGTCCGGCCCCGAGTGCGGCGGCCGGTTGTTGATGCGCATGTCGTTGAAGACGACGGTGTGGGTGCGGTCGGGCAGGTCGTCGCCCTCGCGGCGGACGACGACCGCGCCGAAGAGGCCCTTCTGCAGCCCCACGGTGCCGTGTTCCGTTCCCACGACGTGGTCGTGGTAGTGCCAGTAACCCGCGCTTCCCGAGCGCCAGGTGCCGTCCTTGCGACGTCCGGGGGCATGGGTGCGCCAGGTGTAGGTGCGGGTGCCGCCCGGCTCGACGTGACTGCGGTTCAGTTTCGTGCCGTCGCTGGTGATCTCGTAGTCGAGGCCGTGGACGTGCAGGCTGACGTCCACGTCCATGGTGTTCTCGAACTCGACGTGCAGCGTGTCCCCTTCGTTGAGTTCGATCAGCGGCCCGGGAACGCTCGCCCTGCCCTTCTCCAGGCCATAGCCCATCTGCCCGTCGGGGAGCTTCTCGGCGTAGAGCTTGATGCGCTTCACCTCGCCCCCGGCGGGAGCGGTCCTCGCGGGCCCAGCGGCGCTCACGGCCTCCGGCGCCACGGACAGCGACGTCGCGACGGCCGCGCCGCCCAGCAGGACCCGCCGGTTGAAGCTGCGTCTGTCCATGCGGAACTCCCCACCCTGGTAAGGCATTTACGGAGGCGTACCTGTGATGAACCTGTGAGACGGTACCGGCCGCACACCCGTTTATCCACACTCAAGACAAAGTTGGCGCCATACCGGTCATAGGTATTGGCGGGACATGCAAAGGGGTTTAGCTTCCTTGGCGGTGTTGCTGTGACCGAGGAGGTGCCCATGCACTTACGAGGGTTGAGCAAGTCAAGACGCGTCTGGGCGGCGTCCGTCGCCGCCGGGGCCGTGACCGCCGGGTTGCTGTCGGGCCCCGCCGCGAACGCGCGCCCCTTTCCGGAACCCCCGCTGACAACGATGTCGATCAAGTCGCCGCCGGGCGGCGCGAACGTACGGGTGCTGATCTTCCACGGTTCCGCGGCGGCCGGGGAGGAGTCGCCGGTGGTGAACGCCGGGATCGAGGCCATCGAGGACATCGGCCTGTCGGGCCCGGCGAACCGCCGCTTCACGGTGCGGGCCACCGACGACGCCTCGGTCTTCACCGACGAGACGCGGCTCGGCCGCTTCAACGCGGTCGTGTTCCTGACCGGCGGGGGCGATGTCCTCGACGCGGAGCAGGAGGCGGGCCTGGAGGCCTACATGGAGGCCGGCGGCGGGTTCGTCGGCATCCATGACGCGGCGCGCGCGGAGCCGTACTCGGACTGGTTCACCGGGCTGTTGGGCGCCCGTCCGGCCGCGTCGAGCCCCACGGCCGTCCAGCGGGCGACGGTGGAGGTCGGCGACCGCGGGCACCCCGCCACCAAGGGCCTGCCGGTGCAGTGGAAACGCCCGGACCGGTGGCTGAACTGGGTGAAGAACCCCTCCGGCGACGTGCACACGGTGGCCCGGGTCCGCGAGTCGACGTACCGGCCGGGCACGGGCTCCAACGGCTGGGACCATCCGGTGAGCTGGTGCCGTGACTACGACGGCGGCCGTTCCTTCTACACGGGCATGGGCGGGACGGTGTCGTCGTACGACGAGACCGACTTCCGCGACCATCTGCGCGGCGCGCTGATGTGGACGACCCGGCTGGAGCAGGCCGACTGCAAGGCGACCATCAACGCCAACTACGCGGCGGAGCGGCTGACCAGGCCCAACCAGCCCGGGCAGAACGACCAGATCGGCGAGCCGCACGGGATGGTCACCGCGCCCGACGGCAGGGTGTTCTACATCGGCCGGGGCGGTGCGGACTCCTCGCAGCCGGTGGTCACCGACTGGAACAACCCCGACATCGGCAAGGGCAGGGGCGAGATCCACGTCTACGACCCGAAGACCAAGCAGGTCACCCTGGCCGGGGCGCTCACCGTCTTCGGCAACAAGGGCGGCGGTGACGAACTGGTCAAGGTCGAGGAGGGGCTGCTGGGCATCGAGCTGGACCCGCGGTTCGCGCAGAACGGCTGGGTGTATCTGCACTACACGCCGCACGAGCGGATCAACCGCGAGACACGGATGGCGGAGCGGCGGGTCTCCCGGTTCACGCTCGACCGGACCACGAACAAGCTGGACCTGGCCGGCGAGAAGGTGCTGCTGAAGTGGCCGGTGCAAATCCACAGTTGCTGCCACGCGGGCGGCGGAATGGCGTGGGACTCCAAGGGCAACCTGTACATCGCCACCGGTGACAACAACTCCAGCGGCTTCAGCTCCGGTTACTCGGGCAACAACCCGGAGCCGAACTACAAGGGCGTCTCCTTCGCGGACGCGCGCCGCACCGCGGGCAACACCAACAACCTCAACGGCAAGATCCTGCGCATCCATCCGGAGCCGGACGGGACGTACACCCTCCCCCAGGGCAACCTCTTCACCGGCAGGGAGCCCGACGAGGGCGGCGGCAAGACGCGCGGCGAGATCTACGTGATGGGCGTCCGCAACCCGGCGCGCATCTCCGTCGACCCGTCCACCGACGTGCTCTACGCGGGCTGGGTCGGACCGGACGCGAGCGCGCCCTCGACGACCTGGGGTCCGGCGAAGTACGACACCTTCGCCGCCATCACCGAGGCCGGCAACCGCGGCTGGCCGTACTGCATGGGCAACAAACAGCCCTACCGGGACCGCAATCTGCCGGACCCGTCCAAGCCGCTGGGCTGGTACGACTGCGACCACCCGAAGAACGAGTCGCCGAACAACGACGGGCTGGTCAATCTGCCGCCGGTGACCGGCAACAACATCTGGTACTCGCCCTCGGGCGGCGGCCCGGACTACCCGCGGGACGCGAACGGCGTGCCGTCGTACAAGCCTGCGGAGGCCACCTACCGGCTGCCCTGGCTGAAGGGCGGCGGGCAGGCCGCGATGAACGGGCCGGTCTACCGGTACGGCACGATCGCGGCCGACAGTGCCGTGAAGTGGCCGGCGTACTGGGACGGCAAGTGGTTCGTCGGTGACTTCTACGACGCCGACCAGCCGCGCAACGCGGTGCTCATGGACCCGAAGACGCAGGGAGACGGTGGTCTGCCGGTGCACGCGGAGTCGCTGAAGAAGATCGTGCCGGTCGGCAACGACGGCATCAGGAACCTGATGGACTGGAAGTTCGGCCCGGACGGCGCGCTGTACGTCCTCGACTACGGGCGCGGCTTCTTCACCTCCGACTCCAAGTCGGCGCTGTGGCGGGTCACCTACAAGGGCGGCGGGCCTACGCCGGCCGTCAGCCAGTTGGCGAGGGGGACCGAGTGATCCGGCAACGAAGAGTCTGGGCCGCCCTGCTGGCCGCCCTGCTGATGATGCTCGGCGTGCAGGCGCTGCCCGCCGCCGGGCAGCCGGAGACGAAGGCGGCCGCCGACCAGGTGCTGACCTGGACGGCCGGCAACGACATCGACAGGTACCTCTCGGCACCGAGGACCGCGGTCGCCGGTGCCGCCACGATCGTCTTCGAGAACAGCGCGGCCACCGGCAACACCACGGGCATGCCGCACACGCTGACGTTCGTGACCAGCGACCCCGAGTTCAACAGCGACGTGCAGCTCAACATCCTGGCCAACCCCAACGACGCCCGGGGCGGCAGGCACACCGCCCAGGTGACGCTCACGCCCGGCCGGTACTTCTACCACTGCACGATCCCCGGCCACGGCCAGATGCAGGGCATCCTGACGGTGACCGAGGCGACGGGCGGGGACACCACCGCGCCCGAGACGTCGGCGCACGTGAGCGGCACGCAGAACGCGCAGGGCGAGTACGTCGGCTCGGCGAGCGTGGCGCTGCACGCCACCGACGAGGGCGGCTCCGGCGTCGAGCGGATCGAGTACGCGATCGGTGACGCGGGTGCCTGGCAGCCGTACACCACGCCGGTCGTCGTCGACCAGGTCGGCAGCCACACGGTCCGCTACCGGGCGTTCGACAAAGCGGGGAACGTCTCCGCCGAGAAGAGCGCCGCGTTCACCGTCGTCGCTCCCCAGTCGGACGACACCACCGCGCCGGAGACCTCGGCGACGGTGAGCGGGGAGCGCGACGCCGGCGGGGCGTACATCGACATGGCGACGGTCACCGTCTCTGCCTCCGACACGGGGACCGGGGTCAACACGATCGAGTACGCGATCGGCTCCGGCGCCTGGCAGCCGTACGCCGGGCCCGTGATGGTCCACCAGGTGGGTGAGCACACCGTCCGCTACCGGGCCACCGACAAGGCGGGCAACGTGGCGGCGGAGAAGAGCGTGCGGTTCACGGTCGTCGCGGCGCCACCCGCGGACACCACCCCGCCGGTGACCGGCGTGATCGTGGAGGGCACGAAGAACGCGAGCGGCGCGTACGTCAACAGCGCCCGGGCGACCGTCACGGCCACCGACGCGCACGGCTCGGGCGTCGACAGGATCGAGTACTCGCTCGACGGCGGACCCTACCTGGCGTACTCGGCGCCGGTCGTGGTCGACCGGGCGGGTGCGCACACCCTGGCCTACCGGGCGACGGACAAGGCCGGCAACACCGCGGCGGCCCGCACGGTGACCTTCACGGTCGTCTCCGGACAGGTCCCGGCACCGGACTGCCCCGAGTACGACGAGCGGCTGACGGTGATCGTCGGCACGGTCGACTCGGGCGTGCGCAACCGGGTCACGGACAACCGCTGCCGGATCGGCGAGCTGATCGAGGACGAGAAGGAGTGGACGTCCCAGGCGCTGTTCCTCAAGCACGTGAACTCCGTCCTGGACGCGCTGCTGAAGGAAGGGGTGGTCGACGAGCGGGAGTCCACGGCGATCCGCAAGGCCGCCCGGCAGTCGGGCATCGGCAGGCCGGGGCAGACCGAGGGCTACCGCTCGCTCTTCGACGGCACCGCGGAGTCCCTCGCCAAGTGGCAGCAGGTGGGCGGCGGTTCCTTCGGGCTGAACCCGGACGGGACGATCACCTCCGGCACCACCACGCCCGGCATGGGCATGCTGTGGTTCCCGCAGCGCAAGTACGGCGACTTCTCGCTGAAGCTCCAGTGGCGGGACGACGCCCCGGGCACCGGCAACGCCAACTCCGGTGTCTTCGTGCGCTTCCCGTGGGTCCACGACCACCCGGAGGAGTCGCGCCCGGAGTGGGTCGCCGTCAAGTACGGGCACGAGGTGCAGGTGCTCGACCGGCCCGACGGCGACCTGTACAAGACCGGCTCGGTCTACGGTTTCGACCGCGTCGGCCTCGCCGGTGCCGGCGTGACGCAGAAGGGCACCTGGAACGACTACGAGATCCGGGTGGAGGGCCAGCACTTCTCGGTGCTGCGCAACGGTGTGCTGATCAACGAGTTCGACAACACCGGCGGCCAGGAGTTCAGTCCGCCCCGCTCGGACGACCCGGGCACGGACGGGCGACGGTTCGCCTCCGGCTACATCGGGCTCCAGGTGCACGGCACGACGGATGTCGTCTCGTACCGGGACATCCGGATCAAAGAGCTGTAGGGGGCTCCTTCTCCTTGCGGGCCCTGCTCGGCTGTACCCGCCTGGGCTCCCCCGGCATCTTCGGATACTCGGGCGGGTACGGCAGATCGCCCAGTCCGTGGTCGTGTTCGTCGCGGCGGGCGAGGTCGAGCAGGGCTTCGAGGGAGTAGCGCTTGTCGTCCATGTCCGCGTGCACGTCGCCGAGTTCGGCGAAGCGTGCGGGCATGGTCGCGAGGTCGAAGTCCTGGGGGTGCGCGATGCCTACCTCCTCCCAGCGCAGGGGCGCGGAGACGGGGGCGTGCGGGCGTGGGCGTACGGAATAGGCGGAGGCGATCGTGCGGTCGCGGGCCGTCTGGTTGTAGTCGATGAAGATGCGCTTGCCGCGTTCCTCCTTCCACCACTTGATGGTGACCTGTTCCGGCATCCGCCGTTCCATCTCCCGGCCGACGGCGATGGCGGCGCGCCGGACCTGGGTGAAGGTCCAGCTCGGTTCGATGGGCACGAACACGTGCAGGCCCCGGCCGCCCGAGGTCTTGGGGAAGCCGCGCAGCCCGCCGAACTCGTCGAGCACCTGGCGCAGTTCGTGGGCGGCGCGGGCGGCGTCGTCGTAGTCCGTGCCGGGCTGCGGGTCGAGGTCGATGCGGAGTTCGTCCGGGTGGTCGACGTCGTCGCGGCGCACCGGCCAGGGGTGGAAGGTGAGGGTGCCGAACTGGGCGGCCCACACCACCGCTCCGGCCTCGGTGGGGCACATCTCGTCGGCGCTGCGGCCGCTGGGGAAGGTGATGTGCGCGGTCGGAATCCAGTCGGGCATGTTCTTCGGCGCCCGCTTCTGGAAGAAGTTCTCCCCGGTCACGCCCTCCGGGTAGCGCTCCAGGGTGGTCGGCCGGTCGCGCAGGGCGCGCAGGATGCCGGGGCCGACGGCGATGTAGTAGCGGGCCAGGTCCAGCTTGGTGAAGCCGCGCTCCGGGAAGAAGACCTTGTCCGGGCTGGACAGCCGTACGGTCCGGCCGCCGACCTCCAGTTCCACCGCGTCACCCATGCCCGCCACGGTAGGCGCAGGGCGCGGACCTCGCACATCGGCCGAGCATGAACGTTTCGCCACTTCACCCCGGATTTTCCGGCGCCTCTTGAAGCGGGTCGGCCACCCATTCCTCCGCCGTGCAACGCTCCACCCGCACGTGCCGGAAGCACATTCCCGGCCCGCGGCGAATCTCGCACACCTGCCGTCGCATCCCCTGCGAGCCAATACTCGGGCGGCATGTACATGTTAAAAGCAGAATGGGTAGCAGTGCATGTCTAAACCAAGGGCCGCCTAACGGCGAAAATTGGCCAAGATCCTGCCGCGACCAGGCATGACAGCACCTCGCGGCATCGATGGCCTGAAGTCATACGGCACCCAGAATGCGAGACCCAACAAAAAACCAGAACGCGTTTTGGAGTCCCTCGATCAAGCAAGTATGACGCCCTACTAAAACGCCGGACTTCACGGAATGTGCCGTCGCTCACACGAGATCGAATTACGTTTCTCATTTCACGCGACTGCCTGATAGGAGAAAGGCAGGACGCGTAACGCCGCTCAGTGTCGAGCGGCGGGAGAAGGGACACGCCGCAATGCCGATCGAAGCCATCACCGGGGCGCTGGCCGCCGGAATCATCCAGGCCATGACCTCGGACGCGTGGGCGAACGTGCGCCCGCGCATCACCCGGATGCTCGGCACCAGCAAGCCCGAGCGCGACGCCCTCGCCGGCGCTTTCGACGAGCACGCCGCGACCGTTCGGCGAGGCGACAGGAGCCAGGCCCGGAACGACCTGGTCGCCCTGCTCCGCGACTACGCCGCCACTCACCCCGACGCCGCCGACACATTCCAGGCCGTCATCGACGAGCTGGAGCAGATCGCCGACGTCACCGTCGACAACAGCACCACGACCGGCGACGTCTCGAACTCCATTGTCGCCGGCAACCGCGCCCAGGTCGCCACCGGCGGCGGCACCATCCAGGGCAGCCACAGCGTCAACGCCTCGGGCAGGGCACGCGTCCGACAGGACTACAGCACCCGTCACCAGAACATCACGGAGGAGCACAACGGCGGCGGCGGAAAGGTGCTCCTGCTCGCCCTCGCGGGTCTCGCCGCCGTCGTGTTCGTCATCTTCCTGGTCAACCGCGCCCAGGACGACAAGGCCTCGGACGACGGAGCGCCCGGCCCGGTGACCACTGCCACCGCGACCACCAAGAAGGACCCGCTCGACGGCGTCCCCGTCCGGACGTGCGGCGAATGGCTCCGCCTCCCCGCCGGCGAGGGCGAGCCCATCGCACGCGACATCGCCCTCCGCCTCGGCAATACGCAGGCGGCCAGTGACGCGTGGATCGTGCAGAACACCCAGTACGGCTGCGGCGGCGTGGAGGACCGGCTGCTCGCCGACGTCCTCGCCCCGTCCGGCACCTGACACGCCGCACGCCCCACCGGAGCCCGCCAGGCCCCCGCCCGGCGGGCTCCGGCACGTCCGGCCCCCACACACACGGCCGAGGCGCACGAAGGGCCGGAGCTCCGGTCTGACCGGCGCCGATCGGGCAGGTGACGCGGTTCCGGCCGACTCGGCGCTGACGGGCGGACGCCGTGGACGACTCGTAGAGTCGATCCATGGAGCTCCCGGTGATGCCCCCCGTCCTGCCGATGCTCGCCAAGTCGGTGGCCGCGATTCCCGCGGGGATGCAGTACGAGGCCAAGTGGGACGGCTTCCGGGCCATCGTGTTCCGCGACGGGGACGAGGTCGAGCTGGGCAGCCGTACAGGAAAGCCTCTGACCAGGTACTTCCCGGAGCTTGTGACGGCCGTGCGGGAGCGGTTGCCCGAGCGGTGCGTGGTGGACGGGGAGATCGTGATCGCCAGGGAGGGGCATCTGGACTTCGACGCGCTGACGGAGCGGATCCATCCGGCGGACTCGCGGGTGCGGACGCTGGCGGAGCGGACGCCGGCCTCGCTCGTCGTGTTCGACGTGCTGGCGCTGGGAGACGCGTCGCTGATGGACGCGCCGCTGACCGAGCGGCGGGAGCGGCTGACCGCTGAGCTGTCCGGGGTGCGGGCGCCGGTGCACCTGGCTCCGGCGACCACGGACATCGAGGTGGCGCGGCAGTGGTTCGAGGAGTACGAGGGGGCCGGTCTCGACGGTGTCATCGCCAAGCCCCTGACCGTGCCCTACCGGCCGGATCAGCGTGCCATGTTCAAGGTCAAGCACGAGCGGACGGCGGATGTGGTGGTCGCCGGGTACCGCCTTCACAAGAGCGGCCCTGTGGTGGGTTCGCTGCTGCTCGGCCTGTACGACGAGCGGGGGACCCTCCAGCACGTGGGAGTCTCCGCCGCCTTCACGATGAAACGGCGCGCGGAACTCGTGGAGGAGCTGGAGCCGCTGCGTCTGGACGACGTGTCGGGGCATCCGTGGGCGGCGTGGTCCGAGGAGGCCGCCCACGAGACGGCCCGGCTGCCGGGGGCGCCGAGCCGCTGGTCCGGCCGCAAGGACCTGTCCTGGGTGCCGCTCCGTCCGGACCGGGTGGCGGAGGTGGCGTACGACCACATGGAGAACGGGCAGCGCTTCCGGCACACCGCCCGTTTCCGCCGCTGGCGCCCGGACCGGACCCCCGAGAGCTGCACCTACGCGCAACTGGAGGAACCGGTCCGCTACGACCTGGCCGAGATCCTCGGCGCCTAGGGGCCTGCTGCCCTCACGGCTGCATGAGGATCTTCACCGCGCCGTCCTGCTTGCGCTGGAACATCTCATACGCGTGCGGCGCCTCGGACAGCGGCACCCGGTGGGTGGCGAAGTCGTCCACGCCGAGGGGGTCCTCGTCGGTCAGGTACGGGATGATCTCGTCGGTCCAGCGGCGGACGTTGGCCTGCCCCATGCGCATCTGGATCTGCTTGTCGAACAGGGTGAGCAGCGGGATCGGGTCCGCCATACCGCCGTAGACGCCGGACAGCGAGATGGTGCCACCGCGGCGCACCAGTTCGATGGCGGTGTGCAGTGCGGCGAGACGGTCGACACTGAACCGCTCGGCGATCGGGCCGCCCAGCTTGCGGGGCAGGAGCGCGGCGGCGTTCTGCACCATGCGGGCGGCCGCGCTGCCGTGGGCCTCGGTGCCGACCGTGTCGATCACGGCGTCGGGGCCGCGGCCGTCGGTCCGGTCGCGGATCGCTTCGACGAGTTCCTTCTCCTCGTCGAAGGACCCGAGGTCGAAGGTCTCCACGCCCCGTGCCTTCGCCCGGCGCAGCCGCGCCGGGACCAGGTCCACGCCGAACACGCTTCCCGCCCCCTGCACCTGCGCGACTCGGCAGGCCATGTCGCCGATGGGGCCGAGACCGAGCACGGCGACGCTGCCGCCCTCGGGGATGTCGGCGTAGGCGACCGCCTGCCAGGCGGTGGGCAGGACGTCGGAGAGGTACACGAAACGGTCGTCGGCCGGTCCTTCGGGGACCTTGATCGGGCCGAACTGCGCCTGCGGGACGCGCAGGTATTCGGCCTGGGCGCCCGGCACCGAGCCGTACAGGCGGGTGTATCCGAACAGCGCGGCGCCCATGCCCTCGCCCTGCACCTGGGTGGTCTCGCACTGGGTGGGCAGGCCGGTCAGGCACATCCAGCAGTTGCCGCAGGCGATCTGGAAGGGCACCACGACCCTGTCCCCCACCTGGAGGTCCTGGACGCCCGCACCGACCTCCTCGACGATGCCCATGGGTTCATGGCCGAGGATGTCGCCCGGGGTCATGAACGGGGTGAGCACCTCGTACAGGTGCAGGTCGGACCCGCACAGCCCGGTGGAGGTGATGCGGATGATCGCGTCCGTCGGCTCCTGGATCGTCGGATCGGGCACGTTCTCCACCCGGACGTCCCGCTTGCCCTGCCAGGTCACTGCCCTCATCGCCTCGCGCTCCCTCCGTCAGCGTGCGCGTCGGTCGTACGGCGCCGTCCGGGTACCCGGACGCCCCGCGCTGAACCTTGAGCCGATCGACGGACGCGGCCCGGACACCTCCCCGACGGGAACGATCGCCGGTGGCCATCGATGGTCAGATAAGCGCACAATCAAGACACATCGAGGACATGAGGCGCGGTGGCGACGGTGGGCATGAGACGAGGGGCACGCGGACGGCGCGCCACGACGGCGGCGGCGCTGCTCGTCGCCACGACGACGGCCGCCCTCGCGGCGGGCTGCACCGCCGGCAGCGGACCGGGCGACGACGGACGGGGTTCCCCGAAGGAGTCGGAACACACCGCGTCCCCGTCGGTGACCGGCCCCTCCGCGCTCGCCGTCAAGATCGACAACGCGCCCGTGGCCCGTCCGCACACGGGCGTCGACGCGGCGGACGTGGTCTACGCGGAGCAGGTCGAGGGCGGGCTGAGCCGGCTGATGGCGGTGTACGCGACCCGGCTGCCGGAGGCGGTGGGGCCGGTG
Organism: Streptomyces sp. NRRL B-1140; assembly: GCF_001280065.1. GTDB lineage: Bacteria > Actinomycetota > Actinomycetes > Streptomycetales > Streptomycetaceae > Streptomyces. The sequence goes on from NZ_LGEA01000148.1 coordinate 91,654, forward strand.
CGCAGCGCCCGCGAGTCGGACCTGGAGCTGCTGCGCCAGTTCGAGCGGCCCACGCTCGCCTTCTCCGGTGCCCAGAAGAAGCTCCTGCCGCTGATCGACAGGGCGCCGCTGCGGGCGGAGACACCGGGCAACGCGGCCGACGCCTACTTCCGCGGCTCCGGCGAGCCCGCCCCGCACAACCTCTACCTCCGGCCCGGGCGGATCGTCCCCAAGGCCCCCGGCGAGGCCGCCCTGACCACCGGTTTCCACTACGGAGCGGCACCCGCGGGCGGCACGGCGACGAACTCCCGGACCGTGCGCTACCCGGCAGCCCGGTTCACCTTCACCTGGTCGGACTCCCGCGACCGCTGGCTGATCGGCATGGACGGCACGCCCGCGACGACGGCCGACGGCGAGCGGATGGCGGCCGCGACGGTCGTCGTGCAGTACGTGAAGGTGCGCGAGTCCGCCTTCCGCGACTTCCTCGGCAACAACACGCCGTACACCGAGACGGTCGGCTCGGGCACGGCGCAGGTGCTGCGCGACGGGCGGGCCTGGGAGGTGAACTGGAAGCGGCAGGAGGCCACGGACGGTACCGCTTTCACCACCGGCGACGGCACTCCGGTGAACTTCGCCGAGGGCCCGGTGTGGGTGGTGTTCGCCAAGGCGCCCTGACCGGCCCGGGCGCCCTGGCACCTCCCGGCCGGGCTCCCTCAGCGGGGCGCCACCAGGGGCTCCTCGGGGTTGCGGAGCCCCTCGGCCGCGTCCGCGACCCGCCGGATGAGGTCGAAGAACACGGTTCGCTCGTCGGCGGTCAGCGGGGCGAGGAACACCTGGTTCATCCGGGCGGTGCGCACGGTCAGCCTGCGATGCGTGCGCGTTCCCTCGTCAGTGGGACGCAGCAGGGAGCGGCGGCCGTCCTGGGGGTCACGCACCTTGTCGAGGAGTCCGCGCCGGCTGAGCCGGCTGATCACCTCGGCGATGGTGGACCGGTCGAGCCCCACCCGCTCCCCCACCGTGCGCTGGTCCAGTCCGGGTTCGGCGACGAGGGTGTTGAGGACCGCGTACTGGGGCGAGGTGATCTCCTCGGAGACCATCGCGTTCCACAGCAGGTAGTGCGCCTGCTGAAGCCGCCGGGCCAGGTGCCCGGGGTGGGTGGTGAGGTCCGCGGCCGCCATGTGCACCCCTCGCTCGTTCGTTGGTGCACTGAACAATACTCAACACGACGGCCGCTGTCTCCCGGCCCTGCACAGGTCGACCCGCCTGCTTTCCGGGGTCTTGACGCCCTCGTCTCTCGGTGGCAGCGTGAGGGCAGCTCGTAGAAATACTCAGTGCCCTGATTAATTCGATCGGGTCGCTTGGAAGAGATGGGGCCTCTCGGATGGACAAGGTGGTCGCCACAGCGCTGGAGGCGGTGGCCGACGTGCCGGACGGCGCGTCGCTCGCGGTGGGCGGTTTCGGGCTGAGCGGTGTACCGAACGTACTGATCGGGGCGCTGTACGAGCGCGGTGTGGCCGGGCTGTCGGTGGTCTCCAACAACTGCGGGGCGATGGAGTCGGGCCTGGCGGTACTGCTGGCCGCCGGCCGGATCGCCCGGGTCACGGGTTCCTACATCGGCGCCAACAAGGAGTTCGCCCGGCAGTACCTGGCCGGGGAGCTGGAGGTCGAGCTGATCCCGCAGGGCACGCTTGCCGAGCGGCTGCGGGCCGGCGGCGCCGGGATCCCCGCCTTCTACACCCCGGCCGGTGTCGGCACCCAGGTCGCCGACGGCGGGCTGCCCTGGCGCTACGACGGCCAGGGCGGGGTGGCGCTCGCCTCCCCGCCGAAGGAGGTCCGGGAGTTCGACGGCACCGAGTACGTGCTGGAGCGGGGCATCCGCACCGACTTCGCCCTGGTGAGGGCCGCGCGTGGCGACCGGCACGGCAACCTCGTCTTCAACAAGTCCTCCCGGAACTTCAACCCCCTGGCCGCGATGGCCGGGAAGGTCACGATCGCCGAGGTGGAAGAGCTGGTGGAGCCCGGTGAGATCGACCCGGACGCGGTGCACCTGCCGGGCATCTTCGTGCAGCGGGTGCTCGCGCTCACCCCGGAGCAGGCGACGGACAAGAACATCGAGCAGCGGACGGTGAGGTCCTGATGGCCTGGACGCGTGAGGAGATGGCCGCACGGGCGGCGCGGGAGCTGCGGGACGGCCAGTACGTCAATCTCGGCATCGGCCTGCCCACGCTCATCCCCAACCACCTCCCCGAGGGCGTCGAGGTCGTCCTCGAATCGGAGAACGGCATCCTGGGCACCGGCCCCTACCCCACCGAGGACGCCGTCGACCCGGATCTGATCAACGCCGGGAAGGAGACGGTGACGGTCCTGCCGGGGGCCTCCTTCTTCGACTCGGCGCTGTCCTTCTCGATGATCCGGGGCGGGCACATCGACGTGGCCGTGCTCGGTGCCATGCAGGTGTCCGAGCGGGGCGACCTGGCCAACTGGGCCGTCCCCGGCAAGCTGATCACCGGCATCGGCGGGGCGATGGACCTGGTGCACGGCGCCCGTACGGTCGTCGTCGTCATGACCCACACGGCCAAGGACGGCTCGCCGAAGATCCGCACCGAGTGCGCCCTGCCGCTGACCGGCAAGGGCTGCGTGAACCGCGTCATCACCGACCTCGGCGTCCTCGACGTCACCGACGACGGACTCGTCCTGGTCGAGACCGCGCCGGGTGTGACCGCCGACGAGATCGCCGCCAGGACGGACGCCGAACTGACCGTGCCGGAGGGCCTGAAGTGAAGGACGTCTACATCGTCGACGCGGTCCGCACGCCGATCGGCCGCTACAACGGCGCTCTCGCCTCGGTCCGCCCGGACGACCTCGGCGCGCACGCGATCCGCGAACTGCTCGCCCGCACCCCGGATCTGGACCCGGCGCGCATCGAGGACGTGTACTTCGGCAACGCCAACGGCGCCGGAGAGGAGAACCGCAACGTCGGCCGCATGGCCGCCCTGCTGGCGGGGCTGCCCACCTCGGTGCCGGGCGTGAGCGTCAACCGGCTGTGCGCGTCCGGTCTGGAGGCCGTGATCCAGGCGGCCCGCGCGATCGCCGTCGGAGACGCCTCGATCGCCGTGGCCGGTGGCGTGGAGTCGATGACCCGGGCGCCCTATGTGCTGCCCAAGTCCGGCAACCCCTTCCCGGCCGGGCACACCGAGCTGTACTCGACGACGCTCGGCTGGCGGATGGTCAACCCGCGCATGGAGCCGCAGTGGACGATCCCGCTGGGCGAGTCGGCCGAACTCATCGCGGACAAGCACAAGATCGGCCGGGAGCAGCAGGACGAGTTCGCCCTGCGCAGTCACGAGAAGGCCGCCCGGGCGCAGTCCGAGGGCCTGTTCGACGGTGAGCTGGTGTCCGTGCCGGTCCCGCAGCGCAAGGGCGATCCCGTGCTCTTCGCCGCCGACGAATGCGTCCGCCCGGACGCCTCCCTGGCGGCGATGGCGAGGCTGAAGCCGTCGTTCCGGGCGGAGGGCGGCACCGTGACGGCAGGCAATGCCTCACCGCTGAACGACGGTGCGGCGGCGCTGCTGCTCGTCGACGAGGAGGGGCTGAGCGCCACGGGGCGCGAGCCGCTGGCCCGGGTGTCCGCCACCGGTGTCGCCGCGACCGACCCGCACTACTTCGGGCTGGCGCCCGTGGAGGCGGTCAACCGGGCGCTGGCCAAGGCGGGCAAGGGGTTCGGCGACCTGTCCGTGCTGGAGCTGAACGAGGCGTTCGCGGCGCAGGTGCTGGGGTGTGTGGCCGAGTGGCCCGAGTTCGATCCCGCGATCCTCAATCCGCGGGGCGGGGCGATCGCCCTGGGGCATCCGCTGGGTGCGTCCGGGGCGCGGCTCGCAGGGACCGTCGCCCATCAGCTTGCCCGGCGGGGCGGCGGCGTCGGTGTGGCCACGCTGTGCATCGGCGTGGGCCAAGGGCTTGCGCTCGTTCTGGAGCGTTAGGCGTTCGGCTGCGGGCCGTATGTGGCCGGCCGCGCAGTTCTCCGCGCCCCTGACGGGGCACGATCCTCAAGAACCTCAGGGACCCTCATGACTCTCACGCAGCACGACATCGATCAGGAGATCGCGGCCGAGCGCGCCGCGTACGAGAAGCGCCTCGCCGACGGCGGGCCCGTCGAGCACCAGCCGCGCCGCGACTACGCGCCCTACCGGTCCTCGCTGCTCCGGCACCCCAAGCAGCCGCCGGTCACCATCGACGTCAGCAAGGACCCGGAGCTGGTGGAGCTGTCCTCCCCCGCCTTCGGGGAGCGGGACATCACCGAGATCGACAACGACCTCACCCGGCAGCACGACGGCGAGCCGATCGGCGAGCGCATCACGGTCTCCGGACGGCTGCTGGACCGCGACGGACGCCCCGTGCGCGGTCAGCTCGTGGAGATATGGCAGGCCAACTCCGCGGGCCGCTACGCCCACCAGCGCGAGCAGCACGACGCCCCGCTGGACCCCAACTTCACCGGTGTGGGCCGCACCCTCACCGACGCCGACGGCCACTATCGCTTCACCACCGTCCAGCCGGGCCCCTACCCGTGGCGCCAGCACGTCAACGCCTGGCGGCCGGCGCACATCCACTTCTCGGTCTTCGGCTCGGCGTTCACCCAGCGGCTCGTGACGCAGATGTACTTCCCGAGCGACCCCCTGTTCCCCTACGACCCCATCATCCAGTCCGTGACGGACGACGCCGCCCGGCAGCGGCTGGTCGCGACGTACGACCACAGCCTGTCGGTGCCGGAGTTCTCGATGGGCTACCACTGGGACATCGTGCTGGACGGCCCGCAGGCCACCTGGATCGAAGAAGGGCGCTGAGCGGCCATGACGAAGATCGACACCAACCGGCCCGATGCCGTGCTGCCCACCCCGTCGCACACCGTCGGCCCGTTCTACGGCCACGCCCTGCCGTTCCGCGGCGGTGAGGACATCGCGCCCCTCGGGCATCCGGACACCGTCACCGTGCACGGTCACGTCACCGACGGCGAGGGCAACCCACTGCCGGACGCCCTGATCGAGCTGTGGGGGCCGGACCCCGACGGCAATCTGGCGACGGCCGACGGCTCCATGCGGCGCGACCCGGCCTCCGGAGGCTTCCTCGGGCGCAACGGCGTGGAGTTCACGGGCTGGGGACGCATCCAGACCGACGCGAACGGCCACTGGTACGCGCGCACCCTGCGGCCCGGCGCACGGGGGCGCAGCGCCCCGTACCTCAGCGTGTGCGTGTTCGCGCGCGGCCTGCTCGTGCATCTGTACACCCGCATCTACCTGCCGGGCGACGCGGCGGTGCTCGCGGCCGATCCGCTGCTGTCCGGGCTGGAGGACGCTCGGCGCGACACGCTGATCGCCGCGGAGGAGGGGAACGGCACGTACCGTTTCGACATCCGCCTTCAGGGCGAGGGCGAGACGGTCTTCCTGGAGTTCACGTGACAGCGCACCCCGGCGACACCGGCCTGCTCGCCCCCGGCTGGGCCGGCTCGGAGGCCGCGACCGCCACCGGCGACGAGGCGTACCTGCGGGCGCTGCTCGACGCGGAGGCCGCGTTGACCCGCGCCCAGGCCGCCATGGGGCTCGCCCCTGCCGAGGCGGCTACGGCGGTCACCGAGGCCGCCCGCTCCGGTGCCTTCGACGTACGGTCTCTCGCCGAACGCGCCCGCACGGGCGGCAACCCCGTCATCCCGCTGGTCGGGGATCTGACCAGGGCCGTGGGCGAGGCGTACGGGTCCTACGTCCACCGGGGCGCGACCAGCCAGGACATCATGGACACGGCGACGATGCTGGTCGCCGCGCGGACCCTCGACGTGGTCCTCGCCGACCTCGGCCGCGGCGAACGGGCGCTGTCCCGGCTGGCCGCCGAGCACCGCGACACCGCGATGCCGGGGCGGACCCTCACCCAGCACGCCGTACCGACCACCTTCGGGCTGAAGGCGGCCGGGTGGCGGTCACTGGTCCTGGACGCGCGGGACCGGGTGCGGGCCGTCCGGGAGTCGCTGCCCGTCCAACTCGGGGGCGCGGCGGGGACGCTGGCGGCGTTCGGGGCGTACGGCGCGAGCGATCCGGCCGGGCTTCCGGAGGCGTACGCCCGGGAACTCGGTCTGCGGGCACCCGGACTGCCCTGGCACACCCTGCGGACACCGGTCGCCGACCTCGCCGGATGCCTCGCCTTCACGGCGGGCGCGCTGGGCAAGGTCGCCGCTGACGTCCTCATCCTGTCGCGCACCGAGATCGCCGAGGTGGCGGAGGGCAGCGGCGGGGGTTCGTCCGCCATGCCGCACAAATCCAACCCCGTACGGTCCACCCTGATCGCCTCCGTCGCGCGCCGGGCGCCCCAGCTCGCGGCGACGCTGTACGGGTCCATGGCCGCCGAGGACGAACGCCCGGCCGGGGCCTGGCACGCCGAGTGGGAACCGCTGCGGGACCTGCTGCGGCTGACCGGCGGTGCCGCTCGTGACGCCGCCGAACTGGCCGAGGGGCTGCGGGTCAGGCCCGAGGCCATGCGCGAACACCTGGACAGCACGCACGGGTTGATCGTCTCGGAGCGGCTGTCCGCCGAACTGACCCCGGTACTCGGCCGCGCCCGCGCCAAGGAGCTCCTCACCAGGCTGGCCTCCAAGGGGCAACCGCTGGCCGAGGCCCCCGAGCTGGCCGACGTGGATCTCGATCCGGCCCATTACACGGGCTCCGCCGGAGTCCTCACCGACCGTGCTCTGGAGCGACGTTGACACTTCTGAACCACCATGCCGAAGGGCCCGCCTCCGCTCCCCCGCTGCTGCTCGGCCCCTCGCTCGGCACGTCGTACGCCCTGTGGGACGACGTGGCGCCCGAGCTGTCCGTCACCCATCGGGTGGTGCGCTGGGACCTGCCGGGGCACGGCGGTTCGGCGGCCGGTCTCATCGAAGCCGGCGCCACGGTCGGCGACCTCGCCGAACTGGTGCTGGCGCTCGCCGACTCGCTCGGCATCGAGCGGTTCGCGTACGCGGGCGTGTCGCTGGGCGGGGCCGTGGGGCTGCATCTCGCGGTGCACGCTCCGGAGCGCCTGACGTCGCTCGCCGCGATCTGCTCGTCGGCCCACTTCAACGGGCCCGGGCCGTGGGAGGAGCGGGCCGCGCTGGTACGGCGGGAGGGGCTGGCCGGGCTGGCGGACAACGCCGGCGCGCGCTGGTTCGCCGGTGACTTCACCGTGCCGCGCCTGGTCCAGGACCACCGGGACGCCGACCCGGAGGCGTACGCCGCGTGCTGTGACGCGCTCGCCGCGTTCGACCTGCGCGACCGGCTGCCGGAGATCGCCGTGCCGACCCTGCTGGTCGCCGGCCGCGAGGACCCCGCGACGCCCCCCGCCCATCTGCGGGAGATCGCCGACGCCGTGCCGGGCGCGACGCTCGTGGAGCTGCCGGGGGCCTCGCACCTGGCCCCCGCCCAGTGTCCGGAGGCGGTGCTGACCGCCCTGCGCGCCCACTTCGGTCAGGGCGCCCTTCTGGGCATGGCGGTGCGACGCGAGGTGCTCGGCGACCAGCACGTCGACCGGGCGCAGGCCCGCCAGACCCCGTTCACGGCCCGCTTCCAGGACTTCATCTCGCGCTACGCGTGGGGCGAGATATGGACCGATCCGACGCTGTCCCGCCGTGAGCGCAGCATGATCACCCTCACCGCGCTGGTCGCACACGGCCACTACGACGAGCTGGCCATGCATGTCCGCGCGGCCCGGCGCAACGGCCTCACCCCGGAGGAGATCGGCGCGGTGCTGCTCCAGACGGCCGTGTACTGCGGGGTGCCGGCGGCGAACTCGGCGTTCGCGACGGCCCAGCGGGTGCTGGCGGAAGAGGACGGCATCTCGTGAGGGCCGGCGGACGAGGGCCCCGCATGTCATGAGCCCGGCCGGTCTCGCACCCTCCTGCCTCACCGCTCCGGCCATGGACGAGTCCACGGACGGCTGCCGCGGTGGCGGCGTGCGGGGAGGCCGCCCGGCTCACCGGCCCTGAGCGGCCCGGAGGTCTCCGCCGGTGGCGGGCCCGGCCCGCCGCTCCGCGCCCGCCCTACGCCGGGCCGACACCCGCCCTGAGCGCGGCACGTGCCCGCTGTGCCAGTCCGTCGGCCCCGCACGAGACCGCCAGGTCCAGGCCGCGGTGCAGGTCGGCCGCCGAGCGGGCGGCGATGCCGAACTCGATGCGGGCCGCCGCGTGTTCGTACTGGCAGGGCGAGGCTTCCAGGTAGGTGACGGCCTGGCCGTAGAGCCGGACCGCCCGCTGGCCGGTCTCCAGGTCGGCGGCGCAGCGCAGGGCTTCCCCTATCGCCGTGTCCGTGCCGAAGCGCTCGGCCTGGCGGCGTACGTCGACGGCGAGCCGCGCGGCACGGGCCGGGTCCTCGGTGCGCAGGGCGCGGGCGAGGTCGGCCGCCCAGGGGACCAGTACGGGGTTGTGGTGCCCGCGGGCCGCGGCAGCCTTCTCCGCGGCCTCCAGTTCGTTGATGCCGTCCTTGGTGCGGCCGACGGCCAGCAGCAGGCGGCCGCGCACCGAGCGGGGATCGGGCAGGACGATGGTGGACGGGTAGGGCGGGGCGAAGCCGTGCCGTTCGGCGACCTCCCAGGCCTGCTCGACCTGGCCGCGGGCGAGCAGGGTGTCGACGAGGCTGCAGGTCGCGGACCAGTACAGGGGCAGGCCGCGGCCGACGCGTTCGGCCAGGCGCAGTGCCTCGCGCAGGGACGCCTCGGCCTCCTTCAGACGGCCTCGCCTGCGGTGACCGATCCCGACGTAGGCGTGGGCCAGGGCGAGGTGGCCGCCGCTCCAGCCTGCCGTCTCGTAGGCGCGCAGTGCTTCGTTGTAGAGGGTCTCGGCGCGGTCGAGGCGGTCGGTGAAGCCGTAGGCGTTGGCCAGCATCAGCAGCAGTTCGATGCCCCACTCGGTGTCGGTCCAGCCGAGCCCGGGCGCGAGACGGCCGTTGACGAGGGCGCGGTCGCACAGCTCGGCGACCTCCTCGGCGTTCTCGCCGTGCATCAGGGCGTCGAAGCCGCGCAGGATGAGCAGGGCGCGTTCGGAGTTGTCCCGTCCGGTGCAGGGGCGGGCGAGGTCGGCGAGCCGCTGGGAGCGGCCGGGGGAGGCCGCCTCGCCGGCGTGCAGCCCCTCCCACATGAACTGCGCGGCCTGCAGCCGCATCCGGTCGGGGCCCGGCTGGAGCCGGGCGGCCTCCGCCTCGACCGTGCGGACGGCTTCCTCCAGCTGGTCGTTGTGGAGCAGCGCCTGGGAGAGCCGGAAGACGGCGTCGACCCGCCGGCCGCCGTGGAGGCCGGGCATGCCGAGCGCGGCCCGCAGATGGCCGATGGTGCGGGCGGGCGCGGTGAGGAAGGTGGCTTCGGCCAGTTCGTACAGCACCTGCGGGTGCGACTCGGGCCGGGGCGGTTCCTTCAGGGCGCGTTCCAGGCAGCGGCGGGCCGCGTCGGGGGCGCCGACGGCGAGGTGCTCGCGGGCTGCCTCGCGCAGTTGTGTGACGAGTTCCTCGTCGTCGTCCGGGTGGACCTCCAGGAGGTGGCGGGCGGCCGTCGCGGCGCTGTGTCCCTCGTCGGTGACGATCCGCGCCGCGATGCCGTGCATGGCGGTGCGCAGGGCGTCGGGGATGGAGTTGTAGACGGCGGTGGCGATCAGCGGGTGGACGAACTCGAGGTCGCCCTCGGTGCTGTGGCCGGTCGCGGGGTCGGGTGCGGTGAGGATACGGGCGGTGCGCAGCAGTTCGGCGCAGCGGCGGGCGTCGTCCGGTCGCAGGGTGGCGAGCTTGGCCACCAGGTCGGTGGAGATGCCGGTGCCGAGGATGGCGGCGGCCCAGGCGAACCTGGTGGCGTCGATGCCGAGTTCCTCCAGGCGGGCGACGAGGCCGCCGCCTCGGGCCGAGCGGTTCAGGTCGCGCAGTTCACCGGCCCGGGCCTCGACCGGTTCGAGTTCGCTGTCCTGTACTCGGGCGAGGAGTTCGACGGTCTCGTAGGGGTTGCCCGCGGTGACGGCCCAGACCTCGCGGCAGAACGCGGCGTCGGCGTGTTCCCCGAGGGTGGCGCGGGTGAGTCCGGCCGTCGCGTCCGGGGTGAGGGCGCTCAGGGTCGTGGCGGGGCCGTGCGCGGCGGCGGCGACGGTGTCGAGGTGGCGGGCGCTCGCGCCGGAGATCTCCTCGTGGCGGCGGGTGACGACGACCAGGACGGACATCTCGTCGAGGCGCTCGGCGAGTCCCGCGAGCCAGTGCAGGGTCTCCTGGTCCGCCCAGTGGGCGTCGTCGATCATCAGCACCAGTGGCCAGTCGCGGCGGGCGAGCCGGCGCACGGCCGCGACCAGGCCGTCGCACACGCCCTGCGGGTCCGCCTGCCGGTCGCCGGGCTCCGCGATGCCGAGGGCGGGGCCGGCGATGTCGTACCAGTCGCCGAGGTACTCGCGCGCCTCTTCCGGCAGCATGGACACCAGCGCCGGCTGCAGCAACTGACGTACCACGTTGAAGGGGACCGACCTGAGGGTCTCGCCGCCGCGTGCCGACCAGACCGTGCAGCCGCGGGCCTCGGCGATGCGGCGGGTTTCGGCCAGCAGGGCGGTCTTGCCGAGTCCGGCCTCGCCGCGGAAGACCAGCAGCCCGCCGGACGAGGAACGGTCCGCGCACAGGCTGTCGACCGCCCGCTCGACGGCGGCGACCTCCTCGTCGCGCTCCCACAGGGAAGCCGAGGCCGCGGCCGTGGGCCGTACCTCCGTCATCCCGCTCCCTCCCCAAGTCGCCCGAACGACGTACAGACATCGAGCGTAGCCGTCCGATTGTCCGAGTGGAGGGTGGTCGGTGCACCTCTTGCCGTGACGGGTGACACCGGGTGCGGCCGGGCGACGCACTTGTCCTGCCACCAGCCGCCTTGGGGTCAACGGCGTGCAAAGGCAAGGGAGGTGACGTCCATTCAGTGACGAGGGGCAGCGGCGTGGCCCCGCGGACGGCACGCCCGGGGCCGCGGGCCGTCCCATCGACCGGTACGAGTTCGGCGTCGGCGGCGGCTGCTCCGCGACGATCATCACGGCACGGTTCCTCACGCAGGAGGGCGACTGCACGGCCGAGCCTCCGGTCAGGACGTACGCCTTCTTCGCCCTCGACCCTCCTTCGGACCCGCCGGGGCGGCGTCTTTCGGCCGTGCGTACCTCGGACGACGTCGGTCTGCCGTCGGACGCCGAGGAGGCATTCGCCCTCGCCGTAATCGGGTTACCGAGCTGCACGGCCTGCCGGAGACCGAACCTGCAGGCACGGGGCAGGTGTCCCGGTGTGCCGGTGTCGGCGCCCCCCCGGGAACGGGACGCGCGGCTTCCGTCACGGGCGGTCCGGCGGCCGACGGTACCGCTGCCGGAACAGCCGGTTCCGACTCCTCTCATGCCTCTTTCACCGACGCCTCATACGGTGGGGGCATGACGCAGGAGACTCCTCCCGGGTGGTACGCCGATCCCGGACAGACAAGTGACGGGCCCGCCACCGAGCGCTGGTGGGACGGCCGGGCCTGGACGGACCGCATCCGCCCGGCGCAGCCGCCCGCGACCTGGGGTCCCCCGACGGGCCCGGCGTCCGCCGGCTCCGCATCGACGCAGCGGACGGCACCCGACGTGCCGCCCGCCGAGCCCCCGGCACCGGCGGAGCGTCCGGCTGCCGCCGAGGACCGGAGCGGGGCCGAGGGCCCGGAAACCGGGCAGACCGCGGGGGCCGCGGACCCGGCTGCCCCCGGGACGGCGGAAGCCGGTCCGCCCGGCGCCGCGACACCGGCCGCCGCAGGGCATCCGAACCCGGCCGGGCAAGCCGGAGCCGGACAGTACCCGGGGGCCTGGGGTCCCGCAGCCGCCGGTTACGCGGGTGCTGCCGGGCAGCCGGGGACCGGGGCGTTCGCGGGGTCCGCCGGGTATGCCGGCTACCCCGCCTACCCCACCGCGCCTCCCGGAGGCAAGGGGCGGCGGCTGCGGATAGGTGCCGCCGTCGCCGCAGCCGTAGTCGTCCTCACCTGCATCGGTGTGGGCGTCTACGCGTTGACGGACAACGGCGGGGGCGGTTCGCCCACTTCACAGGCGCCCGGCGGGCCGGGCGCCCCCGGAGGTCAGGGCGGACCGGGCGGCTCGGGTGGATCCGGAGGGTCCGGAGACAACGGCGACGGCGGGTCCGGTGGGCAGAGTCCGCGGCCCGAGCAGTCCCGGCCGCCGAAGATCAGGAGCGGTTCGGTGACCGATGCGGTCAGCGGCATCAGCCTGCCGATCCCGAAGGGCTGGTACGGCCAGCAGGCCCAGGCCGGCGCCCAGGTGACGTCCGACGAGTCCTACAAGTGCCCCGGCGACACCTCCTCGACCTGCACGAAGGGCGGCGCCTACTCGGCCCCGGCCCTGGCGCTGGGCACCAAGGGCGCCACCGCCGAGGAGATCGCGAAGGCGGACATCGCGAAGAACGCCGAGGAGTCCTACGGCGGGAAGTCCTACGGCGGGATCACCTCCCACGACGTACTGGACTCCAAGGCCGTGACCGTGGCCGGGCAACAGGGCTACCTGGTGCGCTGGAAGGCCGTCACGAGCAAGGGCGCCGACGGCATCGTGGAGTCGCTCGCGTTCCCCTCCCCCGCGAACGCGAAGCTGATGGTGGTCGTGCGGTTCGGCGTCGACGCGGACCAGAAGGAGACCGTGCTGGACGACATCACCAAGGGCATCAAGGTGTCCACGGGCAGCGGCAACGGCCAGGACGTCTGACGCCCGGCGCCCCACAGCCCGGCCGGCCGGGTGGGGCGCCCCCGCCGCTCACAGGGGCACCCCACCCGGCCGGGGGATGCGCGCCGCCCCCGTCCCCACGGGTCGGCGCGGTCGGGTCACCGTCCGGTCATCCGGCGGACGGCGGCCCGGGCTTCAGGTCAGGCCCAGGGCCGGCAGCAGGGCTGCTTCCACGAACCGGACCAGGTAGTCCGGGTCCGCGTACTCGCCCTCCAGGACGGGCCGGACGCGCAGGACGCCGAACATCTGCGCCGGGATGTACTCCAGCGCCGGGAGGTCGGCGGGCACTTCCCCCCGTTCGACCCCGCGCCGGATGATCTCCTTCAGCGCGGCGATCTCCGGTTCCACCAGCGCCTCGCGCAAGGCACGCTGCAACTCCGGGTCCTGAGGGGCCGCGTGCGCGAGCGCCTGGAGGAGCTTGGTGTCCCGGCCCGACAGCTCTCCCGCCGCCCGGGCCGCCTCCCGCAGGTCCCCGGCGAGCGAGCCGGTGTCGATGCAGCGCGTCCGCCGGTGCGAGCGCAGCGCCGCCGCCACCAGCTGCGGCTTGGTCTTCCACTGGCGGTAGAGCGTGGACTTGCTGCACCGGGTGTCGGCGGCGATCCCCTCCATGGTGACGGAGTCGTAGCCGCACTCACGGAGCTGCTCCAGGACGGCGTCGTAGAACTCCTGCTCACGCTCGGGCGTGATCTTGGAGCGGCGCGAGGCACCGAGCGGCTCGGGCCGGTCCGCGGCCTGCGGCGTCATGGGCGGGGCTCCTGGTTTCCCTCGGGCGGCCGGAGCATTCCCGGCCGACGGTGTGTTCTTCGTCTATCGATACGCCAGTGTACCGGTACGCGACCGTATCGGTACACTGACGTATCGGTACGCTCTCGTACCGATAAGAGCACCACCGTCACCGAAGGGGCCGGGGGATGAATGCCCGCACCGAGCCTGAACCGGCGGGGTCCGACGCCGTAGCGCGACCGCCGCTCGTCCGGGAGATCCTGCTCGTCGCAGGGCTCTTCCTCGTCTACAAACTCGGCCGGCAGCTTGCCACGGGCCACACCGGCGAGGCCTTCCACAACGCGCGCCGCGTGTGGGACTTCGAGCGGGCGGTCCATCTCCCCGGCGAGGGCGCCGTGCAATCGCTCCTGCTGCACGGTGACGGCCTGGCGCACCTGGCGAACACCTACTACGCGACCGTCCACTTCCCCGCCACCGCCGCCTTCCTGATCTGGCTCTATCTGCGCCGGCCGGCCCACTACGTCTGGGCCCGCCGGGTCCTGGCCGCGGTCACGGCCGCCGCGCTGGTGCTGCATCTGCTGTTCCCGCTCGCCCCGCCCCGCATGCTGGCCGCGACCGGCCTGGTCGACACGGCGCGGGTGTACGGGCCGTCGGTGTACGGCAACCCCACGACGGACTCCCTGTCGAACCAGTTCGCGGCGATGCCGTCGCTGCACTTCGGCTGGGCTTCGATGGTCGCTATCGGGCTGATCGCCGCCACCCGCTCGCGGTGGCGCCTGCTGTGGCTGACGCATCCCCTGCTGACCCTGCTGGTGATCGTCGGCACCGCCAACCACTACTGGCTCGACGCGCTCGTGGCCGCAGCCCTGCTCGGGCTCGCCCTCGCGCTCATCCCCCTGCCGCACCGCACGGCGAGCACCGCCGGGCGGACGCCGGGCCGCCTCGTACCGGCGCAGCGGGACGAGCAGGCGCTCGTGGGAGCCGGCCGATGAACACCGTGGTGATCGCCGTCGCCCTGTCCCTCGTTTCGGCCGTCGCCTACGCCGCCGCCGCGGTCGCCCAGGAGCGGCTCGCCTCCCGCTCCCCGGCCGCGGGCACGCGCACGCTGCTCGGCAGCGGCGCTTGGTGGTGGTCGGTCGGACTGAACGCATCGGCCGCCCTGCTGCACGTCGTCGCCCTTCGGTACGGCCCGCTGACCGTGGTGCAGCCGCTCGGTGCTCTCACCCTGGTCGCGGCGGTGCCCATGGGCGCGCGGATGGCGGGACGGCGGGTGAGCGCGGCCGAGTGGAAGGGCACCGCCCTGACCCTCCTGGGACTGGGCGCGGTCCTGGTCACGGCGTCCGGTCCGGCGCCCGACGGTGTGCTGAGCGTCCCCGAGGCGCTTGCGGTGGCCGGCGCCACCGCGGCGTTCATCGGGGTGCTGTCCCGGCCCGGTGCCCGCCCCGGGCTGCGGCACGCGACCGCGTCCGGTCTGGCCTCCGGGGTCGCCTCGGCCCTCACTCAGACGGTGACGGTGGCCGCGACGGACCGGTCCGGCCCGGTGCTGAGCGTCCAGGTGGTCGGCGTGGCCCTGCTCGTGGCGGCCTTCGCGGCCGGCGGGCTGGTGCTGTCGCAGACGGCGTACCGGGGCGGTCTGGGCGGACCCCTCGCGATGGTGACCCTGTCCAACCCGCTGGCCGCCGCGGTGATCGGCCTGTCGCTGCTCGGCGAACGCCTCCAGGGCGGTCCTGCGGGCATGCTGCTCGCGCTCGCGGGGGCGGCCGTCGCGTCCTGGGGCGTGCTGCTGCTGACCCGGACGGCACCCCCGGCAGCCCCGGTCGGCGACGATCACCCGGTTGCGGCCCTCCTGGCTCTGGAGGCCGGCTCGGCCACGCCCGAACCGGCGCTGGTGCCCCGGCCGCGCGATCCGGGGCACCTCACTCCTGCTACGCGGTGATGATCGCCGGGTCGCTCACCCCCGGCCGGCCGTTCTCGACGTGCCCGGCGAACCGCCGCAGGAACGCCTTGTCGCCCTCGGCGGTGACGGTCAGGTCGTACCAGCGGCGGCTGCCGGCGAGTTCGGCCGTCCGGCACACCTTCGCGCCCGGACGGACGGTGACGGTCGCGGGCCGGCCGCCGTACGCGTCGGTGAGCTTCAGACGGACCGCGCCGGAGCCCTTGTTGGTGAAGGTCAGCTCGATGTCGCCGCCGGTGTGGCGGGCGGTGACCTCGCAGCCGGCCGCCTTGTTCGAGCCCTTGAAGACGCGCACGAAGCCGTTCGGGCCGTGCACGGTCAGGTCGTAGGAGCCGCCGGAGTACGCCGAGTTCCACGTGTCGGAGAGCGTCTTGCCCGCCTCGGTGGTGTACATCCAGGGGCCGTCGGTGCGGTTGCCGGAGGTCACATGGAAGGCGCCGCCGGCCTTCGCCCCGGTGGCGAAGGTGAGGGTGAGCCTCCCGGCCGCGGTGTCGACCGAGGCGTCCACGTGCGGGGCGTACTTCAGCGGCCGGGAGCGGCGCAGGCCGCGCTCCTGGCGGGGCATGCGCGGGTCGGCGGGCGGGACCGGCTTGTAGTCGGGGTGGCGTTCGCGGTCCTGCGGCTCGTAGCCGTCGGTGCCGGGCAGCGGGGCGGGGCGCGCGTCCGTGCGGGAGAAGTCGAACGCGGACGTCAGATCACCGCAGACGGCGCGCCGCCAGGGCGAGATGTTCGTCTCGCGCACACCGAAGCGGCGCTCCATGAACCGCAGGATCGAGGTGTGGTCGAAGGTCTCGGAGCAGACGTAACCGCCCTTGCTCCACGGCGAGACGACCAGCATCGGCACCCGGGGACCGAGGCCGTAGGGGCCCGCCGTGTTCTTGGCGTCGCCCGGGAAGAGGTCGAGAAAGACGTCGACGGTGGACAGTCCGCAGGAGGCGTCCTTCGGCGGCAGCGGCGGCACCACGTGGTCGAAGAAGCCGTCGTTCTCGTCGTAGGTGATGAACAGGGCGGTCTTCGACCAGACCTCCGGGTTGGAGGTGAGGGCGTCGAGGACCTGCGCGATGTACCAGGCGCCGTAGTTCGAGGGCCAGTTGGAGTGCTCGGAGAAGGCCTCGGGGGCGGCGATCCAGGAGATCTGCGGCAGCTTGCCGGCGTTGACGTCGGCGCGCAGCAGGTCGAAGTAGCCCTGGCCGGCCTTGGCGTTCGTGCCGGTGCGCGCCTTGTCGTACCAGGGGTCGCCGGGCTTGGCGTCGCGGTACGTGTCGAAGTACAGCAGCGAGTTGTCGCCGTAGTTGCCGCGGTAGGCGTCCTGGATCCAGCCCCAGGAGCCCTGGGCGTCGAGGCCGTCGCCGATGTCCTGGTAGATCTTCCAGGAGACGCCGGCCCGCTCCAGGCGCTCGGGGTAGGTCGTCCAGCCGTAGCCGAGTTCGTCGTTGCCGAGGACCGGGCCGCCGCCGGTGCCGTCGTTGCCGGTGCACCCGGACCACATGTAGTAGCGGTTGGGGTCGGTGGAGCCGATGAACGAGCAGTGGTAGGCGTCGCAGACGGTGAAGGAGTCGGCGAGGGCGTAGTGGAAGGGAATGTCCTCGCGGGTCAGGTACGCCATGGTCGTGGTGCCCTTGGCGGGCACCCACCGGTCGTACGCACCACCGTCGTAGGCCTGGTGGCCGTCGGGCCAGGAGTGCGGCAGGCCCTCCAGGAACTGCATGCCGAGGTCGTCGGCGTCCGGGTGGAACGGCAGGATCTCCTTGCCGTCCTTCTCCTGGTGCCAGACCGGTTTGCCGTTGCCCAGGGTGACCGGACGCGGGTCGCCGAAGCCGCGGACGCCTCTCAAGGTGCCGAAGTAGTGGTCGAAGGAACGGTTCTCCTGCATGAGGACGACGATGTGCTCGACGTCCTCGATCGACCCGGTGCGGTGGTTCGCCGGAAGGGCGGCGGCGCGTTGGATGCTGGCGGACAGGGCACTGAAGGCCGTGGTGGCACCCGCGAGCTGGAGAAAGCGGCGCCGGTTTACTTCGGACATGAAGGACAGACCTCTCATCCTGAGGTGCGGGATGGCCGGAACCTGACGGAATCTGCGCGGAAGGAGTGTTTCAGGGACACCAAACGCCGAGGAAGGGGCACGTGACACTCGTGTGAAAGTCGCCGGTACGGACGGTGTGCCCGGGCTTTGCCGGGGGAGGGTGAGGGGCGTGACAGAGACGCAGACGGTTTCCCCGCCGACGAAACGGCCCGTTCGCCAGCTCCTCGCCGCCTCGGTGGGCAACGCGGTGGAGTGGTACGACTGGTACGCCTACACGTTTCTTGCCACGTACATCGCCGCCCAGGTCTTCCCGAAGAGCGCGGACAACTCGCTGGTGCCGCTGCTGTCCACGTTCGCGGTGTTCGCGGTCGGCTTCTTCATGCGGCCGGTGGGCGGGCTGCTGATGGGCGCGGTCGCGGACCGGCACGGGCGGCGGGCCGCCCTCACGGTCACCATCCTGCTGATGGGCGGCAGCAGCCTCCTGGTCGGGCTCACCCCGACCTACGCGGCCGTCGGCGTCCTGGCGCCGGTCGTCCTCGTCCTCGCCCGGCTGCTGCAGGGACTCTCCGTGGGCGGCGAGTTCGCGGCCTCGACGACGTTCCTGGTGGAGTCGGCGGGGCCCGGCCGGCGCGGGCTGTTCTCCAGCTTCCAGTACGTGTCGACGACGGTGGGGCAGCTGGTCGCCTCCGCGGTCGCCACCCTGCTCGTGGACACGCTGAGCGACGGGCAGATGAACGGCTGGGGCTGGCGGGTGCCGTTCGTGCTCGGCGCCGTGCTGAGTCTGGTCGGGTTCTGGATCCGGCAGGGCGCGCAGGAGACCCGCAGCGCCGAGCAGCAGCAGGGCCCGCGCCCGGGCCTGTTCGAGGCGCTGCGCCGGCACCCGCGCGAGTCGCTGCTCATCGCCGGCATCACGGCGGGCGGCACCATCGCCTACTACACGTGGACGTCGTACCTGCCGACGTACGCCGAACTGAACGCGGGCGTCGAGAAGTCGGACGCGCTGCTCGCGGGCACGATCTCACTGGCGTTCTTCGCCCTGCTGCAGCCGCTCGGCGGTCTGCTCTCGGACCGCTTCGGCCGCCGCCCCCTGCTGCTCTTCTTCGGCCTGGGCTTCGCGCTCCTCGCGGTGCCGCTGCTGCACGTCCTGAGCGACTCGTTCACCGTGCTGCTGCTCGTGCAGTGCGCGGGCATGGTGCTGCTGACCGGCTTCACCTCGATCAGCGCGGCCGTGAACGCGGAGATCTTCCCGCCCCGGGTCCGCGCCGCGGGCATCGGCTTCCCCTACTCCCTGACGGTGGCCCTCTTCGGCGGCACGGCCCCGTACGTGGGCACGCTGTTCAAGGAGCAGGGGCACTCGGGGCTGTTCCCGTGGTACGTCGCGGTGATCTGCCTGGTGTCGTCGGTGGTGTACCTGCGGCTGCCGGAGACGGCTCACGCGGCGCTGCGGCGGTGAAGCGTGCGCGGTCGCGCTGCTGGGCGCCCCCGCCCGCGGTGATCAGGCCCGTCTCGTAGGCGAAGACGCCTGGACCCGATCGCGCAGGTCCAGCTTCGACAGGATGCGGCCGACGTGACTCTTGACCGTGGTGGGGCTCAGGAACAGCCGGGAGGCCAGTTCGGCGTTGCTGAGTCCGGTGGCGAGCAGGCGGAGCACCTCCAGCTCGCGCGGGGTCAGGCCGGAGAGATCACGGTGTGGGCGCCGACCTCGACGAGCTGACCGCGCGCACCGGTCGGGCAGTCCGGCCCGTCTTTCCCCTCCTCCTCAACCGCGCCTTGTGCGTCACCTGTGTCAGGACCTCTTACGAGGTCGGCGGCTGGCGCTTCAGTGCCCGAAGACCGCCGTCGCCACCGGCACTGCCAGCAGCATGCTGAGTCCGACCAGGGGGAGGCGGTCCAACCAGAGGACGGCGGCGAATTCACGCAGTGTCGCGGCCAGCCAGTAGGCGGGGGAGGTAGGCGCGCCCACGACGTGCACGGGCACGCCGACGCGGCGGGCCAGCAGGGTCGTGCGGTAGACGTGGAAGCAGCTGGTGACCACCGTGGCACGGTGGCCGGGATGGGTGTCACCCACGAGGGCCGCGCTGAAGCGGAGGTTCTGCCCGGTGTTGACGGAGCGGTCTTCCCGCACGATCCGGTCGGCGGCCACTCCGCGTCCGCGCAGGTAGTCGGCCATGGCGTCCGCCTCGGAGCGGACCTCGTCCTCACCCTGGCCGCCCGAGACGACGAACACCACACCCGGCGTGTCCGGTGCCCGGGCGGCGTCGATCGCCAAGGCCCGCTCCAGTCTGCGGGTCAGCAGCGGGCCGGGCCGGTCGCCGTCGAGCCCGGCGCCCAGGACGACGACATGGGTGGTTCCCGGTAGAGGGGTTCTACGGCCCCGCACGAACGCGTAGCCGGCGAAGACCAGGAAGAGCAGAGTGAGGTATCCCGCGGTCGCATTCACCGCGACCACGAGGGCACCGAACGCCTCGCCGCCGACCGCGTGGAAGACCGCATCGAGGCCGAGCACCGCCAGCAGTGCGAAGCCGGCGCCCCCGGTCGCCAGCAGGGCTGCCTGCGGTCCGTAGCGCCGGACCAGGAGGACCCCGTCGGCCAGCAGCAGCAGGCCCAGCGCGAACGCAACAAGCAGGGCGGCGACGGTGAGGACAGTGGCGATGGCCGGGTGGGCTGCCGCGCTGCGAGAGGCCACGCCGAGCCCGGCAGAGGTCACCGCGAGGCAGAACAGGACGGCGGTGGAGAACCGGTGCGGTGCCAGCACGGCGTTGACGACGCCGCCCACCGCGAACACGACCGCGGTGAGGTACTCCGGGTACTCCGGCATGTGCCGCACCGCTCCGCTCTCCCGCCCGCCGGGCCGCTCCCCGTACCCGCTCGCCTCGCCGCCCGCAGGTCCCCGGACCTTGCACGGACGGCTGCCGGCCATCCTCCCAGATCTGCTGTGGTGCGCCGAACGCGGGCGGTGTAACCGAGTTCGAGTTGTTGCGAGCAGTGGAGCGCATCCCCGCTCTCGGCTACCGCGTCGGCGGCCCTGAACGTCACCGCCGGTTCGAACCGTGCACCGACGTCAATGGGGGGACGTAGCAATACGAGAACAGGGCCCATAGGAGGAGCCGGACTCGGCGATCAACCTGAGGTGACGAGGAAGCCTTCGCACCGGCGCTGGGAGGTGCCCCGTGATGACAAGGCGCATGAAGAACGCGCTCTGCACAGCCCTTTCGCAGGGGGACTTCCGTCTGGCAGAAGTCGTCTTGCGCGGCAACCACAGCCCTGTCGAACCTGATTCCGACCACGGCACGCGGGGCGACGACGCCCCGCCGACAGGGACGGGAACCCCATGCCTCACATGACCGCCTTCGCCAGGAACCAGTGGTACGTCGCCGCCTACAGCCACGAGGTGGGGCGGGAGTTGCTCGGCCGGACGATCCTCGGTGAGACGCTCGTGCTCTACCGGACCGAGGAGGAGGGCACGCCGGTCGTCCTGCACGACCGCTGTGTGC
The DNA here is from genome assembly GCF_001280065.1 of Streptomyces sp. NRRL B-1140. GTDB lineage: Bacteria > Actinomycetota > Actinomycetes > Streptomycetales > Streptomycetaceae > Streptomyces. The sequence continues at coordinate 112,584 of NZ_LGEA01000148.1, forward strand.
ACCGCCGTTACCCGCTGTCCGAGGCGCCGACGCGGCTGGACGGGGACCGGATCGTGTGCGGCTACCACGGGTTCACCTACGACACGTCCGGTACGTGCGTGTACGTGCCCGGGCAGAAGCGGGTGCCGCGCACCGCCCGGGTCGCCTCCTACCCGGTCGTCGAACAGGACTCGCTGATCTGGGTGTGGATCGGCGACCCGGCGCTCGCCGACCCGCAGACCATCCCCCGGGCCCGGCACCTCGACTCCCCCGGCTGGGTCACCGTGCGCGGCATGGAGCCCATCGACTGCGACTACGGCCTGCTCGTCGACAACCTCCTCGACCTGTCCCACGAGACGTATCTGCACGGCGGTTACATCGGCACCCCCGAGGTCGCCGAGACGCCGATCACCACCGAGGTCGACGAGGGCGCCGGGATCGTCCGGGTCAGCCGGCACATGGACGACGCCGCGTGCCCGCCGTTCTACGCCAGGTCGACCGGCATCGAGGGCCGTATCACCCGCTGGCAGGACATCGAGTACCACGCCCCCTGTCTGTATCTGCTGCACAGCCGTATCGCCCCGGTCGGGGTGCTGCCCGAGGCGGACGGCAGTGACCCGAACGGCTTCCACACCGAGATCACATACGCGATCACGCCCTCCGGCGACGGCACGGTGTACGACTTCTGGGCGGTCTCCCGGGACTGGGCCACCGACGACGCCGAGGTCACCGAGTTCCTCCGGGGCAACAACCACACGGTGGTGATGCAGGACGTCACCGCGCTCAACCTGCTGCAGAAGACCCTCGGCACCGAACGCACCGGCTACCAGGAGCTGAGCATCAACATCGACACCGGGGGTCTGGCCGCCCGCCGCATCCTCGCCCGGCTGGTGGAGCAGGGCGAGAAGCCCGTGGAGAAGGTCCGGTGACGGCTCCCACCGGCGAGGTCTACCGCATCGCCTGGCTGCCGGGCACCGACACCCTGCACGGCACGTGCCACTGCGGCCGTGAGCACACCGCGCAGGACCCCGTCGAGATGTGGGAGTGGATGCTCGCCCATCCGCAGGGGCACTTGGTCGACGAGCCACGAGGAAACAGTTCATGAGTGTGTACGAGACCGAACTCGTCGTCGAGCGGAAAGAGTTCGTGGCAGAGGGCGTACTCGTCCTCACCCTGCGCCATCCGCTGGGCGAGCCGCTCCCGGCGTGGGAACCGGGCGCCCACGTCGACGTCCTGCCGGCGCCCGGTCTGGAGCGGCAGTACTCGCTGTGCGGCGATCCGGCGGACCGGTCGGCCTGGCGGATCGCGGTGCTGCGCGAGCGCCCCGGGCGGGGCGGCTCGGCCCATGTGCACGAGCAGTTGGGCGAAGGCGGCAAGGTGCGGGTGCGCGGACCCCGGAACAACTTCCGCCTGGAGCCCGCTCCCCGGTACCGCTTCGTCGCGGGAGGCATCGGCATCACACCGATCCTGCCCATGCTCGCGGCGGCCGAGACGGCGGGCGCCGACTGGACGCTGCTGTACGGCGGGCGCACCCGCGACTCCATGGCCTTCACGGAGGAACTCGGCCGCTACGGCGACCGCGTGACGATCGCACCCGAGGACGAGTCGGGTCTGCTGGACCTGCCGTCCGTGCTGGACGACCTGCCCGAGGGCACCCTCGTCTACTGCTGCGGTCCCGGGCCGCTGCTGGACGCGGTCGAGGCCCGGTGCCCTTCCGGGGTGCTGCGCGTCGAGCGGTTCCGGCCGAAGGAGCAGGAGAGCGGCGGCGGCACGGCGTTCGAGGTGGAGCTCGCGCGGAGCGGGCGGACGCTCACCGTCGCGCCGGACGTGTCCGTGCTCGATGCCGTGCGCGCCGCCGGGGTCGAGGTGCTGTACTCCTGCACGGAGGGCACCTGCGGCACATGTGAGACCGATGTCCTCGACGGCGAGCCGGACCACCGGGACTCGGTGCTGACGGACGACGAGCGCGCGGCCGGCGAGACCATGATGATCTGCGTGTCCCGCTGCCGCGGCAAGCGTCTCGTCCTGGACCTGTGAAGGGCCCGCCCTGTCCGTCCGGGCTGTTCAGGGCGCGGCCCACAGACCCCGGACGTGTCCGAGGTGCCGGGCCATCACGGCGCGTACGCACTCCTCGTCGCGGGCGAGCAGGGCGTCCAGGATCTCAAGGTGCTCCTCGGCCGACGCCTCCAGCCGCCCCTGTTCCACGAGCGCCGTCAGGCCGTAGAGGCGGGAGCGGCGTCTGAGGTCGCGTACGACGTCGACGAGATGGCCGTTGCCGGCGAGCGCCAGCAGGCCCAGGTGGAAGCGCAGGTCGGCCTCGACGTAGGCGATGAGGTCGCCGGCTCGTGCGGAGGCGACGATCTCCTGGGCGACCGGGCGCAGCGCCTCCAGGGCCACGGGGTCGGCCGTGCGGGCCAGGTCCGCCGTGGTGGGGATCTCGATCAGCGCCCGGATGTGGGTGTACTCGTCGAGTTGCCGCTCGGAGACGGCGGTGACCCGGAAGCCCTTGTTGGGGACGGTGTCGACCAGGCCCTCCTTGGCCAGGTCGAGCAGGGCCTCGCGCACCGGGGTGGCGGAGACGCCGAAGCGGGCGGCGAGGCCCGGGGCCGAGTAGACCTCCCCGGGCCGCAGTTCACCGGCGATCAGGGCGGCCCGCAGCGCGTCCGCGACCCGCTCCCGGTGACTGGGCTTCCTGCTGCCCAGCACGGGCAGGGCGGGGGTGTGCTGCGGAGCCATGACGGTCGGGGTTCCTCTCGTGTGCGCTTGCGAGGGCCTACAGGACGAACCCCGCCGGGAACGGGTCCTCGGGGTCCAGCAGGTACTGGGCGGTGCCGGTGATCCAGGCGCGGCCGGTGAAGCTGGGCAGCACGGCGGGGCGGCCGGCGACCTCTGCCGTGCCGAGCAGTCTGCCGGTGAAGCGGGTGCCGATGAAGGACTCGTTCACGAACTCGGTGTGCAGCGGGAGTTCGCCGCGGGCGTGCAGCTGGGCCATGCGGGCGCTGGTGCCGGTGCCGCAGGGCGAGCGGTCGAACCAGCCGGGGTGGATGGCCATGGCGTGCCGGGAGTGCCGGGCGGTCGAGCCCGGGGCGGCCAGGTAGACGTGGTGGAGGCCGCGGATGGAGGGGTCCTCCGGGTGGACGGGCGGGTCCTCGGCGTTGACGGCGGCCATGAGGGACAGGCCCGCGGCGAGGATCTCGTCCTTGCGGGACCGGTCGAAGGGCAGGCCGAACCGCTCCAGCGGCAGGATGGCGTAGAAGTTGCCGCCGAACGCGAGGTCGTAGGTCACCGTCCGGCCGTCGGCGAGGGTGGCCTCGCGGTCGAGACCGACGGCGAAGGAGGGGACGTTGCGGAGGGTGACCGCCTTCGCGGCCCCGTCCTCGACCGCCACCTCGGCGACGACCGGGCCCGCCGGAGTGTCGAGCCGGATCGTGGTGACCGGCTCGACGACCTCGACCATGCCGGTCTCGACCAGCACGGTCGCCACCCCGATCGTGCCGTGCCCGCACATCGGCAGATATCCGGAGACCTCGATGTAGACGACGCCCCAGTCGCAGTCGGGCCGGGTCGGCGGCTGCAGGATGGCGCCGCTCATGGCGGAGTGGCCTCGCGGCTCGTTCATCAGCAACTGCTTGACGTCGTCGCGGTGTTCGCGGAACCACAGCCGTCGTTCGTTCATGGTGGCGCCGGGGATGGTTCCGATGCCGCCGGTGATCACGCGGGTCGGCATGCCCTCGGTGTGCGAGTCGACGGCGTGCAGGACGAGTGTGCTGCGCATGGTGCCTCAGCTCAGTCCGGCCGCGACGGCCTTCTCGGTGGCGGCCCGGACGGCCGCCTCCTGTTCGGGCAGCAGTGGTACCCGCGGCGGGCGGCAGGGGCCGCCGTGGCGGCCGACGAGGTCCATGGACAGCTTGATGGCCTGGACGAACTCCACCCGCGAGTCCCAGCGCAGCAGGGGGTGCAGCTGCCGGTACAGGGGCAGGGCGGACTCCAGGTCGCCGCCGACGGCGGCCCGGTACAGCTCGACCGAGGACCGCGGCAGCGCGTTCGGGTAGCCCGCCACCCAGCCCTTGGCGCCGGCGACGGCCAGCTCCAGAAGAACGTCGTCCGCGCCGATCAACAAGTCCAGCTCGGGGGCGAGTTCGGCGATCCGGTAGGCCCGGCGGACATCACCCGAGAACTCCTTCACGCCCTGGATGTGCCCCTCTCCGTGCAGCCGGGCGAGCAGCTCGGGCACGAGGTCGACCTTGGTGTCGATCGGGTTGTTGTAGGCGACGACCGGCAGGCCCGCCCGGGCGACCTCGGCGTAGTGGGCGAGGACGGCGCGCTCGTCGGCGCGATAGGCGTTCGGGGGCAGCAGCATCACCGCGCGGCAGCCGGCCTCGGCGGCCTGCTCGGCCCAGCGGCGGGACTCGGCGGACCCGTAGGCGGCGACGCCGGGCATCACGCGCTCCCCGCCGATCGCGGCGACGGCCGTCTCGACGACCCGGGCCCGCTCCTCGGGCGTGAGCACCTGGTACTCGCCGAGGGAGCCGTTCGGCACGACACCGTCGCAGCCGTTGTCGACCAGCCAGGCGCAGTGCTCGGCGTACCGGTCGTGGTTCACCGAGAGGTCGTCGTTCAGCGGCAGCGCGGTGGCGACGAGGACGCCGCGCCAGGGGCGGGGTTCGGTCATGAGGGTCCCTCCTGGGAGTGTTGCCGGGCGAGGACGCCGAGCGGCACGGGACGGGCGAAGGGGCGTTTGGCCGGGGTGGGTGCGCAGCCGGCGAGCGCGGCGATCGCGGTGCCGCACATCCGGCCCTGGCACCACCCCATCCCGGCCCGGCTGAGCAGCTTCACGGTGCGTTCGTCGCCCGCTCCGAGGTCCAGGGCCTCGCGCACGGACCCCGCGGTGACCTCCTCGCAGCGGCAGATCACGGTGTCGTCGGTGAGCTGCTCGGTCCAGTGCGCGGGTGGCTGGTAGGCGGAGTCCAGGGCGGCGGCGGATCGTCTGAGCTTCGTACGGGCCCTGAGAGCGGCGGGCGCCGGACCGGGCACGGCTCCTCGCAGGCGGGCGGCGGCGGAACAACCGGCGATGTGCCCCTCGGCGAGGGCGAGGGCTGCACCGCCGATGCCGGTGGCCTCGCCGGCCGCCCACACCCCGGGCACGTCCGTGCGCTGCTCGGGGTCCACGGCCACGGTGAGCCCGTCGAGGCGGCAGCCGAGGCCCTGCGCGAGGTCGGTGTGCGGGAGCATGCCGTGGCCGGCGGCGAGGGTGTCGCAGGGCAGGTGCCGCTCGGTGCCGGGCCGGACACGGCCCTCGGTGTCGAGCGCGGCGACCGTGACACCGGTCAGCCGGTCGTCGCCGTGGGCGCGCACGACGGTGTGCCGGGTGAGGACCGGGACGCGGTGGCGCAGCAGCCGGGCGGCGTGTCCGGCGCCCTCGGGGAGCTTGGCGGCAAGGGCGGGGGCGTGGCGGGCGAGGCGCCCCGGGGCGGCCGACTCGACGAGGGCGGCGACCTCGACGCCGGCTGCGGCGAGCCCGGTCGCCACGGGCAGCAGCAGCGGGCCGGTCCCCGCCACCACGGCTCGGCGCCCGGGCACCACCAGCGCGCCCTTGAGCATGGCCTGGGCTCCCCCGGCCGTGACGACACCCGGCAGGGTCCAGCCCGGGAAGGGCAGCATCTGCTCGTAGCCGCCGGTGGCCAGGAGCACGGCGTGGGCGTGTACCTCGGCGGGTTCCTCCTGGTCCGGCCCCAGCAGGGAGTGCACGGTGAAGCGTTCCGGCGTCCGCTCCACGCACCACACGTGATGTTCCGTCAGGACGCGTACGGCACTGGCGGCGAGTCCGTCCCGCAGCCGCTCCCAGGTCCGCCACCGGTGGTGCAGCGCCTCGGGCCGCGCGGCTGCGAGTTCCGCGGCGGGCTGCCGGTAGAACTGCCCGCCGGGTGCCGAGGCGGCGTCGACGAGCGCGACCCGTACGCCGCGCGCGGAGGCGGCCAGGGCGGCGGCGAGCCCGGCCGGTCCGGCACCGATCACGACGAGATCAGTCCGCACGCCACACCTCCGCTGGCCCCGTTTCGTCGGGCGGGCCGATCACCTTCGCGGGGCTCGTGCCGTCCGGCGGGCCGAGCGCGTCCCCTCGGTGGCCCGCCCGGCTCGGCGTATCCCTCACGTCCCCGTGGCCCGTCCCCTCCTGGGTGCCGAGCGCGTCCCCCGGCTGTACCCGCACCAGGCAGGCGCGTTGGTTGGGGTGTCCGTTGACGGTCACCAGGCAGTCGAAGCAGACGCCGATCCCGCAGAAGACCCCGCGTGGGCGGCCCTCGCCGCGCGTGGTGCGCCAGGACGTGACGCCCGCGGCCCACAGCACGGCGGCGGCCGTCTGCCCGGGCAGGGCCCTGAGCGGACGTCCGTCGAAGGTGACCGTGAAGGCGGGGCCCGGCCCGGCCCCCGCCACCTGTAGTGGGTTCACTCGGCCTCCTCGGTGAAGCGGTCGGGCCGGAACGGTCCGAGATCCAGGTCTGGCGTCCGCCCGGTCAGCACCTGGGCGATCAACTGCCCGGTGCCGGTGGCGAGTCCGATGCCCGCACCCTCGTGCCCGCAGGCGTGGAAGAGCCCGGGCGCCCTCGGGTCGGGGCCGATCGCGGGCAGATGGTCCGGCAGATACGGCCGGAAGCCGGAATAGGTGCGCATCGCCCGGACTTCGGCCAGGAAGGGGAAGAGCCCGGTCGCCCCGGCCGCCAGCGCACGCAGGGCGGGGAGCGACAACGACCGGTCGAAGCCCACCCGTTCACGACTGGCGCCGATGAGAACCGGTCCGGCCCGGGTGCCCTCGACCACGGGGGAGGTCTGCAGTGCCGCCGAGTCGCTGGCGACGTCGGCCACGTAGTCGGCGGCGTACACCTTGTGCCGGATGCGGGGCGGCAGTGGCTCGGTGACCAGGACGAACCCCCGTCGGGGCAACACGGGCAGGGACACTCCCGCGCGAGCCGCCACCTCGCCGCCCCAGGTTCCGGCCGCGTTGACGACCGCGGGAGCGTGGACGTCACCCCGGTCGGTCCGCACGCCGCGCACCGCACCGCCCGGGCCACGCAGGACTCCGGTCACCTCCCGGCCGGTGAGCACCCGGGCCTTCGAGGCGCGCAGCAGGTGCGCCGCCGCGAGGGCGGGCATCACCTGGGCGTCCTGCGGGTAGTGCACGCCGCCCGCGAGGCCAGGGGTCAGGTACGGCTCCAGGTCGGTGAGCCGGTCGGACGGCACCGGGACGGCCGCCACCCCGGCCGCACGCTGCTCCGCCGCAAGTTTCTCCAGCCCGGCCAGGGCCCGGTCCGTGCCGGCGACGACGACACCGCCCTTGGCCTCGTACTCGACGGCCCCGCCCAGCCCCTCCTGCGCCAGGTCCGCCCACAACCGGGCGGACAGCAGCGCCAGCTCGAGCTCGGGCCCGGGTTCCTTGTCCGAGACCAGGAGGTTCCCCTCCCCGGCTCCGGTCGTGCCGCCGGCCACCGGGCCCCGGTCCACCACGACGGCCTCCAGGCCCGCGCGGGCCGCGTACAGGGCGGCGGCGGCGCCGACCGCTCCGGCTCCGACCACCACGACATCGCAGGTCAGCGACTCGCTCACGCCAGTACTATGTCACACACCACACGCTCCGGGAAGGGTGCCGACGCGACACGCGGGCGGGCACCCGGTGGGTCAATCGGCCGCGGGGACGACCCTCAGGTGGGAGGCGGTACGGCGGGTGCGGCGCTCCCGGGACGCGGAGCGGCGGGCCTCGCGCAGGACGAACGTGACCCGGGCACAGCCCAGTTCTTCGAGCGTCCTGGACGTCTCGACGACGACCCGGCACTCCGTGGCGCCCCGGTGCGGGTCCGGGTGCAGCAGCGGCCGTACCGCACCGTCCTGCTCGACGGCGCTCTCCCCGACCGCGCGGATCCAGTGCGGCAGGCCGTGCCGGTAGGCGGCCTCCATGATCGGGTCCTGGGCGATGTCACGGCGGATGGCCTGCAGGCCGTGGTCGGGGCCGTGGCTCTCCACGGTCCGCGCGAAGTGCGCGAGCATCGGCAGGCACCAGCTCGCCTCGTGCTCGCCGAGCACCGCGGGGGCGTCGGGGTGGAAGAGGACGAACCTGAGGAAGTTGTCGTCCGGCATCGCGGTCGGGTGCGGGCCGACCTCACGGAAAAGTGACCGGAAGGCGCCGTTGGTCAGCACCACGTCCCAGCAGTGGTCGACGACGAGCGAGGGGAAGGCGACACCCTCCAGGAGCTCGGCGTAGCCCTCCAGGTAGGCCCGGGCCTCGGGAGTCTCGGGGAGGGGCCGCGGTGCCGGCCGCTGCCCTCCTGCCTGATATGCCATCGGGAGGTCACCCCTCTTGCCTGTGCGGCCTTGACGCGGCGCCCCGATCCTGCTGCCCCGAGCTGAGGCGTGTCAACTATCGTGGCATTCCATGTCTGTTGACGGCTGAAATTGGCCACAGTTGTGGCGAGACCTGGATGTGAGTTCGAACCACCGGCTACGCTCCGGGAAGTTCACGCCGGGGTAGGTCACGGCATCCACTTGTGAGAAGCCTGTGAGATACGTAGGAGATCTGTCGGTGACGGGTGGCTTCGTCGAAGGTCCGGGCGTCACGCCGACGGCCGTGCTGCCGGCCGTCGTCTCCCGTGTCGGCGCGCTCGCCGACCGGCTCGGCGTGCCGCACGCCGAGGTCTTCGACACCGGCCGGCTGTCCGTCGCCTCCGGTGTCCCGGAGCCGGTGGTGAAGTCCCTGCTGTGCGGCAGGCCCGCGGGCGAGCCCGATGTGCAGGCCCGGTTCCTGCAGCGGCTGGACCTGCTGCGCCGGACCCGGCTCAAGCCCAACGGCCGCAAGTACACCCAGCAGGAGATCGCCGACGGCGCCGGCATGTCCCGCCAGCAGGCCGGTGCCCTCATCAACGGCGACCGCCGGCCGACGATGGAGCACTGCGACGCCCTCCAGCGGTTCTTCCGGGTGCACGCCGGGTTCCTGACGGCCGAGGACCCCGAGGCACTCGTCAGCGCCCTCCAGCACACCGAGCAGGATCTGCTGCAGAAGCTCGCCGACCGTGAGCGGCAGGCGGCCGCCGCGCAGGACGACCCGCTGGAGCGGCTGCTGCAGGACCACGGCGTGCGCGGCATCGCCTGGCGTGCCGCGCAACTGCCCACCGACCAGCACCGCGACAAGGTCGCGGAGTGGCTGGACATGCTCCTGGAGAGCGTCAAGCGGCCCGAGTCGTGACCGTGGGGAGAACTGTGGGCATCGGTAAGGAAATGCGTCGTCTGTGCGGCGAGCTGATCGCGGAGCTGACCCTCCCGGCGCCGGCTCCGCCCGAGGAGCTGTACGCCGCCCTGTGCGACGGCATGAGCAGACGCCGCGGCCGCCCCGTGCGCTTTCGCACGGCCGCGTTCCCGCCCGGCACCGCCAGCGGGCTCTGGCTGGACATGGCCGAGCAGGACCTGGTCGTCATCGAGGAACGCACCGCCCCCGATCACCAGTTGGTGATCCTGGGCCATGAGCTGTGGCACATGAAGGCGGGGCACTGCTCCCACCACGTGGAGGGCGCGGCCGTCGCCGCCAGGCTGCTCGAGAACGGGGCCGACCTCCAGGCGACCGTGCTGAAGGTCGCCGCGCGCACCCGTTTCGACCTCGACGACGAGCGGGACGCCGAGAGCTTCGGACTGCTGCTCGCCAGCAAATGCCGTGCGTGGCTGGCCGGTTCCTCCTCGCGGGGGCCGGTGCAGCGGGACCATCTGGCGGGGCGGATCGAGGCGTCGCTGGGATACCGCGGACCGCAGGGCTGACGGGCCGCACCGCGCGGCGCTGTGCTGCGGACCCCCTCCGCCGAGCGGGCGAACCGGAGGGCGGCGGGGCCGGATTGTCAGTGGTGGGCGGCAAGCTGGAGGTGCGCCACCACTGTGCGGGGCGTACGCGCCGCGAGGGCGCGGGACCGACGACGCCGACACGGGGAGAGCCGACCGATGCCCACCGCCGTTCTGACCGATCGTGAACGCACCGCCGTCCAGGCCTATCTGCGGCTGCTGCACACCGTCCGGGCCGCTTTCGACGTGGAGGGCGGGCCGCCGCTCGTCCCGCCCGCGGTGCTCGCCGAGGCGGAGCAGGCCCTGGAGCGGGCCGGACTGACCGGCAACGAGGAGGCGTTCTTCCGGCTCCTGGAGAACTGGTGTCCGGAGCCCGGCCCCTGAGACCAGGAGTGCCAACGGGCGGGTGCCGGGAAGCGGGGTCAGGCGTGCGGTACGGCGATCGCCGTCGCGATCAGGCCCCCTCTCGCCGTCCAGCGGCCGTCGAAATGGCCGAGGCGGCGGTCACCCACCCATGGCCCCGGGACGAGCAGCTCCGCGCGGAAGGTGCCGTCGGCGGCGAGCTCGATGTCGGCCTCCATGAAGTCCAGCCACTTCCGGGTGAGGGGGAACCACGCCTTGAAGACGGACTCCTTCGCGCTGAACAGCAGCCGGTCGAAGTGCACGTCGGGGCGTTCGGCCGCGAGCCGTCGCAGCCGGCCTGCCTCGGCCGGCAGGGAGACGGACGCCAGGACACCTTCGGGCAGCGGGGCGTGGACCTCGGCGTCGATACCGAGCGAGGCCAGGTCGGTGACACGGACCAGTGCGGCGGCGCAGTAGCCCTCGCAGTGGGTCATGCTGCCGGTCAGTCCCGCCGGCCAGCCGGGGGCGCCGCGTTCCCCGGGCAGGATCGGCTGCGGCTCGACTCCGAGCTTCTCCATGGCCCTGCGGGCGCAGGAGCGCACGACGGCGAACTCCCTGCGGCGCTTGTGGACCGCCCGGGTCAGGACGGCCGCCTCCTCGGGGTACAGCGGGGTGTCCGCGCCCTCGTACCCGTACGCCTCCACACCGACCGCCGTCTCCGGCAGCAGTTCCCCGATCACTGCCGGCCGCCCGTCCCCGGCAGGATCCGCCGCAGCCGTCCCGGCGGCCGGGACCGCTTGCGCCACTCGCGTGGATAGCCCACCGACACCTCCTCGAAGCGCACGCCCTCGTGGAAGGTGGTGCGGGGGATGTGCAGATGGCCGTAGACCATCGTGTGCACGCGGAATCTGCGGTGCCAGTCCGCGGTCAGGTCCGTACCGCACCACATGGCGAACTCGGGGTACCACAGCACGTCCATCGGATGCCGGTGGAGCGGATAGTGGTTGACCGGGATCACCGGCAGGTCGCCGGGCAGTTCGGCGAGTCGGCGCTCGGTCTCGGCGACCCGGGCCCGGCACCACGCCTCCCTGCTCGGGTACGGGTCGGGATGCAGCAGGTGCTCGTCGGTGCACACGATCCCGGTGCCCTGCGCGTACTCCAGGCCCTGCTCCTTGGTGGTGCAGCCGGCGGGCAGGAACGAGTAGTCGTACAGCAGGAACAGCGGGGCGACGGCAACCGGCCCGCCGGGGCCCTCCCAGACGGGGTAGGGGTCCTCCGGTGTCGTCACGCCGAGTTCTCGGCACATCTCGACCAGGTGCTCGTACCGGGCGAGGCCGCGCAGCGTGACGGCGTCACCCGGGTGGGTCCACAGTTCGTGGTTGCCGGGCACCCAGACGACCTTGTGGAAGCGGTCCGCGAGCGTCTTCAGGGTCCAGCGGATGTCCGCCACGGTCTCCGCGACGTCCCCGGCGAGGAGCAGCCAGTCGTCGTCCGTCCCGGGCCGCATGTCCTCGACCAGGGCCCGGTTCTCCGGGTAGCCGATGTGCAGATCGCTGATGGCCAGCAGTTGTGCGGCGCCACCTGGCCTCGACGTCACCTCTCGCCCCTCTGTAGCGCACCCCGGAGGTCACCAAGAGATCACATTCACGCGGCCGGGACAAGAGCGGCCCGAGGGCCCCGGCGGGAGAATTCCTTCACACGCGCGTTGCACGGGAGGGTCCGTCGAAGCCGTATGATCTGGCCCAACACCACCGCTACGAACTTCCCTTCCACAGGGGCGGTTTGGTGTCCCTCCCTTCTTCTGCCCGGGCACGGGCTGCTCAGCCCTGCCCGCGAACCGTGAAAGGCGGCCTGCATGGTCTCTCGCGTACGCGTCTGGCTCAACCGCACGTACGCGGAGAACGTGTTCTTCATGGATCAGCTGCGGAGGAATCCCGGCGACCGGGCGGTCGAGATCCACGCCACGCACGGCGACCCCGACTCGCCGGTGCTGGCGGCCGCCGACACCGCCGAGCTGGAGCCCGTGAACCTCTCCCCCGGCGGGTACGTCGAGTACGCGCTGGACCAGTGCGCACGGCGGGGCATCGACGTGTTCGTGCCCCGGCTGCACCAGTCGGCGATCGTGGCGCACCGCGCCGAGTTCGAGGCGGCGGGCACGGCGCTGCTGGCGCCGCCGCCCGAGGCCGTGGCCGTCTTCCACGACAAAGTGATCGCCTACGAGGCGGTCCGGTCGATCGGGGTGCCGGTGCCGCCGTGGTACCGGGTCCGTTCGGAGGACGAACTCGTCGCGGCGGTCGAGGAGTTGGAGGCGGGTGGGCACAAGGCCTGCTTCAAGCCCGCCTCCGGGGCCGGCGGCGTCGGCTTCCGCGTGATCACGCGTACGCCCTTCTCGCTGATGCATCTGAACGGGTTCCCCAGCCCGTACGTGCCGCTCGATCTGGTGCTGGAGGCGCTGCGGCAGGGCGAGGAGCCGGTGGACTGGCTGGTGATGCCGCGCCTGGAGCAGCCCGAGGTGTCGGTCGACTGCCTGACCGGCCCCGACAGCCGGGTCCGGATGGCGGTGGGCCGCACCAAGAACGGCCGCCGCCGTGGCTTCACCCTGCACGAGCAGTGGCTGGACCCGGCCCGTCGCATCGCCGAGGGCTTCGGGCTGCACTACCTGTCCAACATCCAGTTCCGGATGTTCGGCGACCAGCCGGTGCTCATGGACGTCAACACGCGCCCGGCCGGCGGACTGCACCAGCTGTCCCAGTGCGGTGTCAACGCCCCGTGGGCCGCCGTGCAGCTGGCACTCGGCGAGGACCCGGGCGAGATGGTCCCGCCGTTCCTGGGCCAGGACTACACGGTCGTGTCGGGGCCGCGTCCGCTGCGGCCGGTGTCGCTGCCGCAGCAGCGGGCCGAGTCGGCGGAACCGCTCCCCGCGGTACCCGCGCCCGCCGCGGCCGAGCAGACCGGCTCCGTCGGGGCGGCGGCTCAGGCGCTGCCCCTCTGAGGCATCAGACCCTGGCCGCCAGTGCCTCGCGCCAGACGGGGCTGTCGACGTAGTGGTTGTCGAAGCGTTCCGAGGAGTCCTTGATCTCCTGCGGGTCGGCCTCGCCGCGCATCACCCGGCCCAGGAGCCGCAGGTAGTCGAAGCGTCCCGCGCCCGGGGTGAAGACGAACAGCACGTCGGCCGTCGCGCCGGGCGCGGCGGCGAAGGCGTGCGGGGTGTGCGGCGGCACCAGCAGGAAGTCGCCGGCCTCCAGGACGGTGATCTCCTCGCCCACCAGCACCTGGAGCGCACCGTCGATGACGTAGAACATCTCGGACGCCTCGGTGTGCAGGTGGGCGGGGGCGCCGATGGCACCTTCGGCGAACGTCGACCGGTAGCTGGTGAGCCGCCCGCCGGTGTTCCCGGAGTCCGCGAGCAGGGTCATCACGCTGCTGGGGTCGCGCGTCGTCTCGGCGTCGGCGGCGCGGGTGAGGACCGGTGCGAAGCCGCCGCTGTGTTCCGTTTCGTTCTGTGTCGTCGTCATGACAATGACCCTACGGAGCCGGGCGACCCACTGCAGGGGGCATTCATGTGTCGGATTCGTGGGTCAATTCGACGCCGTCGGCGAAGCGACCCGCACCGTCGCGCGGGTCGCTCGAACGGCTGGTGGCCGACGTCGCCCCTCCGGCACCGGCCGAACACCGGGGGCGGAGGGGCCCGCCCTGTCCTGCCGCGACGTTGGTTCGCCGCGGCCATGAGGTCAGCCCCTCCGCAGGCGCAGGGTGAGGATCTGGAAGGGCCGCAGCGCGAGGGCGACGGCCCCGTCGGTGAGCTCGGCGTCCTCCAGCGGGCGCTCGAGCAGGTCGGTGACCTGGGCGCCGGCGAGCGGGAATCCGGTGCGCAGGGTGCCGGTGGCGCGGCCGCCGCGGGACTCGTAGAGCCGGACGACGACATCGCCGGAGGCGTCGTCGGCGAGCTTGACGGCTTCCACGGTCACGCCCTCGCCCTCGGCGGAGACCACCGGTGCGGGGGCGCCGGCCGCGTCGGCCACCCGCAGCGGCAGGTTGAGGGCGTAGCCCTCGGCGACGGCGTCGTCGATGGTCGCGCCGGGCAGCAGCGCGTAGGTGAGGCGGTGGGGGCCCTGGTCGGCCTCGGGGTCCGGGATGCGCGGGGCGCGGACCAGGCTGAGGCCGACGGTCGTCGTGGTGCCGCCGTCCTCCCGGACCGTGCGGGACACGTCATGGCCGTACGTCGAGTCGTTGATGACGGCGACGCCGTAGCCCGGCTCGCCGAGATGCACCCAGCGATGGCCGGAGACCTCGAAGCGGGCCGCCTCCCAGGTGGTGTTGGTGTGGGTCGGGCGCTGGATGTGGCCGAACTGGATCTCGGCGGAGGAGTGAGAGGCGCGGATGTCGACCGGGAAGGCCGCCTTGAGGATCTTCTCGGTCTCGTGCCAGTCGATGTCCGTCTCGATGTCGATGCGGGCGCTTCCCGCGCGCACCGTGATCGTCTGGGTGATCGTGGAGCCCTTGCCGAAGGACCGCTCGACACGGATGGCGCCGATCAGCGGGTCCTGCTCGACGACGGTGACGGACGACGCGTCGAGGAGGTCGGTGTAGCGGTTCTTGTAGTGCTTGTCGATGTCCCAGGCGTCCCAGCAGTTGGGCAGGTCCGTGTGCAGGCGCAGCAGGTTGCCCGGCCCGGCGAGGACCTCGCGGCCGGCGCGCAGGTCGCGGACGGAGGACAGGGTGCCGTCCTCGGCGACCTCCACCCGGACCAGGCCGTTGTCGAGGACCCGGCCGTCGACCGTCACCGGCTGCGGGGGCGCGCAGTCGGCGAGGGGCGCGGAGCCGTTCGCGGGCACCTGCACGTACACCGGTGCGCCGCCGGCCGTGCGGACCACTTCGGCGCGGCCGTAGGGGCTGGTGTTGAAGACGCGGGTCTCGCCGGCGCCCAGTGCGGACACCGCTTCGGCGGTCAGCGCGTGCAGCTCCCGCGCGACGCGGGCGTACTCGGCCTCGGCCTCGCGGTGCACCCAGGCGATGGAGGAGCCGGGCAGGATGTCGTGGAACTGGTGCAGCAGCACCGTCTTCCAGAGCCGGTCCAGCTTCTCGTACGGGTAGGAGTAGGCGGGCGCGTTCAGGGCGGCCGTGGTCGCCCACAGTTCGGCCTCGCGCAGGAGGTGCTCGGAGCGGCGGTTGCCCTGCTTGGTACGGGCCTGGGAGGTGTAGGTGGCGCGGTGCAGCTCCAGGTAGAGCTCGCCTACCCACACGGGTGCGTCCGGGTACTCCTCACGGGCCTTGGCGAAGAACTCGTCGGGGTGCTCGACGACGACCTTCGCGGAACCCTCCAGGTCCGCCAGCCGGCGGGCTCGTTCCATGATCTCGCGGGTGGGACCGCCACCGCCGTCGCCCCAGCCGAAGGGGGCCAGGGAGCGGGAGGCGCCGCCCTTCTCCGCGTAGTTGCGGACCGCGCGGGACATCTCCACGCCGCTGAAGCGTGCGTTGTAGGTGTCGACCGGAGGGAAGTGGGTGAAGATCCGGGTGCCGTCGATGCCCTCCCACCAGAAGGTGTGGTGGGGGAAGGTGTTGGTCTGGTTCCAGGAGATCTTCTGGGTGAGGAACCACTCGTTGCCGGCGAGCTTGGCGAGCTGCGGGTAGGCCGCGTTGTAGCCGAAGGAGTCCGGCAGCCAGACGCCCTTGGTCTCGATGCCGAAGTGCTCGATGAAGAACCGCTTGCCGTGCACGAACTGGCGGGCGACCGCCTCGCCGCCGGGCAGGTTGCCGTCGGACTCGACCCACATGCCGCCGACCGGCGCCCACTGGCCGTTCTTGACGGACTCCTGGATGCGGGCCCAGACCTTGGGATAGTGGTCGCGCACCCACTCGTACTGCTGGGCCTGGGAACAGGCGAAGATGAAGTCGTCGTACTCGTCGGCGAGTGAGGTGACGTTCGAGAAGGTGCGGGACGTCTTGCGCTTGGTCTCGCGGATCGGCCACAGCCAGGCCGAGTCGATGTGCGCGTGGCCGACGCCGGAGATCGTGTGCGCGCTGGCGTGCGCGGGCTTGGAGAGCGCCGGCTTCAGCGCCTCGCGCACCGCGGCGGCCGAGCCGGAGACGTCGTCCAGGTCGAGGAGGTCCATCGCCCGGTCGAGGGCGTGTGCGATCTCGTGCCGGCGCGGGTCGTGCTCGCCGAGCTCCAGCATCAGCTCGCGCAGCACCTGCACGTCGAGGTCGAGGTGCCAGACCTCCTCGTCGAGGATCGCGATGTCGGCGCTGCGGAAGGTGTACAGGGGCTTGTCGCCCGCGGTCAGCTTGTCGCCGAGCCAGGTGATCCGGGAGAAGTCGTCCGCGAGGATGTCCGGGTTGGAGGCGGCTTCGACCAGGTAGTCGACCGTCTCGCCGCCCTGCGCGGGGTTGGCGATCGCCACATACTGGTTGAGCGGGTTGACGGCCTTCAGGGGGGTGCCGTCGGTGAGGTGGACGAGGGCCTCGGCCTGGTTGCCGGGCCAGTCGCCGACGAAGCCGAGGTCGATGACGGCCTCGACGCGCTTTCCGGCCCACTCGGCGGGCACCTGTCCGCGCATGCGGAACCAGGTGGTGCCCCAGGGCGGGCCCCACGGGGTGCCCATCGCGAACGGCTCGTAGGAGGCGGCGGCGGCCTCCTCGAACGGGACCGGCTCCCCCGGGGCCTGCCAGGCCTCCACCTCGAAGGGGACGGTGGCCGCGTAGACGGCGGACTTGATGCGCTGGTCGTGAAGGCGCTGCACGCGCTCCTCGATGCGGCGGCTTTCGTCGTGCATGGGGTGTCTCCAGGAAGCGGGGGAAGAGCGGCAGGGAAAGCGCTTACCTCTCAGTGCTCACCCAAGGTACGCCAGCCCGGGGTGGACCTCGGTATAGCCCTCCACCAGCCTGCGGGCCACATTGACGGAGTCGACGAGCGGGTGCAGGGCGAAGGCCTTGACGGCACTCGCGCGCGAGCCGGACTCGGCGGCGGCCAGCACCTCGCGCTCGACGGCCTTGACGGCGCAGACCAGGCCCGTGGCGTGGCCGGGCAGCGGGTCCACGGTGACGGGGTGGGCGCCGTTGGCGTCGACGAGGCAGGGCACCTCGATGACGGCCTCCGTATCCAGGACCGACAGCGTGCGCCGGTTGCGGACGTTGAGGATCAGGGTGGTGCGCTCGTCCCGGGCGATCGCCCGCATCAGCGCGAGGGCCACCTTCTCGTAGCCGCCGGACAGGTCGTCCTCGTCGCGTTCGCCTGCTCCCGCGGTCTCGCGGTTCTCGGCCATGTACGTGGCCTCGCGCTCGGCGCGGGTGCGGTCCCAGACCGTGAGCGCGGGGGCGTCCGGGTTGGTCATCTCGGCGTAGAAGCGGGCCTGCTGGTCGTGCAGGAAGGCACCGCGGGTCTTCTCGGCCTGCTGGTAGGCGCGGACGGCCTCGCGGTTGAAGTAGTAGTAGTGCAGGTATTCGTTGGGGATCGCGCCCAGGGAGCGCAGCCAGTCGGCGCCGAAGAGCTTGCCCTCCTCGAACGAGCCGAGCAGGTCGGGGTCGGCGAGCAGGCGCGGCAGCTCGTCCCGGCCGGCGACGCGCAGGCCGCGCACCCAGCCGAGGTGGTTGAGGCCGACGTAGTCGATCCACGCCTCCGCCGGATTCTTGACGCCGAGCACCCGGGCGATGCGGCGGCCGAGACCGACCGGGGAGTCGCAGATGCCGATGACGCGGTCGCCGAGGTGGCGGGACATGGCTTCGGTGACCAGTCCGGCCGGGTTGGTGAAGTTGATGACCCAGGCGTCGGGCGCGAGGCGGGCCACCCGCCGGGCGATGTCGACGGCGACCGGGACCGTGCGCAGGCCGTAGGCGATGCCGCCCGCGCCCACGGTCTCCTGCCCCAGCACCCCCTCGGCCAGGGCCACGCGTTCGTCGTCGGCGCGTCCCTCCAGGCCGCCGACACGGATCGCTGAGAACACGAAGTCGGCGCCCCGCAGGGCCTCGTCGAGGTCGGTGGTGGCGCTGACCTCGGGTGCGTCGGGGACCCCGGCCGCCTGTTCGGCGAGGACACGTGCCACCGCCGACAGCCGTCCGGCGTCCAGATCGTGCAGGACGACGTGGGTCACCCGGCCCTCGGCGTGGTCCTGGAGGAG
This sequence comes from Streptomyces sp. NRRL B-1140, assembly GCF_001280065.1. Taxonomy (GTDB): domain Bacteria; phylum Actinomycetota; class Actinomycetes; order Streptomycetales; family Streptomycetaceae; genus Streptomyces. Next base: position 130,829 of record NZ_LGEA01000148.1, read on the forward strand.
GGCCCCGTACACCAGCGGCACACGGAAACCTCCGCCGCCCAGAATCGTCAGCTTCACGCTTGCACCTTTCCCGCCACGACCACCTCGACGCCCGCCTCCTGGAAGGAGGTCAGCGTCGCCGCGTCGACCGGCTCGTTCGTCACCACCGCGTCCAGGTCCTCGGGACCGCAGACCTTCGCCATCCCGTTCCCGGGGAACTTCGCCGCGTCGGCGAGCAGCACCACCTTCTCGCCGGCCTTGATCATGGCGCGCTTGACCGGCACCTCCACGACCGTCGTGTCCATGACCTGCCCGCCGGGCCGCACCCCGCTCGTGCCGAGGAAGAGCCAGTCGGCGTGCAGCTGGCGCAGGTTGTCCTCGGTGAGGAAGCCGACCAGGGAGCGGTACTCGCGGCGGACCATGCCGCCCAGCAGGACCAGCTCGATGCCCTCGTCGTCGGCGAGCTCCTCGTAGACCACCAGATTGCTGGTGATCACGGTGAGCCGCCGGCCGTGCAGCTGCCGGGCCAGCCGGTAGGCCGTCGTCCCGATGTCCAGCAGCACCGACTGACCGTCCCTGATCATCGCGGCGGCGCGTTCGGCTATGGCGTCCTTCTCGGTGACGCGCACCTCGGCGACCTCGGCGAAGGGCTGGTCGCCCTCCTCCACGACGGCGCCGCCGTGCACGCGGGTGAGCAGTCCGTCTTCTTCCAGTTTGACCAGGTCACGCCGGATTGTGGCAGGGCTCACGCCCAGCTGCTCCGAGAGGTCGGTCACGGCCGCGGGCCCGCCGGCACGCAGGGCCCGCAGGATGAGTTGGTGTCGTCGTTCAGCCAGCACGGCGTGCACATTACTCGTCATCTCCAATCATCGCCATGCTTATTTCTGCTCGGGTATTGACCAATCTCGCCGAGCGGCGCACGATTCCGGTCACCGAAATGAAGAGTTTTGACGATCTCCGTCGAAACCGTGAGCGAGAGGACGCATCCGTGGACGACGACCGGCCCGATGTGCTGCTGACCGGGCTGCTCTTCTACGACCTCGTCCTCACGGGGCTCGGCAGGCCGCCCACACCGGGCGAGGAGATCTGGACCGGGGGCATGGGCTGCGGCCCGGGCGGCATCGCGAACCTCGCCGTGGCCGCCTCCCGGTTCGGCCTGCGCACCCATCTGGCCACGGTGTTCGGCGACGACTTCTACGGCGAGCACTGCCGGGACGTCCTGTGCGGCCAGGAAGGCGTCGACCTCTCCCTCTCGCGCACGGCGGACGGCTGGCCGACCCCGGTCACCGTCTCCGTCGCCTACGGCCAGGACCGGGCCCTGCTCACCCACGGTCAGGAGCCGCCGTACTCGCAGGACGTGCTGATGGGCGACCCGCCCGACGCGCGGACCGCCCTGGTGCACCTCGAAGCCCGGCCTCGCGAGTGGCTCGCCAAGGCCGCCGCCAACGGCACGCGGATCTACGCCGACGTCGGCTGGGACCCCACCCAGGAGTGGTCGAGGGCCCTCCTGGACCAGCTGGCCCTGTGCCACGCCTTCCTCCCCAACGAGACCGAGGCGATGGCCTACACCCGCACCGACAGCGCGTTGGCCGCGCTCGGCACGCTCACGGAGCTGGTGCCGGTCGCCGTGGTGACCCGGGGCGGGGACGGCGCCATCGCCGTCGACCAGATCACCGGCGAGTACGCCGAGGTCCCGGCCCTGGACACCGAGGTCCTGGACGCGACGGGGGCCGGCGACGTCTTCGGCGCGAGCTTCGTCGCGGCGTCCCTCGGCGGCTGGCCGCTGACGGAGCGGCTGCGGTTCGCGGTGCTAGCGGCCGGGCTGTCCGTCCGGCACCACGGCGGCGCCCTCGCGGCGCCCGGCTGGTACGGCGTCGCCCACTGGTACCGGTCCCTGAGCGACCCGGAACTGCGCCGCGACTACGGCTTCCTGGCCGACCGCCTCCCGGCCGATCCCGGGCCGCCCGTGCAGCACGCCCCCGTCACCCCGCCCGCCCCTCACACCCCCGTCGGTCCGCGCGCCTGTGAAGGGCCGAACTGACCCGCACACCCCTCCGGCACGTCGAACAGGAACAACAGGAGTGACCCGTGGACCTTTCTCGTAGAGGCTTCCTCCAGGCAGCCGCGCTCACCGCGGCCGCCTCCGGTCTGACCGTCGCCTGCGGCGGCGGCTCCGGCTCGGCCGGCAACAAGAACGGCAAGAACCTCACCTTGTGGTACTGGGGAGGCGCGCTCAGCGACAAGGTGGTCGCCGAGGCGAAGACGCACTTCAGCGGCCAGGTGAAGCTGACCGCCGCCTCCATAGGCGGCGACTTCAAGCAGAAGCTGACCACCACCCTGGCGGCGGGCGCCTCCGTGCCCGACATCACCGGCATCAAGGGCGAGGACATGGCGTCCTTCCTGCCCAACGCGGGCCGCTTCCTGGATCTGAACGACCTGGGCTTCAAGAAGATCGCGTCCCAGTACCTGGACTGGAAGACCAAGCTCGCCCGGACCGAGGACGGCAAGCAGATCGGGTTCCCGATCGACATCGGCCCGACCGCCCTCTTCTACCGTGCGGACCTGTTCGACAAGGCCGGGCTGCCCACCGACCCCGACAAGGTCGCCGCCCGGGCCGGCACCTGGGACGACTACTTCGCCCTCGGCACCGAGCTGCGCAGGAAGGTGCCGGGCACGTACCTGGTCAACAACATCGGCTCGGTCTTCACCATGGCTGTCGGGCAGGGCACCGAGCGGTTCATCGACAAGGACAACCACTTCATCGGCGACCAGGACCACATCCGCAAGGCCTGGGCCACCGCTGTGCGTCCCTACACCCTCGGGCTCGACGCCAAGATCAACGACAACACGTGGAACGCCGCGATCGGCAAGACCCTGACCACCGAACTCGGTGCCGCCTGGCACGCCCTGGACATCGAGCAGGCGGCCCCGAAGACCAAGGGCAAGTGGCGGGTCTGCGCGATGCCCGGTGGACCGGCCAACCAGGGCGGCTCCTACCTGGCGCTGCCCCGGCAGTGCCGCAACCCCGAAGAGGCGTTCAAGATCATCAGCTGGATCCTCAGTCCGGAGAACGACGCCCGGGGCTTCACCGACGCCGCCATCTTCCCCGCCGCGCCGGCGGCCTACTCCATGCCGGCGATGACGGGCGGTGACCCGTTCTTCGGCGGGCAGAAGATCATCGAGGTCTTCGGCCCGGCCGCCAAGGCCATCCCGGCCGCCTACGAGGCACCCGCCGACGCCGCCGTCATGGCGCCTTTCATGACCGAGCTGTCCAGCATCGAGGCCAAGGGCAAGAAGCCCGACGACGCCTGGAAGGACGCGGTCGCCCAGGCCAGGCAGATCGCCCGGCGGCAGGGGGTGAGCTGAGCGATGGCGTCACCTCCGGTCACCGGTTCCGCCGCGGTGCCCCGGCATCACGGCGGGCCCGGCCCGGCCCGCTTCCGCCCGCGGCGCACGCCGCCCGCGGACACCGTGCGGCCAGGGCGTCGCCGGGTGCTGTCGCACTGGCGGCAGTACCTGGCGATCTCGCCCTTCTTCCTGATCTTCGGCGTCTTCTCGTTCTTCCCTGTCTTCTACTCGCTCTACCTCGCCTTCCAGCGCTGGGACGGCCTGGGCACCGTGCAGTTCGTGGGCCTGCAGCAGTTCCGGTTCCTCTGGGACGACCCGGTCTTCTGGCTGTCGATCCGCAACACCCTGGTGATCTGGGTGCTGTCCACCGTCCCCACCCTGTTCGGCGCCCTGGTGCTGGCGACGCTGCTGCATTCGGTGCGCCGGTTCAAGGGCTTCTACCGCATCGCCCTGTACATACCGAACGTCACCTCGATCGTCGCCGTGTCGATCTTCTTCGGGGCGGTGTTCAGCAACAACTTCGGCCTGGTCAACGCGATCCTCGGCACGGTCGGCATCCCACCCGTTCCGTGGCTGAGCAACCCGTGGCTGATCAAGCTGGTCATCGCGCTGCTGATGACCTGGATGTGGACCGGCTACAACATGATCATCTACCTGGCGGGGCTCCAGGCCATCCCCACCCAGATCTACGAGGCGGCCAGGCTCGACGGGGCGGGACCGATCCGCACGTTCTTCCAGATCACCATGCCGATCATGCGGCCCATCATCCTGTTCACCGTCGTCATCTCGACCATCAACGGCCTGCAGAGCTTCAGCGAACCCCAGGTCCTCTTCGGCAGCAACGCCGCCAACCCCAACCTCGGCGGTCCCGGCCAGGCCGGCCTGACCACGCTCCTCTACTTCTACCAGTCGGCCTTCGTCAACAACGACTACGGCTACGGCGCGGCCATCGTGTGGGCCTTCTTCGTACTGATCATGGTGCTGGTCGTCGTCAACTGGCGGGTCGTCCAGCGCGGGAGGAAGTCATGACCGCAGTGGTCCCGAGGCGGTCCCGGCGCCCGAAGGGGCTGACCGCGCACCTCGTCCTGGTCCTGGCCGTCCTGGTCTCGGTCTTCCCGTTCGTGTGGACGATCGTCATGGCGACGAACACCACCGAGGACATCTACAAGAGCCCTCCGAAGCTGACATTCGGCTCCCACCTGCTGGAGAACGTCCGGCACGTGCTCGACACCATCGACTTCTTCGGGTCGATGCTGAACACGCTCGTCGTCGCCTGCGTCACGACCGTCCTGGTCCTGTTCGTGGACTCCCTTGCGGCGTTCGCCTTCGCCAAGTTCGACTTCCCCGGCCGCAAGACGCTGTTCGCCCTGCTGGTGGGGTTCATGATGCTGCCGCTCCAGCTGGCCGTCCTGCCGCAGTTCATCCTCATGTCCGACATCGGCTGGGTCGGCACCCTCAAGGCCCTGGTCCTGCCCGCCCTCGCCAACGCCTTCGGCATCTTCTGGCTGCGCCAGTACATCGGGAACGGCGTGCCGGACGAGCTGCTCGACGCCGCGCGCATCGACGGAGCGGGATTCTTCCGCCAGTACTGGAACATCGTGCTGCCGATGATCAGGCCCGCACTGTCCTTCCTCGCCATCTACGCCTTCGTCGGCGCCTGGAACGACTACATCTGGCCGCTGGTCGTGCTCAACGACCCCAGCCACCTCACCCTCCAGGTGGCACTGGCCCAGCTCCACGTCGGCCACACCACCGACTACAGCATGGTCATGGCCGGCGTCCTCATGGCGTCCGTGCCCCTGGTCGTCGTCTTCACGCTCTTCGCCCGCGGCTTCATCGCGGGGGCGACGGAGGGGGCGGTGCAGGGCAGCTGAACGCCCCGAAGGCGGGCGCCCCGTAAGGGGCGCGGGGAACTGCGCGACCAGCCGGAACGGGCGCGCAGCCGGAAACCGGCCGCCGGTCCCGAGCTCTCCTGGCAGCCATTCAAGAGAGGCACCCAGTGACGGACGTCAACACCGAGGCCCGACGCCCCAAGGTCCTCGTCGTCGGCATGGACGGCCTGCGCTACGACCGCCTGACCCGGTCCCCCGCCGGGGCACCCGTGCTGCACCGCCTGATGGCCACGGGTGCCCACGGCACGAGCCTGCTGCCCTACGGCCGGGCGGACGACGAGCCCTCGGCCGGCACTGCCTACACCGACTCCGGGCCCGGCTGGTCGAGCATCCTCACTGGGGTGTGGCCCGAGCGCCACGGAGTCACCGGCAACGATTTCAAGGGCGCCGCCTACACCCGCTACCCCGACTTCCTCACCCGCGCCGCCACCGCCCGGCCCGGTCTGCGCACGGTGGCCGCCGTGTCCTGGCCGGCCCTGGTCCGCCGCGGCACCCTCGGCCGGGCCATCGGCCGGCGGGTGCGGTACAACGGCGAATCCAGGGGCTACGAGACCGCGGACCGCCGCGTCGCCCGCACCGCCCTGCGCTGGCTCGGCAAGGGCGACCCGGACGTGATGTTCGTGTACTTCGGCGCCACCGACGAGGCCGGCCACGCCACCGGGCCCCTCTCCCCCGCCTACGACCGGGCCCTCCTCGCCCAGGACACCCACCTCGGGCACCTGCTGGACGCGATCGGGGCCCGGGCGGCGGATCCCCGACGCGCCCCGGAGCGCTGGACCGTGCTGATCACCACCGACCACGGCCACCTCGACTCCGGCGGCCACGGCGGCGACTCCCGTGCCGAACGGGAGGTCTTCGTCATCCTCGCCGAGCGGGGAGCCGGCGAAGGCCCCGGAGGCACCCGGCTCGACACACCCCGCCTCGTCGACGTCGCCCCCACCGTCCTGGACCGTCTCGGCATCCCCGCCGACCCCGCCTGGGGCCTGCAGGGCCGCGTCCTGCCCCGCCCCACCGCACCGACTCCGGAATGGCCATGACCGACGAACGTCCCGATCCCGTGATCGCTCTGCGTCCCTGGGAAGCGCCCGAGGTGACCTCCTGGGGCCGGCTGCCGATGAACGCCGTCGACCGGCGCCCCGGAGCCGTCACCCTCGACGGCGACTGGCGCTTCCAACTGCTGCCCGCGCCCGACGCCCCGCCCGGGGAGGTCTGGTCGTCGTCGTACGTCCCCGGTGTCTGGACCATGCAGGGCACGGACGATCTCCCGCGGTACCTGAACGTCCGTATGCCGTTCGCCGCCTTCCCGCCGCAGGTGCCCGCCGCCAACCCGACCGGGGTGTACGAGCGTTCCGTGGACGTGCCGGCCACATGGTCCGGGCGGCGGATCGTGCTCCAGGTCGGGGCCGCCGAGAGCGTGCTGCTGGTGCACGTGGACGGGCGGCCCGTCGGTGTCTCCAAGGACTCGCACCTGGCCGCCGAGTTCGACCTGACGGGCCTGGTGCGACCCGGGGAGCGGGCCATCCTGCGGCTGACCGTCGTGAAGTGGTCGGACGCCTCGCACATCGAGGACCAGGACCAGTGGTGGCACGGCGGGATCACCCGCTCGGTGCTGCTGTACGCCACCGAGCCGCTGCATCTCGCGGACGTGACCGTGCGGGCCCGGCGGGACGGCGACCTGCTGGTGGACTGCCGGGTGCGGGACGCGGGCGGGGCGCTGCCCGAGGGCTGGTACGTCAGCGGGGAGCTGGAGAGGCACCTGCTGACGCAGGACGCGGAGTTCGACCGCGCCAACGCCGAGGACGGACGGGTCTCCGGCTTCCTGGGGGAGGCACGGCTGCGGGCCGCCGTACCGGACGTGCGCACCTGGACGGCCGAGACGCCCGAGCTGTACGGCCTGACCGTCCGCCTGCACCGCGCCGACGGCACGGTCGCCGACACCTCCCGGCACCGGATCGGCTTCCGCGACGTCGAGATCGCCGGACGGGACCTGCTGGTCAACGGCGAGCGGGTGTTCATCCGGGGCGTCAACCGGCACGACTTCCACCCGCTGACCGGGCGGACGGTGACGTACGACGACATGCGGGCGGACCTCGTCCTGCTGAAACGGTTCGGCTTCAACGCGATCCGCACCGCGCACTACCCGAACGACCCGGCCCTGTACGACCTGGCCGACGAGCTCGGGTTCTACGTCGTCGACGAGGCGGACCTCGAGTCCCACGACCACGCCCACGAGATCGCCGACGATCCGCGCTACCTGAGCGCCTTCGTGGACCGCGTCTCACGGATGGTGCTGCGGGACAAGAACCACCCGTCCGTCATCATCTGGTCGCTCGGCAACGAGTCCGACTACGGGGCGAACCACGACGCGGCGGCGGGCTGGGTGCGGCGCCACGACCCGACCCGGCCGGTGCAGTACGAAGGCGCGGCCAAGCGCGGCTGGGCCGATCCGGACCTGGCCTCCGACATCGCCTGCCCGATGTACGCGCCGCTGCAGGAGTGCATCGCGCACGCCATGTCGGGCACGCAGACCAAGCCGCTCATCCAGTGCGAGTACTCGCACGCCATGGGCAACAGCAACGGCACGCTCGCGGACCATTGGGAGGCCATCGAGACCACCCCGGGTCTTCAGGGCGGATTCATCTGGGAGTTCTGGGACCACGGCATCCTCCAGCGTGTGAACGACGGCAGACCGGCCGGGCGTGGGGGCGCCGGGCTGTACGACAACGGTGTCGCCGCGCCCGGGCATCGCTGGGCGTACGGCGGCGACTTCGGTGAGACCGACCACGACGGCGCCTTCATCGCCGATGGCATCGTCTTTCCCGACCGCACGCCCAAGCCCGTGATGTCCGAGCACCGGGAGATCGCCGCGCCGGTGCGGATCGAGTCCCACGGCCACGAGGGCGTGGTCCTGGGCAACCACCAGCACTTCCGGGGCCTGGACTGGCTGTCCGGCGAGTGGGAGCTGTCCCTGGCCGACGGCACGACCCTGACGGCTCCGGCGGAGCTGCCCGAGCTGCGGCCCGGCGAGACGGCCGCCGTACCGCTGCCGTTCGAGCTGCCCGGGAACGGCGGCGAGGCCTGGCTGACGCTGCGGGTCTCGACGGCCCGGGACGAGGCATGGGCACCGCGCGGCACGGTCGTGTGCCTGCCGCAGGTGCGGTTGCGGGCGGCGCTCCCGGTCCGGCCCACCCGCGTCCCGGACCGTTCGGTGGAGGTCGACGAGGACGGGCTGCTGGTCCATCCGCTGCTGACGGCCGCTCCCACGCTGTCGCTGTGGCGGGCTCCGACGGACAACGACGAGCTGGGCGGCATGGCGGCCCGCTGGCGGGACTGGGGGCTGGACGCGCCCGCCCGCGAGGTGGTCTCCGTGCGGCGGACTTCGGGCCGGGTCGCCGTGGTGTCCGACTACCACTGCGCGGGCGGGACGGTCCGGCACGAGCAGGTGGTGACCGCGGTGGAGGACGGTCTGCTCGTCGACGAGTGCGCCGAACTGCCCGAGGCGCTGTACGACGTGGCCCGGGTGGGGACCGTGTTCGAGACGGCCGCCGGGCCGAACGTCCTGGAGTGGTTCGGGAAGGGCCCCTGGGAGTCGTATCCGGACCGGGCCGCGGGCGCACCGGTCGGCCACCACCGCGTGCCGGTGGACGAGTTGTTCACGCCGTATCTGCGGCCCCAGGAGAGCGGCGGGCGGCACGGTGTGCGCCGGTTCACCCTGTCCGCGCCGGACGCCACCGGCCTCGCGGTGCGGCTGGACCGGGCCCGTCAGGTCTCCGTGACCCGGCATCGCGCAGCCGACCTGGCCGCCGTCGCGCACCACGACGAACTGGTGCCGCGGGCCGGGTGCGTGGTGCACATCGACGCGGCCCACCGCGGACTGGGCACGGCCTCGTGCGGGCCCGACACCTTCGCCTCCCACCTCGTCCCGTCCGGTGTCCACCGCTGGAGCTGGACACTGCGCGTCCTCTGAGTTCTCTTCCTCCCTCTCAGTCACCGACTGCCACCCCATGGAGCCCCCATGTGCGTTTCGCATGACCACGACCCGGGCGAAGCGCCCCAGGCCGGTGCCGGAAGACGCGGTTTCCTCCGCGCCACCGCGCTGCTCGGCGCGACGGCCGCCGCGGTGACCGCGCTGCCGGGCGGCACCGCGCAGGCGGCGCCCGCGAGCCGGCGTCCCGACCCGCGCAGCCGCCGCTTCACGCTCGCGGTGATGCCGGACACGCAGTACCTCTTCGACGGTCCGAGCATCGACAGGGCTCCGGTGGAGGCGTCACTGCGCTATCTGCTGGAGCACGGCGGCCAGGAGAACATCGTCTTCCTCTCCCACCTCGGCGACCTCACGCAGAACGGCGCGAAGGAGGAGTTCGCGGCGATCGGTGAGGCGTTCCGGGTGCTGGACCGGCAGGGTGTCGACTACAGCGTCCTGGCCGGCAACCACGACGTGAAGTCGTCGACGACCGACCAGCGCGGCGCGACACCGTACCTGGACGCCTTCGGGCCGCAGCGGTTCGAGGGAAAGCCGACGTTCGGCGGCGCCTCGCCGGACGGCTACAACACCTGGCACCGGTTCCAGGCGGGCGGCCGTCGGTGGCTGGTGCTCGCGCTGGACTGGCGGCTGTCGCCGCAGGGGTACGCGTGGGCGAAGGACGTCCTGGCGAAGCACCCGAGGACACCGGTGATCCTCACGACCCACGAACTGGTCGTCGCGGACGACACGTTGTCGGACTACGGGCAACAGCTCTGGGACCGGCTGATCGAGGACCACGACCAGATCTTCCTCGCCCTCGGCGGGCACTACTGGCCCGCCGGGCGCGCGACGCGGAAGAACGCGGCCGGGCACGACGTCCATCTGCACCTGACGAACTACCAGAACCGCTACTTCGGCGGTGCGGCGATGATCCGTCTCTACCGGTTCGACCTGGACCGCGGCGTCATCGACGTGGAGACGCTCTCGCCGTGGATCCTGGGCCGGGCCGCGAAGGGGCTCAACGAGCTGGAGCGGCAGGAGATGGAGCTGAGCGGCGACGCCGACCGGTTCTCCGTCGAGATCGACTTCGAGGAGCGCTTCTCCGGCTTCGCGCCCGTGCCCGCCCGTCCGGCGCGACCCGTCTCGAAGATGCTGCTGCCGGGCACGGTGGCGTACTGGCGTTTCGAGAAGCCCGTCGACGGCACGGCCGGCACGGTCCGCGACCTGTCCGGCCGGGGCAACGACCTCTCCCTCGTCACGGTGGGCGGCGGCACGCTCGGCTGGTCGGCCGACCACCACCCCGACCAGCCGGGCCACGGCAGCCTGGAGTTCCGGGGTTTCAAGTCCCCGCTGAGGGGCGCCTACCTGCGCACGGTCGACGGCGCCCCGCTGAACAAGGCCACCTTCACGGACGGTTACACCATCGAGGCGTTCTACCGGCTGCCCGCCGACTGGGACCCGGACCACAACGCCTGGTCGGGCCTGGTCTCCCGCACGGGCACGGGCGGCGCCGCAGGGAAGAGCGCCGACGACCCGGACGAGCCGCTGGCCACGCTGTCGCTGTCCAACGACCGTGAGCCGCAGTGGGCGATGCGCCCGCTCAACCAGCAGGGCATCGCCACCAACTGGGGCCAGGAGACACCGCTGGAGACCTGGTGGCACTTGGCCGTCGTCAACGACGGCAGGCACACCACGCTGTACGTCGAGGGCTGTCCGGTGGTCCGCAACCCCAAGGCGTCCGCGGCCGGCATCACCTCCGTCGGGCTCCCGTGGCTGCTGGGCGGCTACGAGTACGCCGGGAAGATCGACCAGATCCTCCACGGCCGGCTCGGCGACGTCCGGATCGTCGCCCGGGCGCTCCCCGTCACCTCCTTCATGAACCACTGAGATGCCGAAGGGCTGGTCGATCATGACCGAGCAACAGCTGCCCGCCTGGGCCGATCCGTCCGTCTCCCCCGCCGCCCTGGATCCGCAGGGCGTGTCCCGCCGCGGGCTGCTGCGCCGCGCGGGCCTGTTCGGCGCCGCGTTCGCCCTCGGTTCGGTGGCGACCGGCCGGACCCCGGCCTTCGCCGCCGGTGACGGCGGCCCGCTGGGCGGCGAGGACCCGCGCCTCGCCTACCTCGTCGGTGACCACCACATCCACTCCGTCTACAGCCACGACGCCAAGTACACCTTCTCCCAGCTGGCCGCGAAGAGCGCGGAGTACGGCCTGGACTGGATGGTGTTCACCGAGCACTCCAACTTCGGGCACGCCGACTTCGGGGCCGCGATGGAGCACCGGGAGATCCTGAGGGCGCGGGCGGAGAACCCGCGTCAGCTGATCTTCCAGGGCCTGGAGTGGTACATCCCGGCCGCCGAGCACTGCACGGTGTTCACCGCGCCCGGCCCGCACGAGGTCGACGTGCTGACCCGCTTCGAGAGCGCCTACGACGGCAAGCTCCTCGCCTACGACAAGGGCGGCCCCGCCGACGCCGACACCGCCCGCAACGAGGCGCACGCCCTGAAGGGCCTCAAGTGGCTGGCCGAGCAGCGCCGTTCGGGCTACGTCGACGACGTGCTGGTGCTCGCCAACCATCCCATGCGCCTCGGCATCGACTCCCCGCACGAACTGCGCAACTGGCGGGACGCGGCGCCCGGGATCGTGATCGGCATGGAGGGCGCGCCCGGCGCCCAGGGCGCGGCCATCCCCGGCTGGCGGGGTGCCACCTCGATCCGCGGCGAGTACGAGAACAAGCCGTCCGTCCAGTCCTGGCCCGGCTATCCCGCGGACGCCTACCTCACCTACGGCGGTTTCGACTGGGCGACCGCGACCGTCGGCGGTCTGTGGGACTCGCTGCTCGCCGAGGGCCGGCTGTTCTCGGTCACCACCAACTCCGACGCCCACCGGATCGTCTTCGACACCTGGAAGAACGGCGACTGGCCGGCCGGTCAGAACTTCGACAACACCGGGAAGCTGCCCGACCCGGTGAACACCGGCACCCCGCAGCCGGGCAGCGACTTCTGGCCCGGCCAGTTCAGCCGTACGCACGTGGGCGTGACCCGGTACGGCTACCGCGCGGTGATGGCGGGGATGCGCGCGGGCCGGGTCTGGCTGGACCACGGGCATCTGCTCGACGGGCTCGACGTCCGCCTGAAGCGGGACCGGGACCGAGGCCGGGGCGTGACGCTCGGCGGCCGGCTGCGGGTGCGCAAGGGCGAGCGGCTCACTCTGAGCGTCACGGTGACGACCGCATCCCGGCCCAACCCGCGGGGGATCCTGCCCGAGTTGGCGCATGTGGACGTCATCCGCGGCGCGGTGCGCGGGCCGGTCCCCGATCGCGACACCTGGCAGGCCCCGGACACGCGGGTCGTCCGGACGGAGGACGTCTCCGGCCGCAAGGGCACCTTCACCCTGCGCATACCGCTGACCGCAGGGGAGGAGTCCTTCTACGTCCGGCTGCGCGGCAGCGACGGCAAGCGCAACGGCCCCGGCTGCCTCGGCGCGTCGGTCGACCCGCACGGGCCGGTCCCGCACGCGCCGGGGGACGGTGATCCGTGGGCGGACACCTGGTTCTACGCGAACCCTGTGTTCGTGGACGTCGAAGGGTCCTGACCGGGCGTACCAGCAGGTCACCGACGGATGGAGCGGAGGTACGGTGGGCCGCGTGACCGGTGAAGAGTCGCTGCGGCCCCAGTCCCTGATGCTGACGTTCCTGGGCGATCAGGTGCTCGGGCGTGACGTGTGCGTGTATTCGGGCAGCGTCATCGACGTGTTCGCCCGGGCCGGCATCGGCGAGCAGGCGACGCGTTCCACGCTGAGCCGCATGGCCGGCCGTGACCTGCTGCGCCGGCAGCGTGAGGGCCGCCGGATGTACTTCGGGCTGACCGAGCGCTCGGAGGCGGTGCTGCGCGACGGCGCGCAGCGGATCTGGCAGGCGGGTGCCGTCAACCGGCAGTGGGACGGCACCTGGACGCTGCTCGGTTTCTCCCTGCCGGAGTCCTGGCAGCGCCAGCGGCACGACCTGCGCTCCCGGCTGGCCTGGAGCGGCTTCGGCCCGCTCTTCAACGGCCTGTGGATCGCCCCCGGTGAGGTCGACGTGTCGGCGCTGGTGGCCGAGCTCGGCCTGTCCGCGCACGTGAAGGTCTTCCGGGCGCACGCGGACGCCGGCATGGACATCGGCCGGATGATCGAGGAGACGTGGGAGCTGTCCGACCTGGCCGGACGCTACGCGGGGTTCACGCGGCGCTGGCAGGCGTGGGAGGACGACCTGCCGGACGCCGACGACGCCCTCGTGCTGCGGCTGCGGCTGCAGACGGAGTGGCTTCAGATCGTCCGGCGCGACCCACGGCTGCCCGTGGGGCACCTGCCGGACGACTGGCCGGCCGAACAGGCCGAGAAGACGTTCCGGACCGTGCACGAGCGGCTTTCACCGCTCGTGCGCGACGCCTCGGAGCGCTTTCTGGACCTGGTGCCCGCGCGGCCTCAGGCGTAGAACCGCGACAGGCTCTGGAGCACCGCGGCGGGCTTGGTGCCGCCCTCGATCTCGATGGCGCCCTCGACGGTGATCTGCACCCCGCCCGGCACCTCCTGGACCTCGGCGAGCTTCGCCGCCAGGCGGATGCGGGAGCCGACCTTGACCGGTGACGGGAAACGCACCTTGTCGAGGCCGTAGTTGACCTTCGTCGTCACTCCCTGGACGTCCAGCAGTTCGGTGAACAGGGGGATGAAGAGGGACAGCGTGAGGTAGCCGTGCGCGATGGGCGCGCCGAAGGGACCGTCCTTGGCGCGCTCGGGGTCCACGTGGATCCACTGGTGGTCGCCCGTGGCGTCGGCGAAGGTGTCGATGCGCTCCTGCGTCACCTCGATCCACTCGCTGGTGCCGAGGTCGCCGCCGGCGAGCTTCTTGAGTTCGTCGAGACCGTTGACGGTGATGCTCATGCGGATCCTTCACTCTGGCCGTAACGCGTACGGACACGGGACTTGAGGAGTTTCCCGGAGGCGGTGCGCGGGAGTTCGTCCGCGAGGACCACCGACTTGGGGATCTTGTACTTGGCGAGGCGGCCAGCGAGCGAGGCGAGCACCTCGTCGGGGTCGAGGGAGGCGCCCTCGCGGGGCACGACGACCGCGCGCGGCACCTCGCCCCACTTGTCGTCCGGCACCCCGATCACCGCGCAGTCGGCGATGTCCGGGTGCGCGAGGAGCCGGTCCTCGATCTCGGCGGGGTAGACGTTCTCGCCGCCCGAGATGATCATGTCTTTGATGCGGTCGACGATGTGGACGTAGCCGTCCTCGTCGACCTGTGCCGCGTCGCCGCTGCGGAACCAGCCGTCCGCGAAGGAGGCGGCGGTCTCCTCGGGCAGCCCCCAGTAGCCGGGCATGACGTGCGGGCCGCGCACCACGACCTCCCCGACCTCTCCGACATCGGCCGGTGCCAGGTCCGGCCGGACGACGCGGACGTCGCTGAAGAAGTGCGGCACACCCGCCGACCCCGCCTTGCTCACGGCGTGCTCGGCGTCCAGGAACAGCGTGCCGGGGGCGGCCTCGGTCATGCCGTAGCCCTGGAGGAAGGTCAGGCCGCGCTCCTGGTAGGCGGCGATCAGCGGGGTGGTGACCGGGGAGCCGCCGCAGGTGAGGATGCGCAGCGAGGACAGGTCCGCGTCGGGCCATCGGGGGTGGCGGGCCATCTGGTCGAACATCGTGGGCACGCCGAACATGAAGGTGATCCGGTGGCGTTCGACGAGGTCGAAGGTGGCGTCGGGGTCGAAGGCCTCGACCAGGACGCAGGTGCCGCCCTTCAGCAGGACCGGCAGGGTCAGCATGTTCAGGCCCGCCGTGTGGAAGAGCGGGGCGGAGACCAGGGCGCGTTCGTCGGCGATCAGGTCGGTGTCGACGAGGACGTTGACGGCGTTCCAGATGAGGTTGCCGTGGGTGAGCATGGCGCCCTTGGGGCGGCCGGTCGTGCCGGAGGTGTACATGATGACGCAGGTGTCGTCGGCACCGACGGGTTCGTCGATCGGCTCCCCGGGCGCCTCGGTGACGGCGGCCTCGTACTCCGCGCCCACCTCCAGGTAGAGGCGTACGTCCGTGCTGCCCGGCAGGCCCGCGACGAGCCCGGCGTGGGAGGGGCCGTAGATCAGGGCCCGGGCGCCGGAGTCGGCGAGCTGGTAGGCGATCTCCGGTCCGGCGAGGCGGATGTTGAGCGGGACGAAGACCGCGCCCAGCGTGCCGGCCGCGAAGAGGGTCTCCAGGTAGGAGGGGTGGTTCGGGCCGAGGTAGGCGATGCGGTCGCCGCGGCGGACGCCCCGGGCGCGCAGGGCGTGGGCCAGCCGGGTGGTGCGGGCGTGGAGGGTGCCGTAGGTAGTGGCGGACCCCTCGTGGATCAGGGCGGTGCGGTGCGGGGTCTTGCGGGCCCGGCGTGCGGGCCACGACCCCAGTCCCTCGTTGCGCATCTGCGGCCCCTTACGGCTTCGTCAGCCCGAGCAGGCGGGCGGCGTTCTCCTTGAGGATCTTCGGCCGGACCTCGTCCCTGATCGTCAGCTTGCCGAAGTCGGCGAGCCAGCGGTCGGGGGTGAGGACGGGGAAGTCGGAGCCGAAGAGCACCTTGTCCTTCAGCAGGGTGTTCGCGTACTGCACGAGCTGCGGCGGGAAGTACTTCGGCGACCAGCCGGACAGGTCGATGTGCACGCCCGGCTTGTGGGTGGCGACCGCCAGGGCCTCGTCCTGCCAGGGGAAGGACGGGTGCGCCAGGATGATCTTCAGGTGCGGGAAGTCGGCCGCCACGTCGTCCACGTGCAGGGGGTTGGAGTACTTCAGCCGGATGCCGCCCCCGCCGGGGACCCCGGCGCCGATGCCCGTCTGGCCGGTGTGGAAGAGGGCGATCGCGCCGGTCTCCTCGATCACCTCGTACAGGCCGTACGCCACCGCCCGGTCGTTGGGGAAGAAGCCCTGGATGCTGGGGTGGAACTTGAAGCCCTTCACCCCGTACTCCTCGACCAGACGGCGGGCCTGTCTGACGCCCGCCTTGCCGCGGAAGGGGTCGACGGAGGCGAAGGGGATGAGCACGTCGGAGTTCGCGGCGGCCGCCTCGGCGACCTCCTCGTTCGGAACGGGCGCGGTGCCGGTCGCGGACTCGGCGTCGACCGTGAAGATCACGGCGGCCATCTTCCGCTCGCGGTAGTACGCGGCGGTCTCCTGAAGGGTCGGCTTCCGCTTGCCCTCGACCTTGAAGTAGGCGGAGGAGGCGTCGTGCAGGTCGTCGTCCAGGGAGGAGTGGCCCTTGGAGGACACCTCCGCGTGGGTGTGGACGTCGATCGCGACCAGGTCGTCGACGTTCATCGAGCGGTCCATCACGCCTCCGGGAACTTCGGCGCCGGGATACCGACCGTCTGGAGCTCGGCCCCGACCGACGTCGGGAAGGCGTCGGCCAGGGTGTCCGGGCTCCAGCCGCCGTCGGCGTACGCCGCCTTGATCTCCTGCGGATGGGACCAGAGTGCCACCTTGTCGCCGCCGATGCCGATGGCCTGGCCGGTGATGCCCCGGGCGGCCTCGGAGGCGAGGAAGGGGACGAGGGCGGCGCAGTCCTCGGGGGTGCCGAAGCCCTCGCCCTTGCGCAGGAAGTCCGGCAGGGGTTCGCCGCTCTTCATGGCCTCGATGTACGGGGCGAAGGCCGGGATGGTCTCGGTCATCGCGGTGGCGGCGACCGGCACGATCGCGTTGACCGTGATGTTCGCCCGGCCCAGCTCCATCGACCAGGTGCGGGCCATCGCGGCGATGCCGGCCTTGGCGGCGGCGTAGTTCGTCTGGCCGAAGTTGCCGCGCTGCCCGGCCGGGGAGCCGACCAGGATCAGCGAGCCGCCCTCGCCCTGCTCGCGCATCCGCACGGCGGCGGCGCGGGCGCAGGTGAAGGTGCCCTTGAGATGGGTGGTGATCACCGCGTCGAAGTCCTCGTCGGTCATCTTCCACAGCACCTTGTCGCGCAGGATGCCCGCGTTGGTGACGAGGACGTCGAGCCGGCCGAACTCCTCGACCGCGCGGTTCACCAGCCGCTCGGCGGCTTCGGAAGTGCCGACGGGGACGACTTCGGCGACGGCCTTGCCGCCCGCTTCCCCGAGGGACCTCACGGCCGCCTCGGCCACCGCCTCGTCGACGTCGTTGACGACCACGGACGCACCGTGGGCGGCCAGGGCGTGGGCGTAGGCGAGGCCGAGGCCGCGGCCGCTGCCGGTGACGACGGCGACCTTGCCGGAGAGATCGATGCTGGGCACGGGTGGGTCCCTTCACACGGGTTCGACTGGGCATCACACGGGTTCGACCGGGCGTCGCACGGGTTCGACTGCGAGATCGAAGCTAAGAGCAATAATTGTTGACGTCAATAGTTGTTCCTCACCCATGGGTGCGGGATGCTGGAAACAGCAGGAAGCAGCACCGAGCCCAGGGAGCCCGCCATCGCACGCCAGAACACCCCCCCGAAGCCCATCGACGCCCACGAGCCGTGGATGCGCGGACTGCACGCCGACACCGGCTACCTGCTGTACCGCCTGGGGCTGCGCTCGGGACAGCTCTTCAACGCCCGCCTCCAGGAATCCGGCGTCCGCCTGCGCCACTACGCGGTGCTGCGCTTCCTGGCCACCACCGACGGCGCCCTGCAGCGCGAGCTGAGCACGCGGCTCGGCTACGACCCGAGCGCGATCGTCGGCCTGGTCGACGACCTGGAGAAGCTGGGCCTGGCCGAGCGCCACCCCTCCCCCGACGACCGCCGCAGCCGGATCGTCGTGCTGTCCGACAGGGGCCGCGACTTCCTCCGCGACACCGACGAGGACGGCCTGCGCGTGACCGGTGAACTACTCGGCCCGCTGGACCCGGCCGAGCGGGAGACCCTGCACGCACTGCTGCTGCGGATCGCGGAGGACGGCCTGAACTGATGTTGTGCAAATGATTGACGGCTGCACGATGGATGCATAACTTCACGGACCAACCGCGCCCCGTCCCCAGGGAGCCCACCGTGCAGCCAACTCCGTCCACACCCCAACCCTCTCCCGATTCCCGGCAGTTGCGCCGGGTCGCCGTGTCCGGCCTGCTCGGCACGACCGTCGAGTTCTACGACTTCCTCGTCTACGGCACCGTCGCCGCGCTCGTCTTCGGCGAACTGTTCTTCCCGCGGGCCGACCCGGCCGTCGGCACCGTCGCGGCGTTCGGCACCTTCGCCGCGGGCTATCTCGCGCGGCCGCTGGGCGGCATCGTCTTCGGGCACTTCGGCGACCGGATCGGCCGCAAGTCGATGATGCTGCTGACCATGGTCCTGATGGGGTCCGGCAGCTTCCTCATCGGCCTGCTGCCGACGTACGACGCCATCGGCGTCTGGGCGCCGGTGCTGCTGGTCGCCCTGCGCGTGGTGCAGGGCATCGCGATCGGCGGCGAGTGGGGCGGCGCGATGCTGATGGTCGTCGAACACGCCGAGCACGCCCGCGGATCCCGGCGCGGCCTGTGGTCCAGCTTCACCCAGCTCGGCGCCCCTCTCGGATCCGTGCTGTCGGCCGGGGTGGTCACGCTCGTCGCCACCCTGCCGGACGACGACTTCCGTTCATGGGGCTGGCGGGTGCCGTTCCTGCTGAGCATCGTGCTGCTGGGCGTCGGCCTGTTCGTACGTCTGAAGGTCGCCGAGAGCCCGCTGTTCGCGCAGGTCAGGAGGGAGCCGGTGGACCGGCCCCCGATCGTGGAGGTGCTGCGCCGCCCGAAGCCCGTGCTGCTGGCCGCCTGCGTGGGCATCGGCGCGTTCACCGCCCAGTCGCTGCTGACCAGCTTCATGATCTCCTACGCCGTCGACCAGGGGTACACCCGGCCGCAGGTGCTGACCGCGGTGACCGTCGCCTCCTGCGTGGCGCTCGTCGTCCTGCCCGCCGCCTCCGCCCTGTCGGACCGGGTGGGGCGCCGGCCCGTCGTCCTGGCCGGTGCCGTCGGCTCGGCGGCGCTCGCGTTCCCGGTGCTGGCCCTGGTCGACTCCGGCTCGCCCGGCCTGCTGATCCTCGCCCTGGCGCTCGGCCACGGCGTCGCCCAGTCGACGATGTACGGCCCTCTGGGCGCCCTGCTCACCGAGATGTTCGGCACCCGCGTCCGCTACACGGGCGCGTCCCTCGGCTACCAGGGGGCGACCCTGATCGGCGCCGGGTTCTCCCCGCTGATCGCGGGCAGCCTGCTGGCCTCCTTCGGCGGTGGCAGCACCCCGGTGTCGCTGCTGCTGTGCGCCGGCGCGGCCGTCACCGCGGTCACCGTGTGGCGACTGCGCGAGACGCACACGGACGCCCTGGACTCCCCCGCCGCCACCCCCGCCCTGGAAGGAACCCCGCGTTGAGGATCCGCATCGCCCTGCTGACGACCACCGCCTGCTTCTCCCTGGCGGCGACCGCCCTGCCCGCGCAGGCCGCCACCGCCGACACCCACCTGGAGGGCCGTCTCCCGTCCGGCGCCGCGTACGTGATGGACGTCCCCACGTCCTGGAACGGCACGGTCCTGCTCTACAGCCACGGCTACACCCCGGCCGGAGCTCCCAACCCGGCCCAGAACGCCCCCCGTTCCGCCTCCCGCGACACGTTGCTGGCCCAGGGGTACGCCCTGATCGGCTCCTCGTACGCGACGAACGGCTGGGCGATCACCGAGGCGGTGCCCGACCAGCTCGCCACGCTGGACCTCTTCACCCGGAAGTTCGGCACGGCCCGGCGGACGCTCGCCTGGGGCACCTCCTACGGCGGATTCGTCACCAGCATGCTCGCCGAGCGGCACGGGGACCGGTTCGACGGATCGCTGTCGATGTGCGGGCTGGTGCAGGGCGGAATCGCCAACTGGAACAGCACCCTGGACCCGGTGTTCGCGCTGCGCACCCTGCTCGCCGCGGACTCCGGTGTGCGGCTCGCGGGCTTCGCCGACCAGGCCGAGGCGGTCGCCGCCGGCAAGGCACTCACCTCCAAGGTCGACGAGGCCCAGCAGACGCCCGGGGGCCGGGCCCGGATCGCCCTGGCCGCCGCCCTGCACAACATCCCCGGCCACAACGACGCCTCACAGACCGAACCGGGCCCCGGCGACTGGAAGACCGCGCAGTCCAACCAGTACGCCGCCGTCCGGGGTCTGCTCCAGCGGCCCGCGTTCGCCTGGCGGCAGGAGGCCGAGAGCCGGGCGGGCGGCAACCCGTCCTGGAACACGGGCGTCGACTACTCCTCCATGCTCGCCCGGTCCCCGCTGTACAAAGAGGTGACGGAGCTCTACAAGGAGGCGGGACTGTCCTTGCGCACGGACCTCACGGCCCTGAACCGGGCACCCCGGGTCTCCGCCGACCCGTCGGCGGTGCGGTGGATGCGGCACACCAGCGTGCTCTCCGGCCGCCTCACCGACCCCCAGCTGACCATCCACACCACCGGTGACGCCCTGATCCCGGTGCAGTCGCAGAGCGCCTACCGGCGGGCCGCCACCGCGTCGGGCGCCGCCGGGCTCCTGCGCCAGGCCTACGTGGACGCGCCCGGCCACTGCACCTTCGGCCCGGGCGAGACACTGGCCGCCCTGCACACCCTGGAGCACCGCTTGGACACCGGCCGCTGGGACGCCTCCCCGGGCGCCCTCAACTCCCGTGCGAAGGCGGAGGATCCGACGACCGGCCCCCGCTACCTCCCGTACCGTCCGAGCACCTACCCCCGCCCCTACGACCTCGCTCACCCGGGAGACGCCCGGCCATGACCGCCCCCACCGCGCCCGACCGGCTGCTGTCCGTGCTCGCCGCCTTCGACCACGATCATCCGGCGCTGTGCCTGACGGACATCAGCCGGCGGGCCGGGCTGAGCCTGACCACCGCGCACCGGCTGGTGGGCGCGCTCACCGAATGGGGTGCCCTGGAGCGGGACGAGTCCGGCATCTACCACGTGGGACTGCGGTTGTGGGAGCTCGCCGCGCTGGCCCCGCGCGGCCTCGCGCTGCGGCAGATCGCGCTGCCGTACCTGGAGGACCTGTACGAGGCGACGCACGAGAACGTGCAGCTGGCCGTGCGGGACGGACGGGACGTGGTCTACATCGAGTGGCTGTCGGGACGGTCGGCGGTGGGTGTGCACATCCGCGTCGGCGCCCGCTGGCCGCTGCACGCCACGGGGGTCGGCCTCGCCCTGCTGGCCCACGGGGACCCGGTGTTCCGCAAGGAGTACTGCGCGGGCGATCTCGCCTCCTTCACCCCGTACACGATCACCGAGCCGGAGCTGCTGCGGCGGGTCCTCGCCGAGGTGCGCAGGTCGGGCATGGCGGTGAGCGACCGTCAGGTCACCGAGGACGCCCTGTCGGTGGCTGCTCCGGTGCGCGGCGCCGACGGCAGCGTGACCGCCGCCGTGTCGGTCGTGGTGCCCCACGCCGACGCCCAGATACCGGTCCTCGGCCCGGCGGTGCGGATGGCGGCGCGGGGGATCTCGCGGGCGCTGGGGTGGCAGCCCTGAGCGGCGTCGGGGGTCGACCGGCCGCGAAGGCTTCGCGGTTCAGGCTTCCCGGGCCGGGGTCATGGCCCAGCGGATGGTCCGGGTCAGGGCCAGGCCGGCGGGGCGTACGGCGAGGTCCTCGACGACCGGCACCCGGGGCAGCCACAGCATGCCGCGTGCCCAGGGCGGCAGCAGGGTGACGGCGTTCGCGGCCAGCCCGCCGTAGAAGGGCCGGACGGCCAGGGGCAGGGGAGGCTGCAACAGCAGGAAGCGGGCGGCCGCCCGGGCCTCGGGCGTGGCCCGCAGTTCGGGCCGGTAGGCCGTCAGGCGCTCGGCCAGTTCGGTGCGGTTTCGCGGCGGGTCGACCGCTCCCAGCGCCTCGGCGACGCGCGCGGTGTCGGCCACGTAGGCGTCATAACCCGCGGCGTCCAGCGGCCGGGCCCCGTAGCGTTCGTGCGCGCGCAGGAAACTGTCCGTCTCGGCGGCGTGCACCCAGCCGAGCAGGTGGGGGTCGGCCGCGTGGTACGGCACGCCCTCGGCCGTCGTGCCCCGGATCCGTTCGTGGATGCCGCGTACGTGGTCGACCGCCTGCCGGGCGTCCGCGGCGGTGCCGTACGTCGTGACGGCGAGGAAGGTGCTGGTCCGCTGCAACCGCCCCCACGGGTCGCCCCGGAAGCCGGAGTGGCCGGCGACGGCCGCCATCGCGAGGGGGTGCAGCGACTGCAGGAGCAGCGCGGTCAGCCCACCGATGAACATCGAGGCGTCGCCGTGGACCGCGCGGATCGGCCGGTCCGGCCCGAACCAGCGCGGGCCGGGCGTGTGGTGGATACGGGCGCGCGTCGTGGGCCCGCCCGGCCCCGCGACGCGGCGGAACAGGGCCTGGCCCAGCTGTTCTCGGACTCCGGTCAGCACGGTCGGCCTCCCTTCTCCTGCTGACCAGTGTCCGGCATGACCGCACCCCTCCGGGCCCGGCGCCGGGCAATCTCTGTCAGTTCCGCTCCCCGGCCGCCGCGCGGTCGGCCAGGCCGCCGGCGCCGAGCGGGCCGGTGTAGCGGACCGGGCCCGAAGCCTCCAGACGGGGCAGTGCGCGGCGCGCCACCCGCAGGACCACCGGGGGCATGGCGGGGCGTATCGGCTGGGCCAGTCGCAGCCAGGGCGGGGCGTAGACGGCCGTTCGCCGCCGCTCCATGCCTCCGGCCAGGCGGGCGGCGACGACCTCCACCGGGTACACGCGGCGGGCCGGCGGGGGCATGTGCAGGCGCAGCTCCCGCAGGACCGCGTACCGGTCGGCGTCGCGGATCATGTCGGTGTCCGTCCAGTTGAGGTAGGCGATGCCGACCCCGACCCCGCGGTGCGCCACCTCCGCCCGCAAGGAGTGCGCGAAGGCCTCGACCCCCGCCTTGGAGGCGCAGTAGGCGCTCATCAGCGGGGCGGCGCCGATCGACGCCAGGGAGGCGACCTGGAGGAAGTAGCCCGCCGTGTCGAGCAGGTCCGGCAGGAACGCCCGGGCGGTGTGGGCGCTGCCGGTGAGGTTGACGTCGATCACGCGGCGCCAGGCCTCCGGGTCGGAGGCCAGCAGTGAGCCGCCCTCGGCGATGCCGGCGTTCGCCACCACGGCCGAGGGACGGCCGAAGCGGGCCCGCACGGCCTGCGCCGCGTCCTGCAGCGCGGCCAGGTCGGTGACATCCGCTTCCAGGGCGAGGGCCGGGCCCGGCAGTGAGGCGGCCACCGCGTCCAGGGCGGTCTTCTCGTGGCCGACGAGCGCCACCCGTGCGCCGCGCCGGGCGACTTCGCGGGCCAGTGCCGCGCCCACGCCGCGGGCGGCGCCGGTGACGACGATGGTGCGCTCGGCGAGCGGACTGCTGCGCATGGGCTGTCCTTCCTCGCGGCGCCGGTCCCCTCCCCCCGAAGGGGCGGGGTCAGCGCTTGGCTCCGGTGCGGTCGCGGCGGGCCAGGAGCCGCTGGGCGCCGGCCAGGCCGGGGGGCCGGTTGCGGCGCAGGGCGGCCCGGGCGGCGTTGGCTCCGGGCGCTCCGTGTACCCCGCCGCCCGGGTGGGCTCCGGAGGAGGCGAGGTACAGACCCGGCACCGGGGTCTCCGGGCGGCCGGTGCCGGGCAGCGGCCGGAAGACGAGCTGCTGGTGCATGGCGGTGGTGCCCCCGTTGATGGCGCCGCCCGCGAGATTGCCGTCGAGCGCCTCCAGGGTCGGGGGCGCCAGAATGCGGCGGCCGCGGATCAGCGAGCGGAAGCCGGGCGCGAAGCGTTCCACCTGGCGTTCGACGCGGTCGGCCATGAGCTCCTGGTCCTTGGTGCCCCAGCGGCCGGTGATGCCCTCGTCGGCGGCGTCGGCGCGGATCTCGTGGGGGATGTGGGTGTAGGCCCAGGCCGATTCGGTGCCCCGCGGGGAACGGGAGGCGTCGGAGGTGGTCATCTGGCCGAAGATCACGAACGGCCGGTCGGGGACCTCCCGCATGGCGATCTGCGCGGCGAACCGGGTCAGCTCGTCCATGCCGTCGGCCAGGTGGACGGTACCGGCCCGGGAGGCCTGCTCGGCCTGCCAGGGCACCGGGCCGTCGAGCGCCCAGTCCACCTTGAACGTGGCGAAGTCCCACTGGAAGCGCCGCAGGTCGTCGAGGACCTGCGCGGGCAGGTGAGCGGGGTCGAGGAGCTCGCCGTACAGGGCGGGCACCGAGACGTCCGCCAGCACCGCCCGGCGGGCCCGTACCGCGTCCCCGGCCGCCGTGCGCACGCCGACGGCCCGCCCGCCGCGGACGACGACCTGCTCCACGCGCTGCCCGCAGCGCACCCGGCCGCCCAGGGTCTCCAGGCGGTGCACCAGGGCCGAGGTGAGCGCGCCGGAGCCGCCGGCCGGGACCGGGAAGCCGTAGGTCTGGCCCAGCATGGTCATCAGCCAGCCGAAGCCGCCGCTGCCCGCCGACTCGGGGGCGAGGTCGGCGTGCAGGGCGTTGCCGGCCAGCAGCAGGCGCCCGCCCTGGCCGCGGAACTCCTCCTCGCCCAGTCGGCGCACCGGCAGCACCAGGGAGCGGGCCATGCGCAGTCCGCCCGCGCCCCGCAGCCGCCAGGCGAGCCGCGCCGAGGCCCGGACGGGCGGGAACGGGGTGAACAGGGCGTCCAGGAGGCCGGGGCGCACGCCCTGCCAGACGTCGTGCAGCCGTCGCCAGGAGGCTCCGTCGCCCGGCGCGAAGGCGTCGAGGGACGCGGCGGTGGCGTCGACGTTCCGGTCCAGGACGGCACAGCCGCCGTCGGTGAGGGGGTGGGCCAGCACGCTGGGCGCGTGGCTCCAGCGCAGTCCGTGCTCCTCCAGGCGCAGCCCGGCCAGGACGGGCGATGCCGCGGCGAGGGGGTAGAAGGAACTGAACAAATCGTTGACGAAGGCGGGGTCGACACCCCGGTCGTGGCGCACGGCGCCGCCCGGCTCGGGCTGCTCCTCCAGTACCTCGACGTGCCACCCGGCGTCCGCGAGGACGTTGGCGGCGACCAGGCCGTTGGGGCCGGCGCCGATCACCACGGCGTCAGGCATGTCGGGCTCCGCCCGCGTCGCGCCCCACCGTCACCTGGCCGAGCCCGCGGCGGGTGCCGCCCGGGACCTGCGCCTCCGCCTCGCACAGCCTGGCCAGCCGGGCGAGCATCGCGCGGTGGCGCAGCTGGATCAGCGCCTCGAAGCCGACGTTGTGCAACCGGCCACCCGCGCCGCGCAGCGGATGCTCGTCCACGATCACCAGGCAGTGCTCGCCCCAGGGCCGCAGCTCGATGGCGATACGCGCGGTGCCGAGCGCGCCGGCGTGGGCCTCCAGCTCCAGCCGGGTGCCTTCGTCGCAGTAGCGGACGGTCGTCTCGTTCTCGAGCCGCACCGGGCCGAGCCGGACCTCGTAGCGGATCGCCGCTCCGGTGCGTGGCCACTGTCCGCGCACGGGGTGGGAATCGGAGGTGCCCACCACCCACTCGGCGTAGCGGTCGCCGTCGGCGAGGACGTCCCACACGGCGC
Organism: Streptomyces sp. NRRL B-1140; assembly: GCF_001280065.1. Taxonomy (GTDB): domain Bacteria; phylum Actinomycetota; class Actinomycetes; order Streptomycetales; family Streptomycetaceae; genus Streptomyces. The sequence continues at coordinate 156,436 of NZ_LGEA01000148.1, forward strand.
CCGGGCCGACTCGGATCAGGTGATGGCGAACGGCCACGGATGCCTCCTGCTGCCTCGACCGGTAGTCCGTCGCCCCCCGAGTGCCCCGGAACCCCCTGTTCAACAGCGCGGGGCCCGGCAGGGCCGGACCGGGGCGGTCCCGTTCAAGGAGTGCACTCACGCACCGCCCCGCACCAATCCCGGCTTTACCTCTTGACGCCCCGGAGCGCGGGGAGCACATTGACGGCACTTTGAGAGCGCTCTCAGGCTCGTTCTCACCCGTCTCCCATCCGAGAGGCATCCCCACATGAGCGACACCACCGGCACCTCCCCCAGACGGGGTCCGCTGCGGCGGGCGTTCGTCGCCGTGGTCGGCACCCTCGGGATCGCGGCGGCCGCCACCACGGTCGCCACCCCGTCCGCGAACGCCTCCGCGCCACCGCCCCCCTCGGGCTGGACGCAGCTGTTCGTGGACGACTTCGACGGCGCCGCCGGCTCCGGTGTCAACACCTCCGACTGGCGGTACGCGACCGGCAAGGGCTACCCGGGCGGCCCCGCGAACTGGGGCACCGGCGAGATCGAGACGATGACGAACAGCACGGACAACGTCGCGCTCGACGGCAACGGCAACCTGCGCATCACGCCCCGGCGGGACGCCGCCGGCAACTGGACCTCCGGCCGGATCGAGACCAACCGCACCGACTTCCGGCCCCCGGCGGGAGGCAAACTCCGTGTCGAGTCGCGTATCCAGGTGCCGAACGTCACCGGAGCGGCCGCCAAGGGGTACTGGCCGGCGTTCTGGATGCTGGGCGGCCCCTACCGCGGCAACTACTGGAACTGGCCGGCGATCGGCGAGCTCGACATCATGGAGAACACCCAGGGCATGAACACGGTGTTCGCCACAATGCACTGCGGCACCTCCCCGGGCGGCCCCTGCAACGAGACCAGCGGCATCGGCGGCTCGACCACCTGCCAGGGCACGTCCTGTCAGGCCGGCTTCCACACGTACCGGATGGAGTGGGACCGCTCGACGAGCGTCGAGGAGATCCGCTTCTCCCTCGACGGCGTCAACTACCACACGGTGCGCGCCGATCAGGTCGACGCGACGACCTGGAAGAACGCCACCGACCACGGCTTCTTCGTCATCCTGAACGTCGCGATGGGCGGCGGCTTCCCCGACGCGTTCGGCGGCGGCCCGGACGCCGGGACGCAGCCGGGTCACGCGATGGTCGTCGACTACGTTCAGGTGCTGTCGTCCGGCGGCGGCACCACGCCTCCCCCCACCGGTGACCGCGACGCCTACGGCACCATCCAGGCCGAGTCCTACGACGGCCAGTCCGGCGTGATCACCGAGACCACGTCCGACTCGGGCGGCGGCCGGAACGTCGGCGCACTGGCGAACGGCGACTGGCTGCACTTCAAGGGCGTCGACTTCGGCTCCTCCGCGGCCCGGCAGTTCAGCGCCCGGGTCGCGAGCGGAGCGGCGGGCGGCGTCAGCGGGCTGGTCGAGGTGCGGCTGGACAGCCGGAACAACGCGCCCGTCGGGAGCTTCGCGGTCGGCAACACCGGGGGCTGGCAGTCGTGGCGGACCGTTCCCGCCAACATCAGCGCCGTGACGGGCACGCACGACGTGTATCTGACCTTCACCAGCGGCCAGCCGGCCGACTTCGTGAACGTCAACTGGTTCGCCTTCGGGCACTGATGAGCCGTGCGACGGGGCTTCGCGCGTGCGCGGAGCCCCGTTTCGCCGTTCTCAGCGCAACTCCGCGCGAAACGCCGCCGGGGTCTGGTCCGTGTGCTGGTGGAAGAACTTGGAGAAGTTCGCGGCGTCGGGGAAGCCGACCGCCACGCCGACCCGGCCGATCGGCAGATCGGTGTGGGCGAGGAGCCGTTTGGCCTCCAGCACCACGCGCTTGTCGATGAAGGCCTTGGGTGTCTCCCCGGTCGCGGCGCGCACGGCACGGACCAGGGTGCGCCGGGAGTAGCCGAGCGCGTCGGCGTAGGCGCTGACGCTGTGATTGATGGCGAAGTCCCGTTCCACGGCGTCCCGGAAGAGGGTGAACGTCGAGTCGGACCGCTGCCGCCGCGCCTCGGGCGAACTGGCCGCGAGGTGGGCGAGCCGCAGCAGGAACGCCGTCAGCGTGTGGCGCAGGACGGCGGTGTGCAGGCTCGGCGGGAGCGTGGCCGTGTCCTCGTACTCGCGCCGCAGCTGCGTCAGCGCGGCGTGCAGGGCGGCGAGTTGGGCGGGGTCCGGGCGCAGCAGTGGCGGCAGGTCGTAGCGGTAGAGGCCGGTGGCCTCGACGGTCGAGCGGGGCAGGAAGCCGGGCTGCATGGTCAGTACGGTTCCGCGGTACTCGCTGGTGGGCGAGAAGCGGTGGACCTGCCCCGGGCGGATCCACAGCAGGTCACCGGCAGCGGCCTCGTGCTCGGTGAAGTCGACCATGTGCCGGACCGGGCCCGCGCCGAAGAGCAGGACGATGTGGAAGTCGATGCGGTGCACGCGCTCCAGCGGCACGCCGGACGGCCAGGTCTCGCCCATCGGGGCGACCTGCATGCCGACGCCGCCGACACTGAGCTCGACCGGGAAGGGGAACGTATCGATCCCGTCGCCGCCTTGGATGGTCCTGTCCGCAATGTCCACCAAGTACCCCTCGTCCCGCCCCATGCGCATGCCCTGTTGCCGCCGGGTGTCCCACTTTCACCACAGGCTGGCACACGGCGACCTTCCGGCATAAAAGTCAGACTTTTAATTTTGAACGCGTCAGACCAGCAACCACGCACCGATCGAGGACTTCTTGAAGATGAGCACGCAGACTGCGGACAGCTTCGAATGGACCGAACTCGACCGGCGTGCCGTCGACACCGCCCGACTGCTGGCGGCGGATGCCGTCCAGCGGGTCGGCAACGGCCACCCCGGCACGGCGATGAGCTTGGCGCCTGCCGCCTACACGATCTTTCAGAAGGTGATGCGGCACGACCCCGCCGATCCCGAGTGGACCGGCCGTGACCGCTTCGTCCTCTCCCCCGGCCACACCTCGCTGACCCTCTACACCCAGCTCTACCTCGCGGGCTACGAACTGGAGCTGGACGACCTGAAGGCGTTCCGCACGCACGGCTCCAAGACGCCTGGTCACCCCGAGTACGGGCACACAGCCGGCGTGGAGACCACCACCGGCCCGCTGGGCCAGGGCGTCGCGAACGCGGTCGGCATGGCGATGGCCGCCCGCTACGAGCGGGGCCTGTTCGACCCGGAGGCCCCCGAGGGCGAGTCCCTCTTCGACCACACCATCTGGGCGATCGTCTCCGACGGCGACCTCCAGGAGGGCGTCTCCGCCGAGGCCTCCTCGCTCGCCGGCCACCAGAAGCTGGGCAACCTGGTCTTCCTCTACGACGACAACCACATCTCCATCGAGGGCGACACCGCCACCGCCTTCTCCGAGGACGTGCTGAAGCGCTACGAGGCCTACGGCTGGCACGTGCAGCGGATCGAGCCGCGGGAGGACGGCGACGTCGACGTGCACGCGCTGTACGCGGCGCTGCGGGCTGCCCGGGCCGAGACGCGGCGCCCGTCGATCATCGCGATGCGCACGATCATCGCCTGGCCCGCCCCTAACGCGCGCGACACCGAGGCCGCCCACGGCTCCGCGCTCGGCGAGGAGGAGGTCGCGGCCACCAAGCGCCTCCTCGGCTTCGATCCGGAGCGGTCGTTCGAGGTGGCCGACGAGGTGCTGGCGCACACCCGCAAGGCCCTGGACCGGGGCGCCGAGGCGCACACCGCCTGGGACAAGCGGATCGCCGCCTGGCGGAGCGAGAACCCGCAGCGGGCGGCCACCTTCGACCGCGTCAGCAAGGGCGAGCTGCCCGAGGGCTGGGAGGACGCCCTGCCGGTGTTCGAGCCGGGCAAGGCCGTCGCCACCCGCGCCGCCTCCGGCAAGGTCCTGCAGGCCCTCGGCCCGGTCGTCCCCGAGCTGTGGGGCGGCTCGGCGGACCTGGCCGGCTCCAACAACACCACCATCGACAAGACCAGCTCGTTCCTCCCGGCGGGCAACCCGCTGCCGGAGGCCGACCCCTACGGCCGCACCGTGCACTTCGGCATCCGCGAGTTCTCCATGGCCGCGGAGATGAACGGCATCGCCCTGCACGGCAACACCCGCGTCTACGGCGGCACCTTCCTGGTCTTCTCCGACTACATGCGCAATGCCGTGCGGATGTCGGCCCTGATGCAGCTTCCGGTGACGTACGTGTGGACGCACGACTCCATCGGCCTCGGTGAGGACGGCCCGACCCACCAGCCGGTGGAGCACCTGGCCGCGCTGCGGGCCATCCCGGGCCTGAACGTCGTACGCCCCGCCGACGCCAACGAGACCGCGGTCGTCTGGGCCGAGATCCTCAAGCGGCACGGCACCGCCCCCGCCCCGCACGGCCTCGCGCTCACCCGCCAGGGCGTGCCCACCTACGAGCCGGACCCGGACGCGGCACGCGGAGGTTACGTGCGGTTCGAGGCGGAGGGCGGCACGCCCCAGGTGATCCTCATCGCCACTGGCTCCGAGGTGCATGTCGCCGCCGGCGCGCGCGAACTTCTCCAGGCCGCCGGCGTGCCCACCCGTGTGGTGTCGATGCCGTCCGTGGAGTGGTTCGAGGAGCAGCCCCGCTCCTACCGCGACAGCGTCCTGCCGCCGTCCGTCAGGGCCCGGGTCTCCGTCGAGGCCGGGATCGGCCTGACCTGGCACCGATTCGTCTCAGACGCCGGGCGCATCGTCTCCCTGGAGCACTTCGGTGCCTCCGCCGACGCCAAGACCCTCTTCGCCGAGTACGGCTTCACCCCCGAGAACGTCGTCGCCGCCGCGCGGGAATCCCTTGCCGCCGCCCGCGGCTGAACCGACCGTCCGAAAGAAGATGATCACTGTGTCCGAAGCGACCGCGCACGCGGGAGCACTCAAGCGTCTGTCCGACGAGGGCGTGTCGATCTGGCTCGACGACCTGTCGCGCCGGCGGATCGAGTCCGGCGGCCTGGCCGAACTCGTCGCCACGAGGAATGTCGTCGGCGTCACCACCAACCCGTCCATCTTCCAGGCCGCCATCGGCTCCGGCGCCGGCTACGAGGAGCAGCTCGCCGACCTGGCGGTACGCGGCGTGACGGTCGACGAGGCCGTCCGGATGATGACGACCGCCGACGTCCGGGCCGCCGCCGACGTCCTGCGCCCGGTGTACGACGCCACCGGGGGCCGGGACGGCCGGGTCTCCATCGAGGTCGACCCGCGCCTCGCCCACGACACCCGGGCGACCGTCGCCGAGGCCCGGCAGCTGGCCTGGCTGGTGGACCGCCCCAACGTGATGATCAAGATCCCGGCGACGCGGGCGGGCCTGCCCGCGATCATGGAAGTCGTCGGGGCGGGTATCAGTGTCAACGTGACGCTGATCTTCTCGCTGGAGCGGTACCGCGAGGTGATGGACGCCTATCTGGCGGGGCTGGAGAAGGCGCAGGCGGCAGGCCTGGACCTCTCCGCGATTCACTCGGTCGCCTCGTTCTTCGTCTCCCGTGTGGACGCCGAGATCGACAAGCGGCTGACGCTGCTGGGCACCCCGGAGGCCCTCGACCTGAAGGGCCGGGCCGCCCTGGCCAACGCGCGGCTCGCCTACGAGGCGTACGAGCAGGTCTTCGCCGGGGCGCGCTGGCAGGCGCTGGGCGGGGCCCGCGCGAACCGGCAGCGCCCCCTTTGGGCCTCCACCGGTGTGAAGGACCCTGCCTACAAGGACACCCTGTACGTGGACGAGCTGGTCGCCCCCGGCACGGTCAACACCATGCCGGAGGCCACGCTGAACGCCGTCGCCGACCACGGCGACGTCCAGGGCGACACCGTCTCCGGCGGTTACGCCCAGGCTCGTGCGGACCTGGCGGCCGTCGAACGGCTGGGCATTGCATACGACGAGGTGGTGCGGCAACTGGAGGACGAGGGAGTGGCCAAGTTCGAGGTGGCCTGGCAGGAGCTGCTGGACGCGGTCACCAAGTCCTTGAACAGCGAGGGAGTTGACGCCGAATGAGCGAGGGCATCGAGGGCATCCCCCAGACGGCCGAGCAGGAGACCAAGGGGACCAAGGAGGAGAAGGAGGCCCTGGCCGCGCAGGAGGCGGCGGGGGTCGAACAGAGCGGGGTGAGCGGTCGCGCCCCCCGTACGGAGCACGCCGACATCCACTTCGAGAACCCCCTGCGCGACGCACGCGACCGCCGTCTGCCCAAGATCGCGGGACCGTCCGGCCTCGTCATCTTCGGCGTCACCGGCGACCTGTCCCGCAAGAAGCTGATGCCGGCGGTGTACGACCTGGCCAACCGGGGTCTGCTGCCGCCGGGCTTCTCCCTGGTGGGCTTCGCCCGCCGGGACTGGGAGGACCAGGACTTCGCGCAGGTCGTGCACGACGCGGTCCGCGAGCACGCCCGGACCCCGTTCCGCGAGGAGGTCTGGCAGCAGCTCGCCGAGGGCATGCGGTTCATCCCCGGCGACTTCGACGACGACACGGCGTTCAAGCAGCTGCGCTCCGCGGTCGAGGAGCTGGACGCCTCCCGGGGCACCAGCGGCAACTACGCCTTCTACCTGTCGGTGCCGCCGAAGTTCTTCCCCAAGGTCGTCCAGCAGCTGAAGAAGCACAAGCTGGCGAGCGCCCCCGAGGGTTCCTGGCGGCGCGCGGTCATCGAGAAGCCGTTCGGGCACGACCTGACGTCGGCCGAGGAGCTCAACCGCATCGTGCACGACGTGTTCGATCCGGAGCAGGTCTTCCGCATCGACCACTACCTCGGCAAGGAGACCGTCCAGAACCTCCTGGCGCTGCGCTTCGCCAACCAGATGTTCGAGCCGATCTGGAACCGGTCGTACGTCGACCACGTGCAGATCACGATGGCGGAGGACATCGGCATCGGTGGCCGGGCCGGGTACTACGACGGCATCGGCGCCGCCCGGGACGTCATTCAGAACCACCTGCTCCAGCTCATGGCGCTCACCGCGATGGAGGAACCGGCCGCCTTCGACGCCCCCTCGCTGCTCACCGAGAAGCTGAAGGTCCTCAAGGCCGTGCGGCTTCCGCAGGACCTCGGGGCGAACACCGTGCGCGGGCAGTACGCGGCAGCCTGGCAGGGCGGCGCGAAGGTGCGCGGCTATCTGGAGGAGGACGGCATCGACCCCTCCTCCACGACCGACACCTACGCCGCGATCAGGCTCCAGGTGGACAACCGCCGCTGGGCCGGCGTCCCCTTCTACCTGCGTACCGGCAAGCGCCTCGGCCGCCGGGTGACGGAGATCGCGGTGGTCTTCCAGCGGGCCCCGCACTCCCCCTTCGACTCCACCGCCACCGAGGAGCTCGGCTCCAACGCGATCGTCATCCGCGTCCAGCCGGACGAGGGCATGACGGTCCGCTTCGGCTCGAAGGTGCCCGGGACGTCGATGGAGATCCGGGACGTCACGATGGACTTCGCCTACGGCGAGTCCTTCACCGAATCGAGCCCCGAGGCGTACGAACGGCTGATCCTTGACGTGCTCCTGGGCGACGCCAACCTGTTCCCCCGTCACCAGGAAGTGGAAGAGTCCTGGAAGATCCTCGACCCGATCGAGCAGTACTGGGCCACGCACGGCAGGCCCGCGCAGTACGCCTCGGGCAGCTGGGGACCCGAGGAAGCCGACGAGATGCTCGCACGAGACGGACGGAGCTGGCGCAGGCCATGAAGATCGACCTGACCGACACCACGGCAAGCAAGATCAACAAGGCGCTGGTGCAGGGCCGCCGCGCCATCGGCACGCCCGCCGTGGGCATGGTCCTGACGATGGTGATCGTCACGGACGAGGAGAACGCCTACGACGCGATCAAGGCGGCCGAGGAGGCCTCGCACGAGCACCCCTCGCGCACCCTGGTCGTCATCAAGCGGCACGCCCGCACCCCCCGCGACCGCCAGTCCTCCCGGCTGGACGCCGAGGTCCGGGTGGGCGCCGACGCGGGCACCGGGGAGACGGTGATCCTCCGGACCTACGGCGAGGTGTCCGAGCACGCCGACTCGGTGGTGCTGCCGCTGCTGCTGCCGGACGCGCCGGTGGTGGTGTGGTGGCCGGTGGACGCCCCCGAAGTGCCCTCGAAGGACCCGCTCGGCGCGCTGGCCCAGCGGCGGATCACCGACCTGTACGCCGTCGAGAACCCGCTGGAGACGCTCCAGGCCCGGGTCCGCGCCTACGCGCCCGGTGACACCGACCTGGCCTGGACCCGGCTGACGCCCTGGCGTTCGATGCTGGCCGCTGCCCTGGACCAGGCCCGGGCGCGGATCGTCTCGGCGGCGGTGGAGGCCGAGGCGGAGAACCCGGCCGCCGAGCTGCTGGCCCGCTGGCTGGAGGCGCGGCTGCACGTACGGGTGGACCGCGTGGTCACCGCCGGGCCGGTCGTGACCGCCGTGCGCCTGGGCACCGAGCACGGCGAGATCGTCATCGACCGCCCCGAGGGGCCGCTGGCCACGCTGACCCTGCCGGGCCAGCCCTCGCGCACCCTCGCGCTGAAGGTCCGCGCGACCTCCGAGCTGATCGCCGAGGAGCTGCGGCGCCTCGACGCGGACGAGATGTACGCCATCGCCCTGAACGGCGAGGCGACCGAGGAGACCCCTGCTCATGTCTGACTCCCCCCTGCTCACACGGCGGCCCGAGTGGACCGCACTGGAGGACCACCGCAGGGACGCCCTGCCGCAGCCGGACCTGCGCGAGCTGTTCGACACGGACCCGGGGCGCGCCGAGCGCATGGTCGTCCGGGTGGGCGACCTGCGGATCGACTACTCCAAGCACCTGGTCACCGACGAGACACTGGCCCTGCTGCAGGAGCTGGCCGCGGCCACCGACGTGTTCGGGCTGCGGGACGCCATGTTCCGCGGAGAGAAGATCAACACCACCGAGAACCGGGCCGTGCTGCACACCGCGCTGCGCGCCCCGCGGGACGCCGTGATCGAGGTCGACGGCGAGAACGTCGTCCCGGCCGTGCACGCCGTGCTCGACAAGATGGCCGCCTTCGCTGACCGGGTGCGCTCCGGGGAGTGGACCGGCCACACCGGCAGGCGCATCCGCAACGTCGTCAACATCGGCATCGGCGGCTCCGACCTCGGCCCGGCGATGGCCTACGAGGCGCTGCGTCCGTTCACCGACCGGGATCTGACGTTCCGCTTCGTGTCGAACGTGGACGGCTCGGACCTGCACGAGGCGGTGCGCGACCTGGACCCGGCGGAGACGCTGTTCATCGTCGCGTCCAAGACGTTCACCACGATCGAGACGATCACCAACGCCACCTCCGCGCGTTCCTGGCTGCTGAAGGGCCTGGGCGGCGACGAGAAGGCGGTGGCGAAGCACTTCGTCGCGCTGTCGACCAACGCGGAGAAGGTCGCCGGCTTCGGCATCGACGTCGACAACATGTTCGAGTTCTGGGACTGGGTCGGCGGCCGCTACTCGTACGACTCCGCGATCGGCCTGTCCCTGATGATCGCGATCGGCCCGGACCGCTTCCGGGAGATGCTCGACGGCTTCCGCATCGTCGACGAGCACTTCCGCAACGCCCCCGCCGAGGCCAACGCCCCGCTCCTGCTGGGCCTGCTGGGCATCTGGTACGGCAACTTCCACGACGCCCAGTCGCACGCCGTCCTGCCCTACAGCCACTACCTGTCGAAGTTCACCGCCTACCTCCAGCAGCTCGACATGGAGTCCAACGGCAAGTCGGTCGACCGCGACGGCAACCCGGTGGAGTGGCAGACCGGGCCGGTGGTGTGGGGCACGCCCGGCACCAACGGGCAGCACGCCTACTACCAGTTGATCCACCAGGGCACCAAGCTCATCCCCGCCGACCTGATCGGCTTCGCCCGGCCCGTCGCCGAGTTGAGCGACGAGCTGAAGGCGCAGCACGACCTGCTGATGGCCAACCTGTTCGCGCAGGGGCAGGCTCTCGCCTTCGGCAAGACCGCCGAGGAGGTGCGCGCGGAGGGCGTGCCCGAGGAGCAGGTGCCGCACCGCACCTTCCGGGGCAACCACCCCACCACGACGATCCTGGCCACCGAACTGACCCCGTCGGTCCTCGGCCAGCTGATCGCCCTCTATGAGCACAAGGTGTTCGTGCAGGGCGCCGTGTGGAACATCGACTCCTTCGACCAGTGGGGCGTCGAACTCGGCAAGGTGCTCGCCAAGCGCGTCGAGCCCGCCCTGACCGAGGGCGCCGACGTCCCCGGTCTCGACCCGTCCACGGCCGCCCTGGTGGCCGCCTACCGCAAACTTCGGGAAGTGAACTGACATGCAGATCGGTCTTGTGGGTCTCGGCAAGATGGGCGGCAACATGCGCGAGCGCCTGCGCAACGCCGGCCACACCGTCATCGGTTACGACACCGATCCCGAGAAGTCGGACGCGAGCAGCCTGGCCGACCTCGTCAACCAGCTGGAAGCGCCTCGCACGGTCTGGGTCATGGTCCCGGCCGGCGAGCCCACCCAGCACGTCATCGACCAGCTCGCGGGCCTGCTGAAGCCCTACGACACGGTGGTCGACGGCGGCAACTCCCGCTGGACGGACGACGAGAAGCACGCCGAGGAGCTGGCCAAGCGCGGCATCGGCTTCGTCGACGCGGGCGTCTCCGGCGGCGTGTGGGGCCTGAAGAACGGCTACGCCCTGATGGTCGGCGGAGAGAAGGAGACCGTCGACCGGCTGCTGCCGATCTTCGAGGCGCTCAAGCCGGAGGGCCCGTACGGCTACGTCCACGCGGGCAAAGTCGGGGCCGGGCACTTCGCCAAGATGGTCCACAACGGCATCGAGTACGCGATGATGCAGGCCTACGCCGAGGGCTGGGAGCTGCTGGAGGCCGTGGACTCGGTGGACAACGTCCGTGAGGTGTTCCGCTCCTGGCAGCAGGGCACCGTCATCCGCTCCTGGCTGCTCGATCTGGCGGTCGACGCGCTGGACGAGGACGAGCACCTGGAGGAACTGCGGGGTTACGCCCAGGACTCCGGTGAGGGACGCTGGACGGTGGAGGCCGCGATCGACAACTCCGTGCCGCTGCCCGCGATCACCGCCTCCCTCTTCTCCCGGTTCGCCTCCCGGCAGGACGACTCGCCGCAGATGAAGATGATCGCGGCGCTGCGCAACCAGTTCGGCGGCCACGCCGTCGAGTCCGCGAAGAAGGCGTAGGACGTGGGTGATCTGCTGCTGGTCCGCCACGGCGAGACGGAGTGGAGCCGGAGCGGACAGCACACCAGCTTCACCGACCTGCCCCTCACCCCGCACGGTGAGGAGCAGGCCGCCTCGCTCGCCCCGCTCCTCGCGGACCGCTCCTTCGCGCTGGTCCTCACCAGCCCGCTCGGCCGCGCGGTGCGCACCGCCGAGCTCGCGGGCCTGACCGGGACCGTGCGGGACGCGGACCTGCACGAGTGGCACTACGGCGCCTACGAGGGCGTCACCACCGAGGAGATCCACCGCACCCGCCCCGACTGGGACCTGTGGACCGACGGGGGCCCGCCCGGCCCCGACGGCGAGCCTGGCGAGTCCCCCGAGGAGGTCGGTGAACGGGCCGACCGGGTGCTGGCCCGGGCGGAGAAGTCACTGCCCGACGGGGACGTGATGCTGGTGGCGCACGGCCACTTCCTCCGTGTACTGACGGCCCGCCGGCTGGGCCTGTCCCCGGCGGAGGGACGGCTGTTCCGGCTGGAGACCGGGACGGTGTGCCGGCTGTCGGCCGAGCACGGCCGGCCGGTGATCGCGGAGTGGAACACCCGGGCGTAACGAGCCCCGGCCGGAGGTGAGTTGACACCTCCGGCCGGGCACGTCAGAGTCCCGGCTGATGGAGATCGACGACATGACGCCCGCCGAGGAGCGGGTGTGGCGCGCCTTCCCGCGGGGGCAGGACGTGGACTTCCGGGAGTCGGCGGACGAGGACCCGGCCCAGGGCGCGGACTGGGGACCCGAACGGACCGTACGGGCGGCCGTGGTGCGGGCACTGCTGCTGAGCGCGCCGCAGGAGGAGGGGGAGACCGCCGCCCTCCGGCTGGCCGGCGCGCGGATCACCGGGGTGCTGAACCTCCAGTACGCCGGCATCGACCACGCCGTGCGTCTCAGCGACTGCTTCTTCGAGGACGTACCCGTGCTGTACGCGGCGCGGCCGCGCCAGCTGAACCTGCGCGGCTCGGTCCTGCCCGGCCTGGACGCCGCCACCCTGCGCGTGGACGGTGTGCTGCGCATGTCGGACTGCCGGTTCGGCGGGCCCGTGCGGCTCGGCGGTGCGCAGATCTCGGGCGCGCTGTTCCTGGACGGGGCCGACATCGGCGAACCGCCGGCCGGTCAGCCGGCACTCCAGCTCAACCATGTGACCATCGGGGACGGTCTGTCGGCGCCGAGGCTGCGCACGCACGGCGAGATACGGCTGTCGGGCGCGACCGTGGCCGGCACGATCGACCTCAACGGGGCGCGCCTGAAAGCCGGTGCCGGCGCGGTCGCCCTCGACGCGGAGACCCTCACGGTGGAGGGCGACGTCAGGATGCGCGAGGCGGACGTGCTGGGCTGGATCGGCCTGCGTGGCGCCCGCATAGCGGGCCGTCTCGACCTGTCGCACGCACGCCTGGCCAATCCGGGGGACGCGGCGCTGCGGGCCAGCAGCTGCACCGTCGGCGAACTCTGGCTGCGTGGGGGGTCTCGGGTGGAGGGCACCCTCAACCTCCGCCGCGCCCAGATGGACGTGCTGTTCCTGGAGCCGGAGGTGGTTCCCGACGAGGTCCTGCTCAACAGCCTCGTCTACACCTCCCTCACCCCGCACGAGCCGGCCGAGCGACGGCTGACGATGCTGGAACGGGACGGCGAGGGGTACGTCCCGCACGCCTACGAGCAGTTGACCGCCGCCTACCGCAGGATCGGCGACGACCCCGCCGCCCGCCTCGTCCAGCTCGCCAAACAGCGCCGCAGGCGCGCCACCCTGCCCTGGTACGGCAGGCTGTGGGGTCATGTGCAGGACGCCACCGTCGGCTACGGCTTCCGCCCCCTGCGGGCCGCGGGCTGGCTGGTGTCGTTGCTGACGGCGGGCTCACTCGTCTACGCGCTGCACCATCCGGCGCCGCTGAAGCCGGGCGAGGCACCGCCGTTCAACCCGGTCTTCTACACCCTCGACCTGCTGCTTCCGGTCATCTCCTTCGGGCAGGAGGCCGCCTTCGCCCCCACCGGCGGCTACCAGTGGCTCTCCTACTCCCTCGTGCTCATGGGCTGGATCCTCGCCACCACCGTCGTCACCGGCATCACCCGGACCGTCAGCCGCCAGTGAGGGCCCGCGCCGTGTGCTGCGCGGCGAGCCGCACCGGGGCGTTGGCGGCGCCGTAGCCCCGGTAGCCGCCGCCGGCACCGTCACGCTGGACCAGTTCGAAGAAGACGCGTCCGACGGTGCGGGTGTAGCAGTGGCGGAAGACGCCGTGGGCGTCGCGGTCGTAGAGGATGCCGAGCTCACGGTAGGTCTCCAGCTCACCGTCGGCGAACTCGAAGCGGGCGGCGAGGTCGTCGAAGTAGTTCGCGGGCACCGGTAGCAGGCTGCCGCCCGCCTCCCGGAACCGGCGGGCCGCGGCGACCACGTCGTCGGTGGCCAGGGCGATGTGCTGGGCGTGGACGGTGTCGTCGGTGGGCGCGGCGCCGACGGTGAGGGCGATCCGCACGCTGCCGTCGGAATTGGTGACGGCACGGCTGCGCATCAGCCCGTAGGGGTCGGCGACGTCCACGCTCTCCTGGGCGTGCAGGCCGAGCACGCCCCGGTGGAAGAGGGCCGCCTCGTCGAAGTGGTGCCAGGGCTGAGTGAGGGCGAGGTGGTCGATGCCCCGGATGCCGACCGGTGCCGGGGACAGGCCGGTGTTCTCGAAGTCGGCCCGCCAGTCGGGCAGTTCGGGGCGGCCGGTGGCACAGAAGAACAGTTCCGTGCCGTCGGGGGCGGCCACCGCGTCCAGCGGGGCGTCCTGCGGCGCGCGGCGTCGCGGCAGTACGGGCGCGAGCAGGGCCTCGGCGCGCCCAGCGGCTCCGGCAGGGTCCGGTGACTCCAGCCCGATCGCGGCGAGCCGGGTGCCGTCGCGGCGGACGGCGGTGCCGGTGTTGACCAAGATCCGGGCCTCGCCCTGCTCCCACAAGGCGACGGGCTTGCCGCGATGGCGGGCTGTGCGGGTGAAGCCCAGGGCGCCGAGCAGGGCGGCGAGGGGTTCGGCGTCGGGTGTGACCAGCTCGGCGAAGGCGACGCCGGTGGGAACGACGGGGTCGGGCAGGGGTGCCCTGCCCACCGTCTCCTGGAGGACCAGCAGGGAGCGCCGGGCGTCGACGGCGGTCGGTCCGGCCTCGGCCTGGCGGAAGACGTCGTTGAAGACCTCCAGGGAGAGCGGGCCGTCGTAGCCGGTGGCCAGCACCTGCCGCACCAGCCCCGCCACGTCGAAGCCGCCCTGGCCGGGGAAACAGCGGTAGTGGCGGCTCCACTGCAGGACGTCCATGGCGAGCAGCGGGGCGTCGGCGAGCTGGAGGAAGAAGATCTTCTCGCCGGGGATGTCCGCGATGCCCTTGGGGTCCGAGCCGCGCGAGAGGATGTGGAAGCTGTCCAGGCAGGTGCCGAGCGCGGGGTGACCGGCCGTCTCGACGATGCGCCAGGCGTGGTCGTACGTACTGACGTGCCGCCCCCAGGCGAGCGCCTCGTAGGCGACCCGGATGCCGGACTCCGCCGCCAGGTCGGCGAGCCGGCTCAGCTGCTCCGCGGCGAGGGCGTCGTCGTCCACCGCCTGCGGGGAGACGCTGGAGCAGACGAGGACCGTGTCGGCGCCGAGCCGGCGCATCAGCTCGAACTTGTGCCGGGCCCGCCGCAGGTTCCGGGCGAACTCCGCCTCGGGGACGGCCTCGATGTCGCGCATCGGCTGGTAGAGGTCGATGCTCAGCCCGAGGTCGGCGCAGCGGGCGCGGATGTCCTCGGGGGTGAGGGGGCAGGCCAGCAGGTCGTTCTCGAAGATCTCCACCCCGTCGAAGCCGGCCCGGGCGGCGGCGTCGAGTTTCCCGGTGAGGGAGCCGCTGAGGGAGACGGTGGCGATGGACGTACGCACGTCGGTACCTCTCTCTAGTTCGGAGCTCCGACGGCCCCGGCCAGTTCGGTCAGGTCCGCCAGCATCCGCGCGGCGCCGGGTTCCCGGCCGGTGAACAGGCGGAACGCGTCTGCGGCCTGGAAAGCGGCCATGCCACCACCGTCGAGTGTGGCGCAGCCCAGGGCTCGTGCGGTGCGCAGCAGTTCGGTCTCCAGCGGACGGTAGACCACCTCGGCCACCCACAGGCCGGGGTGGAGCAGCTCGGCGGGCAGGGGCAGGCCGGGGTGGGCGGCCATGCCGGTGGGGGTGGCGTGCACGATGCCGTCGGCCCGGGCGAGCAGCTCGGCCTGCCGGTCCGGCGTGGCAGCGGCCGCCCGGCCCTGGCCGAAGGTCCGGTTCAGGGCTGCGGCGAGGGCCGCGGCCCGCTCGGGCACGGCGTCGACGACGGTGACCCGCCCGGCGCCGAGGGTGAGCGTGGCTTGGGCGACGGCCACTCCCGCGCCTCCGGCGCCCAGCTGCACGACCCGCTCCAGCGGCGCGTCGGGCAGCCCGCGCGCGAAGGACGCGGCGAAGCCGGTGACGTCCGTGTTGTGGCCGACGGCCCGGCCGTCCTCGAAGACGACGGTGTTGACCGCGCCCAGCGCCTCGGCCTGCGGGGCGAGCGCGTCCAGGTGCTCGATGACGAGCTGCTTGCAGGGGTGCGTGATGTTGAGCCCGTCGAAGCCCAGGTCGCGGGCGGCCCGCAGCAGGTCACCGACCCCCGCGGGCGGCACCCCGAGGGTGTCGATGTCGATCAGGCGGTACACCAGGCGCAGGCCCTGGCGGTCGGCCTCCCGCTCGTGCAGCGCCGGGCTGAGTGACGGGCCGATGCCGGAACCGATCAGTCCGACGAGATACGACTCCTTGGGCACGCGCGCCTCCCGAGCGGCTCACTAATGTACGAACCAGTACGTTAGCTATATCAGTCGAGCACGGACTCGGGAAGACCCGACGGGCGAACGGGCCCCTGCTTCTAGAATCACCGGCACCGGCCCCCGAGCCTGAAGGAACCTGATGACCAGCGTCGAAGAACCGGCACGACCCGGCGAGCGCATCCGTGACGCCGTACGCACCCGGGCCGAGATCCTCGACGTCGCCACGCAGGAGTTCGCCCGGGCCGGCTACGACGGGGCCCGGGTCGACGAGATCGCCGCCCGCACCCGCACCACGAAGCGGATGATCTACTACTACTTCGGAGGCAAGGAGCAACTCTTCACAGCGGTGCTGGAACGCGCGTACGGCGTGATCCGGGAGGCCGAGCAGCGGCTGGACGTCGACCATCTGGACCCGGTCGCGGCCATCCGGCGCCTGGCCGAGCTGACCTTCGACCACCACGAGCGGCACCCCGACTTCATCCGCCTGGTCAGCATCGAGAACATCCACGAGGCGCAGCACATCGCCGGCTCCGAGATGCTCGGGAGGATCGGCTCCCCGGCTCTGGACGTGATCCGCCGGATCCTGGCGTCGGGCCAGGAGTCGGGCCTGTTCACGGCCGACGTCGACGCCGTCGACCTGCACGCGATGATCTCCTCCTTCTGCTTCTTCCGGGTCGCCAACCGGCACACCTTCGGCGCCCTGTTCGGCCGCGACCTGCTCGACGGGGCGCAGCGTGCGCACTACCGCGCGATGCTGGGCGACATGGTGATCGCGTACCTGACGGCGGAGCGCACGGCCCCCTGAACGCGCGGCGCGCGACCCCTTGACACCGGCGGCACGCGAGCGCAGCATCACTGGCCATCGCCTACTAACTACCCAGTGGGTTAATTAGCCGCGATCCGGCACGCCCCACTTCTCGCCGTTCTTCTCACTCCGCCTGTGGCGGAGTCCCTCAAGGAGCCGCCGTGTCCGTCCCCGCCGTGCCCGAAGGGCCCGCCGCCCCGCCCGGTCAGCCCAGGAAAGCCGCGACCGCCGCCTGGATCGGCAGCGCCCTGGAGTACTACGACTTCTTCATCTACGGCAGCGCCGCCGCGCTGATCTTCCCCGAGGTGTTCTTCGACGAGTCCGACCCGGCCACGGCGACCCTGCTGTCGCTCGCCACGTTCGGTGTCGCGTACGCGGCCCGCCCGCTGGGCGCGCTGGTGCTCGGGCACTTCGGCGACCGGGTCGGCCGTAAGAAGATCATGGTCTTCACGCTGATGCTGATGGGCCTGTCGACGTTCCTCATCGGCTGTCTGCCGACCCGCGACCAGGTCGGCGCGCTCGCCCCGGCCCTGCTGGTGCTGTGCCGCGTGCTGCAGGGCATCTCCGCGGCGGGTGAGCAGGCCAGCGCCAACTCCATGACGCTGGAGCACGCGCCGCCGGGCCGGCGCGGCTTCTTCACCAGCTTCACCCTCAGCGGCACGCAGGGCGGCCAGCTGCTGGCCACGCTGGTCTTCATTCCCGTCGCGGCGCTGCCCGAGGACCAGCTGCTGTCGTGGGGCTGGCGACTGCCGTTCTGGCTGAGCGTCGCGGTCGCCGTCGTCGGCTACGTCATCCGCCGCAAGCTGGACGAGACGCCGGCCTTCGCCCGGCAGGCAGCGCGGGAGGGAGTCGTGAAGCTGCCCCTCGCCGTGCTGGCGCGCGAGCACTGGGCGGATGTGCTGCGGGTGATCGCGGGCGCGCTGATCGCCTCGGTCAGCACGATCTTCACGGTGTGGGCGCTGGCGTACGCCACGAGCGACGCGGTCGGCATGTCGCGTACGGCCATGCTGTGGGTGAGCGCCCTGGCCAACGTCGTCGCGCTCGCCGCGATCCCGCTGTGGGCGACGCTGTCCGACCGGATCGGGCGCCGCCCGGTGTTCCTGATCGGCGCGGCCGGCAGCGCGGTGACGATGTTCCTTTACCTGTGGGCTGTCTCCACCGGCTCCTACCCGCTCACTCTCCTGACGGGCGTCCTCTGCTTCGGCGTGGTCTACAGCGCCGCGAACGGCGTGTGGCCCGCCTTCTACGGCGAGATGTTCGCGACCCGTGTCCGGCTGTCCGGGGTGGCCATCGGCACCCAGATCGGTTTCGCGGCGGCCGGGTTCGCGGTGACGTTCGCGGCGCGGATCGCCGGGCCCGGGGGCGACGACTGGTCGGCGGTGGGGCTGTTCACCGCGGCGTTGTGCGTGCCGCCGGTGATCGCCGCGCTGTCGGCGCGGGAGACCCACCGGCTTCCTACGGAGTCGCTGGGGGAACGTCCCGGACTCGGGGATGTGCAGCGGGACAAGGTGGCGGCCTGAGGGATCGGGCGGGTGTGTGGGGGGCTGGTCGCGCAGTTCCCCGCGCCGCTCAGGGGCCGCCTGTTCAGCCGTTGGACCATGCCCTGCGGCACAGGACCAGGCGGTAGCCGTCCGGATCCTGGATCGTGACTCCCCACTCGTTCCAGTAGGGGTTGGGTGACTCGACCCTTTTTCCGCCGTGCTGCTCCAGGCGGGCGACGAGGTCGTCCGGGACGGGGCCGTCCACGTAGACCACCAGCAGGTCCTCCTCCGTGGGGCGGGGCTCGACCGGGCGGGCGGGCTCGTGGACGAGTTCCAGGTGCCAGTCGGCGTCGGGCCAGCCGAGCATCAGCAGGTCGTGCTCGCCGGGTGCGTGGCCGCCCTCCGCCCGCCACAGCACACCGAGACCCAGCCCTGTGCCCCAGAACCGCTCGGCCGCCGCGAGGTCCCTGGAGGGACGGGCGATACGGATGTGGCTGCGACCGTTCACGGGCATGGCGACCTCTTCTCCTGGCGTCCTGGCCTCGGCGATGCCCCGAGCCTACGAACCCGGCCGCCGCCGGACCATCGGCCATCGGTCCTGCGTCCGGGGCCCTAAGGCCCCCGCTCGCGTGTTCCCCCCGCGGTCACGAACCGTTCCTGCACCACCATGGGGTCTGAGGCGGTCCGGGCGGGGTATGCCGGATCTCACCTCGACAGCGCGACGGGAGACGAGCCATGGCACAGCTGCGACAAGAGGTCGATCCGGGTGAGGCGGGGCTGGATCCGCAAGTGCTGGACCGCCTGGACCGGACCTTCGCCCGGCTGGTCGACGAGGGGCGTCTGCCGGGATTCCTCGTGTCCGTCGCCCGGGCCGGACGCGTCGCCCACCTCACGGCCCACGGCCTGCGCGACATCGCGGCCGGGCTGCCGGTCGAGCCCGACACGCTGTGGCGGGTGTACTCCATGACGAAGCCGGTCACCGCGGTCGCCGCGCTGCTGCTGGTCGAGGAGGGCCGGCTCTCGCTGGACGACCCGGTCGCCGACCATCTGCCCGCCTTCGCCGAGCCGCGGGTCTACGTCGGCGGCAAAGGGGCGGACGTCGAGACCCGCCCGGCCGACGGACCGATCCTCGTCCGGCATCTGATGACCCACACCTCGGGTCTGACCTTCGGCTTCTACCACACCCACCCTGTCGATGCCCTGTACCGCGAGGCCGGCCTGGAGTCGTCGGTGGCGCCGGGTGCGGACCTGGCCGAGACCATCGAGGTGTACGCGAGTCTGCCGCTGCAGTTCGAGCCGGGCACCGAGTGGAACTACTCGGTGGCCAGCAACGTCCTGGGCCGGATCATCGAGGTCGTGTCCGGGCAGCCGCTCGACGTGTTCTGCGCCGAGCGCGTCTTCGGACCGCTCGGCATGACGGACGCGGGCTTCCACGTCACGGACGCACAGGCGCCCCGGCTGGCGGAGATGTACGGGGAGAAGGAGGGCGGCGGCATCGAGCCGATCCCGGGGCTGCCGCTGCGCGGCCGGCCGCGGTTCCTGTCGGGCAGCGGCGGCATGGTGTGCTCGGCCCACGACTACCACCGCTTCATGGAACTGCTGCGCCGCCGGGGCGAACTGGACGGGGTGCGGCTGCTCGAACCGGGGACCGTGGAGCTGATGACCCGCAACCACCTGCCCGGCGGCGCCGACCTGCGGGCCTTCGGCAGCCGCCCCGCCCACGACGAGCCCGGCAACGAGGGGCTCGGCTTCGGCCTCAACTGCTCCGTGGTGATCGACCCGTCCCGCACCCTCGTCCCGTCCGGGCTCGGCGCCTTCGGCTGGAGCGGGGTGGCCACGACGACGTTCTGGGTCGATCCGGGCCGCGACCTGACGGTGCAGTTCATGACACAGGTGCGGCCCCGGACCTCCCACACGGTCTTCAAGGACCTCAAGCGGCTCATCCATGAGGCCCTGACGGACCGAAGGTCCGCTACCGGTTCACGCGCAGAGTGAACTCCACTTTCTCCTGAGCGAGTTCACGCAGCCACTGCTCGGACCGGGCAGCCGTCCCCGCGGCGCGGTTCAGGCCGGGCGGCAGGGAGCCGTTCAGGACGTGACGGACACCGAGGGCGAGGGTCCGTGAGACACAGCGGGCCATCGCGCTCTCCTCTGCGTCGCCCACCAGGTCGAGGAGGTAACCGCCCTGCCACGTGCGCCCCGACTCGGCGCGCACGTCCAGCGACACGGCCAGGACCACCCGGTCACGGTCGTCGTCCCCGGTGGGATACGCGGCTGCCAACTCCCGGGCCAGCGCGGCGATCCGGGCGTCGTCGCCGGTCCTCAGCTCCTCGAAGACGCCGTCCCAGGCGCGCAGCCAGCCCTCCAGCCGCAGGGTGCCGCGGACGAACGTGTGCGGCGTCCAGGCGTCCGGCAGCCCGTACTGCGCGACGAAGGGGACGCTGTCGCGGTTGGGGTAGACCTCGAAGGTCTCCCCGTCGACGACATGCCGCCGGGTCGCCTCCCAGGGCCGCTCCGCGACGGCCTCCACACCACCCTCGAGGTAACGGGCCGGGGAGCGCAGGGCGTTCAGGACACCCGCGGGAGCCCAGCTGAAACGGTACGTGAAGTCGTTCGGGACGGCGGGGACACCGCCGCAGTACGACGTGAAGGTGTAAGACGCCGGCGTCCCGTCGCCGATCGCCTCCCGGGCCCGGGCCACCAGGGCGTGGGCGAACAGGTGGTCGATGCCCGGGTCCAGTCCGGCCTCGGTGAGGACGACGAGGCCGGCCTTCCGGGCGGCGGGCACCTGTTCCAGCACCGCCTCCGAGACATAGCTGGAGCACGCGAAGTGCACGCCCTGCCGTACGCACTCGGCGAGGAGCGGAGCGTGCTCCGTCGCCGGCAGCATCGACACGACGACGTCGCCCGGGGCGAGTTCGGCGGCGAGCCCGGACAGCGTGTACGCGCGGGGCTCGGCCCGGCCGGCGAGACCCAGCCTGCCGAGGGCGTCGGCGGCGCGGCTCTCGGTGCGGTGCCAGAGCCGTACCCGCCCGGCGGTACCGCACAGCGCGGCGAGACCGCTGCCCGTGGACAGGCCGGCGCCTATCCAGTGGACGGTGCCGCTCGCCGGTGCCGGTTCAGTGGTCAAGGGACTCCCCCTTGTCGAGGCCGTGGGCGCGGGACGCGGCACGGAACCGGTCCAGGCAGCGCCCCCAGGCCCCGGACACGCCGAAGTCGAGCAGGTGGGGTACCAGGGCGGCCGAGAAGTCGGTGCTGGACTCCAGCGGCAGCAGGGAGGGCAGGTTGTCGATGGCGATCAGGTCGAGCGGGGGATCGTCACGCAACCGGCGTACCGGATCCTCCCAGGAGGTGGTGTCGTCGTACACCGGCAGGACGTTGAGCGGGGATCCGACGTCGCAGGTGACGTCGCACAGGGTGCGCAGGCGGCGGTCGGGGGCGTCGAGGTCCTGTGGGCGCAGGAAGGGCGGGACGGGGGTGGTGGCGAGCACCGCGTTGACCATCACGTCGTGCCGCAGCAGGGCGGCGCGGTCGAGGTCGCGGGTTTCGGCGAGGTCCCAGCAGGTCGGGTCGGCGCCGGCGGTGGCGAAGGCCGTGCGGGCTCCTCGGCCGCTGCGGCCGAGAGCGCCGATGACGAGGCCGGTGAACGCGGCGTCGGCCGCGTCCGGCTTCAGTGTCTCGTCCAGGTCTTCCTTGGTGGTCGGGGTCAGCGGTGCGTGCAGCCGGCCGCGGTGGCGGAGCACGGCGAGGGCGGCGCCCAGATAGCCGGCCCAGAAACCGAAGGCCGCGAGGCGCCGCCCGGCGTCGTCCACCAGGTACTCCAGGTCGAACAGCGCCCCGCCCCCGGCGGCGAACCGGCCCAGCAGGTCCGCCGCGCCCGGCTGGCCCTTGTAGGCGTGGCCGAAGAAGATGTGCCGGTGCGTCAGTTCGACCGGATCGCCGGGCAGTTCCTTCAGGCCGAGCACGACGGCGTCCCGCGGCGCCGCGGCCCAGGAACCCGCGGGCGCGACCCGGCAGCCGGCCGCCTCGTACTCCTCGATCGGGAAGACCCGCTGCGGGGACTCCTCGACGGTCAGTTCCACTCCGTGCCCGACGAGCCGCCGGGCGTCGTCGGGCACGATCGGAGTGCGTCGCTCGGTCGTGCGGGCCTCGTGGCGCAGCCACAGATGGAGCTCGGTCATACCAGGTGGGCCTCCGGCGTGAGGCGTCGGCCGCCGAGGGCCGACGCTTCTGGGGCGGACGTCCACGAAGCGTACGCGGCCCGCCTCCGGGTCGCGTACGGATCCGCCCAGGTCACGTCAGGGAACCGGAACCGGCCGTAGCGGTCAGGAGGAGCTGACCACCGCGTCCAGGTGGGGCAGGTGATGGTCCAGGCGCTCCCGCTTGGTGCGCAGATAGGTGATGTTGTTCTCGCACGGCGGTATGAGCAGCGGCACCTGCTCGGCGACGGTGATGCCGTGGTCCACCAGCGCCTCGCGCTTGCGCGGGTTGTTCGACATCAGGCGCACGGACCGCACACCCAGGTCCTCCAGGATCCGTGCGGCGACACCGTAGTCGCGGGCGTCCACGGGCAGGCCGAGGGCGAGATTGGCCTCGACCGTGTCCAGGCCCTCCGCCTGCAGGGCCATCGCGCGCAGCTTGCCGAGCAGGCCGATGCCACGGCCTTCGTGCCCTCTGAGGTAGACCACGACACCGGCGCCCTCGGCGACGACCGCGCGCAGGGCCGCGTCGAGCTGGTCGCCGCACTCGCAGTGCTGGGAACCGAAGGCGTCGCCGGTGAGGCACTCCGAGTGCAGCCGGATGAGGACGTCGTCCGAGCCGATCTCGCCGTAGACCAGCGCGACCTGTTCGTCACCGCGGTCGTGGTCCATGTAGCCGATCGCCTGGAATTTCCCGTACACGGTGGGCAAGGGGGCATTCACGACGCGTTCCACGCCGGTCCGCTGGGGTGCCTTCTTGCCGAGTACGCCAATGTTGTCTGTCATGATTCTCGAGTTCCTAAGCAGAGACGAAAGGCCGTGACGATATGAGTGATCTGGTGCCGGCGGACACCACGGAAGACGTACGGACGCGAGCTGCCGGCGTCTCACGGCAGGTCGCGGTGCTTCCCGTGGGGAGCTTCGAACAGCACGGCGCGTATCTTCCGTTGGCTACCGACACACTCGTCGCCTGTGCCGTCGCGCGGGAGATAGCCGGCGCGTATCCGGTGCACCTCCTTCCTCCGGTGACGATCTCGTGCTCGCACGAGCACGCGGCCTGGCCGGGGACCGTCAGCATCTCCTCGGTGACCCTTCATGCGGTGGTACGGGACATTGCGGCTTCGCTGCGCCGGTCCGGTGTCGACGCCCTGGTGGTGGTCAACGGGCACGGGGGCAACTACGTGCTGGGCAACGTGGTTCAGGAATCCTCCGCCCGCGGCGAGCGGATGGCGCTCTTCCCGGCCGCGGAGGACTGGGAGGCGGCGCGCGAGCGGGCGGGTGTGGTCACCTCGCTGCTCACCGACATGCACGCGGGGGAAATCGAGACCTCCATCCTTCTGCACGCTCATCCCGAAATGCTCCGACCCGGTTATGAGACTTCCGATTTCGTCGCTGACGACCGGCGTCATCTGCTCACCCTCGGCATGGCCGGTTATACCGATTCCGGTGTCATCGGCCGTCCTTCGCTGGGTTCGGCGGAAAAGGGGAAGCAACTGCTGGCGAGCCTGGCGGATTCCTTCGGGGCGTATTTCTCGATGCTGACCTCCGACGCGTAGTCCCCCTGGGGCGCCGGGGCCCCGGGGGTCGCGCGGGGCCCGGCCCGCAGGCCCGCGTACCAGCGGGCGACGAGCACGATCAGGCCGGGCAGGCTCGCCACGAGGCTGAGGACGCCGTAGACGACCGCGACGGCGAGCCCCCGGCCCGCGCCCAGGCCCGCGGCCCCGAACGCCCAGGCGGTGACGCCCTCCCTGGGTCCCCAGCCGCCGACGTTCAGCGGCAGGCCCATCGCCAGCAGGGCGAGGACGGCGAGGGGCAGCAGGACGGCCACGGAGGCGGCGGTCCCGGCGACCCGGGCGGCGAGGACGAACATCGCGACGTAACCTGCCAGCACGACCACTGAGGAGACAACCACTCCGGGCCCGTTCCGTCGCGACAGCAGCCCCTCGCGGGCCTCGGCGAGGAACGCGCGCAGCTTACGGCCGCGGGGCGAGGGTGCCGCGCGGTTCATGCGCAGGGCGAGAACGACGGCGAGCGCACCCAGGGCGGTCAGGGCCGCGAGCGGGGCGATGTTCCGGGCCTGGGTCAGCACCGGGGACGGCATGGTCAGCAGGACGACGGCCCCGGCGGCGAACAACGCGAGCTGCCCGGCGGTCCGTTCGAGGACGACGGCCTTCACGCCCCGCCGCAGGTTGCCCTCGCTCTGCCCGTGCCGCACGGCCCGGTGCACGTCGCCGAGGACACCGCCGGGCAGGGCCGCGTTCAGGAACAGGGCCCGGTAGTAGTCGGCGACGGCAGGCCCGAACGGCAGCCGGATCCTGAGCCCCCGGGCCACGATCGCCCACCGCCACGCGCTGCACACGGTGGTGACGAGCCCGATGCCGAGCGCGAGCAGCAGCGACATCCCGTCGATCCGTCGCAGCCCGTCCAGGAAGACGCCGGTACCGAGGCGCCAGAACAGCACGCCGAGGATGGCGATTCCGGCGAACGTGCCCAGGTGCGTGCGGACCTTGGGGGAGCCGAGACGGGCCAGGGCCGTACGGACACGGTTCGCCGGGGCTTCGGCCGTCCGCGTGGGGCCGGACGGGGCCGAGGCGGCGGGCTCGCTGCTGTCGCCCACGGCCGGACACGGCAGGGCCGCGTCCACCGGGCCGGAGGGCGCCGGCACACGGGTGCCGCCGGTGGTCGCCTGCGGCCGGGTGCGCTCGGTGAGCGTGGTGGGCGGGCGCGTTCCCGTCGCCTGCGGGCTCATGACGCTCCGCCCACCGGGCGGGACAGGGCGAGGAGGTCGACGTGGTGGACGGTGACGCGCAGCTCGCCCGCCGCGCAGGCCGCCAGCCTGTTGGTCAGGTAGACGTCGGCCTCGGCCCGCAGTTCGGGGCGCTCCTCGACGGCGGCGCCGACCCAGCCGCGCAGCCACTGCTCGGTGAGCCGGGCCTGCTCGGGACCGAGCCGCCAGGCGCTCGGGTGCAGCCGCACGGTCGCCCCGTGCTCGGAGAACGCCTCGGCCGCCACGGTGACCGCGTCGGGTCCGAGCAGGCCGTCGCGACGCTGGTGGTCGTTGAACGCCTGGGCGATCTCCGCGTCCAGCGGGTGGGACGGGGTCAGTTCCACGCGCCCGGCGACGGACAGCGTCAGCAGGGCGGGGCAGCCGGCTCCGGCACACGCCGCGACGAGCGTGTCGATCTCCTCGCGCGTGAGGACGTCCAGCAGCGCCGACGCCGTCACCAGGGACGCGCCCTGCAGGGCGTCCGGGGTGAGACGGGCGACGTCACCCCGGCGCGTCTCCACGGTGACCCGGCTGCCGTCGGCGGCCGAGCGCGGGGAGGAGACGGCGGCGAAGTGCAGCAGGTAGGGGTCGCGGTCGTGCAGGATCCAGTGCTGGGCGCCGTCCAGGCGGGGTGCGAGCCAGCGGCCCATCGAGCCGGTGCCGCAGCCCAGGTCGTGGATGACGACGCCCGACTTGCCCGGCAGGTTGGCGAGCCGTATCCGCAGCGGGTCGAGCAGGTCGTGCGCCCGTGCGGCGGCATCGGCCGGCTCACGCAGCTCCAGCCACTCGGGCGCGTACCGGGGCGGGTCGTCCGGGTCGGCCTCACGCAGTTTGACGGTGGGCCGCGAGCCGGGCCTGCCACTGGGGCCGGCGCCGGGGATGACGGCGTCCGGGGCGTACCCCGGGACGAACTCCACGCTGGAGCCCAGGCCCGGGGTTCCCGTGTTCCCGGCGGGAGCCGCGTCCGCGACGCCCGTCGTGGCCGCCTGCCCAGGGCCGGGCTTGCCGCCCGCGCGTACGCCGCCCGTCACGCCCGTGATCTCCCTCGGCCCGGGTTGTGCCGGGATCGCCCCGCTCTGCTGGGTCGTCGTCGCCGGGTTCGTCATGCGGCCCTCCGGGGTTCGGTCGGGAGCCGGCGCAGTACCGCCGCCAGGCTCTGTGCGGTCGTCGCCCAGCCGTCGAGGGCGGCACGGCGGCTGCGCGCGGCGGCCTTCAGGCGGCGTCGTACGTCCGCCTCGCCGAACCAGCCCCGCAGTTCGGCGGCGATGGCGGCGGGGTTCTCCGGCGGGACGAGGATGCCCGGCACTCCGCCGTCGGGAGCGCGGCCGACCGCCTCCGGCAGCCCGCCGACGTCCGTGGCCAGCACCGGGATGCCCCGGGCCAGCGCCTCGGTCACCGCCATGCCGTACGTCTCGGCGTAGGAGGTGAGGACCATCAGGTCGGCCGTGGCGTAACTCGCGTCGAGCGCCGGGCCCAGCTTCGGACCCGCCAGCTCCAGCCGGTCCTCGATGCCGTGCTTTCTGATGAGGGTCCGCAGGTGGTCGACGTACTCCGGGTCCTGGGTCAGGGAGCCGACGCACACGCAGCTCCACGGCAGGTCGCTCACCGCGGCCAGCGCCTCCACCAGCCGGTGCTGGCCCTTGCGCGGGGTCACGGCTGCCACACACAGCAGGCGCGACACCCCGTCGGTGCCGGGCGCGAGCGGTGCGATGTCCGCGCCCGGGGCGGCGACGTGCACCCGCTCCGGCGGAAGGCCGTGGTGGGCGACCAGGCGGCGGACCGCCCAGTCGCTGGTGGCGATCACCGCCGGCACCGCCCGCAGCACCGTCCGCTCCTTGGCGTCCAGTTCGGCGGCGACCGTGGCGTCCAGGCCCGTCTCGTCGCCGAGCGGGAGGTGGACGAGGACCGCCATGCGCAGGCGTTCCGCCTCGGGGACCACGATCTCCGGCACGCCGCAGGCCACCAGCCCGTCGAGGAGTACGACGGATCCGTCGGGCAACGCGGCCAGGGCGCGGGCCAGTTCCGTACGGGCGTCGGCTCCCGGCCGGGGCCAGTCACCGGCCACGGCGTGCTTGGTCACCTGCCAGCCGAAGCCGGGCAGGTCCAGGCACACCCGCCGGTCGTAGGCGTTGCCGCCGCTGGGGGCCGTCGGGTCGTCGATGCCGCCCGGCAGTACGAAGTGCACGGTGCGCAGGGACATGGGGATGATCTCGGCGTTCTTCAGGGAGGCGTGCTGCACGGGAACATAATTCAGCCGTGCCGGTGCCGGACCCATGTGCTCGGGCCGTTCGACGGTCGTGTCGGTCACAGCGCACGCTCGTAACTCGCCCAGGCGATGTGCGACTCGTGCAGGGTGACGGTCAGGCCCGCGATGCCCTTGGCGCCCTCTCCCAGCGCCCCCTTGTGGATGCGCTCGGCCAGCCGGTCGGCGACGACCTTGGCGAGGAACTCAGTGGAGGTGTTGACTCCGGCGAAGTCGGGCTCGTTGTCGAGGTTGCGGTAGTTCAGCTCGCTGACGACGGCGCCGAGCTCCTGGGTGGCGAGCCCGATGTCCACGACGATGTTGTCCTCGTCCAGCTGCTCGCGCCGGAACGTGGCGTCCACGAGGAACGTGGCCCCGTGCAGGCGCTGCGCGGGTCCGAAGACGTCGCCACGGAAGCTGTGGGCGATCATGATGTGATCGCGGACGGTGATGCTGAACAACGGACGACCCTCCAGGTGCGGCGCGTCTGTTCCCCGCTCTCGGTGCCGGGGATGCCGAGTAGTACGGCCCTTTGCCTTCCCTTGTTCAGCCTGTCGTACGTCTTTTCTCAGGTCAGGCACGCGTGCCGTGGGCAACTCGTACCGGATGGAACGAATCGTCAGCCGATGTGTCCATCGCTCTCGTCGTAGCGGACGCGGTGGCACAGTGCCGGAACCTCGCCGGAGACCAGCCGGGGCAGCACGTCGGGCAGCTCCTCGAAGAGGGACTCGCCGGTGATCAGGGCATCGAGGGCCGGGTCGGCGAGCAGGTCGAGGGCGACGGCCAGCCGGTCGGCGTAGCTGCGGTTCGGGCGGGCCGGGGAGACGGTGCCGACCTGGCTGCTGCGGATGACGAGCCGGCGGGAGTGGAAGGCCTCACCGAGCGGGAGGCTCACCTGCCGGTCCCCGTACCAGCTGAGCTCGAGCACGGTTCCCTCGGCGGCGAGCAGCTCCAGGGACCTGGTGAGGCCCGCTTGCGTGGCACTGGCGTGCACGACCAGGTCGAGGTCCCCGTCGGCGTCCTCGGGGGCGGCGAAGCCGACACCGAGCGCCTCGGCGGTCTTCGCGCGCGACGGGTCGGCGTCGACCAGCTGGACGCGGACCCCGGGGAACCGGGCGAGGAGGGCGGCCACCGAGCAGCCGACCATGCCGCCACCGACCACGGCGATCCGGTCGCCGATGAGCGGCGCGGCGTCCCACAGGGCGTTGACGGCGGTCTCCACGGTCCCGGCGAGCACGGCCCGTTCGGCGGGCACGGTGTCCGGCACCGGGGTGACCGCGGCGGCCGGGACGACGTAGCGCGTCTGGTGCGGGTAGAGGCAGAACACCGTGCGACCGGTGAGCTCCTCGGGCCCCTCCTCCACCACGCCGACGTTGAGGTAGCCGTACTTCACCGGGCCGGGGAAGTCGCCCTCCTGGAACGGCGCGCGCATGGCCTTGTGCTGGCTGACGGGCACGCCGCCGCGGAAGACGAGCGTCTCGGTGCCGCGGCTCACGCCGGAGAACAGCGTGCGGACCAGCACCTCCCCTTCGCCGGGCGCCGGCAGGGCGACGTCCCGGATCGCGCCTCGCCCAGGCGAGTCGGTCCAGAACGCGCGTCCGGTGTGCTTCATCGAAGTCCTCCTGAACGATCGGGAAGCTGCTTGCGTACCGAGGGGTGCACAGGCCGCGCACAACGTAGCGGCGTTGATCGACTCTGTCACACGGCCGGAGGGTGTTCGGTGGCCCTGAACAACACTTACGACGCGAGGCTCGTACAGCAGGAGACCGCCCTGGGGGCGGGCGTGCAGATCCTGCTGCTGGCCCTGATCGGCACGGCGATCGGGATGGGGCCGGCGGGCTGGCTGAGCGGCCTCGCGTTCGCGATCGCCACCTGGGCGGTGCTCTCCCGGGCCCTGCACCGCTCCCGGCTGCGCTCCTTCGGCGCGGCCAACCGGGTCACCCTCGGCCGGGCCACTCTCGTCGGCGGGGTCACGGCGCTGGTCGCCGACTCGTTCCAGAGCTCACCGCCGGTGTCGCTGCTCGTCGGTCTGACGGCGGTGGCTCTGATCCTCGACGGCGTCGACGGCAAGGTCGCCCGCCGCACCGGCACCTCGACCCCGCTGGGCGCGCGCTTCGACATGGAGGTCGACGCCTTCCTCATCCTGGTGCTCAGCGTGTACGTGTCGATGCAGCTGGGACCGTGGGTTCTGCTGATCGGCGGCATGCGCTACGTCTTCGTCGCCGCGGCGAAGGTGTGGCCCTGGCTGACCGCAGCGCTCCCGCCGAGCACCGCACGCAAGACCGTCGCCGCGCTCCAGGGCGTGCTCCTGCTGCTGGCGGGCGCCGATCTCCTCCCCTACGCGGCCAACTTCGGCGTCGCGGCCCTGGCACTGGGCCTGCTGGTCTGGTCGTTCGGACGGGATGTGCTGTGGCTGTACCGGACCTCGCGGACCGAGGAGCCGGCGGCCGCCCGTCAGGTGCCGGAACTGGTCGCGGGCTGACGCCCGGCCGGCGCCATCGGTCAGGTGCCGAAGCGCCCTCGGGCCTCCTCGATGTGCCCGAGGTACCGGTGGGTCCAGCCGCAGATCGCGTCGACCGTGGCGCGCAGCGCGCGACCCGGCTCGGTGAGCGTGTACTCGACCTTGGGCGGCACGGTGGGGTGCACCTTTCGGTCGACCAGGCCGTTGCGCTCCAGCATCCGCAGGTTCTGCGTGAGCATCTTGTGGCTGACGCCCTCGACCTCGTCACGCAACTCGCTGAAGCGGAGGGTGCGTTCCCCGAGCGCCTCGATGATCAGCAGCGCCCACTTGTTGGCCACGTCGGAGAAGATCTCCCGGGCCAGGGAGTCCGCCCGCCGCAAATCCGCGTTGTCGGGCAGGTCTCTCATCTGCTTGGTCACCATCTGGTTCCCCAGTCACCGAAAAGTGCGTTCTTCCAGGTCGGCGGTCACTCTCCTACGGTTTCCGAGTAACCGCAAGAGAGCACGGGCTCGTTACCCGCGGTCCGTGCCCGACGGAAGGACGCACACCATGACCACGCTCGACGTCTACGACCACGGCATACCGGCCGAGAGCCACTTCGGTTACGCCCAGGCGATCAGGTCCGGTGACCTGGTCCATGTCTCCGGGCAGCTCTCGTTCGACGAGGCGGGCGCCTTCCACCCGGAGGACGACCTCGCCGCCCAGCTCGACCGGACCTACGTCAACCTCGACAAAGTCCTGGCCCACTACGGTGCCACCCGCAATCAGGTTGTCTCCCAGACGCTGTACGCGGTGGACCTCGTGCGGAACGCCGAGGTGGTCGCGAAGGGCAACCGGGCGTACTTCGGCGCCCACCGCCCGGTCAGCACGGCCCTCGGCGTCACCGAACTGACCTTCCCCGGGCAGCTCGTCGAGATCAGCTGCGTGATCGACACGAGGCTGCCCGCCTGAACCGTCCGCTCAGCGACGCGTTCCGGCGCCCACGAGGGTCCGCTCGTAGGGGTCGAGCAGCACGCCCCGGACCTTGGTGGAGACGCCGGCGATGATCTGCTGGTGGGCCAGCGGGACGACCGCGTCCGTGCCGAGGATCGCGGCCTCGGCGGCCATGGCGGCATCCTGCCGCTGCTCGGTGCCGTCGGTCTCGATGGCCTCGGTGACGGCCCGGTCGACCTGCTTGTCGCACAGCCGGGCCAGGTTGTAGCCGCCGTGGCAGGTGTAGTCGCTGCCGAGGACGCCGACGGGGTCGCCGGTGTCCAGGAGGCTGTTGCGGGCGCCGATGAACGCGTCGAACTTCCCGGCGAGCGCGTCGCTCTCCAGCCGTGAGTATTCGCGCACCTCCAGCTTCACAGTGAAGCCCGCCTTCTGCAGCTGCTGTTGCACGACCTGTGCGACCTCGGGGAGTTCGGGCCGGTTGTCGTAGGTGGCCAGGGTGATCGACGCCCCGTCGGGGTGGGCGGCCTTCACGCGCCCGGCCGTTTTCACCCGCTTGCTCTCGGCCCAGGTGACGGCTGGTCCGAAGATGCCGGCGCCCGGGTCGGCGTATCCCTCGAAGACGCCCTTCACGAGAGCGGAGGAGTCGATCGCCCTGCGGGCCGCGGCGCGCAGCCGCGGGTTCTTGAAGGGTCCGGTCCCCGTGTTGAGTTGCAGGCTGGTGGTCCGGGTGGTGCCGGCTTCCTCGAGGGTGGCCTCGTCGAGTGTGGCGGCCTGGGCCACGGGTATCGCCTCGGCGATGTCGACTTCGCCGGTTCGCACGGCGTTGGCACGGGCGGTGCCGTCCTTGATGAAACGCGCGTCGATGCCCGAGGCGTGGGCGAGGCCGCCCCAGTAGTCGTCGTAGCGGTCGAGGGTGGCGGAGCCGCCGCTGACCTTGGCGATCTCGAAGGGCCCGGTGGCAGTGCCGACGGGGGTGGCGGCGTCCGTCTTCCCGCGCGCCTTCTTCTTGTATGCGTGCGGGGAGAGGATGGCCAGGCTCGGACTGGACAGGCGCAGGGGCAGGACGGGGTCCGGCGTGGCGGTGGTGACGCGGATGCCGTGGGCGCCGTCGGCCTGCGCGTCGAGGGTGACCCCCGCGAGGGCGGCGGGTGCGGGCTGGGCCTTCTTGGCATGGGTCAGGGCGGAGGCGACGGCGGCGGGGGTCACGTCCGTGCCGTCCTGGAAGGTTGCCTCGCGGAGGGTGAAACTCCAAGTGCGGTCGCTCTCCCGGCGCCAGGACCGGGCGAGCGCGGGGGCAGCGGCACCGTTGGCGTCCAGGGCGGTCACTCCCTCGGTGACGCCGAGCCGGCTGAGCAGCGTGGCGTCGGCTCCGTAGGGCGAGAGATTCTCGGCGGGCGGGAAGGCAAGGGCGACCCGCAACCGCGAGCCCGACGTCACGCCGCCCGGCGACGACGCGCCCTCGGGAGACACGAAGCAGCCGGTCAGCGCCGGGAGGAGGAGGACGGGAAAGAGGAACCGGAGAAAACCTTTGATGCTCATTGCACGCACTTGCACATCCTACGCAGCAAGGCGGACCCCCGATCGGCTCAAGCGATTTGACAGTGGCGGCGATCACTCTCTAAACCTAGCCACATGACATCCATTTTCAACAAGGTGGGACTGTCGTGAGGATCGCGTTCGTCGGCAAGGGCGGCAGCGGCAAGACCACGCTGTCGGCGCTCTTCTCCCGCCACCTGGCGCGCTCCGGCGCCCAGGTCCTCGCCGTCGACGGCGACATCAACCAGCACCTGGCCGAGGCGCTGGGTGGCGAGGAGAAGTCCGCCCCGCCCCTGGGCGCGCACATGGCCGAGATCAAGGACTACCTACGGGGCGACAACCCCCGCATCCCCTCCCCCGAGGCGATGATCAAGACGACCCCGCCGGGCCGCGGATCCCGCCTGCTGCGCCCGCTCGGCGACGACGAACTGCACACGCGGCACGTCGGCCGGGCCGGAGGCGTGCCCCTCATGGTGACGGGCGAGTTCGACGAGTCCGACCTGGGCGTGGCCTGCTACCACTCCAAGCTGGGCGCGGTCGAGTTGTACCTCGGGCATCTGCTGGACGGCCCCGGTGAGTACGTCGTGGTCGACATGACGGCCGGCGCGGACGCCTTCGCCTCGGGCCTGTTCGCCCGTTTCGACATCACCTTCCTGGTGGCGGAACCCACCCGCAAGGGCGTCTCCGTGTACCGCCAGTACCGCGACCACGCTGAACGGTTCGGTATCCGCATCGCCGTCGTCGGCAACAAGGTCACCGGCGAGGACGACCTGCTCTTCCTCAAGGAGCAGGTGGGCGACGATCTGCTGACCCACCTGGTGCACTCCCCCTGGATCCGGGCGGCGGAACAGGGCCGGGCCGGGTCCGGCCCGGACGCACTGGCGTCGCTGGAGCCGCACAACCGCCACGCCCTCACGGTCCTGCGCGAGGCGGTCGACGCCGAGGTCCGCGACTGGGACCGGATCCACCGCCACGCGGTCGAGTTCCACCTGCGCAACGTCCACGCCTGGGCGGACGCCCGTACGGGCCAGGACCTGGCGGCTCAGGTCGACCCGGACTATGTGCCGGGGCCGACCGCGCCGGCCTGAGGCATGCCACATCGATCACACCCCCCCTTCGGGCTACTCGATCCCCGTGGCGTCGAGTAGCCGGACCACGTCCTTGCGCCCGTATCCGAGCAGTCGGGCGCGGTCGGCCGCCATCAGTACCAAGTGCGCGACGATCGTGGCGGCGTACCCGTTCTTGCTGTCCGCGTCGAACCATTCCTGAGGTTTCTCGACACCCAGGCTGTTCATCACCAGGCCGTGCTCCCGGCGGACCTCCGCGACGGTACCGGCGACCGCGTCCAGGAGCGTCTTCCCGGGCCGTTCGCATTCCAGGGCGAAGCACCCCCAGTCGACCGGCACGCACCCCTCCGGCGGGCGGGCCCGCAGTCGCGCGTACCTCTCGTCCTCGAACCCGGAGGCCCGGAACTCGTCGTGCACCAAGGAGAACCGATGGAACCCGGGCGGAACCGGTGGCGGAGGAGGCGTGTACGCCCACCCGGCGTCCTCGTACAACTGCCGTTTCACCTCTTCTTCGTCGGCATGCGTCACGGTGAAGCCGTTGGCCTCGTTGCGCCCGGTCGTCGTGCCGTCGGCGTTGCGGTGGAAGTGCAGGCCCATGGTGTGTGCTCCCGTTGCCGTGCTGAGAATGGACAACAAATCCCGTCACCAGCTCGAACGGCCCGCACGCCGGGCAGGTGCCCGCTCCCCGAGCCACCATCCGATCGCGTGAAAAGTGCCGCCCCGGGAACTTCCCGTCCCCACCGGGGGCGGTTGTTACGCTCGCCCGATGAGGATTCCGGGACCAGCAGAGATCCGATCGCTGCACGAGAAGTACGCGCCGACCACCGAGGCGTTCACCCTCGTCCACCGGCACTGCGAGATCGTCTGGGGAATCGCCGAGCAGCTCCTGTCCTCACCCCACCTCGCTCACGTCGACGCCGAACTGATCCGCGCGGGCTGTCTCCTTCACGACATCGGCGTCTACCGCCTCTACGACGCCGAAGGACGCCTGGACCACCGGAACTACATCCGGCACGGTCTGCTGGGCCACGAGATCCTCGAAGCGGAGGGCTTCCCCGAACCTCTCCGCCGCTTCTGCTCCCACCACACCGGGGTGGGACTCACTCGGCACGACATCGTCAGCCAGGCACTGCCCCTCCCTCCCGCCGACTACGTGGCGGTGACGGACGAGGAGAGGCTGGTGATGTACGCGGACAAGTTCCACACCAAGTCCCGGCCGTCCGTGTTCCTCACGCCTGACGAGTACACCACCTACGTCCGCCGCTTCGGTGAGGACAAGGTGGCCGCCTTCGCATCCCTGCGCACCGAGTTCGGCGACCCGGACCTCGGGTGGGCCTGTGCCGTGCGGCGGCATGGACGCGGACATGAGGACGGCCGACGTTCAGGCGTAGCTGCCGCTCCGAACACGGCGAAGGGCCCGTCCCGTCACGTTCGTTGAACTACCGTGACGACATGACGACGAAGTCTCTGCCCCGCCTCACTCCGACCGGCACCTGCTGGTGCGGCTGCGCCAAGAAGGTCGGAGCCGGATCGTTCTTCGCTCCCGGCCACGACAAAGTGGCCGAGGCCGCACTGCTCGCGGCCGAGTACGGTTCATCCGTCGCCCAGTTGCTGCACGGCCACGGATACGGGCCCGGACACTCGGTGAGCGCGCGTGCCGTTTCCGAGGGTGTGTGGCGGAAGTGCCCCGCGTGCGACTACGTCGGCGCACCGGGCAGTATCGCCAACCACACAAAGAAGGCGCACACCGCGACCACCGGCGAGCAGACGCAGGGAGCGGAGCGTTGACCGGATCCGCCGGCAGCCAGCGCGCCGACCTCGAGAAGACCGTGCGCATGTACGGCGGCTACTGGGACACAGATCGAAGCCTGCGCGCACTGCGTGACGCCGGACACGACCCGCAGGACAAGCACACCCGCCGGATCCTGCGGGACCTCGCGAGCGATGGCCTGCTGGTGAAGGTGGAAGACCGGCCCGTCAAGTACCGCCTTGCGGAAGCAGGTTGAGAAAGAGACAGGCCGTCGCAGCGGCGGGCAGGCAGAAGCCGAGATGCGTCGTGACGGCCGTCGCGCCCGGGTTCACCGAAACGGACGGCGTTGTCACCCGAAAGCCCTCACCCTGCGCGATTTCCTCCCCCTTCATCCTTGTGCCGCATACCGTGAACCCGCCGCCAGAACACCTCTCGCTACAAGAGGAAGCGGCGGCGGCACGCAGGTCGCGGGAGACGGAGGAAGAACGGGATGACACAGGCCGCCGCAGGGAGTGAGCTGGACGAACGGGTGCCGGGGCGCCGGTGGATCGTGCGTCTGGACCCCGTCGGCCGAGGCAGTACGGAGGTGCGCGTCTCATGCGACCGACCCGCCTGTGCCGAGCGGCGTCTGCCCTCCGCGGCGGAAGGCCGTACGGCCGCGGTCGCCCACCTGAAGGCGCACCTGCGCGCCGCCCCCGCCCCCAGAGCCGATACCTACTGCGCCTGCCGGGCCGACGGCTGCCGCGCCCACCTCCCCGACACCGGAAGACGTGCGCGTACCGAACAACCCTGGCGGTGCGGCGGACCGGTCGTCCTGACCGTGATCACCGACCGGGCAGGACGCTGGTGGCAGGCCCTGGAGTGTTGTTCCAGGTGTGCCGCAGCCACTCCCGGTGCCCGGACCGCGGCCGCCTCCCAGCCGTCCGCGCCCCGGACCGCCGACCGCCCGACCCCAGCAGCGGCGAGCACCGGCGCGGGCACGCCGCAGTTCTCCGACCAGCAGGTCACCACCCGGACGGGCTGTCCGGCGCCCCTCCCCGTACCCGCACCCCGCCCGGAACCCGCGCGGCGCCGACGCCCGGCGGAGGCGAGGATCGGCCGGCGTGTCATTCCGCGCGACCTGCGGCCCCTGTCCCTGCGGGACGAACTCACCGAGCTCGGTGACCTCTTCCGTGCCTACCAGAATCGCCCCGAGCCCGACCTGGCGCTGCTGGCCGATCTCCAGGAACGCAAGGCCCGCGCCTTCCTCACCTGGTCCGACGTCAGTTGCGACGTCACCCTGCGGCTGGAGGCCCAGCGTGCCGAGCAGGCCGCCGCCGTCATCCGACGCCAGCACCAGCACCGCACGGGCTGCGTCCCGGACGGCGACGAACCGGGCGTGGCGCGCCTGCTGACCGTGCCGACGCAATGGGAGTACACGCGCTCCGTCCTCGCGTACGTGGCCGGCCACACGCCGCTGCCCGGAGCGGAAGCACGGCTGCTGGTGCTGATGCTGACCCTGCGCACCGCGCACACCGGCACCGGCAACCTCGTCGGCCAGGACGTCAACGCGCTGGGCCTGACCGACCCGGAGGACCTGGTCGAGCAGCTGACCGGCTGCGGCTGGCTGTCCCTCCCCGGCACCGTCGGCGACCTGCTCGCCTCGCGGCCGGAGAACCCCACCCCGGTCACCGTCCCCTCCCTGGTTCCCGACGAGGACGGGACGGGCCCGTTCACGTTCGGCAGGAAGACACGGCCCAAGCTCTCCGGCTGGGCGCAGAGAGTCGTCTCGGACAAGAAGCTCCGCAAGGCCAAGGCACCGGCCGGGGCCCGGTTGCTCGCCGTGACGCTGGCCACGTGTACGGACGGGGTGGGGCGCCTCGGACCCGACGGCCGGGGCGTCACCCTGAACGCCCTCGCCGCCCGGGTCCCGGTCGGCGCCGGCGAACTGCGGGACCTGATCGACCGGCTGACCGCAGCGGACTGGCTCACCGACGCCGCCCTCACCGACACCCACCTCACCGGCCGGCTGACCGAACGCGTTCTCCCCCTCACCTGCCCCCTGCTGGATTGAGCTCCCGCCCGCCCTCGTCCGCGACCGCGCCCGTGGGCGGGGCGCCGTCGCCCAGCCCACGGGTTCACCACTCCACGTCGGTGGTTCGGGCGTTCTCCCCGTCGGCGAGCTCGGCCGGCTGAGCACCATCGCCCACTCCTGGGGCTCACTCTGCTCGGGCAGCACGGAGACCGTGAACGGCTGCTGGTGGACGTTGTACGCCTTGTTGGAGTCGTTCTCCTTAGTGACGCTCGGCCCGATCATGACGTACGCCGGCAGCGCCCCGCCCAGACCTCCCAGCACGGCGCTCACCGCCGACACCGACAACCACAGCCTCCTCTTGCGCCGGGAGGCTCCGGCAGGCACGCCGAGCGCTTTGGGAAGGACCGTCCGCAGACCGTCGTTGCCCCTCTGTCCGCGCCAGGGGGAAGCTGAGGGCGGGGTTGGGGGCGTGGGCAGCACCTCCGGGGGTCGCGTCGGTGTGGGCGGTGCCGGGGCGGGTGGGTGAGGTCCCGTCCGCGGTTCCGTTCCGCCTTCCCGGTCCCGGAGTGGTGCTTCCCCCGGGTGGCCCCGGTGGTGTTCGGCCGGGGTTCCGGTGTCCCGCCCGCCGGCGCGGTCGCCTTCATGCCGTCCCCTCACGACGTGATAGGGGGTGTTCCCGCTCAGCGGCCCGACGCGGAGTCCGTGCAAAAGCCCCATCGAGCAACGACCGTCCCTCACCATCCACCGTGGGGACAACGGCCGTACCCGTCCCGCGGAGTTGACACCCCCTCCCCGCCTCGCACCGGCACCCCGCCCCGTGTACAGCCCCCCCTCCCGTACAGGCGTCGCTGCTGGTGACACGCCGGTCGCCGCCGCCACGCTGGCGTCATGCACAGTCCTTCCCCCCCAGCGGCACCGGCCGGACGCCTCCGGTCCCGTCTCCCCCGCCGAGTTCGCCATGGCGTTCACCTCGACCCCGCGCGGCGCCCGCCTCACCCGGCTCTTCGTCGCGCAGTGCCTGGACTCCTGGGGCCGCCCCTACACCAGCGACGTCAACGAGACGCTGACCCTGATCACCGCCGAGCTGTGCGCCAACGCCGTCCAGTACGGACGCGTGCCCGGACGCGACTTCCACGTCACAAGGCGAACGGCGGGAGGCTACGCGTGGAGGTCTCCGACACCCGTGCGGAACACCGGCCCGCCGCCTCCACCCCCACGAGCCCCGACGCCGAGTCCGAGTCCGGCCGCGGCCTCCTCCTCGTCGCCGCCCTGGCCGACGCCTGGGGCGTTACCGACCCTCGTGGCGGCCCCGGCAAAACGGTGTGGGCGTCCGTGAGCGTGGTCTGCCCTGCAACGACATGAAGCCGTCCGCCCCGTCGACCATCCGGCTCCACCGGCAGGTGTGCTTGCGGTGGCGGACGCCGGTCGACGGGTGTTCCTCGTCGTTCAGGAAGGGCAGGTGTAGATCACCGATGGCCAGGGGTACGAGGTCCGCGCTGAGCGTTTCGGCGCTCGGGGCGAGGGTCTCGAGGGCCATCCACCGACGGCGGGCCGAGCGCGCATGCCTGCCTGCCCTCGCGCTTTCGGCGCCCGACTGCACACCCGGGGCCTTATCCCAACGCGGCGCCGATCGAGCGACGAGACGCTAGGGTTGCGCCTCATGGGGAGGACGCCGAGCAGCCGTTGTGCCGCTCGCCGAAGCAACGTGCGGAGACGGCAGCCGGGGCCCACGTCCCGCAGTTCGGCCGGCCGCGGAACAGTCTGGGGGAACGCGCCGTGACAGACGCGCCGACACATGCTGCCGACACCGGCACGGACGAAGCCGACGACGCCGCCGACCGGAAGGTCGTCGAGCAGGAGCAGGCCGCGATCAAGGACTTCGTCAAGGGCCTGAGCGCGGACGACATCAGGTCGGGCAACTGGTTCACCAAGCTCGCCGCCCATGCCATGAATTCGTACATTGAGAAGGTCGACTGGCAGTACTTCCAGGACCGGTACGCGGGTGTGCCCGCGGACGCCATCGTGGATCAGCGGATCAAGATGGCGTCCCGGTACGCCGCGCTGGAAGGCGGGCTCTCCGCCGGGGCCTACACGGCGACCGTCGCCGCCACCATCGGAAGCCTCGGGGGTGCCTCACCGGCGACCGTCCCCGCGGCCGTGGCGACCGTGATGGTCGACATCGCGTTCATCACCCAGCTCCAGCTTCGCCTGGCCTACGACATCTCCGTCCTCTACCGGGTCCCGCTCGACGTGCATGACCCCGAGGACCTGTGGAAGCTCATCCGCGTGGCCCTCACCATCAAGAGCGGGGAAGCGGCCAACAAGACCGTGGTCAAAGCGGTCCCCGCCCTGGTGCGACCGCTGGTCAAGCGCTTCTACTCGAAATCGGTGCTCGCCGCCGGGAAGGCGCTCCCCGTCGTCGGGAAGCACCTCCTGCAGCGCAACGTCATCAAGATCGGTATTCCCTTGATCGGCGTCCCCCTCGCCGTTCTGCTGAACCGCTACACCACGCTCCTCGCCGGTCGGCACGCGCGGGCCGTCTTCCGGAACGAGGCGCGGGTGATCGAACTCGCCGAGGGGATGAGCGGGAGCAGCCGGCACCCGCAGTTGATGCTGTGGGTCGCATGGCTCGTCATCAGGGCGAACTCCAAGATCGCGGACGACGAGGCGCTGTTGATGCGGCATCTGGTGCGGCTGGTCCGGGAGCGGCACGAGGTGGTCGACGAGCGGCTCGCGCACGTCGTCGACATCGACCCGGCCGAGGTGTGGAAGCGCGTGGACGCCGAGCCGGGCGATCTCAGCGACGTCCTCGACGCGGCGGAGCGCGTGGCCACCGTGGACGGTGACGTCGACTCCCATGAGAAGGCGGTCCTCGCGATGCTGCGGGAGCGGTGCCACCGGGGGTGATCCTGTCGTGCGGCAGCACTCTCGCACCGCCGTCCAGCACGGACGCGTCCCGGGACGGGACTTCCACGTCCGGCTGGCCGCCGAGGCGGACGGCCGACGGCTGAGCGTGGAGGTCTCCGGCACCCAAGCGGAGCCCCGGCCCGCGCCACCGCCTCCATGGCCCCCGAAGGCGAGTCCCACCACGGCCTCCTCCTCGCTGCCGCCCGGTCCGACGCCTGAGGCGTCACCGGCCACCGCTGCGGCCCCGGCAATACCGTGTGGGCGGTACTGAACATCGCGTCAAGCCATCTACACGGCCAGGACGCCTCGATGGTCAAACGGGAACGCGTCGACCGGGCCAGCCAGCGGTTGATGACCTGCTCGTTCGCCAAGGCGACCTGCTGGGCGGCCCATTGGGCGGTTTCGTGGTCCGGTCAGTCGAAGTGGACGTACGAACGGGGTGACTCTCAGGCACGGTGACCGCCTTGTGCGGGAAGAGGCGACCGGGCGGGGCTGCGATCGTGGTCCGTAAATCCCGCGTCCCCAGGGTCCGAGTGCGTCAGTAGCCCTCCTCGCCGCGCTGCCGCGCCCGCAAGGACGTGGATCAAGCGAGCAAGTGACAGCGCCCCGACCGGATCATCGGCGTACCGTCGCACTTGTACGGGACCGACCTCGTCCAGAAACACCTTCTCGCGTGCCAGGACGAAGCTCATCGTGAGCAGGGCCGCCCGGCCGTTGCCGTCGTCGAACGGGTGAATCACGGAGTCGGGGAATGCCGCGTTCATATCAAACCAGAAGAGGGGCGGCTGACGAGCGCAGTCTCTTGAAAGCAACTTCCCTGCCGCCGGACTCATTGATCCTCAGGAACAGGACCCTGCCATGATGAACGCTCTTACGCGTCTGCCCGAAATCGCCCCAGCGCCGAGCGAGCCCCGCCGGAAGGATTGGGACGAGGTCGAGCGAACCCTTGGGGTCGGACTCCCCGCCGACTACAAGGAGCTCATCCACGCCTACGGGGGCAGTAACTGGGACGACTATCTGTACGTCCTGGAGCCCGGCTGCCCCAACGAGAACTACGACCTCCTCGAATGGGCAAAGAACCAGGCCGAAGACTTGGAAGACCTCTGGGAATTCGAGAAGAAGCCGGCGGAGCTGGAGGTCGAAGGGTCCCGGGTCATCCCATGGGCAACCACGGACAACGGAGAATGCCTCTTCTGGCTTGTCCGGCCAGGCCACAGCGCGGACCAGTGGACCGTCATGGTGAACGAGGCGCGCGGCGACCGATGGGAGCATTTCTCCGTATCCTGTACGCAATTCCTCGCATCCTCCCTCGATGGAGAGCTGCATTCGAGCATCCTCTCGACCTCGTTCCCCCGTTCCACACATGAGTTCCGTCGGCTCGGTGCGGTATGACGATGCTGCGCGGGGCTGTCCAAGGGCTGTCCCGTAACTGCTGGTCACGGGACAGATGATCTCGCTGTGTCTGGTGTGATTACGGCGTCGGAGCCCTCCTGGACAGCCCCGTTCACGGGGCTGAGCCCGCGCCAGTTCGGCAAGCTGATCACCGCCCTCCGACGTGAGGGGGCGGACCCGGTGCCCGAGGGCCGGCCCTGGAGCCTGCCGCTGGAGGACCGCGTGCTCCTGGTCGCCGCGTACTGGCGGACAACCTGACCCTGGACAGCTGGCCCAGCTGTTTGGGGTGTTCAAGTCGGCTGCCGACCGCATCATCGACCACCTCGGACCCGCGCTCGCGCTCCCAGCAGCGCAGGCGGTTCCGCAAGGACACCGTGCTGTCCGTGGACGGCACCCTCGTTCCAGGATCCACCGCATCAGACCGCCTTGCGCGGCCGACTCCGATGGGCCCGGACGACATCGGCGTACCGGTGCCCCGTGCCCTTGATCGTGCGCTTCTGCGGTGGAGAGGTTGTTGACGATGCCGACCTGCGCTCCCCGGCGCCGTCGCGGGGATCGCCCGGGACGCCAGCCCGTGGCCGAGCAGCAGGGGGGTAGGAGGCGTGGACGGCGGCCGTGGTGTCGTACCCGTGACGGAACCGGCCCCTCCCTTCCGGTCGGGAAGGGAGGGGCCCGGCGCTCTACCGTGCCGGTGTCGCCACCGGTGCCGGCGCGTACCCCGTGGGCCGGGCCGTGAAGGTTCCGCGGCCCTGGGTGCGGCTGCGCAACCGGGTGGCGTAGCCGAACAGTTCGGCCAGCGGCACGGTGGCGGTGACGACCGCCGCACCCGCGCGGGTGGCCGAGCCGGTCACCCGTCCCCGCCGGGCCGCGAGATCACCGAGCACACCGCCGACCGCGTCCTCGGGCACGGTGACCGTGACCTCGACGACCGGCTCCAGCAGGACCATCGCGCAGGCGCGCAGGGCCTCCCGGAGACCGAGCCG
The DNA here is from genome assembly GCF_001280065.1 of Streptomyces sp. NRRL B-1140. GTDB lineage: Bacteria > Actinomycetota > Actinomycetes > Streptomycetales > Streptomycetaceae > Streptomyces. Next base: position 198,928 of record NZ_LGEA01000148.1, read on the forward strand.
GCCGGCCGTGCGGAACGCCATGTCCGAGGAGTCCTTCACATGGGTCGCTCCGTCGGTGAGCGTGACGCGCAGCCCGGTGACCGGATGGCCGCCGAGCGGCCCCTCGGCCAGAGCATCACGGCAGCCGGCCTCGACCGCACGGACGTACTCCTGCGGCACCCGGCCGCCGGTCACGGCCGAACGGAACGCGAAGCCTTCTTCCCCGAACGGCTCCACGTCGAGGACGACCTGGGCGAACTGCCCCGCCCCGCCGTCCTGTTTGACGTGCCGGAACACCAGACCGGACACGCCCCGGCCGACGGTCTCGCGGTGGCTGACCCGGGGCCGGCCGACATTGACCTCCAGCCCCAGCTCGCGCCGGAGCTTCTCCACCGCCACCTCCAGGTGCAGTTCGCCCATGCCGGACAGCACGGTCTGCCCGGTCTCCGGGTCGGTCCGCACGGCCAGTGAGGGATCCTCGTCGGTCAGCCGCGCCAGCCCCGCCGCGAGCCGGTCGGTGTCACCGGCCCGGCGGGACTCGATCGCGGCAGACACCACCGGCTCGGCCACACCGGGCGGTTCGAGGACGAGCGGCGTGTGCTGTGCGCACAGGGTCGAGCCGGCGCGGGCGGACTTCAGCCCGATGACGGCGACGATGTCCCCGGCGACCGCCCGGTCCAGCGGGGCGTGCCGGTCCGCCTGGACGCGCAGGATCCGCCCGACCCGCTCGGCGCGCCGCGCACTCGCGTCCCACAGGGTGTCTCCCTTCTCGATCGTGCCCGAGTAGACGCGCAGGTAGGTCAGCCGTCCCGTCGAGGTGGCGTGCACCTTGAACGCGAGGGCGGCCACCGGTGCCGCGGGGTCGGCGGCCCGCTCCTGCTCCTCACCCTCGTGTTCGCCCCTGACCGGCGGCAGGTCCAAGGGCGACGGCAGATAGGCCACGACGGCGTCCAGCAGCGGCTCGACACCGCGGTTGCGGTACGCGGAGCCGCACAGCACGACCACCCCGTCACCGTCACGAGTCACCTCGCGCAACGCCGGCACGAGGGTCCGCTCGCCCAGCGCGCCCGTGTCGCAGAACTCCTTCAGCGCACCGGGGTGCAGTTCCGCCACGGCCTCCTCCAGCGACCGGCGGCGCGCCAGAGCCTCACCTAGCAGGTCCTCGGGGACCGGCACGTCCTCGAAGGTGCCGTCATCGGCCCACAGCAGTGCGCGCATGCGCACCAGGTCGACGACGCCGGCGAAGGCGTCCTCCGCTCCGATCGGCAGCTGCACGACCAGGGGTGCCGGGTGCAGTCGCTCCCGGATCGTCGCCACGGCCGCGTCCAGGTCGGCCCCGGCACGGTCCATCTTGTTGACGAACGCGATGCGCGGCACGCCGTACCGGTCGGCCTGCCGCCACACCGACTCGCTCTGCGGCTCCACCCCGGCGACCGCGTCGAACACGGCCACCGCACCGTCGAGCACCCGCAGGGCACGTTCCACCTCGTCGGCGAAGTCGACGTGCCCGGGGGTGTCGATGAGGTTGATCCGGTGACCGTTCCAGGCGCAGCTGACCGCCGCGGCGAAGATGGTGATGCCCCGGTCGCGCTCCTGCGGGTCGAAGTCGGTGACGGTGTTGCCGTCGTGGACTTCACCGCGCTTGTGTGTGGTGCCGGTCGTGAACAGGATCCGTTCGGTGACGGTGGTCTTGCCGGCGTCGACGTGGGCGAGGATTCCGAGGTTGCGGACGAGGGAGAGCGGGTTGAGGTGGGTGCGCACGGCCCGGGGCCTTTCGGTGCGATCGGGAAGAGGGGCAGCGCGATTTCGGGGGGAAACGGGTGACTGGAACCGCACCTGACATTGCGTCGGTGTCGGTGGGTGCCTGAGTCGTTCGACCCGGTCAGCCGGTGCCGCCGCGCAGCGGGCACCGGAACGACGAAGACACGAGGATCACCTCGTAGCGCGGCAGGGAAACGGCGACAGCGGCGTGGTCACGCATGGCCGTCTCCCTTCGTTCGTCGCGTTGTGCCCGGCGCTCGGTGGGCGGCGCCGGATCCGTCCGTGAGTGTAGGGAGACCCGGGGGTAGGGGGCGAGGGATTATTCCGGCGGGGTGGGGGTGTCGTGGGTGCGGTACATCGCCTGGACGTCGAGTTCCAGTTGGACCGTCGGGCCGACGACCGCGATGCCCCGGGCCAGCATCGAGCGCCAGTTCAGCGTGTAGTCCTCGCGGTGCAGTTCCGCGGTCGCCAGGGCCGCGCAGCGCAGTTCCTGGCCGTAGCCGCCGTTCACGGTACCGAGGTACGTCGTGTCCAGGGCCACCGAGCGGCTGACGCCGTGCATCGTGAGGGAGCCCTGCAGCGTCCACTTGGTGCCGCCCCGGTAGGCGAAGCGGCTGCTCGTGAAGTCGATGTACGGGAAGCGCTCGACGTCGAGGAAGTCGGCCGATCGCAGGTGATTGTCGCGGGTGGTGTTGCCGGTGGTGATGCTGGAGGCGTCGATCCGGACCTGCACGCGGGAGTCGGCCATGTCGGGAGCGATCCGGATGCCGCCCTCGAAGCGTTCGAAGCGGCCGTGCACATGGGCCATCCCGACATGCTTGGCGATGAACCGGATCGCCGTGTGCGGAGGGTCGAAGAGCCACGTTCCCGCTGTGGGCAACTGGAGCGCCTCGGCGGGCTGCAGCCAGACGCGCTCGGTGGCCGTCGGGGCGCCCGGGCTCGTCTCGATCGTCTCGCGGTGCGGCCGCAGACCCTCCGCCGAGATGAGCAGGCTGTACCGGCCGGGCGGCAGCGCCGCTAGGAAGTACCCGTAGGGGTCGGTCGTGCCACGGGCGGCGACACGGTGGGTGTCCAGGGCGGTGACGGTGACGTCCGCGGCCGCCAGGGGCGAGCCCATAGGGTCGACGACCTCGCGGGCCACGGCGCCCGCGCCGTCGGGGAGAGGGAGGGCGAGGTCCGCCGCCGCGGCGGAGGTGTTCTTGAGCCACCGGCGCCGGAGCAGTGCGAGGGCCATGGTGGTCACCTTTCTTCGGGTGTGCGGCCGTGCGGTCGGCGATTCAGCGCCTGCCGACGGCCGCACCTTGCTGCGGTCACACCCCCTTGTCGATCTTGACAGGCCGGCTACCAGCACGGGTGTCTCAATTCGAGACAGTCACGACCGTCCCCCGAAGACGTGCGCGTGCTCGGCCACCCATCCGGCGAAGGTGCGCGCCGGCCGGCCCGTGACCTTCTCCACGGTGCCCGAGACCGTGCGGCCCACCTCCGGGGTGTCGCCGTACGCCATGAGCAGGAAGCCGATGACGTCTTCCGGAAGACCCGCCGCACGCCACTGCGCGAGAGCCTCCTCTTCGGTCAGCTCGACCAGGGTGATCTCCCGGCCGGTGGCCGTGGCGATCGTCTTCACCTTGTCGCCGACGGTGAGCACGTCCGGACCGGTGATCACGTACTCCTGGCCGCCGTGCCCCTCTTCCGTGAGCGCGACCGCGGCGACGGCACCGATGTCGCCCTCGTGGACCATGGCGCTCAGCCGGTCGGTGAACGGCTCCCGCACCTCGCCCGCGGTCACGATCCCGTCCACCCACTCCAGGGCGTTCGCCATGAACTCGACCGGCATGAGCACGGTCCAGTCCACGCCGTCGGCGGCGCGCACCGCGTCCTCCAGCGGGGTGGGACCCCCGCCGTGCAGCACGGTCACGCGCCGGACACCGGCGGAGCGGGCGAGCTCCAGGATCCGGGGGCCGGTGTCCAACGGGCTGAAGGCGGCGCCCCCGAAGGTGATCAGGTGGAGGCCGGTGACGCCGTCCAGAGCCGGGGTCAGCCCCTCCGGCTCGGTCAGGTCGCCCTCCACGACCTCGACGCCGGGCGGAAAGGACGCCTTCCCGGCGTCCCGCGTGAGAGCACGCACCTCGTGCCCCCGTTCGAGCAGTTCGGCGACGACCTGACGGCCGACGGTTCCGGTGGCGCCGGTGACGAGGATCTTCTGCGTCTGAGTCATGCCACGACCCTAGGAAGGCTTGCGGTCACCTTCTGTCCGCGAGCCGGAGTCCGGCGGGCTCCCTTCGAACGCGGCGAGCAGCACGCCCCGTACCCCCTCCTCCGTCACCTCGCGCGGGTTGGCGTACGGCTCGCCCGCGGCCCGGGCCGCCGCCTGGGCGAGGTCGGCCTTCGTGAGGCCGAGTTCGGCGAGGGAGCGCGGGGCGCCGAGGCGCCCGGCCAGGGCCCACAGGGCGCGGGGCACGTCGTGGGTGCCGAGGGCGCGCCCCAGTACCGTCAAGGCCTGCGGGGCGGCTGGGGCGTTGTGGGCGAGGGCGTAGGGCAGGACGACGGTGTGGGTCTCGGCGTGGGGCAGGCCGTAGGTGCCGCCGAGCACGTGGCACAGCTTGTGGTGCAGGCCCATGGTCGTCGCGCCGAGGCACGCGCCGCACAGCCATGCCGCGTACAGGGCCCGGCCGCGCGCGTCGAGATCCGCGGGGTCGACGGCCAGCCGTGGAAGTGCCCCGGCCATCGCGCGGACGCCCTCCTCGGCCATGACCGTCACCAGCGGTGAGACGTCCGGGGCGTACAGCGCCTCGACGGCGTGCGCGAGTGCGTTGATCCCGCTGGTCACGGTCAGCGGCACCGGCAGGGAGATCGTGAGCCGTGGGTCGTAGACGACGCTGCGGGGCTGGACGACCGGGTCGCGGCCGGTGCGTTTGGTGCCGTGCTCGGTCAGGCCCCACACCGGGGTCATCTCGGAGCCCGAGTAGGTGGACGGTACGGCGATCAGCGGCAGTCCGGTGCGCAGGGCGATCGCCTTGCCGAGGCCGATCGCGGAGCCGCCGCCGACCGCGACGCAACCGTCCGCGCCGGCCGCCCGGACGGCCGCGACGGCCCGGTCCGCGTCCTCGACGGGCACATGCATCCGTGCCTGGGCGTGCAGCCCGGCGCAGTTGTCGCCGAGCGCCTCCGCTACCGCCCGCGCCACCTGCTCTCCCCGGCTTCCGGACACCACGAGGAGCCGCCGCAGGCCCAGGCGCGCCGCCTCGCCCGGGGTGGCGGTGACAGCCGCGCCGGGCCGGAAGACCACCCGCTGGGGCCGGGTCTCGTAGCTGAACTCCTCCTGGAACGTCATGCGGTCCGCTCCAGTACGAGGTCGAAGCGGGCGTGCCGGAAGGGGTTCGCCACGCCGAACTCCCGGGCCAGCGCCGGGTCGTCGGTCTCCGTGAAGTCCTGGACGAGGCTCTGCTGGACGGCGAACACCGCGTCGGAGTCGAGGTAGTCGCCGCCGGCCACGAAGATGTGCGTGGTGACGGGTGCGTGGCCCTCGGCCGCGGCGATGAAGTGGATGTGCGCGGGGCGGTAGGGGTGCCGTCCGGTCGCGCGCAGCAGCTCGCCGACGGGACCGTCGGTGGGGATCGGGTACGCCGCCGGGACGCAGGTGCGGAACCAGAAGCGCCCCTCGGTGTCGGCGGTGAACAGCCCGCGTCCGTTTCCCGCGGGCTGGACGCCGGGCTGCTGGACGTCGTAGTAGCCCTGGTCGTCGGCCTGCCAGACGTCGACGACGGCGCCGGGCAGCGGCGTGCCGTCCGCGGACCGCACCCGGCCGCTGACGACGCACCTCTCACCCCGGCCCACCAGGTCGATGTCGTCGCCGAGCGCGCGCGGCGGCGACTCGGTCATGTGGAAGGGGCCCAGCACGGTCGACTCGGTGACCCCTGGCGCGCGGTCGCCGTTCAGGGTCTCCACCAGCATGGACAGACCCAGTACGTCCGACAGCAGGATGAACTCCTGCCGGGTGTCGGTGCAGGTCCGGCCGGTCGCCGTCAGGAAGGCGATCGCCCGCTCCCACTCCGCCTGGGTGAGTCCGGTCTCGCGGGCGAAGTCGTGCAGATGGCGGACGAGGCCGCTGAGCAGTTCACGCAGCCGTGGGTCGGTGGTCGGGCGTAGGCTGGCCAGGGCCTGCTGGGTGACGTCGGCCCCGGTGGCATCGGTGGTCATCCCGGCTCCTCGTCGTCGATGTCCGCTTCTTCCATGATGGCGGGCTCACCCGTGCCCGAGGATCCGCCTCAGCGCGTCCGCGAGCAGTTCCCCGGCGGCCGGATCGGCAGTGGCGTGCCGGAAGGCGACGAATCCGTCCGGGCGGACGAGGAGGGCTCCCGCGTCGGAGGTCTCGCGCAGGCGGGCCCAGTCGCCGTAGGGGTCGTCGTACTCCTGGCCGGGTCCGATCACCACGGTGGCGATCTCGATGTCCTGGGCGGCGGCCGCCCTGACCCAGCTCTCTCCCCCGATGCCGGTCAGCAGGGTGAAGCGGCCCCGGCCGACCGTGTCGAGGGTGGAGAGGGCGCGGGTGCCGCGGGTGATCCAGGCGTGCGGGAGGCGGGCTCCGGGCCGGGTGGAGGGCTGGTGGTGCAGTTCGGGGTCACGGCTGAAGCCGGGGTCGGGCGTGCCGTCCGGGACGATCGCGTCGGAAGTCTCCGCGTCATAGCGCTGGTTGAGGTCGACGCCGTGTGCGTTGAACTCGTAGGCCTTGAAGGCGATCGCCTCGCGGAGCTTCGCCCGCTGCTTCTCGGCGGCCTCGGTGGCGTCCTTGCGGGCGGCGATGTTGGCCCAGAGCTGCTCGGGGGTCTGCGGCGAGAGGCCGTCGAGGGCCTCGAAGACGGGGGCGGTCTCGCGGATGGACCGGTTGGCGCGGGTGACGATCTGCCGTCCGACGGGGGCGCGTTCGGCGGTGTAGCTGTCGAGCAGCCGCGGGTGGGCGGTGCCGTCGAGGACCAGCTTGAGCTTCCAGGCGAGGTTGTAGGAGTCCTGGATCGAGGTGTTGGAGCCGAGGCCGTTGGACGGCGGATGCCGGTGGACGGCGTCGCCGGCGCAGAAGACCCGGCCGTCGGCGTACGTCTGCGCGTACATCTCGTTGACGGTCCACGCCGAGGACGACGTGACGGTCACGGGGATGTCGTCGTCGCCGACGAGCTTCCGGACGATCGACTCGGCGTACTCGGTCGTCAGGTCGGGGGCGCCGGCGCTCACGTCGTAGCCCCAGACGATCAGCCACTCGTTCCAGGGGCGCACGCAGCGCACCAGGCCCGCGCCGATGCCGCCGACCGTCGCGCCGGGGGCGAGGACCCAGTAGAGGGTGGAGGGGCGGTGGGCGGTGTACTTGCCCAGGTCCGCCTCGAAGACGATGTTGATGCTGCCGGCCACGCCCATCTGCCCGCCCATGGGCAGCCCGGCGTCGGCGGCGACCTTCGACCGTCCGCCGTCGGCGCCGATCAGGTACTTGGCGCGGATCTCGTACGTGTCCCCGCGCAGCCGGTCGCGGACGGTGGCGGTGACGCCGCCGGCGTCCTGGGTGTGGGCGAGGTACTCGTTCTCGAAGCGGAGCCTGGTGCCGCGGGCGACGGCCGCGTTCACGAGGACCGGCTCCATGAGGTGCTGCGGCATGTCGCACATGCGCGTGGGGCTGGCCAGTTCGTGCTCGGCCTGCACGAGCGGGTCGTTGCCCCATGAGCGCACCCGGCCCAGCTCCTCGCCCGCCAGACTGGTGCAGAACGTCGTGTTGCCCATCAGGTGCTGCGGGGTGGCCCGGGCGACGACCTCCTGTTCCACACCGAGGTCGCGCAGCACCTCCATGGTGCGCTGGTTGGTGATGTGCGCGCGGGGTGTGTCGGCGAGGCTCGCGTAGCGGGTCACCACGATGTTGGGGACGCCGTAGGTGCTCAGGGCCAGCGCGGCCGAGGCACCGGCCGGGCCGCTGCCCACGATCAGGACGTCGGTCTCGACGACGGTGGCCATGCGGCGCTCCTGCGAAGGGGGACTGAGGATGCGGAACATGCACGATCATGGAGTGGTCCGGGCGGGCGCGGGTGTCTCATTACGAGACACCCGGTGGCCAGCGAAGGCCGGCGCCGGGTCGCTGCCGAAGGGAACACCGCGGAGCCGCCGCGCAGGGCGGAACCAGGACCCGCAGTTGTTTCCTGTTCAACCGAACCCGCTACGGTGGTCCGTGCCGTGACCACCACAGACCCCTCCCCCGCAGCCACCGCCCGGCCCTCGCTGCGCCTCGCCCGCGAGCGGTTCCTGTCGGGCCGTCCGCTGCCCCGGGGCGTTCCGGAGGAGGTCGTCGCGGCGTGGCGGCGGGCGCGGTTCTTCGGCGTGCCGCACGACTTGGCGGAACCGGTGGCCCGCCCCCCGCGCGCCGGGGACTCGCCGCTGCTCGACGCCGCCCGGCCGGTGCTCGACCGGATCGTCCCGGCTCTGGACGGGGGCGAGGCGCTGCTCGTCCTGACCGACGAGCGGCTGCGTGTGCTGTGGACGGCGGGAAGCGTACCGGGGCTCGGCGGGTGCGCCGTCCTGTCGGAGCAGGAGGTCGGAAACAACAGCGCGGCGCTCGCCGTGCGCAGCCGGAGCCGGGCCGAGGTACACGGGCCCGAGCACTTCCTCGACCGGTGGCAGGACGTGTCCGCGGTCAGCGTCCCCGTGCTCGGGTCGGAGAGCGGGCAGATGCTGGGCACCCTGACCGTCGCGTCACCGCTGTGGGCAACCGGAACACCTCACCCGCAGGCGGCCTTCGCCGAGGCCGCGGTCGCGGCGATCGAGACGGAACTGCGGGCACGGGCCGGGCGGGACGAACGGGTGCTGCTGGACGCCTATGTGCGGGCGGCACACGGGCCGGACCGGGCCGTGGCGGCACTCGACGGCCGCAACCGGCTGGTCAGTGAGGCGGCGCAGCGGTTGCTGACGCCCGAGGTGCTCGGGGCCCTGGAGCGTACGGCGGCCAGTGCGCGGGATACGGACGTCACGAGCCTCGTGCGGCTGCCGGAGGGAGCCGGGTGCACCGCGCGCGTCACCCCGGTGTGCCGGGACGGCCGGACCATCGGGATCGTGGCCGCCCTGGAACCGCTCGACGATCCGGCGCCCGACGCCCCGGCTTCGGCCTCACTCCCGCCGGTCGCCCTGACCGGCTCCTCGGTCCCCTGGCGGCACGCCGTCGGGCAGGCCGTGCGACTGGCCCGCTCCCGGGAGCCCCTGCTGCTCACCGGTGAGCGCGGTACGGGCAAGTTCGCGCTGGCGCGGGAGCTGTCCGGGCCGGGACCCGTCCAGGTCGCCGACGCGGCGCGGGACACCGGCCTCGACCAGGCCCTGCACGCCTGGCACTGCGAGCACCCGCTCCTGCTGCGGCACGCCGAGCGCCTCGCACAGCCCGGCGTGGCCGCGCTCAACACCCTGCTCGACCAGCGCCCGGACGCCCGGGTGCTGATCACGTACACACCCGGCGCGCCCGCCGGCCCCTGCCTGCAGCGTCTGCTGGACAAGCTGTCCGCCCGCACCGTGACCCTGCCACCGCTGCGGGAACGCGCCGAGGACATCCGGGAACTCCTGCCCGCCCTCACCCCCCGCCCCGCGCCCGGGCAGCCGCCGCTGACCTGGACCCTGGACGCCCTGCACGCGCTGGAGCAGTACCCGTGGCCCGGCAACGTCACCGAGCTGGCCCATGTCGTACGGGCCCTCGCGGAGCACCGGCGGGTGTCCGGGCCGGTCCGCCGGACGGAGCTCCCGGACGCCGTCCGGGAAGGACCGGCCGCTCGTCCGCTCAGCCCGATGGAGCACGCCGAGCGGGCCGCGATCCTGGAGGCGCTGCGCCGCCACGGGGGGAACAAGGCTCGCACGGCGACGGCGCTGGGCATCGGCCGGGCGACGCTCTACCGCAAGCTGCGGGGGTACCGGCGCTGATCCCTGGCGACGGGGACGACGCACAACAGCTCGGGCGGGCCGAGAAGATCTCGACCCGCCCGAGCTGGTCTGTGTCCGAGGGGGGACTTGAACCCCCACGCCCGATAAAGGGCACTAGCACCTCAAGCTAGCGCGTCTGCCATTCCGCCACCCGGACCAGGTGTCTGCCGCCGTGCCAGGGCTGTTCCCCGCGGCGACATGGACAACCATACCAAGCTTTCGGAGTGCCTTTCACCTGCGTTTCCGTGCGCCTGGCGGGGGTCCGGGACCTTGCGCTCCGATGCGTTTAGGGTCACACCATGAGTGACTGGATGGTTACGCAGGGATCCCCGGGTGGGCGTCGACCGCGTGCGCTGTCGCCGCTCAGGGAGCATCTGCGCGACACGTTCTGGTTCGCCCCCACCGCGGCGATGGTGAGTGTCTTCGTGGTCTGGCTGGGGGCCGAGGCACTCGACACGGCCATCGTCGACGCGCTCCGGCAGGACCGTGACTACGACACGCTCGGCGAGCTGCTGAGATTCGCCGAGGACGCGAAGGCCGTGGTGAGCGCGGTCGGCTCGGCGATGATGACCTTCATCGGTGTGGTCTTCAGCATCTCGCTGGTGGCCGTGCAGATGGCGAGCGGGCAGTTCACCCCGCGCGTGGTGCGGCTCTTCGTGCGGAGCCGGATCACCAAGGCGACCTTCGCGGTCTTCCTTTCGACCTTCGTACTGACCCTGCTGGTCCTGACGAGTTTCGACACCGTCGACGATCCCCGGGCCGTCACGACGGTGCCTCTCGTGCAGTCGGTCCTCACCTTGTGCATGGTCGCTCTGAGCCTGCTGCTCTTCGTGCTGTACGTGAACGCGACCCTGCGGCTGATGCGGATCAGCCATGTGATCGCGCGGATCGCCTCGGAGTCGTTCCGGGTGGTCGCCTCGATGCCCGTGCCGGTGAGCGGGCAGGACACCGCGGCCCTCGGCGCAAAGACCGCGTGGGTGCCGCACGAAGGCCGGGCCGGGGTACTGCGGGACGTGCACATCGCGCGCCTGGTGCGGGTGGCGCGCACCCACGGGGTCGTGCTGCGGCTGATCCCGCGGATCGGGGACTTCGTGGTGCCCGGCATGCCCGTGCTGGCGGTGCACGGCGGGCCGGTCCCGCCGCGCAGGGCGCTGCGCCACGCCATCTCGGTGGGCGTGGAGCGGACCTACCACCAGGATCTCGGTTTCGGGCTGCGGCAGTTGTCCGACATCGCGCTGCGTGGCCTGTCCCCGGCGGTCAACGATCCGACGACGGCCGTCCAGGCGCTGGACCGCATCGTCCAGTTCCTGGCCGCGCTGAGCCGGCGCCCGCTGGACGCCGCCCTGCACCGGGACCGGGCCGGTGCGGTGCGGCTGGTGCAGCCCGTGCCCGGCTGGACCGAGCTGGTGGATCTCGGGTTCACCGAGGCGCGGGGGTGCGCCGTCGGCAACCCGCAGGTCTCCCGGCGCATGCTGGCTGGTCTCGACGACCTGCTTCTGCTCGCGCCACCGGAGCGCCGCGAGCCGCTGCTGCGCCATCGGGAGCTGCTCCGGCAGGCCGTCGCTCTCGCCGCGGCGACCGCGCCGGACCGGGACTTCGCCCTGCGCCCGGACCGGCAGGGCATCGGCTGAGCGACGCCTCGAAGGCCCGGCCGCGCCACGCCGGACCGCACCCGTGCGGCGACCTCCTGCCTGCCGTCAGACCGCTCCGGCGTCCGACGCCGGCCCCCCTTCGTCGCGAACCCCGCGGGGAACCGGCGTCGGACGCGCCCCCTACGTCAGGGCAGCAGCTGGTACTCCGGGAAGTTTCCCGGCAGCCGCTCCCCCTGCGGTCCTCGCGTCACCGCCCGCACGAGCAGGTCCCCGCCGACGAACGCGCCGCGCCAGGACGCGCCGAGCCCGCCGAACAGCTCGTCGCGGTCGCCCCGGGAGCGAGGTGTGCCGTGGCCGACCTTGAACGCGCGGATGTGCGGGGCGAGCCGCTCGTACGTCGCCCGGTCGTCCGTGGACAGGGTGGCGACCAGCGCGCCGTTGGAGGCGTTCATCGCGGCCAGCAGCTCCGCCTCCGTGTCGACCAGGACGATCGTGTCGACCGGGCCGAACGGCTCCGCGTGGTGCAGCGGGGAGGAGGAAGGCGGATTGAGGAGGGTGACCGGCTGGACGTAGGCGGAGGTGCCCTGGCCAGGCAGGAAGCGGGCGTCGTCGGGTGTGGCACGGTGCAGCGGTACGGCGCCGCGTTCGATCGCCACGGCGACCTGGTCCTGCAGCTCCTTCGCCTTGGCCGCGTTGATCACCGGCCCGAAGTCCAGCTCCGGGTACGGGTCGTCGGGCCGCTCCACGGCGAGCGGATGCCCGACCCTGAGCGTGCGCACCGCCGGGAGGTACGCCGCCAGGAACGCGTCGAACAGGTGCCGCTGGACGACGAAGCGCGGGTACGCCGTGCAGCGCTGCTTGCCGTAGTCGAAGAGCTTGGGGATCACCCCGGTGAAGGTGTCCCAGTCCGAGTAGTTCCAGATGCCCCAGGTGTTGAGTCCCTCCTGTTCGAGTACGTGTGGTTTGCCGAGGTCGGCGACTGCCGTGGCCACCGCGGCGCCGGTGTCGCGGCCGCCGACGAAGGAGACGCAGCCGATCTCGGGCGCCCGCACCAGCGCCTGGGACAGCTCGCTCCCACTGCCGCTGACGAGGGTCACCGGAACTCCCTCGCGGGCGGCGAGGGCGCAGGCCAGGGTCAGGCAGGCGACACCGCCGTCGGTCGGGGTCTTGGCGATGACCGCGTTGCCTGCCAGTGATTGGACCAGCAATGCGTGAACGAGCACGCTCATCGGGTAGTTCCAGCTGGCGATGTTGGATACCGGGCCGTCCAGCGGGGAGCGGCCGGCGAGCATCGGTTCGATGCCGTCGACGTACCAGCGGACGCCGTCGATGGCCCGGTCGACGTCCGCCTGGGCGAGCCGCCAGGGCTTGCCGATCTCCCAGACGAGCAGGAGCGCGAGCAGTGTGCGGTGTTCGGTGAGGGCGTCGAGTGTGGCCGCGACCCGGGCCCGGCGCTCTGCCAGGGAGAGGTGCCGCCAGGCGCGGTGCTGGTCGAGTGCGGCGCACACGGCCCGGTGTGCGGTGGTCCCGTCCAGGCGGGGCGGGCCTGCGATCGGGCTGCCGTCGACGGGGCTGACGGCGGGCAGGACCCGTCCGTCCTTCTGCCAGGTGCCGTTCCAGAGGTTGAGGACCCGGTCGTCGCGGAAGGCCTCGGGAGCGATGCCGAGGCAGCGCTGCCACGCGTCCGGCCAGGAGGTGCCGGTCTTGAGGGTGAGGGTGGGATCCATGGGGCTGCTCCGCTCTCGGTGCACAGTCGGGGGCGGGGAGGGGTGTTGAGGGTCTGCTGCCTGCTGACGGGCCGCGGCGCGTCGTGCGCGCAGGTATCGCGACGGTCCGGATGACGGCCCTCCCACGCGTTGTGCGCATGGGCCGCGACGGCCCACACGACGGGCCGTCCCACGCGTTACGCGCATGGACCGCGACGGGCCGGATGACGAGCCGCCGTCCGGCGCGCAGCGCAAGCACGCCGGTGGTTTGGCTAGCGCCCTTCGAGTCGGGCGAGCACCAGCCTCGCCGTCTCGGTCGGTGTGCTGCCCACGCTCACCCCGACCGCCTCCAGGGCCTCCTTCTTCGCGGCGGCCGTGCCGGAGGAACCGGACACGATCGCGCCCGCGTGGCCCATGGTCTTGCCCTCGGGCGCCGTGAATCCGGCGATGTAGCCGACGACCGGCTTGGTGACGTGCTCGCGGATGTACGCCGCCGCGCGTTCCTCCGCGTCGCCCCCGATCTCGCCGATGAGGACGATCAGTTCGGTGTCGGGATCGTCCTGGAAGGCGGCGAGGCAGTCGATGTGTGTGGTGCCGACCACGGGGTCGCCGCCGATGCCGACGCAGCTGGAGAAGCCGATGTCGCGCAGCTCGTACATGAGCTGGTAGGTCAGCGTGCCCGACTTGGAGACCAGTCCGATGCGGCCCGGCTTGGTGATGTCGGCCGGGATGATGCCCGCGTTGGACTGGCCGGGGGTGATGAGGCCCGGGCAGTTGGGGCCGACGACGCGGGTGCCCTTGTCCTCGGCGTACGCGGTGAAGGCGACGGAGTCGTGGACGGGGATGCCCTCGGTGATGACGACGGCGAGGCCGATGCCGGCGTCGGCGGCCTCGACCACGGCGGCCCTGGCGAAGGCGGGCGGGACGAAGACGACGGTGACGTCGGCTCCGGTGGAGCGCATGCCGTCGGCGACGGAGCCGAAGACCGGCACGGAACTGGGGGCACCTCCCAGGCCGTTCAGGCACTGGGGGACGTCGAAGTCGACGGTGCGGCCGGCCTTGCGCGGGTTGACGCCGCCGACGACGTTCGTGCCGGCCGCGAGCATGCGCCGGGTGTGCTTCATGCCCTCGCCACCGGTCATGCCCTGGACGAGGACCTTGCTCTCCTTGGTGAGGTAGATGGCCATGGCGTTCCCTCTCCTCAGGCCGTGGTGGCGAGTTCGGCGGCACGGGCGGCGGCGCCGTCCATGGTGGTGACCTGCTGGACCAGCGGATGCGCGTGCTCGTCGAGGATGGCCCGGCCCCGTGCCGCGTTGTTGCCGTCCAGGCGGACGACCAGCGGTTTGGTCAGGCGCACGGATTCCAGGGCCTGCACGATGCCGTCGGCGACTGCGTCGCAGGCCGTGATCCCGCCGAAGACGTTGACGAAGACGGATTTCACGTCCGGGTCGGAGAGGATGACCGACAAGCCGTCCGCCATGGTCCGGGCGCTTGCTCCGCCCCCGATGTCGAGGAAGTTGGCAGGTCGCGCGCCGCATCCCGCGACCACGTCCAGCGTCGACATGACGAGACCGGCGCCGTTGCCGATGATGCCGACCTCGCCGTCCAGCTTGACGTAGTTGAGGCCCTTCGCCGCGGCGGTCGCCTCCAGTGCGTCGTCGTGTTCCGCGTCGTCCGCGCCCCAGCGTGCCTGCCGGAAGCGGGCGTTGTCGTCAAGGGTGACCTTGCCGTCAAGGGCGAGAATCCGGCCCTCCTTCGTGCGGACGAGCGGGTTGACCTCGACGAGGAGGGCGTCCTCACGGACCAGGACCTCCCAAAGGCGTACGAGGACGTCCACGGTCTGCTGCGGCAGTCCGGCCGCCTCGGCGATCTCCCCCGCCTTCGCGGTGGTGACTCCCTCGGCCGGGTCGACGGGAACACGGGCCACGGCCTCGGGACGGGTGGCGGCGACCTCCTCGATCTCCGTGCCGCCCTCCGCGGAGGCGATCGCGAGGAAGCGGCCCGCCGCGCGGTCGAGAACGTAGGACACGTAGAACTCGGTCTCTATGTCCACCGGTTGGGCCAGCATGACCCTGCCGACCGTGTGTCCCTTGATGTCCATGCCGAGGATCTGGCGTGCGGTCAGCTCGGCGTCGGCCGGGCCGGCGGCGAGCCGCACACCGCCGGCCTTGCCCCGGCCACCGGTCTTGACCTGGGCTTTCACCACGACCCGACCGCCGAGTCGGCGTGCGATCTCGCGGGCCTTCTTGGGCGAGTCGGTCACCTCGGCCCTCGGCACCAGGATGCCGTGTTCCGCGAAGAGTTCTCTTGCCTGGTGTTCGTACAGGTCCATTTCGGCTCCTGACTGAAAATGCCGCACGCCCCCTGGACACCACCCACCGGATGCGGGATAACAAGCTTCATACAGTATTCGTCGACTGTATGCAATGTACTGCGAGCCGCTCCAACCCCCTACGAAGGGACAGGACTTCGCCATGCCCGACGACACCCAGGACTTGATCTCCGGTGGTCATCTCGTAGCCAAGGCACTGAAGGCCGAGGGGGTCGACCGCATCTACACGCTGTGCGGCGGCCACATCATCGACATCTACGACGGCTGCGTCGACGAGGGCATCGAGGTCGTCGACGTACGCCACGAGCAGGTCGCCGCCCACGCCGCCGACGGCTACGCCCGCATCACCGGCAAGCCCGGCTGCGCGGTGGTGACCGCCGGCCCGGGGACGACCGACGCCGTCACCGGTGTCGCCAACGCCTTCCGCGCGGAGTCCCCGATGCTGCTGATCGGCGGTCAGGGGGCGCTCTCACAGCACAAAATGGGGTCCCTGCAGGACCTGCCGCACGTCGACATGATGAACCCCATCACCAAGTTCGCGGCGACCGTGCCCGACACGGCGCGCGCGGCGGACATGGTGTCCATGGCGTTCCGCGAGTGCTTCCACGGCGCGCCCGGCCCCTCCTTCCTCGAGATTCCGCGCGACGTGCTGGACGCCAAGGTCCCCGCCGCCAAGGCACGCGTGCCGCAGGAAGGCTCCTACCGCGCCTCGACCCGCTCGGCCGGTGATCCCGAGGCCATCGAGAAGCTCGCCGACCTGCTGGTGCACGCCGAGAAGCCGGCCGTCCTGCTCGGCAGCCAGGTCTGGACGACCCGGGGCACCGAAGCGGCCGTGGAGCTCGTCAGGGCCCTCAACATCCCGGCCTACATGAACGGCGCGGGACGCGGCACCCTCCCGCCCGGCGACCCGCACCACTTCCAGCTCTCGCGGCGCTACGCGTTCTCCAACGCCGACGTCATCGTCGTCGTCGGCACGCCCTTCGACTTCCGCATGGGTTACGGCAAGCGGCTGTCCCCGGACGCGACCGTCGTGCAGATCGACCTCGACTACCGCACGGTCGGCAAGAACCGCGACATCGACCTCGGCATCGTGGGAGACGCCGGGCTGGTACTGAGGTCGGTCACCGAGGCTGCCTCCGGACGCATCAACGGCGGCGCGTCCAGGCGCAAGGAGTGGCTGGACGAGCTGCGCGCGGCCGAGCAGACCGCTCTGCAGAAGCGGCTGCCCAACCTGAAGTCGGACGCCTCACCCATCCACCCCTACCGCCTGGTCAGCGAGATCAACGACTTCCTCACCGAGGACTCCATCTACATCGGCGACGGCGGCGACATCGTCACCTTCTCCGGCCAGGTCGTGCAGCCCAAGTCGCCCGGGCACTGGATGGACCCGGGTCCCCTCGGCACGCTCGGCGTCGGCGTCCCCTTCGTGCTCGCGGCCAAGCAGGCACGGCCCGACAAGGAGGTCGTCGCGCTCTTCGGTGACGGCGCGTTCTCCCTCACCGGCTGGGACTTCGAAACCCTCGTCCGCTACAACCTCCCGTTCGTCGGCATCGTCGGCAACAACTCCTCCATGAACCAGATCCGCTACGGCCAGGCCGCCAAGTACGGCAAGGACCGTGAGCGGATCGGCAACACCCTGGGCGACGTCCGCTACGACGAGTTCGCCCGCATGCTCGGCGGCCACGGCGAGGAGGTCCGCGACCCCGCCGACATCGGCCCGGCCCTGCTGCGCGCCCGCGAGTCCGGCAAGCCGTCGCTCATCAACGTCTGGGTCGACCCCGACGCGTACGCCCCCGGAACCATGAACCAGACCATGTACAAGTGAGGTGCCCGCGATGACCGCTACCTCCGCCAAAGCCCTCGAAGGCATCCGCGTCCTGGACATGACCCACGTCCAGTCCGGGCCGTCGGCGACCCAGCTGCTCGCCTGGCTCGGCGCGGACGTCGTCAAGCTGGAGGCTCCGACCGGTGACATCACGCGCAAGCAGCTGCGTGATCTGCCGGACGTCGACTCCCTCTACTTCACGATGCTCAACTGCAACAAGCGGAGCATCACCCTCAACACCAAGACCGAGCGCGGCAAGGAGATCCTCACCGAGCTGATCCGGCGCTCCGACGTCATGGTCGAGAACTTCGGCCCGGGCGCGGTGGACCGGATGGGCTTCACCTGGGACCGCATCCAGGAGATCAATCCACGGATCGTCTATGCCTCCATCAAGGGGTTCGGCGAGGGCCCGTACACCAATTTCAAGGCGTACGAGGTCGTCGCGCAGGCCATGGGCGGGTCGATGTCGACCACCGGTTTCGAGGACGGACCGCCGCTGGCGACGGGGGCCCAGATCGGGGACTCGGGGACGGGTGTGCACGCCGTGGCGGGCATCCTCGCCGCGCTCTTCCAACGGGAGCGCACCGGGCGCGGGCAGCGGGTCAACGTGGCCATGCAGCACGCTGTACTCAACCTGTGCCGGGTGAAGCTGCGGGATCAGCAGCGTCTGGCACACGGGGCGCTCGCTGAATATCCCAACGAGGACTTCGGCGACGAGGTTCCCAGGTCCGGGAACGCGTCCGGCGGCGGGCAGCCCGGCTGGGCGGTCAAGTGCGCGCCGGGCGGCCCGAACGACTACGTGTACGTCATCGTGCAGCCCGTCGGCTGGCAGCCGATCAGCGAGCTCATCGGCCGGCCCGAGCTGGCCGACGACCCCGAGTGGGCGACGCCCGAGGCGCGGCTGCCCAAGCTGGGGAAGATGTTCCAGTTGATCGAGGAGTGGTCCTCGACGCTGCCCAAGTGGGAGGTGCTGGAGCGGCTCAACGCGCACAACATCCCGTGCGGGCCGATCCTGTCCACCCGGGAGATCATCGAGGACCGTTCGCTGGTCGCCAACGAGATGGTCGTCACCGTCCCGCACCCCGAGCGCGGCGACTTCGTGACCGTCGGCAGCCCGCTCAAGCTGTCCGACTCCCCTGTGGACGTGACCAGTTCACCCCTGCTCGGCGAGCACAACGAAGAGGTCTACGTCGGCGAACTCGGCCTCGGTGACGAGGAAGTGCGCCTGCTCAAGTCGAACGGGGTGATCTGACGTGATGGCGGAAGACCGGGTCCTGCGGGTGCGGTCCCTCCTGGAGTCCGTGCGGGCCGAGGGGCGGACCGCGCTGACCGCGCCCGAGGGCAAGGTGATCGCCGACGCGTACGGGATCGCCGTACCGGGCGAGGAACTGGCGACGGACGTCGACGAGGCCGTGGCGTTCGCGGCGCGCTTCGGCGGGCCCGTCGTGATGAAGATCGTCTCGCCTGACATCCTGCACAAGACCGACGCCGGCGGGGTGATCATCGGGGTCGAGGGTGCGGCCGACGTACGGGCCGCGTTCCACACGATCATCGACAACGCGCGTGCCTACGACGCCGACGCCCGTATCTCGGGCGTGCAGGTGCAGGAGCTGCTGCCGAAGGGGCAGGAGGTCATCGTCGGCGCCGTCACGGACCCGACGTTCGGGAAGGTGGTCGCCTTCGGGCTCGGCGGAGTGCTCGTCGAGGTGCTCAAGGACGTCACGTTCCGGCTGGCGCCGGTGACCGCCGACGAGGCGCTGTCCATGCTGGACTCGATCCGGTCGGCGGAGATCCTTCGCGGGGTGCGGGGCCAGGCGGGTGTGGACCGGTGGGCCGTCGCCGAGCAGATCCGCAGGGTGTCGCAACTCGTCGCGGACTTCCCCGAGATCGCCGAGGTGGACCTCAATCCGGTGATCGCGACGCCGGAGGGGGCCGTCGCGGCCGACATCCGGGTGATCCTCGCCGAGTCGCAGCCCGCGCCCCGCCGGAAGTACTCGCGCGACGAGATCCTCACCTCGATGCGCCGGCTGATGCAGCCCCGTTCGGTCGCCGTGATCGGCGCCTCCAACGAGCAGGGCAAGATCGGCAATTCGGTGATGCGCAACCTCGTGGACGGGGGCTTCGCGGGCGAGATCCACCCGGTGAACCCCAAGGCCGATGACATTCTGGGCCGCAAGGCGTACAAGAGTGTCACGGACGTTCCCGGTGAGGTGGATGTGGCGGTCTTCGCGATCCCCGCCAAGTTCGTGGCCTCGGCCCTCGAGGAAGTGGGACGCAAGAAGATCCCGAACGCCGTGCTGATCCCCTCCGGGTTCGCGGAGACCGGCGAGCACGAACTCCAGGGGGAGATCGTGGCGATCGCCGAGCGGCACGGCGTCCGGCTGCTGGGGCCGAACATCTACGGCTACTACTCGACCTGGCAGGACCTGTGCGCCACGTTCTGCACGCCCTACGACGTCAAGGGCGGGGTGGCGCTGACCTCGCAGTCGGGCGGTATCGGGATGGCCATCCTGGGCTTCGCGCGCACCACCAAGACGGGCGTGTCGGCGATCGTCGGGCTGGGCAACAAGTCGGACCTCGACGAGGACGACCTGCTGACCTGGTTCGGCGAGGACCCGCACACCGACTGCATCGCGATGCACCTGGAGGACCTCAAGGACGGCCGGGCGTTCGTGGAGGCCGCGCGGGCCACCGTGCCGAAGAAGCCGGTGGTCGTACTGAAGGCCGGGCGAACCGCGGCCGGTGCCAAGGCGGCCGGTTCGCACACCGGCGCCCTCGCCGGTGACGACGCCGTCTACGACGACATCCTGCGGCAGGCCGGGGTGATCCGCGCGCCGGGGCTGAACGACATGCTGGAGTACGCGCGCGCGTTGCCGGTGCTTCCCGCCCCCAAGGGCGACAACGTCGTCATCATCACGGGCGCCGGCGGCAGCGGTGTGCTGCTCTCCGACGCCGTGACGGACAACGGCCTGTCGTTGATGGAGATCCCGCCGGACCTGGACGAGGCGTTCCGGAAGTTCATCCCGCCTTTCGGGGCCGCGGGCAACCCGGTGGACATCACCGGGGGCGAGCCGCCGTCGACGTACGAGGCGACGATCCGGCTGGGTCTGGAGGATCCGCGTATCCACGCGCTGGTCCTCGGCTACTGGCACACCATCGTCACTCCTCCCATGGTCTTCGCCGAACTCACCGCGCGCGTGGTGGCCGAGTTCCGGGAGCGCGGGATCGAGAAGCCCGTGGTGGCGTCGCTCGCGGGGGACGTGGAGGTCGAGGAGGCCTGCCAGTACCTCTTCGAGCGCGGGGTCGTGGCGTACCCGTACACGACCGAGAAGCCGGTGGCCGTACTCGGCGCGAAGTACCGCTGGGCGCGGGAGGCGGGACGGCTGGGGGGCGGTACATGAGGTGAGTGAGCGGGGGCCGGCCGACGGTGCGCGTCGGCCGGCCCCGGGACCCGCACGCGCACGAAAGGAATGGGACAGGGGGCGCTGGCCAGATCTTTCGACGCAAGGGGTGCGACACGACATGACAACGACCGATCTGCCCACCACGGTTCCCTACCGGGAGGTCACCGACGCGAACGGCCGCGTCTACCGCCTCGGTGAGACCGACATCGACATCATGGGCCGCAAGCGCAAGTGGATGGTGATCCTGCCCTGGATCGGCATGATGGGCATCTCCTCCGCCGAGTACGCGTTCGCGTCCGCCGAGGACACCCTGCACACGGCGCACAGCTGGAACAGCATGCACATCTTCTGGATGATGACCGTCTGGGTCTTCTTCCAGGCCGCGGTGGCCTTCCCCGCGGGGAAACTGCGTGAGAGCGGAAAACTGCCGGCCCGCTGGGCCATGATGCTCGGCGCGACGGGCACCTTGCTGGGCTACCTGTCCCTCGCCTTCGCGCCGCACGTGGTCTTCGCCTACATCGGCTTCAGCATGTTCAGCGGCATGGGCGCGGGCATGGTGTACGCCACCTGCGTCAACATGGTCGGCAAGTGGTACCCCGAGCGCAAGGGCGGCAAGACCGGCTTCGTCAACGGCGGTTTCGCCTACGGCTCGGTTCCCTTCGTGTTCCTCTTCAACGGCTACATGGACCTCACCAACTTCCGCTGGGTGCTGGTCTCGGTGGGTCTGTTCCTGGCCGGGATGGTCGCCTTCTCCGGCTACTTCTTCAAGGACCCGCCGAAGAACTGGTGGCCCTCCACGATCGACCCGCTGAACCCGCCGGACGACCCGCGCGCGGCCCGCTCGATGCGGATGAACCCGCCGGCGGTGCGCCAGTACTCCCCCAAGGAGGCGTGGAAGACCGGCCGGGTCGCCCTGATGTGGTTCTGCCTTGCGTGTACGTCCGGCGTGAACATCTTCGGGATCGCCTTCCAGGTGGACATCGGCGAGGAGGCCGGCTTCGCCGGCGGGATCGTGGCCACGGCCATGTCCCTGAAAGCCGTCGTCAACGGCACCGGCCGCGGCGTCATTGGCTGGCTGTCGGACCTCTACGGCCGCAAGCGGTGCCTGCTCGTGGTGTGCCTCATCCTGGGCCTCGCCCAGTACGGCATCCTCTGGTCGGCCGAAAGCGAGAACCTGGCCCTGTTCCTGATCTTCTCCGCTGTCTCCGGCTTCGGCGGCGGCGCCATCTTCCCGATGTTCGCCGCGCTCACCGCCGACTACTTCGGTGAGAACAACAACGCCTCCAACTACGGCATGGTCTACAGCGCCAAGCTCGTCTCCGGCCTGGGCGCCGGCATGGGCGCGGTGGTCGTCGGCGCCTGGGGGCACTCCGGTGCCTTCATCCTGGCCGGCTCCATCTCCCTCTTCGCCGGCTGCGTGGCGCTGTTCCTCACCCCGCCGGGACGCGACAAGGAAACGCGCCGCATCTCCCCCAACCCGCAACCGCTCGGCGAGGACACAGCCTGACATGACGGCAGATCCGTACGAAGCACGCACCGCCTCCTTACCCTCCGGCGCCGCACACCGTCCCTACCGCGAGGTGACCGACCCTCATGGCCGTGTTTACCGCGTCGGCGAGACCGACCGGGACATCCTCGGCCACTCCCGCAAGATCATGGTGTATCTGCCGTGGATCGCCATGATGGCCATCAGCGTCTTCGAGTACGCGTACGGCTCCGCGGAGGACACCCTGTCCCACGCGCACGGCTGGACGCAGAGCAACACTTTCTGGATCCTCAGCGTCTGGGTGTTCTTCCAGGCCGGCATCGCCTTCCCGGCGGGCTGGCTGCGGGAGAAGGGCCATCTGTCGGCCCGCTCGGCCATGTACATCGGGTCGGGCCTGTGCCTGCTGGGGTTCCTGGCCCTGTCGCACCTCGACAACGTGCTGCCGGCGATCCTCGGCTTCGGCGTGGT
Organism: Streptomyces sp. NRRL B-1140; assembly: GCF_001280065.1. Lineage (GTDB taxonomy): Bacteria > Actinomycetota > Actinomycetes > Streptomycetales > Streptomycetaceae > Streptomyces. Next base: position 221,410 of record NZ_LGEA01000148.1, read on the forward strand.
CGGCGGGACCGGCGCCGGGCTCGTCTACGCCACCTGCATCAACATGGTCGGCAAGTGGTTCCCGGAGCGGCGCGGCGCCCGCACAGGGTTCGTCAACGGAGGGTTCGCGTACGGGTCACTGCCGTTCATCTTCATCTTCAACTACGGCTTCGACACGGCGAACTACCACCGCGTCCTGGACCTCATCGGCGCTTACGTCATGGTCGTGGTCGTGGCCTGCGCGTTCTTCTTCAAGGACCCGCCGAAGAACTGGTGGCCCGCGGAGATCGACCCGCTGTCCTTCTCCGGGGACCGGAAGAACGCGGCGAGCCTGGCCAAGAACCCGCCGGCGGTACGGCAGTACACCCCGAAGGAGGCCATCCGCACGGGCATGCTGCCGCTGATGTGGCTCTCGGTGGTGATGACAGCCGGAGTGTCGATCTTCGGGATCTCGTTCCAGGTCGACTTCGCCAAGGACGTGGGCTTCGGCCCGCTGGTGGCGGCGTCGTCGATGGGCGTGATGGCGGTGGTCAACGGGATCGGCCGTGGTGTGGTGGGCTGGCTGTCCGACCGGTGGGGCCGCAAGTCCACCCTGGTGTTCGTCATCGTCGTGCTGGGCCTCGCCCAGTTCGGCGTGATCTGGGCGGGCGACCTGAAGAGCGAGTGGCTGTTCCTGTTCTTCGCTTTCCTGTCCGGCTTCGGCGGCGGCGCGTTCTACCCGCTGTTCGCGGCGCTCACCCCGGACTACTTCGGGGAGAACTACAACGCCACCAACTACGGGCTGGTCTACAGCGGCAAACTGATCAGCGGACTGTTCGGCGGCGGACTGGGCTCGATGGTGGTCGCGGCCTGGGGCTACAACGGCGCGTACGCGCTCGCCGGGGGCGTGTCGATGCTCGCCGCGCTGGTGGCCCTGCTGCTGCGCCGGCCGGGTCACGCACCGGCTCGGGCACGGACCGCGGGCTGACGGCCGACGGCGGGCTGATGGCCGCGGCACCATGAGGAGGCCCCTCCCCGTTCGGGGAGGGGCCTCCTCATGTCCGGACAACGGTCAGCACTTCTCCCTCAGGGAGTGCAGGTGCGCGCTGGAGCGGCGGGCGAAGGTGAAGGACTCGGCCGGGTTGTCGTGCTCGGCCTGCCAGTGGTGGGCCATGCGGTGGCCGCGCAGCCGGGTCACGGCGGAGATGAACCGCTGGTAGTCGATGTCCCCGTCGCCGACGTCGGTCATGCGGTAGCCGTACGGGTTGGACGGGTCGCTCTCGCCGTCCTTCACGTGGAAGAGCGGGTAGCGGTCGGGCTGCCGCAGCACGTAGTTCAGCGGCTCGAACGGGGCGGACGTGCCGTCGGGCCGCTTGGAGAAGCGGAACTGGCCGACGTACGCCCAGTAGATGTCCATCTCCAGGAAGACCAGGTTCGGGTCGGTCTCCTTGAGCAGGACGTCGTAGAGGCGGACCTTGGGGTTGTCGGTGGCGAAGGAGAACTCCTCGGAATGATTGTGCTGGTAGAACTTCATGCCCCGGGCCCTGGCCGCCGCCCCGTAGGTGTTGAAGTCCTCGGCGGCGCGCTTCCAGGCGTCGACGGTCGAGCCGTAGCGGAACGGACCGGCCGCCGTGCCGATGTGCTTCAGGCCGAGGGCCTGGGCGTCGTCGAGGACCCTGGTGAGGTTCTGGGCGAAGGTGTAGGCGTTCGGGTCGCTGGAGTAGTAGCCGACGTGGCTGCCGATCGGGTTCAGGCCGTGGTCGCGGGCCAGCCGCTTGAGCTGGGCGAGTGTGATGGGGCCCGCGGAGCCCTGGGTGTAGCCGGCGAACTCGACCTCGTCGTAGCCGTACCGCTCCAGCTCGGCGAAGACGGGACCGAAGCCGAGGGTGGAGACCTTGTCGCGCAGGCTGTAGAGCTGTATGCCCAGGCGACCCGGCGGCAGGACGGGGCGGCCGCGGCCCTTGGCGCCGGAGGCGGTGGCGGGCGTGGCGTCGCCGGTGGCGGTCGCGTTGCCGACGGCGGTCGCGTCGCCGTTGGCTGCGTTCGCCGGGGCCGCGGCGCCGAGCAGGGCGGCCGCGGTGGCACCTGCGGCCACGCCGAGCATGCCTCGTCTGCTGAGGCGGTGGCCGAGTTCGGGGTCGGGCTGGGAGAAGCGGCTCATGCGGGGAACTCCTCGTGATCGCGGGGCGTTGTCGGTGGTGAGTGCTTCACTTGTGAGCGGTCGGGGCTGAGGGTGTGGCCTCAGGCGAGACCGGCGAGTCGGAGCAGCAGTGACTTCACATCGGTGGCCGCGACGCGGTCGCCGACAGCGCGGGGGGTGGAGCAGATGAGGAGCGGACCGTCGTCGTCGCTCTGCGGAAGGCGGCCGTGGCTGCCGCGAATAGGTGATGGGTCCAGGGGCACGACCGCCATGCGGTAGCGCATGCCGAGCTTCTTGCGCGCCAGTGCGGTGGCCGCCTTGACCTTGACGTAGGGGTCGAGGGGATCCATGAAAAGCTCGACCGGGTCGTAGCCGGGTTTGCGGTGGATCTCGACCAGCTGCGCGAAGTCGGGCGCGCGCTCGTCGTCGAGCCAGTAGTAGTACGTGAACCAGGCGTCGGGTTCCGCCACGGCGACGAGTTCGCCGGCGCGCGGATGGTCGAGGTGATGGGCCTTCTTGCCCTCGTCGTCCAGGAGCTCGGCGATGCCGGGCAGATCCTCGAGCGCCGCCCGGGTGGCATCGAGGTCCTCGGGGCGTCGCACGTAGACATGGGCGATCTGGTGGTCGGCGACCGCGAAGGCACGCGAGGCCATCGGGTCGAGGTACTCCATGCCGTCCTGCGTGTGCACGTCCAGCAGCCCGGCGCGGCGCAGGGCGCGATTGATGTCGACATGCCGGTTCACCCGGGTGATGCCGTACTCGGACAGGGCGACGACGGTGCGGCCCTCGGCGCGGGCGTCGTCCAGCAGCGGGGCCATGGCGGCGTCCAGGTCGGCGGCCGCCTTCAGGGAGCGCGGGTCGTCGGGACCGAAGCGCTGCAGGTCGTAGTCGAGGTGAGGGAGGTAGCAGAGCGTCAGGTCAGGGTGGCGGGTGGTGATGATGTGGCGGGTGGCGTCGATGATCCACCGGCTGGAGACGAGGTCGGCGCCGGGGCCCCAGAAGTGGAACAGGGGGAACGTGCCGAATCTCCCGGTGAGTTCGTCGTGGAGTGCGGCCGGTCGGGTGTAGCAGTCGGGTTCCTTGCGGCCGTCGGCGTAGTAGACGGGACGAGGGGTGACGGTGATGTCGGTGTCGGCGCCCATGGCGTACCACCAGCAGATGTTCGCGACGGTGTAGCCCGGGTGGGCGCGGCGGGCGGCGTCCCAGAGCTTGTCACCGGCCACGAGCCCGTTGTGCTGGCGCCACAGCAGGACGTCGCCGAGTTCGCGGAAGTACCAGCCGTTGCCGACGATGCCGTGCTCGGAGGGCATGGCGCCGGTGAGGAACGTGGACTGGGCGGCACAGGTGACGGCGGGCAGAACGGTGCCCAGCGGGGCGCGGGAGCCGGACTGGCCGAGCGCTTTGAGGTGGGGCATGTGGTCGAGGAGACGGGGGGTGAGGCCGACGACGTCGAGGACGAGGAGCGGGGTGGGGCGGTCCGTGGCGGCCGGGAGCGGGGCGTGCGTGCCCGTGGCGGGTGCACGGGGTGCGGGCGTGTCCGTGGCGGCCGGGGGTGGTGCGGGCGTGTCCGTGGCGGCCGGATCTGGGTGCTCATGGGGGCCGGTGCTCATGGCAGCTCCTTCAGTCCGAGGTCCGTCAGCAGGTCGCGGGCGAGGGCCAGTTCGGCGGCGATGCCCTCGGCGAGCTGGGTGCGGCCCTTGGGGCGCAGCTCGGGCGGAAGGGCCTGCCAGGTGTAGGTCTCGACCTCCAGGTGGCGGGTGAGCGGGGCCGGGCCGCCGACCAGTCGGGTCAGTGCGGACTTCAGGACCCCGAGCGTGGAGGTGAGGGGCGCGGCGGGGGCCGCGTGCAGCGGGACGTGGAAATGGGCGCGCCAGGGTGAGGCGTCCGGCAGGGCATTTCCGGCGAGGGCCTCTTCGAGGTCGTCTGTGGCACGCAGACCGGCGGCGGTCGCCGTGCGGGTCTGGTGCAGGAAGCGGGGTTCGGCGAAGGCGGCCAGTGCGTCGCGCACCTCGGGGAGGTGGGGGTGCTCGGCGTGCAGGGCGGCGGACAGCTGGGACTTGACGACGGGGACGCGCGCTGCGGCGAGCGCGTCCAGGGCGGTGTGCGGATCTTCGAAGGAGGTGGCGAGATGGCAGGTGTCGACGCAGATGCCGATGCGGTGGTGGCCGATCGCGGTGAGCGGGGCGATGGCGTCGTGGGTGGTCTCGATGACGCAACCGGGTTCCGGTTCCAGGCCGACGCGGATGGAGCGGCCGGTCAGTTCCTCGAGGGCGTCGAGGCGTTCGGCGAGCGTGCGCAGGGCGGTGCGGGCGGTTTCGGCTCGCCTGTCGTCGTACGCGGTGCGCCAGGCGAGGGGCAGTGTGGAGACGGTGCCGTCGGTGACGTCGTCCGGGAGGAGACCGGCGAGGACGCGGGCCAGGGCGGCGGTGTGATCGAGGCGCTCCGGATCGGCCCAGTCCGGCTTGTAGACGCGGTATTTGACCTCCTCGGCACCGAAGCCCTCATAGGGGAAGCCGTTGAGGGTGACGACCTCGAGGCCGCGGCGGTCGAGCTCGGTGCGCAGGCCGCGCAGGGCGGACGGGTCGGTGACGAGGGCGTGGGCGGCGTCCCTGGCGAGCCACAGCCCGATGCCCAGCCGGTCGCGGCCCAGGCGTCGGCGGACGGGTTCGCAGTGGTCGCGGAGCTGGGCGAGGACACCGTCGAGGCTTTCGGCGGGATGGACGTTGGTGCAGTAGGCGAGGTGGACGGTGGAACCGTCGGGGTGGCGGAAGCGCATGGTTCACGCCTCCGCGGCGGTGACGCGGGCCGGCCCGTCGCCGTCCCCCGGGCCGGTGTCCGCCTCGTGCGGGTCCTTCGGGGCACCACGGAGGACGGAGTTGCCCTCGTGGGTGGTGTCGGTGCCCGGGACGTCCAGGTTCAGGCGTCCGCTGAGCCCGTAGAAGGCGACGGGGTTGCGCCACAGCACCTGGTCGACGTCGTCCTCGTCGAAGCCCTCCGCCAGCATGAGGTCGCCGACCTTGCGCGTCTTGAGGGGGTCGCTCCTGCCCCAGTCGGCGGCGGAGTTCACCAGGACCTGCGCGGTTCCGTAGGTGCGCAGGATCTCGACCATGCGCTCCTCGTCCATCTTGGTGTCCGGATAGACGGAGAAGCCCAGCCAGCAGCCGCTGTCCCTGGCTTCCTTCACGGTGGTCTCGTTGAGGTGGTCGACCAGGACCCGGTCCGGGGCGAGGTCGGATTCACCGACGACGTCGAGGGTGCGACGCAGCCCGGCGAGCTTGTCGCGGTGCGGGGTGTGCACGAGGGCGGGCAGGCCGTGGTCGGCGGCGAGCTGGAGCTGTGCGGCGAGAGCGGTGTCCTCCGCCGGGGTCATCGAGTCGTAGCCGATCTCGCCCACCGCCACGACGTGGTCCTTGACGAGATACCGCGGCAGTTCGTCGAGGACGGGCCGGCAGCGCGGGTCGTTCGCCTCCTTGGGGTTGAGGGCGATCGTGCAGTGGTGGGCGATGCCGTACTGGGCGGCGCGGAAGGGCTCCCAGCCGAGGAGGGAGTCGAAGTAGTCACGGAAGGAGGCGGGCGAGGTGCGCGGCTGGCCGAGCCAGAAGGACGGCTCGACGAGGGCGCGGACACCGGCGGCGTACATGGCCTCGTAGTCGTCGGTGGTTCGGGACGTCATGTGGATGTGGGGGTCGAAGATGCGCATCAGGACTCCTTGCCGTGGGGGTGGTCCGTGCCGGAGGCCGGGGTGACGGACTCGGTCAGGTCCAGAACGCGGTACAGGTCCTCGGGGACGGTGCGGCCGGCGGCGGTGCGCTCGGCGGCGTAGTCGCCCAGCATGCGGGCGAGTTCGCCGTCGCCGGCCGCGCGCCGGGGCAGGTCCGCCACGTCGTCGACGGGGACACCCGTGAACAGGCACTTCAGCACGGCGTGGCGCCAGACGTGGGCAGTCAGGTACCGGGCGGCGTAGGGGCCGAGCGCGGCGCCGATGAGCCGGGTGTCGTTGGTGCGCAGGGCGTCCTCGACCAGAGGGAGGGCGTCCGGGCCGGACACGAGGTGGGGCAGGGCGTGCAGTACGGCTCGGCGTTCGTCGGCGGTGCCCTGGGAGTACACCCGGGTCAGGGCGTCGGCGTCGGCGCTGGCCGCGGCCAGGATGAGGACACGGGCGGCGTCGGCGTAGGCGGGGCCGCAGCGCCGGCCGGCTTCGGCGAGACGCAGCTCCCAGACGGAGATGGGCCCGTGGAGGCCCGGGTGGGCGGCGGCCTCGTCGAGGGCGTGCCCGAGCCAGGTGCGGGCGGGTGGGTCGAGGTGGGTGGTGAGGTGGTGACGGAGGTCGGTGAGCGAGGGGGTGGGGGCGGTGTCCCGGGTGGAGAAGCGGACGCGGGCGTCGGTGTCGCCCGGGCCCTTGGCGGCGGTCGGGTCGGGTTCTTCGACGCTCTGGGCGTCCGGGCTGCGCTCGGTGTTCTCGGTTCTCGCCGCTGGTGAGGTTCGAGGCTGGGTCATCTGGTGCTGCTCCCCTCATGGGTGGTGGAGTCAGCGCCGTGGGGTGGCGCGGTCTGCCGACGGGCCGGGGCGGAAACGGGCGACGGGGAGGCCGCGGTCCGCTCGGCGTGGCGGAGGAACGGGAGGGAGTGTGCGGCGAAGTGCGGGCCGGCGTGGGAGTGGCGGGGCAGTTCGACGACGGTCAGGCCCTGGTAGCCGGTTGCCGCCAGGGCCGCCAGGACCGGTGGGAAGTCGATCTCTCCGTCACCGAGGGGGAGGTGCTCGTGGACACCGCGCCGCATGTCCTCGATCTGGACGTGCCGGAGCCAGGGGGCGGCGGCCCGCACGCAGTCGGCCGGGGGAAGGGGTTCGAGGCACTGGCAGTGGCCGATGTCCAGGGTGAGGCCGAGCGGTTCGGGGTCGCCGAGGGCGCTACGGAGGTGGTGGAAGTCGGCCAGGGTGGCCAGGAGGTGGCCCGGTTCGGGTTCGACCGCGAGCGGGATGCCCGCTTCGGCGGCGGCGTCCAGGACGGGGGGCACGGTCTCGGTGAGGCGTTTCCAGGCGGTGTCGGTGTCGGTGCCCTGCGGTGTGACGCCGCTGAAGCAGTGGACGGCGTGCGCGCCGAGGTCGGCGGCGACCCGGACGGCCCGCACGAGCAGGTCGGCGCGGCGGGCCCGGTCGCCGGGGTCCGGGTCGAGCAGCGACGGGCCGTGCTTGCGGCGCGGATCGAGCACATAGCGGGCGCCCGTCTCGACGGTGACACCCAGCCCGAGTTCGTCCAGCCGGTGCGCGACCCGGCGGGTGCGGGCGGCGAGGCCGGGGGCGAGCGGGTCGAGGTGCATGTGGTCGAGGGTCAGTCCGACGCCGTCGTAGCCGAGGTCGGCGAGGAGGGCGAGGGCGTCGTCGAGCCGGAGGTCGGCGAGGCCGTTGGTGCCGTAGCCGAAACGGAGGGAGGGGGCGGCGCCGGCACGGGTGATGGAGGTGTGGGTGGTGGAGGCGTGGGTGTGGGGGCTCATGTGACGCTCACCTTCTTCGCGAACCGGGCTCCGAGGGGGGCGAACGCTGCGACGAGGAGGGCGGTGGTGCTGCCCCGAGAGCGGGCGGCGAGGGTGGCCTGAAGGGGGATGGTGGCGCGGATGCCCGCGCCGACGGCGCGCTGGGTGAGGGGAGGTGAGGGGTTCAGGGTGGCGTGGACGTAGGCGCGGGCGGTCGTCGCGGCGTAGGCGGCCGCGAGGACGGTGGTGAGCGGGGCCGCGGGTGTCCGGTCCGCCTTCCGGGGGGCTCCGGGGCCGCCGGTCGGCGCGTGGGCGGTCGCCTGCCCGGGGCTCGGCGTGGAGGTCGTGGAGGTCGTGGAGGTCGTGGAGGTCGTGGAGCAGCGTGTCACCAGACGAGTGAGCAGCGCGGTCGTTGCGAGGGCCGCCAGCGGGGCCGCGGGCGAGCCGCCCTGGGCCTCCTGGCGGGAGACCGTGGTGACGGCCAGGGTGTGGGTGCCGAGGAGGGCGGCGGAGGGCAGGGCCGGTCGTGGGCGGCCCGTCGTGGCCGCGGCTCCCAGGAGCAGATCGAGGCCGCGGGCCGTTCCCATGGCCAGGGGCCCCGCGGGCGTGTGCTTGAGGCCGAGGTCGTACGCCCAGACGGTCGCGGCCAGGGGCGCGGCGACGGCGAGGGCGGGACGGCCGGCCCGGGCGGCCAGGGCCAGTCCGGCTGCGGTGAGGGCTCCGGCCGCCGTGAGGGCGGCGGTGGGGCGGATGCGGCCGGAGGGCAGGGGGCGGTGCGGGCGTTCGACGGCGTCGACGTCGCGGTCGGCCCAGTCGTTGAGGGCCATGCCGGCCTCGTACAGGCAGAGGGAGGAGGCGATGGCGAGCAGGGTGCGGGAGGTGGGCCGTGCGCCGGTGGCTGCCGCGCCGGCCAGGGCGTCGCCGGGAACGGTGAACAGGGCGGGCAGACGGAGCAGTTCGGCCCAGGCGCGGGCACCGCGCGGGTCGGAGCCGCCGGTGCGTGGGCGGGGGGCGGCGGCGGTGTATGCCGGGGTGGCCGCGGGAGTCCCGCCGGGGCCGCCGCCAGGACGCTCTCGCGGCGTCATCGTGCTCCCCCGGTCTCCTCCGTGTCGCGCACCGCCCGGGTGCCGCGGTCGCCTCCGTCGGCCTCCCCGAGGCGGCGTCCGAACCGGACCAGTTCCTCGTACTGCTGGGCCAGCCCCGACGGACCGTCGCCCACCGGGTCCTTGAAGTAGAAGCCGAGAGCGCCGAGCGGGCCGGACATCCCCGCCTCGTGGGCGCGGGCGGTCAGGCGGGCCAGGTCCAGCACCAGGGGTGCGGCCAGGGCCGAGTCGCAGCCCTGCCAGATGGTCTGGAGGATCATGCGGGTGCCGAGAAAGCCGTCGAAGGCGATGTGGTCCCAGGCGGTCTTCCAGTCTCCGAGGGCGGGGACGTCGTCGATGTGGACCTCGCCCTGGGGGACGGTGCCGAGGGTGTCCGCGAGGACGCGTTCCTTGCCGGCGTTCTTCGCCGCGGCGGCGGCCGGGTCGGCGAGGGCGGCGCCGTCGCCGCCGCCGAGCAGGTTCGTACCCGACCAGGCGCGGACCGTCAGCGTGCGCTGGGCGAACATCGGGCCGAGGACGGCCCGCAGCAGGGTCTGTCCGGTCTTGCCGTCCCGGCCTGCGTGGGGCAGGCCGCCGCGCTCGGCCTCTCGGGCGGCGACTGGGTGGTGCATGCCCTCGGAGGGAGTGAAGTTGACGTAGGGACAGCCCGCGCGCAGGGCGGCCAGCGCGTACAGGGTGCTGGCCGGCAGCGGGCCGTCCGGCCCTGGGGAGGCGGGTTCGGTGGAGGCGACGTTCACCACCACGGCCCGCTCCAGCTCGTGGCGGTGCAGGAAGTCGCGCAGGTCGTCGGCGAAGGCCGTGATCAGTTCGGTCTCGCCCCTGGTGTCCCCCGGTGCGGGGCCGCCGGGCCTGATTTCCCGGTCGACGGCGGCTAGTTCGGCGTTGACGGCGGTGGCGACGCCGGGTGGGAGGACGCCGCCGGCGGTCAGGGACTCGGCGCGCTTGGGCAGCGGGCAGTCGAGGGTGTCGTGGCCGCCGAAGACGAGGTCGGGCAGCGCGGGAAGGCCGCTGCCGGTGAACGCCGCTGTTTCGGTCACCATGCCGGTGGGCGGGTGCAGTCCGGCGGCGATGGCGGCGCACCCCGTGACGACGGTGGTGGCGACGGAGCCTCGGGCTCCGATCAGCCACACCCCCACACGCGGTCGGGAGAGGGACGCGGACATGGGCAGCCTCCTGATCGTGCGCGAGCCACGGGGGGAGAGAGATGCGGAGACGGCGGGCGGGGGTCCGGCGTCCCCCGCCCGCCGCCGTTCAGTTGCCCTCGGAGGGCAGTTCCTTCAGCTGGATGTTGCGGAAGGAGACCTGGTCACCGGCGCCATGGTTCTGGAGGCCGATGTAGCCGTCGGTCAGGCTCCGCTGGGGGTCCGTGTTGGTGAAGTCGTTGATCTTGACTCCGTTGAGGAACACCTGGAGGCGTTCGCCCCGGACCTTGATCTCGTAGGAGTTCCACTGGCCGGGCGGCCGCAGGACCTGGTCTCGGGCCTTGATGTTCGCCGACTTGAAGGAGTAGACGGAGCCCGTGGTGCGGTCGGCCGCGTCGGTGGCGTCGATCTGGATCTCGTAGCCCTTGTTCACCGCGGACCAGGGGTCGTCGGAGGCGGGGAAGCCCACGAAGATCCCGGAGTTGTCGTCGCCCCGCATCTTCCAGTCGAGCTTGAGCGAGTACGACTTCAGCTCCTTGGCCTGGTACCAGAGCAGGCCCATGCCGCCCTCGGTCTCCAGGGTGCCGTCCTTGACGTTGAACTGTCCGGGTCCGGCCTGCTTCCAGCCGTCCAGGGTCCGGCCGTTGAAGATCTTGCGGTAGTCCTTGCCGGGCTTGCAGTCCGCCTTCACCTGGCCGGTGGCGTACTGCAGACCGCCGAGCAGGTGGGCGCGGAAGGCGGTGTCAGCGTAGGACTCCTTGGTGTGGCCGCCGCCGGTGTAGAAGGACCGGCCGCCGCCATAGCTCTGGCACCAGGCGATCGGGTGGTCGCCCTTCATGGTGCCGCCCTGGTAGGTGGTCTCGTCCAGGGTGGCGAGGACCTTGGCCTTCTCCCGCGGGTTGGTGCGGTAGTTGTACCACTCGTCGGTGCGTTCCCAGGCGTCGTCCAGGTGCGCGGTCGAGGGGTGGTCGTGGTCCTCGACGCGGACGGTGGCCTTCTGGATGGCCGGGTGCGACTGGAAGTAGGCGCCGACGAGGCCGCCGTAGAACTCCCAGTCGTACTCGGTGTCGGCCGCCGCGTGGATGCCCATGTAGCCACCGCCGCCCGCCACGTAGTCCTCGAACGCCTTCTGCTGCTCGGCGTTGAGCACGTCGCCCGTGGTGGACAGGAAGGCCACCGCGTCGTACTTGGCCAGGTTGGTGGTGGTGAACTGCCGCGCCTCCTCGGTGGCGTCGACGGTGATGCCGGCCGGGCCGCCGAGTTCCTTCAGGGCGGTGATGCCCGCCGGTATGGAGTCGTGGCGGAAGCCGGCGGTCTTCGAGAAGACCAGGACCTTCTTGCCGCCCTTGAACGGCTCCTTGGAGAACTCGAAGTCGTCCACGTCGTAGAGCGCGCCCTCGCCGCCCTTGAAGACCAGGTAGATACCGGTGGTCTTCTTCGGCAGCGACCGCAGGGGCACGTCGACGTTCTGGAAGGTCTCCCAGCCGCCGGTGGGCGGGATGTACGCCGAGCCGTGCAGCGGTCCGTCGGGTGAGCCGGTGCGCAGCTCGATGAAGCCGCCCGCCCCGCCGGAGGAGGCCCGCATGGTCATCTTCTTCTGCCCGTCGAAGCGGTAGGGGCTGAAGGAGATCCAGTCGCCGTCGTTGATGTCGCCGACGGTCTTGCCGCCGTTGGCGCCGGTCTTGGTGATGACCGACACGCCCGACTGGGTGGTGAAGTGCTCGCCTTGGCGGTGCAACGGCTGGAGCACGGTGCGGGCGGTGCCGGTCAGGGACTCCTGGCCGTTGGCCCCGCCGTCGGTGTAACTGGCGCCGACGACGCCGTAGATGTTGGCGTTGGGGTCGTGGCCGCCGTCACCGGGGGGCGGTGTCAGGGTGCCCTCGCAGCCCATCTCACTGGTCAGTTCGTGGGCGTGGGAGTCGTGGCCGAGGCTGTAGGTGACCTTGACCTTGGAGCAGTCGACGGTCTCCTCGGGGTCGGTGACCTTCACCTTGAACGGTACGGGCTTGCCGAAGGCGGCCATGCTGCCGTTGCCCGGGGTCTCGATCGTCACCTTCGGCTCGGTGTTGCCGACCACGATCCGGACGCTGGCGTTGCCGGTGTTGCCCTCGGGGTCCTTGGCGGTGAAGGTGGCGCTGTAGGTGCCGATCTTCTTGTACTTGTGGGTGGGGCTGAGGCCTTCGCCCTTGGTGCCGTCGCCGAAGTCCCAGCCGTAGGTGAGGTCCGTGGAGTCGGCGTCCTTGGCGGAGGCGGTGAACTTCACCTTCAGGCCGGCCGCTCCGGACGTCTTGTCGGCGCTCACCTCGGCGATCGGGGAGAAGCCGTCCTCGGCGTTCTCGATCCGGTACAGCGCGGAGTCCTTGTCGCCCTGGAACCAGGACAGGCCGTAGTCGAGGACGTAGAGGGCGCCGTCGGGGCCGAACTCCATGTCCATGATCTGGGTGCCGGTCCACGGGAAGTCGTTGATCTTCGCGACGGACCCGTCCGCGTTCTCCTCGATCCGCTTGATCCAGCGGCGGCCGAACTCTCCGGCGAAGAAGTCCCCGTCGTAGGCCTCGGGGAACTTCACGCTGGAGTTCAGCGCGGGGTCGTAGCGGTAGACCGGGCCGGCCATCGGGGACTCGGAGCCGCTGCCGAACTCGGGCACGGAGCCACCGTCGTACGGGATCCAGGCGGCCTGCGCGGGCGGCAGATCGGTCAGGCCCGTGTTGTGCGGCGAGGTGTTCTTCGGGGCGTCGCAGTCGAACGTCTCGCCGGAGACCTTGGTGGCGAAGTCGTAGTCGACGTAGGGGTCGTTGTCGCCGGTGCAGAAGGGCCAGCCGAAGTTGGCGGCCTTGGTCACCTTCGCGAACTCGACCTGTCCGCCCGGGCCGCGCTTGGGATCGGCGGCCCCGGCGTCGGGGCCGTAGTCTCCGACGTAGATCGTGCCGGTCTTGTCGTCGACGCTCATGCGGAACGGGTTGCGGAAGCCCATCGCGTAGATCTCGGGGCGGGTCTTGGCGGTGCCCGGGGCGAACAGGTTGCCCTCCGGGACCGTGTAGGAGCCGTCCTCGGCGACCTTGATGCGCAGGATCTTGCCGCGCAGGTCGTTGGTGTTGCCGGCGCTGCGGCGGGCGTCGAAGGCCGGGTTGCGGTTCGGCCGGTCGTCGATCGGGGTGTAGCCGTCGGAGGCGAACGGGTTGGTGTCGTCGCCGGTGGACAGGTAGAGGTTGCCGTCCTTGTCGAAGTCGATGTCGCCGCCGACGTGGCAGCAGGTGCCCCGGGAGGCGGCGACGTCCAGGACCTTCTTCTCGCTGGACAGGTTCAGCGTGCCGTTGGGGTTGAGGACGAACCGCGAGAGGCGGTTGACGCCGTCGAACTTCTTGAAGTCGTCGGCGGTGCCGGTCTCCGGGGCGTCACCCGCGGGAGTGTCGAGCGGCGGGGCGTAGTAGAGGTAGATCGCCCGGTTGTTCTTGAAGTCCGGGTCGATCCCGACGCCCTGGAGACCTTCCTCGTCGTGGCTGTACACGTCGAGTTTGCCGGCGATCTTGGTGACGCCTCCCTGGTCGGTGAGGCGCAGCGTGCCGTCGCGCGAGGTGTGCAGGACGCTGCGGTCCGGGAGCACGGCGAGCGACATCGGCTCGCCCGTCTCCGGTTCGCCCTTGGCGAGCGGCACCTGCTGGAACTGACCCTCCGCGGCTGCGGGTTCGTCGTGTTCCGGGTGTCCGGGGTGGGCGCCGGCGATGGTGGCCGGGGTGCCGACGGCGAGGAGCAGGCCGGTGAACAGGGCGACGGTGGCGCGCAGTGCGGGCCGCCTGGGGGCGCGGGTGCTTCGGGGTCTGGTTCTGTGCACGAAAGTCCCTCCGGGAACGGGGTGGGCCGTACGGGGTGGGTGCGAAGCGTGCGGTGCGGGCGCCGGGGTGCGCCGTCACCCCGGAGGTCTGGGTGCCTTGAATCCGGTCAAGGCAGGTCTGCGGCGCCGAACCCGTGGCTCAGCTGTTGAACGCGGCGTCGAAGGACGCGCTGGGCGGTTCGAAGTCGAAGGCCTTGAGGCGTGTCAGCGCCTCGGGGGCGCCCTGGAGCCGGTCCATGCCGGCGTCCTCCCATTCGACGGAGACCGGGCCGGTGTAGTCGATGGAGCGCAGCATCCGGAAGACGTCCTCCCAGGGGACGTCGCCGTGCCCGGCGGAGACGAAGTCCCAGCCGCGCCGCGGGTCGCCCCACGGCAGGTGGGAGCCGAGCCGGCCGTTGCGTCCGTCGAGGCGCTTGCGGGCCTCCTTGCAGTCGACGTGGTAGATCCGGTCGCGGAAGTCCCAGAGGAAGCCGACCGGGTCGAGGTCCTGCCACACGAAGTGGCTGGGGTCGAAGTTGAGGCCGAAGGCGGGGCGCCGGCCGACGGCTTCCAGGGCCCGCTGGGTGGTCCAGTAGTCGTAGGCGATCTCGCTGGGGTGGACCTCGTGCGCGAACCGCACGCCTTCGGCGTCGAAGACGTCCAGGATCGGGTTCCAGCGGTCGGCGAAGTCCTGGTAGCCGCGTTCGATCATCGTCTCGGGCGCGGGCGGGAACATGGCGACCAGGTGCCAGATGGCGGAGCCGGTGAACCCGATGACGGTGTTCACCCCGAAGGCGGCCGCGGCCCGGGCCGTGTCCTTCATGCGTTCGGCGGCCCGCTGCCGGACTCCTTCCGGGTCGCCGTCGCCCCACACCTCGCCCGGCACGATGGCCCGGTGGCGCTCGTCGATGACGGCGTCGCAGACGGCCTGGCCGACCAGGTGGTTGGAGACGGCCCAGCACTTCAGGCCGTACTTGTCGAGCAGGGCCCGGCGGCCGTCCAGGTACGACGGGTCGGCGAGTGCCTTGTCGACTTCGAAGTGGTCGCCCCAGCAGGCGAGTTCCAGGCCGTCGTAGCCGAAGTCGCGGGCCAGGCGGCAGACCTCCTCCAGGGGCAGGTCCGCCCACTGGCCGGTGAACAGCGTGAACGTGCGGGGCATCGGGAAAGGCCTCCTCAGACCGCGATCGGCGTGTAGACGGAGTTCTTCTCGGCGCTCTCCTCGACCGCCGCGAGCACGCGCTGTACCTGCAGCCCGTCGGCGAAGGAGGGTTCGGGGCGGCGTCCCTCGGCGATGGCGTGGACGAGGTCGCGGGCCTGGTGGACGAAGGTGTGCTCGTAGCCGAGGCCGTGGCCGGGCGGCCACCAGGCCTCCAGATAGGGGTGGTCGGGTTCGGTGACGAGGATCCGGCGGAACCCGGCCTCGGCGCCGGGGTCGGTGGCGTCGTGGAAGGACAGCTCGTTGAGCCGCTCCAGGTCGAAGGCGAGCGAGCCGCGCTCCCCGTTGAGTTCGATGCGCAGGGCGTTCTTGCGGCCGGTGGCGTAGCGGGTGGCCTCGAACGAGGCCAGCGCACCGGAGGGGAAGCGGGCCGTGAACAGGGCGGCGTCGTCGACGGTGACCTGTCCGGTACCGGCGGAGGTGACGGCGGACAACCCGCTCGTGGCACCGGTGGGCAGCGGCCGCTCCCGTACGAAGGTCTCCGTGACCGCGGAGACACCCGCCAGCGGCTCCCCCACCAGGTACTGCGCGAGGTCGATGATGTGCGCCCCCAGGTCGCCGAGCGAGCCGGAGCCCGCCTGCTCCTTGCGCAGCCGCCAGGTCAGCGGGAACCCGGGGTCGACCAGCCAGTCCTGGAGGTACGTCACGCGCACGTGCCGCAGCCTGCCCAGGCGGCCTTCCGCGACCATGCGGCGGGCCTGGGCGGTGGCGGGCACCCGGCGGTAGTTGAAGCCGACCATCGCCACCTGGCCGCGCGCGTGGGCCTCCTCGGCGGCCAGGGCCATCGAGGTGGCCTCCTCGACGGTGTTGGCGAGCGGCTTCTCGCACAGGACGTGCTTGCCCGCGGCCAGGGCGGCCAGGGCGATCTCGGCGTGGCTGTCGCCGGGGGTGCAGATGTCGACGAGGTCGACGTCGTCCCGCTCGACGAGGGCCCGCCAGTCGGTCTCGGTCGACTCCCAGCCGTGCCGGCCGGCCGCGGCCCGGGCGGCGGCGCCGTCGCGGCCGCAGATCACCGCCTGCACGGGGTTCAGCGGCAGGTCGAAGACACGGCCCGCGGTGCGCCAGCCCTGGGAGTGGGCGGCGCCCATGAAGGCGTAGCCCACCATCCCCACGCGCAGGGGTGGCTTGCCTGCCTCGGTCCCCTCCGGCTGCTCCTGCGGCTGTCCCATACGGGTGTCCTCCTCCTCCTGGTCGGGATGGCGCACGTGGGGGTGCGGGGCGGCTCACTTGAAGCCGGTGGACATGTACCGGTCGACGTTGGTCTTGTCGACGACGGCCGAGTAGAGGGTGAGCGACGACGGGATCTCGAACTCGGCCAGGCCCCCGATGCCCTTGCTCTGGCCGAGGGCGCGGGCCAGGTCGATCGCGGAGGCGGCCATGGTCGGCGGGTACAGCACGGTCGCCTTGAGGACACCGTCGTCCTGCTCGATGGCCTGGAACGCGGAGAGCGCACCGGCGCCGCCGACCATCAGGAAGTCGTCGCGCCCTGCCTGCTCGATGGCGCGCAGCGCGCCCACGCCCTGGTCGTCGTCGTGGTTCCACAGCGCGTCGAACGTCGACTGGGCCTGGAGCAGCTGGGCCATCTTGGCCTGGCCGGACTCGACGGTGAACTCGGCGGCCTGCCGGGCGACCTTCTTGATGTTGGGGTAGTTCTTCAGGGCGTCGTCGAAGCCCTGGGTGCGCTGTTTGGTGAGCTCCAGGTTGTCCAGGCCCGCCAGTTCGATGACGCGGGCGCCGGACTTGCCCTTGAGCTTCTCGCCGATGTAGTGCCCGGCGTTGAGGCCCATGCCGTAGTTGTCGCCGCCGATCCAGCAGCGGTAGGCCTGCGGGGAGTTGAAGATGCGGTCGAGGTTGACGACCGGGATGCCGGCCCGCATCGCCTTGAGGCCGACCTGGGTGAGGGCCTTGCCGTCGGCGGGCAGCACGACCAGGACGTCGACCTTCTTGTTGATGAGGGTCTCGATCTGGCCGATCTGCTGGGCGGTGTCGTTGGAACCCTCGGTGATCTCCAGGGTGACGTCGGAGTACTTCTCGGCGCGGCTCTTGGCGTTGTCGTTGATGGCGTTGAGCCAGCCGTGGTCGGCCTGCGGTCCGGCGAAGCCGATGGTGACCTTCTTGCCGGGCTTGTCGTCGGCGGCGGGCTGGTCGTTGCCGGCCGGCTCGTCCTTGGATTCGGACGGCTCGTTGCTCGTGCACCCCGTGAGGAGGGCACCGGCGGAGACGGCGGCGGCTCCGAAGAGCAGCCCTCTGCGGCTCGCGAAAGGCGTGTGCTCTGGCATGGCGGTCAACCCTTTCCTCAGGTCGTGCTCGCGGTACGGCGCTGGACCAGCACGGCGGCGACGATGATCGCGCCCTTGGCGATCTGCTGGACGTCGCTCTGCAGGTTGTTCAGGGCGAAGATGTTGGTGATCGTGAAGAAGATCAGGACGCCGAGCACCGAGCCGGTGATGGTGCCCCGGCCGCCGGTGAGCAGGGTGCCGCCGATGATGGCTGCGGCGATGGCGTCGAGTTCGTAGAGGTTGCCGTTGGTGTTCTGGCCGGAGCCCGACAGGACGATCAGCAGGAAGGCCGCGATGCCGCAGCACAGCCCGGACAGCAGATAGAGGTAGAGCCGCTGGCGGCGGACGTCGATGCCGGCGAGCCGGGCCGCCTCCGGGTTGCCGCCGACCGCGACCGTGCGGCGGCCGAAGGTGGTGCGGTTGAGCACCAGCCAGCCGATGACCGTGACGACGGCGAACACCAGCACCAGGGGCGGGATGCCGAGGACGTAGGCGTCGCGCTCGCCCAGGTCCAGCACCGAGGGCACGGTGACGATCTGGGTCTTGCCGTCGGTGATCTGCAGGGCGAGGCCGCGGGCGGAGGCGAGCATGGCGAGGGTGGCGATGAACGGCACCATCGAGCCGTAGGCGATGAGCACCCCGTTGACCAGGCCGCAGCCCACTCCGACGACGATGGCCGTGAAGAGGATGCCCGCGAAGCCGTACTCCTGGGTGGCGACCGTGGTGGCCCACACCGAGGCGAGGGCGACGATCGCGCCGACCGACAGGTCGATGCCGCCGGAGACGATGACGAAGGTCATGCCGACGGTGACGACGCCCACCACGGAGGCCTGGGTGAGGACCAGTTGCAGGTTTCGGGCGTCGAGGAACTCGTCGGGCTTGGTGATGCCGCCGACGACGATCAGTGCGGCGAGCACGCCGAGCAGGGAGAGGGTACGGACGTCGGCACGGGCCGGCAGGCCGCGCCAGGCCGGGGGCCGGGCCTCGGGCACCTTCGTGGTGCTGTCCCGCGGCGGGGAGACGGGTTGCGTCATGACGCCGGACTTCCTTCCATGACCAGGTCGAGTACGCGGTGTTCGTCGAGTTCGCGCGCGGGGGCCGTGTGGACGACGCGGCCCTCGCGCAGCACCAGCACGCGGTCGGCGAGGCCGAGCACCTCGGGGACCTCGCTGGAGACCAGCAGCACGGCGAGGCCCTCGTCGGCGAGGCGGCGGATGACCGCGTAGAGCTCGGCGCGGGCGCCCACGTCGACGCCACGGGTGGGTTCGTCGAGCAGCAGCACCTTGCAGCCGCGCAGCAGCCAGCGGGCCAGGACGGCCTTCTGCTGGTTGCCACCGGAGAGGGTGCGCACGGGCACGGACGGGTTGTCGGGCCGGAGCGACAGCTCGCGGGTGGCGGCCCGGGCCGCGCCGAGTTCGGCGCCCCGGTCGATCCAGCCCCCGCGCGAGAAGTGGGACATGGAGGAGACCGACACGTTGCGGGTGACGGACTCCAGCATCAGAAGCGCCTGCGCCTTGCGTTCCTCGGGGGCGAGCCCGAGTCCGGCCCGCACGGCGGCCCGCACGCTGCCCGGCTTCAACGCCACGCCCCCGACCAGCACCTGACCGGCCGTCGGTCTGCGGGCGCCGTAGACGGTCTCCAGGATCTCGGAGCGGCCCGAGCCGACGAGTCCGGCGAGGCCGACGATCTCACCCGGACGAACCTCCAGGTCGAGCGGCTCGAACTCCCCTTGTCTGGACAGTCCTTGGACGGTCAGCACGGGTTCGCCGGGCGGCGGCGCGAGAGGCCGGTCGGGGAAGACGTACTCGACGTTGCGGCCCGTCATCAGGGCCACGACCTCGCGGGTCGGCGTCGACTTCGCCGGGAGACCGTGCGCGACGGCCCGTCCGTCCTTGAGCACCGTCACCCGGTCGCCGATGCGCCGGATCTCCTCCAGACGGTGGGAGATGTAGACGACGGCGACTCCGGCCGCGGTCAGGTCACCGACGATGCGGAAGAGATTGTCGACCTCGTCCGGGTCGAGGGCGGCGGACGGCTCGTCCATCACGATGAGCCGCACGTCGTGGGAGAGCGCCCGTGCCATGGACACGATCTGCTGCTGCGCCGCGGGCAGCTCCCCCACGAGCCGGGCCGGATCGATCTCGGCATGGCCGAGCCGCGCGAGGAGAGCGGCCGTCGACGCCCTGGCCGCCTTGCCGCGGACGACGAATCCCGCGGCGGTCGGCTCATGTCCGAGGTGGACGTTCTCGGCGACCGACAGGTGCTCCACCAGGTCGAGTTCCTGGTAGATGGTGGCGATGCCCAGGCGCATCGCGGCGATCGGCGAGCGGAGGGTGACCTCCTCGCCGCGCCATCGGAGTCGGCCGGTGTCGGGCTGGTGGGCGCCGGCCAGCACCTTGATGAGGGTGGACTTGCCGGCCCCGTTCTGGCCGAGCAGGCAGTGCACCTCGCCGGCCTGGACGTCGAGGTCGACGCCGTCGAGGGCCCGGACTCCGGGGAACGACTTGGTGATGCCGGACATGCTGAGCAGCGGTGGTTCTGGTGCCATGAGGTCCCCTTGGCGGGCGTGCGGGCCGGTTTCAGGGCAGGGCAGAGCAGGGCGCTGTGCGGTGAGCCGTGCTGTGGTGCGGGGCACTGTGCGGTGAGCCGTGCTGTGGTGCGGGGCACTGTGCGGTGAGCCGTGCTGTGGTGCGGGGCACTGTGCGGTGAGCCGTGCTGTGGTGCAGGGCGCAGTGCCGGTGACTGCGGGCTGTCGTGCGGGGCGCTGTGCGGTGACTGCGGGCTGTCGTGCGGGGCTACGCGGGAGAGAACAGGTGGTCGCTGATGAGCCGGGCCCCGCCGGTCACTCCGGCGGCGGCGCCCAACTCACCCAGGACGATGGGCAGATTGCCGGTCGCCAGCGGCAGCGACTGGCGGTAGACCTGGGTGCGGATCGCGGCGAGCAGGGTGTGGCCGAGCCCGGTCACCCCGCCGCCGATCACCACCAGGCCCGGGTTGAAGAAGCTGACCAGACCGGCGATGACCTGGCCGGTGCGGTTGCCGCCCTCGCGGATCAGATCGAGGGCGGTGGCGTCACCGGCGGCGGCCGCGGCGGCGACGTCGACGGCGGTGAGGCCGCCGTTGGTCTCCAGCCGCGAGGCCAGTTCGGCCGAGAGGCCCTGCTGTGCGGCCTCCGTGGCGTCGCGGGCCAGGGCTGCCCCGCTGAAGTGGGCCTCCAGGCAGCCCCGGTTGCCGCAGGCGCAGGGGCGGCCGTCAGGGACGGCCTGGATGTGCCCGATGTCGCCTGCACTGCCCGTCGTCCCGCGGTAGACCTCACCGCCGACGACGATGCCGCAGCCGATGCCGGTGCCGATCTTGACGCAGAGGAAGTCGGCGACGGTGCGGGCGATGCCCGCGTGCTGCTCCCCCATCGCCATCAGGTTCACGTCGTTGTCGACCATGACCGGGCAGCCGAGCTCCTGGCTGAGCGCCTCCCGCACGGGAAAGCCGTCCCAGCCGGGCATGATCGGCGGTGCCACCGGGATGCCCTCGGGGAAGCGGACCGGGCCCGGGACGCCGATGCCGGCGCCGTCGAACCCCTCCGCGAGCCCGGAGGCCCTCAGCTTCGCGGCCATGGCGAGGACCTGCTCGAAGACCGCGACGGGGCCTTCGCGCACGTCCATGGGATGGTTGAGGTGCCCGAGTGTCTCCAGCTCGGCGTTGGTGACGGCGACATCGACCGAGGTCGCGCCGATGTCGACGCCGAGGAAGCGCAGTTCGGGGTTGAGCCGGATGTTGTGCGAGCGGCGGCCGCCGCGCGAGGCTGCGAGTCCGTCGGCCACGACCAGCCCCGTCTCCAGCAGCCGGTCCACCTCCACGGCCAGCTTGGACCGCGAGAGGTCGACCTGGTCGCCCAGCTGGGCACGGGAGTTGGCGCCGCCGTCACGCAACAGCTTGAGCAGCCGGGCCTGGTGGGCGTTTCCGGGTCGTGCGGTCATACGTCTCACGAGCCCCTCCCCGCCTCGATCGGCCTGTCCGCGCCGGTTCTGCGCCACCGCTGTGGCTTGCTTTCGGAGGGAACGTAGCAGCGGCTGCCGGGGGTGGGAAGAAGTCGCGCAGGAATTGGCCCTCACTTCTTCCACTCACAGGACAAAGAAGCCGCCAACGCCTGCCCCGCATCGCGAGGCAGGCGTTGGCGGCGTCACGAACGTGCCGCGGCGTTCTGACGTGCCGCGGCGCTACGCGCGCGCCCGCGCGTGGTACGAGTGCCGCGTGTGCTCGGTGTGTGCACGCATCAACTGGGTGGCGCGCTGTTCGTCCCGGTCGGCGACCGCGGCGATCAGTTCGCGGTGCTCGATCCAGGACTGGCTGCCGCGCTGCCGGGCCACCGGTGTGTAGTACCAGCGCACGCGCCGGTCGACCTGGGCGGCGAGTTCGGCGAGGACCGCGTTGCCCGCAAGCTCCATGATCTTGGCGTGGAAGCGGGCGTTCATGGCGACGGCACCGTCCACGTCGTCGGCCTCGACGGCCCTCTCGCCCTCCGCGCACAGAGCTTCCAGGGCAGCGATGCCCGCGCTGTTGGCGCCCGCCGCCGCGAGCCGTGCCGCCTCGGCCTCCAGGAGCGTACGGACGGTGAGGAGCTGGTCGGCCTCCTGCTCCGTCGGCTCGTGCACGAACGCGCCCTGGGCGGGCCGCAGATCCACCCACCCCTCGGTGTTGAGCCGCTGCAGCGCCTCGCGCACCGGCTGCCGCGAGACCCCGAGATGCCCGGCGAGTTCGCTCTCGACGAGATGCTGGCCGGGCTGCAGCGCGCGGGTGGTGATGAGTTCGAGCAGTGCCTCGTAGACGCGGTCGCGCAGCGGACCCGGGCGTTCCAGCTTGGGTACCGCCCCTTGGGGCAGGCCTGTCGACAGCATCGCGGTCCCCCTCCTCGGCAGGGCCGTGCACAACGCGGCGCGAGCCGGTATCGCCGCAGAGTCAGTATTGATTGTCTTTCGTCTACAGTCTACGGCGCACAAGAGCCAGGCTTTCGGGGAGTTGAGCGCGTCACACCGCCGGGGACCGGGCCCGGTTCAGGGGCAGCGGACGACCTGACCCGCGTAGGACAGGTTCCCGCCGAAGCCGAACAGCAGCACCGGGTCGCCGGTGGCGATCGCCCCCTGCTCGACCAGCTTCGAGAAGGCCAGCGGGATGCTCGCGGCCGAGGTGTTGCCGGACTCCGTGACATCACGCGCGACGACCGCGTTGACCGCGCCGATCTTCTCCGCGAGGGGTTCGATGATGCGCAGGTTCGCCTGGTGCAGCACGACCCCCGCGAGATCGGCGGGCTCCAGCCCGGCCCGCTCGCAGGCCCGGCGTGCGATGGGCGGGAGCTGTGTGGTGGCCCAGCGGTAGACGCTCTGGCCCTCCTGGGCGAAGCGTGGCGGGGTGCCCTCGATGCGCACCGCGTGGCCCATCTCGGGCACCGAGCCCCACAGCACCGGCCCGATCCCCGCCTCGCCCGCGGCCTCCACCACCGCGGCTCCCGCCCCGTCGCCGACGAGCACGCATGTGCTGCGGTCGCTCCAGTCGGTCACCTCGGACATCTTGTCGGCCCCGATGACCAGCGCCCGGCTCGCGCCCCCCGCGCGCACGGCGTGGTCGGCCGTGGCCAGGGCGTGGGTGAATCCGGCGCACACCACGTTGAGGTCCATGGTGGCGGCCTGCGGGACGCCCAGGCGGGCCGCCACCCGGGCGGCCATGTTGGGCGAGCGGTCGACGGCGGTGGAGGTGGCGACCAGCACCAGGTCGATGTCCGCCGGGGTCAGTCCGGCCGCGGCCAGGGCCTTGGCGGCGGCGTGGGCCGCCAGTTCGTCGACCGGCTCGTCGGGGCCTGCGATGTGACGCGTGCGGATGCCCACCCGGCTCCTGATCCACTCGTCACTGGTGTCCACCAGGCCCGCCAGGTCCTCGTTGGTGAGCACCTTGGCGGGCTGGTAGTGGCCGACGGCGGCGATGCGCGAGCCGTTCATTGGGTGGGTCCCCCTCGTTTCCTTGGGTAGCGGATCCACCAGTCTGATCAGTGACTCACGGGTACGAGGGCAGCCAAGGTGACAGGAAACGGGCGCCGGCGTTGTCAGCTTCGGTCAGGAGCCCGGACGCCCGGACACCTGTCGAACGCCCACCCGGCGCCCCGGTTCGCCTACCCGGTGAAGAGCTGCGTGGCCTTGCGGACGAGCTCGTAGAGCCCGTAGGCGAGCGGTACGCCCACCCACATCCAGGCGAGGGTGATGAGCCACCGGCGGTCCTGGCTAGGCGGACTCTGACTGCTGTCGCTCGGCACGGGCGGCCTCCTTCGGGGCGGGGACGTGGTGGCGGGGGTCGACGGGCCGGACGAGTTCGTTGGCGACGAAGCCGACGACGAGCAGCCCGATCATGATCACGAAGGACAGCCCGTACAGGGACGCGCCGTGCCGGCCCGCCTCCTCCTGCCGGTCGGCGATCCAGTTCACGATCAGTGGGCCGAGCACCCCGGCCGTGGACCAGGCGGTGAGCAACCGCCCGTGGATGGCGCCGACCTGGTACGTGCCGAACAGGTCCTTCAGATAGGCCGGAACCGTGGCGAAACCGCCGCCGTAGAAGGAGAGGATGACCAGCGCGCACAGGATGAACAGCGGCCTGGAGGAGTCGCCGAACAGGGCGATGAGGGCGTACATCAGGGCGCCGACGCCCAGGTAGACGCGGTAGATGTTCTTGCGGCCGATGAGGTCGGAGGTGGAGGACCAGCCGATGCGGCCGGCCATGTTCGCGGCGGACAGCAGCGCGACGAAACCGGCGGCGGCGGTCACCGACACCGGAGTGGGGGTGTCGGCGAAGAAGTCCGTGATCATCGGCGCGGCCTTCTCCAGGATGCCGATGCCGGCGGTGACGTTCATGCAGAGCACGATCCACAGGAGCCAGAACTGGGGTGTGCGCACCGCCTGGTTCGCGGACACCTGCGGGCCGGTGGGGGCTTGTCGCGCAGTTTCCCGCGCCCCTACGGCGTGACGCGGAACCCGGACCAGCAGCACCCCCAGCAGCATGAAGACGGCGTACGACAGACCGTGCACGAGGAAGGCGAGCGCGATGCCGGTGCTGTCGCCGCCGAACGACTCCAGCATCCGGGCCGACCAGGGCGAGGCGATGAGCGCGCCGCCGCCGAAGCCCATGATGGCGATGCCGGTGGCCATGCCGGGCCGGTCCGGGAACCACTTGATCAGGGTGGAGACGGGTGAGATGTAGCCGATGCCGAGACCGATGCCACCGACGAAGCCGTAGCCGAGGACGATCAGCCAGTACTGCTCCAGGGAGGCGCCCAGCGCGGAGAGCAGGAAGCCGGAGGAGAAGCAGATCAGGGCGACGGTCATCGCCCAGCGCGGGCCGTTGCGCTCCACGAGCGTGCCGCCGAACGCGGCGGACAGGCCCAGCATGACGATGCCCAGCTGGAAGGGCAGCGCGCTCTGTGTGCCGCTGAGGCCGAGCGCGGACTCCAGGGGCGGCTTGAACACGCTCCAGGCGTAGGCCTGGCCGATGGAGAG
Source organism: Streptomyces sp. NRRL B-1140 (assembly GCF_001280065.1). GTDB lineage: Bacteria > Actinomycetota > Actinomycetes > Streptomycetales > Streptomycetaceae > Streptomyces. The sequence continues at coordinate 246,065 of NZ_LGEA01000148.1, forward strand.
ATGTACGGAGAGAGCGGCGGGCGGAACGAGCCAGCGGCTCCAGCCCGGGGGCGCTACTGGGGGACTCATGAACCCCGGACGGTAGGGATCCAGTGGGCAGTTGGGAAGGCGGCGCGTCGACCGTATGCGGTGAACGGTGTCCGGCCTGCGCCGAACGGTCGGTGCACACACTCTTGCCCACCCAACCTCCATACTGTAGACAATATTTCGTCGACACAAGCCGTCCGCGAGCCACCCGCGACCCGTCTGCGGCCGGTCGGCAGCCACCTCCGCGGTATCCCTCAAACCGAACGGAGTGTTCCCGTGAAAGTCGCAGTTCTCGGCGCCGGTGCCATCGGCGCCTACGTCGGCGCCGCGCTCCACCGCGCGGGCGCCGAGGTGCATCTCATCGCCCGTGGACCGCATCTGGCGGCCATGAGGCAGCACGGAGTCCGGGTGCGCAGTCCACGCGGCGACTTCACCGCGCGCCCCCACGCCACCGACGACCCGGGCGAAGTCGGCCCGGTCGACCATGTCTTCCTGGGCCTGAAGGCCAACGCGTACGCGGCGTGCGGGCCGCTGATCGCGCCGTTGCTGCACGAGACGACCTCGGTCGTCGCGGCCCAGAACGGCATCCCCTGGTGGTACTTCCACCGGCACGGCGGTCCGTACGACGGCCACCGTGTCGAGAGTGTCGACCCGGACGGCGCGGTCAGTGCGGTGCTCGCGCCCGAACGGGCCATCGGCTGTGTCGTCTACGCGGCGACCGAACTCGAAGGGCCGGGCGTGGTCCGGCACTTGGAGGGCACGCGGTTCTCCATCGGCGAGCCCGACCGCAGCCGCTCCGCGCGCTGTCTCGCGTTCAGCGAGGGCATGCAGGCGGGCGGGCTGAAGTGCCCCGTCGAACCGGACCTGCGGGGCGACATCTGGGTCAAGCTGCTCGGCAACATCTCCTTCAACCCGATCAGCGCGCTGGCCCGCGCGACCATGCGGCAGATGTGCCTGCACGGCGGCACCCGCAGGGTCATCGAGATCATGATGACCGAGACGCTGGCGGTCGCCGAGGCCCTCGGCTGCCAGGTCGGTGTCTCCATCGAGCGCCGGCTCGCCGGTGCCGAGCGGGTCGGCGACCACCGCACCTCCACGCTCCAGGACCTGGAGCGTGGCAAGCCGCTCGAACTCGACGTGCTGCTCGCGGCGGTCGTCGAGCTGGCGGAGATCACCGGCGTGGAGGTGCCCACCCTGCGCACCGTGCACGCCATCTCGGACCTGCTCGCGCTGAGGAGCGCCGCATGAGGAAACGCGACCGGACCCCCAAGACCTACACCCGGCTCACCCACCCGCTCGTGAGGGACTCCCGCGACGAGCCGTTCCGGCGGGCCACCTGGGAGGAGGCCCTGGACCGGGCCGCCGCGGGCCTCGGACGCAACCGCGACGCCTTCGGGATGTTCAGCTGCGCCCGCGCCACCAACGAGATGAACTACGTGGCGCAGAAGTTCGCCCGGGTCGTCATGGGCACCAACAACGTCGACTCCTGCAACCGCACCTGCCACGCCCCGAGCGTGGCGGGCCTGTCGGCGGCGTTCGGCTCGGGCGGCGGGACGTCGTCGTACGAGGAGATCGAGCACACCGACGTCATCGTGATGTGGGGCTCCAACGCCCGGTTCGCGCACCCGATCTTCTTCCAGCACGTGCTGAAGGGCATCAGGAACGGAGCCCGGATGTACGCGGTCGATCCGCGCCGGACGTCGACCGCCGAGTGGGCGGAGAGCTGGATGGGGCTCAACGTCGGCACGGACATCCCGATGGCGCACGCGATCGGCCGCGAGATCATCCACGCGGGGCTCGCGAACGAGGCGTTCATCGAGCGGGCGACCAGCGGCTTCGAGGAGTACCAGGCGCTGGTCGAACCGTGGACGCTGTCGCTGGCCGAGAAGGTGACGGGTGTGCCGGCGGCGGCGATCCGTGAGGTGGCGCACGCCTACGCCCGTGCCGAGCGGGCCCAGTTGTGCTGGACCCTGGGCATCACCGAGCACCACAACGGCACCGACAACGTCCGCGCCCTGATCAACCTGTCCCTGCTCACCGGGCACGTCGGCCGCTACGGCTCGGGCCTGCAGCCGCTGCGCGGGCAGAACAACGTGCAGGGCGGCGGCGACATGGGGGCGATCCCCAACCGGCTGCCCGGCTTCCAGGACATCCTCGACCCGGAGACCCGGCTGAAGTTCGAGTCGGCCTGGGACACCGTGATCCAGCCCCACTACGGCCTGAACCTCACGGAGATGTTCGAGGCGATGGAGGACGGCTCGCTGAGGGCCGTGTACTGCATCGGTGAGAACCCCGCCCAGTCCGAGGCGGACAGCGCACAGGCCGTGCGGCGGCTGCAGGCCCTGGATTTCCTCGTCGTGCAGGACATCTTCCTGACGAAGACCGCCGAGCTCGCGGACGTCGTCCTGCCGGCCACCGCCGGCTGGGCGGAGACCGACGGCACGACCACCAACAGCGAGCGGCGGGTGCAGCGCGTCCGCAAGGCCGTCTCCCCGCCCGGCGAGGCCCGCGAGGACATCGACATCATCTGCGATCTCGCGGCCCGCCTCGGCCACGACTGGAAGTACGCCGACGCCGAGACCGTGTGGAACGAGCTGAGGTCCGTCTCGCCCGACCACTACGGCATGACATACGAGCGCCTGGAGGAGCATCAGGGCATCCAGTGGCCCTGCCCGAGCACGGACGCCATCGAACCCACTTACCTGCACGGCCGGTTGTGGGAGACCGACCCGGCCAGGCGTGGCCCACTCGCCCCGTTCGGGCTGGTGCGGCACGACCCGCCCGTGGACCTCACCGACGAGCGGTACCCGATCCGGCTCACCACCGGGCGGCGGCTCGACTCGTACAACACCGGGGTGCAGAGCGGCGGTTACGCCTCGCCGCTCCGGCGCGGCGAGTTCGTCGAGCTGAGCCCGGAGGACGCCGAGCGCTACGGGGTCGTGGTCGGCGAGCACGTCCAGGTGACCTCGCGGCGCGGGTCGGTGACCGCTCCCGTGTGGGTGGACACCGCGCTGCGGCCGGGGCTCGCCTTCATGACCATGCACTTCCCGGACGAGGTGGACACCAACGCGCTGACGATCGAGGCGAACTGCCCGATCGCGGGGACGGCGGAGTTCAAGGCGTCGGCGATCCGGATCGAGAAACTGCCCATCGCGACCATCGTGGGGTGAACACAAGTGGACCTGCACTTCGGTGACAGCAAACCGACGGACGAGGAACGGGCGGCCGTCGACGCCCTGCTCGGGCCTCCCGAGTCCTCCTGGGAGGGCGCCGACCGCACCGATGCGGATTTGCGGTGGGCGCGTGGCGGACGTGAGGCCCGGGAACGCCGCGACCTGCTGTTGCCGGGGCTGCACGCGATCAACGACCGGATCGGCTGGATCAGCGAGGGTGCCCTCGACTACCTGTGCCGGCGGCTGACGGTGCCGCCGGCGGAGGCGTACGGGGTCACCACCTTCTACGCCATGTTCTCGGTCAAGCCCCGGCCGGCGACCGTGCTGCACGTGTGCACGGACCTGGCGTGCGCGGCGGCCGGGGCGCCTCAGCTGTGTGCCGGGATCGAGGAGCGGCTGGGCCTCGGCAGCGGCGTGAGCGTCGAGCGCAGCCCGTGCCTGGGACTGTGCGAACGCGCCCCGGCGGCACTGGCGATCAAGGCCGGGGACCCCGTGCGCACTGCGGTCTCGGCACCGGCGACCGTCCACGACGCCGTGCTCGCCGCGAGCTCCCCGGACTCCGCGCCCGAGGAGCCGACCGCCGCCCTGGCGGTGCCCCAGGCGGGGCAGGACGGCCTGATGCTGCTGCACCGCGTCGGTGTGGTCGACCCCTCGTCCCTCGACGACTACCGCGCTCACGGGGGGTACACCGCCCTGCGCCGCGCCTTCGAACTGGGTCCCGCCGGGGTCATCCGCGAGGTCACCGACTCGGGCCTGGTCGGGCGCGGCGGGGCCGCCTTCCCCACCGGCCGCAAGTGGCAGGCCACCGCGTCGCAGCCGGACCATCCGCACTACCTCGTGTGCAACGCCGACGAGTCGGAGCCGGGTACCTTCAAGGACCGGGTGCTGATGGAGGGCGACCCGTACGCACTGGTCGAGGCGATGACCATCGCCGGGTACGCGACCGGCGCGCATCAGGGCTACCTGTATCTGCGCGGCGAGTACCCGCGCGCCCTGCGCCTGCTGGAGCACGCGATCGCACAGGCCCGGGCCCGCGGACTGCTCGGTGACGACGTCCTCGGGCAGGGCTACGCCTTCGACATCGAGATCCGGCGCGGCGCGGGCGCCTACATCTGCGGTGAGGAGACGGCCCTGTTCAACTCCATCGAGGGTTACCGGGGCGAGCCCCGCTCCAAGCCGCCCTTCCCGGTGGAGAAGGGCCTGTTCGGCAAGCCGACGGTCGAGAACAACGTCGAGACGCTGGTCAACGTCCTGCCGATCCTGACCATGGGCGCCCCGGCGTACGCGGCGATCGGCACCGGGCGCTCCACCGGCCCGAAGCTGTTCTGCGTGTCCGGGAGTGTGGAGCGGCCCGGTGTCTATGAGGTGCCGTTCGGCGCGACGCTCGGCGAGGTGCTCACCCTGGCCGGGGTGCGGGACGGACTGCGGGCGGTGCTGCTCGGCGGGGCGGCCGGCGGTTTCGTACGGCCCGACGAGCTGGACGTGCCGCTCACCTTCGAGGGGACACGGGAGGCGGGCACGACGCTCGGCTCGGGGGTCGTCTTGGCCTTCGACGACATCGTGCCCCTGCCCCGGCTGCTGCTGCGCATCGCGGAGTTCTTCCGCGACGAGTCGTGCGGGCAGTGCGTGCCGTGCCGGGTCGGGACGGTGCGGCAGGAGGAGGCGCTGCACCGGATCGTGGAGCGCACGGGCGCGGAGGCAGCCGGTGACATCGCGCTGCTGCGGGAGGTCGGCCGCGCCATGCGGGATGCCTCGATCTGCGGTCTGGGGCAGACCGCGTGGAACGCCGTGGAATCCGCCATCGACCGTCTGGGGGCGTACGAATGACCGTCACACCGCTGGGGATCCCGCGCCGCGTGCTGGAGTTCACCCTCGACGGGGAGGAGGTTAGGGTCCCCGAGGGCTCGACGATCCTGGACGCCTGCCGGGCGGCGGGGAAGGACGTCCCGACCCTGTGCGAGGGCGACACCCTGCGCCCTAAGAACGTCTGCCGGGTGTGTGTGGTCGAGGTCGAGGGGGCCAGGACACTCGTCCCGGCCTGCTCCCGCAAGGCCGAGCCGGGCATGGAGGTCCGCACCGACACCGAGCGCGCCCGGCACAGCCGCAAGGTCGTCCTGGAGCTGCTCGCGTCCTCGGTCGACCTGTCGACGACCCCGAAGGTCGCCGGGTGGCTGAAGGAGTACGAGGCGAAGCCGGACCGCTTCGGCCCGGACGCGGCGCGGCTGAACGAGGAGCCGAGGATCGACAACGACCTCTATGTCCGCGATTACGGCAAATGCATCCTCTGCTACAAGTGCGTCGACGCCTGCGGCGACCAGTGGCAGAACTCCTTCGCGATCTCCGTCGCCGGGCGCGGCTTCGACGCCCGGATCGCCGTGGAGCACGACGCGCCACTGACCGACTCGGCATGCGTGTACTGCGGGAACTGCATCGAGGTGTGCCCGACGGGGGCACTGTCGTTCAAGTCCGAGTTCGACATGCGCGCGGCGGGCACCTGGGACGAGTCGCGGCAGACGGAGACGACCACGGTGTGCGCGTACTGCGGAGTGGGCTGCAACCTGACGCTGCACGTGCAGGACAATGAGATCGTGAAGGTCACCTCGCCGCACGACAACCCGGTGACCCACGGCAACCTCTGCATCAAGGGCCGCTTCGGCTACCAGCACGTACAGAACCGGGACTGATCAGGACATGGGACGAGTCACGGAACGACGCAAGGTGATCCGCATCCGGGACGGGGTGGTCTCCGGCCGCGCGGACACGCTCGTGGCCGAGGAGCCGATGGAGATCCGGCTCAACGGCAAGCCCCTGGCGATCACCATGCGCACCCCGGGCGACGACTTCGCGCTGGCGGCGGGGTTCCTCGTGAGCGAGGGGGTGCTGGCCGGGCAGCAGGACCTGCAGAACATCGTCTACTGCGCGGGGGCGACGGACGACGGGTCGAACACGTACAACGTGGTCGACGTGAAGACGGCGCCGGGCTTGGAGATCCCCGACATCACCCTGGAGCGCAACGTCTACACCACGTCCTCCTGCGGCCTGTGCGGCAAGGCGTCGCTGGACGCGGTGCGCACCACGACCCGGTGGCCCGTCGCCGACACTCCCCCGCTCCGGATCACCCCCGAGCTGCTCGCGAGCCTCCCCGACCGGCTGCGCGCGGCCCAGCGGGTCTTCGACCGGACCGGGGGCCTGCACGCGGCGGCCCTGTTCTCGGAAGCGGGCGAGCTGCTGGACGTCCGGGAGGACGTGGGCCGGCACAACGCGGTCGACAAGCTGGTCGGCCGCGCCCTGCAGAACGGGGAGCTGCCGCTGTCGCGGGCGATCCTGCTCGTGTCGGGCCGGGCCTCCTTCGAGCTGGCGCAGAAGGCCGTGATGGCGGGCATACCCGTGCTGGCGGCCGTGTCGGCGCCGTCCTCGCTGGCGGTGGACCTGGCCGCCGAGGCGGGCCTGACGCTGGTGGGCTTCCTGCGGGGCGGCTCCATGAACGTGTACGCGGGTGAGGACCGCATCGCCCTGCGGGCCGCGGCCGCCCAGGGCTGAGCAGGTTCCTCCGCTGCACGGCGGCGGGGCCCCGACCGGCGGGGAGCGCCCCCTGCGCCGCAGGGGCCCCGTCTCGGCCTGCCCGGGGCGTCACGCCTGGTCGGCCGTACCGGATATCCGGAGCAGCATCGCCGTGAACTGCTCCCGCTCGGCCGCGGACAGGGGTGCGAGCAGTTCGTCGTTGGCGGCGCGGGCCGCCTTCTCGCAGCGCTTCAGCAGCCGTTCCCCCCGCTCGGTGAGGGACACCGCGTTCTTGCGGCGGTCTTTCGGGTCGGGCTCGCGGACCACAAGGCCGGCCGCCTGGAGGTCGTTGAGCACGCCGACCAGGTCCTTGGGGTCCAGCCTGACCCCGCGGCCGAGGTCGGCCTGGGCGACGGGGCCGAGGTCGCGCACGGCGGACAGCACCACGTGGTGCCACATCCGCATGTCCTCCTCCGCCAGCGCCTGGGCCACCAGGGTCCGGCCGCGGGCGGCGGCCCGGCCGAGCAGCCAGCTGGGGAGGGAGCGGATCGCGGGCAGGTGAGCTTCCGACATGGGCGCAGCCTAACCGCAAAGTCATTGGTTCTCCCTATGATCCTCCTATACCGTTGGGCTTCCCAATGAACACATGGGGACCACCGACGACCCCGGAGGTGCGATGCGCCGCGTCCGCTACGAATCCCGAGGCGGCCCCCTCTTCGCGGAGGAGGCACCGCTCCCCACGCCCGGCCCCGGGGAACTGCTCGTGCGCGCGGAGGCGATCGGCGTCACGCTCCCGGTCGTGCGCAAGGTCACCGAGGCGGCCGAACCGGTGCCGCTCGGCGGCGAGATCGCCGGGCAGGTCACGGCCGTCGGCGAGGGCGTCACCGCCTTCGGCACCGGCGACCGGGTGACCGGCCTCTGTTTCGGCCACGGTTACGCGGAGTTCGCGGTGCTGCACGAGACCATGGCCTCCCCGGTTCCCCGGGACGCGAGCGCCGTCGACGCGGTCGCTCTGGTCCGCAGCGGCCTGGTCGCGCTCGGCGCCCTGGAGGCGGCCCGCCCCGAGCCGGGCGAGGCGGCCCTGGTCACCGCGGCCGCGAGCGGTGTCGGCCACCTGGCCGTGCAGCTGGCCAGGACGCGCGGCGCCGGACGCGTGGTGGGAGCCGTCTCCGACCCGGGCAAGGCCGACTTCGTGCGCCGCCTCGGCGCCGACCACGTCATCTCGTACGGCGACGCGAGCTGGGGCACCCCCGTGGACTACGTCCTGGACGCGGTCGGGGGCGAGTTGCTCACCCGCGCCCTCCACGCGCTCGTCCCCGAGGGGCGGCTGGTGGCGTACAGCTCGGGCGGCGGCGCCATCCAGGCCTACGACCTGCTCGTGGGCGCCAAGTCGGTCATCGGGTTCCAGACGGCCCGCATCGCCCGGGGCAGACCGGAGTTGTACGAGCAGTGGCGTGAGGAACTGTGGCGGCTGTTCACGGCCGGAGAGCTCCGGCCCGCCGTCCACGGGGAGTTCGCCCTGGAGGACGCGGCCAAGGCGCACGCGGAGATCGAGGGACGGTCCAACCTGGGCAAGGTGGTCCTGATCCCCTGACACGCGCTTCTCGTGGGGGGCTGTCAACCCGAGTACCACCTGCGGCCGGGACATCGGACGTGGAGTGTCCGGCACGACCGGATGTCCTTCTCCACGCGCCGGTGCACCGGCCGGCAGACGCACGAAGGTCAGGTCGCACCATGCCGTCAAGTCTTCACGCCCGTCTGAGATCCACCCTGACAGCCGCGGTCGCCGGGGTGCTTCTCGCACCGACGACCGCGGCGTACAGCCGGCCCGTCACGGCCTCCGGTCAGTTCGCCCAGCAGGTGCTCTTCAAGGCCTCCCGGGACCCGGGCTACGCCTGTTTCCGGATCCCGGCGATGGTGCGCACCACCGGCGGCACCCTGCTCGCCTTCGCCGAGGGCCGTGTCCGCACCTGCGGTGACGCGGGCGACATCGACATCGTGCTCAAGCGCTCCACCGACGGCGGCCGCACCTGGGGGCCGCTCCAGGTCGTCACCGAGGGCGCGGGTGACACGCACGGCAATCCGGCGCCCGTCGTCGACCGCAGGTCGGGCCGGATCCTGCTGGCCGAGACGTACAACACCGGCCGTGCGGACGCCGGCAACTGCACCGTCCCCTGCGACCGCACCCCGCACCTGCAGTACAGCGACGACGACGGCCGCACCTGGTCGAAACCGCGCGACCTGAGCGACGCCATCCTCCCTGAGGACTGGAACTCCTGGTACGCGACCGGGCCCGTGCACGGCGTCCAGCTGACCCGCGGCAGGCACGGCGGGCGGCTCGTCTTCGGCGTCAACGCCGAGTCGTGGGACGGCAAGAGAGTCTTGGCCGCCCACGCCGCGCTCGTCGTCAGCGACGACGGCGGCGAGTCCTGGCGCGTCGGCGCCACGGACACCTGGCCCGTGGCGCAGGACGGCACGGCCCGGCAGCGGCCGTCCGAGGTGACGCTCACCGAACGCGCCGACGGCGTCCTGCTCGTCAGCGGCCGGGAACAGGACGGCACCGACCTGGGCCACCGCTCCCAGACCCTCAGCGCGGACGGCGGCGACAGCTTCGCCACGCCCTTCCGCGGCCTGCCGGACCTGTACACCCCTCAGGTCCAGGGCGCGATCCTGCGCCTCGGCGAGCGGATGCTGCTGTCCGCTCCGGCCGACCCGGACCGCCGCCGCACGATGATGATCCGGTCCTCCTACGACGGCGGGCGCACCTGGGAGAGCGTGGACCGGGGCACGGTCGTCACCACGGACTGGTCCGGCTACTCCGACATGGCGGCCCTGGGCGGCACGACGGTGGGGCTGCTGTACGAGGGCGGCGCGGCCGACGCGCGCGAGGAGATCCGCTTCGCGCGCTTCACCGACGACTGGCTGAGGCCGCGGCGGGGCTCCGACCCGACCACCCGTGACGCGGCGGCGGGCGGCCGGCCCGCCGCCGTGCTCGGCGGCGCGGCGCGGACGGACGGCGTCCGGGGCGGCGCTCTGGCCTTCGACGGCGTCGACGACGCCGTCCGGCTCCCGTACCGGTCCCGGCCGGCGATCGGGGAGGGGGACTTCACGGTGTCGCTGCACTTCCGCTACACGGCCACGGTCGGCGAGCAGCCCTTCCTGTGGATGGGCGGCATCGGCGGCACCCAGCCGCAGATCTGGCTGCGCGGGGAACCCGCGAGCGACCGGGTCCGGGCGCTGATCACCACCAGGTCGGGAGCGACGACCGTCAGGTCGGCCTCGGTGTGGACCGACGGCGCCCGCAACGACGGCCGCTGGCACCATCTGGCGCTGCGCCGGGGCGCCGGGCTGCTGACCCTGTTCCTCGACGGCACGCCGCTCACCACCGCTGACGTGCCGGGCTCGGTCAGCCGCAACTCGCCCTTCGGCGTGCACATCGGCCAGCGCATGGACAGCCGGGCCTTCCTCACCGGGGCGATGGACGACGTGCGGGTGTGGAACCGGGCCCTGAGCGACGAGGAGCTGGCCTTCGGCGCCTCGGGCGCGGCCTCCCGGGGCACGGTGCTGTGGCTGCCCATGGACCGGGTGAGCGGCAGCAACTAACGTCACGGGACGTGCCCGACGACTCAGGAGCATTACGAGCACGACAGCGCACGGGAACCGGGATCGGCCTGCTGCTGGTCCTGGTGCTCGGCGCGGCGCTGCTCATCGCCCTGCCCGGCGACGACGGTGCGGACGACGACGCCTGCCAGGCGCTCACCGTCGGCTCCTGGGACAGCAACGACGCCCTCGACGCCGAGTTCGCCCGCTACGGCGACGACGCGAGCCGCACGGACGACTGGACCGGCGGCGACGGCACCCACTCGGTGCGCCTGCCGGACGGCCGGGTGCTGTGGCTGTTCTCGGACACCTATCTGGGCCGGGTGTACGGCCCGCCCAATCCCCACGGCGAGTCCCACGCCTGGCGGGACGCCGCCACACCGCTGGTGCGCAACTCGGCCGTGCTGATGCGCGACGGCCGGCTCGAATCCACCCTGCCCGCCCCGCTGTTCGCCGACCCTGCACCGAACCGGTGGCGCTGGCCGGTCGCCGCACGCGTCGAGCCCCGCTCCCCCGGCTCCCCGGAGCGGGTCGTCCGGGTGCTGCTGTGGGTGCGCGCGGCGGGACAGGCCCCCTGGATCTACGGCGTGCCCACCGCGACCGAGGTCGCCACGCTGTCGCTGCCCGGGCTGCGCCTGGAATCGATCATCGAGGTGTTCGGCCAGCAGTCGGTGCCGGACCCGTCCCGGCGGGTGCTGTTCGGCACGACGCTGGTCGAGGAGGACGGCTGGACCTACGTGTTCGGCGGCGACGACGGCCGGGCCGCTTCCCGTCCCGCTTCACACGCGTACGCGGCCCGGGTGCCGGAGGGCCGGCTCGCGGATCCGTCGGCCTGGCAGTACTGGAGCGGTTCGGCGTGGGTGCCGCGGGCCCGCCCCCGGCCGGTGCTCGGGGACGGGCGCAGCAGGGGCGTGGGCAGCGCGTTCTCGGTCGTCCGGGAGGGCGGTACGTACGTGCTGTTCACCATGGCCGCCGGCGCGAGGGGGCTGACCACCGTGGCGTCCTACTGGGCCTGCTCCCCGGCCGGGCCGTGGCACGGACCGGGAGAGGAGTTCGGCCCGCCGCTGCCGCGGGGGGAGGTGGCCGCCTACAACCCGCAGGCGCATCCGGTGCTGAGCGGCGACGGACGGCTCGTCCTGAGCTACGACGTCAACTGGCTGGAGCCGACGGGCGCCGCCGACCGGCTCAGCCGGAACGTGTCCCTGTACCGACCGCGGTTCGTGTCGTTGCGCCTGGCCGCGGCGCGGTGACCTCCGCCGCCGCCTCCCGCGCACGCCGCTTGGCGATCACCGCGCACACGATGAGCTGCATCTGGTGGAAGAGCATCAGCGGCAGCACGGCGAGGGCCGCCTGCGCGCCGAACAGGACGCTCGCCATGGGCAGTCCGGCGGCCAGGGACTTCTTCGAGCCGGCGAACTGGATCGCGATCCGGTCGGCCCGGCCGAAGCCCAGCGCCTTGCCGCCGTACCAGGTGAGCAGCAGCATCACGGCGAGGATCACGGCCTCGACGACGGCCAGGGCGCCCAGCCGCACCGGGCTGACCTGGTGCCATATGCCCTGGACCATGCCCGCGCTGAACGCGGTGTAGACGACGAGCAGGATGGAGCCGCGGTCCACCAGGCCGAGGACCTGCTTGTTGCGGGTGACGAAGCCGCCGATCCAGCGGCGCAGGAGCTGCCCGGCGAGGAACGGCACCAGCAGTTGCAGCACGATCTTCAGCAGTGAGTCGGCGGAGAAGCCGCCGCCACTGCCGCCGAGCAGCGAGGCCGCGAGCAGCGGGGTGGCGACGATGCCGATGAGGGAGGAGAAGGAGCCCGCGCAGATCGCGGCGGGGACGTTGCCGCGGGCCATCGACGTGAAGGCGATCGACGACTGGACGGTCGACGGGACCAGGGTGAGGAAGAGCAGTCCCTGGTAGAGCGGGTGCGTCAGGATCACCGGCACCAGCCCGCGGGCCGCGAGACCGAGCAGCGGGAAGACCACGAAGGTGCAGGCCAGGACGGTCACGTGCAGCCGCCAGTGCCGCAGTCCGTCGAGCGCCTCGCGCGTGGAGAGCCGGGCGCCGTACAGGAAGAAGAGGAGGGCGACCGCGGCCGTGGAGGCTCCCGAGGCGACGTCCGCGGCCGTTCCGCGCACCGGGAGCAGTGCGGCGAGGCCCACTGTCCCGAGAAGGAGCAGGATGTAGGGGTCGATCGGCATCCAATGCGGCCAGCGCAGGCGTTTCACGGTGCTCCACTTGCTTTGGTACTTCGGTCGGTCCGGGGCCGTGACGGTCCCCTTCCATCCTGCTTCCCCGACCGGCGATCGGGAATCCGGTACACCGCTCTCACTGTCATTTCGTTCCGCGATAACATGGGCTCGTGTACGACCCCTCCCAGCTGCGCACGTTCCTCTCGGTGGCGCAGACGCTCAGTTTCACGCAGGCCGCGCGGCGGCTCGGGGTGCGGCAGTCGACGGTCAGCCAGCACGTGCGGCGGCTGGAGGAGGCCACCGGGCGGACGCTGTTCAGCCGGGACACGCACTCGGTCGAGCTGACCGAGGACGGCGAGGCCATGCTGGGCTTCGCGCGCCGGATCCTGGAGGTGCACGAGCAGGCCGCGGCGTTCTTCACCGGCACCCGGCTGCGCGGCCGGCTGCGTTTCGGCGCCTCGGAGGACTTCGTGCTGACGCGGCTGCCCGAGATCCTGGAGGGCTTCCGGCACGAGCATCCGGAGGTCGACCTGGAACTGACGGTCGAGCTGTCGGGCACCCTGCACGAGCGGCTGGCCGCCGGGAAGCTGGATCTGGTCCTGGCCAAGCGGCGGCCCGAGGACCCGCGGGGCGAGCTGGTCCGGCACGACCGGCTGGTGTGGATCGGCGCGGAACGCCTCCGGCTCGACCCGGACCGCCCGGTGCCGCTCATCGTCTACCCGCCCCCCGGCATCACCCGCGCCCTCGCCCTCGAGGCCCTGGAACGGCAGGGCCGCGACTGGCGCGTGGTGTGCACCAGCGGCAGCCTCAACGGCCTCGTCGCGGCGGCCCGGGCGGGGCTCGGCGTGATGGCCCACTCCCGCGGTCTGATCCCGCCGGGCCTGGTCCGGATCCCCGACCGGGCCGGCCTGCCGGAACTGGGGCAGGTCGACTTCGTCCTGGTGCACGGCCGGCGCCGTCCCTCCGCCCAGGGCGCGGCGGACGCCCTGGCAGCGGCGATCCTGGCAGGCGGGGACCGGCTGCAGCGCAGCGCGCGAAAGGGGCTGTGACCTGGCCGGTCAGTCACCTCCGACAGAAGCGGAGTGACAGAATCCGCCGCCGTTCCGCTGACAGAAGGGACCCCCTTCGACGGTGCGCCGCGACACGGACGGGCTCGTACAGATTCGGTGGAGATTACGGCACCGAAACTTACTCAACCGTCAGGTTTGTGTCCGACCCTTCCCCATGTGAGCGCTTTTTCCCACGCTGACCAGCGCGGGCCGGAGCGGTGTGTGCTTCCGTACCCCCTCCCGCCCCCCGGCCTGGTGGGGTAGCTTTCACGGCGCTGTGCGGGGCGTCACTCGACAAGAGCGCTGAGGAACGGGGAGCGGGGTTTGCGCGAGTTCACCAACCCTCCGTTGGCGTTGGCACCTCCGGTGGGCGGTCTGGCCGACGTGGTCTTCGAGCATGCCCAGGAGGACCCACAGCACATCGCGCTGGGCCGCAAGGACGACTCCGGACAGTGGCAGGACGTCACCAGCGCCGAGTTCCGTGACGAGGTGCTCGCCCTGGCCAAGGGTCTGCTGGCGAGCGGCATCCGGTTCGGCGACCGGGTCGCGATCATGTCCCGTACGCGCTACGAATGGACGCTGTTCGACTACGCGTTGTGGACCATCGGCGCCCAGGTCGTGCCGGTCTATCCCACGTCCTCGGCCGAGCAGTGCTTCTGGATGCTCTACGACGCCGAGGTGACCGCCGCGGTCGTCGAGCACGAGGACCACGCGATGACGATCGCCACCGTCATCGACCGGCTGCCCCGGCTTCGCCGGCTGTGGCAGCTGGACTCCGGCGCCGTGCACGAGCTGTACGACGCGGGCGCGCACCTCGACGACGAGGTGGTGCACCGCCACCGGCAGGCCGTCACACCCGAGTCGGTGGCCACGATCATCTACACCTCGGGCACCACCGGCCGCCCCAAGGGCTGCCTCATCACGCACGGCAACTTCATGTACGAGGCGGACACCGTCATCGAGCGCTGGGAGCCGGTGTTCCACTCCCGGCGCGGCGACGAGGCGGCGACCCTGCTGTTCCTGCCGCTCGCGCATGTCTTCGGGCGGATGGTCCAGGTCGCCGGGATCCGCGGCAAGGTGAAGTTCGGCCACCAGCCGCAGCTGAACGCGGCGGCCCTGCTGCCGGATCTGGCCGCGTTCAAGCCGACCTTCTTCCTGGCCGTGCCCTACATCTTCGAGAAGGTGTTCAACGCGGCCCGCCGCAAGGCCGAGAAGGAGGGCCGCTCCGGCCCCTTCGAGAAGGCCGTCGACATCGCGATCAGGTACGCGGACGCGATGGAGGCCAAGGCCTGGGGCACCGGCCCCGGCCCGTCGGCGGGCCTGCGCATGCAGCACCAGCTGTTCGACAAGCTCGTCTACACCAAGATCCGCGCCGCGATGGGCGGCCGCATCAAGCACGCCATGTCCGGCGGCTCGGCGATGGACCGCCGTCTCGGGCTGTTCTTCGCCGGAGCGGGCGTGCACATCTACGAGGGCTACGGCCTGACCGAGTCCACGGCGGCCGCGACCGCCAACCCGCCCGGGCGCACCCGGTTCGGCACGGTCGGGCAGCCCATCCCGGGCATGACCGTGCACATCGCGGACGACGGCGAGATCTGGCTGCACGGCGAGAACGTCTTCCAGGGGTACCTCAACAACCAGAAGGCCACCGACGCGACCCTGCACGACGGCTGGCTCGCCACCGGCGACCTCGGCGCTCTGGACGAGGACGGCTTCCTCACCATCACCGGCCGCAAGAAGGAGATCCTGGTCACGTCCGGCGGGAAGAGCGTTTCCCCCGGCGTGCTGGAGGAACGCGTCCGGGACCATCCGCTGGTCAACCAGTGCATCGTGGTCGGCAACGACCGCCCGTACATCGCCGCCCTGATCACCCTCGACCAGGAGGCCGTGGAGCACTGGCTGGCCATGCGGTCCAAGCCGCAGATGTCCCCGGCGCAGCTGGTGCGCGACGCGGATCTGGAGACGGAGGTGCGCCGCGCGGTGGTCGCCGCCAACACCCTCGTCTCACAGGCCGAGTCGATCCGCACCTTCCGCATACTGGCCCAGCCGTTCACTGAGGAGCACGGGTTGCTGACCCCGTCCCTGAAGCTGAAGCGGAAGGCCATCGAGAACGCCTACGAGAACGAGGTCGAGGCGCTCTACCGGGCGTGACCTCCGCCCCGCGGGGCAGGTGTGGCTTCGGAGATCTCCCGTCAGGAATGCATCACCGCCCGTGATCGTTGACGATGGGAGCACACTGACCACTTACCGAAGGATCGAGAGCTCGTGAGCAAGGTCCCCCCGATCATCCTGAACAACGGCGTCGAGATGCCCCAGCTGGGCTTCGGCGTCTGGCAGGTGCCGGACGACGAGGCCGAGACGGCCGTCGGGACGGCACTGGAGGCCGGGTACCGCAGCATCGACACCGCGGCGGTCTACGGCAACGAGGAGGGCACCGGCAAGGCCATCGCCGACTCCGGTGTGCCCCGCGAGGAGCTCTTCGTCACCACGAAGCTCTGGAACTCCGACCAGGGATACGACTCCACGCTGCGCGCCTTCGACACTTCGCTGGAGAAGCTGGGCCTGGACTTCGTCGACCTGTACCTGATCCACTGGCCGACGCCGGAGCGGGATCTGTACGTCGACACCTACCGGGCGTTCGAGAAGCTGCACGCCGACGGCCGGATCCGGGCCATCGGTGTCTCCAACTTCCTTCCCGAGCACCTGGAGAAGCTGATCGGTGAGACGTCGGTCGTCCCGGCGGTGAACCAGATCGAGCTGCATCCGCACCTGCAGCAGGCCGCCTCCCGTGAGTACCACGCGCAGCAGGGCATCGCCACCGAGGCATGGTCCCCGCTCGGCCAGGGCAAGGGCCTGCTGGAGGTCCCGGCGATCGTGGCCATCGCCCAGAAGCACAACCGCACGCCCGCGCAGGTCGTGCTGCGCTGGCACATCCAGCTGGGCAACGTGGTGATCCCGAAGTCCGTGACGCCGTCGCGGATCAAGGAGAACATCGAAGTGTTCGACTTCAGCCTCGACGACGAGGACCTGGCGGCGATCAGCGCGCTGAACGAGGACCGGCGCATCGGCCCGGACCCGGCCGAGTTCAACGGCGCCTGAGCCGCACCGGCAGCATCCGGGCCCGAAGCCCCCTCGCAGGACAGGCCGGAGACCCGGGAGCGCCCCGGTCCGGAGCCCCCTCGCGGGGTCCGGGGCCGGGGCGCTGCCGTTGTGAGGTGCATCGGGCCGGGTTCCCCTGAAGGCGCTTGACCCGCTACGCGGGCCGGACCGCCGTGTGCACCGTATGGGCCTCCAGGACGAACACGTCCGGGCGGCGGTGCAGGCCCGCCTCGTCGTCGGGGTCGAGCAGCCGGTCGACGGTCGCGAGGTCCTCGGCGTCGAGCTCCCCGGCGAGCATGTCACGCATGTGCGACAGCGACGCCACGACATAGGCGCGTGCCCGGTCCGAGGCGGGGGCCGGGAGATCGAGCAGGAAGCTGTGCGTCCTCGTGTGCTGGAGACCCGCGGCGGCCAGCAGGGCGGGCCAGTGCTCCGTCTCGGCCACGTGCCCGGGCAGGTCGGTGCGCATCCGGCTGAACCACTCCGCCTCCATCGCGTCGATCCGCGCCTGGAGCCCGGGCCGGCCGATGCCGATGTCGCGCGGCAGGAACCGCAGGGGCAGACCACCCTCCATGAGGGCGAGCGTGCCGCCCGGCGCGAGCCGCTGCGCGAAGGCGGCCAGCGCGGCCCGCTGGTCGCCCAGGTGATGCAGGCTGCGGCTCGCCCAGAGCAGATCGGCGGGGTAGTCCAGCTCGCCGAGCACTTCGGGCAGGTCACCGGTGAGCGTGCCGAAGCGGTCGGCGACGCCCAGGCGACCGGCTCGTGCCCGGGCCCGCTCCAGCAGCGTCTCGGAGCCGTCCACCGCCACGATCCGCGCGCCCGGGAACACCTCCGCGAACAGGCATGACACGACGCCCGGCCCACTGCCGGCGTCGACGATCAGCCCCGGCTCGGTCACCTCCTGCGCCAGCCAGCCCAGGGCCCGCTCGTAGAGGGACGCGAACAGCTCCGCCGAGGACTCCAGCATCGGGCCCATCTCGGCCCAGTCGAGATGGGTGTGGTCGTGCCGAGGGCCGTCGCCCCGCTCGTGGTCGTGGTGGTGCCCCATGGTGATCAGCCTCTCGCTCGGATGCGGTCAGCGTGCACCGACGCACCGAACGGAGGCCACCGCTGTTGCCGGTCCCGCAAAATCCGCCGGGGCCCGGTGCCCCGGCGGATCAGCGGTTCACCGCGAACCGGTCAGGACAGCGGCGGGTACGCGTTCTGCATCAACTGCCGGAACTGGGCTGAGAACCAGTGCCCGGACAGCGGCGCGTCCGACAGGGCACCGGACATGTTGTAGTTGTTGCGCGGGTTGCCCGTGTAGGTCGGGTCGCACATGCGGTCGAAGCCCTTGCCCTCGTCGTTGGGGATCTGCTTGCTCGCCCCGTCGGACTCGCCCGGCGGCTTCATCCACACGTACGCGTCGATCCCCGCGGCCGGGGCGGCCTTCGGACGCTCACCGAGGCCTGCTCCGGACTGGTTGCACCAGTTGCCGGCGTTGAAGCGACGGTCGTATCGCCCGCCGTCGACATAGGTGTCGACGCTGGTCGTCGCGCCCGGTCCGGTGGGCCGTGCGGTGCCGCCCCAGCCGTTGCGGGAGGTGTCGATCAGCATGCCGATGCCCGAGTTGAAGCCCGCCGTGACCAGCCGGCTGCGGAAGGCCTGGGCGTAGGACAGCTCGTCGAGGTAGCGGTTCCAGTCGATCCACTTCGACTCACGGACGGACTTGCCGGC
Organism: Streptomyces sp. NRRL B-1140; assembly: GCF_001280065.1. Classification (GTDB taxonomy): domain Bacteria; phylum Actinomycetota; class Actinomycetes; order Streptomycetales; family Streptomycetaceae; genus Streptomyces. The sequence continues at coordinate 264,420 of NZ_LGEA01000148.1, forward strand.
CACGGTGTCGTCGATGGTGAAGTTGTTCTCCTTCAGGGCGCTGTAGTTCGCCGTGTTGGTGATGAAGCCGTGGACGTCGTTCACCGTGGCGCCCTCGGCGGTCGCCGCCTCCTTCATGATGGCGGCGGTGGGGCCGAAGTTGTCGTCCCAGCCGATCCAGCCGTGGTGCCCGGCGTCGACGTAGTTGTAGACGTTCGGCACGTCGCCGAGCTTGTTCAGCGCGTAGCCGACGCCCTTGACGTAGTTGCCGTTGGCCTTCATCACGTCACACTGCGGGACGGCCGTCGGGCGGCTGCCGGTGTTGGTGACGAGGTTGGGCAGCGAGTCGATCTCGACCGTGGTGACGATCCGCAGCGAGGCGTACTTCGGGTCGGCGAGGATGGCCTTGATGGGATCGATGTACTCGGTCTTGTAGCGGCCGATCTCGTCGGCCTTCAGCTCGCCGTTGGAGGCCAGGGCGGAGCAGTCCCGGCCGGGCAGGTTGTAGATGACGAACTGGACGACGAGCTCGCCGGAGCCCTTCTGGCGCAGCGCCTCGTCGAGGTGGGCACGCAGGCCCATCTTGCCGTTCGCGCCGTTGATGGCCGCGATGCGGTCCAGCCAGACGCCCGTGGGCTGGTTGGAGACGCGGCTGCCGCCCGGCTCGGCGGCGGCGTTCGCGGACCACTCCGGGTTCACGTACACCTTCGCGCCCTCGTAGGGGTTGTTCACCCGGTTGGACGGTCCGCCCGGGTCCGGCGGATCCGTGGGGCCGCCGGGGCCGCCGCCGTCGACGTTGCACGTGACACCGTCGAGGGTGAAGGTCGCCGGGATCGCGTTGCTGCCGCTGTAGCTGCCCTGGAAGCCGAAGCTCACCGAAGCGCCGGTTCCCAGCTGGGCGTTGTACGTCTCGTTGGCGGCGGTGACGGCGGCACCGCTCTGGCTCACCTTGGCGTTCCAGCCACTGGTGACCTTCTGGTCGCCGGCGTAGGACCACTTCAGCGACCACGACGACTTGGCGGCGCTGTTGTTGGTGATGGTCACGGCGGCCGTGAAGCCGGTGCTCCACTGGTTCTGGATCTTGTAGTCGACGGTGCAGGGGACTGCGGCGGCGTCGGCACCGCCCGGGTCGACGGCGAAGGCGGTTCCGGTCACGCCGCCGACCAGGGCCATGGCGGCCAGTAACGCGATTCTCGTACGGCTCATGAGTGGGGGTTCCCTCTTCCGTTGGATTCCTTGCGATGTGCGCGGTTCCGTGGGGGGTTCAGAGGTGCGGTGAGCTGTTCAGGGGTGCGGTGGGAGGTCCGCAGGCATGCAGGGGCCGGGGCGGCTCCGTATGCGGCCGGCACAGGGCGGCGGCTGTCCGCCGCGCGCGGCGCTCTCGCGCCGGCGGCGGCTCAAAGTACTGAACGCGGGGGGTGTCGCATGAGCGACTCCTTGCAGGTCGGGCGTGCCGTGACGGACGCGTCGACTGATGGAATCGCTCCCACTGGTGTCAAGGAAGGTAGCGGCAAGTGACGGTAAAGAACAGGGGAGTCGCTGACTTTTGCTCAACGCGGGGCGTCGAATCTTTTCGACTCTTCGAGGACCTTGACCGGTACCTGACGCATCCGCACTATGGGAGCGCTCCCACTGGTTCAAGCCTTGACTTCTCCGAGCCGCAAGGAGGAACCAGCACCATGCATCCCCCACCCCGGAGGCGGAGAGCAGTGCGGCGTCTGTGGACCGCCGCGCTCGCAGCTCTCACCCTTCCGCTGACGATGCTCTCCTCAGGGTCGACTCCCGCGCAGGCTGCGGCACTTCAGTGCAGTGTCGACTACAAGACGAACGACTGGGGCTCCGGTTTCACCGTGGACCTCACCCTCACCAACCGCGGCACGG
>NZ_LGEA01000149.1 GCF_001280065.1 Streptomyces sp. NRRL B-1140
CACCCTCCGCCCAGCCCGTGCCGTCCGCGCCCGCGCCGAAGGCCTTGCAGCGGCCGTCCGGCGCCAGCCCGCCCTGCCGGGAGAACTCCACGAAGGTGCCGGGTGTCGCGAGGACCGTGACGCCGCCGGCGATCGCCAGCCCGGACTCCCCCGAGCGCAGCGACCGCACGGCCAGGTGCAGAGCCACCAGCGAGGACGAGCACGCGGTGTCGACCGTCACCGCCGGACCCTCAAGGCCCAGGAAGTACGCGATACGGCCCGACAGCACACTGCTCAGGCTGCCGGTGAGGCGCAGCCCTTCGGCGGACTCGTCCGGCTCGTGAAGGCGGGAGCCGTAGTCCTGGACCGCCCCGCCGACGAAGACCCCGGTGGAGCTGCCGCGCAGGGCGGAGGCGTCGATCGAGGCGTGCTCGATCGCCTCCCACGACGCCTCCAGCAGCAGCCGCTGCTGCGGGTCCATCGCCTGGGCCTCGCGCGGCGAGACGTGGAAGAAGCCCGCGTCGAACGCGCCGGCGTCGTCGAGGAAACCGCCGTGCCGGGTGGCCGACGTACCGGAGCTGCCGGGTTCGCCGTTAAGGAGTGCGTCCAGGTCCCAGCCCCGGTCCTCGGGGAAGGTGCCGATCGCGTCCCCGCCGGCGGCCACCAGGTCCCACAGGTCCTCGGGAGAACGGACGGCGCCGGGAAAGCGGCAGGCCATGCCGACGATCGCGATGGGCTCCGCGGCCGCGTCCTCGATCTCCCTCAGTTGGTCCTGGGCCCGCCGCGTGTCGGCGATCGCCTGCTTGAGATATTCACGAAGCTTCGCCTCGTTGGACACGGAACTCAGTCCCTTCGGTTTGCTGCGACGAGCTTGAACAGGTCTTCGTCGGACGCGGCGTCCAGGTCGAGGCCGTCCGACCCCTCCTCCGTACCGGCGTCCGGGTCGTCCCACCGGCCGAGGATCCGCAGCAGCTGGGCCCGGATCTCACGGCGGCTCTCCTCGCCGTCGTCGAGGTCGTCCAGCGCCGTCTCCAGCCGGGCGATCTCCACGGCGACCAGATCCGCCACGGACAGCTCGCCGGGCGCGAGTTCAGCGAGGAGGTGGTCGACGAGGGCCGCCGGTGTGGGGTGGTCGAAGACGACGGTCGGCGAGAGGGCGAAGCCGACGGCCCGGCCCAGCCGGTTGCGCAGCTCGACCGCCGTCAGCGAGTCGAATCCCATCTCCTTGAAGGGGCGGTCGGCGGGGATGGCGGCCGGATCGCCGCGGCCGAGGACGGTGGCCGTCTCCTCGCGCACGACGCCGAGGACCAGCTTGGTGCGCCGGTTCGCGCTCAGGCCCGCGAGGCGTTCGGCCAGCGGGGCGGCGGGCTGCCCGCCGCCCCCGTTCCCGGCCTGCTCGCCGACGGCCGCCGCGCCGCCGTCGGTGGATCCGGTCACGAGGGTGCGCAGCAGGGCCGGCGCGATGCCCGAGGTGCGGAGCACCTCCCGGTCCACGGGTGTCGCCACGAACGCCGGGCGGGGCCGCGCGATCGCCGCGTCGAAGAGAGCGAGGCCCTGCGCGACCGAGATGGGCACGTACCCGCGCCGGACGACCCGCTCGACGTCCGCCTCGCTGAGTTGCTTCGCCATGCCCTCGGTCTGGTCCCAGAGTCCCCAGGCGAGGGAGGTGGCGGGCAGGCCCTGGGCGTGGCGAAGGTCCGCGAGGCCGTCGAGGAAGGCGTTGGCGGCGGCGTAACTGCCCTGCCCGGGGCCGCCGAAGGGGGCGGCGATGGAGGAGAAGAGGACGAAATGGTCGAGGTGGATGCCGCGTCGGGTGGTCTGGTCGTGGAGGTGCCAGGCGGCGTCGGACTTGGGCCGCAGGACGGCGGAGACGCGGTCGGGGGTGAGGGTGGTGACCAGGCCGTCGTCGCGGGTGCCGGCGGTGTGGACGATGCCGGTGAGGGGGTGTTCGGGGGGCACGGAGTCGAGCAGTTCGGTGATGAAGGCGGGGTCGGTGATGTCCCCGCGGGTGACGGTGACCTCGGCGCCGAGTGCGGTGAGGTCGTCGAGGAGCTGCTCTGCGCCGGGGGCGTCGAGGCCGCTTCGGCTGGTGAGCAGCAGACGGGAGACGCCGTGCCCGGTGACGAGGTGGCGGGCGAAGAGCCCGGCGAGGGCGCCGGTCCCGCCGGTGACGAGCACGGTCCCCTCCGGGTTCCAGGGCCGTCCGTCCGCCGCCGCGCCGGTGTCCTTGGGCACGGCCGCCAGCCGGGGCACCAGGACCCGGCCTTCCCGTACGGCGCACCGCGCCGCGCCGGTGGCGAGCGCGGCGGCCACGTCGGCGGCGGAGAGCGCGTCGCCGTCGTGGTCGATCAGCACGAGCCGTTCGGGGTACTCGTTCTGCACGCTGTGCAGCAGCCCCCACACGGCGGCCGTCGCCGGATCGACCGGTTCGCTGCGCCCCTGGCCCGCCGCCACCGCCCCGGAGCCGGTCACGACGAGTTTCGTCCGCTCCAGCTCCGGACGGCCGGCCCAGTCCTGGACGAACGCCAGGGCCCGCTCCAGGCCCGAGTGCGCCGCGGCGGCCCGGTCGTCGGTCCCGTCGTGCGGGGACAGTGCGGCGAGAGGCTGGACGAGGACGTCCACCGCGAGTCCGCCGGCCATCGCGTCGGCGACCGCCCGGAGGTCGGGGAAGTCCGAGCCGGGTGCCAACACGACCTGCCGCTCGGGCGGCACGGACGCCGCCGCTGCGCCGGCCCCGGGGTCCGTCCATTCCACCTCGAAGAGCGCGTCCTCACGGGCGGCCGGTCGCGACTCGAGTGCCTCCGCCGGGTCCAGCCAGTAGTGCCGGTGCTGGAAGGGGTAGGTGGGCAGGGGAACGGTCGCGCGGGCACCGGGGGTGAGCGCCGGCCAGTCGAGAGCGGTGCCGTGGGTGTGGAGGGTCCCCACGGCGGTCAGGACCTCGGCGGCCTGGGGCCGGTCCCGTTTGAGGGACGGCACGGCGGTGTGGTCGGGCAGCGTCTGCCGGGCCAGTGCGGTCAGGGTCGCGTCGGGGCCGAGTTCGACCAGGGCCAGTCCCGTGTTCCCGTACGCCTCGCCGAGGTGCTCCAGCGCGTGGTGGAAGCGGACGGTGCGGCGGATGTGGTCGGTCCAGTAGGCGGGATCCGTCCACTCCACGGACACCGGGCCGC
>NZ_LGEA01000150.1 GCF_001280065.1 Streptomyces sp. NRRL B-1140
CTGGTCGAACATGCTGGTCTGCGGATAGCCGTGCAGGCCGTGCTCGGTGCGGCGGAACTCGGCCATCACCCGGTGCCGGGCGTCCAGCAGCCGCAGCCCCTTCGTCGGGCGGGCCATGGCGGCGATCTCCTCTCCCACGCCCGCGGCCTGGAGGATCCGGCGTACCTCGTCGTCGTAGGCGCCGGCACGCGGGAGCGGGTAGATGTCCCTGTGGCGTTCGAGGACGACGCTGCGGACTCCGCGCCGGGCCAGGAGGAGGGCGGCGGTCACGCCCACGGGCCCGGCGCCGACGATCACCACGGGTACGTCTGCCCCGTCACGTTCGAAGATCATGTGCTTCGGGTCTCATTTCGCGTCCTTGACGGGGGTGCGCTGCTCGCCGAGGTCGATCCGGCCGTCCGCCGTCGCGATCGTCGCCGTGATCACGTCGCCCGCGTGCAGGTAGTGAGGGTTCTTCGCCTGGCTCTTGAAGAACGCCTTCCACTTCACGGCGGGCGGCAGCAGTGCGCCGATCTTCTCGACCGGCTTCGGCGGTGCCTTGAGCGCCGTACCACCTGGGGTGCCGGTGAGCAGCAGGTCACCGGCGTCGAGGGTCTGGAAGCGGGCCAGCAGGGTGAGCGCCTGCGCCGGGCGGACGATCATGTCGGCGAGGGTACGGTCCTGGCGCAGTGCGCCGTTGACGGACAGCTTCAGCCGGAGATCGAGGAGGTGGGCGAAGTCCTCCGGCTCCAGCAGGGTGAGGTACGGCCCGGTCGGGGTGAAGGTCGGGTACGACTTGCTCTCGTAGAACTGCGTCTTGGTCAGCTGGACGTCCCGCGCGCTGACGTCGTTGGTGATCACGAGCCCGGCGATGTACGACGGCAGGTCCCGGTCCTCGACCACGGTGCCGACCGGCAGGGGCGCGCCCATGACGAGGCCGAGTTCGATCTCGTAGTCGAGGAACTTCACATGCGGCGGCCGGATGACGGCGTCGACGGGGCCGCTGACCGAGCCGGACGCCTTGCGGAAGAAGGCCGGCGGGATGTCGCCGGTGAACCCCGAATCGCGGGCGTGGCTACGGTAGTTGACCATCTGGGCGACGACCCGGCAGGGCGTGGTGACCGGCGACAGGGCGGTCAGGTCGGCGACGGGTGTGCCGGGCTCGCCGGAGAGCGCGGCCGCTTGTACGGCGGCCCGGTCGGCGATCAGTTCGGCGGTGGTGTCGGCCTTGGTTTCGACCGGGACGGCCCGGTCGATGGGGGTCTCCCCCGCTCGAGCGGAGTCGAGCGCTCGGGGGAGGACGACCCACCAGCCTTCGGCGGTGCGCAGGACATTGGTGCTCATGACATGGCTCTCTGTGAAGGGGTCAGGAGTTGGCGGCCTTGAGCAGGCCGAACAGTCGCGCCGGGTCCATCTCGTTGTCACCGCGCAGGGCCTCGATGACGTGGCGGACCCGCTCCGGGGAAGGGCTCGCGCCGAGGAAGTCACGCGTGGCCGGCGGACCCCACTGCGCCAGCCCGCTGGTCGAGAAGGCCGCCCAGCCCGGCTCGACATCGCAGGAGAACAGGTCGCCGTCGGCGAAGTGCTCCAGCATGAAACGGTCGGGGTCGCGCCAGTAGTCGAAGAGCTGGCTGCCCTGGACGTGACGGCCGATACCCCAGCTGCGCTTGTATCCGCGCTCCTTGAGGTACTCGCCACCTGCGGCGATCGAGTCCAGGTCGGTGACCTGGTACGCGGAGTGGACATACCCCGTGCCCGGCCCCAGATGCATGGCCAGGGTGTGGTGGTCGGCCGGCACGCCGCCGAGGTCGCAGCGGATGAACGCCATGACCGGGCCGCGCTCGCGCTGCCCGTCCAGGAACAGGAAGTCGGACACGATCATGCCGAGGGTGTCCAGGTACCAGTCCAAGGCCCGGCCGAACACGCGGGTCTCCAGGACCAGGTGGCCGAGGCGCTGGATGCGGGAGGGCTCGCGGGGCGGGCGCTGGGTGGCGTTCGTACGGCGGTGATCCGTGCCGAAGTTGAGGAGCAGCGGCTGCTGTTCCGGAAGCGCGGGCAACTGTTCGGCGCAGTGCACCACCCGCACCGGAAAGCCCGAGGGGTCGAGCAGGTCGACCACCTTGCCGCCGCCGGGTACGTCCGCGTCCCGTACGGACGAGCCGGCGGCGCGGGCCAGCCGCCCCAGGTCGGCACGATCGGCGGCCCGGAACGCCGGGCCGATGAAACGGGACGTACGACCGCGGCGGATCACCATGCAGGGCGGACCGGCGAACGCCCCCCGCAGCCACAGCTCCCGCTCGGTACGCGCGACGACCTGGAAGCCGAAGTCACAGGCGAATACCTCCGCCCGGTCCAGGTCGGGCTTCTCGAACTCCAGCCAGGCCAGGTCCGCCACCTTGATCAGCGGGTTCCGGGAACGGCCCGGATGCTCGCCGCGCAGGGCGCCCTGCTCACTGTGCAGGTC
>NZ_LGEA01000151.1 GCF_001280065.1 Streptomyces sp. NRRL B-1140
CATGCCTACGTCAGCCCCGCCCAGCAACCGGTTCGAGCGGCGCCGCGCCGAGACCCGTCGCGCGCTCATTCGCGCCGCCCGGCAGATCCTCGCCGAGACCGGGGACACCAGCGCCAGCATCCAGGCGATCGCCGAGCGCGCCGACGTCGGCTTCGGCTCCTTCTACAACCACTTCCAGTCCAAGACGGAGCTGTTCGACGCGGCCGTGGTGGACGCCATGGAGGAGTTCGGCCAGAACTTCGACGAGCGCCTCGCGGGAATCGACGACCCCGCGGAACTCGTCGCGGCGGGCTTCCGGCTCAGCGCTCGCATGGCCGACTCCCACCCCGAGCTGATGCAAGTCCTGCGCCTGCGCGGCATGGGCCACATCCACTCCGACAACGGCCTGGCCCGGCGGGCCCTGCGCGACCTCGAAGCCGGCCTCGCCTCCAGCCGCTTCACCCCCGTCGACCCGGCGATCGCCCTGACCGCACTCGGCGGAACCCTGCTCTCGTTGGTGGAGATGAGGTTCGCCCGCCCCGACCTGGACGGCGACGAAGCCGCGGTGAACCTCGCCGAGATGGTCCTGCGCATGCTGGGCGTCCCACCGGACGACGCCCACGAGGTCGCCCGACGCCCCCTCCCCG
>NZ_LGEA01000152.1 GCF_001280065.1 Streptomyces sp. NRRL B-1140
CTTGCGGATCGCCATCAGGCCCGGCATCTCGTGCTCGGCGAGGGTGATCTCCTTGCGGCCGAACGCGGCCAGGGACAGGTCGGCGACCTTGAAGTCCTGCCGGCTCGTGACATCAGTCGTGGACGAGGACACGTGTGCTCCTTGCATTCGGTACGGAATCCGCCGTCGAGCCCAGTACGTTGTGGTGGATCTCGAGCGTCGCGGTGGACCTGTTGAGAGTGATGTAGTGCAGCCCCGGGGCCCCTTCGGCGAGCAGGCGCCGGGCCATGGCGGTGGCGTGTTCGACCCCGATGGCATGGCCGTCGGCGGGGCGGTCCCGGGCGGCTTCCAGACGGTGCGCGAGGTGTTCGGGGAATGCCGCTCCGGACAGTTCGGCGAAGCGCCGGATCTGACGCACGTCGGTGGCGGGCATGATCTCCGGGATGATCGGGGTGTCACAGCCCGCCGCCGCCACCCGGTCCCTCAGCCGCAGGTAGTCCTCGACGTCGAAGAACATCTGCGTGATCGCGTAGTCGGCGCCCGCGCGGCACTTGGCCACGAAGTGCCGGATCTCGGAATCCCAGTCGGGCGAGCGCGGGTGCCGCTCCGGGAAGGCGGCCACCCCGATGGTGAACCCGCCCAGGGAACGCACGAGTTCCACCAGCTCGACAGCGTGTGTCACACCCTGAGGGTGGGGGACCCAGGGGGCGTTCGGGTTGCCGGGCGGGTCGCCTCGCAGCGCCAGGACGTCACGGATGCCGGCGTCGGCGTACTGGCCGATGATGCGCCGTAGTTCGGCCGTCGAGTGACCTACGGCGGTCAGATGGGCGACCGGGCGCAGGGTGGTCTCCGCGGCGATGCGGCGGGTGACGTCGATGGTGCGCTCGCGGGACGAACCGCCGGCACCGTAGGTGACGGAGACGAAGTCGGGGCGCAGGGCCTCGACCCGGCGGATCGTGTCCCACAGGGCGCGGGTGCCGTTGTCGGTCTTGGGTGGGAAGAACTCGAAGGAGAACGTCGTCATGCGCGGCCTCCCGCGTTGAAGTACGTGGCTTCGGGGTGGTGGACGACGATGGCGTCGGTGGATTGCTCGGGGTGCAGCTGGAACTCCTCGGACAGCTGGACGCCGATGCGCTCCGGCTGCAGGAGGTGGGCGATCTTCGCCCGGTCCTCCAGGTTCGGGCAGGCGCCGTAGCCGAGGGAGAAGCGCGCGCCCCGGTAGCGCAGAGCGAACATGTCCTCCATGACGGCGGGGTCCTCCCCGGCGAAGCCGAGTTCACCCCGCACCCGGGCGTGCCAGTACTCGGCGAGCGCTTCGGCCAGCTGCACGGAGAGTCCGTGCAGTTCGAGGTAGTCGCGGTAGGCGTTGGCCTCGAAGAGGCGGGCGGTCTCCTCGCCGATGCGCGAGCCGACGGTGACGACCTGGAGGCCGACGACGTCCGTCTCGCCGGACTCCTCGGGGCGGAAGAAGTCGGCCAGGCAGAGGCGGCGGCCTCGCCGCTGGCGCGGGAAGGTGAAGCGGGTCCGTTCGTTGCCCCGCTCGTCGAGCAGGATCAGGTCGTCGCCCTTGGACACGCACGGGAAGTAGCCGTAGACCACGGCCGCCTCCAGCAGGTTCTCCGTCTGGAGCCGGTCCAGCAGACCGCGCAGCCGGGGCCTGCCCTCGGTCTCGACGAGTTCCTCGTAGGTGGGTCCCTCGCCGGTGCGGTTCTGCTTCAGGCCCCACTGCCCCTTGAACAGGGCGCCCTCGTCCAGCCAGGACGCGTACTCCTTGAGCGGGATGCCTTTGACGACACGGGTGCCGAAGAACGGCGGGGCGGGCACCGGGTTGTCCACGGCCACGTCCGAGCGCACGGCGCCCCGCTCCTCGTCGGCCTGCAGGACCTGCGCGGTCGCCTGCGTCGGCACGCGGCGCTTCTTGAGTTCGGGCAGGCAGGCGCCGGGCACGCCGCGCTTGACGGCGATCAGGGCGTCCATCAGGCGCAGGCCCTCGAAGGCGTCGCGGGCGTAGCGGACCTCGCCTTCGTAGATCTCGTGCAGGTCCTGTTCCACATAGGCGCGGGTCAGGGCGGCGCCGCCGAGGATGACCGGGTAGCCGGAGGCCAGGCCGCGCTGGTTGAGCTCCTCCAGGTTCTCCTTCATGATCACGGTG
>NZ_LGEA01000153.1 GCF_001280065.1 Streptomyces sp. NRRL B-1140
GCCGCGGTGATCGGCCCGTACGTCGAGCCCCAGCCCAGGACCAGGGTCCGCGCGCCGTGCGGGTCGTCGACTGCGAGGTCGGGGACGGTGATGCCGTCGATCTTGGCCTGGCGGGTGCGGACCATGAAGTCGTGGTTGGCCGGGTCGTAGGAGATGTTGCCGGTGCCGTCCTGCTTCTCGATGCCGCCGATGCGGTGTTCCAGACCCGGCGTGCCCGGAATCGCCCACGGGCGGGCCAGCGTCGCGGGGTCGCGCTTGTACGGCCAGAACACCTCCGAGCCGTCCTCGAGCGTGTGGTTGGGCCCTTGCGCGAACTGCACCCGCAGGTCCGGCAGCTCCTCGATGTCGGGGATCCGCCACGGCTCGGAGCCGTTGGCCAGGTAGCCGTCGGACAGCAGGAACACCGGCGTGCGGTACGTCAGCGCGATCCGCGCCGCCTCCAGCGCGGCGTCGAAGCAGTCCGCCGGGGTGCGTGGCGCGACCACCGGCACCGGGGCCTCGCCGTTGCGCCCGTACATCGCCTGCAGCAGATCCGCCTGCTCGGTCTTCGTGGGCAGCCCCGTCGACGGGCCGCCGCGCTGGATGTCCACGACCAGCAGCGGCAGCTCCAGACTCACCGCAAGTCCGATCGTCTCGCTCTTGAGCGCCACCCCCGGCCCGGACGTCGTGGTCACCGCCAGCGAACCGCCGAACGCCGCGCCCAGCGCCGCACCGATCCCGGCGATCTCGTCCTCCGCCTGGAAGGTGCGCACGCCGAAGTTCTTGTGTTTGGACAGCTCGTGCAGGATGTCCGACGCCGGAGTGATCGGATACGAGCCCAGATACAGCGGCAGATCCGCCTGCCGGCTCGCCGCGACCAGCCCGTACGACAGGGCCAGGTTGCCGGAGATGTTGCGGTACACACCCGGCGGGAACGCCGTCGCCGCCGGGGCGACCTCGTAGGAGACGGCGAAGTCCTCCGTCGTCTCACCGAAGTTCCAGCCCGCCCGGAACGCCGCGATGTTCGCCGCCGCGATACCGGGCTTCTTCGCGAACTTCGACTTCAAAAACCTCTCCGTGCCCTCCGTGGGCCGGTGATACATCCACGACAGCAGGCCCAGCGCGAACATGTTCTTGCTGCGCTCGGCCTCCTTGCGGCTCAGGTCGAACTCCTTGAGCGCCTCCACGGTCAGCGTGGTCAGCGGAACGGGATGCACGTGGTAGCCGTCCAGCGACCCGTCCTCCAGCGGAGAACTCTCGTAGCCGACCTTCTGCATCGCCCGTTTGGTGAACTCGTCCGTGTTGACGATCACCTCCGCACCGCGCGGCAGATCACCGATGTTGGCCTTCAGCGCGGCCGGGTTCATCGCCACCAGCACGTTCGGCGCATCCCCCGGAGTGAGGATGTCGTGGTCGGCGAAATGCAGCTGGAACGACGACACCCCCGGCAGCGTCCCGGCGGGCGCCCTGATCTCGGCCGGGAAGTTCGGCAGCGTCGACAGGTCGTTGCCGAACGACGCCGTCTCCGAGGTGAAACGGTCACCGGTGAGCTGCATACCGTCACCCGAGTCCCCCGCGAACCTGATGACCACCCGGTCCAGGCG
>NZ_LGEA01000154.1 GCF_001280065.1 Streptomyces sp. NRRL B-1140
AACACAGTGGACGCGAGCAACTGAGGACAAGCCCTCGGCCTATTAGTACCGGTCAACTCCACACGTTACCGTGCTTCCATATCCGGCCTATCAACCCAGTCGTCTACTGGGAGCCTTACCCTCTCAAGGAGGTGGGAATACTCATCTCGAAGCAGGCTTCCCGCTTAGATGCTTTCAGCGGTTATCCCTCCCGAACGTAGCCAACCAGCCATGCCCTTGGCAGAACAACTGGCACACCAGAGGTTCGTCCGTCCCGGTCCTCTCGTACTAGGGACAGCCCTTCTCAATATTCCTACGCGCACAGCGGATAGGGACCGAACTGTCTCACGACGTTCTAAACCCAGCTCGCGTACCGCTTTAATGGGCGAACAGCCCAACCCTTGGGACCGACTCCAGCCCCAGGATGCGACGAGCCGACATCGAGGTGCCAAACCATCCCGTCGATATGGACTCTTGGGGAAGATCAGCCTGTTATCCCCGGGGTACCTTTTATCCGTTGAGCGACGGCGCTTCCACAAGCCACCGCCGGATCACTAGTCCCGACTTTCGTCCCTGCTCGACCCGTCGGTCTCACAGTCAAGCTCCCTTGTGCACTTACACTCAACACCTGATTGCCAACCAGGCTGAGGGAACCTTTGGGCGCCTCCGTTACTCTTTAGGAGGCAACCGCCCCAGTTAAACTACCCATCAGACACTGTCCCTGATCCGGATCACGGACCCAGGTTAGACATCCAGCACGACCAGACTGGTATTTCAACGACGACTCCACCCACACTGGCGTGTGAGCTTCAAAGTCTCCCAGCTATCCTACACAAGCCGAACCGAACACCAATATCAAACTGTAGTAAAGGTCCCGGGGTCTTTCCGTCCTGCTGCGCGAAACGAGCATCTTTACTCGTAGTGCAATTTCACCGGGCCTATGGTTGAGACAGTCGAGAAGTCGTTACGCCATTCGTGCAGGTCGGAACTTACCCGACAAGGAATTTCGCTACCTTAGGATGGTTATAGTTACCACCGCCGTTTACTGGCGCTTAAGTTCTCAGCTTCGCCCTGACGAATCAGAGCTAACCGGTCCCCTTAACGTTCCAGCACCGGGCAGGCGTCAGTCCGTATACATCGCCTTACGGCTTCGCACGGACCTGTGTTTTTAGTAAACAGTCGCTTCTCGCTGGTCTCTGCGGCCACCCCCAGCTC
>NZ_LGEA01000155.1 GCF_001280065.1 Streptomyces sp. NRRL B-1140
CCTACACCCTTACCCCGGGACAACCACCGCCCGGGATGGACTACCTTCCTGCGTCACCCCATCACTCACCTACTAACCGCTTGGTTCAGCGGCTCCACCACTCCCCTTTGCCCGAAGGCTCCGGGGCGGCTTCACGGCCTTAGCATCACGATGCTCGATGTTTGACGCTTCACAGCGGGTACCGGAATATCAACCGGTTATCCATCGACTACGCCTGTCGGCCTCGCCTTAGGTCCCGACTTACCCTGGGCAGATCAGCTTGACCCAGGAACCCTTAGTCAATCGGCGCACACGTTTCTCACGTGTGAATCGCTACTCATGCCTGCATTCTCACTCGTGAACCGTCCACAACTACCTTCCGGTGCTGCTTCACCCGGCACACGACGCTCCCCTACCCATCACAGCACCCGTTGGGGCTTATACTGCAATGACACGACTTCGGCGGTACGCTTGAGCCCCGCTACATTGTCGGCGCGGAATCACTAGACCAGTGAGCTATTACGCACTCTTTCAAGGGTGGCTGCTTCTAAGCCAACCTCCTGGTTGTCTCTGCGACTCCACATCCTTTCCCACTTAGCGTACGCTTAGGGGCCTTAGTCGATGCTCTGGGCTGTTTCCCTCTCGACCATGGAGCTTATCCCCCACAGTCTCACTGCCGCGCTCTCACTTACCGGCATTCGGAGTTTGGCTAAGGTCAGTAACCCGGTAGGGCCCATCGCCTATCCAGTGCTCTACCTCCGGCAAGAAACACACGACGCTGCACCTAAATGCATTTCGGGGAGAACCAGCTATCACGGAGTTTGATTGGCCTTTCACCCCTAACCACAGGTCATCCCCCAGGTTTTCAACCCTGGTGGGTTCGGTCCTCCACGAAGTCTTACCTCCGCTTCAACCTGCCCATGGCTAGATCACTCCGCTTCGGGTCTTGAGCGCGCTACTGAATCGCCCTATTCGGACTCGCTTTCGCTACGGCTTCCCCACACGGGTTAACCTCGCAACACACCGCAAACTCGCAGGCTCATTCTTCAAAAGGCACGCAGTCACGAGA
>NZ_LGEA01000156.1 GCF_001280065.1 Streptomyces sp. NRRL B-1140
CTCGCGCCGGACGGTGTTGAGCCGGGTGAGCAGCGGGGCGATGGTGCGGCCCTCGCGTTCGGCGGCTTCCCAGTCGCGGTGGCGCAGCTGGTACTTCTCCGAGTCGAGGTACTCCTCGCTGCCCTCGCGCAGTGGGGTGTTCTCGCACAGTTCGTAGCCGGAGTAGATGCCCCAGGACGGTGAGAGGGTCGCGGCGAGCACGGCCCGGACTTCGAAGGCGGGACGGCCGCCGTGCTGGAGGTAGGCGTGCAGGATGTCGGGGGTGTTGGGGAAGAAGTTGGGCCGCATGTAGGAGGCGGCCTCACCCGACAGTTCGGTGAGGTACTCGGTCAGCTCCTGCTTGGAGTTGCGCCAGGTGAAGTAGGTGTAGGACTGCTGGAAGCCGATCTGGGCCAGGGTGTGCATCATCGCCGGCCGGGTGAACGCCTCGGCCAGGAAGATCACATCGGGGTCGGTGCGGTTGATCTCGCCGATCACCCGCTCCCAGAAGACCACCGGCTTGGTGTGGGGGTTGTCCACCCGGAAGATCCGCACCCCGGCGTCCATCCAGTGCCGCAGCACCCGGCAGGTCTCGGCGACCAGGCCGTCCATGTCGGCGTCGAAGGCGATGGGGTAGATGTCCTGGTACTTCTTGGGCGGGTTCTCCGCATAGGCGATGGTGCCGTCGGGGCGGTGGTGGAACCACTCCGGGTGTTTGTGCACCCAGGGGTGGTCCGGGGAGCACTGCAGGGCGAAGTCCAGCGCCACCTCCATGCCCAGCTCCCGGGCCTGCCCGACGAACCAGGTGAAGTCCTCCAGGGTGCCCAGGTCGGGGTGGACGGCGTCGTGGCCGCCCTCGGGCGAGCCGATCGCCCAGGGCACGCCGACGTCGTCGGGGCCGGGGGAGAGGGTGTTGTTCTTCCCCTTGCGGAAGGTGGTGCCGATGGGGTGGATCGGCGGCAGGTAGACCACGTCGAAGCCCATCGCGGCGATCGCCGGCAGTCTGCGCGCGGCGGTGCGGAAGGTGCCGTGGGGCTGCTCGGGGGTGCCCTCGGAGCGGGGGAAGAACTCGTACCAGGAGCCGTACAGGGCCCGCTCGCGCTCCACGAGCAGCGGCAGCGGCTCGCTGCTGGTGACCAGGTCCCGCAGCGGGTGCCGGGCCAG
>NZ_LGEA01000157.1 GCF_001280065.1 Streptomyces sp. NRRL B-1140
TGTATTGACCTGGAGCGTTGTTCACACGGCTGATCGGTGGCTGGCCTCCGAGTGCGGTGTGGCAGCGATGGTAGTTGTAGACGTGGAGGAAGTCGGCCAGGGCTGCGCTGCGTTCGTCGTTGCTGGTGTAGGGCCGCAGGTAGGCCCATTCATCGAGCAGGGTGCGGTTGAAGCGCTCGACCTTGCCGTTGGTCTGCGGCCGGTAGGGCCGGGTCTTCTTGTGGGTGATGCCGGCCGTGGCCAGTGTCTGGGTGAACAGTTTGGACTTGTAGCAGGAGCCGTTGTCGGTCAGGACCCGTTCGACGGTGATGCCGTGGGCGGCGAAGAAGGCGTTGGCCCGCTGCCAGAAGCCGGTGGCGGTGTCCTTGCGCTCGTCGGTGAGGACCTCGCTGTAGGCCAGGCGGGAGTAGTCGTCGACGGCGGAGTGGACGAACGAGTAGCCGATCACCGGCTTGCAGCTGCGGCGTCGGTCGGTGGTGGCGAGTTTGTTGTCCATCGCCTGGCGGCGGTCCATGATCTTGTGGCCGCCGCCGTCGGGGATATTGCCGAGCTTTTTGATGTCGACGTGGACGAGTTCGCCCGGCCGGGCGCGTTCGTAGCGGCGGACGATCGCGCCGGTGGGCCGGTCCAGCCAGGCGAGACGGTTGAGGCCGTGGCGGGTCAGGATGCGGTGCACGGTGGAAGCGGGCAGGCCCAGGACCGGTCCGATGCGGGCTGGGCCGAGCTTGCGGTCGGTTCGCAGTCGGCAGACTCGGGCCTCGACCTCGGGTGGTGTGCGCTGCGGCGTGGTGCGGGGCTTGCTGGAGCGGTCGTGCAGGCCGGCCTCGCCCTCGGCCCGCCAGCGGCGGATCCACTTGTGCGCGGTGGGCCGCGATATGCCCATCTCGGCCGCCACATGCGCGACGGGACGGCCGGACAGGACGCGTTCGACCAGGATCCGTCTGCCGTGAACGGTCAAACGGGCATTACGGTGGGACACGAAGACCTCCGTGTGCGGTGCAGCTTAGACACCTCCACCACACCGGAGGTCTTCGCCGTGATCAAGACCCCGGCCCTGTCAACAACGCTCGTGATCAATACA
>NZ_LGEA01000160.1 GCF_001280065.1 Streptomyces sp. NRRL B-1140
GTCGGGCGTCCACTGCATCGGCGTGCGCACCGCGTCCCGGTCGCCGAGCCAGATGTTGTCGCCCATGCCGATCTCGTCGCCGTAGTACAGGATCGGCGAACCGGGCAGGGCCAGCAGCAGGGCGGTGAACAGTTCGATGGTGTGCCGGTCGTTGTCCAGCAGCGGGGCGAGGCGCCTGCGGATGCCGATGTTGGCGCGCATGCGGGGGTCCTTGGCGTACTCGGCCCACATGTAGTCGCGCTCTTCGTCGGTGACCATCTCCAGCGTCAGCTCGTCGTGGTTGCGCAGGAACATCCCCCACTGGCAGCCCGCCGGGATGGCCGGGGTCTTGGCGAGGATTTCCGACACGGGGTAGCGGGATTCGCGGCGTACGGCCATGAAGATGCGCGGCATGACCGGGAAGTGGAACGCCATGTGGCACTCGTCGCCGCCGTTCGCGTAGTCGCCGAAGTAGTCGACGACGTCCTCGGGCCACTGGTTGGCCTCCGCCAGCAGCACGGTGTCCGGGTACTGCGCGTCGATCTCCTCGCGCACCCGCTTCAGGAAGTCGTGCGTCTCCGGCAGGTTCTCGCAGTTGGTGCCCTCGGCAGCGTAGAGATAGGGCACCGCGTCCAGCCGGAAGCCGTCGATGCCCAGGTCCAGCCAGAACTTCAGCGCGGCCAGGATCTCCTCCTGGACGCGCGGGTTCTCGTAGTTGAGGTCCGGCTGGTGGGAGAAGAAGCGGTGGAAGAAGTACTGGCCGCGCACCGGGTCGAAGGTCCAGTTCGAGGTCTCCGTGTCGACGAAGATGATCCGGGCGTCCGGGTAGCCCTTGTCGTCGTCGGCCCACATGTAGTAGTCGCCGTAGGGCCCGTCGGGGTCCTTGCGGGACTCCTGGAACCACGGGTGCTGGTCGCTGGTGTGGTTCATGACGAAGTCGATGATCACGCGCATGCCGCGCTGGTGGGCGGCGTCGACGAACTCCACG
>NZ_LGEA01000161.1 GCF_001280065.1 Streptomyces sp. NRRL B-1140
ACCTTCGGCTTCCTGGAGCGCTACGGCCGCACCAGCGACCTGGCCAAGCGCCATGACCTGCCGTACCACATCATCGGCTCCGACCTCGCGGGAGTGGTGCTGCGTACCGGTCCGGGCGTCAACTCCTGGAAGCCCGGCGACGAGGTCGTCGCGCACTGCCTCTCCGTCGAGCTGGAGTCGTCCGACGGCCACAACGACACGATGCTCGACCCCGAGCAGCGCATCTGGGGCTTCGAGACCAACTTCGGCGGCCTCGCCGAGATCGCGCTGGTCAAGTCCAACCAGCTGATGCCCAAGCCCGGCCACCTGTCGTGGGAGGAGGCCGCCGCCCCCGGCCTGGTCAACTCCACCGCCTACCGGCAGCTGGTCTCCCGCAACGGCGCCGGCATGAAGCAGGGCGACAACGTGCTCATCTGGGGCGCGAGCGGCGGACTGGGCTCCTACGCCACCCAGTTCGCGCTGGCCGGCGGCGCCAACCCGATCTGTGTCGTCTCCAGCGAGCAGAAGGCGGCCATCTGCCGCTCGATGGGCGCCGACGCGATCATCGACCGCAACGCCGAGGGCTACAAGTTCTGGAAGGACGAGAACACCCAGGACCCGAAGGAGTGGAAGCGCTTCGGCAAGCGCATCCGCGAGCTCACCGGCGGCGAGGACATCGACATCGTCTTCGAGCACCCCGGCCGCGAGACCTTCGGTGCGAGCGTCTTCGTCACGCGCAAGGGCGGCACCATCACCACCTGCGCGTCGACCTCGGGCTACATGCACGAGTACGACAACCGCTACCTGTGGATGTCGCTCAAGCGGATCATCGGCTCGCACTTCGCCAACTACCGCGAGGCCTGGGAGGCCAACCGCCTCATCGCCAAGGGCAAGATCCACCCGACCCTGTCGAAG
>NZ_LGEA01000162.1 GCF_001280065.1 Streptomyces sp. NRRL B-1140
GGTGGCGTGGGACGAGTGGGGCAAGAACCCCGCCCGCGCCGCGGGTGCGGTCACTTTCAACGTGCTGACGACGGTGTTCACCGGCGGTGCGGGTGGTGCGGCGGCGGGTGCGGGCAAGGCCGGCGCGGTAGCCAAGGCGCTGTCGGTGGCGGGCAAGGCGGGCCGGGTCATCGACCCGATGACCTACATCGCCAAGGGCGCCGGTGCGGGCCTGTCGAAGATCGGCGACATCACCAAGGGCCTGAAGGGCGTCGGCACCATCGACATCCCGGCACTGCCCGAGAACGCGGTCACGCTGCCGAAGGGATCGTCGGTGCTGCCGGACGGGACGGTGCACCTGCCGGAGGGTGCGGCGGCCCCGGCAGGGCTGCACGAGCTGCCGGGTGGCGGGTTCAAGGTGCCTGAGGACGTGCCGGTGGTGCACGAGGACGCGTTGCCGGTGAAAGCCGAGAGCGGCGATCCGACCCTGTACGCCGACAGCAACGGGAACATCGTGGACGGGCAGGGCAAGGTCCTGCTGGACGTGGACAAGCCCGGTACGCAGGACGTCGTGGACCGTCCCGCGGGCCCGGAGAGCACGGGTCCGGCGGGCGCGGACGTGCCGCGGGTGGACTCCCCGGCGAAGGTCCCGGCGCTGGCGGGCGCGGCCCCGCACACGGTGGACGCGGGCACCCACCTGAACCTGGCAAACAGCCTCGACACCAACCTGGGCGACGTCGGCCGGGCCACGGACAACCCGGCCACCACCCCGGCTGTCCACGCCGGAGGGGACGTACCGACGGTGCATGCCGGTGGTGACATCCCGACCGCGAGTGCGACGGGCAACCACCTGCCCGCCGGCCGGACCGACGACGTGCCGGCAGGCCATGCCGACGACCTCGGCCACGGCCCTTCCGCAAGCCACGAACCGCGAGGCCACTCCGGCGGTACGGATGGAGGCGGTAGCCACGCCGCCGGAGGCCACGACGGGGCAGGAACCGGCGGCCATGAGGGCACCCCCACGGATGGCGGCGGTGAGTCACCGGGACAGGGCGGTACGGGCTCAGGAGGCAGCGACGGCCCCTCCGGGCATGGCCCCGGCGAGCAGCCCGGCTGGGGCGGTGCGGAAGACGCCCCGGGGTGGGAGAGGCCATCGGACGACTCGGGTCCACTGGATCGAGGCGGTGACGCCGAGCAGCGGGTCCGCGAGCAGATTCGTGGAACGAAGGTCAAGCCGGGTGACGTCGATGCAATTCTCGACACTCTGGGCAACAGCCCGGCCGGCAAGGAGATCGCCGACACGATCGCTTCCGGACGCTTCCGGGACGCACAAGGCTTCTCCGACGTGGTGTCCAACCTTTCGCGACCGAGTGAACTTCCTGGCTCTCTCGAACAGATCCGTCTGGCCAACCGGCTCCACGAGAGCGGGTTGACCGACATCTCGTTCGAAGTGAAACAAGGCGGCCACGAAATCAAACCGGGTGTCTTCACGGGACCGAAGACGGACCTCGACCTCATGGCTCGGGATGCGAGCGGAAACGTCCACGGATGGCAATTCAAGGACATGACGGGGGCGGACTCGCCTGTCGAGGCGAGCAAGGTGGTGCGCAACATCTTCAAGAAGATCGCACAGCTCACGGATTCCAGCGCCGACGTGCGGACCTTCGTGGTCGACACCAAGACCCCCGCCCTCGACATGGCAACGGAAATCGGACGACTGCAGAAGGGTTACGAGGGCAAGAACGTACAGTTCGTCATCCGGTGCCCTGACGGCATGTTCATGATTCCTCGTGGTGGTACATTCACGCCGGAAGGAGCGCTGTGATCACCTCTACCCCCGTCGCCCGCTGGACCTGGGGACGTGACGACGAGTCGGCCGACGCCTTGGTTTGCTGTCTGCGGGACCTGCTTACCGCTTACCGCGTACTGGCTGATCACCGACTGGCAACGGATGCGCCCCTTGTTCATGTCTCGGTGTCTGAGGCTCGTAAGTCGAACAGTCTCCTCTTCAAGGGGACGCTCTCCACGGAGGCTCGTACGCCGGGCGAGTGGGACGCCGCGCGAGCTGCCGCGCAGCTGGCTGATCGGGTAAGGGCGGGAATGCGCGCCGGTGACATCGGTTCCGTGGACGCCTACGCCGAGTGCTCGGGCGATATCGTTACGGGCGCCGAAGGGGAGGTGGTCCGGCAGGAGAAGCTGTTCCGGCTCGGGGCTTCCTCATTTGCCGAGTTCGTCACTGTCGACCTGGTGACACACACCGATGCATGGCTGCCCTATGACCTCGAGGGGCGGCAGCAGTACGAGATCCACGCTGCAAACAGCCCTCGCTTGTCGGCGGCACTGAGCGCCCTGTCCGAGGTTCTCGCAGCAGAGACGGACCCGGACGACCCGACATACTTTTCAAAGCCCACCCAAAGCGGCGCCGACAACTTCTTCAATGCCGACGGTGCTGCATCGGACGTGTGGTCCAGTTTCGAGGTGCCGACCCGGTACGACGTCTTCACGCATGCTCCCGGGTTCGGACGCATCGGTTACCGTCGGACGGCTGAGGGTGAGGTTCTGTACGTGCCGGTCCGCGGAGCGGAAGGCGAGTTGCTCGGCTACCTGTGGGCCTCCGACGCGGACAACGCCGCGAGCTTCGAGCCAGCGGACGTCGGCGACGATGCGACCTACCGTGCAGGATTGACCTGGCTTGAGCGTCTGCGGGCTGCGCACGACCGAGGAATGTCGCCATCGGAGGCGCTGGCCGAGTTGTCGGCGACGTCTGACACCAGTGCAGGCCTCGTGGATCCGGCGAGCCAACCACGTACCGCCGTCCTCGCCGTCCTGCGCGACCGACAGCAGGACTGACGCACCCTCCCCCCCCCGCTCGCCATGACCGGCTTCGCGCGTGACACGGACAACCGCCTCCAGCAGCCGTCCCGGTCCAGCGCAACCGGTGTGGCGAAGCAGTTTCGGCGTGAATCTCCTGGCGGGCTGTCAGCGACCAGTGGTGCCCGGCGCGGAGAAGTGCTGGGGCCGAGCTCAAGCACTTCAAGCTTTTCTAGGGAGAAACGCGTTGGTCTCGATCATCACCCGCCACCCCTTTCCCACGGGGAATGCGGAAGAGGGCATCGCCGTCCTTCAGGAGAATGCACATGACCTGCTCGAGGGACTGGAGGCGGATCCGAGCAGTTTGGGCGATGCCCTGAGCACGACTCTCACCCTTGCCGAAGCTCACTGCCTCATGGATCCACGGGCAGCGATCTACCCCACGCGGGACGCCTGGGTGACCGCGATGCAGGTCGGTTCCGCCGTGTTCGCCACCGCATTGGCGCCCAAGGGGAACGTGCGCTGCCGCATCGCGCACAAGGACCTCACCCTGCAGGCCACAGGCCCGCAGTGGTACGTGCACCCCGGGGCATGGCTCACGGCCTTCTACTTGGCTGTGGCGTGCCGGGAGAAGGACAGGATCACGGCACTGTGCCAGGTTCCCTTGTCCCTGCTGCGCGAGAACGGCGCGCAGTTCGAGGAGCATGACTACGCCTGGATCGACACCCTCCAGACCTACTGGCTCGGAGGTCAGGACCTCGTTCCCAAGTTGGTCTCGGCAGTGGACGGCACCGACCCCGACACCGTCTCCGACCCGGAAACGGTGAGCAAACTCGTTTACCCGCCGATGGAAATGTTCCATCGCTTCATCCGCAAGGATCACGAGGGCTTCACTCGCGCGCTGACCCAGGCACTCGAACTGCACAAGCAGTACTGGAGCGAGGAGGACCGCGCGGTCAACATCGGGGGACTCGTCGCCTTGGCCCCGCTCGCCATCGTCTGCCTCGCCCATGACGCGGGCATGCCCATCGAGGTCGAGTCCGAGTACCTGCCTGCCGTTCTAATCGGACGCAACTGGTGCGGAGAATTTCCCACCTGACGTGCCCCTGAGATCCCGTCCGTCATGGTTCAGCACGGCCCGCCCGGTAAGTCGAGAAGCGGTTACAGCCGAGGCGCGCATTTCCCCGGAGCACAGGAGCTGCTTCCGTCGGTGACGTCGCCGACGGAAGCACAGCTACTCAGAGGGAGCAAGTGGTCACCCGCGTAACCCGCCATGAGTTCCGCACGGACAACGCGGCCGAACTCATGGCGCCCATCCTCAAGAGCGCCAAGGACGTACTCGACCACGTCGAGACCTCGGAGGACGATCGGTAAGACGCCCTCCCGACCGCGCTCACCGTCGCGAAGTGGCGCTGTCTGACGGATCCGACAGCAGATGAGTTTCCGTCATGGGAGGCGTGGGTCACCGCCATGCAGATCGGCTCCGGGCTCTTCGCCGCCGGCGGTGCCGGCGAGGGCACCGTGCCGTGCCAGGTGGGCAGCACCGGTGAGGTCAAGCACCTCCCCTGACAGGTTCTGACGGTGTCCTACGGCAGGTGCCGGTAAGCGATCGGTTCGGCTTCCCGCAGTGGCATCTTGACCAGCGTTCCCGACCTGTTGATGAGGAGTTCGGGAATCTCGTCCTCGTAGAACCGCACTTGGCCGATGACTCCGTCGGCCCTCGCGTTGAACGCGAGCATCTCCGCCAGTGCGACCAGCTCGGGCAGGAGCTCCGCGTGGATCTCCTGGCGAGCCGTCAGGGACCAGTGGTCGGAGGCCTGGACGAGCCGGCCGGTCAGTAGTCCGCCGATGCGCGTGGCCGGGCCCCGGTCCGCGAGCAGGGGGACGAAGTCCGGCCAGTCCACCTCGCCGCTGCCGTCGTCCGGGCTGTCGCCCTCCAAGTGACGGCGGAGGTGCGCGAGTACGGCGTCCGGCAGGTTCGGCGACAGGTCGAGGGCCAGGTCAACGGCGAACACGTCACTCATGTGGGGTGAGTCTAGGACCGGATGGAGCCGGGAGCAGACACGGGGCACCCACCCCGTAGGGTCACCGGTATGACACCGGACGACCTCGCCGATTGCGAACTGCCGATGCTCTCTGCCGCACAGGCCACGCACCTGCGCGCACTCGCCTCCCCGCACTACCGGGAGGGACACCAGTACTCCCTCGCGTCCTTGGCGCGCACGTGCAGCGGGACGCCGGAGGAGCGCTGGCCCGAACTCGTCGCCGCGCACTTCGACCGCCTGCGACAGGCGAGCCAGGGCGATGAGAGCGCGGAGGAACTGCTCCGGGGTGTGCACGCCCGGCTGCTGCCCGTCGACTCGATTCCTTCCGAACTTCTCGGCTCCCTGCGGTACGCGCGCGTCGTGGCCGACGGCCTGGTCTTCGCCTACGCCCTGGACGGGTCCACCAGTGTGCGGCTCCTCACCGACCGGGACGTGGAGCGTGCCGGGCTCCAGGCCCTCGGGGAGGCGGCGCGCGCAAACCTGATGCAGGTGCCAGTGCGCCACGAGGAGGTGGGCGTCGAGGGCGGGGCGAGGCTGCATTCCGTCTACGGGGACTCCCCGTTCGTCGCCGGCCAGGCGCTGTTCCTCGCGGAAGTCGCCTGGAAGGTCGTCGGCGAGGCGATTCCGGACGCCGGTGCCCTGGTCGTGGTGCCCACGCAGCACAACCTGGTGTACCACCCGATCGCGGACGGTTCCGTCGTGGAGGCCGTCAACAGCCTCGCCGCGTATGCCCTGGGCGCCCACGAGGACGGTCCGGGCGCGCTGTCACCGCGCGTCTACTGGTGGCACCGCGGCTCCCTGACCTCGCTCACGGTCATCGATCACGAGACCCTCACCTTCTCCGTGCAGCCGCCGCCGCACCTCTTGGGCCTGATGAAGGGCCTGGTCCGTCTCGACCGCGCCGGCCGTCTCGCCACCCGCGTCGCCGCTGAGCCTGCCGGGCTGGGCGAGCTCATGCGGGGTGCCGCGGAGTCGATGGACCACCTCGTGCAGGACCCGGCTACCCTGGCCGACGCGTTCCGCTCCATCGTGGCACTCGCCCACGCGCGCTGCGCCTACGATCCGGACGTGGCGCACATCGACACGTGGGACGCGTGGGCCACCGCGGCTCGGCTCGGCTCCGCGCTGTTCACCGGCGCGCCGTCACAGGAGTGCCGCCTGGGCGAGGACCTCGTCTGGCAGGTGCCCGCCTTCCCGGCCGAACCGCCCGCGGACGCCCGGGGCTGGCTCGACGCCCTCTACCTCGCGGTCGTGTGCCGCCAGACGGACCGGATCGCACGGCTGTGCCGGGTGCCGTCGGAGACACTGCGCGAGGACGATTCCGTGGACGAGTACGTCCTGCACTGGATCGACACCCTACGGGCCTACTTCTCGGACGGCCCCAGCATGGATGACGTCGTCCAGAAGCTGATCGCCACCATCGAGACGTCGGGGCGGGACGGCGTGACCCGCGCGCCGACAGAGTTCGTGAACGCGATCGACTACCAGCCCGCCGCCCTCTTCCACCGGCTCATCGCGCGTGACCACGACACCTTCGCCAAGACGCTCGCCGAGGCCGTCGCGGAGCACGGCGGTTACTGGGGCGAATCGGCGGCCCCGCGCGCCCGGGTGGCACTCGGGCCGCTCGCGATCGCGAGCCTCGCCTACGACTACGGGTTTCCCGTCGATCCCGCGCAGCGCTGTCTGCCCGCGCACCTGCTCAACCGTCAGCGGCTGGGGGAGAGCTCCTGACGACCGGGGTCGCAGACCCTGCTAGAACAGGCTCAGCAACGCCTCCGCCGGGTCCGTCAGGCTCGTGTCGCCGCCGGGCAGGGGCAGTTCGAACCACACCGTCTTGCCCCGGGGCGTGCGGCGGGAGCCCCACGCGGCGCTCAGGAGGCCGACCAGTTGGAGTCCCCGGCCGCCCTCGTCGGTGTCGCGGGCCCGGCGGCGGCGGGGCTGGACCAGGCCGGAGTCCCACACCTCGCAGACCAGGGTCCGGTCGAGCAGGAGGCGCAGCCGGATCTCGCCCTCGCCGTAGCGCAGGGCGTTGGTGACCAGTTCGCTGACCAAGAGCTCCGTGGTGTCGACGAGGGGTTCCATGTCCCAGGCGAGCAGCTGGGCGCGGGCGTACTCGCGGGCCCGGCCCACGCTGCGCGGCTCGCGCGGCAGGGTCCAGTCGCCGACGGATTCCGTCGGCAGGCCCTGGACACGTGCCATCAGCAGCGCGATGTCGTCCTCGCCGTGATGGGTGTCGAGGGTGTTGAGGACGTGGTCGCAGACGTCCTCCAGCGGCTGGGCCGGGTCGGAGAGGGCGCTGACGAAGGCCTGGAGGCCTTCGTCCAGGGGGTGGTCGCGGCTTTCGACCAGGCCGTCCGTGTAGAGCGCGAGCAGGGCGCCTTCGGGCAGTTCGACCTCGACCTCCTCGAAGGGCTCCCCGCCGACGCCGAGCGGCATGCCCGGCGGCACGTCGAGCATCAGCGCCGCCTCGCCCGGCTCGACCAGCACCGGCGGCAGATGGCCCGCGTTGGCGAAGGTACAGCGCCGGGTGACGGAGTCGTAGACGGCGTAGACGCAGGTGGCGAGGTACACCTCCGACAGGTCGGCCTCGCGGGGGCGGCGGGCCGCCCGGGTCGCCTGCTGGACGCCCCCGGGCGCGCCGAGGCCACGGGCGATCTCGTCCAGCTGGGAGAGCACTTCGGCCGGTTCGAGGTCGAGCTGGGCCAGCGTGCGGACCGCCGTGCGCAGTTCACCCATGGCGACGGCGGCGCGCAGGCCGCGGCCCATGACGTCGCCGACGACCAGCGCGGTGCGGTGCCCGGGCAGTTCGATGACGTCGAACCAGTCGCCGCCGACCTCGCTCGGCCGGCCGGTGTTGACGTTGCCGGGCAGATAGCGGCAGGCGATGTCGAGGCCGGAGGCCTCCGGGTCGCCGGGCGGGAGCAGGGACCGCTGCAGTATCAACGCGCGTTCGTGTTCGCGTCGGTAGAGGCGGGCGTTGTCGATGCAGACCGCGGCCCGGGCGGCGAGTTCGACGGCCAGGTCCCGGTCGCGGTCGCCGAACGGCTCGCTGCCCTTGGTGCGGGCGAACTGCACGAGTCCCACGACGGTGTCGTGGGCGACCATCGGCACGGCGAGCGTGGACTGCACGAGCCCGCCGTCCTCGCCCGGGACGGTCTGGGGCCGGGCGGTGCGCAGGGCGTCCGCACAGGGCGAGTTGAACGGGTAGTGGTGGACGGCGCCGACCGCGACGGGCACACCGGCGCCCGCGAAGGGCGCGTCGGAGACGGCGCTGGCGAACGCCACCCGGCGCAGCTCTGCGCTGCCGTCGGCGAGCCCGGGCGGCGTCTCGTCGCCGGCCAGCAGGCCCTGGTAGAGGTCGACGGTGGCCAGGTCGCAGAAGCCCGGGACGACGACGTCGAGGAGCTGCCGGGCCGTGGTCTCCAGGTCGAGGGAGTTGCCGATACGGGCGCCGGCCTCGTTCAGCAGGGCCAGGTTGCGCCGGGCGGCGGCGGCCTCGCGGGCGGCGGCGCGGCGAGCGGTGATGTCGATCCCGAGCCAGGCGATCCCGATGGGACGGCCCGAACCGCTGTGCACGCGATAGAGGTTGACGGACCAGTGGCGGCGCTCGTCGGAACCCGGCACGAAGCCGGTGACGTGCATGTCGGTGATGGAACTGCCGGTCTCCAGCACCCGCCGCAGCGTGGCGGCGACCCGGTCGGCCTCGCCGCGCTGGAGGTAGTCGTGGACGCCCTTGCCGCGGTGGTCGTCGACGTCACCGCCGAAGATCGACGCGAACCGCTGGTTGACGCGGCGGACCCGCAGATCGGTGTCGATCAGCAGGAAACCGAACGGGGATTGACTGAAAATGGCCTGCGAGGCGGCGAGGTCGGTCTCGATGCTGCGCAGGGTGCGCACGTCGACGACGATGCATACGGCGGCCTTCTCGCCCTCCTCGGTGCGCGTCGGCATGACGTACACCTCGGCGAGCCCCTCGTGGCCGCATTCCCCCTCGGCGCCGCTGGGCATCCGGAAGGGCACCACGCCGGTCCACTCGCGACCGTCGAGGATCTCGGCCATCTTGCGCATACCGCGCTCACGGTGGCGCGGGTCGATGAACGCCTCGATGGGGTCCATGCCCACGGCACGGTCGGCGCGGATGCCGAACAGGTGCTCGGCGCGCAGGCTCCACTGGTCGACGAGCCCGTCGGGGCCGATGGAGAAGGACGCGACCTTGATGTAGTCGTAGATGGAGCCGGGGGGACTGCTCTGCCACATGGCGTCCCCCTGCGGGACCCCGTCGGCGGCGAGCGCACCACCCACCGCGGAGGCCAGGCCGTCGGCAGCCCTCGCCCTCGCGCCCTCCGACGGGTCCTCGGACTCCGTGGCCTTCGCTGGTATCTCGCTCACGCGAACCGTCCCCTCCAGCTCACCGCGTCCGGCACCGGTCACCGGGGGCGGCTGCCCGCAGTATCCAGCACTACGGTGCCGCACAACACGGTGTTCACGATCACAGCACGGTCCCGATGGTTTTCGGTCCGGACCGTGACAACACTGCCAGTCTTCTAACCAGGGGACACGCCATCGAATCCCATGCACCGGCAACCGCCACTGGCCTGAACCAATCGCTCTACAGCGGCGATCCGTACGTACACCGGATATTCACTCCGGCACCGCGAGTTCGAACCACACCGTCTTGCCCGTGGCACCGGGCCGGGTGCCCCAGCGACGGGAGGAGGACGCCACCAGATGCAGCCCGCGGCCGCTCTCGTCCTCGAGCCGGGCGGCGCGCTCGCGGGGTGGGTCCGGCAGCGGGTCGGAGACCTCGACCAGGAGAGCGCCGTCCAGGCCCGAGCGGCGCACCAGGCGGACTCCGATGGGGCCGGTGGCGTGCCGCAGGGCGTTGGTGACCAACTCGCTCACCAGCAGCGCCGCGAGGTCCGCGAGGCTGTCGAGGCCCCAGTCACGCAGTTGGCCGCGCACGGCCTGGCGGGCGGTGCGCACGGCGCCCGGTTCGGCGGGGAAGGTCCAGTCGGCGCAGTCGTCCTCGGTGTCGATCACGCCGATCACTTCCCAGGCAGGAGCCCCACCCATGTCCGGTTTCATGGGGTTAATGGGCACATACCCGATATTGGGAGCGGAGTACCGCGGGGAGCAGCGCACTGTGGCACGAACGGCGTACAGAGCGCTGGTACGGCAGTGCGATGGAAGCCACGCGCCCCCGGCAGGCTTCAGGCGCCGGGCCGTTCCGGCCTTCCAGGCCTTTCAGGTGCCGAGATCCTCCGGAGTTCCGGAAGCGGGACCGTGGGAGGCCGGGAGGTGCGCGATTCCCAGGTGGGCGAGGGCCTGCCGTACGGCCGGGACGTCCTGGTCGAGCCACGGCACGTCCCAGATCTCGTCGGGGCCGAGCCAGCGCAGTTCGTCGTGGTCCTGGAGGGGCGCGGGAGCCGCCGAGCCGGGGCGCAGCCGGGCGGTCCAGAGGTGCAGGACGTAGGGCGCCCGAAGGGGCCACTCCCCCGGAACGCGCCCGCCGACCTCGGCGTCGACGCCGAGTTCCTCGCGCAGCTCCCGCGCGAGCGCCGCGTCGGCCTTCTCCCCGGGTTCGACCTTGCCGCCGGGCAGCTCCCAGCGCCCGGCGAGCTCGACGGGCGCGCTGCGCCGGGCGGCCAGCAGCCGCCCGTCCTCGACCAGCGCGGCCCCCACGACGATCCGCTCACTCATGCCGGGAGCCTACGGGAGCACCGCCGGCCTCCGGGGCGGCCCTCCCCGGGGCGCCCTCGCGCCGGTCAGTCGTGCGCCACGGCCGGCCCGTCGTGGCCGAGCCGCTCGACCCAGTAGAGCTGCTTGTGGCCGCGACCGTCGAGGCTGTCCGCGATCCTCTGGGCCTCGGCCCGGGTCGCGTACCGGCCCACGCGGTAGCGGTTGCCGTTGTCGTCCTCTCGTATCACGAGCCAGGGGAGAGTGACCGTGCTGTCGTTCATCGCGCCCCTCCACTTCCCGCCCGCGGCCTGTGCCGTGCCCCGCCCGCCGAGGAAACCGCAATGCGCATATGCCCGAGCCTACGCCTTACCTTCACGGAGCGAATACGGGTTTTCACGAAGAGGTACGCAACCAGCCAGAACGCAGGGGGCGCACGGCGGTGAACGCGCCGTCCGTGCGCCTCTGGGCAACCGGCTTCGGGCATACCGCATACACCGCTGCCGACCTGCGTGAACGACGGTGGGCCGGGGGTCGTGCGGCACCCCGGCCCAGGTCGGTCCGTACGGCGATCGGGTGAGCGGGGCGCGCGAGAAGCGCGCCGCGGGGCGGATGGGAGCGTGCGCTACTTGACCGGAAGGTGGTAGGCGACCCGGTACCGATCGGCCGGAATGACCACGTCGGCCGTCTCCACCGGACGTCCGGAGGCGTAGAAGGTCCGCTGGATGACCAGGACCACGTGCCCCGGGACGCCGCCCAGGACGAGCAGCTCCTCGGCGAGGCCGGGCCGGGCGCCGACCTCCTCCGTGACGTTGTCCACGACCACGTCGATGGCGCGCATGCGCTCGACGACACCCATGCCGCCGACCGGCCCTTCCTCCGGCAGCATCACGGGCGTGCGCCCCGTGACGGTGAGTGGCTCCCAGGAGGTGGAGAGCATCATCGCGTCGCCGCCCTCGCGGTAGAGGTACCGCGTGCACATGACCCGCTCGCCCGGCTCGATGCCCAGCCGTCCGGCGATCGCGACACTCGCCTCGGCCTGCTCGCTGCTGGATTCCCAGGTGCCGCGCCCCTCGCCGTCGGCCTGCTCCTGGCGGAACGGCGTGGCCCCGCCGGACGGGCGGTAGCCGGAGCGGGAGATGCGGCGGGGCACGGGCCGCTCGCGCACATAGGTCCCCGAGCCGGAACGGCCCTCGACCAGGCCCTCCGCCATGAGCACCTTGCGGGCCTCCAGCGCGACCGTGTCCGAGACCCCGTACTCCTGGCGGATTCTGGCCTGGGAGGGCAGGCGGGTGTGCGGTGGGAGCTGACCGTCGACGATCTTCTTGCGGAGATCACCCGCGACGCGCAGGTACGCCGGCTGCTCACCGAATGTCACTGGCCGCTCCCATCAGGTTGTACAGACAGCTACAGCGTGGCAACCGTAGGTTGTGCGGGGCAAGCAAAGGCCAGAGAATCACTCGATGTGATGACATGGGGTGGCGGAGGGCTTTACGCAGGCGGTTTCTCCCCGCTATAGCCGCCCTCACACCTGCGCTTCGGACTCTTCCCTCTCGCCTTCCCCGGGAGCCGGCGGGGTCGCCGCCAGACCAAGGGCCTTGCGCGCCGTGACGGTCGCCAGCCCGTCCACGGAGCCGTACGCCTTGCCGTAGTGCGCGTGGTAGGTGCCCGCGTCACCCGCCGTGCTCGCCCTCTTCCACTCCGTCCGGGCGTCCTCCAGGTCCGCCACGAGGTCGGCGACGGGCGTGCGGGCGCGGGCCGGCCAGGGGTGCGCGCGCAGGGCCTCGATCTGCTCGCCGAGCACGTCGTGGACCTGGGCGGCCCAGGCCCGGTGGGCGGCGAGGTCCTCCTCGGGGGTCTTCTCGGGCTCCTCGTAGAGCGCCGCGTCGAGGGCGTTGGCCGTCGACAGGAAGACGACCTGGTGGGTGTCGAGGGTGGTGGGGTCGCCGCGCAGCGAACCGGTGAGCCCGGCCCCGGCCTCGGCGTTGCCGAAGAGGCAGGTGATCGCGCGGTCGCCGAAGCGCCAGCTCTCCCGGGACGGCATCAGGTAGTACACGTCGACATCGGCCGGCATCGCCCAGGTGTCCATCGCGTACTGGTCCTGGAGGGCGTAGCACTTCTCGTCGGCGACGTCGGTGATCCGGGCGTCTCCCGGGAAGGGGCCGCCGGGCAGGGTGACGACCGCGAACACCTCGCCGTCGTGCCCGCCCCGGCACGGCACCCGGTCGACGTCGAGGGTGTCGCCCTCCAGCCCGCCGGGCGCGTCGAAGCAGTCGCCCTTCTCCAGCGACAGGCTCTCGTTGCCCCGCGCGGTGTCCTTGAACCCCTCCCAGACCTCCGACGCGGCCCCCGTGGACAGCAGCACCGCCCACAGTGCGATCCCGGCGGACGACAGCACCGAACCCGCGATCGCCATGCCCCGCCCGCTCTGCCCGGACCGCCGGATCTGCCGCAGCGCGATCAGCCCGAGCACGAGCCCCGCGGCGGGCAGGAAGCAGAGCACGCCGAGAACCAGTGCGGCCACGGCGAGCGCGTTGACGGAGACCGGAGTGCCGTAGGGGCGGCCGACGGGGCCGTAGGGGCTGTTGAGGCCGTGATCCAGGGCTCCCTGGGGCCGGTTCGCCGGAGGCGGGCCGAACGGGTCCCGGGGCTGCTGGTGCCCCGGGGGCGGGGGTATCGACACGGTTTGCGGTGCTCCTGGCTGAGGCGGTGAGAGAGCGGGCCGTCCGGAACCGACGTACGGCTGGGCGCATCGTAAGCGGCCCGATTGCGGGGGCGGAATGCGGGCGACAGGCGAGGCGAGACGGGCGGCGAACGCCTTCCGAAGGCATGGTGGTCCCGGCGACGCCTGCCTCCCGGGTACGTCGGAGGGTGACGGCCGGTCGGAGCCGGTGCGTCATCCCGTGCGGTGGCCCGTCACCCGGCGGCAGGCCCGCGCATACGCCCGCACCAGGGGCCGCTGCCCGTCCCCCCGTCTCCAGGCCAGGACGTAGCGGCTCGGGGCGAGGCCGCGCACCGGACGGGCCGTCACACCGCCCAGCGTGAGCAGGGGGACGTTGCCCTCCGCCACGAGGCAGACGCCGAGGCCGGCGGCCAGGGCCTCGTACGTCTCCTCGGTGCTCGCGATCTCGGCGCCGATGCGGGGCGGGCGGCCACCGCGTGCGTCGAGGGCGAGCCAGTGGTCGCGCAGCGGACCCGTGCTCTCCGGCAGGGCGAGGAACGGCTCGTCGAGCAGGTCGGCGAAGTCGATCGCGGTGCGCCCGGCGAGCGGGTGGGTGTCCGGGAGGGCGACCATGAGCGGTTCCTCGGCGACGACCGTGAAGTCGTAGCGGTCCTGGCCGGGCAGCGGCAGCCAGACGAAGGCCAGGTCGGCGGTGCCGTCGGCGAGGCCGGCCGTCGGGTCCTCCCAGTTCACCTGCCGGATCCGGACGGCGGCCTCCGGGTGGGCCGCCGTGAAGCGGGAGCGGATCGCGGGCAGCAGGCCGCCGCGGACCGGGCTGGTGCTCATGCCGACGACCAGGGTGCCGCGCCGCGCCGCCCGGACGGCGTCCACCGCGGCCGCGCCCTCCTTCCACGCGTCCAGCACCCCGCGTGCGTGCGGCAGCAGCGCCGTACCCGCTTCGGTGAGCTCCACGCCGTGCCGGTCTCGCCGGAACAGCTCGGCTCCCAACTGCCGCTCCAGCGCCCGGATCTGCTTGCTCAGCGCGGGCTGGGACACGTACAGGCGCTCGGCGGCCCGGGTGAAGTGCAGTTCCTCCGCGACGGCGACGAAGTAACGCAGGTCCCGCAGATGAACGTCCATGCTCATAACCATCGGCTATCACCGAATGTCTTGGACGGGCCACCGCCGTGGGCGAGAGGGTGACGGACGTAACGACACGAGACGGGGAGCTGTCATGAACAAGGTGTGGCTGATCACGGGGGCGAGCAGTGGGTTCGGGCGGGCGATCGCCGAGGCGGCCC
The DNA here is from genome assembly GCF_001280065.1 of Streptomyces sp. NRRL B-1140. GTDB lineage: Bacteria > Actinomycetota > Actinomycetes > Streptomycetales > Streptomycetaceae > Streptomyces. The sequence continues at coordinate 14,475 of NZ_LGEA01000162.1, forward strand.
TCGCCGCCGGTGACGTGGTGGTGGGCGCGGCGAGGCGCCCACAGGCGCTGGACGATCTGGTCGCCGCCCACCCGGGCCGGGTGGAGGCGCTGCGCCTGGACGTCGCCGACACCGGCGCCGCCGAGGCCGCGGTGCGGGACGTCGTGGCGCGGCACGGCCGGATCGACGTGCTGGTCAACAACGCGGGCCGGACACATGTCGGGGCGTTCGAGGAGACCACCGAGGACGAACTGAGGGCGCTGTTCGACGTGCACGTCTTCGGCCCGGCCGCCCTCACCCGGGCCGTGCTGCCGCACATGCGGGAGCGGCGCTCGGGCGCGATCGTGCAGATGAGCAGCATGGGCGGGCAGATGTCCTTCGCGGGCTTCTCGGCGTACAGCGCGACCAAGTTCGCCCTGGAGGGCATGTCCGAAGGGCTCGCGGACGAGGTCGCCGAGTTCGGGGTCAAGGTGCTGATCGTCGAGCCGGGCGCCTTCCGCACCGGCCTGTTCGAGACCGGGCGGGCGGGGACGAGTGCGGACAGCGGGGTGTACGGCAAGGTGAGCCGGACCCGTGGCGTCGTCGCCGGCGGCGACGGCACCCAGCCCGGCGATCCGGCCAAGGCCGCCGCCCTCATCCTGGCCGCCCTCGACGCCGAGCACACGCCCCTGCGCCTGCCCCTCGGCGACGACGGCGTCAGCGCGGTCCTCGGCCACCTCGACCAGGTGCGGGACGAGGTCGTGGCTTGGGAGAAGCGCACCCGGGACACCGGGTTCGACGACTGACGGCGGGTGGTCAGCCGGAGCCCCGGCGCAGCCGGCCGAGTTCCGCGTTCATCTCCGCGAGGAACCGGACGACCACCTCCAGCTCCTCTGAGCTGAAACGGCCGCGGGCCGCGTCGGTGCTCCGGGCCAGGGGGCGGAAGTAGTCCCGGGCCAGGCCCCGGGCCGCGTCGGCGTAGTGCAGGTGCACCACGCGGCGGTCGCCGGCGTCGCGGACCCGGCGGATGTGCCCGGCCCGCTCCAGCCGGTCGAGACAGGCGGTCACGGCGCCGGACGTGAGATTGAGCTGCCCTCTCAGGCGGCCCGGGGTCATGGGCTCGCCCGCCGCTTCCGGGTCGGAGTCGGCGTCCAGGATCGCGATCAGGGCCTGCATGTCGGTGAGGTGCAGGCCCTGTTCCTGGGCGAACTCCTGGGCGATGCGGTTGAACTCGCTGTTCATCCGGCGCAACAGGACGGCGAAGGTCTGCAACCCGGTGGGGTCGTCCGCCGGAAGAGATGCCGTGGGTGCACCGGAGCCGCTCATCCCCCCAGCCTAGTATCTCTCAATCATTGAGATACTTTATGAGTGAGTTAGTTCCATCGCGACTCACTTCCTACGGCATGGGATGCGCATGAGTACCGCACATGGCTGGGCCCGGCGGCTCGTACCGCTCGTTCTGCTGCTGGTCTGGCTGGGGGTGGGCGGAACGCTCGGCCCTTACGCGGGCAAGCTCGGCGAGGTGGCCACCAACGACCAGGCCGCCTTCCTGCCGCGGAGCGCCGAGTCCACCCGGGTGCTGGACGCCCGCGCGGCCTTCGAGCAGTCCGAGACCGTGCCGGCCATCGTGGTCTGGACGGCGGACGGGCAACGGTTCACCGAGGACCGGCAGGCCGAGGCCACCCGGGCCGTCGCCGCGCTCGCCGGGAAGCCCGGCGTCGTGGGCCGCCCCTCCCCCGCCCTGCTCTCCGACGACCGCGAGGCGATACAGGCCGTCGTCCAGCTGGAGCCCGACCTGGGCGACGAACTGCCCACCGTCCTCGACGCGGTGCGTGAGGCGGCCGGGGCCGTACCGGACACCACGGCGCGGATCGCCGGGCCCGCGGCCGGTCAGGCTGATCTGGCGGACGCGTTCGCGGGCATCGACGGACTGCTGCTCGGCGTGGCCCTGGGCGCCGTGCTGCTGATCCTGCTGCTGGTCTACCGGAGCGTGCTGCTGCCGTTCCTGATCATCCTGGGGTCGGTCTTCGCGCTGGGCCTCGCCTGCGCGGTGGTCTACGCACTGGCCGACCGGGACGTGGTCCGGGTCGACGGACAGGTCCAGGGCATCCTGTCGATCCTGGTGATCGGCGCCGCCACCGACTACGCCCTGCTGCTGGCCGCGCGCTTCCGGGAGGAACTCGCCCTGCGCGGGGACCGTTTCGGGGCCGCGACGGCCGCCGTACGCCGCTCGTTCGGGCCGATCACCGCCAGCGCGGCCACCGTCGCGCTCGGGCTGCTGGCCCTGCTCGCGAGCGACCTCACCAACAACCGCGCCCTCGGGCCGGTCGGCGCCATCGGCGTCGGCTGCGCCGTGCTCGTCACCCTCACCTTCCTGCCGGCCGTCCTGGCCCTGCTGGGCCGTGCCGCCTTCTGGCCGTCCCGGCCGAAGCCGCCGCAGGAGGCCGCCGGGGGCAGTGGCGTGTGGCGGCGGGTCGCGGCCGTTGTGGCAGCCCGGCCGCGCCGCACCTGGGCGGTGACGGCGCTGCTGCTGGCCGGGGGCGCGGCCTTCTCGCCCGCCCTGTCCTCCAAGGGCGTGCCGCTCGACGAGATCTTCGTGAACGACGCGCCGTCGGTGGCCGCGCAGCGCACCCTGGGCGAGCACTTCCCCGGCGGGTCCGGCAACCCCGCCGTGATCATCGCCGACGCCGGCCGGACCGCCGAGGTGACGGCCGCCACGCGCGGCACCGAGGGCGTCGCCTTCGCGGGCGCCGTCTCCGCCTCCGGCCGTCCCGGGGCGGGCAAACCGCTGGTCGTCGACGGGCGCGTGCGCGTCGACGCGACCCTGAAGGCCGCGGCGGACAGCGACGCCGCCAAGGAGACCGTCGAGCGGCTGCGCACGAGGGTGCACGCGGTGCCCGGCGCCGACGCCCTGGTCGGCGGATACACGGCGCAGCAGTACGACACCCAGCAGACCGCCGCGCGGGACCGGACGGTCATCGTGCCGGTCGTGCTCGCGGTCATCCTGCTGATCCTCATGCTGCTGCTGCGCTCGCTGCTCGTGCCGGTGCTGCTGGTGGCGACCGTGGGGCTCAACTTCCTGGCGACGCTGGGGGTGTCGGCGCTGGTCTTCCAGCACCTTTGGGGGTTCGGCGGGACGGACGCCTCGGTGCCGCTGTACGGCTTCGTGTTCCTCGTGGCGCTCGGCGTCGACTACAACATCTTCCTCATGTCCCGGGTCCGGGAGGAGGCGCTCGCGCACGGCAACCGGCAGGGCGTGCTGCGCGGGCTGACCACCACCGGCGGCGTGATCACCTCGGCGGGGGTCGTGCTCGCCGCGACGTTCGCGGCACTGATGGTGATCCCCCTGGCGTTCCTGGTGCAGATCGCGTTCATCGTCGCCTTCGGGGTGCTGCTCGACACACTCGTGGTGCGCTCCCTGCTGGTGCCCGCGCTGATGATCGACATCGGGCCCCGGGCGTGGTGGCCGAGCGCTCTCGCCCGCCGGGAGGACTGAACCGCCCGCGCCGACCGGGAGTGCATCCGCCGCGGGCACCGGGCCGGAAGTGTTCCCGTCAGGGCCGGGCGCGATCCGGCCGCACGGGCAGCGGTGCGGGGCGCCGGGGAGGTACGGGTATGACGACGGACGGGCAGCGGCTGCACTGCCTGGTCACCGGGGCGTCCGGATACATCGGCGGGCGCCTGGTGCCGGAACTGCTGCAGGAAGGACATCGCGTCCGGTGCCTGGCCCGCTCCCCCGGCAAGCTCCGCGACCACCCCTGGGCAGCGCACGCCGAGTCGGTCCGGGGTGACGTCACCGACCCCGAGTCGGTCGCCGCCGCCATGCGCGGAGTCGACGTCGCCTACTACCTGGTGCACGCCCTGGGCTCCGGCTCCCGCTTCGAGGACACCGACCGCGCCGCCGCCCGGATCTTCGCCGAGCAGGCCCGGGCCGCGGGCGTACGGCGGATCGTCTACCTCGGCGGGCTCACGCCCCAGGGCGTCCCGGAGGCCTCGCTCTCCCCGCACCTGCGGTCCCGGGCCGAGGTCGGGCAGATCTTCCTCGACTCCCCCGTCCCCGCGACGGTGCTGCGGGCCGCCGTCGTCATCGGCTCCGGCTCGGCGTCGTTCGAGATGCTGCGCTACCTCACCGAACGCCTGCCCGTCATGGTCACGCCCAGCTGGGTGCACACCCGCACCCAGCCCATCGGGGTGCGCGACGTGCTGCGCTACCTCGTCGGATCGGCCGGCATGCCCGACGACGTCGACCGGGCCTTCGACATCGGCGGGCCCGACGTCCTCACCTACCGGGACATGATGCTGCGCTACGCCGCCGTGGCCGGGCTGCCGCGGCGGTTCATCGTGCCCGTCCCGGTCCTCACCCCGCGGCTGTCCAGCCACTGGGTCGGCCTGGTCACCCCGGTGCCCGCCTCCCTGGCCCGGCCGCTGACCGAGTCGCTGCGGCACGAGGTCGTCTGCCGCGAACACGACATCGCCCGGTACGTGCCGGACCTCCCGGGGCGGCCGCTGCCGTTCGACGAGGCGCTGACCCTGGCGCTGCGCAAGGTGCGCGAGGCGCAGGTCGCCACCCGCTGGTCCTCGGCATCGGTGCCAGGAGCGCCCAGCGACCCGCTCCCCACGGACCCGGACTGGGCGGGCGGCAGCCTCTACCAGGACGAACGGCAGCGGCCGGTCGACGCGCCCCGGGCGGCGCTGTGGAAGGTCGTCGAGGGCATCGGCGGCGAGAACGGCTGGTACTCCTCCCCGCTCGCCTGGGCCGTCCGGGGCTGGCTGGACCGGTTCGCGGGCGGGGTGGGACTGCGCCGCGGACGGCGGGACACCGAGCGGCTGAGGGTCGGTGACTCGCTCGATTTCTGGCGGGTCGAGGAGCTCGAGCCCGGTCATCTGCTGCGGCTGCGCGCCGAGATGCGGCTGCCGGGACTCGCCTGGCTGGAGATGTACGCCGAGACCGACGACGACGGCCGCACCCGCTACCGGCAGCGCGCCCTGTTCCATCCGCGCGGCCTGCTGGGCCACGCCTACTGGTGGAGCGTCGCCCCGTTCCACTCCGCCGTGTTCGGCGGCATGGCCCGCAACATCGCCCGGGCCGCGTCCGAGGGCACCGGCGGGCCCCGCCGGGCCGCGCGCGTCCGGCGGTCCCGCGAGCGGCGAAGCGCCCGGCAGCACCGATCGCCATCCGCACCACCGCACCAGGAGTGACGCCATGACCGTCGCGGTCGTCCTGTTCACCTCGGACCTGCGTCTGCACGACCATCCGCCCCTGCACGCCGCGCTGCACACGGCCGACGAGGTGGTGCCCCTGTTCGTCCGCGACCCCGCCGTGCACGCCGCCGGCTTCGACGTGCCCAACCGCGCCGCCTTCCTCGCCGACTGCCTCGCCGACCTCGACTCCTCGCTGCGCCGCCTCGGCGGACGGCTGGTGGTGCGCAGCGGTCCGGTCGCCCGCGAGGTCCGCGCGGTCGCCGCCGCGTGCGGGGCCACGGAGGTGCACATGGCGGCGGGGGTCACCGGCTACGCCCACCGCCGCGAGGAGCGGCTGCGCGAGGAACTCGACGCCGGCGGGGTCGCGCTGCGGGTGCACGACAGCGTGGTCACCGCCCTCGCGCCGGGGGCCGTGACACCGCTCGGCTCGGACCACTTCGCCGTGTTCACCCCCTACATGCGCCGCTGGTCCAAGGAGCCGCTGCGCGACCTCCTGCCCACGCCACGTGCGGTGCGGGTCCCCGACGCGGTGCGCGGCGAGGACCCGCCCTCCCGCCCGGAGGCGGCGGACCTGTCGCCGGACCTCCCGGCCGGCGGGGAGTCGGCGGGGCGCGAGAGGTTCGCACGCTGGGTGGACACGGGCCTGTCCCGCTACGAGGAACGGCACGACGACCTGGCGGGTGACGCGACCTCACGCCTGTCGCCCTACCTCCACTTCGGGGCGCTGTCGCCGGTGGAGGTCGTCCGGCGGGCCCGCGAGCGGGGCGGTCCCGGGGCGGAGGCGTTCGTCCGCCAGTTGTGCTGGCGCGACTTCCACCACCAGGTCCTCGCGGCCCGGCCCGAGGCGTCCGTCCGGGACTACCGCTCCCGGGACGACCGGTGGCGGGGCGAGGAGGACGCCGCCGAGGAGATCGCCGCGTGGCGGGAGGGCCGCACCGGCTACCCGGTGGTCGACGCGGGCATGCGCCAGCTGCGCCACGAGGGCTGGATGCACAACCGGGCACGGCTGGTGGTGGCGAGCTTCCTGACCAAGACGCTGTACGTGGACTGGCGGATCGGCGCCCGGCACTTCCTGCGGTACCTGGTGGACGGCGATCTGGTCAACAACCAGCTGAACTGGCAGTGGGTCGCGGGCACCGGCACCGACACCCGCCCCCACCGTGTCCTCAACCCCGTGCTCCAGGGCAAGCGCTACGACCCGGACGGCAGCTACGTACGCCGCTGGGTGCCGGAACTGGCGGACGTCGCCGGCGCCGCGGTGCACGAACCCTGGCGGCTGCCCGACGGCGAACGGGCCCTGCTCCGCTACCCGGCGCCGCTCCTCGACCTCGGCGAGGGCCTGGCCCGCTTCCGGCAGGCCCGGGGGCGCGACTGAGAGCCCGGATCCCGGCGCATCCGAAACACCGCTCCCCGCGGAAGCACTGATGTGCGGATGACCGGAAGCGAGAAGGGGTTGCGCATGCTTGGACCGCGGCCGACGGTGGCCGGACCGGCGGAGACCGACGACGCCCCGCTCACTGCTGCCGGGGCCACGCGTGCCATGGAGGCGGTCCTCGAGCGGGTGCTCGAGGCGCGGCTGTGTCAGGCCCGCGACACGGACGCGGTGTTCACCCGCGAGATGGCCGAGCGTGTCGCCGCGTTCGTCCGGCGCGGCGGCAAGCGGCTGCGCACGGCGTTCGTGTGGTGCGGCTGGCGGGCCGCGGGCGGCTCCGGTGACGCGGACGCCGTCCTGCGCACGGGCGCCGCCCTCGAACTGCTGCAGGCCTGCGCCCTCGTCCACGACGACGTGATGGACGGATCGCCCCTGCGCCGGGGCGGCCCCGCGCTGCATGTCGACTTCGCCCACGGGCACCGGGCCGGCCGGACGAACGCCCGGGCGAACGGGTCCGCCGAGACGTTCGGGAGGTCGGCGGCCGTGCTCGCGGGTGATCTGGCGCTTGCGTGGGCGGACGACCTGCTGACCGAGACGGCGCTCGCCTCGCCGTACGGCCCGCGGCTGTACGACGAATGGCGGGCCATGCGCACCGAGATGGTCGCCGGGCAGTACCGCGACCTGCGCGCGCAGGAGAGCGGCTCGTCCGGCGCCGAGGAGGCGCTGACCATCGCCGTCCTCAAGAGCGCCCGGTACACGGTCGCACGGCCCCTGGCGCTCGGTGCCGCTCTGGCCGGTGCCGACGCGCACACCCTGGACGCGCTGCGGGCGGCGGGCCGGTGCGCGGGGCTGGCCTTCCAGCTGCGCGACGATCTCCTCGGCGCGTTCGGGGACCCGGCGCTCACCGGCAAACCGGCCGACGACGACCTGCGCTCCCGCAAGCTGACCCCACTGCTCGCCGTCGCCGTCCGGCTCGCGGAGGCGGGCGGCGACCGGGACGCGGCCGCCGTGCTCGCCCCGGACGCGGACGCCCTGCCGGGGCACACCGTCGAGCGGATGCGGGCGGCACTGGAACGCACGGGCGCCCGGGCCGAGGTGGAGTCGAGGATCGCGGACCTGGCGGCCGCCGGTCTGCGGCGCTTCGAGGAGACCGGTGCGGCCCCCGCCGTGCGGCGGGAGTTCGCCGTCCTCGTCGAGCGGGCCTCGGGCGTCGCCCCGCGGCACGCGCAGGAGCTCGTATGAGGACCGTGACGGGCCCGACGGACCATGTCGTCGTGGTCGGCGCCGGGCTGTCCGGACTGGCGTGCGCCCTGCACCTGCTGGGCGCCGGCCGGCGGGTCACGCTCGTCGAACGGGACGCCGGGCCGGGCGGGAGGGCCGGGCGGGTCCGGCTCGGCGACTACCTGGTGGACACCGGACCCACCGTGCTGACCATGCCGCAGCTGGCCGACGAGGCGTTCGCGGCGGTCGGCGAGCGCCTCGACCGGCACGTCGAGCTGGTGGCCCTGCACCCCGCCTACCGGGCCGGATTCGCGGACGGGTCCTCGCTCGACGTGCACACCGACGGCGACGCCATGGAGGCGGAGGTGCGGCGTTTCGCCGGACCGGCGGAGGCGGCGGGCTACCGCAGGCTGCGCCAGTGGCTGGAGCGGCTGTACCGGGCGCAGATGCGCCGGTTCATCGACACCAACTTCGACTCGCCGTTCCAGCTCGCGCACCCGGACCTGGCCCGCCTCGCCGCCCTCGGCGGTTTCGGGCGCCTCGACGGCCGGATCGGCCGCTTCCTGTCCGACGCCCGCCTGCGCCGGGTCTTCTCCTTCCAGGCCCTGTACGCCGGTGTGGCCCCGGCCCGGGCGCTCGCCGCCTACGCGGTGATCGCCTACATGGACACCGTGGCCGGCGTCTGGTTCCCCAAGGGCGGCATGCACGCGTTGCCCCGGGCGATGGCGGACGTGGCCGCCGGTGCCGGTGCGGAGCTGCGCTGGTCGGCCGAGGTGAGCGCGCTGGAACGCTCCGCCGGGCGGGTGCGGGCGGTCCGGCTCGCCTCGGGTGAGCGCATCCCGTGCGACGCGGTGGTGCTGACCTGCGAACTGCCCGCCGCGCACCGGCTCCTGGGCCGCACACCCCGGCGCCCGGTGCCGCTGCGTCACTCACCGTCGGCGGTGGTCCTGCACGCCGGGACCGACCGCACCTGGCCTCATCTGGCGCACCACACGCTGTCCTTCGGCGCCGCCTGGGAGCGCACCTTCGACGAACTGACCCGCTCGGGAGCGCTGATGAGCGACCCGTCGCTGCTGATCACCCGGCCCACGACGCACGACGCCTCGCTCGCGCCGCCGGGCCGCCACCTCCACTACGTCCTCGCCCCCTGCCCCAACACCGCCGTCGGCCCCTCCGCCGCCGCCTGGCGCGACCTCGGCCCGCGGTACCGCGACAGCCTGGTCGCCGAGCTGGAACGGCGCGGCCTCCACGGGTTCGCGGACAGCGTCGAGGAGGAACTGCTGGTGACGCCGCTGGACTGGACGGCGCAGGGCCATGCGGCGGGCAGTCCCTTCTCGGTCTCCCACACCTTCGCCCAGACCGGGCCCTTCCGGCCGCGCAACCTCGTCCGCGGGCTGGACAACGTGGTGCTCGCCGGCTGCGGGACGACCCCCGGTGTCGGCGTACCGACCGTGCTCATCAGCGGGAAGCTCGCCGCCGCCCGCGTCACCGGCGGCGGTGCCCGGGTGCCCCGAGCGGTCCGGGCCTTCTACCGCCGCCCCTCCACCCCGACCGGAGCAGGTGCCCATGACCCGTCGTGAACTGGACGCCGCCGGGATCACCGACCCCGGCCTGCGCGCCGCCTACAGCCGGTGCCGGCAGCTCAACGCCCGCCACGGCCGCACGTACTTCCTGGCCACCCGCCTGCTGCCGCTTGAACGCCGTACGGCCGTGCACGCGCTGTACGGCTTCGCCCGCTGGGCCGACGACATCGTCGACGACCTGGACCGGCGCCTGACCCCCGACGAGCGGGACCTGCTGCTGAAGCGACTGGAGGGCGACCTCGCGCACGCGCTGCGCACCGGCGGCGGGACCGAACCGGTGGTCCGGGCCGTGGCCGACACCGCAGACCGCTACGACATCGACGTGGACCTGTTCGCCGACTTCCTCGCCTCGATGCGCGCCGACCTGACCGTCACGGACTATCCCACCTATGCCGACCTGCGGGACTACATGCACGGTTCGGCCGCGGTGATCGGCCTGCAGATGCTGCCCGTGCTCGGCACGGTCGTCCCGCGCGAGGAGGCGGCACCGCACGCGGCGGCCCTCGGGGTGGCGTTCCAGCTGACCAACTTCCTGCGGGACGTGGGCGAGGACCTGGACCGCGGCCGCGTCTACCTGCCGGCGGACCTGCTGGCCGCCCACGGCGTGGACCGGCCGCTGCTGGAGTGGAGCCGGCGCAGCGGCCGCCGCGACCCGCGCATCCGGGCCGCACTGGTCGCGGCCGAGGCCCTGACCAGGGGCGTGTACCGGGAGGCGGAACCGGGCATCGCGATGCTCGACCCGCGGGTGCGCCCCTGCATCAGGACCGCGTTCACGCTGTACGGCGGCATCCTCGACGCGATCGCGCGGCACGACTACACCGTGCTGCACCGCCGTGCCGTCGTGCCCCGCCGACGGCGGGCGGCCACCGCCGCGGCCGGTGTCCTCAAGGTGGCCCGCGCGCGGGCGGCCCATGCGGCGGCTCCGGCCGCACCGGAACGGAAGGGGCAGGGTCGTGGCTGACCGAGCGGACAGGACACGCTGGACCTCACCCCTGCGGCGGCGCCGCGGCCCCGGCTGGGCGGAGCAGACACCGACCTGGCGCGCGGCCCGTCCGGCGCTGATCGCCGACACCCTCAAACGGGCGTCCGCCCGGCCCTCCGGCAACTGGTTCGTGGTGGGCGCCTCCCGGGACGTGCGCCCCAGCCGCCCCTACGGCAGGACCGTCGGGGGCGTGGAGGTGGTGCTGTGGCGCTCCGCGGCGGGTGAGCTGCGGGCCGGGCCAGGCGTCTGCCCCCACCTCGGTGCCCCGCTGCGGGACAGCCGGGTGGTGTGCGGGACGCTGGTGTGCCACTGGCACGGACTGGCCCTGGAGGGCTCCACGTTCGCCGGCTGGCAGCCGTACCCGGCCCACGACGACGGCGTGCTGGTGTGGGTCCGGCTGGACGCGGTGGGCGGTGAGGAGCCCTCGGAGCGGCCCGTGGTCCCGGCCCGGCCCGCGCCGGGCAGCGGGGTGGACGCCGTGTTCACCGCGGCCGGACGGTGCGAACCGCAGGACGTTGTGGCCAACCGGCTCGACCCGTGGCACGGGTCCTGGTTCCACCCGTACTCCTTCGTCGACCTGACGGTCGTGGGGGAGCCGCAGGGCGACGAGGACGACGCCTTCGTCGTGGACGTCTCCTTCCGGGTGGCGGGCCGTCTGGTGGTGCCCGTGCGGGCCGAGTTCACCGCGCCGGAGCCGCGCACGGTCGTCATGCGCATCACCGACGGCGAGGGCGCCACGTCCGTGGTGGAGACCCATGCCACGCCGTTGACCGCCACCGACGCCGAGCAGCCGCGGACGGCCGTGATCGAGGCGGTCGTCGCCGCCTCGGACCGGCCCGGTTTCTCGCTGGCCCGCGCCGCCGCACCCGTGCTGCGCCCCCTGATGCGGCAGACGGCCGGGCGACTGTGGCGCGACGACCTCGCCTACGCGGAGAGGCGCTGGGAGTTGCGGAGCACCGGGCGGTTCCCCGGGTGACGTGAACCCGGTCGCGCGGCACCGGGTGATCCCGGGGCGGAACGACCCCGCCGGACGGGCCTGCGCGGAGCGGCCCGGGCCCGTCCGGCGGCCTGACGTCACGGGTGTCACGGCGTCCCGGCCGGGGGGATCGTGTCATGGCCGGCTCACGGCACGGCCGGCGTCACGGCGTCACGCCCGGTGTGCCGGGCGTGACGCGAGCGCGCCGAGTGCCCGCAGCGCCCGGGAGCGGCCCGCCCGTGGCACGGTCCACAGCACCTGGCCGCGGACGCCCCACCCGGCGAGCAAGGCGTTGGACGCCAGGAAACCGGTGGTGGCGGCGCGTTCCATCAGGGCCACGGGCAGGTCGCAGCGCAGCCCGTCGCCGGCCAGCGTCAGCCACGGGTGCGGGGTCCGCACGGTGGGGCGCCGATGGTGGGTGCCGACCGGGAAGAGCGGGCAGTCCGAGCGCCACTCGTGCCGGGCGTCGACGATCCGCGCCGCTGCGGTCTCCGGGTACACCCGGTGCAACTGCCCGAGCAGCGCGTCCTGCACGGCCCCGGGGTCCGCACCGGGAGTGACGGCGTAGGCGTGCAGTTCCACCACGGAACCCCCGTGCTTCTCGGCCCAGCGCGCGGCCTCGCCCTCGTAGCGTTCCAGGACGCTGATGTTGTCGAGGCCGGCGTAGCCGCTGGTGCCGAGGAAGCCGGGGCGGTCGGCCCGGACCGGCCGGTCGAGCCAGAGCCGCGACACGAGGAACGGCGGGGCGGTGCGCAGGGCGGCGATGCCGTCGCGCCAGGGGGCGGTGCCCAGGCCGGGCGAGGCGGCGACGACCCGGCGCAGTCCCCCGGTGTCGAGCGCGAGCACCACCGCGTCGTGCCGGTCGGTGCCGGTGCCGGTGCGCACCTCGGCTCCGTCGGTGCCGACGGGGTCGACGCCGTCCACGGGGGTGCCGGTACGCACGGTCGCGCCGAGCCGCCCGAGGTAGTCGCCGAGCGGCTCCCACAGGGCCTGCGGGAAGGGCTCGTCGGGCACGTCGAAGAGCAGCCCCTCCGAGGAGCCGAGGAAGTAGATGTGGAACATCAGCATCAGTTCGGCGGCGGAGAGTTCGCGCGGGTCGGCGAAGAAGCTGCGCGAGAACACCTCGAAGGCCAGGTGGTGGGCGGCCTCGGGGAAGCGGACGCGTTCGAGGAAGGCGGTCGCGCTGATCCCGTCGAAGCGTGTGTACACGTCGGGCACGCGCACGTCCGTCAGCGGCAGCGCCGCCCGGGCGTCCAGGGCGGTGAGGTCGCGCCAGCCGAAGGTGGGGCTGAGGGCGACGAAGCCGAGGGCGCTCAGGGGCGGGGTGCGCGGGACGCGGGCGAAGCTGTCGGTCAGTCCGCCGCTGTGCCGCAGGGGGTAGTCGGGCAGGGGGGTGAGCCGGGCGAGGGCGGGGTCGGTGCGCCGCAGCAGGCCGCGCAGGTTGTAGTACTGCCGGAAGAAGGCGTGGAAGCCACGGCTCATGGTCACCTCGGAGCCGTCGGCCAGCCGGGTGCGGTACCCGGCGAGGCGGCCGCCCAGGGAGTCCTCACGTTCGTAGAGGGTCACCCGGGCGCCGCGTTCGGCCAGTCCGGTGGCCGCGGCGAGTCCCGCGATGCCGCCGCCCACCACGGCGACGGACGGCGCGTCCCCGGGCGCGAAGCGGTCCCGGCCGGGCGCCGGCATCAGGATCTCGGCCTTGCGGTCCCGGCCGCGCCGGGCGGCCGGGCGGGGGCTCGTCGGACGGCTCGGCGGTGTACTCCTCGGGGAACTCGTCGCGGGACTCATCAGGTCGCCTCCCCGGCCGCGGCTGACCCGTTGCGGGCGACGAACGTGTGCGTGATGCCGGTCTGCCACCCGGCGAGGGGCAGGGCCCGCGCGCCCGTGAACCCGGCGCGGGTCAGCCGCCCGGTGAAGCCGGAAGCCGTGTCGAAGTCGAGGACGCTGTGCCACAGGTGCCGGTACAGGGCCCGGTCACCGGTGAGCGTGCCCGCCGGGATGATCACTCCCTGGCAGACGGCCGTCCACAGCGCCCGGTGCGCGGGCGAGCCGCCGAGGCTGTACTCGTGGACGGCGAGGCGCCCGCCCGGCCGCAGCAGTCCACGCACCGTGCCGAGGACGCCGTCCGGGTCGGAGACGTTACGGAACAGGTAGGCGGCGAAGACCGCGTCGAAGGGCCCTTCGCCGGCCGTCGCGAGCTCCTCGGCGCTCAGGTGCAGGAAGCGCACGGTGCCGGGCCAGGCCTTGGCCATGGCCCGCCGCAGCATGCCGGCGGAGGCGTCCACCGCGGTGATCCGCGCACGGGGTGCGGCCCGCAGCAGGGCCCGGGTGGAGGCGCCGGTGCCGCAGCCCAGGTCGAGCAGGTGCAGCCCGGCCCCGTCCTCCGGGAGCCCGAGCCGGCGGGCCGAGCGCAGCAGGTCGGCGCGGTAGCCCGGGTTGAGGCCGGTGAGGCGGTCGTAGGTGTGGGACGCGTGGTCGAAGGCGCGTGCCAGATCGCGGTCGCGCAGCAGGGTCATCGGGGGCTCTCTCCGGTTCCTGGGGCGGGGTGGGTGCGGCGGGGCAGGAAGGGCACTTCCAGCGCGGTGCGCAGCATCGGGCCCACCGGGGTGCGCAGTCCGATGCCCCACTCCTCCCGGAGCGAGGTGGCGCCGTCGAGGAAGCGCAGCAGGCGGTGGGCCGGGGTCCGGCGGAAGAGACCGGTGAAGAACGCGGGCCCGTCGATCCGGCCGGTGTCCAGGGCCCGCAGCAGCACCGCGTCCATGGCGAGCGCCCGCCGCCCGTGCGGCGCCGGCACGACGGTGCGGTTGCCGTCCCGCAGTGCGGCGGCGACGGCCCGGCTGTGCCGTTGTACGGCCGCGAAGGTGTAGCCGGTGGCGGGGCGGGTGGCGCCGCCCGCCGTCCCGATGCGGAAGACGGCCGTACCGGTCCGCCGGGGGAAGCGGGCGTCGGTCATGGGGATGACGCCCCGCTCGGCGCTCTCCACGGCGAACTCGCCCAGGCCCAGCACCTCACGGGCGTAGTGACCGAGCGCCTCCTCGTACGCCGCGGTCGTCAGCGGGGTCCGGGAGAACTCGGTGTACTCGACGAGCGCCCGATCCGGGGCCAGCGGCAGGACGTAGCCGAAGGCCAGGCCGTGCCGCGGCTGCGGTACCCGGAAGTCCATGAGGTCGGCGACCGCCGGATCGAACCGGTCGGTGCGGGTACGCACGAACCAGCCGCGGAAGTGCTGCAGCAACTGCGTCCGGGCGGGCGGCAAGGCGCGCAGGGGGCGCGAGTCGAACACGAGCCCGGCGCGCAGGGTCACGGTCCGGCCGCCGGGTGCCGTGCAGCGGACCTCGGCGCCTCCGGGCACGTCGCGCACCGTGTCGGCGGTCGCGCGCAGCACCCTTCCTCCGGGCGACCGCGCCAGCCGGGCGTGCACCAGCCGTTCGAACGCCGTGGAACGCACCATGCGGTAGCGGGCGGGGGCCGGGTCGACGGTGAGCGGGCTGCCGTCGGAGGCGTGCACCCGCAGCAGGGGCCAGCTGGCGGTAACCGCTTGGCCGAAGCCGTCGTCACTGTCGTCGCCCTCGCCATGGTCCCAGTAGCACCAGGTGCGCTCCGCCGGGCGCGCGGGACCATCGGGCGGCTCCACCACGGTCACGGTCGCGGCGGCGGTGCCGACCAGCCGGTACGCGAGGCTGAGGCCCGCGGCGCCGCCCCCGAGGATCACCACGTCCGGCGCGCCGACGGACCCGCGGTTCACCGGGCCCACCGCACACCGCCCATGTCCGCACCCCGCTCCCGGCCACATCGCCGACTGTGTTCTGTCCGTTCACCGCTTCTGGCCGTCGGCGGTGTTCGGATGCAGCCGGGTACGGTCGGCCGAAAGCCACCGCGAGACGGATGCGGTCGGCCGGACTCACCGCGGCACGACCGATTCCAGAACGGCGACGGCCTCGGCCAGCCCCGTCGGACGCGGCAGTCCGGCGACGGTCCGGCCGCTCCAGCCGGGCCCTATCGTCAGAACGACCGGCTTGCGGCGGGCCCCGCGCACCCCCCACTCCATCGCGGCCACGTGCTGGGCCAGCGGCCGGCTGGCGGTCGCGCGGGACTGCGCCCACAGTCCCACCGCCGCGGGCCCCGTTCTGCGGACTGCCGTGACGAGGGACTCCACGGGCAGGGCTCCGCCGAACATCCGCACCGGCAGACCCCGTTCGGCGAGTGCGGCCGCCAGCACCTCCAGGGGCAGCGTGTGGTTCTCCCCCGGCACACAGGCGAGAACGACGGTCGCGCCCGGGCGGTCGGGGGCCGCGGGCGGGGCGCCACGCCGCAGTGCGCCGGAGACGTGCCAGGACAGGAAGTGCTCGACCTCGACGTATCTCTCACCCGAGCTCTCCCACTTGCGGCCGACCGCCTGGAGAGTCGGCATGATCACCTCGGTCCAGGCGGCAACCAGCCCGTGCTCGGCGATCGCGGACTGGAGCAGGTCGTCCAGGGCGGGGGCGTCGAGGCGCAGTGCGGCACGGGCGATGCCCTTGCATTCCTGACGCACATCACCGAGGCGCAGCCCGCTGCCTGCACGGCTGCGGGTGGGAAGC
The DNA here is from genome assembly GCF_001280065.1 of Streptomyces sp. NRRL B-1140. GTDB lineage: Bacteria > Actinomycetota > Actinomycetes > Streptomycetales > Streptomycetaceae > Streptomyces. The sequence continues at coordinate 30,346 of NZ_LGEA01000162.1, forward strand.
GGGGCGCCTGCGCGGGCGGGGGTGCGGTCCGACGGTGGCGGTGCTGTGCCGGCGTCCGGCGGGCCCGGGTCCGTCGGCCCTGGCCCGGGTGACGCCCCGGCCGAGTCCCCCTCCCGCGCCGCTCGGGCGGCCGGGCCGGTGAGAGTTTCCCCCTGCGTCGCTCGGGTGCGACCGGCGGGAGTCGGTGCGTGCGTCGTTTCGCCGAGGACCGCGTGGGCCGCCTCGGCGGGGGGTATCCCGGTCGCGGTCAGTGCGCACATCCGCTCCAGCCGGGCCACGTCCGTCGGGGTCCACCGCCGGTGCCGGCCCCCGGTGTGCGCGTCGGGTCCGAGGCCGTAGCGGCGGTCCCACGTGCGGACCGTGGTGGGGGCCACCCCCAGCCGTCTGGCCACCTCTCCGGTGGTCAGCCCACCACCGATGGGCCCACCACCTACGGTCCCGTCACCGATCGGCCCGCCACCGGTCGGCCCTGCACCGGTCAGCCCTCCAGGCCCTCCACCGGTCGGCCCTGCACCGGTCGGCCCTCCAGGCCCTCCACCGGTCGGCCCTGCACCGGTCGGCCCTCCAGGCCCTCCACCGGTCGGCCCGCCCTCGCGTCCGCGGCCTTCGCTGTCCCGTTCGTGTGCACCCATACCCCCGACTGTACGACGCACAAACGACGCACGTTGAGCCGCGTCGTTTGTGCACCGAACACTGGCCTGGAGCGCACGGGCGCGGCTCACACAGCGCGACCGGTGCGGTTCGGCAGACGGCCTTCCGTCCCCGCACGACGCACTGCAGGAGGAACCAGGCCATGATCACGAACACCCGACTCACCGCCCCCGCCGCGCCAACGGAGGAAACGCGGTACGAGGAAGAGCTGGCCCGTGGCCTCGTCGCCGCCGACGAGGAGGCGTTCGCCGCGATCTACCGGCGCTGGGGCTCGCTCGTCCACACCATGGCCACCCGACTGCTCGGCGACACCCACGAGGCGGAGGACGTGACCCAGCAGGTCTTCCTCGGTGCCTGGCACGGCCGGGCGGGCTTCCGCCCCGAACGGGGCCCGCTCGGCGCCTGGCTGGTCGGCATCACGCGCCGCAAGATCGTCGACGCGCTGGCGGCCCGGACGCGACGGCTGACACTGATCGACTCGGCCGGCCGCGACGCGGACACCACCGGCCCCGACGAGGCGGCACCGGACCGCGTCCTGGACCGGGTGCTGCTGGTCGACGCCCTGGCCCGGCTGCCGCGCCACCAGCGGGAGGTGCTGTGCATGGCCTTCTACGAGGACCTGACCCAGGCGCAGATCGCGGAGCGCACCGGGATGCCCCTGGGGACGGTCAAGAGCCACGCCCGTCGCGGCCTGCACCGGCTGCGCATGGTGATCGAGCAGCACCGGGCCGCCGACGCGGATCTGTAGCGGTGCCGCCGAACACGCATCCGCGGCGGCCCCCACACCCGAAAACAGGACCGAGACTCCGCACCGTACGGAGACTCCGTTCGAAGGGATGATTCCCATGACCTCCCACACCCGCATCGCCATCGCCGCCTCGGCCGGAGCCTGTGCCCTGGCCCTCGGCGTATCCGCTCCCGCCCTGGCCGACCAGCAGGAGCAGGCCATGGTGTCCGTCTTCCACGGCATCCCCGGCATGACCGTGGACGTGTACGCCAACGGCGACGAACTGATCGGCGACTTCAAGCCCGGCACGGTGACGGACCCCACGTCCCTCGACGCCGGCACCTATGACATCAAGATCTTCGAAGCGGGCAAGGATCCCAGCGGAACTCCGGCCCTGGAGAAGAAGATCGAGGTGCCCGAGGGCGCGAACGCCACGGTCGCCGCCCACCTCTCCGCCGACGGCACACCGGAGTTGACGGCCTTCACCAACGACGTCTCCCAGGTGGACGCCGGCAAGGCCCGCCTGACGGTCCGTCATGTCGCGGCTGCCCCGGCCGTCGACGTCCGGGCCGGCGGCCAGCCCGTCTTCAGCAACCTGACCAACCCGAAGGAGGACACCGCCGAGGTCGACGCGGGCACCCTCAACACCGATGTGGTGCTGGCCGGCACGGACACCGTGGCCATCGGCCCGGCCGACCTGAAGCTCGGCGAGGGGACGAGCAACGTCGTCTACGCGTGGGGCAGCGCCGACGACAAGAACCTGGCCCTGGCGACGCAGACGTTCAGCGGCATGGCGTCGTCGCCCCGCGGAGTTCCCGCGGGCGGCAGCGGTGCCGCCGTCGCACCGAACTCCTCCGACCTCGACGCGGCCTGGGCCGCCGGGGCGGGAGCGGTCGCGGTGGCGGGCGTGCTGGTGGCCCGCCGGGCCGTCCGCCGACGTGGCTGACCGCGCGCGCCGGCTGACGGGACCGATGCTGGCGGCTGCCGCCCTGGCAGCCGCCCTCGGTCTCCCGGCCGGACCGTCACAACCGGCCGCACCGGCCCCCGACTTCGCTGCCGCACCCCCCGCACGGGCGACCGGCCCGACGACGCAGGCACCACCGAGCACGGCACCGGTCCCACCGCCCCGCCGCGTCCTGCTGCCCCACCCGGGCGTCGACGCCCGGGTCACCCCGGTGGGCGTGACGGACCGGGGCGAGATGCAGGTCCCCGACGAGCCGTCCATGGCGGGCTGGTACCGCTACGGCCCGGCGCCGGGCAGCGCTTCGGGTTCGGCGGTGCTCGTCGGACACGTGGACAGCGACACCGGGGCCATCGGCGAATTCGCCGGGCTGTACGACGTACGGCGCGGAGACCGTGTGGAGGTGCGGCGGGCCGGGGCGGAACCGGTGCGGTACCGCGTCGTCTCACGCGTCACCGTCCCCAAGGACGAGCTGCCCACCGCGGCGTTCCGCCGCACCGGCACCCCCGTCCTCACGCTCATCACCTGCGCGCCCCCGTTCGTCCCCGAGCGGGGCGGCTACCAGTCCAACCTCGTCGTCACGGCGGAGCCCGTGAAGTCCGGGAGGGCGCAGTGGCCCACGTAGAGCCCGCGCACCTGGTGGAACTGGCGCTGGGCAACGCCACCCCGACCGAGGCCGACACCGAGGCCCTGCGTCACGTCGACCAGTGCGCCCGCTGCCGTGACGAACTCAGCACCCTGACCCGCCTGGTGACCGCGGCCCGCACCGCTCGATTGGTGGACCTGCCGACAGCGCCCCCGGAACGGGTCTGGCGGCGGATCAGCGGAGACCTCTCCCCGGAGACGAGGACTCCCGAGCCACCCCCGCGCATCCCGGACCGCAGGAGGCGGGCCCTTCTCGCTCTGCTCGCCCTCGCCACCGCCACCGTCGTAGCCGTCGCCCTCCGCTGCCTGCACGGGCGCTCGAGAGTCGTGCGGGGCGGGGGCGTCCCTTAGGGCCGGACGGAGCTGTCCGAGCCACGCGACACCGCAGCGCTCAGCCGACACCTGCGGGGCCTCACACGACCCGCTCCGCTGCCTTCCTCGGGGCCGCGGATGCGGCCCACTCGTCAGGAGTCGGTGAGGCTCACGTCCAGTATCTGACGCCGTTGCTCCCTACCCATGCGCCGTTGCCCTTCACCGCCGTAGGGATGGGGCCTCACGAGGTGGTGGCAGCTCCGATCGTTCCGCTGTCCCCCGCCCTGGCCGCGGGCACCGTACCGTCGCCCACCAGATCCATGACCGCGTCAGTGTGTTCCCTGATCAGATAGTCCATGGCGTGCTCGGTCGACGACTGATACTCAAGCTGCTCGCTGTAGAAGCGAAGCCGCTCCTGCGCGTCCTCGATGATCTCGCCCCAGGTGCGTACCCAGATCCGGTACGTGGGCTGGTTGACAGCACATCCAGGCATCCGGTCCTGCTGGTGGGCAAGTTGGCGAAGACCGTCGTCCATGGCATTGCCGACGAGCCAGAAGTCCCAGGTCACCTTGGGGTCCCGGAACCGGTCGTCGTTCATAACCGCTTGCGCATAGCTGTTGATCTGCGTGAACTCGGACATGCCGAGGGTGACACTCGACCTCTTGAGTTCGATCACGAGGTGGTGACGCTCCCCTTTCCGCTGCCGGGCAGCACGGGACAGCATCAGGTCGACGATCCCCCGACTCCCGTCCTCCCTCAGAACGGGGGCCGGTGCAGGTGTGTCCCGATCGAGAAGACGACAGTGCTGTCTCAGTACCTCGTTCAGACTCCGGTCGCTGACGTGCAGTCCGTACTCCTCGCCGAAGATCCAGCACTCGTTCTCCAGGATCCGGTGCAGCTCCGTGCGTTCCTTGACCCGCCCCTTGGCCACGGGGTCGAAGACGAGGTGCTCCAGGGCAGACAGGAAATCGAGGCGTCCGGTTGTCGCGGTCGACGCCTTGATGAGGGCGGACAGCGGCGTACGATCCAGCAGCCGACTGAGCTCTGTCTGCTCCTGCTTGGAAAGCGCGAATAGCTCCTCGGCGATGCGCAGCACTTCGCCCGGTTCGTGGGTCAAGACGGAGCGCAGAAGCGCGAAGGACACCTTCTGGGCCCTCTTGCTCGCCGGCAAGTGCCGGACGACCGCGGTCGCCACGGCGTCAAAGGTCTCGCGCTCCGCTCGCTCCTGGTCGTTGGCGGGCTCGCCTGCATACGGGTAGAAGCCTTCCGCACGCCACGAGTCGACGAGCTCACGACGGCGCTCATCGGCTCGGGAACGGAAGTGCTCACGCATACGCTCTCGGGCTTCGGCCAGCACCTCGGCAGCGGGCCCCTCCGGTGTCCAATCGGCGAAGGCGAGGTCGCCGACCGAATCATCCTCGAACCCCGACCAGGACAGGTACGCCGTGAAGTGGAAGCCCGGAGCCTGGATCTCCGGCTTCAGCTGCGCCAAGGACATACCTCGGCCGTCGCAGAGGAACAAAGCCCGGGAGTACGGACGCGACCATTCGATGATCTTCAACTGGGCCGACGGGTGAGAACTGTCCGACGGAGCCGCCACCTCGTACGTCTCGACGTGAACCTGCTCAGACGCCGGGTCCAGCCGCGTCCCGTCGTAGGTGATGCAGATGTCCGGGTACGCCTCCAAATGGAGCGCGAAGGCGGCAGTCAGCGCCGTACGGGCGGCGTCCTCGGTCAGCTTCTGGAGGTCTTCCCCACCGAACGCCTCGAAGATCGTCCCCGTCACGTCGGCCGTCGGCTCGGGATCGCTGACGTCGAACTCGTCCATGGAGCCGCGATCGGACTCGATGACCACACGACGGCGGATCCCCTGCATTCCGCTCACGCTGGTCCAGCGCACCTCGCTGCCGAGCGCGAAGGCCCGGACTCGGCCTCGCCCGTTCTTCCCGTGCAGCACGCGCTTCTTGACCTCGCTGACCTGCGCGCGCTTCTTCCAGGACGTACCGATCTGCTCGAAGTAGTCGCCGCACTTCTCCGCCGCGATACCAGTGCCGTCGTCGATCACGGCGACCCGGTCGACTCCACCGAAGTCGTTGCGCTCAAGCGCGACGGTGACAGTCTCGGCGTCCGCGTCGAGAGAGTTCCAGATCAGCTCCTCGACGGCTCCGACGGGATGGCGCAGGCGTGCCAGCTCCTCGACGTGCCCCCGCCCTACGGTCAACCGAAGCTTCGCCATGGGGTCAGCACCTTCCGCGTCATCGTCATCTGATGGGACTGAGGGGAAGCTGGACGCCTCCCCCATTTTTAACTCGCATAGCCGATAAACGTCACTCGATATATTTTCGAGCAACGGAAATGCGTCCACTGTCCCTACAGGCTTCAGTGCAGACATGGGGCTGTTGCCGTGGAGAAGGCCGCGTCGGACACAAGTGGTCCTCGCTGCACTCAACGCCCCGTCCATAGCTCGTCAGAGAGCGGTGCGTCATTCAGGCGATCACGGCGACTACGCCAGTCCGGCAGGAAGCCGTCCATCAGCTGGGCGAAGCGCTGGCCGTGTCCCCGTTCGAGATAGTGGACCATCTCGTGAACGACGACGTACTCAAGGCACTCTGGATGCTTCTTGGCCAGTTCGGAGTTGAACCACAGGCGGCGGGTCTCCCGGTTGCAGGAGCCCCACTTGGTCTTCATCCGGCGGATACCCCACCACGGCACCGAAAGCCCGAGCTTGGTCTCCCAGCGGTCGATGAGCGCAGGGATCGCCTGACGGAGTTGCTCACGACACCACCCGTCGAGCAGGTCGCGACGGCGCTCCTCACTCGTCCCGCTCGGCACGTAGAGCACCATTCGGTCGCCGTCGAGTTCTACATGCGGGCGTCCGGGCCGCTCGATGACCTTCAGGCGTCGTCGCACACCCCACACGTAGTGGGACTCCCCGCTGACCATCTCGCGCACTGACTGACGCTCCGCCGAGCGCAGTTGATCCTGCTGGCGCTTGATCCACGGCAACCGCTGGATGACGGCCAGGCGGACCTGATCGTCATCCAGCTGCTGAGGCGCGGCCACCCGAACGCGCCCTATGGGGGGGTATACACCGATATGCAGGTTCTTGATGTCCTTGTAGACCACGTGGACGTCAATGCCCCGGACCGCGAGACGGGCGCTAGTGGTACTCATGCCTTGCCTTCACCAGTTCAAGGAGCTCATCAAGCCGGTCGAAATCGTCGGGCAGCGCTCGCTTCAGCGCGTTCCGAACCTTCCGCTCCCTTAACGGGTTACCCACCCATGCATGCGGCTTCGAGTGGAGCACCGCGGTGTCGACCTCGACAGCCAGTCGCTCATCAGGGAGGAAGAAGTCGACCAATGCCCGCTTCGCCCCGTTATTGGCCCAGGCGGGGTACTTGTACGTGTCGTCGGACTCTCCTCTACCGAGCTGCGCGGCAGTCTCCAGCAGTTTGGCGAGGTAGTCCTGGTACTCGATCGCGCCCTGGCGCCGCTCCTCGATTATGGCGTCGAGCAGCTCCGACATCTTGTCGAAGTACTTCGGATTCGTCGCATGCTCTTCAATGATCAGCTTGCGCATGTTGTTGGCGACCGTCTCGGCGACGGCTTCAGGGCTGCTCTTGATTCCCTTCGGCAGCTTGTCGAGGGCCCCGGCGCCCAGTTCGACGATGAGTTGAACGAGGCCGGTGTCCTCGAAGTCGGACACGGTCTCGGACGCGTCCGCCTGGATGTAGGTGTCCAGAAGGAACCGCATACCGGCCTCGTACTGCTTGAAGTCGACGTCCTCGCCGGCTCCGAGCTTCACCTCGTCGCGGACATCCGTGTAATGCCGGATCTCGGCGCGGATGTCCTCGGCCTCCTGGCTGGTGTATCCGGCGGCTTCCATGTCGTTGGCCAGGTTTGCGAAGGCCCGCGTGACCGCGGCAACGGCCTTGTAAAGCTCGACACGCTTGGGCTCATTGGCCTTGAGCTGCTCGGCGTTGCCGGGATCAGCCGCACAGAAGTACTGCTGGTACTGGAGCGTGTTCCGGGGCTGCGCAACCACCTCGCAGAGCGCACGGATTCGTTCCAGCGCTTCGTCGAGAGCCTCTCGCCCCTTCTCGATCCGGTCAGTCAGCAGGCCCTCGATGTCCTGTGGTTCGTACCCGTCGAGCGCCCCGGACGTGTAGTCGGTGATGGCGTCCTGTAGGGAGTTGAACAGGTCGCGGTAGTCGACAATGCAGCCGAACTCCTTGTCGTCTCCGTCGAGTCGGTTGACCCGGCAGATCGCCTGGAACAGGCCGTGATCGCTCATCTTCTTGTCGATGTAGAGGTACGTGGCGCTCGGCGCATCGAACCCGGTCAGAAGCTTGTCGACCACGATGAGCAGGCGCATGCGGCCAGGCTCCTCGACAAACTGTCGCTTGACCTCCTTCTCGAACTCGTCAACCTTCGTCATGGCAGCGTCTTCGGACTCTCCGAAGTGGTCGGCGAGCATCCTTCGATAGATGTCGTACTGACGCAGCTTCTCCGTCTGGCCTGCGCCGGAGTCCTCCTTGGAGATATCTCCGGGCCTCGGGGCGTAACTTGTGACGATGGCGCACTTCCCTCGGAAGCCCGCGTTGCAGAACAGCTCGTAGAACTTGCATGCCTGGTAGATGCTCTCGCCCACGAGCATGGCGTTACCGCGCCCGTCCATCAGGCGGGGCTTGGTCTCCATGTCGAGCAGGATGTCCTGCACGATCTGCTTCGCCCGAGGCTCGGAGGAGACGACCTTCTGAATCGTGCCCCAGCGCTTCTTCAGCTCCGCCTTCGACAGGTCGGTCATGCCCCGGGTCTTGGCCTCGAACCACTTGTCCACCTGCGCTGGCGATGTCAAGTGCTGGTCGATGGAGCGGGCTTCGTAGCAGAGGTCGAGCACGACGCCGTCCTCGACGGCCTCGTCGAACTTGTAGGTGTGGATGAACGACCCGAACTTCTCCATGCTGGTGGCCTTGTCCGCCTTGAGCAGCGGTGTCCCCGTGAACCCGATGAACATGGCGCCCGGCAGCAGGTCCTTCATCGCGTCGTGCATCTTGCCGGACTGAGTGCGGTGGGCCTCGTCGACGAAGACGAAGAGGTTGCCCTTGGCCTTGAAGCCCCTGGGGATCCTGGCCTTGAGCTCCTTGATGAACTCGTTGTCGGCCTTGGATCCGTCCTTGCCATCCGCCGAGCTACCGAACTTGTGCACGAGAGAGCAGATGAGCCACTCGGCAGACTTGTTCAGAGTGTCCAGGAGGTCCACGCCACTACTGGTGCGATAGATCTGCTCGTTGACGCCGTTGAAGACCTTCTCGATCTGCTCGTCCAGCTCGGTGCGATCGGTGATCAGCAGGACTCGGGCGTCGTCTTGGTGCTCCCGGATCCACTTCGCCAGCCACACCATCGTGAGCGACTTCCCCGAACCCTGGGTGTGCCAGATGATGCCGCCCTCGCGACGACCGATACGTTCCTGCGCGGCCTTGACGCCGAAATACTGGTTGTGACGGCACGCCTTACGGACACCGGAGTCGAAGACGGTGAAGTCATGGACCAGTTCAAGCAGCCGCTCCTTACCGCACATCTGAAGCAGAGCCCGGTCCAGCGGCTCCTCGACGTCAGAGGGCTCCTTCCACTGCAACCAGTACTTCTCAGGCGTATCGATGACGCCGTAGCGCAGGCCCTCCACGTCGTTGCCGGCGAGCACGAGCTGGACGGTGGAGAAAAACGACCGGATGAACCCAGGCTTCTGATTCCCGATGGTCTGCCGGATGCCCTCGCTCACCGCCACCCTGGAGCGCTTGAGTTCCAGAGTCACTAGAGCCAGGCCGTTGACGTACAGCACGATGTCGGGTCGCTTCGTCTGCTTCCCGACGATCGTCACCTCCTCGACGACCACGAAGTCATTGGCCTCCGGGTCGTCCCAGTCGATGAGCTTGACCGTCTCGTACTGCTCACCGGCGCCCGGCTTGACCGTGACGCCGTAGCGCAGCGACTCATAGACAGCACGGTTCGCCTCGTACAGGTCACGGCCGCTACCGAGCGCGGCAGCCTTCTTCAACTTCTCGATCGCCTTGCTGACGAGGGTGCTGTCATAACCGCGGGCACGGAGGTTCAACTCCAGCAGCTCGACCTCGATGTTCGAGTTGCCGGTGCGGTACTCCCAGTTGCCAAGGTAGCGGTAGCTCAGCTGCTCCTTGAACAACTGCACGACCCGGTTCTGCGCCTTGCGTTCTACCTGCCCGACGTCACTCATTCGTCGCCTCCCCCTGAACAGGCAGGCGCATCCGCCCAGTGAGGAGCTCCTGCATCATGCCCCTCTTGACCGACCGGGCCTTTTCCAGCCGACGTCGCAGAATCCCGACTTCCTCGTCCGCGGCAGACAGCACCTCAGCGATCGCTCTCTGTTCCGCACGGTCCGACGGCACGGTGATCTCAAAAGAATGAGCGTCGTTCCGATTGAAGGTGGGCACTCCCGAACCGCTGGCAAACCGTTCCAGCCCGAGGTGCGTGAGGAAGTAGTAGGCGAATGTGACATCCATCCGCTCGAAACTCGTGACCCACAGCGACGTGTTGTGCGGCCAGTAGTCCTCTTCGACGAGGTGCACCCTGCCGATCGTCCCTGAACGCCCCGTGACCACTCCCGGGCCCTTGACCATGGCCTTTACGTGGTACCGAGCGATCCCGTTGGAGTACACGACAGGGTACGGCCCCTTCACGACCTGGGAGTTCGGCAGGTCGAATCCTCGCTGCAGAGGAAGAAAATCCTTGAGCGGGCTGGTGGTCCATTCTTCCCGGTAGCCGGGAAGTCGTGTCCTGCCGGTGAGGAGCTGCTGCATGAGTGCCTGCCTGATCGCCTGCTTCTTGGCGATCAGGATGTTGATGTGCTCGACGGTGGCCTGTGCGTCTTCGAGCACAGCGACGACGGCGTCCTGGTCGGCCCGTGCCGGAAGGTGAACGGGCAGGGCGGACAGGATCGCCGTGTTCAGGTTGAGCATCGTCCCGCCGACGGCGTTGTCCTGCAACCAGGTCTGGGCCGGCCATGAGCCCAGGTAGTGGGCCACATACTCCGAGTTGACCTCACTGAGCCTGGTACCGAAGCGAGCGGCGAGGCAGCCTGTTCCGCAGAGCCAGCCTGTCTGTTCCGCCCGGATGATCGATCTGCGGCCGACGTCGCCTCGGCGGCTGAATACGATGTCGCCCTTGCGTAGAGCGTGCCGCCGCAGGCGGCGGGCGTCCTTGTCGCCGACCCTCGAGATACCCGCCTCGATGACCTCGTTGTCGCCCAGGTTCATCGGCATGATCAGCGGAGTTCCGAGCAAGGTGTAGTCACGTGCGTGGAGTTGGCTCCCAAAGGGCCCCGTCTGGATCACACCTCCGGTGCGAGTGACGATCTCGCCCAGTGTCATGAACTCGCCCTGCGTGGCATGGCGGCTCATCACCGCACCCCCATGGCGGCGAAGTGATCCGCGAGGCGGGCAGAAACTGCCTCCAGTTCGGCCTCGATCGCACCGGCCGTCTCCGTGTAGCGCCGACCGAGTTCATGAATGCGTTCGATCAGGGTGAGCGTGAGCGACTTGGCCACCGATTCCACGCGCGCCGTGATGACCGTGCGCCACTTGTCGTCCAGCACGAGTGTCCGCACGTCGCTTTCCGTGAGATCGCCGTACTTCTTCAGTGTGGCGAGGTTGAGCGCCGCTTCGGCTTCCTTGACGGCTTTCCTGGCCACGGCCTCCGCGTTGTAGAGCCTGATCAGGTGGGTCAGGGCGGCTACCTCGTCAGCGTCCGCGCCTTCATGCCGCGCGACCTTGAGGCGGGCGGATGCGAGTACCTTGTTGATCTTGTCGTCGTCCATGGCACCCGCGAGGAGGCCGTCCTCGACGGCGTGCTCCTCGACGTACTCCTCGATCTCGCGGCCGGCGTCCTCCGCCGCCGTCACCAGCGCGTCCGCTTCGGCCCGCTCCTTCGCGAAGTAGCGCGCGACGATCAGAGCCGGTGGGACGAGGTCCGTCTTGTACTTGACGGCGCTGCGTCCCGAGCCCACTACGAGGTCGGGAGCCTCGGAGAATCTGCGGCCCTGATCCACGGTGATCCTTCGCGGCTCGGCGGCCCCTCTCCAGCCGTCGTTCATGATGATGAAGACGTCATCGTGAACGGTGTCGTGCCAGTACGTCATGAGCTGCTCGTAAACGTCGTACTCGTCCAGCAGGGGCACTGGCTTGAAGCGCGCGAGTAGATCGTCACCGACAGTGGCGATGAGGTCATTGGGCAGGGTGTCGGCGCTGATGTCCTCGAGTCGCTCACGATGGGCACTGAACCACTCGCCGACGAGTTCACCGACGAGGTCGGTGAACTCGTAGAACTCGGGCGATTCGAGGATCGCCTGCTGAATCTCGCTCACGTCGACGGTCAGGTCGCTGTATCCGGGACGGTTCGGCTGGAACAACTGGGCGCGCAGCCGGGGGAAGGCGTCCCAGTAACTGCTGAGCGCGTCGAGGTCCCGGTCGGGGATGCCGCCGTGCAGGTGCGCATGGAGGTCCTGGATGTCCTCGGGCTCGGAGGAGTCGATGTAACGGGAGAGGTTGAGGTTGTAGCCGTTCTTCGGGTCGGCGATCTCCGACAGCGGGACCATGCGCGAGTAGCGGTCGATCGGGATCTGACGCGTGAAGGTGTCGACGATCTTGTGGATGTCCTGGCTGCGGAGGCGGTTCTTGTTGCCGTCCTTGATGAAGCCCTTGGACGCGTCGATCATGAAGACGCCGGTGCGGCCGACGGCGTTCTCCTTGTCGAGCACGATGACGCAGGCAGCGATGCCGGTCCCGTAGAAGAGGTTCATGGGGAGGCCGATGATGCCCTTGATGAACCCTTGTTTCAGCAGACGTCGGCGGATGTCTGCTTCGGCATGGGGACGGAAGAGTACGCCATGCGGGAGGATGACCGCCGCCTTGCCTGTGCTCTTGAGTGACTTGAGGATGTGCAGCAGGAAGGCGTAGTCGCCGTTCTTCTCCGGCGGCCGGCCGTACTCGAAGCGGCCGTACTCCTGCTCCAGCCCATTGCTCCAGGACTTGATCGAGAACGGCGGGTTGGCCACGGCGAAGTCGAACGTCTGGAGTCTGTTTCCGTTGGTGAACTGAGGGCTCGTTATCGTGTCGCCCTTGAGGATCTCAGCGTCCTCGTTCCCGTGGAGGATCATGTTCATCTTGGACAACGCCCACGTGGCGTTGTCCTTCTCCTGGCCGTAGATCGTGATGCCGCGCGGCGCCTCGGCAGCGACCTTCAGGAGAAGCGAGCCAGAGCCACAGGTCGGGTCGTAGACCGTCTGGTCCTGGCGGGTGTCCTTGGTGATGCCGACCACCTTGGCCAGCACACGGGACACCTCGGCGGGGGTATAGAACTGCCCCTTGCTCTTGCCGGACTCCGTGGCGAAGTGGCGCATGAGGTACTCGTAGGCATCGCCGAGGAGATCGTCGCCCTCGGCGCGGGAGCCTCGGAAGTCAAGGTCGCTGAAGATCGTGACCAGCTTGGACAGCCGGTCCTGGATCTCTTTGCCCTTGCCGAGCTTCTCCTCGTCGTTGAAGTCGGCGAGGTCGATGACGTTACGCAGGTCGTTCGCTTCGGCCAGCCGACTGATGATCTTGTTGAAGCGGTCGCCGATCTCCTTGTCGCCCTTCGCGGCGACCATGTCGTCGAAGGAACCGCCGGGCGGGACGTCGATGAGACTGTCGGGGTCGGCCTTGGCCTTGTCGGAGACGTACTTCACGAAGAGCAGCGTGAGGATGTAGTCCTTGTACTGGCCGGCGTCCATCCCGCCGCGCAGCTCGTCGCAGCTCTTCCATAGCGAGCTGTATAGGTCTGTCTTCTTGAGGGCCAAGGCTCTTCTTCCCGGTATGTCATGGCGGTCGCGCGGGCCGCCAACCCTGATGCCTGCGGCGTGACGCACGTCGCGCGGCCGTCTCCAACCGTCGATGCGTGTTCCACGCAAGCGGCAGCCGAGTCCACGCAGGAAGCGTAGTAGAGAGAGTGGCCGAGCTGACCTGTATGGGAAGAGAGGCACCTCGCGGCCGACGCCAAGCAGAGCTGTCCGGCGGGCGGGCCACAGAACGAGGACGGCAATCCGCTGCGGCGGCCAGAGGATGCACCTTCGCGAAGACTCGAAGACGTACGAGCGCCACGGAACCTGATCGGGCGATGTCGGGTGATTGCCTGACAGGCGAGGGACGGGTCCCGTAGATCTGTGCCCGTGACTGACTCCACGCCCAGCGTCGCCGCCGGAGGGAGTGCCAGCTGCCCCGTCGCCCCTGGAACGCCCGCATCACCAGAGCGAACGACGTGCACACCCGCCTGAATCCCTCGTGGCCGGTGCGTCCCGTGTGCCCCATGCACTTGATGTCCACGGCCGCCCCGTCCTGTGTCCCGTTCATCGCTCCCAGCCGACGACCTGCACAACAAGAGGTTCGGGTTTCCAGAACGGGAAACCGGTCCGCCGTCGCTTCGTCCGGGTCAATCCCTTCAGCTGCCCTCCGCTCCCCCACCGGAGCCCCAGGTCAGAGCTTCTGAGAGTTGCCGCCAGGGTCAGCACCAAGTCAGCACACGACCCGGAAACAGCCTGAACCCGCAGGAAAAAACAGGAAGGGGCCAGACCCGATGATCTGGCCCCTGACCTGGGGATTCATGCCCTGACCAGCCACGCCAGCCGATCAAGGACTCAGGCACTACACGTTGAACCGGAACTCCACCACATCCCCGTCCTGCATCACATACTCCTTGCCCTCCATCCGCGCCTTCCCCTTCGCGCGGGCCTCCGCCACCGACCCCGTCTCCACCAGGTCGTCGAAGGAGATGACCTCCGCCTTGATGAAGCCCTTCTGGAAGTCGGTGTGGATGACGCCGGCGGCCTCGGGGGCCGTGGCGCCCTTCTTGATCGTCCAGGCCCGGGATTCCTTGGGGCCGGCGGTCAGGTACGTCTGGAGTCCCAGGGTGCGGAAGCCGACGTGGGCGAGGGTCGCCAGGCCCGGCTCCTCCTGGCCGACGGACTGGAGGAGTTCCAGCGCCTCGTCCTCGTCGAGCTCGGCGAGGTCCGCCTCCAGCTTGGCGTTGAGGAAGATCGCCTCGGCCGGGGCGACCAGCGCGCGCTGCTCGTTCTTGAAGTCCTCGTCGGTCAGCTCGTCCTCGTCGACGTTGAAGACGTAGAGGAACGGCTTGGTGGTGAGCAGGTGCAGGTCGTGCAGGAGCTCCTCGTTGCCGGAGCCCTGGACGATGCCCGCGGAGAACAGCGTGTCGCCCTTCTCCAGGATCTCCTTCGCCTCCTCGACGGCCTTGACCTTCGGCGCGATGTCCTTCTTGATGCGCGACTCCTTCTGGAGGCGCGGCAGGACCTTCTCGATGGTCTGCAGGTCAGCGAGGATCAGCTCGGTGTTGATCGTCTCGATGTCGTCCTTGGGCGAGACCTTGCCGTCCACGTGCACGACGTTCTCGTCCTTGAAGGCACGGATGACCTGGCAGATCGCGTCGGACTCGCGGATGTTCGCGAGGAACTTGTTGCCGAGGCCCTCGCCCTCGGACGCGCCGCGCACGATGCCGGCGATGTCGACGAAGTCGACCGTGGCCGGAAGCACCCGCTGCGAGGAGAAGATCTCGGCCAGCTTGGTGAGACGCGGGTCGGGGACGCCGACCACGCCGACGTTCGGCTCGATGGTGGCGAACGGGTAGTTGGCCGCCAGCACGTCGTTCTTGGTCAGGGCGTTGAACAGGGTCGACTTGCCGACATTCGGCAGACCGACGATTCCGATCGTGAGCGACACGTTGCGACTTCCCGTGAGTGGAGGGCCAGGGGGCCGGTTCCCGTGAGTGCAGGGCCTGAGGGCCAAGGGGGCGGCCGATCCACCAGTCTACGGCGTGTCCGGAACCGTACCGGCGACGTATCGAACGCTTGGCCAAGCCCGGTCGACGGTGTGTCTGAGGGGCCATTCGGCATATTGAACGACCTAAGTTGGTGCTGTGGAGCGATACAGGACGCGATCTCCCCAGTACGGACCGCGACAGGACCGGCCCGGGCGGCCCCGGCACCCCGTGCCGTCGCAGTCGGGACGGGGGGCGCGGACCGAGCCCGTGCGCTCGGCACGGCCGCCCTGGCAGCGGCGTCCGGCTCCGGCACGAGGGCCCGCGCCTGCGCCGGCGCCCGCCGCGGGAGGACCGCCGAACCCCCGGCTGACCGGGCGGGGCAGCGGGCTGTTCTGCACGGTGGTGATGTTCCTGCTCGGACTGCTCTGCGCGACGCTGTTCGCGGCGTCCCTGACGGCGTACGGCGTGCTGTTCCTGCCGGTGTGCGCGCTGACCGCCCTCTGGGTGCGCCCGGGGGACCTGATGACCGCGCCCGTCGCGGTGCCGATCGCGTTCGCCGTGGGACTGCTGCCGGTGGCCGACGCCGAGGGAGGGACCGGCGGCACGCTGATGAGCCTGGTGACCGCGCTCGCCACACAGGCCGGGTGGCTGTACGGAGGGACGCTGATCGCCGGTCTGATCGTGATCGTCCGGCGGATCCGGCTGCTGCACCGACGGCGGGCGGCGGGAGTCCGGCCACCGGTCTGACGCCCTCCGGCCGGAACGGCCGCGGCGCCGATCACCGGTCTCACACCGCCCGGCCCGAAACAGCGCTAGTGTCCGGCCGCCCGCATCGCCGCGCCGACGATCCCCGCGTTGTTCTGCAGCTGCGCCGGGACGATCTCGGCCTTGATGCCCTCGATGTGGGGCAGGAACTTGTGGGACTTGCGGCTGACGCCGCCGCCGATGATGAACAGCTCCGGCGAGAACAGCATCTCGACGTGGGCGAGGTACTTGCGCACGCGGTGCGCCGCCCAGTGCTGCCACGACATGTCGTGGTCCTCGCGGGCCTTGCTGGAGGCCCGCTTCTCCGCGTCGTGCCCGTCGAGCTCCAGGTGGCCCAGCTCGGTGTTGGGCACGAGGACGCCGTCGGCGAAGACGGCGCTGCCGATGCCGGTGCCGAGGGTCAGCAGGATCACCGTGCCCCGGCGGCCGCGGCCGGCGCCGAAGTGCATCTCGGCGACGCCCGCCGCGTCCGCGTCGTTGACCACCGTCACCGGCAGCCCGCCCAGCCGCTCGCCGAGCAGCGCACGGGCGTCGGTGTCGATCCAGCTGTCGTCGACGTTCGCCGCCGTGCGGATCGTGGCTCCGTCGGTGACCACGCCAGGGAAGGTCACACCGACCGGGCCCGTCCAGCCGAAGTGGTCGACGACCTGCCGGACGCCGTCGGCCACCGAGTCGGGCGTGGCCGGGTGGGGGGTGAGGACCTTGTGGCGCTCCTGCGCCAGGTCGCCCTTGTCCAGGTCCACCGGCGCACCCTTGATCCCGGATCCGCCGATGTCCACTCCGAAGATCTGCATGGCCCTACGTTACGACGAACGACTGACCGTCACAGGCCGGACAGCGGCTGCTGCCCGGCCTGTCCCCGATCACTCCGCGGAATGTTCACCGGTGCCGGCCCCGCCCCGCTCGGCGGCCAGGGCGGCGGCCTCCTCGCGCAGGTCACGGCGCAGTTCCTTGGGCAGGGAGAACGTGATGGACTCCTCGGCGGCCTTGACGATCTCGACGTCCTCGAAGCCGCGCTTGGAGAGGTACTCCAGGACCTGCTCGACCAGGATCTCCGGGACGGAGGCGCCGGAGGTGACGCCGACCGTGGTCACGCCCTCCAGCCAGGCCTCGTCGATCTCGTCGGCGAAGTCCACGAGATAGGCCTCGCGGGCACCGGCGATCTTGGCGACCTCGACGAGCCGCTTGGAGTTGGAGGAGTTGCGCGATCCGACGACGATGACCAGCTCCGACTCGGCGCCCATCTGCTTCACGGCCAGCTGGCGGTTCTGCGTGGCGTAGCAGATGTCGTCGCTGGGCGGGGAGATGAGCTGCGGGAACTTGTCCTTCAGGGCGTCGACGGTCTCCATGGTCTCGTCGACGGACAGCGTGGTCTGGGAGAGCCAGACGACCTTGGAGGGGTCGCGGACCTCGACCTTCGCCACATCGCCCGGGCCGTCGACGAGCTGGATGTGCTCGGGGGCCTCGCCGGAGGTGCCGATGACCTCCTCGTGGCCCTCGTGGCCGATCAGGAGGATGTCGTAGTCCTCGTTCGCGAAGCGGACGGCCTCCTTGTGGACCTTGGTGACCAGCGGGCAGGTGGCGTCGATGGTGGCGAGCTTGCCGCGCTCGGCCTCCTCGTGGACGACGGGGGCCACGCCGTGCGCTGAGAACATGACGATGTTCCCCGGGGGCACTTCCTCCGTCTGCTCGACGAAGATCGCGCCCTTCTTCTCCAGGGTCTGCACGACGTACTTGTTGTGGACGATCTCGTGCCGGACGTACACCGGAGCGCCGTACTGCTCCAGGGCTTTCTCGACGGCGATCACGGCGCGGTCCACACCCGCGCAGTAGCCACGGGGGGCGGCGAGCAGGACACGGCGGCCAGGCGAAGCAGACATGCGTCCCATCGTAAGGCCGCGTCCGGCGGGTCGAAGATCGCGTGTGCGCGCCGTTCCCGCGGATGCCGGTGCCCCAGGGCGGCTGAGCCGTGTTGTCGGTGGTGCCCACTACCCTCGCGGCATGGCTGTGAACACGACTCCGGAAGCCCCGCTGCCCGTCGGCGAGGTGTCGCGGCTCATCGGGGGCTGGATCGACCGGCTCGGGGCGGTGTGGGTCGAGGGGCAGATCACTCAGTTGTCGCGGCGGCCGGGTGCCGGTGTGGTGTTCCTGACACTGCGCGACCCCTCGTACGACATCTCCGTCAGCGTCACCTGCTACCGGCAGGTGTTCGACGCCGTCGCGGACGTGGTGAGCGAGGGCGCCCGGGTCGTCGTCCTCGCGAAGCCCGAGTGGTACGCACCGCGGGGGCAGCTGTCGCTGCGGGCCGCCGAGATACGGCCCGTCGGAGTGGGTGAACTGCTCGCGCGGCTGGAGCAGCTGAAGAAGGCCCTCGCGCGGGAGGGGCTGTTCGCGCCGGAGCGCAAGAAGCCGCTGCCGTTCCTGCCGCAGCTGATCGGGCTGGTGTGCGGACGGGCCTCGGCCGCCGAGCGCGACGTGCTGGAGAACGCCCGGCACCGCTGGCCGGCCGTCCGTTTCGAGGTGCGCAACGTCGCCGTGCAGGGCGTGCACGCCGTGCCGCAGGTCGTGCAGGCGGTGAAGGAGCTCGACGCGATCGACGACGTGGACGTGATCATCGTCGCCCGGGGTGGCGGCAGCGTGGAGGACCTGCTGCCGTTCTCCGACGAGCAGCTGATCCGCACGGTCGCGCAGTGCCGTACGCCGGTGGTGTCCGCCATCGGGCACGAACCGGACAACCCGCTGCTGGACCAGGTCGCCGACCTGCGCGCCTCCACCCCCACCGACGCGGCGAAGAAGGTCGTGCCGGACGTCGGCGAGGAGTACGAGCGGGTGCGGCTGCTGCGGGACCGGGCGCGGCGGTGTGTGGCGGCGCTGGTGGAGCGTGAGGAGCGCGGCCTGGCGCACGCGCTGGCACGGCCGTCGATAGAGGATCCGCACCGGATGATCGATGTGCGGGCCGACCAGGTGGCGGACCTGCTGGACCGGGGCCGGCGGTGTCTGCGGCACCAGCTCGACCGGGCGGACTCGGAGCTGGCGCACACGCACGCGCGCGTGGTGGCCCTCTCCCCCGCCGCGACCCTGAAGCGCGGTTACGCCGTGCTGCAGAAGGCGGACGGGCACGCCGTCCGCGACCCGGGCGAGGTGGAGGCCGGCGAGGCCCTGCGCGCGCGGGTCTCCGAGGGTGAGTTCTCCGTACGAGTGGACACATAGGGTGGGTGGATGACCAGCGAGGTTGACGAGACACCGGGCACGAGCGAGGCGCTCGGGTACGAGCAGGCGCGGGACGAGCTGATCGAGGTCGTCCGGCGCCTGGAGGCGGGCGGCACGACGCTGGAGGAGTCCCTGGCGCTCTGGGAGCGCGGCGAGGAGCTGGCGAAGGTGTGCCGGCGCTGGCTGGACGGGGCCCGGGCGCGGCTGGACGCGGCGCTGGCGGAGGAGGCCGCGGAGGACGCGGAGGACGCGGACACGGAGTGACCGACCGGGTCGTTCGGCTCGGGGTGACACACGACACCCTCAGGTTAGTTGAACGTTGAACTTCACTGGCGTACGGTCGAAGACGTCAGCCGATCTTCCGGACCAGACACGAGAAAGTGCATTCATGACCCTCGTTCTTGACCCCGCCGCCCAGGACCTGCTGTTCCGCGAGGCCCGGTCCGCCAACACCTTCACCGACGAGCCGGTGACCGACGAGCAGGTGCAGGCGATCTACGACCTGGTCAAGTACGGTCCGACCGCCTTCAACCAGACCCCGCTGCGCATCACCCTGGTCCGCTCCCCCGAGGCCCGCGAGCGCCTGGTGACGCACATGGCCGAGGGCAACCGGCCCAAGACGGCGAGCGCCCCGCTGGTGGCGATCCTGTCCGCGGACAACGAGTTCCACGAGGAGCTGCCGCACCTGTTCCCGGCCGCCCCGCAGATCAAGGACGTCTTCTTCACCGAGCGCCCGGCCCGCGAGAACGCCGCCGCGCTGAACGCCGCCCTCCAGGCCGCGTACTTCATCGTCGGTGTGCGCGCCGCCGGTCTCGCCGCCGGCCCGATGACCGGCTTCGACTTCGAGGGTGTCCGCAAGGAGTTCCTGGACGACGACCACACCCCGCTGATGGTCGTCAACATCGGCCGCCCCGGCCCGGACGCCTACCACCCGCGCTCCCCGCGCCTGGAGTTCGACCAGGTCGTCACGACCGTCTGACCTGCGAAGACGGCAAAGGCCCCCGGCGTTCTCGGGTTCGAACCCGAGAACGCCGGGGGCCTTCCTCGTGCGCCTACTTCGTCTCCAGCGCCCCGGCCATCCTCGCCAGCTGCGCGAACGACGCGGTGCCCGTCACGACCGTCGTCGAACCCTTGGTGCCCTGCAGGACCAGCGCGTCGTAGCGGCCGCCCTCGTAACGGGTCCAGGTCTCGCCGTCGATCTTCTGGGTCTTCCCGGTCTCGTGAGCGCCCTGTGTCGCCTCGTCCAGGAAGACGGGGCGGCGCTGAGTGGACTGCTCGACCGCCACGTACTCCCCCTCGGGATCGTGGAAGCCGAGGTGCCAGGCGTCGTACTCGTCGCCCCGGAAGCGGACGGAGGTGGCCTTCCATGCGCCGGGCAGGCCCTCGGGCGCGGCCACGGGGTAGGAGGCGGCGCGGCGTGCCGTGAGCAGCTCGACCCGGTAGTCGACGGCCTTGACCTCGGGCGCGCTGTCGTCGTGCGGGATGAAGAGGTACACGAAGCCCGCCACCAGGATGATGATCCCCATCGAGAGGATCATGTCCCGCGCCGTCTTCTGCTTGCCGTTCTCGCCTGCCACGCCCCCTATCGTCGCAGGTCCCTGCGGCGCTCATCCGTGGGGGCCCCTGCTCATTTTGCCGACTCGGGGATAGAGTCGGGCGACAACACCCTCATCCGGCCGTCGCCGTACAGAAAGGTGCGCTCCGATGACCGAACATCATCATTTGCCGTCCGAACTCGATGTGCCCTCCGAGGCTCCCGACCGCAACCTCGCCCTGGAGCTCGTCCGGGTCACCGAGGCGGCGGCGATGGCCGCGGGCCGCTGGGTCGGGCGGGGTGACAAGAACGGCGCCGACGGTGCCGCGGTGCGTGCCATGCGGACCCTCGTCTCCACCGTCTCGATGAACGGCGTCGTCGTCATCGGCGAGGGCGAGAAGGACGAAGCCCCGATGCTGTTCAACGGGGAGCACGTGGGCGACGGGACCGGGCCCGAGTGCGACATCGCCGTGGACCCGATCGACGGCACCACGCTGACCGCGAAGGGCATGACGAACGCGATCGCGGTGCTGGCCGCCGCGGAGCGCGGGTCCATGTTCGACCCGTCCGCCGTCTTCTACATGGACAAGCTGGTCACCGGGCCCGAGGCGGCCGACTTCGTCGACATCAACGCCCCGGTTGCGGTGAACATCCGCCGCGTCGCCAAGGCGAAGCGGTCCGCGCCGGAGGACGTGACGGTGGTGATCCTGGACCGCCCGCGGCACGAGGGCATCATCAAGGAGATCCGGGACACCGGGGCACGCATCAAGCTGATCTCCGACGGCGACGTGGCCGGCTCGATCCTGGCGCTGCGGGAGGGCACCGGGGTCGATCTGCTGCTCGGCATCGGCGGTACGCCCGAGGGCATCATCTCGGCCTGCGCGGTGAAGTGCCTGGGCGGCACGATCCAGGGCAAGCTGTGGCCCAAGGACGACGAGGAGCGGCAGCGGGCGATCGACGCGGGGCACGACCTCGACCGGGTGCTGACGACCGAGGACCTCGTCACCGGCGAGAACGTGTTCTTCGTGGCGACCGGCATCACCGACGGCGAGCTGCTGCGCGGGGTGCGCTACCGGGCGGAGACCGCGACGACCGACTCGATCGTGATGCGGTCGCGGTCGGGCACGGTCCGCCGGATCTCCTCCGAGCACCGGCTGAGCAAGCTGCGGGCCTACAGCGCGATCGACTTCGACAAGGGCAAGTAGCGCCGCCCGGGCCGGGCCCATGAGGGCCGGTTGAACGAAAGGGCGTCCCCGGTGCGGCGGGGACGCCCTTCTCGTGCCGCTCGGCCGTCAGCCGGCCGCGGCTATCCGGTCCGCCGGGCGGGCCGTCTTCTTCAGTTCCATCTCGCGGCGGCGCCGCCGGGCCAGCACCACGCGGCGTTCCGCGGCGGTGAGACCACCCCAGACTCCGTAGGGCTCGGGCTGCAGCAGGGCGTGTTCGCGGCACTCGACCATCACGGGACAGCGGGCGCAGACCCGCTTCGCCGCTTCCTCCCGCGACAGCCTCGCGGCGGTCGGTTCCTTGGAGGGGGCGAAGAACAAGCCGGCCTCGTCGCGCCGGCACACGGCCTCGGTGTGCCACGGGGCGTCCTGGTCCCTGTCTCGCGCCGGCACCCGCGGGGCCGGAACGGCAGCGACCTGCAGGGACGAATGCGGCGGTTGCAGCACGGTCTACTCCTGACGACGGCTTCGCGAGCGAGCGACGATGCAGCAAGGCCTACCCGCTGTACGCGCGCCTATGCACTGAGTTCCGAACCGCCGGTTTCGGAGCGTTCGCGGCTGTCAATGCCCCAGGTGTCTGCGCAAACTCCGGTCGACCTTGCGCTGCACCCGGTCCAGGATGTCCGCGACGACCTTGCCCCGCCTCGGCCGGGCATCGACGCTGCCCAGGACGGCCCAGCCGTCGACGTAGACGATGGGGGCCTCCGGGTCGTCCGAGTCGAGCGTGGCCACCTCGAAGCTGCCGAGGACGCCGCCGCCCATGCCGCGCAGCGACACGTTCTCCGGGACGCGGATGTCGACGCTGCCGAAGATCGCGAAGGACTTGACGACGACCTGCTGGTGGTCGAAGAGGGCCTCGCTGAGGTCTATCTCGACGCTGCCGAAGATCGCGTAGGCGTGGATCCGGCGGCCCACGCGCCGGCGCCCCTTGCGGACGGCGGCGCTGAACACCGCGACCACGTTGTCGTCCGGGTCGATGGGGATGGCACCGGCGGTGGGGCGCCAGGGGGCCGGGGTCCGGGCCGGGCCGAGGCCCTGGCGGTGGGCCGCGGGCAGGTCCCGCACGAAAACCTCTAGCTCGCCGACGGTCCTGGCGCGCAGCACCCCCTCGACGCGCTCGGCATGCTCGTCCACGGTGAGGCGGCCCTCGGCCAACGCGTCGTGCAGGAGGTCGGCGATGCGGTCGCGCTCGGCGTCGGACGCGCGGAGCCCGGAGGCGGCGGGCACGCCCTGCCGCGGCGGATCCGGCTTCTGGAGGTCCTGCTTCTGAAGGTCCACGACAGCAGCGTACCGAAACACGATAGATCGCGATACCCCCCTCCGAGACCGGGCAGGACGAACTGAGCCTTACCTCACAGGCTCGCTGTCAGCGGCAGGTTCTACGCTGGTTGGCGCCCGCCAACGGAGGCGGGCCGTCGTCTGCCGAGTGAGGAATGGGCTGAGATGCCTGAGTTCGCGTACACCGATCTGCTCCCGCAAGGAGAGGACACCACCCCGTACCGGCTGGTGACCTCCGAGGGTGTCTCCACGGTCGAGGGGCCGGACGGGCGGACCTTCCTCCAGGTGGAGCCGGAGGCGCTGCGCAAGCTCGCCGAAGAGGCGATCCACGACATCCAGCACTACCTGCGCCCGGCCCACCTCGCGCAGCTGCGCCGCATCATCGACGACCCCGGGGCGTCGGGCAACGACAAGTTCGTGGCGCTGGACCTGCTGAAGAACGCCAACATCGCGGCGGCCGGCGTGCTGCCCATGTGCCAGGACACCGGCACGGCGATCGTCATGGGCAAGCGCGGGCAGAACGTGCTGACCCAGGGCCGCGACGAGGAGGCCCTGAGCCGCGGCATCTACGACGCGTACCAGAACCTCAACCTGCGCTACTCGCAGATGGCCCCGCTCACCATGTGGGAGGAGAAGAACACCGGTTCCAACCTCCCCGCGCAGATCGAGCTGTACGCGGCGGACGGCGGCGCCTACAAGTTCCTCTTCATGGCCAAGGGCGGCGGCTCGGCCAACAAGTCGTTCCTGTACCAGGAGACGAAGGCCGTCCTGAACGAGTCCTCCATGATGAAGTTCCTGGAGGAGAAGATCCGCTCGCTGGGCACGGCGGCCTGCCCGCCCTACCACCTGGCGATCGTGGTCGGCGGTACGTCCGCCGAGTACGCGCTGAAGACCGCGAAGTACGCCTCCGCGCACTACCTGGACGAGATCCCGGCCGAGGGCTCCGAGCTCGGGCACGGCTTCCGCGACAAGGAGCTGGAGCAGAAGGTCTTCGAGCTGACACAGAAGATCGGCATCGGCGCCCAGTTCGGCGGCAAGTACTTCTGCCACGACGTGCGCGTGGTGCGCCTGCCCCGGCACGGCGCGTCCTGCCCGGTGGCCATCGCGGTCTCCTGCTCCGCCGACCGCCAGGCCGTCGCGAAGATCACCGCGGAGGGCGTCTTCCTGGAGCAGCTGGAGACGGACCCGGCGCGCTTCCTGCCGGAGACGACCGACGAGCAGCTCGACGAGAGCGGCGACGTCGTGAAGATCGACCTGAACCAGCCGATGGAGACGATCCTCGCGGAGCTCACCAAGTACCCGGTGAAGACCCGCCTGTCCCTGACCGGCCCGCTCGTCGTGGCGCGTGACATCGCGCACGCCAAGATCAAGGAGCGGCTGGACGCGGGCGAGGAGATGCCGCAGTACCTGAAGGACCACCCGGTGTACTACGCCGGTCCGGCCAAGACGCCCGAGGGTTACGCGTCGGGCTCCTTCGGCCCGACCACGGCCGGCCGGATGGACTCCTACGTGGAGCAGTTCCAGGCGGCGGGCGGCTCCAAGGTGATGCTCGCCAAGGGCAACCGCAGCAAGCAGGTCACCGACGCGTGCGACGCCCACGGCGGCTTCTACCTGGGCTCCATCGGCGGC
Organism: Streptomyces sp. NRRL B-1140; assembly: GCF_001280065.1. Lineage (GTDB taxonomy): Bacteria > Actinomycetota > Actinomycetes > Streptomycetales > Streptomycetaceae > Streptomyces. Next base: position 55,119 of record NZ_LGEA01000162.1, read on the forward strand.
CCGGCCGCGCGCCTGGCCCAGGACTGCATCAAGAAGGTCGAGGTCGTCGAGTACGAGGAGCTCGGCATGGAGGCCGTCTGGAAGATCGAGGTCGAGGACTTCCCGGCCTTCATCGTCGTCGACGACAAGGGCAACGACTTCTTCCAGGACCCCGCGCCCGCGCCCACGTTCACCTCCATTCCGGTACGCGGGCCCGGACTCGCCTGACCACGGCGGTGATGATTCGCCTCCGCGGGGAACAGTGGTCGCGGCGCTGACGCTGTGACACGTGGAGGTGATCGTCGATGACCGACGAGCAGGACAGGACCGAGTACCGCACCGAGCACGACTCCATGGGCGAGGTGCGGGTGCCCGCGCACGCCAAGTGGCGTGCCCAGACCCAGCGGGCCGTGGAGAACTTCCCCGTCTCCGGGCAGCGCATCGAGCGTGCGCACATCGAGGCACTGGCCCGCATCAAGGGGGCGGCGGCCAAGGTCAACGCGGAGCTGGGGGTCCTGGACAAGGACGTCGCGCAGGCGATCCAGGAGGCGGCCGGGGAGGTCGCCGAGGGCAGGTGGGACGAGCACTTCCCGGTCGACGTGTTCCAGACCGGGTCGGGGACCTCGTCCAACATGAACACCAACGAGGTCATCGCCACGCTGGCGAGCGAGCGGCTGGGCAGCGGCGTGCACCCCAACGACCACGTCAACGCCTCCCAGTCCTCCAACGACGTCTTCCCGTCCTCGATCCACATCGCCGCCACCGCCGCGGTGACGCGCGACCTGATCCCGGCCCTGGAGCATCTCGCCGCCTCCCTGGAGCGCAAGGCCGAGGAGTTCGCCGATGTGGTGAAGTCCGGTCGGACGCACCTCATGGACGCCACGCCCGTGACGCTGGGCCAGGAGTTCGGCGGATACGCGGCCCAGGTGCGTTATGGCATCGAGCGTCTGGAGGCCGCCCTCCCCCGGCTCGCTGAGCTGCCGCTGGGCGGTACGGCCGTGGGCACGGGCATCAACACCCCTCCCGGCTTCTCCGCCGCCGTGATCGAGGAAGTGGCCCGTACGACGGGGCTGCCCCTCACCGAGGCCCGCAACCACTTCGAGGCGCAGGGCGCCCGGGACGGCATCGTCGAGACCAGCGGCCAGCTGCGGACCATCGCGGTGGGGCTGACGAAGATCGCCAACGACCTGCGCTGGATGTCCTCGGGACCGCGCACCGGCCTCGCCGAGATCGCCCTGCCCGACCTCCAGCCCGGCTCCTCGATCATGCCGGGCAAGGTGAATCCGGTCATTCCCGAGGCGGTGCTGATGGTGGCGGCCCAGGTCGTGGGCAACGACGCCACCGTCGCGACCGCCGGCGCCGCCGGCAACTTCGAGCTCAACGTGATGCTGCCCGTCATCGCCAAGAACGTGCTGGAGTCGATCCGGCTGCTGGCCAACGCCACGCGGCTCCTCGCCGACCGGACCGTCGACGGCATCACCGCGAACCGCGAGCGGGCGCGGGAGTACGCGGAGTCCTCCCCCTCCGTCGTGACCCCGCTGAACAAGTACATCGGGTACGAGGAGGCCGCGAAGGTCGCCAAGAAGGCGCTGGCCGAGCGAAAGACCATCCGTCAGGTCGTGCTGGACGGCGGGTACGTGGAGCGCGGGGACCTGACCGCGGAGCAGCTCGACGAGGCGCTCGATGTCCTGCGGATGACGCACCCGTGACGAAGGGGCTCGTTCGTGTGCCCGGCGCGTGAACCGTGACACGCGCCGCAGCGTCGTATGCCTACGGCACCTAATATCTGGTCATGGCAGACGGTGGAGCGATGAGACGCGTGGAAACGGGCGGTGCGGCAGGCTTCTGGGCGCCCGGGAGCCGCATCCTGTGGCGATACCGGGAGAACGGCGGCACGCAGGTGCACATCGCGCGGCCCGTCACCGTCGTCCGGGACGACGCGGACCTGCTCGCCGTGTGGCTGGCGCCCGGCACCGAGTGCGTGAAGCCCGTGCTCGCCGACGGCACGCCCGTACACCTGGAGCCGCTGGAGTCGCGCTACACCAAGCCGCGGACCGTGCAGCGCGACCGGTGGTTCGGCACGGGCGTGCTGAAGCTGGCCCGGCCCGGCGAGCCCTGGTCGGTGTGGCTGTTCTGGGAGCCGGGGTGGCGGTTCAAGAACTGGTACGTGAACCTGGAGGACCCCCTGGCCCGTTGGGCTGGCGGCGTCGACTCCGTCGACCACTTCCTGGACATCTCCGTCCATCCCGACCGCAGTTGGCACTGGCGGGACGAGGACGAGTTCGCCCAGGCCCGCCGGGACGGGCTGATGGACGACCAACTGGCGGAAAAGGTACAGCAGGCGGGGCGGGACGCGGTGGAGGTGATCCGCGCCTGGGGTCCGCCGTTCTCGGAAGGCTGGCAGCACTGGCGCCCGGACCCCTCCTGGGCTGTACCGTCACTGCCGGAGGACTGGGATCGGACGCCCGCGCATGTGTCCTCATGAGACCCTTGATGCGCCCCCGGGCAAGAAACGTAGGATCGTCCTCCGCAAGGGCGCGCGGCGGCAACTACCGGAGCACGCGCTGGGCTTGACCGATCGTCACCGAGGGGCGGCAGGACGTGAGCGAGGGGTACGAGGGCAACACCGGAAGGGCTTGCGCCACAGGCCCTGAGGGCCGTCAGAAGGCTCCTGCGGGCCGCAGACGGTCCGCCGGTGGCACAGGAACAACCTCTGACCACGCGGGAATTCCGTTCCTGGGGCACGTAATCCGGGTATCGGAGTTTCGGCGGGACCCACTGCGCGCGCGGCGCGCAGCCCCGGACGGATGGATTCGACACGCGTGACGGAGCAGCCGACCTCGTTCGAACGCCCCCAGGCGGGCGCCGACCCTGCGGACCCCCGCGGGGCTCTCGTGCATACCCCGGCACCGGCGCGTGCGCCCGGCGCCTTACCGGTACAGGGCCGCCCCGGCGGCGACGTCAGCGTTCCGGTCACGACGGCACACAGCACGGGCACGTCGGAGCCGGGCACCTCCACGCCGTTCGGCAAGGGCAAGGACACCGTGAGCGACCCCGCCTCCGAGCACTCCCAGCCGGGTGCCGAGCAGACCGCCGAGCGTGAGACGCCTCGGCCGCGCCCCGCCCCCGAGGGCATTCCGGTCCAGCCGGCCGACGAACAGGACCGGCCGCCGGTGACCAGCGACGGGCAGGAGCGCCGCAGCGGCCAGAGCCTGCCGCCCGGCCGCCCCACGCCGATGCGGCGGGACGGAGACCGGCTCAGGTTCGTGGGGGCCGCCACCCGGCGGATCGCCCGCGGCATCGACCTGGACGAGATCGTCATGGGGCTGTGCCGGGCCACCGTGCCCACCTTCTCCGACGCGATCCTGGTCTACCTGCGCGATCCGCTGCCCGTCGGTGACGAGCGGCCCACCGGCCCGCTGGTGCTGCGGCTGCGCCGCACCGACCGGATACCGGCGGAGCGCGACACCGAGAACGGCTTCCTGCCGGCCGCGCAGCCCGAGCCGAACGAACTGGACACGGTCGGCGCGGAGCTGTGCGAGGTGCGGCCCGGCAGTGCGCTCGCGGAGGTGCTGCGGGGCGTGCGCCCGGTGTTCACCGACGCCCCCGCGGCCCGCGCCGCGCTGCCGGAACTGCTCGGGGAGGACGGCGGCTTCGCCGTGCCGGACGGGCAGCGCGCGATCCTCGCCCCGCTGCGCGGACGGCGCCGCGTGATCGGTGCCGCCCTGTTCCTGCGCCGTCCCGAGCGCATCGCGTTCGACCCGGACGACCTCCTGGTCGCCGCCCAGCTCGCCACGCACAGCGCCCTCGGCATCGACAAGGCCGTGCTGTACGGCCGCGAGGCCTACATCGCGGACGAGCTGCAGCGCACCATGCTGCCCGAGACGCTGCCCCGCCCCACGGGCGTGCGGCTGGCCTCCCGGTACCTGCCGGCGGCGGAGACGGCCCGGGTGGGCGGCGACTGGTACGACGCGATCCCGCTGCCCGGCAGCCGGGTCGCCCTGGTCGTCGGTGACGTCATGGGCCACTCCATGACCTCGGCCGCCATCATGGGCCAGTTGCGCACCACGGCCCAGACCCTCGCCGGCCTCGACCTGCCGCCGCAGGAGGTCCTGCACCACCTCGACGAACAGGCCCAGCGCCTCGGCGTGGACCGTATGGCGACGTGCCTCTACGCCGTGTACGACCCGGTATCGCACCGCATCACCATCGCCAACGCCGGTCATCCGCCGCCCGTCCTGCTCCATCTGGGCGGTCGCGCCGAGGTACTGCGCGTGCCCGCCGGGGCCCCGATCGGGGTGGGCGGCGTGGACTTCGAGGCGGTGGAGCTGGACGCGCCCGCCGGCGGGACGCTGCTGCTCTACACCGACGGCCTGGTCGAGTCCCGGCTGCGTGACGTGTGGACCGGCATCGAGCAGCTGCGGGAGAAGCTGGCCGCGGTCGCGCAGCTCACCGGGCCGGACCATCCGCCGCCCCTGGAGGCACTGTGCGACGAGGTGCTCGACATGCTCGGCCCGGGCGACCGGGACGACGACATCGCGCTGCTCGCCGCCCGCTTCGACGGGATCGCGCCGAGCGACGTGGCGTACTGGTTCCTGGAGCCGGAGGACGCGGCCCCCGGCCGGGCCCGCCGGCTGGCGAGGCGCGCGCTGTCGCGCTGGGGCCTGGAGGAGCTGAGCGACTCCGTCGAGCTGCTGGTCAGCGAGGTCGTGACGAACGCCGTGCGGTACGCGTCCCGGCCGGTCACGTTGCGCCTGCTGCGCACGGACGTGCTGCGCTGCGAGGTCGGCGACGACGTGCCGCAGCTGCCGCGGCTGCGCCAGGCACGCGCGACCGACGAGGGCGGGCGCGGGCTGTACCTGGTGAACCGGCTGGCCCGGCGCTGGGGCGCGACCCGGCTCAGCACGGGCAAGGTGGTCTGGTTCGAGCTGAACCGCGGCTGACCGTCCCGGACGCGTGAGGCCGACCGGCACAGGACCGCCCCCGGAGTGTCGCCGGGGGCGGTTCTTCTCCCACCCGAGGGCAATGTTCCCGAGGGCGGCGACCTTGGATAGGGCGCCCGGTGTTCGCCGGGCGCCCTTCGCCGTGCCTCCGGCTATCCGCCCTGTCCGCCGTCGCCTGGCTTGACCGGGTCGAACGGGTCGCCGCCACCGTCGTTCGGCGGTGTCGTCTGCGGGGTGGTGGGCGGGGTGATGCTGGGCGGGTTCGTCGACGGGGTGGCCGGCGGGGAGGACGAGGGCTTCTCCGTCGTCGGCGGCGGGGACGACGAGGGCTCCTCGGTCGTCGGCTCCTGCGTCGGCTCCTCGGTCGTGGGCTCCTGCGTGGGCGTCGGCGTCCAGGTCGGCTGGACGGCCGCGCCCTGCCGGGTCTCCAGGTCGAACTTGGTGACGTCGCCCATCACGCCGAAGGTGTACTGCGCCCAGATCCGCGCCGGGTAGTCGCCGCCGTTGATCCGGGGCTCGCCGAGCGCCTTGTACATCGGAACCTGGGCGTGGGTCTTGGCGTCCTCGCCGAACAGGCCCACCGAGGTGACCAGCTTCGGCGTGTAGCCGGTGAACCAGGCCGACTTGTTGTTGTCGGACGTTCCCGTCTTGCCCGCGACCTGCTGGCCGTCGCGCAGGGGGTTGTTGCGCACGGACGCCTGGGCGGTGCCGTCGTCGACCACGCCGGTCAGCACCGAGGTGACCGAGTCGGCGGCCTCGCGGCTGATGACCTCGTCGCCGACCGGGTCGGGCATGGTGACGTTCTGGTTGAGGTGATCGGCCGACTTGAGGATGGCCGGGGTGACCTTCCTGCCGTGGTTGTCGAGGGTCGCGTAGACACCCGCCATCTGCAGGGGGCTGGCGCCCATGCTGCCCAGGGTCTGTGCGGGCACGGCCTCCATGTTGCCGGTGTCCATGCCGAGCTTGCCCGCGACCTTCACCACTTCGGACATGCCGACGTCGACACCCATCTGCGCGAAGACGGAGTTGACGGACTTGTTCATGGCCGTCTGGACGGAGATCGGGCCGTAGTTCCGGTCGTCCTCGTTCTCGGGGGCGAAGCCCACCTTGGTGCCGTCCTCCACGACCGGGCGCTTGCTCGTGCCGTCGTAGACCGTGTTGGCCGTGATCGGCTTGCCGTCCTGCGTCTTCGCCTGCTCCTCCAGCGCCGCGGCCAGGATGACCGGCTTGAAGGTGGAGGCCGGCTGGTAGTCGGCGCGGGTGGCGTTGTTCGTGTAGTGCTTGAAGTAGTCCTCGCCGCCGTACATCGCGACCACGGCGCCCGTCTTCGGGTTCACGGACGCGGCGCCGGCCTGGACGTCCCCGTCGACCTTGCGCTTGTCGGGGTCGAGCCTGCTGGTCAGCTGCTGCTTGACGGACTTCTCCAGCGCCGCCTGCTTCTTCTTGTCGATGTTGAGCGTGAGGGTCCAGCCGCCGGCGTTGACCATCGCCTCGGCTTCCTTGGCGTTGTCGGCCGTGCCTTCGGCGACGAGCTGCTTCTCCAGTGCCGCGTTGGCCGAGTTGACCAGGTAGCCCTTCTGGCCCTCCATGCCGGGGGCGGGCTTGGGCTCCTCCGGTTCCGGGAACTTCATGCCGGCCCGCTCGGACGCGCTCAGCCAGCCCTCGTCGACCATGTTGTCCAGGACGTAGTTCCAGCGCGCCTTCACCAGTTTCTTACCGTCCTTCGAGGCGACGGCCCAGTCGTACTGGCTGGGAGCCTGGAGGAGTGCGGCGAGGTAGGCGCCCTGCGCGACCGTGAGGTCCTGGGCGTCCTTGCGGTAGTAGGCCTGGGCGGCGGCCTGGATGCCGTAGGCGTTGCGGCCGTAGTAGCTGGTGTTGATGTAGCCGGCGAGGATGTAGTCCTTGGACTTCTCCCGGTCCAGCTTCAGCGAGATGACCATCTCCTTCAGCTTGCGCGAGACGGTCTGTTCCTGCGTGAGGTAGTAGTTCTTGACGTACTGCTGGGTGATGGTCGAACCGCCCTGCGCGCCCCGGCCCGACAGCGTGTTGAACAGGCCGCGGGCGGTGCCCTTGAAGTCGACGCCGGAGTCCTTGAAGAAGGTCTTGTTCTCGGCGGCGACGAAGGTCAGCCGCACGCCCTTGGGGACCCGGGACAGGTCGACGTTCTCACGGTTGACCTTGCCGTCGCGGGCCATGATCGAGCCGTCGCTGTACTTGTAGATGTTGCTCTGCCGCTTGGCGTCGGCGTTCCCCTCGGGGATCCCGATCACCATGTACAGCACGATGAAGGCACCCATGCCCAGCAGGCACAGACCGAGGAAGGTGCCGAGGATCTTCTTCCAGGTGAAGAGCCTGCGTATGCCGCCCTTCGCCGGCGCCTCCGACGAACGGTGGCTCTTGGGTGCCGCCCGGCGCCCGGCGCGCTGTCTGGCGCGTCTCTCTTCCGCTCGTCCCATGGGTCCGATCCGCTCCGCTTCGTTCATGTGTGCTCACGCGTCACACAGGTTCGCCGCTCAGGTCAGCTCAGAAAGCTAACACCGGGAGATAAGAGATAGGGCAGCCGATCCGGCCCTTTGCGGACGTGACAATCAGCACCCATTCCCAACGGAACCGACGTTCGAGACACCCACAGGGTTGCCAGGAGCGGGAAAAGTGATATCACTTAGATAGACGGAAGCTAAGCAGGAGCGGCTTCCCAGGAGAAACGGGGGATCACCCATGTCCACTTCGGAACCGCAGGTCACGGCCGACGTGCCCGAGATGCCGGCGCCCCGCGTGCGGGAGTTCACCGCCCACAGCATCGGCGGCGGGCTCGCCCTGCTGCTGGGCCTGCTCGGGCTGCTGGCCGGCGCCGGGCTGATCGCGGCCGCCACCACGCTGCACGCGGCCGGCGCGCAGGCCGCGCTGATCATCGGCGGCATCCTGGTCGCGCTCGCCGCGTTCCTCGCCATGTGCGGACTGAACATGGTCGCCCCCGGCGAGGCCCGGGTCGTCCAGCTCTTCGGCCGCTACCGGGGCACCATCCGGCAGGACGGCCTGCGCTGGGTGAACCCCTTCACCTCGCGCACGAAGATCTCGACGCGGGTGCGCAACCACGAGACCGCCGTCCTCAAGGTCAACGACGCCTACGGCAACCCGATCGAGCTCGCCGCCGTCGTGGTCTGGCGCGTGGAGGACACCGCCCAGGCCACCTTCGAGGTCGACGACTACATCGAGTTCGTCTCCACCCAGACCGAGGCGGCCGTGCGGCACATCGCCATCGAGTACCCCTACGACGCGCACGAGGAGGACGGCCTCTCGCTGCGCGGCAACGCCGAGGAGATCACCGAGAAGCTCGCCGTGGAGCTGCACGCGCGCGTGGAGGCGGCCGGCGTGCAGATCATCGAGTCCCGCTTCACGCACCTCGCCTACGCCCCCGAGATCGCCTCGGCGATGCTCCAGCGGCAGCAGGCCGGAGCGGTGGTCGCGGCGCGGCGCCAGATCGTGGACGGCGCGGTGGGCATGGTGGAGGCCGCGATCGCCCGGATCACCGAGCGGGACATCGTGGAGCTGGACTCCGAACGGAAGGCGGCGATGGTCTCCAATCTGATGGTGGTGCTGTGCGGTGACCGGGCCGCGCAGCCGGTCCTCAACACCGGGTCCCTCTACCAGTGACGGTCCCTCCCGAAAGCCAGGGCCCGCAGCGCCGGCCGCAGCAGCAGCGCAAGCAGGTGCTGCTGCGGCTGGATCCCGCGGTGTACGAGGCGCTCGCGCGATGGGCCGGGGACGAGCTGCGGTCGGCCAACGCGCAGATCGAGTTCCTGCTCCGGAAGGCACTGGCGGAGGCGGGGCGCCTGCCGCGGGATACCGGGCCCCTGCCCCGGCGGGGGCGGCCTCCGGCGGGGCCCGCCTCCGGCCCGCCGTCGGCCTGACCACCCGGGCCGCACCGCTGTTACCAAAGCGTGACAACACGCTCCGACCTGCACGGCCCCACCCCACGCCATGACCTACACACTCGGCGTATACATACCGCGTATACACCCCGTGTACAGTCCTGCCATGTCCATCGGTCACACACTCCTCGGACTCCTGGAGTCCGGCCCGCGTCACGGTTACGACCTGAAGCGGGCCTTCGACGAGAAGTTCGGTCACGACCGGCCGCTCCACTACGGCCAGGTCTACTCGACGATGTCCCGCCTGCTGAAGAACGGGCTCGTCGAGGTCGACGGCATCGAGGCGGGCGACGGTCCCGAGCGCAAGCGGTACGCCATCACCGAGGCCGGCGTCACCGACGTCGCGCGGTGGCTCGCCACACCCGAGAAGCCGGAGCCGTACCTCCAGTCGACCCTCTACACCAAGGTCGTCCTCGCACTGCTCACCCACCGCGACGCCGGTGACATCCTCGACGGCCAGCGCTCGGAACACCTGCGCAGCATGCGGATCCTCACCGACCGCAAGCGCAAGGGCGATCTGGCCGACCAGCTCATCTGCGACCACGCGCTGTTCCACCTGGAGGCGGACCTGCGCTGGCTGGAGCTGACCGCGGCGCGTCTGGACAAGCTCCGTGAGGCGGTGACCCGATGACGATTCCCGCCGGTTCGCTCCTCACCGCCCAGGACCTGCGCAAGGCGTACGGGCCGACGACCGCGCTCGACGGCGCCGAGTTCTCCATCCACCCGGGCGAGGTCGTCGCCGTGATGGGGCCGTCCGGGTCGGGCAAGTCGACGCTGCTGCACTGCCTCGCCGGGATCGTGATGCCCGACTCGGGCACGATCATGTACAACGGGCGCGAGGTGACCGCCATGGGCGACGCCGAGCGCAGTGCGCTGCGCCGCTCGGAGTTCGGGTTCGTGTTCCAGTTCGGGCAGCTCGTGCCGGAACTCACCTGCGTGGAGAACGTCGCGCTGCCGCTGCGGCTGAACGGCTCCTCCCGCAAGGAGGCCGAGCGGGCCGCGCTCGCATGGATGGAACGGCTGGAGGTGGACGACCTCCGCAAGAAGCGGCCCGGAGAGGTGTCCGGAGGTCAGGGACAGCGGGTCGCGGTCGCGCGCTCGCTGGTGACCAACCCGCGGGTCGTCTTCGCCGACGAGCCGACCGGGGCGCTCGACTCCTACAACGGCGAGCGCGTGATGGAGCTGCTGACGGACGCGGCCCGGTCCGCCAACGCGGCCGTGGTGCTCGTCACGCACGAGGCCCGGGTGGCCGCCTACTCCGACCGCGAGATCGTCGTCCGGGACGGCAGGTCCCGTGACATGGAGCGCGTCGTATGAGCGTCGGGCAGTGGAGCCGGGACCTGGCCATGGGGGTCCGGTTCGCCTTCGCCGGCGGACGCGAGGGATGGACCCGGGCGCTGCTCACGGCCGTCGGTGTCGGACTGGGAGTGGCGCTGCTGCTGCTCACCACCGCCATCCCGAACGCGCTGGCGGAACGCGACCGGCGCGAGGAGGCCCGCAGCGACCACACCTTCAGCCAGCAGGAGATACCCAAGGCCGACGACACCCTGATCGTCGTGGACGCGGACACCACGTTCCGGGACAGGGACGTGCGCGGGCGGGTCCTGGAGGCGGAGGGCCCCCGGGCGCCGCTGCCGCCGGGCGTCCCGGCGTTCCCGGCCGTGGGCGAGATGGTCGTCTCCCCCGCGCTGAAGGAACTGCTCGCCTCCGACGACGGCAAGCTGCTGCGGGAGCGCCTGGACTACCGCGTCGCGGGCACCATCGGCGAGCAGGGGCTCGTCGGCTCCCACGAACTCGCGTACTTCGCGGGCGGCAAGGGGCTCGCGAAGGTGCTGGAGGGCCCCGCGAGCGGCGCCCGGATCGACCGCTTCGGCAACGACCTGGGGTCGTCCGACCGCTGGGACCCGGTGCTGCTCCTGCTGGTCCTGGTCGTCTTCGTGGTACTGCTGATGCCGGTCGCCGTGTTCATCGCCGCGGCCGTACGGTTCGGCGGCGAGCGGCGCGACCGCAGGCTGGCCGCGCTGCGGCTGGTCGGCTCGGACAGCCGGATGACCCGGCGGATCGCCGCCGGCGAGGCACTCGCCGGATCCGTGCTGGGGCTCGTCCTCGGCACCGGGTTCTTCCTGCTCGGACGCGAACTGGCGGCCTCGGTCGAGGTGTTCCGCGTCAGCGTGTTCCCCAGCTATCTGAACCCCTCGCCCCTGCTGGCCGTCCTGGTCGCGCTGGCGGTGCCGGCGGCCGCGGTCCTGGTGACGATCCTCGCCCTGCGCGGCGTGGTCATCGAGCCCCTCGGCGTGGTGCGCACGGCCAAGCCCTCGCGGCGCCGCCTGTGGTGGCGGCTGCTGCTGCCGCTGGGCGGGATCGCGCTGCTCTACCCGATGATCGGGCAGGGCAACGACGGCGGGGACTTCAACCAGTACCTCGTCGTGGGCGGCGTGATGCTCCTGCTGGTCGGCGTCACGGCACTGCTGCCCTGGGTGGTGGAGACGGTCGTGGCCCGGCTCGGCTCGGTCGGGGTCGCCTGGCAACTGGCCATACGCAGGCTCCAGTTGAGCAGTGGTGCGGCGGCCCGGATGGTCAACGGCATCGCGGTGGCGGTGGCCGGGGCGATCGCGCTGCAGATGCTGTTCGCCGGGGTGGAGGGCAACTACACCAGGGCGTCCCAGTACGACGTCTCGCGGGCGCAGATGAGCGTGGACGTGCCGGAGGGCAGCGACGCCGCCCCGGTCGCCGCGCAGTACCGCGACACCGAGGGCGTACGCAAGGTCACCACCCTGTCGGATTTCCATCTCGGCGACCAGCGCGAGGCGGACGCCCTCGTCCAGATCACCGTGGCCGACTGCGCGTCGCTGCGCGAAGTCGCGACGCTCCCCGCCTGCCGCGACGGTGACGTGTTCGCGGCCAAGGGATCGGAGTACGAAAGCGACAGCGATCGCCTGGCCGTGCCCGGCACGGCCCTGTGGGCCGAATCGGAAGACTCCGACCGCGCCGGCGACCGCACGGTCACCTGGACCGTGCCGCGGAACATCCGGCAGGCCGAGTCCCGCGAGGACCCCACCGGGTACGAACGCGGCGGCATCCTGATCACCCCCGGCGCGCTGCCCGGGAAGCTCAAGACGCTCATGTCCACGCGGCTCTTCCTGAGCGTGGACCCCTCGGTGCCGGACGCCTACGACCACGTGCGCAATACGGCCGCGCGACTCGACCCGACGTCCCAGCCGATGACCTGGCACAGCATCGAGAGCGACGACCGTTACGCCACCATCCGCACCGGTCTGTCCGTCGGAGCCGCGTGTGTGCTGGCCCTGATCGGGGCGAGTCTTCTGGTCTCGCAGCTGGAGCAGTTGCGCGAACGCCGCAAGCTGCTGTCGTCCCTGGTCGCCTTCGGCACCCGGCGCCGCACCCTCGGCCTGTCGGTGCTGTGGCAGACGGCGATCCCCATCGGGCTGGGTCTGCTGCTCGCCGCGACGGTGGGCATGGCCCTGGGCGCGGTGCTGCTGCGGATGACCAACACATCGGTCCGGGTGGACTGGCCGAGCGTGCTGTCGATGACCGGCATCGGCGCGGGCGTCGTCCTGGTGGTGACGCTGCTGAGCCTGCCGCCGCTGCTGAAACTGATGCGGCCGGACGGGCTGCGGACCGAGTAGGACCGGGTCCCGTACGAGCTGTCCGGCGCCCTGGCCGGGTCCCGTGGAAGTACGGGACCCGGCCGGCGGCGCGAGCGCCGTCAGCCGTCCTGGTCCAGGACCCGTACGGGCAGCGGCCGCAGGGCCTGCCGCAGGGCGGCCGCCAGTTCCTCGTACTCCGCGCCGCGTGCGGCTCCCGACCGCATCGCCAGTGCGATCCGGCGGGTGGGGGCCGGGTCGGCGAAGTACCCGGTGAGGAGCTGGTTGCTGCGGGAGATCTCCACCTTCAGGGCGGTGCGCGGCAGCAGCGTCACGCCGAGTCCGCCCGCGACGAGCTGGACCAGCGTGGACAGCCCGGCGGCGGTCGTGGTGACCGGCACGTCGTCGCGGCCGGCCTCCCGGCAGATGTCGAGGGCCTGGTCACGCAGGCAGTGCCCCTCGTCCAGCAGCAGCAGGTTGAGCTCGCGCAGTGCCTGCCGCGGGATGCCCTCGCGCCCGCCGAGCTCGTGCTCGAGTGGCGTGACGAGTACGAAGTCCTCGTCGAACAGAGGCAGTTCGGCTACGCCCGGGACACCGAGAGGCACCGCGAGCAGCAGCAGGTCCAGCCGCCCGCCGGCCAGACCGTCGAGCAGGCTGGCGGTCTGCTCCTCGTGCACCTGGAGGTCGAGCTGCGGATACCGTTCGTGGACGAGCCGCAGCACCGTCGGCAGCAGGTAGGGCGCGACCGTCGGGATCACCCCGAGCCGCAGCACCCCGGTGAACGGCGCCCGGACCGCCTCCGCCTCCTCCAGGAGCGCACCGACCTCCCCCAGAACCGCCTTGACCCGTACGGCGATCCGCTCACCCTCGGGCGAGAGCAGCACCTTGCGCGTCGTACGCTCGAGGAGCGTCACTCCGAGTGATTCCTCCAGAGCGGACACGGCACCCGAGAGGGCGGGCTGGCTCATCCCGATCGCCGCCGCCGCGTCCCGGAAATGAAGGTGCTCGGCGACCGCCGCGAAGGCACGGAGCTGGGCGAGGCTGGGTTGCCTGCGTTTATTACCGAGCGTCACTGATAACTACCTCCGATCAACTCGACCGAGTGTAGCTATTTCCGTAATCAATCGAGCCTGTGCCAACATCAACACAGTCCAACCCATGGGAAACCCCCGCGATCCGGGAGTTTCTTCGCTGCAAGGAGTGCGTGTGCTCACCGTCGGTGACAAGTTCCCCGAGTTCGACCTGACCGCCTGCGTCTCGCTGGAGAAGGGCAAGGAGTTCGAGCAGATCAACCACAAGACCTACGAGGGTCAGTGGAAGGTCATCTTCGCGTGGCCCAAGGACTTCACCTTCGTGTGCCCGACCGAGATCGCCGCTTTCGGCAAGCTGAACGAGGAGTTCGCGGACCGCGACGCGCAGGTCCTCGGTTTCTCCGGTGACTCCGAGTTCGTCCACCACGCCTGGCGCAAGGACCACGACGACCTGCGCGACCTGCCGTTCCCGATGATGGCCGACTCCAAGCACGAGCTGATGCGCGACCTCGGCATCGAGGGCGAGGACGGCTTCGCCAAGCGCGCCGTGTTCATCGTGGACCAGAACAACGAGATCCAGTTCTCGATGGTGACCGCGGGCTCGGTCGGCCGTAACCCGAAGGAGGTCCTCCGGGTCCTGGACGCGCTCCAGACGGACGAGCTGTGCCCCTGCAACTGGTCGAAGGGCGACGAGACCCTCGACCCCGTCGCGCTGCTCTCCGGGGAGTGATCTGACATGTCGCTGGATGCCCTGAAGTCCGCGATACCGGACTACGCCAAGGACCTGAAGCTCAACCTGGGCTCGGTCATCGGCAACTCCGACCTTCCGGCCCAGCAGCTGTGGGGCACGGTGCTGTCGACGGCCATCGCCTCGCGCTCCCCGATCGTGCTGCGCGAGCTGGAGCCCGAGGCGAAGGCGAACCTGTCGCCGGAGGCCTACACGGCTGCCAAGGCCGCCGCCGCGGTGATGGCGATGAACAACGTCTTCTACCGCACCCGCCACCTGCTGTCGGACCACGAGTACGGCACCCTGCGCGCCGGCCTGCGGATGAACGTCATCGGCAACCCGGGCGTCGACAAGGTCGACTTCGAGCTGTGGTCCTTCGCGGTCTCCGCCATCAACGGCTGCGGCATGTGCCTCGACTCCCACGAGCAGGTGCTGCGCAAGGCCGGCCTCGACCGCGAGGTCGTCCAGGAGGCGTTCAAGATCGCCTCCGTGATCCAGGCGGTCGGCGTCACGCTGGACGCCGAGGCGGTGCTGGCCGAGTAGTCCTCGGTCACCCCTCTCACGCCGACAGGGCCCCGCCCACCTTGACCGGTGGACGGGGCCCTGTCGGCGTTTCCGGCTACTCCGAGGGGGCCTCGGGCGTCGGCTCGGCGCTGACCGCCGTGGCCCCGCGCGGCCGCACCGAGTGCCGCAGCGCCGACTTCTGCGAGTACGACCGCAGATACCCGGCGACCGTGTTCGTCACCGCGACCAGCGGCACGGCGACGACCGCACCGCCGATCCCGGCCACCATGCCGCCAGCCGCGACCGACAGCACCACCGCCAGGGGATGCACCCGCACGGCCCGCCCCAGGATGAACGGCTGCAGGATGTGCCCCTCGATCTGCTGCACCGCCAGCACCACGACCAGGGTCATGACGGCCGTGAACACCCCCTGGGTGACCAGCGCGACGACGACCGCCAGTGCCCCGGAGACCACCGCGCCCACCAGCGGGATGAACGCGAACAGGAAGATGAACACCGCCAGCGGCACGGCCATGGGCACGTCGAGGAAGTAGATCCCGAGACCGATGAAGATGGCGTCGATCAGCGCCACGATCACCGTGCCCCGCACATATGCCGTCAGCGTCCGCCACGCCGCGGGACCGGCTCCGGCCACTCCCGGCCGCGCCGCCGCCGGCACCAGCTTCAGCGTCCACTCCCAGATGCGCTTGCCGTCGTAGAGCAGGAACAGCGTGCAGAAGACGGACAGCAGGATCCCGGTCAGCGCCTCGACGACGACCGTGACACCCTCGAGCCCCGCCGAGGTGATCTGGTCGGTGTTCGCCCCGACGGCCTCACGCAGGTTGGTGGCGATCTCGTTGATCTGCTTGTCCGTGACGTGGAAGGGGCTGTTCAGCAGCCAGTTCCGCAACTCGTCGATGCCGTCCTGGATCTGGCCCGAGAGGTCGTCGATGTTCTCCATGACCTGCCAGGTCACGAACCAGCCGATGAGGCCCATGACGACGAAGCCGAGGACGGCGGTCAGCGCGGTGGCCGGTCCGCGCGGCACGCCGTGGCGCCGCAGACGCGCCACCGTCGGCTGCAGCATCGCCGTGATGAGCAGCGCGATGACGAACGAGAGCACCACGAGCTGGACGGCGCTGATGACCCGCATCAGCACCCAGAGCGTGCCCGCGAGGACGAGGAGTCGCCAGCCGGCCTCGGCCGCGACCCGCACGCCCCACGGCACGGCCAGCGCGGGATCGGGGCGGGCGGCGACGTCGGGGGCGTAGTCCGGGGGCGGCGGCACGTGGTCCTCGGCGAGCGTCACGGAGTCGGGGTCGTCCCGCTGCCGTTCGGCCTCGGCGCGGCGTTCGTTGTACCGCTCGCTCATCTCGGTCAGTCCGGCACCGAGCCGGCCGAGCCACCCTGGCACTCGCGACATGATCCGTCCTTTTCCCCCGTCTTGGCGCACCACTCCCCCGAGGAGTCGTTCGTCCGACCGTACATGGCGCGAGCCCCGCACCGGACGACGGTGCGGGGCTCGCGCGAGGAGACGGGATCGGCCGGGGCCGGTCGGCTCAGTACCAGTTGTTGGCCTGCCAGAACGACCAGGCGTCACAGGGGCTGCCGTAGCGGTCGTTCATGTAGTTGAGGCCCCACTTGATCTGGGTGGCCGGGTTGGTCCGCCAGTCGGCGCCGACGGACGACATCTTGGAGCCGGGCAGCGCCTGGAACATGCCGTAGGCCCCGGAGGAGGGGTTGACGGCCTTGTAGTTCCAGTCGGACTCGTGGTCCACGATGTTGCTGAAGCACTGGAACTGGCCCGACGGCACCAGCTGCCTCGCCATCGCCTGGATCTGGGCGATGCTGTAGGAGCTCGCGACGGGGAAGTCGGAGATGTCCTTGGAGCGGCTGGCGGCGGCCTTGGCCTCCGCGCGCTCCTTGGCGGCCGCCTCGGCGGCCTTCTCAGCGGCTTCCTTCTTGGCGATGGCCGTGTCGGCGGCGGCCTTGCGGGCGGCCTCCTCGGCGTCCTTCTTCGCGCTCGCGTCCGCCTGAATGGCCTGTGCGTCGGCCTGCTGCGTCAGCGACGCGGTCTGCACCTGGGCCTGCTGGCCCGCGGGGATGTCCGCGAGCAGCGTGGCGCCGGTTGCCGTCGCTTCCGCGTCGTTGTTCTGCGCGGTGCTGCCCGAGGCAACGCCGACGACGCTTCCGACAGCGGTGACCGCCGTGGCCGAAGCCACTGCGAATCCCCGGACCGAGATCCGGCTCACACGGTTTCCTTCCAGCATCGCCCGCTTCGGTGACCCTCGCGGACGCAATCGTGCCCCTGGCACTGGCCTCCCCAACTGCGGGGTCACGGGAGGCGCGGGCCCGGTGGGCAACTCCCTCGGGGGGAGCGCCGCGTGTTGCTCGGGCGGCATACGACATCGCTATGCAGTTGATGCTGTTGCTTTTGTGGTGCCGTACCGCTGGGGGTACAGGTGTGTCGTATGCGGGGCCTGACAGGAGTGAGACTCTGCCGTAACCCGACGGGGCAAGGCAATTCCGAGTTGCGTGTGAAAGCTCACATCCCGTTTGGCGCAGGAAATTCCACGGAACGGCCACACGCGAAGGCGCCGCCCGGCTAGGCTCTTCGCCTTTTCCGGACGGCGCCAACTATCGCATAAGCGCTACTACTTACTGCGACCGGTCAGATCTGCCCGTCTTCGAGCATTTCGGTCACAAGGGCGGCGATCTGGGACCTCTCGGACCGTGTCAGGGTCACGTGCGCGAAGAGCGGATGCCCCTTCAGCTTTTCGACGACGGCGACGACACCGTCGTACCGGCCGACCCTGAGGTTGTCCCGCTGGGCCACGTCGTGGGTGAGAACCACCCGTGAATTGGCTCCGATCCGGGACAGAACGGTAAGAAGCACGTTCCTTTCCAGCGACTGGGCCTCGTCGACGATCACGAACGCGTCGTGCAGCGAGCGTCCCCGGATGTGGGTGAGCGGCAGGACCTCCAGCATCCCGCGCGCGGTGACCTCCTCGATGACCTCCCGGGACGTGACCGCCGACAGCGTGTCGAAGACGGCCTGCGCCCAGGGACTCATCTTCTCGGCCTCGGAGCCCGGCAGATAGCCCAGCTCCTGCCCGCCCACCGCGTACAGCGGACGGAAGACCATCACCTTCTGGTGCTGACGGCGCTCCAGCACCGCCTCCAGACCGGCGCACAGCGCCAGTGCCGACTTGCCGGTGCCGGCCCGGCCGCCCATCGACACGATCCCGACGTCCGGGTCGAGCAGCAGGTCGAGCGCGATCCGCTGCTCGGCACTGCGGCCCTTGATGCCGAACGCCTCACGATCCCCGCGCACGACCCGCACGTTGCCGTCGGCCGTGACCCGCCCGAGCGCCTTGCCGCGCTCCGACTGGATCATCAGCCCCGTGTGCACGGGGAGGCCGGAGACCTCGGGCACGTACACGTGGCCTTCCTCGAAGAGGATGTCCACCTGCTCGCCGGGCAGGGTCAGTTCGGACATTCCGGTCCAGCCGGAGGAGTCCGTGATGGCGAGTTCCGCGCGGTACTCCTCGGCGAGGAGTCCGACGGAGGACGCCTTGATCCTGAGCGGGAGGTCCTTCGACACGACGGTGACGTCGAGTCCCTCGGCCTGCAGATTGCGGGCGACCGCGAGGATGCGGGAGTCGTTGTCCCCCAGGCGGTAGCCGCTGGGCAGCACGCTGGGGTCCGAGTGATTGAGCTCGACACGGACGGTCCCGCCCAGGTCCCCCGTGGGGATGGGGGCGTCGAGGCGACCGTGCCGGACCCGCAACTCGTCGAGCAGGCGGAGGGCCTGCCGGGCGAAGTAGCCGAGTTCGGGATGGTGCCGCTTGGCCTCCAGCTCCGTGACCACGACGATGGGGAGCACGACCTCGTGCTCGTCGAAGCGGTTCAGGGCGTTCGGGTCGGCCAGCAGGACGCTGGTGTCGAGAACATAGGTGCGCCGGTCGGGCTTGTGGCGCTTTGTGCTGGTCACCACGGAAGGACGTACCCCCTCGGATGAGGTCGGGGAGCGACGGTATGGAGCTGGACCGGTCGTCGGCCGCCCTGCGCGGGCCGAGAACCGGCCCTCCGCCTCTTCGTCCGTGCTGTGACCGCACGATCGGGCTGGTGCAAAGGGCCTCCCGGGCGGACGGCCCCGTGCCGTCCGCTGAGATCCGACACCCGTGGTTCGGGCGTCGACCTGTCTGGGTTATGCCCTCGAACGAGCGTCGCCATGCAACGGCATATGACGGCGAGCCGGTGAACTCGGCGTTACAAGCGTCACCAAGGGGGTATGGGGAGGCGCTGTGACGTGGGACGTCCTGCGTTCGGGTGACCGTCTGCGGGTACGTCAGCCGCCGTAGCGGCGGTGGCGGGCGGCGTAGTCGCGCATGGCCCGCAGGAAGTCGACCTTGCGGAACGCCGGCCAGAACACGTCACAGAAGTAGTACTCCGAGTGGGCGGTCTGCCAGAGCATGAATCCGGACAGCCGCTGCTCGCCGCTGGTGCGGATCACCAGGTCGGGGTCGGGCTGGTGGCTCGTGTAGAGGTGACGCCCGATCATGTCGATGTCGACGGCCTCGGCGAGCGCCTCCATCGAGGTGCCCTTGTCCCGGGCGTCGAGCAGCATCGACCGTACGGCGTCGGCGATCTCCTGGCGGCCGCCGTAGCCGATGGCGACGTTGACCACTATGCCGTCGACGTGCGCGGTGGTCTCCTCGGCCTCCTTGAGGATCGTCTGCAGTCCCGAGGGCAGCAGGTCGGGCGTGCCGACGTGGTGCACGCGCCAGCGGCCGTCGGCGGCCAGGGTGCGCACGACGTCCTCGATGATGCCGAGCAGGGGGACGAGCTCTTCCTGCGGGCGGTCGAAGTTGTCCGTGGACAGGAGCCAGAGGGTGACGACTTCGACGTCGGTCTCACTGCACCAGCCGAGGAACTCCTCGATCTTCCCGGCCCCGGCCCGGTGGCCGTCGACGGTGCTGGAACCGGCGGCCTTCGCCCAGCGCCGGTTGCCGTCCATGATGACGCCGATGTGCTTGGGCACCTGAGCGTGGTCCAGGTGACCTTCCACCCGGCGTGCGTACAGCCTGACCAGCAGGCCACGCAGCTTGTCGCGCAGGTTCACGTGATTGTCAGCCCCTCCGTACGGATCGGACAGGCCGCGGCGTGCGGCCCGGTCGTGGCCGCGGGCGGTCCCTGCCCGGATGGCAGTCCCCGGAGGCGAAGCCTACCCTCGCCGCGCCCGTGGGCCGCCAACGGGGGCGGAACGAGTGGTTCCGGCCGATGCTTCCAGCCGCTCGGCCGGGCAAGAAAAACGGGCCGGTCCGTGGGGGGGAGACGGACCGGCCCGAGGGGGGGTTTCCACCATAACCCTTCGTGAGTGCTGCCGCGCGCATCGGCATGCCACAACTACTCTCCGGAGCCGCCCGGCGACATGGCGATGCATACGGAGGCCCTCATTCAGGGCCCGCCTCCGGCCGAAACTCGGTGCATGAGCTGGGGAATCAGGCGTTCCACGGCGGAGGCCGGAAGGTTTGCCGCACCTTGGGCCCACTCGGGTGACTTGTCCCGACATCCCCCCGACGGGTGACGCACATGTGAACGCCTGCTTGACCCGGGAACGGCTGCGGATCGCCGCACGCCCCCCGCCTGCCGATGCTTTGCCGACGGGACGTCACCACGGTGCGGCTCGACGGGTGGCCCCTGGCACCGCGCAGCCCCCTCCACTGCGCGGTACCGCCCGCGCAGCTTTGCTCACGCGAATTGCCTCGTCCGAATGTACGTGAGCGGCGGCACGGAAGCGAGCCGGCGGCGATAACGATGTGAAAACCCTCGTCGGATGATGCGCAAGTGCGGTGAGCGGGAGGAGTGACGCCCGCCCTTAAGGATCACGTGGGACGCGGCGAGTGCGCGGCGGCAGTTTCCGACCAGGCCGGCCGCGACCGGGACGCCGGTCGCCGAGGTGGTGGAGGCGGCGCCGGAGCTGGTGGTGGGAGAGGTGACGGTGGGTCCGCACGCGTGATCACCGGGTCGGCGCGGCTCAGCCGGGCTTGCGTGCGTCGAAGAGGTGGCGGGTGCTGTGGGCGACGAAGGGCCCCTCGGCCTGGATGCGCTCGTGCAGTTCACGGAGTCGCGGCTCGTACGCCTCGACGGTGAATCCGGGAACCATCCAGACCACCTTGCGCAGGAAGTGCACGACCGCGCCGATGTCGTGGAACTCCATGCGCAGCCGCTCCGCCCGCAGATCGACGACATCGAGCCCGGCGGCCTCGGCGTCGGCCCGCTCACGGTCGGGGTGGCGGGCGCCGCGCACCTCGTCCGGCTGGGGCCCGAGGAAGTACTCGACGAGTTCGAAGACGCTGCTCGGGCCGACGTGCTGGGCGAAGTACGTCCCGCCGGGCTGGAGGACGCGGGCGATCTCGTCCCAGTGGGGGCGGACGGGATGGCGGCTGACGACCAGGTCGAAGGCGCCGTCGGCGAAGGGCAGGGGGGGCATCGTCGGCAGCGGCGACGACGCCGACACCACGCGGACGAAGCAGGGCGGTGGCCTTGGCTACGTTGGGCGGCCAGCCTTCGGTGAGGAGGGGCGGCTGGGAGGCTGGGGTGTTCTCGGGAGGGGTCTTGTGGGCGACCCTGGCGAGGGCGAAGTCCAGCACTTCTCCTCCCCCGGTCTGCACATCGAGCACCGCACTTGCCCGGCCCAGCCGCTCGGCCATCGACACGGCGTACCCCCAGGAGGGGCGCGCTTCCGTCGCCCGCCCCTCGAACCAGGAGAAGTCCCAGCCCTCTGTGGGGGCGGAGGCTCCTTCGGCGAGGAGGTCTTCGAAGGTGGCGGAGTGTGGGGGGTGCGAGGGGTTCGGGAGGTGCGTCACCGGGGGTGCTCCTTACGCGAGGACTAGCATGACGTGCTCGTTGTCACCGTGCCGGACGGTGCCGGTCCGCTGGAAACCGTGCTTCTCGAGGAGGCGTACGGAGCCGGTGTTGTCGATGACGGGGTCGGCGTGCAGCGGCCGGTTCTGCTCCCGCTCCAGGAAGAGGGAGAGGGCGCGGCTGCCGATGCCGCGGCCCCAGTACGGGCGGCCGAGCCAGTATCCGAGGAAGCGGCGGTCCGCGTCCCACCAGGCGACGACGCTGCCGGCGGCCTCGCCGTCGACGGTCACGGCCTGGACGAAGACGGTGTCGTCCCCGAGGACGTTGGTCTTCCAGTGCCGCAGGAACGCTTCGCGCGGCCGAGGGGTGAACCTCGACCGCCGGACGGCTTCCGGATCGTGCTCGTACGCGAGCAGGAACTCCAGGTCGTCTTCCACAACGTCGCGCAGCCGTACGTCCACGTGGTCATCGCTCATGCCCGGAGTGTGGCAGCGACCACGGACAACGGGCCTCACGGAACGAGCGGGCGCACCTCTTCCGCCGCGAACCGCACGAACCCCTCAGGGTCGGGTTCGTCCGCCGTCGGTTGCAGGACGACGCTGTCGGCTCCGGCCTCGACCAGGCGCTCGACGGCCTTCGCGACGGCTCCGGCGTCCCCGGCGACCCCGAGGTCCGGTACGGAGTCGAGCCCTTCGGCGACGAGTTCCGCACGCAGCCGGGTGTCGGCGTCGGGCCCGGTGGCGGTGAGCAGGTAGACGACGACGGGGTGGTGCCCGGCCCCACGGCCGGCCGCCGCCCGCCCCTCCTCGACGAGCTGCCGTGCCGTACGCACGCCCTCGGCGTTGGTGGCGGCGGTGAGGATGGTGCCGTCGGCGGCCTGGCCGGTGAGCCGCAGCGAACGCGGCCCGGTGGCTCCCGCCAGCACCCCGCTCCGCGGACCGTGCGGCGGCCAGTCGAGGGCGACGTCGTCGAGCTTGACGTATCGGCCGTCGACCGTGACCCGCTCGCCGGCCAGCAGGGCCCGGAGCGCGACGAGATGCTCTCGCAGCAGGGTGACGGGCGACTCGACGCGGGCGCCGACCTGCCCCATCCAGTCCTGTACACCGTGTCCCACACCGAGAATCGCCCGCCCGGGGAACATCCGGTGCAGCGAGGCTGCCTCCATGGCGGTGATGGCCACGTTCCGCAGGGGCACGGGCAACAGCCCGACCCCGACCCGCACCCGCTCGGTCCACGCGAGAGCGGCTGCCGCGGTGGAGATCCCGCCTTCTCTGAAACAGTCCTCCCAGAGCCAGAGCTCATCGAGCCCGGCGTCATCGGCCAGCCGGGCAACGGACCTCAGTCGCTCGGGGGCTAGTTGGGGGCGGAAGACTGCGCCTAGGGGGGTCATGGTGGCTTCCTACCCGTTCCGGGGAGCGTCGGACAAGGAGTTTTGTGTCTCGTGGAAAGCCGGCGTGCGCAGTGGATGCCGGGTAGGTCTCAGCGTCTTCGGTGCCGGGTTCGAGTCTGAGAGACGTCGGTCTCGCCGTCGCGGTCGCCGTGATGCCGGTCACCGGTACGGACGCGGTGACGGACACCGGCTTGAAGTCGGCGGCGTCCAGCCACGCCCAGGTCGGCAGGATTCGTCGTCACTTTCGCGCCGTAACGGTTACATGACGCTCCCAGACGAGGCGTCAGCGGCGATGCTGCTCAGGGCGTCTCAGTCAGGAATCAGCAAAGGCACGACTCCGTGGGCCCATGCGAGGGGCGGTCGATACGGATACGTTCGGGGCGGCGAGCCGCCGGCAGGTGGTGGCACGGCCGGAGGGGGTTACGGATGGGGCGGCGCTGGCAGGACGGGCGTGGGGAATTGGTCGTGCCGGGGGATGACGGGGAGCCGCCCCTCAGGGTGCCGCTGGAGATAGCCGGCTCCTATCGGGCCCGAACCAGGGGGCTGTTGGGGCGGGACTCCATCGACGGGGCGATCCTGCTCTCCCCCGCCAACAGCGTGCACACCTTTCGTATGCGCATGCCGATCGATGTCGCCTACCTCGATCGGCGTTTTCGGGTCATCGCCGTGCAGACCATGCGGCCCGGGCGGCTGGGGATGCCTCGGTTGCGGGCCCGGCACGTGGTGGAGGCCGAGGCCGGGGCGATGGGCGAGTGGGGGGTGCGGGAAGGAACGCGGGTGGAGGTCGTCGGGCCGGTGGAGTGAGGTGAGTGGCCTCGTTCGAGGGGCGCGGGTGGTGCTGCCAGGGCCTCGGCCGACTCCACCGTCCGTTCGGCGAGGCGACCGGGGTCCGGGATTCATAGCCGGCCAACAACGCACCCAGCGGCCGCATTGGATGGAGTCGCTTTGATGAGTACCGACTTGTATGGATGTCGTCCTCGTGCGCTCACCATGGAACATGCCTTGGACGCCGACCCCACCACCAGCGCTCGGTCTTCTCCTCGTTCCCGGGCTCGGTGCCTGCACGGAAGATGTCGTCCAACCGCGTCACAGAGGATCGCAGGCCGCCGGCGTATACGTCGTCGACCTCGCGCACGAGACGCGCCAACTGTCACGACTTCAGGCGTTGCCCTGCGCCGCCTCGGACAGCAGGCGCGTCGCTTCGGCCACCGCGACGTTCCGGTCGATGTAACGCATGGCGAGGTCCAGGGCCCAGGGGGCGAAGTGGTCCTCTTGCCAAAGCCCGGAGAGAATCCCTTCCGCGGTCCAGGCGCCGATGCGCGCGGCCCACCGGTCGCTGAACTCTTCGGGCCCTTCGCCTTGCACATCCAGCCCCAGCTGCCGGCACTCGTGCCAGCCCTCGGTCATGCGCTCACGAGTGACGAGCCTGGTATCGGGCATCAGATCTCGCAGAACCATACGGATCTCCAGCCAGTCGGGGCGCTCATCCTCGTCCTCGTCCCAGTCCCCCTCCCACTCGGGAACGGGCTCCGGAAACGGCAGCCTCGTGCTGGGCAGAAGTGCTTCGAGAACGGCGCGGGCTTGAGCGAACCGCTCCTGCTTCGGTTCCTCCTCGATCTCCCAGCCACCGTGCCAACCGGTGGTCACGTCTCGAACCACCTCTGGCAGCAACAGCTCCTCATCCTCGAGAGGACGGCCCTCCATCGCCCGATACTTCGGCTCACGCAGACGCCTCAGCCACCAGCGGCCCCAGCGTCGATCGCCCTCGTCCACACGCGTGTCGGGCACCAGTCGTGCCAGCGCCTGCTCGCCGTACGGCACACCCAGTTGGAACAAGACGCTGATCGCGTCGTGGGCCGCAAGTCCGGCGCGCACACACGCCTCGGCGAGAACGGCTGCCTCAGCCGTGGCCGTCACGCCGCCGCGCTCGGCGGCTTTCTTCAGAGAAGACAGCAGGCCACGGATGCGGGACGAGGCCGCCCTACGGGCATGGTGGGCGTTGAAGAGCCGCCGCTGCCCGTCGGTAAGCGGAAGGTCAGGCTCCCTCTCAAAACGCTCGTAGAGTCCGTGCAACTCTTCGGAGGTCCAGTAGCCCCCGGTGCTCGGCGGAGCGTCGGCCATCGCTGCCGCCGGCTCCCCGAGGATCCCGGCCGCCTGCTGATCGTCGGTCATGAGACCCTCAAGTACTGCATCGCTGTCTTCGGGTCCTTCATCTTGCCGAAGTAACCTTTGTCCACGCCGAAGCCCGGTGAACGGGATCCACAGGCATCGCGCGACTTCCCACGGCACCGAAGGCCAGCTCTGAGGCACTGGCCTCCGAACTCCCCAGCATCCCGCTCTGGGATGCGTCTGCGGCGACCTCCTCGATCACGCGAGGTTGGACCGACTCCACCGCGCGGCCGGCGAGATGGGGCGGGGTCAAGGCCAGCCATCAGGACACTCAGCGGGCCGCATTGGATAGAGTCGCTTTTATGAGTACCGACTTGTACGGATGGTTGGAATGCAGGCCCCACCCTGGTCGCCATGGCAGTGAAAACGTGCCGTGGGAGCCCTTCTCTGAACTCCGGCACCTTCATTGGGCCCGTGATTACATGTCGTGGTCAGCACTCTTTGATGTCCGGAGTGTGGAGCCTGTCAGAGCTCTCTTCCCTGAGCGCGGAGCCCCTGTAGATATTTCGGACACGGTACGAAGGGATGCGGACGATTTCGAGGGCCACAGTCATTCGTGGTTCTCGTGGAGTGAACTGTCGGCTGTCGACTGGAACGCCCCCTGCACCGACGGCCCGTCTCGGCACTGGGTCCGCCGCTGGTCCCGTACGCACGAAGGACCCCTCGAACCCGAGGGATTGACTGCGCTCCCGGATGAGCTGTACGACTCGGCCGCGGCCCAGTTCGGAGAAGGCAACATCGCTCCCTCCCGGTGGCCCGCCGACGGTGAACTCCTGCTCGGCAACGAGGTGTACCGCCCTGTCTCCCCTTCCTACCGCGACCTGGTACCGGCCGATGGACCATGGCAACCCGTGTTCGATGTGATGGGCACACTGGCCGAACTCCATGGTGAGGACAACGTCCGCCTCTTCGTCTGGTTCGGTGGCTGAACGGGGGCAGCACCAGTCGTGCATCACGCGGTGACGGTTTCCGATCCGTCACCCTCCTTCTCGTCTTCGCCCCGGCCCACTGTCATTCCAGACCTAGGTACTCCAACGCCCCCTTGGGGTTGTCGTTCAACCTCTTCCAGTCGATTTCCTCACCTCTGCTGTACTTGTCCTCCAGCGCCCGTTGCATATCGCCCAGCTGCTTGGCCGTGAAGCTCGCGTCACCGATGCGAGTGTCAACTCCCTTCTCGTTCATGAGCTGGGCAGGAGAGACCTTCTGCCCCTTGATGGGCCGGAAAACCTCGGTCCACTTATCAGGCTTGTCGATCTCGACTCGAGTCGCCCTGCCCGGATTCGCCTTCTTCCACTCGGAGAGCGTGTTGATCTTTCCGACGAATTCCGGCTGACGCGTCGGGTTCACCGTGTTCTTCACTTCGACCAGGTGCACCCTGCCGTCCCGCCCCTTGTACAGGACATCGGCGTCCGGCACGTTCGACACATCCACGGTCTCTCCGGGCGCGACCTCGACCTGACGCCGGTTGTGTTCCGAGCCGACGGCGGTGTGCACGGTGCCGTCGGGTGCCGCGTCCTCCGAGGCGCGCCGCACACCGCGCACCTCAGCAAGCATCTCCTCGAGCCGGCTGGCGGTACGCGCGTTGGTCACCTCGGAACCGAGCTTGCTCGCGCCCGCCCGATCGACGTTCTCGCGTCGTGCGAGATGAGTGAGCTCGTCGAGCGCGGCCGCCGCCTGGTCCTTGCCGATCTCCTTCTTGCCGGGGTTCTTCTTGGCGTTCCTGACGAAGTCGTCGATGTTGCGCTCGTCGATACTGAGCCTGCCCTGCCTGATGGCGGCCTTCGCCGCCGCCGCCTGGGCATCCAGCGCCAGTTGCTGCGCCTCGTCCGCTTTCTCCCGGGCATCCTGGGCCCCCTTCTTGGCCTCCTCGTCGCAGCCGTCCTGGGCGAGGACGACGTACGGGGAGTCGGACGGGCCGGCGGCGAGGATCGTGGCGCCTGTGCCGGAGGAGCCGGTGATGAGGCCGGTGGTGATTCCATGCGGGTTTCCGCCGTACGGGATCCGGCGGGCTGGCGCCGCGATGGTGCAGCCCGATTCCCGGGCCTGCTTCTCGGCCGCGTCCGCCGCCTCGTCGGCGTCCTTCGCGGCCTTCCGAGCGCCCTCGGCATCACCCGCCTTGGCCGCCTTGCGCGCCTTCTCCGCCGCGTCGGACGCCTTGTCGAGGGCTTCACCGACCTCGGCCAGCTTCTTGAACTTGGTGAACTTCGTGATGGTCTTCGGGCTGAAGATACCGACGACGCCGACCACGGTGTTGCCGATGGAAGCGCCGTAGTTGCCCTTCTCCCAGTTCTCCTTGTCGACGAAGGTGTCGGTCGCCAGGTCGGACACGAAGTCCTCGGGCGAATTGACCCAGCCCCATACGGAGGAGACGTAGTTCCCCTTGTCCCACTTCTCGCCCAGCTCGTCGGCCTTGTCGCCCCACCAGTTGCCGGTGTAGCCCTTCAGGCCGTTCCACGTGTCCTTGACCGAGCCGACCGGGTCGCTGACGACGTCCATGGTGTCGGCCAAGAAGCTCTTGGTCGGGGCCACGAAGAAGCCGCGGACGTGGTCCATGAACGTCTTGTCGTGGCGCTCCTGGTCGTGAACGTCGTCCCAGAGTGACTTGTCCTCGAACGGGCCCGGAGCGAGGGGGACCGTGTCGTTCGGGCCCGCGCCGTCGTAGGTGATGAGCTGGGCCGACGTGGGGATGCCGCTGCCGTCGCCCGTGTCACCGGCGCCCGTGGCTGTGCTCGTGCCGTCGCCGGTCTCTGCGTCTCCCTGGGTGCCCGCATCGCCCTGCGCCGCGGCGTCGTTGTCCCCCGCCGCACCCGTCTCCGTACCGTCGCCCTGCGGAGCGGGGCAGGCCGTGCCCGTCACCGAGCAGATGGCCGACTGGATGCCGTCGGCGATGCGGCCGCCGAGGCCGCCGACCGAGAGCGCGACGATGATCGCGGCGACCACCGCGATGAGCCCCGCGTACTCCACCGCCGTCTGGCCCTCGTCCCGCCGCCAGCGGATCATCCTCGCGGGGCTGAACGGCCGCCGCTCTTCCCTGTCCTGGGGAGCGCTCTGGAACCACTCACGCGACCGGGCACGGCGCAACAGCACGATGACGGCCACCGGCATCGCCGCCTGTGTGATGCCCCGCGGATCACCGTGCAACAGCGTGCCGAACGACAGCCACACGATCCATGCCTGTACGGCGATCAGGGCACGACTCGTCCACACCCCGCCCTGCCACAGGCGCCGGGCCAGGTAGATCCCGGCCACGCTGGGCAGCGAGTCGTACACCAGGATCCCGAAGATCTCCCCGGAGTAGTACGTCACCACCGACAGCACGGTGACGACGTACAGCACCGTCAGCGCGAACTGCACCCACAGCAGTACCTGCGCCCAGCCCAGCTCCCTCGGCAACGGCGAACGCCGGACCCAGGACGGGCCGTTCTGTGCACCCTCTGTTCCGTGCGGGGGTATTCGGTCACCGGCAGGGGACATGTGCGACCTCAGCTCAGCTCGATACACGGCCGTTCACGGCGAATACCGAGCCGAGGCTAAGGAACGTCGATCACTCGCACATGGGCCCGTGGCCCCAACTCTGGGCCCATTCGCGGTGACTCAACTCTCGGTGCGCGGAAAGGAGACCTCGACGCGGCGGTTCTTCTTTCGGCCGGTCTCCGAGGAGTTGTCGGCGATGGGGTACTGCTCCCCGTAGCCGCGGACCTCGTACGTGACGTTGGAGTCGGTCAGTTCCTGGTCGAGGACGTTCTGTACGGCGTCGGCGCGCTTCTTGGAGAGGACGTCGCCGTGTGCGGAGGAGCCGAGGTTGTCCGTGAAGCCGAAGACGCGGATCTTCGTCGCGTTCTGCGTCTTGATCTCCTCGGCGATCGCGGAGATACGGGCTTTCGCCTCGCCACTGAGTTTCGCGCTGTCCTTGCCGAAGAGGACCTCGGCCTGGAGGGCGAACTTGACGTCGGCGTTGGTGTCTTCACGGCGTTCGTCGCCGCTTTGGTCTTCTACGACCTGTTTGATGTCGAGGACCTTGGGTTCGGCGAGGGTCGCGCCTTCGGGAAGCTTGAGGTCGGGGTCGTTGGGGTCGACCTCTAAGGGGGCGGAGGCGGAGGCCTCGGTGCCCGGGGGAACGCCGGGAGTTTCGTCGGCGTGTGCCGAGAAGGCGCCGTAGAGGTTCGTGGCGACCATGAGACCGGTGGCGGTGAGGACCAGGGCGAGGCGTGGAGTCGCCGATCGCGTACGCGTGCGGGTTTTCATGGCCGGCCTCACCCGGAGATCTTGATGGTGCTGCTGGAGAAGGTCGGGACCTGGAGAGTGACGTCGGTTGCGCTCGCGGGGGGTGCGGGGAACTGGACGAAGACGGGGATGGTCTGTCCGGACTCGATCGTTGTGAGCCCCGTGGTCGTCAGCGGCCGCCCGTCGGTATCGCGCAGCACGTAGTAGCGCTTCTTACCCTTCGAGTCTACGAGTGTCGCGCCGCCGAGTGATGTGCCGTGCTTGACAATCTCGGTCTCGTCACCGCGAAGTGCCGACGGGATCACCAGTGAACCGGATCCGTCATTCTTGAACTGGCCGTTCACGGTGAGGAATCCGCCCGTGTCACGCTGCGCCGACGTGATCTGAAGGAGCAGACCGTCCTTGCCCTTGAGTTCGGCCAGTGGAGCCTCCGACTTCCCCTCCTGAGCGCTCGGGGCGGAGCCGCGGTCCTTGGAAGCGGAGGCCGAGGTGTCCGGCTTCTTGTCGTCGCCACCACCGCCGCCGCAGCCGACCGCGGCCATGGCAAGACCGGCAGCCATGGTCAACGCGACCATCCTCCTGCGGGCCCTCTCAGTGAACCGCATGCTCATCTCTCCGCTTCCTTCATCACTCGTCATTCGCTTCTGAGTCGGCCAAGTGGACGTCGAAGAGATCCTCGGGTTCCGGAAGCTCAGTGAGATCGTCCGGTTTCAGATCCCAGTTCTTGCCGTCGCAGGTAAGGCGAGGGAGCACGTCGTCTCCCGCATCCTCGGCAAGGGGCTTGACCTCGCAGCGGAACTCGATGACGGCTTTTGCACTGGCCGTCGACCTCTTCTGCGCCGTGGCAGGGACTATTGACTCCCCCATGGGCTTTCGTGTCTGCACGACGACGTCGTAGCCCATGGGCACTCCGGTGCTCGAACACCTTTCGACATCGGCGTCGTTCTGGCCGGCGAGCTGAGATGCTCGCGAGCACGGATCACCCGCGAGCTGTACATCGCCGTCGAAGATGTCCTGCCACTTGCCGGGGTCGAGAACTGCTTCGACCCACTTGCCTGCAAGCTGCTCCCGAGCGTCCTGAGCCGCCGCAAGCGCCGCGGCGTCAGCAGCCGTCTGGGCGCCACCCCGGTTCACGGTGGCCTGGCCGACCGCGAAGTAGACGAGCGCAAGGAAGAGCAGGCCCCCCACCACCGTGATGTAGATGGGGAAGGCCTGCCCTGCGTCGCCGTAGCGAGGTCGTGTCAATTCCCGACCCGGTTGATCAGGTTCGTGATCCTGTCGAGGATTGTGCTGCCGATGCTCGTACCCGTGATCGCCAGCACAATCGCCACCACCACCGCGATGATGCCCAGGTACTCGACCGCCGTCTGCCCCTTGTCGGCGGCGCGGCGCTGCATCGCCTCGACCGTCGTGTTCTTCCAGCCGTTCACACGGACCTTGGTCGCGACGGCGGTCTTCAGCATCAGGTCGCTCATGGTGTTCCCCTCCGGGTTCGGCCGTGTCGTTGTCGACACGAGGAACGTATGGCGGTACGCCCTGTCCGCAAGAGGGCCCCAGGGCCCAATTCCGGGCCCACTCGCTCGGGCCCAACGGGTTGTTCCCCCATCGCGTCACCGAGGTCACCCCAGTCCCCGGCCCGTGTCCGGTGCCGTGCCGATCCACTTCGCGGCGGCCTCCGAGCGGCTCGTGCTGTGCAGCTTGGCGAAGATGCGGTTGATGTGGTTCTTGACGGTCTTCTCGCTGATGAAGCACGTGGCGGCGATCTGCTGGTTGTTCATGCCGGACGCGATGAGGTCCATGATCTCCGCCTCCCTCGTGCTCAGTTGGAACCGCGACCTGTCGGGAGCGGCCGGACGGCCACTCGTCCACTCAGACGAAGACTGTCCCACATGCGGTTGCATTTGCGAAAGGATTTCGGGAGAAGTGGGCGGAGGTGGGGCGAGGGGAGGCGTCAAGTGCGCTGGTTGAGCTGGGTTCTGAGGTTGACTATACGATTTTGCGGAAGTGGAAATTCCGTATGCAGTCGCACTCGACGACCCGCCGCCCAGGCCTTCCGGCAGAGGCGGCCCCGGCGTCCGGTCCCGGCGGAGTTGGGCCAGCAGGGCGCCCGCCGCCGTGGGCGTGAAGTGGGCCCTGCCCTCCTTGATGTCCCGTACGGCGTCGACCAGCTGGTCGGCCGTGAACTCTCCGTGGACCAGGTAGCCGCCCGCTCCCCGGCGCAGGGCCTCCTGGACGATCTCGGACTCCCTGCTGTAGGTCAGCATCACCACGGGAGCGATCCCCACCAGGTACGGGAGGGCCGAGATGCCGTCCACGCCGGGCATGCGGACGTCCAGGAGGACGACGTCGGGGCGGTGCTGCCGGGCGGCGTCACAGGCCTGGCGGCCGTCGGTGGCCTCCGCCACGACCTCGATGTCCGCGCGGCCGGAGAGCAGCGCGGTGAGGCCGGCCCGGACGACCGGGTTGTCGTCCGCCACGACGACCCTGAGGCGGCGGACCGGTGGTGCCGGTTGTGGGAGGTCGGCGAACGGGTGGTGCGGTGGCGGCTGCGGAGCGCCGGTGGGGTGGGGTGTCCGGTCCGGCATCAGGGGCCTCCTCTCGAGTCGTGAGGTCGTGGGGTCATGCGGTGGGGCTGGTCAGGGCGGCCAGGGGGAGTTCCAGGCGGACCTCCGTGCCCTGGGAGTGACCGCCGCGGCCGATGCGGATGCGGGCGCCGACCGAGGCGGCTCGTTCGACCATGCCGACCAGGCCGAAGTGGCCCGCTCGGCGGAGTTGTTCGAGGGTGGTGCCGGGCGGGAGGCCGCGGCCGTCGTCGTAGACGCTGATGCGGAGCAGGTCGCCGTGGACGCCCGCGCTGACGTCGACGCGGGTGGGGTGGGCGTGGCGTTGGGCGTTCTCCATGGCTTCCGAGGCGATGGTGAGGAGCTGGCGGGCCACGGCCGGGGGGACGGGGGGCACGGCGTGGGCGCCGGTGGGGCGGTAGACCGCCGGGAGGCCGGTGCGGGTGGCGAAGTCGCGTGTCCGGGCGGCGAGTTCGACCAGGACGTCCGTGGTCTGGGACGGGTCCGACTCGCGGCGGAGGTCGGCCAGGAGTTCCCGGGATTCCGCGGCGGCCCGGCGGGCCGAGCGGGCGACCAGTGCGGCCTGCCGGCTCACCAGGTCCGGGTCCATGCGGTCGGCGTTCGCCGAGGTGGTCAGGCCGTCGGCGGCCAGGGCCACGCCGTGCAGGGTCTTCGCGACCGAGTCGTGCATCTCGCGGGCCAGGCGGGCTCGTTCGGCACTGACCGCTTCCGTCACGGCGAGCCGGGCCTGGACGGTGGTGAGGGCCTGGGTGGCCGCGCCGAAGCGGAGCATGAGGTTGCGCAGGCTGGAGCCGACGGCGCCGGCGATGACGCAGAGGCCGGGCAGGAGGGCGGACTCGGTGATGCCGGGTGCCGGGTCCTGCTGTGCCGCGTGGATGAGAAGCAGGAGGAGTGCCTGCAACGAGGCGAACACCGCCGCGCCGCGCCAGCCGTAGACCAGGCCTGCCAGGAGGGGGGTGCAGACGCTGACGTAGGCGAGGGTGCTGTCGGGGCCGGCGGCGATGAGGAGCAGGGCGCCGAACAGGGTGTCCACGGCGAGGAGGGAGGGGTGGCGCAGGAGGAGGGGGCCGAAGCGTTCCCAGTCCCGGAAGAGGACGTAGGAGGTCATGAAGGTGACGACCACGGCCGCGCCGACGAGGCGGGTGGGCAGGCCCTCGTTCGCGTTGACGAGTGCGGTGGGGGTGGCGAGGGCGATCATGGCCAGGCGGAAGCCGAAGACCTGCCGGCACATGGCCTGGAGGGCGTTGACCTGGATGTCGATCGCGGGACCGGTGGGATGGGTGCTGCCCTTGTCTTCGGCCGGGAGCCGGTTCCCGGCCGCACCGGCCGGGCCGCGGCCGTCGTCGGGCGCGGGTGGCCCCTGGGGGAACGCTGCGGCGGATCGGTCGCGCAATGAGGATCCCGGCGCACCGTTCGCGTTCGCCTCCGGTGCGCTGCCCGCGGGCGTCGGCGCAGGCGTCGGCGTCGGGCCCGGTGCTCCGGCGTCCGCCGAGGCCCCCCGCGGCATCCCTGGCTTCTGCCGTCCACCCCCCTTGATCCGCAGCGTCGGCTCGCCGCCCACCGCCGCCTCCCACCCCGGTGGCAGCGCGGGCGTCACCGATGTCACCGGTACGTCCGGGGCACCCGTGCGGACATGCGCCGGCAGCACGGTCCCCGCCGGAGGCGTCGTGATCTCCGGTGTCTGGTCGGCCCGGCGGCGGCGACGGCCCAGCAGCCTCGTCCGCTCCCCTGTCATCGACATGCCCGTCGCCCCTCCCCTACTTCCCCGTGACCGAGCCGAAGTCCGTGCCCGAGCCGAGGATCAGGCCGGCGCCGAGCAGGAGCATGGTGGCCGGGACCATGAAGGTCGTGATCATCATCGTGGCCTTGGGGACGGCCCGGGCGGCCTTGCGGCGGGCGTTCTGCGCGTCCGTGCGACGCATGTCCTTGGCGAGGGACACCAGCGTGTCGACGATCGGCGCGCCCAGTTCCTCCCCCTGCTGCAGCGCCGTCACGAACATGGCGACCTGCTCGGAGTCGTTGCGACGGCGCAGTTCCGCGAAGGCCTGGCGGCGGCTCATGCCGAGGTCCATCTGGCGCAGGGTGATGCGCAGTTCGTCGGCCCAGGGGCCCTCGTAGCGGGAGGCGACCCGGTCCAGCGCCTGGCGGAAGCCGAGGCCCGCGCTCACCACGACCGCCAGGACGTCCAGGAAGTCCGGCAGGGTCCGCTCGATGACGTCCTTGCGGATGCGGATCGCCGACCAGATGCCGACCTCCGTCCAGAACGCGCCGAAGGCCAGCAGGAGCAGGGCGACCAGCAGTTGGCCGCGCATGAGGAAGACGAGGAAGCCGACGGCTCCCAGGAAGCCGTAGACGGCGCGCCGTGCCGCGTACCGGTCGATCGTCAGGCCGCCGGGATTGCCCGCGAGGTCGATTTTGCGGCGGTACTTCGCCACCTGTTTGGGGCCCATCAGGCGCAGGACGGCGGGCGCGTAGCGCATGCCCATGCGGTCGATGAGGGAGTCGACCGCGCCGGTGCGGGTGGAGCCGACCTCCAGGGCGAGTGCGAGGTCGCCGGGCAGTTTGGCCTCCGCGCGGTACATGCGGATGCCGGCGAAGACGCCCCAGACACTGAGGCCCGTCAGCAGGGCGAGCAGCAGTCCCATGGTTGTCTCCTGGCTCTCAGACGTCGATGCGGGACAGGCGGCGGATGAGGACGAAGCCCACGGCGTACAGCGAGAAGGCGATGATGACCGCCGCCTGGCCGAAGGCGGAGCCGGTCATGCGGTCCAGGGCGCCGTCCTTCACCCCGTTCATCAGGAACAGGGAGCCGACGCCGAGGACGGGGACGGCGTACGAGGTCATGTTGACCTGGGAGAGCTGGGTGCGGACCTCGCGCCGGGTCTCCTTGCGCTCCTCCAGCGTCTCGGTGAGGTTGCGCAGGGCGCTGACCACCTGGCCACCGGCCCGGTTGGACAGGACCAGGGTGGTGACGAGGACGACCAGTTCGCGGGAGGGGAGGCGGTCGGCCAGTTCGCCCAGCGCGTCGTCCATCGAGGCGCCGACCGCCAGCTGGTTCGACACTTTGCCGAGTTCCTCGCCTGCCGGGGCCTCCATCTCCTCCGCGGCCATGCCGATCGCGGTGCGCAGGGCGAGGCCCGCCTGGGTGGCGTTGGCGAGGATCCGGGCCATCTCCGGGAGCTGGTTGATGAACTTCTCGATGCGTTTCTGGCGTTGCCAGTTGAGGAACTGCACGGCGACCCCGATGCCCAGCAGTCCGGCGAGCGGGCCGAAGAACGGTGCCAGCGCCGCCTGGCCGATCAGCCACAGGCCCGCGACAGTGGCGAGCATGTAGACGAAGAACTCACCCGGGGTGATGTCCAGGCCGGTCGCCGCCAGACGCAGTTCCAGTTTCTTGCCGAGCCTGGTGCGCCGCAGACGGCGGTCGATGCCGCGGAAGTTGCGGCGCCGGCCGCCGGCCTCGATGTGTCCGGTGGCGGACAGGCGGTCGACCAGGGCCTGGCGTTGTGCCTTGCCCATGGCGTAGGAGTGCAGGCCGACGACCACGAGGGCGCAGGTCAGCAGAGTGACGCCGGTGGTGAGCGTGATGAGCGTGTGCAGTTCCATCGGTCGGTCCTACCTGGCTTCTCGGGTGGCTAGCTGGTCCGCCGACTGAGCGATGCCGAACGCCTGGGGAAGGGGCTGGCTCGCCATGTAGAGGCGGTCGGCGGTGCGGCGTGGGAGCGGGAAGTACTCGAAGGCTCCGTGGATGCGGCCGTCGGAGGTCATGGGCCGCGCGTGGAAGCGGGCGACCGTGACCAGGCGGTACGGGTCGCTGCCGTGGCTGTCCATCAGCGCGATCTCGGTGATGCGGCGGGCGCCGTCCGCGAACCGGGTCAGCTGCACGATGACGTCGACCGCACTGTTGATCTGGTCGTGCAGCGCCACGAAGGGGATCTCCACGTCCGACATGGACGCCAGGGTTTGCAGGCGCATCAGCGCGTCCTCGGCGCTGTTGGCGTGGACGGTGGCGAGCGAGCCGTCGTGGCCGGTCGACATCGCCTGGAGCATGTCGAGGGACTCGCCGCCGCGGACCTCACCGACGACGATCCGGTCGGGTCGCATGCGCAGCGAGTTGCGGACCAGGTCGCGGATCGTCACCTGGCCCTTGCCCTCGACGTTCGGCGGGCGCGACTCCAGGCGGATCACATGCGGCTGCTGGAGCTGGAGTTCGGCGGAGTCCTCGATGGTGATGATGCGTTCGCCCTGCGGAATGAGCCCCGACAGGGCGTTCAGCAGGGTCGTCTTGCCGGTGCCGGTCGCGCCGGAGACGATGATGTTGAACTTTGCCTGCACCAGGCCCGCCAGCAGGTACAGCATGTGCTCGTCGAGCGAGCCGAGGCCGATCAGTTCCTGGAGCGTGAAGGAGCGCGGGAAGCGGCGGATGGTGAGGGTGGCGCCGGTCAGGGACAGCGGCGGGATGATGACGTTGACGCGTTCGCCGGAGGGCAGGCGGGCGTCGACCATCGGGTTGGACTCGTCCACGCGGCGGTTGACGGTGGACACGATCCGCTCGATCGTCTGCATGAGCTGGTCGTTGGAGGCGAAGCGCAGGGGCAGTTGCTCGACCCGGCCGCCGCGCTCCACGAAGATCGCGTCCGGGCCGTTCACCATGATCTCCGTGATGGACGCGTCCTCCAGGAGCGGTTCCAGGATGCCGAGGCCGAGGGCCTCGTCGACCACCCTGCGGATCAGCTGCGAGCGTTCCACCGTCGACAGGACCGGGCCCTCGCGGCTGATGATGTGGCCGAGCACCCGCTCCAGCCGGGCCCTGCGCTCGGCTGCGGCCAGCGAACTCATCTCCGCGAGGTCGATCTCCTCCAGGAGCTTGGCCCGGTAGGAGGTGACCAGGTGGCCGTCCTCGCCCCGGTTGCCGTTCTCCTCGGGGGTGTTGATGCGTGCTCGCAGGCTCATGAGTGCGGGGCTCCTTGCTCGTCGCTCAGTGGTCGCGCGGCATCGTGGCGGTCTTACGGGCTGTTCCGAAGTCGTCCTTGCCCGGGAAGACCGACGGGATGGTGATCTCGGCTGTGACCGTGACCTCGTCCCCGCCGGTCGGCGCCGAGCAGCTCGTCCCGTCTGCCAGCCAACTGCTCACCGCCGCCCTGCAGTCGGCCTCGGACGGGCCGTCCAGTGACGCGCTGCGCGCCCCCGTCCTGGCCGCCGTGCCCGCCTGCTGGGCGGTGTAGGCGATCAGGCCGAGCTGCACGGCCCCCAGGGCGACGATCAGCAGGATCGGCAGGAAGCCGATGTACTCGATGGCGACCTGGCCGCGGTCGCGGCCCTTGCGACGTCCGGTCATCGCGGTTTCGCCTCCTCGACCGCCCCGGCGTGGCCGTGGACCGTGAACCCGAAGGACAGCGTGCCGGGGAAGAGGACCGGGACCTCCAGGTCCACGTCCGCTGTCACGTATCCCGAGCCGCCGCAGGTCACCTCGGCCCCGGAACGCCACGCGTCCGACAGGTGCTCGAGCCCGGCCGCCTCGCACACCCCCTGCCGCACGCCCCGCTCCGCCGCCGTCCCCTGCCGGACGGCCTCGTCCGCGGCGTTGCCCGCGAGGATGTACGTGTAGCCGACGAGGACGGCCTGCCACAGGGCGATCAGCGTCACGATGATCGTCGGTGTCATCCCGAGGAACTCGATCGTCACCTGGCCCTTGTCCCGCTCCCACCGCTCTCCTGAAGGCACCCTCACCCCTCCTTCCTCCGCCGAAAGCCCACCGCCCCCCGGCCCCCCTTCTGGGCACCGTCAGGGGCCTTGACCAGTCCCAGCTCCCCCGCCAGTCCCCACAGGGCCTGCTTCACGGAGCTCTTGTTCTCCAGTTCGTGGATGCGGCCCGCGTCCACGACGCTCTGCAGTTCCTTGAAGTTGGCGGGGACCACGGTCGCCGCCACCGCCGTGCCGGTGATCTTCTGGATGAGGGGCGGCTGGATCTCCGTACCGCGCGAGTGCCGGTTGACGACGACGGTCGTCTCCTCGGCCTTGCGGATCTGCAGCCGGTCCCACATCCGCACGGCCCGTTTCGCGCCCCGTACGGCGACCACGTCCGGCGTGGTGACGAGCAGGGCCCGGTCGGCCATCTCCACGGCCGCCGCGCCGGCGCCGCCGAGCTGGGCGCCGCAGTCGATGACGACGACCTCGTAGCGCGAGCGCAGGGCGCTGACGATCTGCCGGGCGGCGCGGTCGGTGACGTCCTCGCCGCGTTCCCCTTCGGCGGGGGCGAGGAGCAGGGCGAGGCCGGTGTCGTGGCGGAAGACAGCGTCGGCGAGGACGCGCGGGGAGATGTCGGTGATGGCGGCGAGGTCGACGACGGAGCGGCGGAACTGCACGTCCAGGTAGGAGGCGATGTCGCCGGTCTGGAGGTCCATGTCGACCAGGGCGGTGCCGCGGCCGGAGGCCTGGGCGGCGAGGGCCAGCTGGATCGCGGTGAGGGTGGCCCCGGCGCCGCCCTTGGCGCCGCTGACGGTGACGACGGTGCCGCCGACGCCGGTGAAGACGTCGCCGCCTGCACCCAGGTGACGTCGTACGCCGGTGGACCACTGGGCGACGGCCTGGACGCGGCTGGCGAGTTCCTCGTAGCCGAGGGGCAGGGCGACCAGGCCGCGGGCGCCGTAGTCCATGGCGGCCTGGAAGAGGCCGGGGCTCGCGTCGGAGGTGACGAGGATGACGCCGACGGCCGGGAAGCGCAGGGCCACTTCGCGGATCAGTTCCAGCGCCGGCACGGGGCCGATCCGCTCGTGGACGATCACGACCTCCGGCAGCTCGTCGACCGACTCGGCGGCGAGGCGCGCGAGGGTGTCGATGAGCTGGGTGGAGTCGACCACGGGGGCGACGGGCTCGGCGTCCGGGAGCTGGCTGAGCAGTGTCGTGACGGACCGGACCGCGTCCGTGTCACCGACTGCCGGGAGGATCCTCGTGGGCATGGCAGCCTCTCACTTGTCCTTCGCGAGTTCGTACGTCCGGTCCTTCTCGGGGACGGTGGTGTCGCTGCCGGGCGCGACGAGGGCGAGGCGCACGCGCTTGGCGAACGACTCGGCGTAGGTGATGCGCTGGGCGTCGAGGGCGGACAGGGCGAAGGTGATCGGGACGCCGTCGGTGGGCTGCTGGGTGCGGTTGCTCTCCTCGGGTTCCAGCGCGGTGAGTTCGCCGACGTCGAGGACCTTGGCGTCGGTGACGATGATCTTCGACTGGTCGGGGTCGCCCTCGCGGGCGCCCTCGAAGGTGGCGTAGACGTTGACCGAGGCGCCGGGCGTGATCTTGCCGGCCACGCCGGTCGCCGCGTCGATCATGATGGCGACCTCCTGCTGGCCGGGCTGGAGGGCCGGCCGGCGGACGATCATGTCGGACTGGAGCAGGGAGCCCGCGCGCAGCGTGGTGACGGCGATCTTGCCCTGTATCTCCCGCAGGTCGGTGACCGCGTTGTCGGACAGCCACCGTTCGGGCATCTTGATCTTCTCGAACTGGCCCGTGGTGAGGGTGGTGTAGGGCTGCACCTCGGACTTGAGCCGGTAGGCGGTGACCTCGGGGCCGACCTTCGACTCCACGTCGCTGATGACGGAGAGCACGCCGGCGAAGGCGCCGAGGGCGCAGACGACCGACAGGAGCAGGAGAATCACGCCGCGGCGCTGACGGGAGTTCATGAACCGGACAACCTCGTTGGGGATATCGGTCGAGCGGGATCGGAACAGTGCTGACGAGCGGTGTCAGGCCTCAGCCGACGGCCGTTCGGCTCTCGAGCTGCTGGTGGGGCGGGCTGTCGTGGACGGGTGGCAGGGCCGAGCAGAACACGCAGCGGTCTCCGATGACGTCGATGCCGCACCAGTGGCACCGGCTGCGCCGCACGGAGGTGACCAGCTGGTAGAGGACTGAGAGGTCGGGCAGGTAGCTGCAGAACTCGACGAGCCTGCCGGTGCCCCACCAGCCGGGTGATTCGGCCGGGAGCGGGGTCTCGCGCAGCCCCTGCACCTTCCAGGAGGGGGCGAGGGTGCCGGTGACCCAGTCGGCGGGGAGCTGGCCCTTGGCGAGAAGCATCCAGGTGCCGAACTCGGGGCCGGGCAGCTGCGCTTCGGGGGTGATCCTCACGAGGTGCGGCTCGGGGTGGGCCAGGACGCCGAACTGGCTGCCGGGCACCCAGGACTTGGCATGCGACTTCAGGCCGACGGGCACGCGGTCGAGGCGGGTGACGGAGTTCAGCAGCGCGCCCGCGTGGATGTAGTGCACGAGCAGCCGGCCGGCGGAGGCGAGCACGCCGGGGCTGATGTCACAGGAGGCGAGTTGCCGTAACTGGCGGGCCAGAACGGCCAGTCCCAGGGGTGGCAGGTCCGGCCGGAACAGGGCGATGCGGTCGCTTTCCATGAGGGAGCGCAGGGTGTGCAGCCGTCGCTGCACCGCGGTGGGCGCGGCCTGCGAGCAGACCACGATCACATGCCCGTGGTGCTCGATCAGGGCCTGCATCTCGGCCAGCGCCTGCTCCAGGGGGCGCCGGTCGACGTCCCGCAGCACGACGGCGGGCAGGGTGCGTTCGTCCTGTGGTGGCAGCGCCATGTCGGCGCTGGTCACGGCAATGGCAGTTGGCACGCGCAGCTCCCCGTTTCCCCATGCCGGTCGGAACGCCGGGTGTCACTCCGGCGCACCGTGTCGACTTCACTGCGTGACTACCTCAGCACTGTATCCACGCCTCTGTGACCGGAGAACAGCCTTTGTGTAGCTGGAGCGCAACTGCCGTTGCACAAGAGGCGTCAAAACGGGGCAGGTTGAGCATCTCGCCGGTCGCCCGGGCGAGCCCGGGGCGCTTCCCGGCGGGGGTCAGGAGTGACGGTGGACCTCCGGGCGGGGCCTGCGGTCCACGCCTGACGCGGCGCCATCCTCCCGGCCTCCCGCCCGGCCGCCCGGACGGGCCGCACGGCGGGGCCGCCGCTCGAGCAGTTGGTCTGGACCTCTTGACAGGCGCTTTGGTCTGGACCATTTTCTTGTCATGTCCCCACACAGACGATCCCTGCGGCTCTGGTCGGGTGCCGTCACGGCTGCCCTGGCCCTCACCCTCACGACCGTCGGCCAGGCGAGCGCCGCCGACGTCGACAACGCCCGCAACGCCGGCTTCGAGGCGGGCCTGAGCGACTGGACCTGCTCGGCGGGCAGCGGCACGACGGTCTCCTCCCCCGTCCGCACCGGTACGGCCGCGCTGCGGGCGACCCCCTCGGGGCAGGACAACGCCCGGTGCTCCCAGACGGTCCGGGTGAAGCCGGGCTCGACGTACACACTCGGCGCCTGGGTCCGCGGCGGGTACGCCTACCTCGGCGTGACGGGCACGGGCACGACGGACGTGTCCGCCTGGACGCCCGACTCCGCTTCCTGGAAGCAGCTGTCGACCACCTTCACCACGGGCTCCTCCACGACCTCGGTGACGGTGTACACGCACGGCTGGTACGGGCAGGCGGCCTACTACGCGGACGACGTGTCGGTGTTCGGTCCCGACGGCGGCGGGGGCACGGACCCGGGGCCCACGGTCCCCTCCGCTCCGGGCGGCCTGAACGTCTCGGGGACGACGTCCTCGTCCGTGTCACTGGCGTGGAACACGGTTGCGGGGGCGACGGGTTATACCGTCTACCGCGACGGCACGAAGGTGACGGCCGTCTCCGGGACCTCGGCGACGGTGACCGGGCTCGCGGCCTCGACGTCGTACTCCTTCCAGGTCACGGCGACGAACGGGGCCGGTGAGTCGCCGAAGTCGGCGGCGGTGACGGGTACCACGAACAAACCGAACGGGCCGGGCCCCGCCCTGCCCGAGCACGCGGTGACCGGCTACTGGCAGAACTTCGACAACGGGGCGACCGTCCAGCGCATCTCCGACGTCCCCGCCGCCTACGACATCATCGCGGTGGCCTTCGCCGACGCGACGGGCACGCCCGGGGCGGTGTCCTTCACCCTGGACTCGGCGGGGCTGAAGGGCTACACCGTCGACCAGTTCAAGGCAGACGTGAAGGCGAAGCAGGCCGCGGGCAAGAAGGTCGTCATCTCGGTCGGCGGCGAACGCGGCACCGTGTCGGTCAACGACGCGGCCTCGGCGGCGAACTTCGCGGACAGCGTGTACTCCGTCATGCGGACGTACGGCTTCGACGGCGTCGACATCGACCTGGAGAACGGCCTGAACGCGACGTACATGACGCAGGCGCTGCGTGCCCTGTCGGCGAAGGCGGGCCCCTCGCTCGTCCTGACGATGGCCCCGCAGACGATCGACATGCAGTCCACGTCCAACGGCTACTTCCGCACCGCGCTGAACGTGAAGGACATCCTCACGGTCGTCAACATGCAGTACTACAACAGCGGTTCCATGCTCGGCTGCGACGGCAAGGTCTACAGCCAGGGCTCGGTCGACTTCCTGACGGCCCTGGCCTGCATCCAGCTGGAGAACGGCCTCGCCCCGTCCCAGGTGGGCCTGGGCCTGCCGGCCTCGACGCGCGGGGCGGGCAGCGGCTACGTCTCACCGGCCGTGGTGAACAACGCCCTGGACTGCCTGACCAGGGCCACCGGCTGCGGCACCTTCAAGCCGCCGCGGACGTACCCCGGCCTGCGCGGCGCGATGACCTGGTCGACCAACTGGGACGCCATGGCGGGCAACGCCTGGTCCAGCGTGGTGGGGCCGCACGTGCACGGGCTGCCGTAACAGCCCCTAGCCCGCCGGACGGTAGTGGCCGAGCACCCAGGCCAGCTGCGGGAACCACTCCTGGAGCCGCGACCTGGGCTTGGCCTCCACCACGCACTCGAAGAACCGGCCGTCCAGGTGGATGACGGCGACCATCAGGGCCTTGCCGCTCGGGCTCGCCCGGTAGTGGACGCTGCGGATCTCGGGCCAGCGGAACTCGACCGAGAGACCGGACGACTCGAAGGCGACGCCCGCAGCGTCGACGACGACCGCGTTGCGCTTGTCGACGGCCAGGAAGTCCGGCCCGCCCGCCGCCGGCTGCTGCGGCGGCGGTGGTGCCTGGACGTACGGCGGCGGCTGGGGCGCGTGGGCATACGGCTGCTGCTGCGGCGGCGCCTGGCCGTACGGCTGCTGCTGCGGGGCCGTGTACGGGGGCGGCGCCGGCGCGTAGTGCGGTGGGGGCGGGCCGAAGCCGGGGCCGGGGGGCGGTGGCTGCTGGGTCACCCGGCCATTCTCCCTGCCCCTTGCCCTAGAAGAACTCCCCCCACGGCTGGTCCCAGATCTGCTTCACGCACAGGATCAGGAACAGCAGGCCGGCGACGGCGAGCATGGCGTTGCTGAGGGCTCCGTTGCGCCACTCCCGGGGCGTGCGGGAGGAGTTGAGGAGCCAGATCAGGGTGCCGGCCAGGAAGGGCAGGAAGGCCGCGCCGAGGACGCCGTAGATGATGATCAGGCGGAAGGGCTGGCCCTCGAAGAGCAGGATCATCGGCGGGAAGGTCAGCCAGAGCAGGTAGGCACGGAACGGCCAGGAGCGTTCGCGCGTCCCGGAGGCGACCTCCTCGCCCCCCGCCCGGCTCGTGTGCGAAAGGCGGGCCACGAAGTCGGCGAACATCAGGCTCACGCCGTGCCAGACACCGATCAGCGAGGTGAAGGACGTGGCGAAGAAACCGATCAGGAAGAACTTCGCCGTGGCCGAACCGTACTCCTTCTCCAGGATGTCGCCCAGCTGGATCAGCCCCTTGTCGCCGCTGGCGATGGCGACGTTCGCGGAGTGGAGCAGCTCGGCGCCGACGAACAGCATGGCGATGACGAAGATGCCGGTGGTGGCGTAGGCGACGCGGTTGTCCAGCCGCATGACCTTCATCCAGCCGGTGTCGGTCCAGCCCTTGGCGTTCACCCAGTAGCCGTACGCCGCGAGGGTGATCGTGCCGCCCACACCGCCGATCAGGCCGAGCGTGTTGAGGACCGAGTCCTTCTCGTCCGGCAGCACCGGCACGAGTCCGGCGAGGGCGTCGGGGAGGTTCGGCGTGACCCGGATCGCCAGGTACACCGTCACCACGAACATGACGCCCACCAGGACCGTCATGACCTTCTCGAACACCGCGTACTTGTTGAACCAGACGAAGACCAGGCCGATCAGACCGCAGGCGATGCCCCACCACTTGAGGTCCATCACGTCCGGGAACAGCGCCTGCAGCGGCAGCGCGCTCGAGGACATCGCCGCGGCGCCGTAGACGAAGCCCCAGACCACGACGTAGATCGCGAAGAACCAGGTGGTCCAGCGGCCGAGGCTCGCCCAGCCGTCGAACAGGGTGCGGCCGGTGGACAGGTGCCAGCGGCCCGCCGCCTCGGCCAGCGAGATCTTCACCAGGCAGCCGATGATCGCGGCCCACAGGAGGGTGTAGCCGAAGTTGCTGCCCGCGATCAGGGTGGCGACCAGGTCACCGGCGCCGACACCGGTCGCCGCGACGACGATGCCCGGGCCGATGTACTTCCAGCTCGCCTTCCGGGGTTGTGGGGGGTGGGTGGCCTCGTTCTCAGTGGTGTTTCCCGTGGTGTCCGCCATGATGGTCAAGAAATCCCAAAGCAGCCCGCGGGACAAGAGGGCCTGACCGGATCTTCACCCGATGCCCGTAGGACACCCGGCCCGGTCAGGCCCGGCGGAGCGCTACGGCCGTCGCCGACCACAGCCGTCCGCCCCGCACGTGCCGAGCTCGAACCACACGGTCTTGCCCGGCCCGTCCCGATGGCAGCCCCAGCGCTGGGCGAGCGCGTCCACCAGGAACATTCCACGGCCGCTCTCCCCGGTGCCCGCGTCCAGCACCCGCGGCAGACCGCGAGCGACGTCGGCGACCTCGCAGCGCAGGAGGCCGTGCGCGG
Organism: Streptomyces sp. NRRL B-1140; assembly: GCF_001280065.1. Classification (GTDB taxonomy): domain Bacteria; phylum Actinomycetota; class Actinomycetes; order Streptomycetales; family Streptomycetaceae; genus Streptomyces. The sequence goes on from NZ_LGEA01000162.1 coordinate 99,913, forward strand.
CGAAGAGGGTGAGCCGGAAGGGGCTCCCGGCGTGCACCACGGCGTTGGTGGCCAGTTCGCCGACGAGCAGTTCGGCCACCTCCGCGACGTCACCGCGCTCGGCGAGCCCCCAGACCTCCAACTGCCTGCGGACCTCCGCGCGTGCCTCACGGACGGCGGAGGGCAGGGGTGCGTACTCGGCCCTCAGATGCCCCGCGCCCAGGGGTGGTTGCGGGAACGGGCCGTAGCGGGCGTCGGGGTCGGGGAGGTGGTGCCGCCCGGAGAGTTGCAGCATGGGTCCAGGGTGATCCCCCCGGGCGGTCCCGCGCACGGGGAGGACTACCCGTTCCCCTACCTGCTTGTGCAGGTGAGGACGTCACGCGTACTGGAGACGGACCGTCGCTCCGCCGGCGTCGTCGCGGATGTCCACGTAGGCGCAGACCTGACGGGCGTACCACAGCCCCGGCCCCGGATCCGGGGCGGCGGCCGGCGGGACGAAGCCGGCGAGGGGGTCGTCGAGACGGTGGGCCGAGCGCAGTTCGCAGACGCAGCCGGGAGCCTCGCCCCACAGCAGGAGGTCTCCGCCGAGGGGCGCGAGGGCGGCCGCGCTCTCCGCCACGGCGGCGGCGAACAGCTCGGCGTCCGCATCGGGCAGCCCTCGTCCCACGGCCCAGCTCTGTACGGCCGCGCCGTGCGGCTCCGGCAGGCGCAGCGCACCGGTGGGAGGCAACGGCAGGGGTACGGCGTCGAGTTCGGCGGCGAGCCGCAGCGGGTCCTCGTACACCTCGGTGTCGGGGTGGGTGCGGCGGGCCGCGGCGACGACGGCGGGCCCGGCGGTGCGGGTGTCGTACGCGCACAGGGCGGTCGTGGACATGGACGCGAAGAGGAGGTTGGCCAGGGCCTCGTAGCGGATCCACTCGGTGGTCTCGCGGGCCGAACGGCCGGCTCGGCCGCTCCAGACCGGCTCCATGACGAGGTGGAGCCGCCCGCCGGGGCCGGCGTGCGCCGCCAGGTACGCGGCGGCCCGGGCGACGGCGTTCGCGGCCGAGCCGGTGTACCAGTCGGTGTGCGGGATGCAGGTGACGTCCTTCGCGCCGGAGCCGAGGGCGTCGCGCAGGAGGTCCAGGTGGTGCGGGGCGGCGATGGCCACCGGCGGTGGTTCGCCGGAGGCGTCGAGGCCCTCGCCGAGGAAGGGCAGGGCGGCGGCCAGGAAGCCTTCGTCGGAGTCGAAGACGGCCATGCGGTGGTCGAACGGGCTGAGTACTCCGGTGCTCACGTGATCCCCTCGGGTGAGTGGGTGCGGTTGGGGGCGGGGCAGCGCTGGGCCGTCACCCAGGCGGCGATCTGGCTGCGCTTGCTGAAGCCGAGCTTGCCGAGGATGCGTTCCACATGGCCCTCGGCGGTGCGGCGGGCGATCACCAGGCGGTCGGCGATCTGCTGGTTCGCGAGCCCTTCGGCGACGAGTTGGGCGACCTCGGTCTCACGGCGGGTCAGTCGGACCGTGCCGTCGTCGTGCGGGGGCGCGCCGGCGGTGGCGGGTTCCGTGGGGTGCGAGCGGACCGGCTCCCGGGGCTCGTGGCCGGCCAGTTCCGCGGGACCGAGGGCCGCGCCCCGGCGGTGGGCCCGCTCGAACGCCTCGCGTCCCAGGGCCCGGGCAGCCCGCTCCTCGCTGTCCCGGCGTACGGAGTTGAGGGTGTGCGAACCCCAGCGGCCGGTGTCGATGTCGGCCCAGACGCGGTCGGCGCCGCCCAGCAGCACGGCGGCGTGCTCGTGGTCGCCGCGTGCGGCCGCGACCGACGCGAGCAGATCGAGGGTGAGGGCGATGCCGATGACGTCGTGGACGGCGAGTTTGAGCCGCAGGGCCTCACGGGCGTGCCGTTCGGCCCGGGGCCAGTCGCCGCGCACGGTGTGGGCGAGGGCGAGGATGCGCAGCACGTAGGACCGGACCCACTGTTCGCCGTGCCGCTCGCAGAGCGCGAGGGCCCGCTCGCACACCTCTGCGGCCCGCTCGGCCTCCCCCAGGTAGCCCAGCGCGCAGGCGAGTTCGACCTGGTCGAGGCCGGCGAGGCTGAGGTGCTGGCCGGGCACGGGGCCGCGGGCGACGGTGGTCTCGAAGTGCCGTAGCGCTCCGGGGAGGTCGTCCGAGAACAGCCGGATGACGCCGATGACGTACTCGGCGTGTGCGGCTTCGGCGTCGTCGCCGAGCGCGCGGGCGAGTGCGAGGGCGTCGGTGGCGTGGCGACGGCCTCGGGGGAAGTCCCGGCCGGCGGCGGCCAGCAGCCCCGCGACCCACAGGCCGCGGGCCCGTTCGCGGGTGGGTCCGGGGGCGGCGGCAAGGGCCCGGTCGAGCCAGTACAGGCCCTCGCGGGAGGCGCCGCAGGCGTGCCAGTGGAACCAGAGCGTGCCGGCGAGACGCAGCCCGGCGAGGGCCTCGCCGGGGGTGGAGAGGCTGAAGTCGAGGGCGGCGCGGAGGTTGTCCCGGTCGGCGCGCAGCCGGGCGGCCGTCTCCGGCTGCCCGGGCCCGAACCAGCCGCGCTCGCACTCCTCGGCCCGCCGTGCCATCCAGTCCCGCTGCCGCCGCCGGACGGTCTCCTCCTGCCCGGTGCTCCGCCGCAACTGCTCCAGCCCGTACTGCCGCAGGGTGTCGAGCAGCCGGTAGCGCACACCGCCGGGCCCGGGCTCCCGGCAGAGCACGGACTTGTCCACGAGCCCGGCGACGGCCTCCAGGACGTCGTCCGTGCGCAGGCCGGGCGGCGGGGCCGGCATCCCCGCGACCGCCGCCGCGGTCCGGGCGTGGGGGGCGGAGCCGTCCGGGTGCCGGTCGGGCAGGCCGGGCAGGGCGGGCGGTGCCGCACGCCGCAGCGCGACGAGCTGTCCCCGGCCCCGCGGAACCGGGAAGACGCCCCCGGCAGGGCGGGTGCTCTCCACGGGCCCGGCACCCTCCGGACCCGCGGCCCCACCCGAAAGCCCGGCACCCTCCCGGAGCCCGGCCCCGTCCACACACGCGTTCCGGGACGGGCGCCTGCTGCTCTCCGGGGCGGCGGCGTCCGCGCACACCGCCTCCGCCGTCTCCAGGTCGAAGCTGCCCGGCAGGACCGACAGCCGGGCCCACACCGTCTGCTCGGGGACGGTGCACAGGTCGTGGCTCCAGGCGACCGCGGCGCGCAGGGTCTGGTGGCGGGGCAGGGCCGCGGGGCTGCCGGTGGTGAGGAAGCGGTAGCGGTCGTCGAGGCGGTCCAGGAGCTGGTCGACGTCGAGGACCCGCATACGGACGGCGGCGAGTTCGATGGCCAGCGGCAGACCGTCCAGGCGGTGGCACAACCGGGCGACGGAGGCGCGGTTGGCGGGGGTGAGGCGGAAGCCGGGGACGACGGCGGCTGCCCGGTCGCTGAAGAGCCGGAGGGCGGGGTAGCCCTCGGCGGCGGACAGGTCGCCGTCCGGATCGGGCACCGGCAGCGGGCGTACCTCCAGCAGGTGCTCCTCGGTGAGGCCGAGCCGGTGCCTGCTGGTGGCGAGGATCCTCACGCCCTCGGAGCCGTGCAGCAGGGCCGCGGCGAGCCGGGCGCACGCGTTTGCCAGGTGCTCGCAGTTGTCGACGACGAGGAGCAGCCGCCGGTCCCGTACCTGTTCGACGAGGGCGTCCAGGGGCGGCTGGGCGGAACGGTCGTGGAGTCCAAGCGCGTCTGCGACGGCCAGTGGGACGAGGGCCGGGTCGTGCAGCCCGGACAGGTGCACGTAGCGCACGCCGTCCGGGAAGGCGCGCCGCACCCGGGCCGCGATGCGCGCCGCGAGCCGGGTCTTGCCGACGCCGCCCGGTCCGGTCAGCGTCACCAGCCGTGCGCGGGCCAGCAGTTCGCGGCCCTGGGTCAGTTCGCCACGCCGGTCGACGAAGCTGGTCGTCTCGGCCGGCAGGTGATGGTCCCGTCGTGGCGCTGATCCGCCCATGATCAGCCGATCCTCTGAGGGGTGGGGGTCCGGGGACCCGGACGCTCCGGCTCCCTGTGCGCGGCCTCACTCTCTCCGAGTCCCGTACATGGAGGCACGCCGGAGCCACCCCTGGGGGTGCACTTCCGCCGTGAAACCTCGACCGTGACGCCGCGCGCGTACACTGCACGGCCACTTTCAGTCTTGACCTGCTCATGCCATTAGCAGAACGATGTGCGCCACCCGCACCACGTACGTCGCACGGAACAACCCCACCTCCCGCAAGGAGTTTTCATGCGACTTCGCATACGAGGCTCCGGTGCCCGCACCGGCAGACGCACCGCGGCCCTCGCCGGCCTCCTCGCCCTCGTCCTCGCGGCGCCCCTGTCCGCGACGGCCGGCGACGCCACCGCCGACAGCGCCCGGGGGCCGGCCGCCTCGGCGGACGACGTCCGGCAGTACGAGATCCATCTGCACTCGACGGCCCAGGACCGCACGGCACTTCAGCGCACCGGCGTGACCGTCGACGAGGTCCACGGTCACGGTGTCGTGGTCTCCGGCCGCGCCGACCAGATCAGGAAGCTGCGCGCCCTGGGGTACGAGGTCACCCCGCTCGGCGCCGTGCCCGACCGGTCCGCCGGCGAGGACGACGTCCGGCTCCTCGACTTCCCGTCGGCCGACTCGAAGTACCACAACTACGCGGAGATGACGAACGAGATCAACTCGGTCGTCTCGGCCAACCCGTCCATCGCGAGCCAGCGCGTGATCGGCAAGTCCTACCAGGGCCGGAACATCGTCGCCATCAAGATCAGCGACAACGTGAGCACCGACGAGTCCGAGCCGGAGGTGCTGTTCACGCACCACCAGCACGCCCGCGAGCACCTGACCGTCGAGATGGCGCTCTACCTGCTGCGCGAGCTGACCTCCGGCTACGGCTCCGACTCACGCGTCACCGGCATGGTGAACAACCGCGAGATCTGGATCGTCCCGGACATCAACCCGGACGGCGGCGAGTACGACATCGCCACCGGCTCGTACCGCTCCTGGCGCAAGAACCGGCAGCCCAACTCCGGTTCGTCGTACGTCGGTACGGACCTCAACCGCAACTGGGACTACCGCTGGGGCTGCTGCGGCGGCTCCTCCGGCTCCGCGTCCTCCGACACCTACCGGGGTTCGGCCGCGGAGTCGGCGCCCGAGGTGAAGGTCGTCTCCGACTTCGTGCGCAGCCGCGTCGTCGGCGGCAAGCAGCAGATCAAGGCGGGGGTCGACTTCCACACCTACAGCGAGCTGGTGCTGTGGCCGTTCGGCTACACGTACTCCGACACCACGACCGGGATGACCGCGGACGACAACGCGGCGTTCAAGGCGGTCGGCCGGAAGATGGCCGCGAGCAACGGCTACACGGCGGAGCAGTCCAGCGACCTGTACATCACCGACGGGTCGATCGACGACTACCTCTGGGGCACGCACAAGATCTTCGCGTACACCTTCGAGATGTACCCCCGCTCCGGTGGGGGTGGGTTCTACCCGCCCGACGAGGTGATCGAGCGGGAGACCTCCCGTAACCGCGACGCGGTACTGCAGTTGCTGGAGAACGCCGACTGTATGTACCGGTCGATCGGCAAGGAATCGCAGTACTGCGGTTAGGTGACCGGTTCCTCGCGACCCTCGGGTGCGCCGTCCTCGAAGTAGGCGTCGAGGACGGCGTCCAACTGCGCGTCCCACTCCATGAAACGGCTCCTGGCCGGCGCCTCGATCTCGATCGGGTACCAGCGCCGGTCAGGGGTGTGGACGGTGACGGTGTACCGCTTGCCGAAGCGGGCCGTCTCCGTCTCCACCGCGCCGATCTCGTCCCAGCGGAACTCGCACTCCTGGTCGTCCAGGGCCATGCGTACGCCTCTGTGGTCGGCGACCAGCCGGGCGCGGCGGTCGGACGCCTCGAAGACGGGACCGCCGGGCGCGGGTTCCTCCTCCGGTCCGGAGGGTTCGGCCTCCGCCGTGTCCTCCGGCTCGGGGCCGGCCTCCTCGACTTCCTCCGCCTCCTCGACCTCCTCGGCCGCTGCGACCTCAGGCTCCTTCTCCGGCCCGTCCTCCTCGGTCCGTGCGGACGCGGGTGACGTGAGCCCGGGGATGAAAGCCGGGTCGAATCCGGCGCCTTCCAGGGGCTGGCTGCTCGAACCTATGCGCTGCTCCACAGCGGAGCAGTATGGTCGACAAACCTGTGCGGCACACAGCCGACCCCGACTTCGTTATCAGACGCCTACACGAACGGACTCCCGGAGGACGACTTCACAGGGCGAGCCGTCAGCCGAGTACGGCCAACGCGTCGATCTCGATGAGCAGGCCCGCCGGGAGGCCGACGTAGACGGTGGTGCGCGCGGCGGGCGGCTGGGTCAGCCCCTGCTCCTCGAAGTACGCGTTGTAGATCTCGTTCATCTCGGCGAAGTGGGCCACGTCGGTCAGGTAGACGCGGATCATCATCACGTCGTCCCAGCCGGAGCCGCCCTCCTCCAGGATCGCCTTGACGTTGGCCAGGGTCTGGAGGGTCTGCTCGCGCAGGGTCGGCCCGGCGGGCGTGGGCGCCTTGCCCTCCTCCGCGGGCAGGAAGCCGACCTGGCCGGCGACCTGGAGGATGTTGCCCTTCCTCACACCGTGGGAGAACTTCGCCGGCGGGGTGGTGTGGGTCTTCGGGGTGAGCGCGATCTTGTCCATCATGCGGTGCCCTTCACTGGTGTCCTGCCGGAGTACTCGCCGCTGATGGCGTCCGCCGTGCGGCGCACCAGCGGCAGGAGGGTGAGGAGTTCGTCGGCGGTGACGACGACGTTCGGCGCGGAGACCGACATCGCGGCGACGACCCGGCCGTCGGCGCCGCGCACGGGCGCCGCGACGCAGTTGATGGACTCCTCGTGGCCACCGAGGTCGGTGGCCCAGCCCTGTTCGCGCACCTTCTCCAGCTCGCGCAGGAACGCGGCCGCGTCGGGCGTCGAACGGGACGTGTAGGCGGGGTAGTCGAGCTTCTGCGCGATCGCCCGCCGCTCGTGCTCCGGCAGGTCGGCCAGCAGCAGCTTCGCGACCGCCGCGACGGTGAGGGCGACGGGCTTGCCGATGCGGGAGTACATCCGCACGGGGTAGCGGCTGTCGACCTTGTCGATGTAGAGGACCTCGCCCTCCTCGTACACCGCGAGGTGCACGGTGTGCCCGCAGCTCTCGTGGAGGCGGACCAGGTGGGGGTGGGCGATCTCGCGGACGTCGAGGTTCTCCATCGCCTCCTGGGCGAGCGCGAAGAGCCGGGCGCCGAGGCGGTAGCGCTGGTCGGACTGGCGGTAGACCAGGCCGTGCTCGTGGAGGGTGCGCAGCAGGCGCAGGGCCGTGGACTTGTGCACGCCGAGGCGGTCGGCGACCCGCCCCAGGTCGGCGGGGCCCTCGGCGAGCAGCGGCAGGATGCCGAGCGCGCGGTCGACGGACTGGCTCATGGCGTACGTACCTCCTCGGCGGCCCGCTGGGTCCCCTCGGTCCAGCCCGGGCCGAGTCGCAGTCTTCCCCATGCCGCGTCGTCCAGGGCGGCGAGCCGGTCGGCGTGCTCGCGCGCGGGCGGTGCCGCGAGGTCGCCGGGCACGGTGAGCGCGGCCGCGGCCATGAGGTGGCCGTGCCGCAGCCGGTCCCGGACGGGCAGGCCGCGCAGGGTGGCGGAGAGGAACCCGGCGGCGAAGGCGTCTCCCGCACCGACGGCGGCGACGACGTCGACCCGGGGTGCGGGCACGAAGGTGACGTCCCGCTGGTGGAAGACGGTGGCTCCGGCGGCACCCTGCTTGACGACCAGCACCTCGGGTTCGGGGAGGGCGGCGCGGACGGCTTCGGCGCTGTGCAGCCCCCATGCCTCGTCCTGTCCGACGAACACCAGGTCGGCGCACCGGGCGAGGTCGCGCAGGACCGCGGGGGCGTCGCCGCCCCGCCACAGGCCGGGCCGGTGGTTGACGTCGAAGGAGACCAGGGGGCGGCCGGGGCGGCGGGTGGTCAGCTCGCGCATCAGGCCGAGGCAGGTCCCGGACAGGGCGGCGGTGATCCCGGAGAGGTGCAGCACCCGGCCCGCGCGCACCGCCGCCGGGTCCACCGTGCCGGCGGACATCGCCGAGGCGGCCGATCCGGCGCGGTAGTAGGCCACCTCGTGGGCGGCGCCGGACCGGTCCCCGGCGGTGCGGAAGTAGATGCCGGTGGGGCGGTCCGGGTCGCGCCGGACGTGCGTGACGTCGACCCCGTACCCGCCGATCGTCTCCACCAGGTGGTCGCCGAACGGGTCGGCCCCCACGCTGCTGATCCACCGCACGGAGTGGCCCGTCGCCGCCAGCACACAGGCCACGTTCGACTCCGCCCCGCCGATCCCCCGCTCGAAGGACGGCACGTCGGCGAGGGGCCCCGGCCGGGACGGCAGGAACGTCACCATGGACTCACCGAGCGCGACGACGTCCACGACCTCGGGGGCGCCGGGGCCGTCGGGGACGTCTCGGGGTCCGGTGGGGGTCACGATGCTCGTCGCTCCTCGTCGGGGCCGTCGGGGGGCCGATGGCGTTTCATTGACCGGGGGTGGCCGAGATGTTAGACAGCGGTGAGCGCCCTACGCAATGGCGGTTGCAGATGCTGCAACAGAGCAGATCAGGAGAGTTCATGACGGCCGACAGCGCCCAGTCCCTCGCCCGGCTCGCCGCCGAGCGCGTCGACCACCGCTTCAAGGGCCTCCCGCCGGACGCGGACGGGCTGACCGTCGCCGAGCTGGCCGGCCAGCGCCGCAACCTCTTCACCGGCGGCTTCGCCACGCCCGTGCTCGCGCTGTCCGCCGAGCGCCTGGAGCACAACCTGAAGCTCATGGAGACCTACGCGGCCCGGCACGGCCTGGCCTTCGCGCCGCACGGCAAGACCTCCATGGCACCGCAGCTGTTCCAGCGGCAGATCGACCACGGGGCGTGGGGCATCACGCTGGCCGTGCCGCACCAGGTGCGGGTGGCACGGGCCTTCGGGACCCGGCGCGTGTTCCTCGCGAACGAGCTGGTCGACGCGGCGGCCCTGCGCTGGATCGCGGCCGAGCTCGACGCCGACCCGGACTTCGAACTGGTCTGCTACGTCGACTCCGTGCGCGGCGTCGAGCTGATGGACACCGCGCTGCGGGACGCCGGCGCCACGCGCCCCGTGGACGTCGTCGTCGAGCTCGCCGCGGGCGAGGGCGCCCGGACCGGTGTCCGCACGGAGACCGAGTGCGGGGCGGTCGCGGACGCGGTGGCGGGCACCCGGACCCTGCGGCTCGTCGGCGTGGCGGGTTACGAGGGCGAGGTGCCGAAGGCCGACACCGAGCGGGTGACGGCGTGGCTGCGGCGGCTGGTGGCGCTCGCCGCCGACTTCGACAAGGCGGGCCGTTTCGCGGGCCTGGACGAGATCGTGGTCAGCGCGGGCGGCAGCGCCTGGTTCGACGCGGTCGCCGAGGTCTTCGCGGATATCCCCGAACTGTCCCTGCCCGTGCTGAAGTTGCTGCGCTCGGGCGCGTACGTCTCGCACGACGACGGGCACTACCGCAAGCTGACCCCGTTCAACCGGCTCCCCGAGGAGGGCGCCCTGGAACCGGCGTTCCGCCTGTGGACGCAGGTGGTCTCGCGCCCCTCCGCCGAGCAGGCCTTCGTCAACGCCGGCAAGCGGGACGCGGCCTACGACATCGATCTGCCCTTCGCCCAGGTGATCCGCCGGGACGGTGCCGAGCGCCCGGCCACCGGCGTGTCCGTGACCGGCCTGTCCGACCAGCACGCCTGGCTCTCCACCACTGCGGAGGCGGACCTGGAGGTCGGTGACTGGGTCGGGCTCGGGCTGTCCCACCCGTGCACCTCGTTCGACAAGTGGCCGCTGATCCCGGTCGCGGAGGCGGACGGCACGGTCGTCGAGTACGTGCGCACGTTCTTCTAGGAGGCGTGCAGCGATGGAAGAGCTCGTCATCCGGGACGCGGACGTCGTCGACGGCTCCGGCGCGGACGCCTACCGCGCCGATGTCGTGGTCGACGGCGGCCGGATCGTCTCCATCGTCAAGGAGGCCGCGGCGGCCGGATGCCAGCGGCCGAGGGCCCGCCGGGAGCTGGACGCGGAGGGCCTGGTCCTCTCGCCCGGCTTCGTCGACATGCACGCCCACAGCGATCTGGCGCTGCTGCGCGACCCCGACCACAGCGCCAAGGCCGCGCAGGGCGTGACCCTGGAGGTCATCGGCCAGGACGGACTGTCGTACGCACCGGTCGACGACCGCACGCTCGGCGAGGTGCGGCGGGCGATCGCCGGGTGGAACGGCCCGGGGGACGACGTCGACTTCGACTGGCGCACGGTCGGCGAGTATCTGGACCGGCTGGACCGCGGCATCGCCGTGAACGCGGCCTACCTGATCCCGCAGGGCACGGTCCGGGCGCTCGCCGTCGGCTGGGAGGACCGCGAGGCGACCGAGCAGGAGCTGGACCGGATGCGGCTGCTGGTGGCCGAGGGTCTGGAGCAGGGCGCGGTCGGCATGTCGTCGGGGCTGACGTACACACCGGGCATGTACGCGCCCGACGCCGAACTGACCGAGCTCTGCCGGGTGGTGGCCTCCTACGGCGGCTACTACTGCCCGCACCACCGCTCCTACGGCGCCGGGGCACTCCGGGCGTACGAGGAGATGGTCGCGCTGACCCGCGAGGCGGGCTGCTCCCTCCATCTCGCCCACGCCACCATGAACTTCGGCGTGAACCGGGGCCGGGCACCCGAGCTGCTGACCCTGCTGGACGAGGCCCTCGCGGCCGGGTCCGACATCAGCCTCGACACCTACCCGTACACCCCCGGCTGTACGACACTCGCGGCCGTGCTGCCGAGCTGGGCGAGCGAGGGCGGCCCCGAGCAGACCCTGAAGCGGCTGGCGGACGAGGAGACGGCCGAGCTCATCCGGCACCATCTGGAGGTCACCGGCTCGGACGGCTGTCACGGCGTGCCCGTCGAGTGGGACACGATCGAGATCTCGGGTGTGAGCGACCCGGCTCTGGCCGATTTCGTCGGCCTGACGCTCCGGGAGGCGGCGGACCGGCGGGGCGAGACGCCCTGGGCGACCGCCCGCCACCTGCTGCTGGCCGACCGGCTGGCCCCGACGATCCTCCAGCACGTCGGCCACGAGGAGAACGTCCGGGCGATCATGCGCCACCGGGTGCACACCGGCGGCTCGGACGGCATCCTCCAGGGAGCGAAGCCCCACCCTCGCGCCTACGGCACGTTCCCGCACTATCTGGGGCACTACGTCAGGGAGTCCGGAGTGCTGTCGCTGGAGGAGTGCGTCGCGCACCTCACGTCCCGCCCGGCGGCGCGGCTCCGGCTGCCCGACCGGGGGCTGGTCCGCGAGGGTTACAAGGCCGACCTGGTGCTGTTCGACCCGGAGACGGTCGCGGCGGGCTCCACGTTCGCGGAGCCGCGCACGCTCCCGGTGGGCATTCCCCACGTCCTGGTCGACGGCCGGTTCGTGATCGAGGACGGCCGGCGCACGGACGCGCTGGCGGGCCGGGCGGTCCGCAGGACTCCTCCCGCGTGACCGCCCGGCCGGCACCCTGCATTACGGCCTTTTACGGCTTTTACGGCTTTGCGGCTTTTACGGCTTTTACGGCTTGGGCAGGGTGCAGCCGCTCGCGCTCAGGTCGAGCTTGTTGTCGATCCCGAAGCAGGCGGGGATCCCGTAGGTCTCCTGGGCGTAGTTGATGCCCTTGCGGACGGTGACATTGCCGTTCGCGTCGACCTCGCACGGGTTGTTCACCGTGCAGCGCTCGCCGTCCTCGTTGCCGGTGTTGTTGATGGCGACGACCTTGTTGGTGGCCTGGTCGACGACGGGCGAGCCGGACGTGCCGCCGATGGTGTTGCAGGCGGAGGTGTAACGGACCGAGTCCTTCCAGGTCCAGTCGCCCTCCTTGAGGGTGGGGACGAACCCGTCGATGTTGCAGCTGTAGATCCGCTTCCAGTAGCCGGAGGGGATGGAGATGGCGGTGCCGGCGACGGGGTGACTGTCGTTCAGCGTCAGCGCGTTGATGTTGTACGAGCTCTTGATCTGCGCGTACGTGGTGGTGAGCTGGTACAGCGCGACGTCCGTGTCGGTCATCGTGCCGTAGGCGAGCTTGGCGGCGCGCAGGGTGGCCACGCGCGAGCCGGAGGCGTTCAGCAGGGTGAAGGTGCGGCTGGAGGCCTTGTCGACGAGGACCTGGCCGGGGCCGGGGAATCCGGACTCCAGACAGTGGCCGTTGGTCATGACGAGCGCCGGGTCGTCGGCCTCGGAGTCCGGCATGCGGACGACCGAGCCGGAGCAGTTGCTGAGCGCGACGGTGCCGGCGAAGTTCACGGCCTTGGTCTGAGGGCCGCGGAGGCCGGACAGCGTCTGCTCCACGGACGTGACCACGCCGGAGACGGCGGACGTGGCCGAGCCCGTGTCCGCGGCCTTGCCGACGCCCGTGGGGGCGGCCTCGGCAGCGGTCGCGGGGGCCGCGCCGGCCCCGGCTATCGCCAGGGCGCAGAACGCGGCGGCGAGAGGTTTTCTCATGGGGGGTCCCCTCTTGCGACGGAGGCGGCCGGAAATCCTCCGGCCGCCTGCACGATTGTCATGTGCATTGTGATCGCGCGAAAGGGGATGGCACAAGAACCTGTTCCACAACCGGAACTCAGGCGTCCGGAGCGACCCTACTCAACCCCCCTCACGGGCAGGTCACTTGGGGCCCTTGGTGCCGCCGGGACCATGTCCGGGTTTCCCCTCGGGCCGGCCGGGGGCCGAGGCCGTGGCGGTGGGACTGGGAGTGGAGCCCGCCGGGGCCGTGGTCGTGGAGATGCCGGACGGAGGACGCGCGCCGCCTTCCGTGGCGGACGCGGACGGGGTCCGGCTCACCGTGAGGGACGAACTCGCCGGACTCGACGGACTCGTGGGCGCGGCGCCGGCCGGCTCACCGGAGTCCCCCGGCCGGCCCGCGGTCGGGGCGTCGGGGCTCGCCGCCGCACCGGCGTCCGCGGGTGACGCCGACGAGGACTCCCCCGCCGCCGGACCGGTACGGCCGCGTTCACCGCCCCGCGTCCCGCCGGAGGACCCACCCGAGAAGGAGACCCCGGCGATGAGCACGGCCGCCGACACGGCCCCCACGGCACCGGCGACGACCGCCACCCGGCGCGACCGCCACACGGGCGGCTTGTGCCGCCCCCGGTGCCCGGCCCGGGGCCGGCCATCCGACCCCGGCACCACCGGCAGCTCGCGCGTCTCACCGATGCCGTCAGAGCCGCCGGGAGGGGGGTGGGCGAGGGCGCCGCCGAAGCGGGCGGGCCCGCCGGTGCCGCCCAAGTGCGTCGGCCCGCCGCGGGCATCGTCCGCACCACCGTGGTGATACGCGTGACCGCCGGTGCCGCCGGGGTACGTCGGTCCGCCGCGGGCGTCGTCGGCAGCGTCGCCGGAGTACGCCGGGCCACTGTGCGTGCCGTACGCACCGGCACCGGAAAGGCCGCCCGTTCCGCCACCGCCGGTCGTACCGCCACCCGGGTGCGGCGTGCTCCCGGCGGCCGCCGGGCCGGTCGCGCCGTACACGTCCTGCCATCCGTGCGCCGCCGCCGGATCCGCGTAGGCGTCGTACGCCGGAGGTGCGGCTCCCTGCGGCAGGTAGACGTTCGGCGGGCCCTGCGGCTCACCGCCCGTCGCTCCCTCGGCGTAATCGAATGGCTTGAACATGGCGGGGCATTCTAGGGACTGAAGAGGCTGGTGGGACAGCGTGTGGCGATATCACCCCAAATCCCCGCGTCTCACGTGGCGGAAAACACGACCCGGGAGGCGTTACCGGGCCGTAAGCTCCCAGACATGCAGGTGATCCAGTCGACCAAGCTCGCCAACGTCTGTTACGAGATCCGGGGCCCGGTGCTCGAGGAGGCGATGCGCCTGGAAGCGGCCGGTCACCGGATCCTCAAGCTGAACACCGGCAATCCGGCCGCGTTCGGCTTCGAGTGCCCGCCGGAGATCCTGGAGGACATCCTCCGCAACGTCTCCACCGCGCACGGCTACGGCGACGCCAAGGGCCTGCTGGCCGCACGCCGGGCCGTCGTCATGCACAACCAGACCCTCGGCATCGAGACCGACGTCGAGCACGTCTTCATCGGCAACGGCGTCTCCGAGCTGATCGTGATGGCGATGCAGGGCCTGCTGGACGACGGCGACGAGGTCCTCGTGCCCGCGCCCGACTATCCACTGTGGACCGCCGCCGTCTCCCTGTCCGGCGGCACCGCCGTGCACTACCGCTGCGACGAGCAGGCCGACTGGATGCCGGACCTCGCCGACATCGAGCGCAAGGTCACCGACCGCACCAAGGCGCTCGTGATCATCAACCCCAACAACCCGACGGGGGCCGTCTACGACGAGGCGATGATCAAGGGTCTGACCGACATCGCCCGCCGGCACAACCTCCTGGTCTGCTCCGACGAGATCTACGACAAGATCCTCTACGACGGCGCCACGCACACCCCCACCGCCTCCGTCGCCCCGGACCTGCTCACCCTCACCTTCAACGGCATGTCGAAGGCCTACCGGGTCGCCGGTTACCGGGTCGGCTGGATGTCGATCTCCGGTCCGCGCGCCCACGCCGACTCCTACATCGAGGGCCTGACGATCCTGGCGAACATGCGTCTGTGCGCGAACATGCCGGGACAGCACGGAGTCGTCGCGGCGCTCAGCGGGCGCCAGACGATCAACGACCTGGTACTGCCGGGCGGACGGCTGCGCGAGCAGCGGGACACGGCGTACGAGCTGCTGACCCAGATTCCCGGTGTGACCTGCGTGAAGCCCAAGGGCGCGCTGTACCTCTTCCCGCGCCTGGACCCCAAGGTCTTCAAGATCAAGGACGACCGCCGCATGGTCCTGGACCTGCTCCGGCGCGAGAAGATCATGGTCGTTCAGGGCACCGGCTTCAACTGGCCGGAGCCGGACCACTTCCGGGTGGTGACCCTGCCGACGGTCGGGGACCTGACCGACGCGGTGGGGCGGATCGGCCACTTCCTGGACGGCTACAGCCAGCCCTGACCCGCACACGCCGCACACCGCACGCCCATGGACTGCCCGCTCACGCTATGTGCGCGGGCAGTCCGATGTTGTGAGCGGCTCAACTTTAGACGAAATCTAAGCTAGGATGGTTTCCTGTAAGAGCTCAGGAGGCCTTCCCATGTACGAACCGATCCGCACCAAGTCGGTCCACAGCACGGTGGACGGCCCCAACCCGGACTTCCCCCACCGTTCCCGCGAGGAAGAGCTGGACATCCAGCTCGCGGGCCATCTCGCCGCCCTGCTCGCCGTCACGGACGAGCTGCGCGCGACGGAGGGCTCGGCCGACCTGGACGCGGCGGCGGAGCGGCTCGCGGAGCAGGTGAGCAGGCTGCGCGGTGGACGCACTCCGGTGCGCGCGCCGATGACCGGCCGTCGCGGGGCCGGCGCCGCCGCCCTGCACCAGCGGGCGCACGCCCTGGCAGGCCGCGCACTGGTCGTCGCCGCCTCCCGCGCCGACACGGCGGTCGCGATCCTGGCCGCCGAGCGGATGGACGCCCACACGGCGGCCCTGGATCCCCGCGAACTCGCGTCCCACTGAGCCCTTCGGCTTCCCTGCCCCTTCGGGGGATCTTTGAGCCCCGAGCCCCCATGGGCCCCGGCTCCCCTGTGCGGCCCCGGTCCGCGCGCACCCGCAGCGACGCGCGGACCGGGCGCCACTAACCCCTTCGTGAGGGCGATCAGGTACCCCGCCACAGTTCGCCACGCCTGTTGCACACGAACCCGTGCCACCTCGACCGCGGAGATCGCCGAGGCGGCATTCGCCGTGGACTCAAGGAGCGAGGCCCGGCAATCACCCCCACGAGAGGCGGCGGGGCACATTCCGGGAGGTCTCCGCGTGGCGGGCGGCGCAGCGGGCCCGCACTGCGGGAGGGAGGCCGGGGCCCAGCACGCGGCGGTCACCGACCCTTAGGCGCGCCTCAGCGCGGGCAACAGGCGGAGCGCGTTGTCGCGGTTGATGCCGCGTCGCTGGCGGTCGGTGAACACGGGGTCGGTCTCGATGGCCGGCACCGTGAAGTCGGTGATGATGTCTGCGGAGGCGGCCGGCCAGTCGGTGCCGAAGAGGATCCGGTCGGCGCCGGCGGTGGCCACCAGAGTGCCCGAGGGAGCCGACGGGCCCGCCGTGTCGTAGTAGAAGCGGTGGAGGTAGTCCCGTACACGCGCGGCATCGAGGGGTGGGGTGCAGAAGCCGCCGAAGGCCTCCATGCGGGTGGCGATCTGAGGGAGGAATCCTCCGGCGTGCGGCAGGATGACCGACAGGTGCGGGTAGCGGTCGAGTGTCCTGGTGCGGATCAGGTTCACAGCAGCGCGCGTGGTGTCCAGCAGGAAATCGCACATGAAGTTCGGAATTCCGGGGACGGTGGGCACGCCGGGTGTTCCGCCCGGGAGGTCGAGCGGATGCGTGAAGAGGACCGCGGCGCGCTCGTCGAGTTCGGCGAGGAGGCGGTCGTACGAGGGATCACCGAGGTAGACACCGTTGTAGTTGGCTTTCACGCTGGCTCCGACGGCACCGAGCTCGTCGAAGGCGCGGCGGAGAGCCCACGTGGTCACTTCGGGATGGTCCAGGACAGCAGGAGCGAGGACGGCGAAACGGCCCGGGTGCAGGGACACCAGGTCGGCCATCGCCTCGAAGACGACGGTGAGACCTTCCCTGGCCTGCGCCGCGGTGCGGTACCGGTCCTGCATGGTCGGGTTGAGGACCGCGGTCGCGATTCCGGCTTGGTCCATCAGCGCCAGGGTGGAGTCCAGATCCCAACGCGCCCACCACAGCAGCTCCTGCCGCTGCACCAGGCCCTCACGCTCCGCCCAGTCAACCCATGCCGGAGCGGTGAAATGGTGGTGGACGTCGATCCTTGCCCGGTCGGCGCCATCGCCGCTCCTCGAGCCTCGCGGCACCGCTTCCCCCCTGGCCAGAGAGCTGGACTCGCCGGTGGCGGCGACGGTGGTCGCCAACGCCCCGCCGGCGATGAGCAGACCGCGCCGGCTCATGGCCCGGGTCGATTCGGACATCCGCGTTCCCCATCTGTGGCGCCATCGGTTTGCCGCACCACGATGGCCCGTCGGCGGGCCCACGATCACCACGGCGTGCCCTGTTCGAGGTCGGTTCCCTCGGACGGCCGCGGTCCAGCCCACCGGCTGAGCTCGCTGAGGTGGCTCGGGCCTTAGAAGCCGCCCTCGACGAGTCGGCACCGAAGCCGAGTCGGGGCGCGGGCTGGCGTTGCTGGACGCACTGGCCGTGCGGTGGGGTGTGGAGCAGGAGGCCGGTCGTAAGACCGTGTGGTGCGCGCTGGACACCGAAACCGGCACGGACACCGGCACCGGCACCGGCACCGGCACCGGCACCCCGAAAACGCCCGAGCGCTCCGGTCGACGTGGGACGTCGGCCGGAGCGCTCGGTCAGTCATCGGCACGTTCGTGAGCCCGCGGGGCGGGCCGTGCCGAAGCGGGCGGGAGGGGGCCTGCCGCCGCGGTTCCCGTCGGGGCGGACGGAGAGCGGCGACGGACCCGGAACCCCGCACGCCGTTGTGCGGGCCCCGCCGGTCTGTCCCGCGGCCGGCCGTGACGATGTTGCTGGTCAGGGCACTGTCGGTTCCGGCCGGCCGCGGAGTTCGGGGTGGGGATCAGCCCAGGCGCTCCACCAGCGCGCGGTACTGGTCCCACAGCTCCTTCGGCGTGTGGTCGCCGAAGGTGTTGAGGTGCTCGGGGACCAGGGCGGCCTCCTCGCGCCAGACCTCCTTGTCGACCGTGAGCAGGAACTCCAGGTCGGACTCGGCCAGCTCCAGGCCGTTGGTGTCCAGGGCCTCCTTGGTCGGCAGGATGCCGATCGGCGTCTCGACGCCCTCGGCCGTGCCGTCCAGGCGCTCCACGATCCACTTCAGGACGCGGCTGTTCTCACCGAAGCCGGGCCAGACGAACTTGCCCTCGTCGTCCTTGCGGAACCAGTTGACGTAGTAGATCTTCGGCAGCTTGGACTGGTCCTTGTCCTTGGCCACGTCGACCCAGTGGGCCATGTAGTCGCCCATGTTGTAGCCGCAGAACGGCAGCATCGCGAACGGGTCGCGGCGCAGCTCGCCGACCTTGCCCTCGGCGGCGGCGGTCTTCTCGGAGGCCACGTTGGCGCCGAGGAAGACGCCGTGGTTCCAGTCGAAGGACTCCGTCACCAGCGGTACGGCGGTGGCGCGGCGGCCGCCGAAGAGGATCGCCGAGATCGGCACGCCCTTGGGGTCCTCCCACTCGGGCGCGATGATCGGGCACTGCGAGGCCGGGACGGTGAAGCGGGCGTTGGGGTGGGCGGCCGGAACGCCGGACTCCGGCGTCCAGTCGTTGCCCTTCCAGTCGGTGAGGTGGGCCGGAGTCTCCTCCGTCATGCCCTCCCACCAGATGTCGTTGTCGTCGGTGAGGGCGACGTTGGTGAAGACGGAGTTGCCCCAGAGCGTCTTCATCGCGTTGGCATTGGTGTGCTCGCCGGTGCCGGGCGCGACGCCGAAGAAACCGGCCTCGGGGTTGATGGCGTAGAGGCGGCCGTCCTCGCCGAAGCGCATCCAGGCGATGTCGTCGCCGATGGTCTCGACCGTCCAGCCGGGGATGGTCGGCTCCAGCATGGCGAGGTTGGTCTTGCCGCAGGCGCTCGGGAAGGCCGCGGCGACGTACTTGGCCTCGCCGCGCGGCGGGGTCAGCTTCAGCACGAGCATGTGCTCGGCGAGCCAGCCCTCGTCACGCGCCATGACGGAGGCGATGCGCAGGGCGTAGCACTTCTTGCCGAGCAGGGCGTTGCCGCCGTAGCCGGAGCCGTAGGACCAGATCTCCCGGTCCTCGGGGAAGTGCGAGATGTACTTGGTCTGGTTGCAGGGCCAGGGGACGTCCGCCTGGCCGGGCTCCAGCGGGGCGCCGAGGGTGTGGACGGCCTTGACGAAGAAGCCGTCGGAGCCGAGCTCGTCCAGGACGGCCTGGCCCATACGGGTCATGGTGCGCATGGAGACGGCGACGTACGCCGAGTCGGTGATCTCCACGCCGAGTGCGGACAGCGGCGAGCCGAGCGGGCCCATGCAGAAGGGCACGACGTACATGGTCCGGCCGCGCATGGAGCCGCGGAAGAGACCGCCCTGACCGCCGGAGCCCTGGAAGATCTCCCGCATCTCGGCGGGGGCCTTCCAGTGGTTGGTCGGGCCGGCGTCCGCCTCCTTCTCGGAGCAGATGAAGGTCCGGTCCTCGACGCGCGCTACGTCGGTGGGGTCGGAGGCGGCGTAGTAGGAGTGGGGGCGCTTGATCGGGTCGAGTTTGCGGAAGGTGCCCTTCTCGACGAGCTCCTCGCACAGCCGCTCGTACTCGGCCTCGGATCCGTCACACCAGACCACGTTGTCCGGCTGCGTCAGCTCGGCGATCTCGTTGACCCACGAGATCAGCCCCTGATGGGTGGTGGGGACGGTGGGAGCCGCGATGTCGCGCGCCACGATTGCTCCTAAATGAGGGATTTTTTGTGATGTGGAGGCCCCGTGGGGGCTGCGACCCGGATGCTTCAGGGTTGAACTTGGCGCTCATCCGGTGCCGACCGCACTCATTTGATCATCCGACGTGCGCGCCCATCTGTCCAGAGGAGCGCACAGGTGAGCAACGTGAGGCTCGCCACGGTTTCCCGCGCCGCTTTACGTGCACGTTGCGTTCACCAGACGGTTCGTTTGCGTAACCACCGCCAGGTCACGGTGAGAGGATGGCCACTCTTCGCCTTGCAATCAGTGGCTCTGATACGTGACTTACGGCGCCGTAGCTACCATTCGCCCATGACTGCGTTCGTCCCCGACGCGCCCACGGACTCGGCGGCCGACGGCCACGGTCCGAAGGCGCTCTCCCTGCCGCACCCGGTGAAGCCGAAGCTGCGCGGGTGGCTGCATCTCGGCATGTTCCCGGCCGTTCTGATCGCGGGCCTCGTGCTCACGGCCCTGGCCGACTCCTCCAGAGGGCGCATCGCCTGCGGCATCTACGTGCTCACGGCGTGCCTGCTGTTCGGCGTGAGCGCGCTGTACCACCGGGGCAACTGGAGCCCGCGCATGGACGGCGTCCTGCGCCGGCTGGACCACGCCAACATCTTCCTGATCATCGCGGGCACCTACACGCCGCTGACCATGCTGCTGCTGCCGGGCGCCAAGGGTCAGTGGCTGCTGTGGGGCATCTGGGCCGCCGCCGCGGCCGGCATCCTCTTCCGCGTCTTCTGGGTCGGCGCCCCGCGCTGGCTCTACACGCCCTGCTACATCGCGATGGGCTGGGCGGCCGTCTTCTACCTGCCGGACTTCATGCGGACCGGCGGCATAGCCGTCCTGGTCCTGGTCATCGTCGGCGGCCTGCTCTACAGCGCGGGCGGCGTGGTCTACGGGATCAAGCGGCCCAACCCGTCACCGCGCTGGTTCGGCTTCCACGAGGTGTTCCACTCGTTCACCCTGGCGGCCTTCATCACGCACTACGTGGGGATCTCGCTGGTGGCCTACCAGCACGGATAGCGCCCTCCCACCCCTTCGGGCCACGGCTTTCGGCCGTGGCCTTCCGCATGCCCGGATCACTGGGATGGCCGACCATGGGAAATCCTGAGGCCGGCGCGTTGCGCCATGGCATCCTGACCGGGTGAACGGTCCCGAGATCGACGTCGAGTTCGCCCCCGAACTGCACGTGTTCGTGCCCCGGGCCCGGCAGTCGGGCAGCGTGCGGGCCACCACGGACGGCGTTTCCAGCCTCGGCCATGTCGTCGAGTCGCTGGGCGTACCGCTGACCGAGGTCGGCGTGCTGCTCGTGGACGGCCGCGAGGTGCCCTTCGCACACGTCCCCACGGCCGGCGAGTCGGTGACGGTGCGGGCCGTCGCCCGCCCCCAGCAGGTGCCGGGCGCTCCCCTGCGATTCCTCCTCGACGTGCACCTGGGCACGCTGGCCCGCCGGCTGCGCCTGCTCGGTGTGGACACGGCCTACGAGTCGACCGACATCGGTGACCCGGCCCTCGCGGCGCGTTCGGCGGCCGAGCGACGGGTGATGCTGAGCCGCGACCGGGGGCTGCTGCGGCGGCGCGAGCTGTGGGCCGGGGCGTTCGTGTACAGCACGCGGCCCGAGGAGCAGCTGCGTGACGTGCTGGAACGGTTCCGGCCCGAACTGCTGCCGTGGACGCGGTGCACGGCCTGCAACGGGATGCTGCGCACGGCGAGCAAGGACGAGGTCGCCGATCAGCTGAAGCACGGTACGCATGCGACGTACGACGTGTTCGCGCGGTGCGGTGCATGTGGGCGGGCCTACTGGAAGGGCGCACACCACGAGCAGTTGGAGGCCATCGTGGAGCAGGCGCTCGCGCTCCGCGCGGAGCGCCGTTGACTCTTCAGCGCCGCGGGGAACCGCGGGACCGGCGTGGCTGGTCGCGCAGTTCCCCGCGCCCCTGAGGGCGCGCCCCTCGATGGCGCTCTCAACGCCTGGTCACGTCCCCCTTGCCGCAGGCGACTCCGTCCCTGTTCCGGTCCAGGCCCAGGGGGTCGTCCTTGCCGTTGATCTTCAGGCGGCCGTAGTCGTTGGCCTTGAGCCACTCGCAGCGTGCCGCCGTCGTCTTCTTCACCTCCGCCGGGAAGTCCGTCGGCACGCAGACGTTGATCGAGCCGTAGTGGCGGTCGCAGCCGGAGATCGTCGGGCTGACCTTCTGCGACGTCCGCTTCTTGCCGGGCTTGACCACTTTGCCCGTGGGCTCGTCCGCGAAGTCGTGGACGTGGGCCG
Organism: Streptomyces sp. NRRL B-1140; assembly: GCF_001280065.1. Lineage (GTDB taxonomy): Bacteria > Actinomycetota > Actinomycetes > Streptomycetales > Streptomycetaceae > Streptomyces. The sequence continues at coordinate 121,634 of NZ_LGEA01000162.1, forward strand.
AGGCGTCCGTCGCCTTGAGTGCCTGCGGGCCCTGAAGGTGCACCCACTTCGCCACCGAGGGCACGCCGTTCGCGTCGACCGCGAAGAGCATGTACCAGCCGGGCGGGGCCAGGTTGGGGTTGCTCGTGACGTTCAGGTCGACGTTGTTGCCGTCGACCGACAGCGGCAGGTCCACGAACCGCTGGTTCGGGTCCGAGGAGTGCGTGACGGCGGCCGGGCGGATCAGCTCGGCCTTGGCGATGGGCCGGTCGACGGTGATCCGCTGGGTGTCGCCGTAGTTCCACTCGGTGTCGATGACCGAGGTGATCTGCGGGCGGGGCCCCTTGAAGAGGTAGGGCGGGCTGTAGACCGACACGTCGTGGTTCCATGTGCCGTTGCCCGGGTTGTCGCCGGTCGTCATCACCCGGCCGTCCGGGAGCAGGAACGCCGAGGAGTGGTAGCCGCGTGCCTCGGGGTCGACGGCGACCGGGTCGAAGGTCTCCGACGCGGGGTCGAAGATCGACGTCTCGTACACCGGGTTGGCGCGGTTGTGCAGGGCGCCGCCCGTCTCCAGCACCTTGCCGTCGGGCAGCAGCACCGCGGAGACGTACATCTTGCCCTGGTTCCCGGTCTGCGGGACCGGGCCGTTGCCGTGGTCGACGGTGCCCTGCGGGATCGGCGGACCGGCGACGTAGGCGGGGTTGGGCTGCTTGAGGTCGATGATGTCGGTCAGGCGGTTGGCGTCCGGGTTGGAGTCGATGTTGCCGCCGCCGAGGGTGAGGACCTTCTGGTCCTGCGCCGGGGGCAGCAGCACGCTCGCCGACTGGTCGCGCTCGTCCTTGTTCCGCAGGCCCGGCACCTGGGTGGTGGTGTTGGCGCCGTAGTCGTAGATCGCCGATCCCGTGCCCGGGATGTTGTTGCCGAAGACGTGGCTGCCCGAGTAGAAGAGGCGGCCGTCCTGCATGAGGATCATCGACGGGTACAGGCCCCAGTAGGACCAGGTCTGGTTGACCTTCCACAGCGGCTGCCACCGCTGCTCGGCCTCGGAGAACAGCTCGGCGGTGACCGAGCCGGTGGAGTCCTCGCGCAGCCCGCCGAAGGAGATGACGTCACCGTTGCCGAGGATCGTCGCCGACGGGTACCAGTGGCCGTCGTTCATGTCGTTGGTCTTGGTGTACGTCTCGGTCTTCGGGTCGAAGACGTACGAGTCCTTGAAGCCCTCGTAGCCGTGCCCGCCCGGCACCGGGTACGCCTTGTTGCCGCTCATCACCAGCACGCGCCCGTCCTGGAGCTGCACATGGCCGGCGCAGAACATGTCCTTCGGCGTGGGGATGACCTTGTAGGTGCCGTTCTGCGGGTCGTACACCGCCGAGGTGAAGGTGCCCGCCTCGAACATCGACTCGTCGTTGCCGGAGCCCGCGATCAGCAGCACCTTGCCGTTGTTCAGGACGACCGAGTGCATGGAGCGGACGGGGTTCTGCGTGGGCAGCACGTCCCACTTGCCGTTGGCGCACTGCTCGGCGGTGCCGGTGCACGCGGGCGGCAGGACCGGGTCGGGCACCTGGTCCATGGTGTAGTCGTCGGTGGTGGCGGAGCCGGTGCCGTAGACGGAGACGCCCCAGGTGATGCGGTCGGTGCCGGCCGGGACCTCGGGGGTGCGGACGGTGGCCTCGGTCCAGGTCCCGGCCAGGTCCAGCGTCTTGAGGTCGGTCCAGTACTGCCAGCCGGCCGTCGTGTCGTGCCGGAACAGGGTGATCGCCGCGTCCGGGGTCGTCGTCTTGTACCAGAGGCCGAGGTCGTACTGCTTGCCCGGCGTCACCACCGGCGCGCACGCGGCGGACTCGGTGATCAGCGCCTTGCGGTCGCCGTCGACCCGGCGGGTCAGCTCGACCTTCATGGCCTTGGAGCCGGTGTGGGCGTCGGACGTGGTGGTGAAGGTGAAGTCGTTGTCGCCCCAGCCGGACCTCTCCCAGCAGTAGGGCATGCCGTCGGTGCCGGCGGTCTCGAAGCCGGGGTTCTTGATGAGGTTGGCGGCGGAGGCGGGCTGGGGTGTGGACAGGAGCAGGCCCGAGGTGAGGCCCGCGACGGACAGGAGTGCGGTCGTTCTGCGACGAAGGTTCACGTGGTTCTCCTCGCGGTGCGGCTCCCGCGCGCGGGCTTCCCACGGCCCCGGCGCGGCAGGTAGACCAGCGCTTCGGTCCCGGCGAAGCGCAGCACGAACGTCGTCACCAGCGCGAGCGCGGTGGCCGACAGCACGCCCAGGTCGAGCTGGTGCACGAACAGGGCGATCAGCGGGATGCGCAGCACGAGGTCGGCGTTGGCGAGCAGCGCGAACCGACCGGCCCGGTCCCACCAGCGGCGGTGCCGGCGCCGCTCGCGGAACAGCAGGTGCTCGATGAGCAGGAAGTTCCAGGCGACGCCGAGCTGGTTGGCGAGGATCTCCGCCGGTACGTAGTGCATGCCGAGCGCGTTCAGCGCCCACAAGCCGACCAGGTTCGGCAGGAAGCCCGTCAGCCCGATCAGGCCGAACCCGACCATGCGGGCGACCGGGGATGCGGTGCGCAGCCCGGCCAGGTGGCGCAGGAAGCGGAAGCCCTCCTGCGCGGTCGACTTGGACTCCCCGGCGAACCGATCCTGGAAGACGAAGGGCACCTCGGTGACCGTGCGCGGGCGGCTGCGGACGGCGAGTTCGAGGAGGATCTTGTAGCCGAGCGGCTGGAGGACCTCGGCGGTGACCGCGCTGCGGCGGATCGCGAAGAAGCCGCTCATCGGGTCGCTGATGCCGTGCAGCCGGCGCGGGAACAGCGCCTTGGTCAGCCAGGTCGCCCCGCGCGAGACGAACACGCGGTAGCTGCCCGCGAGTCCGGCCCGGCTGCCTCCCTTGATGTAACGGGAGGCCACGACGAGCCCGGCGTTCGCCCGCTCGCCGGTGGCGACCAGGTCGGGCACGAGGGACGGCGGGTGCTGGCAGTCGCCGTCCATGACGACGATCCAGTCCGAGCCGGCCGCCTTCAGGCCCTCGACGACGGCGCCGCCGAGTCCGCCCACCGGCTCCTCGCGGTGCAGCACGGTGACGGGGAAGGGGCAGTCCTGCGCCGCCTTCTCGATGACCTCGGGCGTGTCGTCGGTGGAGTCGTCCACGAAGACGACCTCGCAGGGCAGCCGGGCCGGGACGGCCTCGGTGATCTGGCGCAGCAACTGCCGTACGTTCGCCGACTCGTTGAACGTCGGTACGACGATGGTGACGGCGCCCGGCTCGGGGACCTCGGTGGTCTCGGTCTCGACGATCTCACCGGGGACGGTGTACTCCTGGCTCATCGCGCGCCTCCGGCGGACGTCTGGATCTGGCGGATCTCGATGCGGTCCTCGCCGGTGCCGAAGGTGGCGACCGGGTCGGAGTGCTCCATGGCGGCCTTGACGTTGGGCAGGTCGGCCGCGTCGCGTCGTACGGTCGGCGAGGCGACGACGTAGTCGAGGTCCTTCCAGCCGCGCGGCATCGTCTTCGTCACCGCCGGGTCCAGGTCGGCCTTGTAGAACCAGATGACGCCGAGGCCGGGCCGGTAGCCGTGGTGCACGAGGTCCAGCCAGAGTGCGTCGTCGACCAGCACCCGGGTGCGCTCGGGTTCCTCGACCTCCGTGGCCAGCCACGTGGAGGCGGCCTGGTAGGGGGCGTTGGCGTCGGTGGTGACGGCCGTGCGGGCGCCGTCGTACCAGTGGGGGACGACGTAGGCGCCGGCGGCGAGCGCGAGGACACCGGCGAGTGCGTACCGGCCCGCGCTGACGTACCGTTTCTCCGCCTCGGAGCGCCAGCGGCTCAGCACGGCGTGGGCGACCGACGCGGTGCCTCCGGCGAGGACCAGCGCGAGGAACGGCAGCGCCTGGATGACGTACATCGCGGGCAGGTAGCCGTTGGGGCGCAGGGCCAGCGCGGCGAAGATCGCGACCGCCAGGGCGGGTCCGGCCAGGGCGCGGGCGGTGACCGACCAGCGCCACGTGAGGAGCAGCAGCAGGGCGCCCGCGAGGCCGCCGAGGGGCAGGATCCGGTCGTAGTACAGCCACGACTGGAGCACGCCCCAGGAGCCGGAGCCCTGGTCGAGAATGAAGCCCGAACCGGGCCTGGTCATCTGGTACTTGACGCCGTCCCAGAGGGACACGTGCCCGGCGCCCGGCATCAGCTCGCCCTTGAGCAGGGCGAACAGCGGATACGAGAAGCCGATCAGGGCGCAGGCCGTGACGGCTCCGGTGAGGGCGAACTTGCGGGTGTCCCGGTGGCTGTGACGCCACATGGTGAGGAACAGGGCGGGCAGGACGACGAGCATCGTCTCCTTGGTGAGCACGGCCGTGGCGGCCGCGATGCCCGCGCCGAAGTGGTGCCAGAGGTGACGGCTCGGGGAGGCGGCCAGGGTGAAGGCCAGCAGCGTCCACATCACCGCGAGGTTGTCGAGGAAGATCTCCCGCTGGAGCACGATCGACAGCGGCGAGAGCCCGAAGAACACCATGCCGAGCGCGGCCGCCCAGCGGGGCAGGGCGAGGCGCCGGCCCAGCACGTAGACCAGCACCGCGCTGATGCCGCTGATCACCAGCATCGCGGCGCGCATGGTGCCCACCGTCATCGACTCGGGGCTGATCAGCGCGGGAATCCAGGTCAGCAGCGCGATCTGGATCCAGCCGAGCGGCGGATGGTCGTACCAGTAGGTGTAGTGAGCGAGTCCGTCGCCCTGCTGCACCGACCAGGCCTGGGCGAGATAGGTGCCCTCGTCGTCGCTGAGGGCCGGGTAGTCGGCGATGTTCCAGCCCTGCACGACGAGGATCGCCACGAGGAGGACGCCGCACAGGATCAGGTCGGGCCGCGAGGAGCGCAGCCGGCGCGGCGGCTCCACGCGGCGGTGCGTACCGGTTCGGGGCGCGGGCCGGCGCTGCGCGGGGACCGTCGCAGTGGCCGCCGCGGGAAGGGTGGAGGTCACGCGGGAACGTCCTCTCGGGTCGCGTCCTGCCGGGCCACGGTGCTCTCGCCGAGGTGCGCGCCGACGTGCGTCGTCAACTCCCAGTCGTTGCGGCCGCGTTGCTCCCGCCACACGGCCCGCAGGGCCGCACCGGCGAGCAGGACCTGGTAGAAGGGGCCGCCCAGGATCAGCTTCAGATAGTGCGCGAAGCGGACGCGCAGCCCGTACTGCCTGCCGAAGTCGTGCAGTCCGACGATTTCGAAGACGAAGGTGACCAGGGCGGTGACGGCCGGCAGGAAGGTGATGAAGGCGATGCCGACGGGCACGTCCAGGAAGAGGGCGATCGCCACGTTGAGCGGGATGATCAGGCCGGTGAAGGCCTGCATGAACGGGGTCATCAGGGTGTAACGGGCGAGCAGCCGCTGCCCGAGGGTGGGCAGTTGCCTCCAGTCCTTCTTCCGGTACACCTGCAGGAAGCCCTGGTTCCAGCGGGTGCGCTGCTTCAGCAGGGACATCAGCGAGCCCGGGGTCTCCTCCCGGGTCACCATGTCGGAGTCGTAGGCGACGACGACCTTCTTGCCGACGCTGGACAGGCGCACGCCCAGGTCGCAGTCCTCGGCGAGGCAGTTCGGATCCCAGCCGCCGGCTTCCCTCAGGACGTCCGTGCGGACGAAGACGGTGTTTCCGCCAAGCGGAATGAAACCTTTCTGCGCATGCAGATGGAGCCGCGAGCGGAACCAGAAGAAGTACTCCAGGCAGTTGCGCAGGCTGTACCAGCTGGAGTGGAAGTTGATCAGCTGCACCCCACCCTGCACGACGTCCGCGCCGGTGGTGAGGAAGGCGTGGTCGACGTGGGCGAGGAGCTCGGGGTGGACCTGGTCCTCCGCGTCGAAGACCCCGACGACGTCGCCGCGGCAGTGCGGCAGCGCCGTGTTCATGGCCTTCGGCTTGTTCTTCTTCTCGTGCGTGTCGACGACGACCCGGACCCGTCGGTCACGCGCGGCGGCCGTCTCGGCCACCGCGGTGGTCTCCGGGTCGTCGTGCCCGACGATCACGATGATCTCGAAGTCGGTGTGGCTCGACTCCAGCAGCCGCTGGATCGTGTGGTCCAGCACCGCCTGTTCGTGCCGGGCGGGCAGCAGCAGCGAGAAGGAGACGTGCTCGTCCCCGTCCGGACTGCTGAACCGGGTGGAGGCGAGCACTTCCGGCGTACGCCAGGCGTGCATCTGCCACCACAGGGTGAACGCCGCCATCCAGAACAGGGCAAGCGAAACGGCAGCGATGAAGACAGACGTCAGCAAACAGATCCCCCCAGATCCCAGAACCCCCGGTCGCGACGGCGGGCCGATACGGCCTCGTCCGCCACGTCACTGTGCAGACATTAGGGGGGAACTGTGAAGCCCGGGGGCTGTTCAGATAAAGACCATGTTTCCGTTCATACGTGACTTCAGCCACTCAAGACCGTACGCAGCCGGTCAGGCTCCGTCGTCGGCGCGTCACACGTGAAGTTACGGCAGACGTACGCGGACGGTTCACCGCCGACCAGCGGACGGTCCGCGAGCAGGGGAAACTCCTCGCTCCCCGCAACACCCACCGCGACCACCGCACCGGGCGCGGTGCCCAGAAGTGCCGTCCGGTGCAGGGCCCTCGTGCCCTCGTCGTCCAGGGCCGGACCCACGATCGCGACCTCGCGCGGACCGTCCAGCACGGCCTCCGCCGCGGCCAGCCCCCAGCCGATGAACCGGGGCACCCGCGGTCCCAGCGCCTTCACCACACCCAACGCCCTTTCGGCGCCGGTCCGGTGAGGCTCGGACCCGGTGTGCGCGGCGTAACCCAGCAGGGCGTTCGCCGCCGCGGTCCAGCCGGACGGGGCCGCGTTGTCGGTCGGGTCCTGCGGGCGGCGGATCAGCCGCTCGGCGTCGGCCGCGGTGTCGTACAGCGCACCCGACTCGGGGTCGGTGAACCGGACCAGGACGTGATCGAGGAGGAACCCGGCGAACTCCAGCCAGACGCCCTCCCCGGTGACGGACGCGAGCGCGAGGAAACCCTCCGCCACGTCCGCGTAGTCCTCCAGCACACCGGCGTTGGCACCGGCGTGACCGTCCTTGCTGGTGCGGGTGAGCCGGGCCTGCTCGTCCAGGTGCAGCCGCACGAGGAGGTCGGCCGCGGCGACGGCGGCCTCGACCAGGTCCGGCCGGTCGAAGTAGGCGCCGGTCTCGGCGAGCGCGGCGATCGCCAGGCCGTTCCAGGCGGCGACCACCTTGTCGTCCCGGCCGGGCGCGGGCCGCCGCGACCTCGCCGCGAGCAGCCGCTCCCTGAGGGAGGCGACCTTCTCCGCGTCTACGAGACCGTCCCGCACGGGCAGTTGGAGGACGGACGCGCCCTCCTCGAAAGTCCCCTCCTCGGTCACCCCGAAGTGCCGCACCGCCAGCTCGGCGTCCGCCTCACCGAGCACCTCCCGCAACTGCTCCGGCGTCCACACGTAGTACGCGCCCTCGACGTGCCGGCCCGTCCCGTCGTCGCTGTCGGCATCCAGCGCGGAGGCGAACCCGCCCTCGGCCGTGCGCAGTTCACGCACCATGAAGTCGGCCGTCTCCAGGGCGACGCGCCGCGCGAGCTCCGAACCGGTGGAGCGCCACAGATGGGCGTACACCCGGCACAGCAGGGCGTTGTCGTACAGCATCTTCTCGAAGTGCGGCACGACCCAGTCGCGGTCGACCGAGTAGCGGGCGAAGCCGCCCCCGAGCTGGTCGTAGATCCCGCCCCGGGCCATGCGCTCGCACGTGTCCTGCGCCATCTGCAGAGCACCCTCGGCGCCCGTCCGCGCATGGTGCCTCAGCAGGAACTCCAGCACCATGGACGGCGGGAACTTCGGCGCCCCGCCGAAACCGCCGCGCTGCGGGTCGTACTCCCGGGTGAGCCCGAGCAGCGCCTGCGCGAGCTCCTCCTCGCCCGGGGTCCGCGCGTCGCCGTAGGAGATCTCCCGCCCGGCCAGATCCCGGACGATCTTCGTGGCGACCTCGGTCACCTCGTCCCGCCGCTCGTCCCACGCCTGGTGCACGCCCTGGAGCACCTGCCGGAAGGAGGGCATGCCCTGGCGGGGAGCGGGCGGGAAGTACGTACCGAAGTAGAACGGCTCGCCGTCCGGGGTGAGGAAGACGGTCATGGGCCAGCCACCCTGCCCGGTCGCCGCCTGCACGGCCTCCATGTAGACGGCGTCGACGTCGGGGCGCTCTTCGCGGTCGACCTTGACGCTCACGTAGTGCGCGTTGAGGTACTCGGCGGTCTGCTGGTCCTCGAAGGACTCGTGCGCCATGACATGGCACCAGTGACAGCTGCTGTATCCGACGCTGAGCAGCACGGGCACGTTCCGCTTCCGGGCCTCTTCGAAAGCCTCTTCCGACCAGGGCCACCAGTCGACGGGGTTGTCGGCGTGCTGGAGCAGGTACGGGGACGTTTCATGAGCCAGTCGGTTCGGCATGCTTCCATCCTGCCTCACACCGGCCACCCGGCCACGGAACGCGGCCCCCTCGCGCGCAGGCCGCTCGTAGGCCACCGGACCGCAACCGTTGATCGTCGCCCCCTCGCGCTCGCGCCTCCCACCAAGGACACTCGTAGGCACAGGAATTGCCGCCGGAGGGGGACGTGACATGCGGGACGCTCATCGGGCGGAGGCCGAGCGGCTGCTGGGGCGGGCCGTGGAGGAGGAGGTGCGGCGCTCGGGCGGCCGCACCGACGGGAAGGTGCTGCTCGCACGGGCGCGCGGGGCGCTCGACGTGATGGCGCGGAGCGCGTCCGAGGAGTACGAGGCCTACACGCGCGCCCTGGACGAGGCGGCGGCCGGTCAGCTGACCTTCGGGCAGCGCTACGCCCGGGACGGCGCCGGGACGCCGCTGCTGGTGGCGGGGGTCGCGGCCCTCACGGCCGTCGTCGCGGACATGGCGCTGGGGACGGGGGCCGGGACCGCTCTCGGGGCGGGTGTGACGGTGGGGGTCGTGGGGGCCGCGGCGACCGTTGTGAAGGTCGTCGGGTCGCATCTGCCGGCCGCGAGCCGGCGCGCCGGGGCCGTGAGCCAGCCGGGCGGGCCCGAACAGTTGCGGCTGCAGTGGCTGACGGCCCTGGAGGTGCGGGGCATCCGGCCGTTCCTGGACCAGCAGCGGGTGCTCGCGGCCTCGACCGGACCGAAGAAGACGGGCGGCCCACGGCTGCGGGGCGCGGACAAGAGCGCGGCGGCGCGCGGGCGCAACGTGCTGGAGCAGTCCTTCGGGCAGCTCCCGCAACCGGCGGAGCCGTTCGCGGGGCGTCGGCAGGAGCTGGCGCAGATCCGGCAGTGGGTGCAGGCGGCCCGCGCGAGCACCGAGACGCAGCCGACCGTGGTGGTGCTGCACGGCGCGCCCGGCAGCGGCCGTACGACACTCGCGGTGCACGCCGCGCACGATCTGAAGGACTACTTCCGCGGTGCCTGCGTCGTCGATCTGCGGGCCGAGGGGCCGGCCGGGGCCCCGCTGTCCACCCGTGACGCCCTGCTGCACCTGCTGAACCGGCTCGGCGCGCCCCGTGAGCAGCTGTTGTTCCGGGAGCGTTCCTCACCGGACCAGCAGGTCAAGCGGCTGAGCGAGCTGTACCACCAGCATCTGACGGGCCTGCCGGTCACCGTCGTCCTCGACGACGCCTCGGACGCGGAGCAGATCCGCGCCCTGGTTCCGGAGCGGTCCGACAGCCTGGTGCTGGTGACCGCGCGGAGCCCGCTGGAACTGGAGGGCCTGCCCGCCCGGGTGCACCGGCTGGCGGTGGAGCCGCTGGACGCCGCCGGCGCGGAGGAACTGCTGGGCGCGGCGGCTCAGGACCGTTCCGGGCCGTACGACGCGGAGGCGGCGGAGCGGGTCCGGGAGCTGTGCGGCGGGCTGCCGCTCGCGCTGCGCATCGCGGGCTCGGGTCTCGGCCCGCGTTCCCCTCGGGCGCTGGCGACGGACCTCGACGCCTACGGACCGGTCGAGCCGGTCGAACGCGCCCTGTGGCTGCGTTACACGGACCAGCCGGAGACCGTACGGCGGCTGCTGCGCCGGCTGGCTCTGGCCGGGCGGGCCTCACTGGGTGCGGCGGCGGCCGCCGCGCTGCTGGCCACGGACGAGGCGGAGGCCAAGCGGCATCTGCAGGTGCTGACCCGGGCCGGTCTGATCGACCACGTCCGGGGCGACCGCTACCGGCTGCACGACCTGGTCCGTTCCTTCGCCCAGGCCCGTCTCCTCGACGAGGAGGAGCCGGCCGAGCGCACGGCGGCGCAGGAGCGGCTGATCGTGAACTACGCCGAGCTGGCCGACTCGGTGCTGCGGATGGTCGACGGCAACATGTCGACCCGCACCAACCGCTTCAGCCCGTACGGCTTCACGTCCCTGGACGAGGCGCTGCGCTGGCTGGACGACGAGTCGAGTTTCATCACCGCGGCGCTGCGGCACGCCGAGGGCGTGGACCAGGCGGCGGTGCTGAACCTGCTGGGCGCGCTGTGCGACTACTGCCTGCTGCGGGGCGACCTGTACCGGCTGGGTGAGATCAGTGAGCTGGCGCAGGCGGTGGACGAGGGTCTGCTGGTCCGCTCGGTGCAGTGGCGCACGGGTATCGCGGCGCGGCAGCTGGGCGAGCTGGACAAGGCCCGCACCACCCTCGCGTCGGTCGTGGACCTCTACCGGGAGGCCCACCACGACGCCGGTGCGGCCCGTGCGCTGTGCTCCCTCGGTATCACCCTGCACCACCAGGGCAATCTGACGGAGGCGTCGGAGAAGCTCCGCGAGGCCCTGGCGCTGCAGGCCTCGCCCGAGCTTGCGACGGACCGGGCCTGGACGATGCACGCCCTGGCGGCCGTCGAGCGGGACCGTGCCCGGGTGGGAGAGGCCCTGGAGCTGCTGACCGAGTCCCTGGTGCTGCACCGGGCGGGCGAGTCCGTGCACGGCCAGGCGTGGGCGCACTTCCAGCTCGGTCAGCTGGGGCTGCGCATGGGCGACGTCCCGCGGGCCGAGGCCGAGCTGCGGGCGGCCCTGGAGCTGTACGGGCGCACCCGTGACGCCCGCGGCGAGGCCTGGGCGCTGACCCAGCTGGCCCGGGCGCTGCTGGTGGCGGGGGACGCGTCCCCGGCGGTGGAGGAACTGCGCGGGGCGGCGGCCCGCCACCGCGACAACGAGGACGCGCGCGGCGAGGCCTGGACGCTGTACTACCTGGGCCAGGCCCTGGAGGAGACGGGCGACCTCGACCAGGCGGTCCGCGAGCTGGAGCGGGCCCGCACGATGTTCTCCCGCATGCGGGACGTCTACGGGCTGGCCTGCGCACGCCACCACTCGGCCCGCGTCACCCGGGACCAGCGGGCCGCCCAGACGGGCTCCCTGCGCAACTCGGGCTTCGCCCGCCAGCTGCTCGTCGACGCCCGTGCCGACTTCCAGCGCATCGGCGTCGCCCACGGAGAGGCCTGGACGTGCCTGGAGCTGGTGGTCGTGGACGCGGGCAACGCCCGCACCCAGCAGGCGCTGGCCCTGTGCGACGAGGCGGTGGAGCTCTTCGCGTCCTACGGCGACCGCCGGGGCGAGGACTGGGCCCGCTTCCTGCGCTGCACGCTCCTGCCCTACGCGGCCCCGGGCGGCACGGAGGTGGGTACGGCGGTGGCGCAGGAGGAACTGGCGCAGCTGTCCCGTACGACCCACGGCCTGCGTGACGGCAAGCTGGACGACTACGTCGACGCGTACGCGCTGCTGCTGGAGCGGGGCGTCACCCTGGAGGCGGGCTGGCAGGCCTGGCGCCTGGGCATGGTGCCGAACCGGCATGCGCGGGAGGTGATGGGGGTGGCGGTGGATCCGAAGGCGTAGGCCCCATGGCCCCGAGGGGCTGCCCGCCGGCGGCGGTACTCGCCGGCCACCGACGGGTGGCGTCCCCGGGTGGGGGCGTCAGCCCTGCTTCTTGCCGCCCTGACCGGAAGGCTCCGCTGGTGCGGCTTCCCCGTCCGCCCGGGGCGGCTCCGCCGCCGACTGCTCGGCCTCGGGGTCCGGGACCTGGGTGAAGTCGACCCGGTTCATGTGCCGGCTCATGGACTTCATCAGGGCCCACACCGCCAGGGCCATCGCCGCGAAGACGATGAAACCGAGGACGCCGGGGGTGACCTTGTCCTCGTCGACCTCCTTGGCGAAGGAGACGAGGTGTGTCATTGCCAGGCTTGCGCTTGCGCTCATGTCAGGCATTGTCGCGGATGCCCGCAAAGAGGTCGTCCTCGGGGAGGGAGGTATCGACGAGGGCCTTCGCCAGCTCGTACTCCTCCGTCGGCCAGACCTCCTGCTGGATCTCCATGGGCACCTTGAACCAGCCGCCGTCCGGGTCGATCTGTGTGGCGTGGGCGATCAGCGCCTTGTCGCGGATCTCGAAGAACTCGCCGCACGGGATGTGCGTGGTGAGGGTGCGCTGCTTCATGCCGAACTCTTCCCAGCGCTTGAGCCAGTCCCCGTAGGGGGACTCCAGGCCGCGGTCGAGCATCGCCCGGTGCAGGGCCTCGGTGCGCGGGCGGTTGAAGCCCTGGTTGTAGTAGAGCTTCTGCGGCTGGTAGGCGGGGCCGTACTCGGCCTCCGGGTACTTCTCGGTGTCCGCGGCCGACTCGAACGCCACCATGGAGATCTTGTGGGTCATGATGTGGTCGGGGTGCGGGTAGCCGCCGTTCTCGTCGTAGGTGGTGATCACCTGCGGCCGGAAGGCGCGGATCTTGCGCACCAGCTCGCCGGCCGCGTGGTCCACGTCCTCCAGGGCGAAGCAGCCCTCCGGCAGCGGTGGCAGCGGGTCGCCCTCGGGCAGGCCGGAGTCGACGAAGCCGAGCCACTCCTGCTTGACGCCCAGGATCTCCCGGGCCTCGTCCATCTCCTTCTTGCGCACCTCGTGGATGTGCTCCTCGATGTACGCGTCGCCCTGGAGCTTCGGATTGAGGATGGAGCCGCGTTCCCCGCCCGTGCAGGTCACGACCAGCACGTCCACCCCCTCGGACACGTACTTCGCCATGGTCGCGGCGCCCTTGCTCGACTCGTCGTCGGGGTGGGCGTGAACGGCCATCAGTCGCAACTGGTCAGTCAAGACTCAATCCTCAGTAAGTCGGCGCCCGGTGTGCGTCGGCGCAATCAGCGGCTTCTATAGTGACCGAATCGGGGGGCGAATAATTCCGGGGCCCGGCCCTGGAGCCCCTTCCGGGACCTCGGTCCCGGCCCTGCCTGGAGGACGATCATGAGTTCGGCGAGCACGCGACTGCCCGAGGGCCGTTACGGCCGTTCCTCGGACGAGCGCGCCGACCGCACGCTCAAGGTCGTGGGTGCCGTCCTCGCGGTGGCACTGATGGGGCTCGTCGGCTGGTTCGGCTACCACTACGTCGTCAAGAACGAGATCAGCGCCGAGGTGATCAGCTTCGAGCCGGGCAAGAGGTCCGTGCAGGTGCATCTGGAGGTCCGCAAGGACGCCGGCACGGACGGCTACTGCACCGTGCGCTCGCAGGCCGAGAACGGCGCCGAGGTGGGCCGGGCGGACTTCCGCTTCGACGGGGACGGGACCCGCATCGACAAGGTCGTCACGCTCCGTACGACCTCCCCGGGGACGACGGCCGAGCTGCTGGGCTGCCACGCCGGCTGACGACCGCTCGGCATCACCTGGAATGCGGAGAGCCTGACCTGCATTGACGTGATTCTGGTCGCTTATGTCCTCCCCCTAGGGCCCCTGAATTGTTAGGCTCGTGGTTTCGCCCTTCCGTGAAGGAACATTCTTCTGGGTAGGGCGATGCTTTGTATTCCCAGTACCTACGAGGAGCACCTGTGACCCAGACCAGCGAGAACGTCACCTGGCTGACCCAGGAGGCGTACAACAAGCTCAAGGCTGAGCTTGAGCACCTTACTGGTCCCGCGCGGGCGGAGATCTCCGCGAAGATCGCCGCGGCGCGCGAAGAGGGCGACCTGCGTGAGAACGGCGGGTACCACGCGGCCAAGGAGGAGCAGGGCAAGCAGGAGCTCCGTGTGCGCCAGCTCACCCAGCTCCTCGAGAACGCCAAGGTCGGCGAAGCGCCCGCGGCGGACGGTGCGGTGGCGCCCGGCATGGTCGTCACGATCGCCTTCGACGGTGACGAGGACGACACGCTGACGTTCCTGCTCGCGTCCCGCGAGTACGCGAGCTCCGACATCGAGACCTACTCGCCGCAGTCCCCGCTGGGCAGCGGTGTGATCGGCCACAAGGTCGGTGAGGACGCGGAGTACGAGCTGCCGAACGGCAAGAAGGCCCTGGTGAAGATCCTCAAGGCCGAGCCGTACGAGGGCTGACCGGCCACCCGATCCCTGACCTGCCCCCGGCACCGCTGCGGCGCCGGGGGCATCGTCATGCCGTCGCCGAGCGGTACTTGCGCACCGCCAGGGTCCGGAAGACCACCAGGATCAGGATCGAGTAGATCAGCGAGGCCCACACGGGGTGCTGCATGGGCCAGGCGTCCGACGGGGACTGTCCCGGGTTGGCGAACAGCACGCGGCAGGCCTGGACCGTGGCGCTGAAGGGGTTCCACTCCGCGACGTGGCGCAGCCACGGGGTCATATGGCTGGTGTCCACGAAGGCGTTGGAGATGAACGTGACGGGGAAGAGCCAGATGAGGCCGCTGGACGTGGCCGCCTCGGGGGTCTTCACCGACATGCCGATCAGGGCGCCGATCCAGGTGAACGCGTAGCCGAGCAGGAGCAGCAGACCGAAGGCCGCGAGGACCTTGGCGGCGTTGGTACTGCCGTCCGACCCGACGCGCCAGCCGACCAGCAGGGCGACGACGGCGAGGACGACCAGGGTGAGGGCGGTCTGCACGGAGTCGGCGAGGGTGCGGCCGGTGAGGACCGCGCCGCGTGCCATGGGCAGGGAGCGGAAGCGGTCGATGAGTCCTTTGTGCATGTCGTCGGCGATGCCGGCGCCGGAGCTGGCGGTGGCGAAGGTGACGGTCTGCGCGAAGATGCCCGCCATCAGGAAGTTCTTGTAGTCGGCGGCGCTGGTGCTGTTGCCGATCTGCATGGAGCCGCCGAAGACGTAGGTGAACAGCACCACGAACATGATCGGCTGGATCAGCCCGTAGATGATCATCTCGGGAATCCGTGACATGCGAATCAAGTTCCGCTTGGCGACGACCATCGAGTCCCGGATCGACCGGCTGACCGGGTTCGCGGCCGGTGCGACCCGCACGGTGTCGGTGACGGCGCTCACTGGGCGGCCTCCTTGTCGTTCTCCTGGTCCTTGGCCTCGGCCACGTGCCCGGTGAGGGACAGGAAGACGTCGTCCAGGGTCGGCCTGCGCAGGCCGATGTCGTCGATCTCGATGCCGCGCGTGTCCAGTTCGCGGATGACCTCGGCGAGGAGCTTGGCGCCGCCGGTCACGGGGGCGGTGAGCTTGCGCATGTGGTCCTCGACGGTGGTCTCGCCCTTGCCGAAGCCCGCGAGGACCTCCGCGGCGGCCTGGATGTGCTCGCGCTGGTGCACCACGACCTCGACGCGCTCGCCGCCGGTGCGGGCCTTGAGCTGGTCGGAGGTGCCCTTGGCGATGACCTTGCCGTGGTCGACCACCGCGATGTCGTGGGCCAGGTGGTCGGCCTCCTCCAGGTACTGGGTGGTGAGCAGCAGGGTGGTGCCGCCGGAGACCAGCCGCTTGATGACCTCCCACAGCTGCTGACGGTTGCGGGGGTCGAGGCCGGTGGTCGGCTCGTCCATGAACATCACGGGCGGCGAGACGACCAGGGCCGCCGCGAGGTCGAGGCGGCGGCGCATGCCTCCGGAGTAGGTCTTGGTGGGGCGGTCGGCGGCTTCGATGAGGTGGAACTGCTCGAGCAGTTCGGCCGCGCGCTTCTTCGCGGCCTTGGCCCGCATCTGGTAGAGCTGCCCGACCATCTGGAGGTTCTCCCGGCCGGTGAGGTATTCGTCGACGGCCGCGAACTGGCCGGACAGGCCGATGGAGCGGCGGACCGCGTCGGGCTGTTTCAGCACGTCGATGCCCGCGACGACCGCCCGCCCGCTGTCGGGCCGCAGCAGGGTGGTCAGGCAGCGGACGGTGGTGGTCTTGCCCGCGCCGTTCGGCCCGAGCAGGCCGAGGACGGTGCCTTCGGGCACGTCGAGGTCGACGCCGTCCAAGGCCTTTACATCACCGAAGGTCTTGACCAGACCTTCGGCGTAGATGGCGCCTGGCATATGAGTCTCCACGTCTTCGGGGATGACTGGACAGGTGTCCGGTAACGCTTCTCACCGACACACCATAACGCGATGTATCGCGTCTCACAACGAGTTTTTCCGCGTAGCTCTCCGTGTTACGAAGGGATCTTGAGCGGACCGCGGGGCGGGCTCCCGACCGGGCCGGGTGCCCGCTCAGCCGATGACCGTGTAGCCCGCCTCGCGCAGCGCCTGGCCCACCTCGGCGCAGTGCGCCGGGCCCTTCGTCTCCAGGTGCAGCTCGACCTCCGCCTCCGTGAGCCCGAGCCGCGGGTCGGTCCGTACATGGCTCACATCAAGGACGTTAGCGTCGACCACTGACAACACGCCCAGAAGGGTGGCGAGGGCGCCGGGCCGGTCCGTCAGTCGTAGCCGGACCGCCAGGTAGCGACCCTGCGCGGCCATGCCGTGCCGCAGCACCCGCTCCATCAGCACCGGATCGACGTTGCCGCCGGACAGCACCGCGACGACCGGGCCCTCGAAGGCGCCGGGGTCGCTCAGCAGCGCCGCGACCGGGCTCGCCCCGGCCGGCTCCACGACCAGCTTGGCCCGCTCCAGGCACAGCAGCAGCGCGGCGGACAGCTCGTCCTCGGTGACCGTGCGCACCTCGTCGATAAGCTCGCCGACGATCCTGAACGGCACGTCGCCCGGCCGCCCGACCTTGATGCCGTCGGCCATCGTCGCCGGATTCTCCACCGACACCGGCCGGCCCGCGGCCAGCGAGGGCGGATAGGCCGCCGCGCCCGCCGCCTGCACGCCCACGACCCGCACCTCCGGGCGCAGCGCCTTGACCGCCACCGCGATCCCGGCGGCCAGCCCGCCCCCGCCGATGCCGACGAGGACCGTGCGCGCCTCGGGGCACTGCTCCATGATCTCCAGGCCGACCGTGCCCTGGCCCGCGATGATGTCGGGGTGGTCGAAGGGGTGGATGAACACCGCGCCCGTCTCGGCCGCGTACTCCTGCGCGGCGGCCAGCGTCTCGTCGACCACCTGGCCGTGCAGCCGCACCTCCGCGCCGTAGTCCCGGGTGGCGCTCACCTTGGGCAGCGGGGCGCCCTTCGGCATGAACACCGTGGAGCGCACGCCCAGGAGGGAGGACGCGAGGGCGACGCCCTGCGCGTGGTTGCCGGCGCTCGCGGCGACGACACCGGCGGCACGCTCCTCCGGAAGCAGACCGGCGATCCGCACGTACGCGCCGCGCAGCTTGAACGAGCCCGTCCGCTGGAGGTTCTCGCACTTGAGGTGCACCGGCGCGCCGACCGTCTGGGACAGGTGCCTGCTGCCCTCCATCGCGGTCACCCGCGCCACGCCCGACAGCATCTTCTGCGCGCCGCGCACGTCGTCGAGGGTGACGGGCCGAAAGGAGTCAGCCGTGCTGTAGCTCATGACTCCAGCATCGCAGTTCACAGGCGGGAACGACCGTTGTGACCAACCTCCGAGACCCGCTTTGCGCAGCGCCGGTACGGCCTGCCCTCCGGCCGCGTACCCTGTCCCCCAATCTGCCAGCCCTCCACGAAGTGAGCCCCCGGCCATGCCCACAACACCTGAAATGTCGATGGACATGACGACCGTCGGTGACACCGGTCTTCTCGACACGCTGCAGCACGAGGTGGCGCTGTTCGCCCGCCGTGCCGAACAGACCCGGCTCGGCGGGGTCGGGCAGGTGCGCAACTCCATGGACCGTGCCGCGTATCTGCTGCTCAACCGCCTCGACAAGGAAGGTCCGATGGGCGTCAAGGCGCTCGCCGCGAGCATGGGGATCGACTCGTCGACGGTCACCCGGCAGGTGGCTCCGCTCGTCGACACCGGTCTGGTGAAGCGCACCTCGCATCCCGAGGACGGGCGCGCGGTCGTGCTGCAGCTGTCCCCGCGCGGGCAGGCCCGGCTGGAGGAAGTGCGTTCCTCCCGACGGCAGTTGATGGCCGAGCTGACGCACGACTGGGAGCCCGACGAGCGCGAGGCGTTCTGCGGTCTCCTCACGCGTTTCAACACCGCGCTGTCCTCCCGGATGGCGGCGCAGGGGGTGCCGGGGCCGGAGGCGCAGCCGGAGTCCTGACCGCCGTACCGCGCCGCATGCGGTGCCACGGTCCGGGCTCCAGGCGTGCGTGGCACCGTCCGAGCCGTGCGCGGCTCTTGACCTCCGGGCCGTCCCTGGCCTGATATGAGACCGGGCCCCCGTCGCGCGCGGCCGGGGTCCGCATCCTCGGGGTGGCCGTAGGGCGGGAGGTGCGGTGCTGGAGAGGCATGCGTCCCGGGCGGCCCGTCGCGCCCGGGAGTTCGAGGCGTTCGTCGCGGGCGCGGCCGGGCGGCTGCTGCACGCCGCCACGCTGCTCACCGGCGAGTCCCCCGACGACAACCCCCGCGCGCGGCGCCTGCTGACACTGTCCCTGGCGCACACGTACGCGGGCTGGGACCGGCTGCACGGCGAGGATCCGTACGACCGCACCCGCCGGCAGCTCGCGACCCGTTTCGCGCGCGGCGCCTGGCACCGGCACGGGGCGCTCGGACGCGCCCGGCCGCACCCCGCGAACCCTCTGGCGCCGCTCACCCCGCAGGAACGGCTGATTCTGGTGCTCCGGCTCCACGAGGGTGTCGCCGAGGAGCAGACGGCCGCCCTGCTCGGTCTGTCCCCGGAACGCGTGCGGGCGATCTGTCACCGGGCGACCTCGGCCCTGCTGCACCGTTCGCGGGGCGCGGCCCCGGCGGTGACGGCCACGAAGGCGACGCGGTGAGCGCGGCCGGCCGGAGGGCGGCATGAGCGGGAACGACCGCGAGGCGGCCGTACGCAGGCTCCTGGAGCGGCCGGCGCGGCCGCTGCCGCCCGAGATCCACGCGGAGGCGGTGCGCCGCGGTGGCCGCATGCTGCGGCGCAGGGCGCTCGCCCGCCGTCTGATGTGGCTGCTGCTGTGCGCGGCGGCCGTGGCGTTCACGGTGTGGGCGCTGACGGCGCGCCCCTGGGTGGAGCCGCCGTCCGACACGACTCCACCCCTCACCGGCTGGTGACCCCGCCAGGGGCCGTACCCCTCTAGCCGAGCGCCTGCTGAAGGTCCTCCACCAGGTCCTCGGCGTTCTCGATGCCGACGGACAGCCGCACCAGGTCGGCGGGGACCTCCAGGGCCGATCCGGCCACGGAGGCGTGCGTCATGCGGCCGGGGTGCTCGATCAGCGACTCGACGCCGCCCAGGGACTCGCCCAGCGTGAAGATCTTGGCGCGGTTGCAGACCTCGACGGCCGCCTCCTCGCCGCCCTCGACGCGGAAGGAGACCATGCCGCCGAAGGACTTCATCTGCTTGGCGGCCACCTCGTGACCGGGGTGCTCCGGCAGGCCCGGGTACAGCACGCTCGTCACGCGCGGGTGACGGGTGAGCATGTCGGCGACCTTGACCGCGTTCTCGCTGTGCCGGTCCATGCGCACGGAGAGGGTCTTGGTGCCGCGCAGCACCAGCCAGGAGTCGAAGGGCCCGGCGACCGCGCCCATCGCGTTCTGGTGGAAGGCCAGTTCCTCGCCCAGCGCCGTGTCACCGGTGATCAGGGCGCCGCCGACGACGTCGGAGTGACCGCCCATGTACTTGGTCAGCGAGTGCACGACGACGTCCGCGCCCAGCGACAGCGGCTGCTGGAGGTAGGGCGTGGCGAAGGTGTTGTCGACGACGAGGCGGGCCCCGGCGTCCCGGGCGACCTGCGCCACGGCGGCGATGTCGGTGATGCCGAGCAGCGGGTTGGAGGGCGTCTCCACCCAGACGACCTTGGTCTTCGGGGTGACGGCGGCCCGGACGGCCGCCGGGTCGCTGGTGTCGGCGACCGACCACTCGACACCCCAGCGGGCGACGACCTTGGCGAACAGGCGGAACGTGCCGCCGTAGGCGTCGTTGGGGATGACCACGTGGTCGCCGGGGGCGAGCAGCGTGCGCAGCAGGCAGTCCTCGGCCGCCAGCCCGGACGCGAACGCGAGCCCGCGGCGGCCGCCCTCCAGGGCGGCGAGGTTCTCCTCCAGCGCGGTCCTGGTGGGATTGGCGCTGCGGCTGTACTCGTAGCCGCCGCGCAGCCCGCCGACGCCGTCCTGCTTGTAGGTCGAGACCTGGTAGATCGGCGGGACGACCGCGCCCGTCAGGGGGTCGGCGGTGTTGCCCGCGTGGATCGCGAGCGTCTCGAAGTGCTGACTGATGTGCCTGTCGCTCATGGGCACCGAGGGTAGTGCGCCGGAGCGCCGTGTGCCGGGGGACGGAACCGAGCGGGGGTTTTCCACAGGTTCGGGGAGCAGGTTGGCCAATTGTCGGCGCGGTCTGGTTCGCTTGACGCATGGAGATTCTCTGGGTCCTGATCGCGCTGGTCATGCTGGGCTTCGTGCTGCTCCCCTTCCTGCGGCGCAAGCGCGGTGGTGCGACAGGGCTGGTCTCGCCCGACCACCCGGACGCGGCGGACCCGGCGAACTACGGCTTCGTCCGGGAGGAGGAGCTCGACATCCGCATGCCGGGCCCCGACCAGGACCTGCTGGACGTCCTGGACGTGGTGCAGCGCACGCAGGACCACCGCGCCGCGCAGCAGCTCCTGGCGGGCACGGAGACGGAGGGCGAGCGGCGCTGGCAGCGTGTGCAGGCCTTCGCGGGCGCGGCCTCGCTGGAGCTCGCGCGGCGGCCCGGCGGGGTGAGCGAGGCGCCGGGCGGGCAGTGGCTGCGGGTGTGGCGGGCCGAGGCGCCCAAGGACGCGGGCGGTGCGGCGGTGCACGCCGAGTTCCTGGTGCAGCAGGCGTGGCGGACGGCGACGCCGGGGACGGACGAGTTCCGGATCATCATGGAGGAGGCCAGGACGGCGTGCGGTGAGGCGGCACTGCTCGCCCCCGGGGACCCGATCCCGTACATCGTCGAGCTGTCGGTGGCGCGCGGCCTCGGTTACTCCCAGAAGGACTTCGAGCAGATCTGGCTGAAGATCCTTGACCGCGCTCCGGCCCACATGGGGGCGCACCTGGCGGCGCTGCACTACTGGTGCGAGAAGTGGCACGGCTCGCGCGGGGAGGCGTACGCGTTCGCCGAGGCCGCGGCGGCCCGGGCGCCCCGGGGTTCCCTCCTGGCGGCGATGCCGCTGTTCGCGGTGTTCGAGCACCTCCCCGAGGTGACCCTCGTCGCGAGCTTCTGGCAGAGCGAGGTCGTCACGAAGGCGGTCCACGGCGCGCTGCACGCGGTGCACTCGGCCCGTCCCGACGACCCGATGCTGGCCCATGTCCGGCACATGCTGGTGTTCTTCCTGGTCCGCGGTGAGCGCTGGGCGGAGGCCATGAACCAGCTGGTGCACATCGACGGCCACGTGGGCGCCCTGCCCTGGACGCTGTCCGCCGACCCGGCGGCGGAGTTCGCGGTGTACCGGGCTTTGGCGGTGGCGGGCTACGAGGCGAACGGCGGCAGCCCGGCGAGCCTGCCGCACTGAATCCCGCCCGGGCCGCCGTGCCGGGCCCGGGACCTGCCGGAATTCCGGGCGCCGGCGCCACGTTGACGAGGGCGTCGCCCCGATTGGAGACCGCATGTTCCCGCACAGCCGTACGCCTCAGCTGCCGGCCGCCGATCAGGCGCTGCCCGGGCGCCCGGAGCCGGCGTTCACGGTCCCCGACCGCCACGCCGTCCTCGGCAACCCGCTGCTCGGCCCGTACCCCGAGGGCCTGGAGACCGCCGACTTCGGCCTGGGCTGCTTCTGGGGCGCCGAGCGCACGTTCTGGCAGCTCCCGGCCGGTGTGTGGACGACTCTCGTCGGCTACCAGGGCGGCCACACCGAGAACCCCACGTACGAGGAGGTCTGCTCGGGCCTGACCGGCCACACCGAGGTCGTACGGGTGGTCTTCGACCCGGAGCAGATCTCGTACGAGCGTCTCCTGAAGACGTTCTGGGAGTCGCACGACCCGACGCAGGGCTTCCGGCAGGGCAACGACGTGGGCACGCAGTACCGCTCGGCCGTCTACACCCACACCCCCGCCCAGGAGGCCGGCGCCAAGGCGTCCCGTGAGGCGTACCAGAAGGTCCTGACGTCCTCCGGCTACGGCACCGTCACCACGGAGATCGTCACGACTGAGGGCCGCCCCTTCTATCCGGCGGAGGGCTACCACCAGCAGTACCTGGACAAGAACCCCGCGGGCTACTGCGGCATCGGCGGCACTGGGGTGTCCTGCCCGACAGGTGTTGCCAAGGCCGACGGCTGATTCGAAGTGAGCGACAACGAGAAGATCACACGACTGTTCGCGGCTCTCGGCGCTGACGATCCGCAAGGCTGGGCTGAGTCAGAGGTCGCGGAGAACCTTCCTCAGCTGGCTCGGTACCGGTTCCTGCGAGCACTGTCGCAAGACATCGAGGCGTGGGACACGGCTTCGGTCAGCGCCCTCCGCGACGGCAGTGACGCCGAGGGGTCGACCGGGTCGGATCCCACGATGGATCTCGGGCGCCTTGCTCGCCACGTTGCCCGTGAGATGGCCTTCTGCGTCTTGCGCCGACTGGCGGACCCGGACAGCGACGGCCTCTCCGCCGGCATACGACAGCAGATGCCCGGATGGGTTCTCACGGAGACGACACCCGCGGGAGAGCCGACGCACCGCTCACTGGACTGTCTGCACGAGGACCTCGACACCGTGGTCGGCTCATCGCCCGGCACGCAGCCGAGCAGGACGGTCGCGGCAGGCTGGATCTGGTCGAGCAATCTCCGCCCATTCTGCGAGTACCTCGCGGCGGAAGTGGAATACGACTTCGACGACAGCGACTGGTTGGCCGTCGACACGGCACTGCCCGAGACCGACGACGACCAGCCCCGCTCGGCCTGGTACACCTACCCCCTCGTCGGGCGCGACCGCGTCGATCTCCACATCGCCCGATCCGTGGACGGCGACGAGGTGTCCGTGAGTGTCGAGGGGACCGTGGACAGCCGTGTCCGAAGCCGTGTTGAACTGCTCTTCGACATCATGGCGCGCTACGCGCTCGCACCGGAATGAACCCCCGGGCCGGGCTGCCGGCGAACTGCAGGCGGATGGTTGCTCAGTCCCACCAGAAGAACCAGGTTCGCGTCGGGACCTGCACAGCGACCTCGGGCAACCCTCCAATGACCTGGTCCAGGTCAGGGCAGTAGGCGTAGTGCTCGATCGCGACCCGTGCTGCCTCCGATGGGGCCGCCGGAGGGTGCTCCACCGACAGCATCACCTCGTGGGTGTCGAGGTAGCAGATCTCCGCACCGTACCGGTCGTGCCACGCCCGCAGTACGCTCGCGTGGTCCCAGTAGGACAGTCCTTCCCCGCCGGGGAACGGCGTGTGGTTCGGCGTGAACGGTGCGTCCAGGAGTTCCGGGAGACCGGAGGGATCCTCGGTGGAGACAAGGCAGATCCACTCGGGGGGCTCTGCGAAGAAGGTGGCGAGCAGGGACTGCGCGGACCTGGGGGCCCGCGCCCCGGCCGCCGGAGTGGAATCCGCGAGTCGCCGGGCCAGGTCCTCGAAGTCGCGTGCGGGGGTCGGGTGTGCCTCGGGCCCTCTGAACCACTGCGCTTCCGTGAGAAGGTCGTTCGCTTGCAGCTCCATCAGCCTCTCGACGATCGGCTGTCGGCCCTCGTCGGCGCGGCTGTCGCCGGCTGCGCCCGCCCATTCCCACCGGCTCGGTGAGGTGTGAGAGACGAAGGGCCACAACCCGGTGGATCCGTATCGCTCACGTGCGCGTCTCCACACGTCGAGACACGCCCCTGGCTCGCACCGGAAACCGAAAAGGACTCCCCCTCCCGGGATGCGAGCCGTTCGCACCTGCTCCGCAGGCACACCCAGCTCGGCAGCGAGCCTGTCCATGGGGTCGCCCCGCATCGCTCTTCCCTTTCACTCGTGTCCCTGGTGCTGAACTGCGGGCAGGGCCCATGGTGATTCTCTCGACAAGACCCCCCACGCGGGCACAGATCGAAGCGGCCCTGCGCATTCTCAGCATGGACACCGTGCGCTGACGGTCCGTTCCCGGGGTACCGGGCTGCTGCGGGCGCCCGGTCAGCCCGTAGGGTGCCTGCGTGACTGCGCCCTTGAGTTCCGACAGGTCCCGTGCCGCACTGCGGACATCCGCGCGGGTTTCCGCCGAGTTGCTGCTGGTGCTCGCCATGTCCGCCGTGGCGTTGTGGCTGCTGGGCCGGATGTGGTCCGTGGTGTGGCCGCTGGTGGTCGGGCTGCTGCTGACCACGCTGACCTGGCCCGCGGCCCGGCTGCTGCGTCGCCGGGGGTGGCCGCCCGCGCTGGCGGCGTCGGTCGTGACCGTGCTGTTCCTGCTGGTCGCCGTCGGTGTGGTGGCGCTGATCGCCGTACCGGTGGCCTCCCAGTCCGGGGAGCTGACCGACGGTGTCGTGGAGGGGATCCAGCGGCTTCGCGAGTGGGCCGCCGGGCCGCCGTTGAACATCGGGGACGCGCAGATCAACCAGGCCTTCGACAGCGCGGTCTCCCGCGCCCAGGAGGGCGTCGGCAGCATGGTGGGCGCCGTCGTCACCGGGGTGAGCACCGTGGTGAACGGCGTCGTCACCGCCGTCCTCGCGCTCTTCCTGATGTTCTTCTTCCTGAAGGACGGCCCGCGGTTCCTGCCGTGGCTCTCCCGTCAGCTGCCCGGCCGCTTCGCCACCGACGTGCCGACCGTGTGCGCGCGCAGCTGGGACACCCTGGGCGCCTTCGTACGGTCCCAGGCGGCCGTCGGCCTGCTCGACGCCGTCCTGATCGGGCTCGGCCTGTGGATCCTGGGTGTGCCGCTGGTGCTTCCGCTGGCGGTGCTGACGTTCGTCTCGGCGTTCGTGCCGATCATCGGCGCCCTGTTCGCCGGCTTCGTGGCGGTGCTCATCGCGCTCGTGTCCAACGGTCTGACGGACGCGCTGATCGTGCTGGCGATCATCGTGGTGGTGCAGCAGCTGGAGGGCAACGTCTTCCAGCCCATGATCCAGAGCCGGGGCCTGGGTCTGCACGCGGCCGTCGTCCTGCTGGCGGTGACGCTGGGCGGCAACCTGGCCGGCATCGTGGGCAGCCTGCTCGCCGTGCCCGTGGCGGCGCTGATCGCGGTGGTCTGGAACTACGTGCGCGAGCAGCTCGTCGATCCGGGGGGCGAAACGGCGGCCGACGAGCCGGGCGCCGACGAGCCGGATACCGGAGCAGCCGTCCCGTCGTAGCGGCACGGTCGCGGCGGCCCTGAGGCGCGCGGGCGCGGTGGCCTGAGGCGCGCGGGCGCGGTGGCCTGGGCACCCGGCCGCTGCGCCCCCGGGGGGGCACCCGGCCGCACCGACGCGCGAACGGCCCTGCCCGGGTCGCGCGGCTCCTCCTCGCTTGCGAGTCTGCAGGCGAGAGGAGAGCCGCCCCATGGTTGCTGTCGCCGCGTCACCCGTGCGTCTGGAGGCGTCCGTCGATCCCCGCCTGTCCCGGTGGATGTGGCTGGTGAAATGGCTGCTCGCCATCCCGCACTACATCGTGCTGGTGTTCCTGTGGATCGCCTTCACCGTCGTGACCGTGATCGCCTTCTTCGCCGTCCTGTTCACCGCCCGCTATCCGCGGCCCCTCTTCGACTTCAGCGTCGGCGTACTGCGCTGGAACTGGCGGGTCGGCTACTACGCGCACACCGCGCTCGGCACCGACCGCTATCCGCCCTTCACCCTCGCCGACGTGCCCGACTACCCGGCGCGCTTCGACGTCGCGTATCCCGAACGGCTGTCGCGCGGACTGGTCCTGGTGAAGTGGTGGCTGCTGGCGATCCCGCAGTACATCGTGGTCGGGATGATCGTCGGGGGCGGCTGGGGCGGGGACGACTGGCGGGGTGGCGGGCTGCTGCCCTTCCTCTCCCTGGTGGCCGTCGTCATCCTGCTCTTCACCGCCCGCTACCCGCGGCACCTCTTCGACTTCCTGATCGGCCTCGCCCGCTGGGCGGCCCGGGTGGCGGCCTACGCCACGCTGCTCACGGACCAGTACCCGCCGTTCCGGCTCGACCAGGGCGGGCAGGAGCCCTCACCGCCGCCGGCGGCAGCACCGCCGCCGACGGACCCACTGACCAAGGTCTGATCCCGCAAAGGGAACAATCCACAGCGGAATCGATTCCTCCCGCCCTACGCTCCCTCGCATGGTTCTCAGAAGAGCGTTACAGCTGATCATGGTCGTCGCTCTGGCCCTCGCGGGGGCGGTCCAGGGCGGCGTGAGCACGGCACGGGCGCAGGAGAACGGAAACCCGGACGGGCGGCACCTGCTGTTCTACAACCACGCCTACGGCGTGTTCGACCGGCAGACCGCGGACGCCATCGAGCACTCCTCCTACCTTCGGGACTTCGCGAACTTCCTGGTCCGCACCACGACCGGCTCCGGCGGGCAGACCTGGACCGGCCGCTACCTGATGGGGCGCGAGACCTACTTCGAGCTGTTCGGAGTGGGCGACGTACCGGGCAAGGACGGCACCCTGGGCGCCGCCGGCCTGGGCGTGTCCACCGAGCGTGCCGGGGATCTGCCCACGGTGGTCGAGCGGCTGCGGAAGGCCGGGATCAGCGACCCGGTCGAGTTCCCGCAGACGCGCGACTTCGGCGACGGCGTCCCCGTGCCCTGGTTCGACGCGGTCCTCACCACCGGCGAGTACGACCTCTTCGGCGCCTGGGGCATGGAGTACCGGCCGGAGTACTTCGCCGACCCGCGCAGCAACACCGAGCCCGCCTCCCACCCGGGTGACGTGGGCCGGGAGCGCTACCTGTCCGACGCCTACCGCGACCATCTGATGCGGGACGTGACCGGCATCCGGCTCGCGGTGACCGCACGCGACCTCGCCGCCACCGTGCCGCTGCTGAAGGCCGGCGGTTTCGCGGTGCGCTCCCTGCCGGACGGGGGCGTCCTCGCGAAGGACGGCGGCACCACGATCCGGTTCGACTCCGTGCCCCTGGACCGGGTGGGCCTCAAGCAGGTCGAGATGGCGCTGAACCACCCGGTGTCGTACCGGCACGTGGAGCGGATCGGACACTCGGCCCTCGTGGTCGGCCCGGGGGCCCGGGCGGTGTGGACCTTCGAGGACCAGGACCGGCCGGACGCCGGGTAGGGACGGGTCCAGGGGCTGTCCGGCCGGTCCCGTCGGGCAGTCCCTAGCCCAGCCTCTCCGCCAGGAACCCCTCCCACGTCCGCTTCCCCGTCTCCGCCCCCGCCGGCGCCAGGTTCCGCCCCGCCCGGTACGCCCGCCCCGCCTTCCCGGGGATGCGCACCGGCAGCATGAGGCGGCGCCTGTCGCGCAGGCGGAGGTAGGGGCGGGCCAGGGCGGCGAGGTCGTACAGGTGCGGCCCGGCCAGGTCCGGGACCAGGCCCGACGGGGCGCCGAGGGTCAGTTCCGCGAGACGGGCGGCGACCTCGCGGGAGTCGACCGGCTGGAGCCGGAGACCGCCGGGAACCGGGAAGACCGGCAGCTTCGCCATCTTCTCGACCATGGTCAGCGCGAGGTCGTGGAACTGGGCCGCGCGCAGGGTCGTCCACGGGATGCCCGACTCGGCGACGGCCCGCTCCGACTCCAGCTTCGTCCGCATCCAGGCCAGCGGGACGCGGTCGGCGCCGATGACCGAGACGTAGATCAGGTGCCGCACGCCGGCCCGGGCGGCGGCCGCCACCAGGGTGCGGGTGGCCTCGTCGTCGCCCCTGGGGCCGCCCGCCAGGTGCAGCACCGTCTCGGCGCCCCGGACGGCGGCCTCGACGCCGTCGCCCGTCAGCAGGTCCCCGGTGACGTACTCGACGCCGTCCGCGGCGGGGCGGGCGCTCCGGGTGAGGATCCGCACGTCGTGGCCGGACGCGCGCAACAGCGGGACGACGTGGACGCCGAGGGTGCCCGTGCCGCCGGTGACCAGGATCGGTGATGTCATGACTGCTCCCCGGTTGTTCGTCGTGGTGTCGCCTTCGCCGGTATGACGGGCGGCGGCGCGACGATGTGACGAGCCGGGGTGCGGGCAGGGTGCGGGCGGCTCAGCCGCCGCTGCCGTAGGGCCTCGTGATGATCTCCAGGCGGTGGCCGTCGGGGTCGTCGAAGTAGGCCCCGCGCCCGCCGTCGTTGTGGTTGATCTCCCCGGGGCGGCTGTGGAACGGGTCCGCCCAGTAGGTCAGGCCGGCTTCCTGGATGCGGCCGAAGATCTCGTCGAACTCCTCCTCCGACACGAGGAAGGCGTAGTGCTGCGGCGTGATGGCGCCCGGGCTGTCCATGAAGTCGAGCGTCACCCCGTTGGGGATCTCGACCGGGAGGAAGGGGCCGTAGGGCGGGCTCACGTCGAGCCCCAGGAGGTCGGCGAGGAACCGGGCCGAGGCGCGTTTGTCGTGGGCGACGACGATGGTGTGGTTGAGCTGCACGGTCATGGTGGCCTCCCCTGGCGTACGTGGCGGCGGACCCTCCGGTGCACTCCCCCCACGTGTACCCCGCGCTTGCGCCGTCGTGCATCACGAACGCCCTGAGGGCCCCGGCGCGCGGCCGGGGCCCTCAGGGCTGCTGTGCACGGGTCGGAGATCAGATCGTCGCCGTGTCGATCACGAACCGGTAGCGCACGTCGCTGGCCTGGACGCGCTCGTACGCCTCGTTGATCTGGTCGGCGCGGATCAGCTCGATCTCGGCGCCGAGGCCGTGCTCGGCGCAGAAGTCCAGCATCTCCTGCGTCTCGGCGATACCACCGATCATGGAACCGGCGAGGGTCTTGCCGCCGCCGATCACCGAGAAGAGGTTGAGGGAGATCGGCTCCTCGGGGGCGCCGACATTGGCCAGGGTGCCCTCGGTCTTCAGCAGGGACAGGTAGGCGTTGAAGTCCAGCGGGGCGGACACCGTGGACACGATCAGGTCGAACGTGCCGGCCAGCTCCTCGAAGGTCTTCGGGTCGCTGGTGGCGTAGTAGTGGTCGGCGCCCAGCCGCAGGCCGTCCTCCTGCTTGCGCAGGGACTGCGACAGCACGGTCACCTCGGCGCCGAGCGCGTGGGCGATCTTGACGCCCATGTGGCCGAGGCCGCCCAGGCCGACGATCGCGACCTTCTTGCCGGGGCCTGCGCCGAAGCGGCGGAGCGGGGAGTAGAGGGTGATGCCGGCGCACAGCAGCGGCGCGGCGACGTCGAGGGAGAGGCCGTCGGGGATGCGGACGACGAAGTTCTCGTCGACGACGACGTTCTGCGCGTAGCCGCCGTAGGTGGGCTCGCCGTCGTGGCCGATGCCGTTGTACGTCGGGACGTTGCCCTTCACGCAGTACTGCTCGCGCCCGTCCTTGCAGTTCTCGCACTCGCGGCAGGAGTCGACCATGCAGCCGACGCCCACGCGGTCGCCGACGGCGAACTTCGTGACGCCCGGGCCGACGGCGGAGACGACACCGGCTATCTCGTGGCCGGGGACCATCGGGAAGATCGCCTCACCCCAGCCCTCCTGGGCCTGGTGGATGTCGGAGTGGCAGATGCCGGCGAACTTGATGTCGATCAGGACGTCGAACTCGCGGACCTCGCGGCGCTCGATGGTGGTGCGCTCCAGCGGAGCCTTGGGGGCGGGAGCGGCGTACGCAGCAGCAGTGGTCATGCCGGGGGTTCTCCTAGCGGGGGTTGTGTGCCCGGCTGCCTTCTGGATCTTCTGCCCGGGCACGATCACCAGCGTGCCCGATTCGATCGTGCTCACCCAGACCACGGTTTTGCGTACGCACACGGTGCGTACCACTGGCGGGGTCAGGCTCGTGTGCGTACGACCGTGAATACTGGAACGCATGGACCAACAGCCCGAACCCGCGCAGACGGCCGGTGGCGGCCTGGACCGGCGCGCCGAGCTCAGCGAGTTCCTGCGCACCCGGCGGGCCCGGCTGAAGCCCGAGGACGTGGGGCTGCCCGACTTCGGGCGGCGGCGGGTTCCGGGGCTGCGCCGCGAGGAGCTCGCGCAGCTGGCCGGGGTGTCCGTGGCGTACTACACGCGGCTGGAGCAGGGCAACGGCCGCAACGTCTCGGCGGAGGTGCTGGACGCCATCGCGCGCGCCCTGCGGCTGAACGACGCCGAGCACGCACACCTGACGCATCTGGCGAAGCCGAAGCAGCACAAGAAGAAGCCGGTGGCACGCAGCCAGCAGGTGCGGCCTACGCTGCGGCATCTGCTGGACTCGATCGAGTCCGTCCCGGCGTACATCGTCGGACGCCGCTCCGACATCCTGGCCTGGAACCGGATGGCGTCGGCCCTCTTCGGCGACTGGGCGGAGGTGCCGGCCCAGGAGCGGAACTGGGCGCGGATGGTGTTCCTGCGGCCGGAGTACCGCGAGCTGTACCTGGAGTGGGAGCAGAAGGCGGCCGACATGGTCGGCTATCTGCGCATGGACGCGGGCTGCCACCCGGACGACCCGCGGCTGTCGGCGCTGGTGGGCGAACTGTCGGTGAAGAGCGAGGACTTCCGCCGGCTGTGGGCCGCCCACAACGTCAAGGAGAAGAGCTACGGCGTCAAGCGCATGCGTCATCCCCTGGTCGGCGACCTGACCCTCTCCTTCGAGACGTTCCGCCTGGTCGACGACGGTGAGCAGTCCCTGGTCACCTACCACGCGGAGCCGGACACCCCGTCGGCGGAGGCCCTGCGGCTGCTGGCGAGCTGGGGGGCGGACGCGACGCGCTCCGGGGCCAGGGCTTCGACGCCGTCGGAGTGAGCGGGCCGGCGTCTCAGTCCGGTACGCCGAGGTCCTCCCGCATCAGCCGGCGCATCGCGGACAGCCTCGGCTCGGCCTCCTTCAGCTCGCGCAGAGCACCCTCCGCGCTCTCCCCGTCCCGGGCCACGCCCCGGTCGAGCCGCTTGACCGCCGTGTCGATGCCCGCGAGGACCTCGTTCACGGACCGTGAGGCATCGAGGATGCGCTCCGGCACGATCATCTGGGCCTCGGCGTACCGGTCCCGGTAGTCGCGCCGGGTCTCTTCGAGTTGGTCGCGCTCGGCATCGCCGTAGACCCCGTCGCGGAGGCGGTGCAGGGCGTCCTTCAGCAGCGTGTGGAACTGGCGTGAGGCCCTGTTCATCGCCGTGTACGCGTCTCTGCGCTCCTCGAAGCGCCGCCGCCGCTCGTCGGCCCGGGTCTCCTCGTCCCGCTGCCGGGCGGAGAACCGCTGGCTGAGCACCGGTGCGAGGAGTGTGCCGAGGACGCCCACCACGGCGGTGATCATGGCGGTCACTGCGGCGGTCATGCCAGGACCCTACTGACGCGACGGGCCCGCCGGAAGCCGAAGCTCCCGACGGGCCGGTGACGCGCTTACGTCACTGCGTGCTTGCCGCGCGTGCTACTTGCCGTAGTACGCGTTGTAGATCGAGATCGTCGACTTGTTGCCCTTCTTGTCGGCGATCTTGGCGTGGAAGGAGATGCCCTTGCCCTTCGCCGGGTTCTTGACGCTCACCTTGCCGTCCTTGACGGTGAGCTTCTTCCAGGTCTTGCCGTAGTCGTACGAGACGTACACCGACAGCGACTTCAGGTTGCTGCCCTTGGCCGCGCCCTCGACGGTGACCGGGACCTTGACGGTCT
The DNA here is from genome assembly GCF_001280065.1 of Streptomyces sp. NRRL B-1140. Taxonomy (GTDB): domain Bacteria; phylum Actinomycetota; class Actinomycetes; order Streptomycetales; family Streptomycetaceae; genus Streptomyces. Next base: position 153,241 of record NZ_LGEA01000162.1, read on the forward strand.
TGTCGGCCGGGGCCTTGCTGTCCAGGTCCGTGGCCGCGAGGAAGCGGGCGGTGGAGACGGGCAGCTTCGTGATGCCGTTGGTCTTCTTCGAGCGGAACGTCCAGCTCGCGTCGACGCGGGTGGAAGCGGACGCGACCTTGACGCTGCGCTTGACCGAGGTCGTCAGCTTGTACTCGGCGTCGGCGGCCGGGACCTTGAACTGCTTGTCACCGAACAGCGGGTCGTCGTTGCTGCCGACCTTGGTGCCGTTGCGGTAGAGGGTCGTGTCGACCGCGGAGAACTTCGAGTAGCCCACGTTGCCCTTGCCGTCGGCGAAGAGCGGCAGGGAACCGTAGATCTGGTCGCCCTCACGGATGACGCCGAAGTCGCCGGACAGACGCGGCCCGAAGACAGCCGTGTTCACGGTCTTGGAGTAGCTCTTGCCGGCGGCGAAGGTGTGCGTGCCCATCGCGTAGGCGGCCTCGTCGACCGGGAAGCCCTCCGCGTCCACACCGCCGGACTGGGCGAATTCGAGCTGCCACTTCACGCCGCCCTGGGCGGACAGGTGGAGTGTGCGGGTGCCCGGCAGGGTCTGCTGGAGGCCGATCGAGGAGGCGCTGGAGCTCCACGGCATCCAGCCCACCGCGTTGATCGAGCCCTTCTTACCGCTCGCCGAGGCGCCGAGGCCTGCCTTCACCGTGGCGAGCTCGCTCGCCTTGTAGTGCTTGGTGAAACCGGTGGCCAGCTGCTTGACCGGGCCGCCGGCGATGACGTCGTACTCCTCCTTGCCGCCCTTGGACCAGTGGCCGTCCCACTGCTGGGTCACCGAACCGTCGGTGATCTGCGGGCCGACGTGGGCGCTGCGGAACTTGTCGTAGGAGTCCAGCCACCAGCCGAAGCCGGAGCTGCTGTCGTCGGTCTCCACCGTGAAGTCGGCCGAGGCGAACTCCGACTTGACGCCGGTGGCCGGGACGGTGATGTCCACCGGCTTGGCCTTGCGGGCGTCCAGCGTGACGGTCGTGTTCTTGGTGAGGTTCAGCTTGGGCTGGGCCAGCCAGTCCACGCCCTCGAACTTCTCCGGGTCGTCGCCCACGAAGATGCTCGTGTTCAGGATGTAGGTGCCCTTGGGGAGGCGGGCGGTGACCGTGCCGTCCTCGTCGTACGGCGCTGCCTCCTTCCCCTTGCCCAGGCCCGCGATGCCGGACAGGTCGGCGCTGTAGTTCTTCGCCGCCTTGCCGTCACGGTCGAGGAACTTCAGCGTCACGTCGTACGACTCGACCTCGCGCTGCACCGCAGCCGCCGTGCGGACCGTCTGGCCGTCGCCCGTCGCCGTCACGTACGCCGAGTACGCGCCGTCGACGGTGCCGCCCAGCCTGGTGTCGACGGTGAACGGCACGGAGGCCTTGCCGCTGGCCGGGACCGTCACCGAGGTGGCGCCGAGCTTGAAGAAGCCGGCCGGGGCGGCCTGGTTCTTCGGGTTGGTGGCCGTCGACGACAGCTTCAGCGTGACGTCCTTCGTACCGAGGTTGCGGTACGTCAGCTCCTTGGTGACCGGCTTGTCGTCGGTGTGCGGCCACTGCTGCACACCGAAGCTCACCGAGGCGGGGTCGGCGATCACGGACTGCTTGATGGCCTTGTCGACCTGGATCCGGCCCGAACCCTGCTGGAACGGGGTGTACTTGCCGCCCTTGGTGGAGCCGGTGAGGGCGCCCTTGAGCTCGGCGTACTTCCACTCCGGGTGCTGCTGCTTGAGGATCGCCGCCGCGCCCGCGACATGCGGGGTCGCCATGGACGTACCGGAGATCGACATGTAGCCGGCCGGCTTCTCGCCGACCTCCTGGGCTATCTGGTTGCCCGGGGCGGAGGCCGCGGTGATGTCCACGCCGGGGGCGGTCACGTCGGGCTTGAGGGCACCGTCCATGCCGGGGCCGCGGCTGGAGAAGTCGGCGAGCTTGTCCTTGTCGTCGACCGCGCCGACGGTCAGGGCCGCGGCGGCGCTGCCCGGGGAGCCGATGGTCTGATCGCCGAAGTCGCCCTCGTTGCCGGCCGCGATGGCGAACAGGACGCCCTTCTCCTCGGAGAGCTTGTTCACCGCCGCTTCCATCGGGTCGACGGCGGGCGTGTCGAAGCCGCCCAGGCTCATGTTGATGACGTCGGCGCCCTCGGCGACGGCCCACTCCATGCCCGCGACGATCTCGGAGTCGCTGCCGAAGCCGCCGTCGTCGAGGACCTTGCCGTTGAGGATCTTCGCGCCGGGCGCGACGCCCTTGAACTTGCCACCGGACTTCTTGCCGGTGCCGGCCGCGATGGAGGCGACGTGCGTGCCGTGGCCGACCTTGTCGGAGGTGTCGGGCGCGGTGGTGAAGTTCTTGGCGCCGATCACCTGCCCCTTGAGGTCGTCGTGGGTGCCGTCGACACCGGTGTCCAGGACGGCGATCTTGGTGCCCTTGCCGTCGAAGCCCTCCGACCACGCCTTGGGAGCGCCGATCTGCGCGACGGACTTGTCGAGGCTGGCCTTGCGGACGCCGTCGAGCCAGACGTGCGCGATCCCGGCGGCGGTCTTCTCGCCGTTGGTGACCGCGTCCCAGAGTTCGGCGGTGTCCTTCTGCGGTGTCTGCACCGCGTCCGCGTTCACGGACTTCAGCGTGCGGCTCACGGTGCCCGCCTCGCGGACGTCGGCCTTGGTGCCGGCGGCGCTGCCCCGGTAGCCGACGATGACCTTCAGGCCCTTCTTCTGGGCCTTGCGGGTCGCGGACTTGTTCAGCTCGGTGACGTCGAAGAGCCGCTGGTCGAGCTTGCCCGTGGCGACGAGGCGGGCGGCGTCGGCCGGGATGACGAGGGTGTGGCCGTCGACCTTGCGGACCTGGGCGGGTACGTTCTCCCGGCCCTTGGCGTGCTCCAGGCCGATGACCCGGCCCTTGGCGTCGAGGACGACGCGGTCGCCGGTGATCAGTGTGATGCGGTGCTTGGCGGTCAGGGACGCCGGCTTGGCGGCCGCTGCCGCCTGTTCGCCGCTGGCCGACGCCGGGCTGGTCATGCCCGCGGCCAGGGCCACGGCAGCCGCTGTGGCGACCGTTGCCGCGCATGCCCTTTTCACTTGTCTGCGCAAGTTTCCCCCTTGCAGAAGAACCGGGTGAATTCCCCGTTCACCCGGCCGGGGGTGGTCTCGTACGCATGCACGTACACCCCCCGGAATACGCAGTATGCCGAGGGGTGATCACGTGCTCAATAGATGAGAGGAAGGTAAGAAATCCGTCGGCCGACTGTTACACAGCCGTCGGAACTCCGTTACAGGGCCACGTGGTTACGCACGCGCGTTCTCCTTGACGGTGATCCGGCCCTTGCGGATCGTCGCCAGACGCGGGGCCTTCTGCGCTATCGCCGAGTCGTGGGTGACCATCACGAAGGTGAGACCGAGCTCCTCCCACATGCGTTCGAGCACGTCCATGATCTCGTCGCGCATGGATTCGTCGAGATTTCCCGTGGGTTCGTCGGCGAGGAGCACCTTCGGCTGTTTCACCAGGGCCCGGGCGATGGCCACGCGTTGCTGCTGGCCGCCGGACATCTCGCCGGGCAGATGGGCGAGGCGTTCGCCGAGGCCGACCGACCTCAGTGCCTCGGCGGCCTGTTCGCGTCGCTGTCTCGGTTTCACGCCGAGCGGGACGAGGGCGGTCTCCACGTTTTCCTGCGCGGTGAGCGTCGGGATGAGGTTGAAGGACTGGAAGACGAAACCGATGCTTTCGCTTCTGACCCGGGTCAGTCGTGCCTCCGGCAGCGCGGCGAGATCGGTGCCGTCCAGGACGACCTGTCCGGAGGTGGGGCGGTCCAGACCGCCGAGCATCTGGAGCAGGGTGGATTTGCCGCCACCGGTGGGGCCCTGAATGACCAGCCGGTCGCCGTCGGGAATGGTGAGGTCGATGCCGTCGAGGGCTTGCACGGTGTCCTTGGAACGGGTGTAGTGCTTGGTGACGGCTCTTAGTTCGTACATGGCTGGGCTCCTTGGATGGTCTTTCGGGTGCGGGCCGCGGGGGCTGGTCGCGCGCATGGGGCGGAGCCGCATATCGCTGGGCCCCGCGCCGCTGAATGGGCCACTACTCGACCCGGCGCAGTGCATCCGCAGGCCGGAGTCGCGAAGCCCGCCAGCCACCGAACGCGCCCGCGATCAGACCGCCCGCGACGGCGAGGCCCACCGCCAGCGCGATCGTCGTCAGGGCGACCGGTGCGGTGAGGGCGACGTCGAGGGTCCTGCCCGCCGCCTCACGGCCGGGACCGCCCCTGAAGCCCCCGAAGCCGCCGCCACCGGCCCCACCCCCGCCCAACTGCGCCTGCAGCGTGGGGCTGACGGCAGTCACCGCGTACGCCCCCGCCAGGCCCAGCGCGATCCCCAGCGCACCGCCCACCAGCCCGTTGACGACCGCCTCTCCGACCACCTGCCGGGTCACCCGGCTCGACTTCCAGCCCAGTGCCTTGAGCGTGCCGAACTCGCGGACCCGCCGGGAGACCGCCGAGGACGTCAGCAGGCCCGCCACCAGGAACGCGGCCACGAGCACCGTGATCGAGAGCCACGTGCCGACACGCGCGGCGAGGGAGGAGGCCGTGGACAGGGAGCCGGAGACGGTGCCGGCGAGGTCGGCGGAGGTGGTGACCGTCGTGCCGGGGATGTTCTTCTGGATCTCCGACTTGACGCCGGTGATCCGCTGCGAATCAGTGGCCTTGACGTAGACCGTGGTGACCTTGTCCTTGGCGCCGGCCAGAGTCTGAGCCTGTTTCAGCGGGATGTAGAGGTTCGCTGCCGCGTCGCCGCTGTCGGCCGTGGCGATGCCGACCACCTTGAACTTGCTGCCCTTGATGGTGACCGTGGAGCCGGTCTTGAGCTTCTTCTCCTTGGCGTACGCCGAGTCGGCGACGGCGACCTTCGCGTTCGTCTCGGCCGTCGTGAACGAACGCCCGCTGGTGATCTTCGAAGAGGTCAGCGGGCCCAGGGCCGGCTTGGTGACGTCGGTCCCGTAGACCGAGTAGTTGTTGACGTCGAAGTCGGCGCCGCCGCCCTCGACGCGGCCCTGCGGCGAGGGCAGCGCCCCGCCCCGGCCGCGGCCCTGCTCACCGCCGCTTTCGCCCTGCTCCAACCGGCCCCGCGTGAACGCACCGCTGACCTTGACGACCTGGAGGCTCAGCCCGCCCACCGCGTCCGCGACGCCGCTCTGCGCGTCGACCTTGCCCACCGTCGATGCCGCCAGGGTCTGGAAGCCCTGCACCATGACACGGTCGCTGCTCTGCTCACCGCCCGAGTCGTCGTCCTGGGCGTCGAAGCGGAAGCGCGGCCGTTCGGAGCTGCTCCCGGCCGGGGCCGCGGCCTTGGTGACGGTCATGTCCGTGCCCAGCCCGTACAGCGACTGGAGGACCTTGTCCTGCGCCCTGCCCATGCCGGCGGAAACGGACGTCACGACGATGACCAGCGCGATACCCAGTGCCAGTCCGGAGGCGACGACGAGGGCCGCCTTTCTGCGGCGGCGCAACTCGCGCCTCAGGTAGGTGAAGAACATGGACGCAAGCTAGGAGCGGTGTGTGATGAGGGCTTGAGCCACGCATAAGAGGTGCATGAGAACAGCCGAAAGGCCGCCGCCCACCCCTCGTCCGGGGCGGGCGGCGGCCTTTCGTCAGCCGAGTGGCGAGATGCGGCGCGCCGTCAGACGGCCGAGCCCGCCTTCCAGTCGGCCCAGTTCATGTTCCAGCCGTTGAGGCCGTTGTCCGGCGCGACGGTCTTGTCGCCGGTGTTCTGGACGACCACCACGTCACCGAGCATCGAGTTCTTGAAGAACCAGGCGCCCGGGGTGTTCGGGTCGTTGGCGCCCTTGGCGTCCTGCAGGCCGACGCAGCCGTGGCTGGTGTTCACGCTGCCGAAGATGGACTTCGCGCCCCAGTAGTTGCCGTGGATGAAGGTGCCGGAGCTGGAGAGGCGGATGGCGTGCGGCACATCCTTGATGTCGTACTCGCCCTTGCCGTCGTCGTCCGTGAAGCCCACGGTCGCGCCGTTCATGCGCGTCTCCTTGAACTTCTCGGACATCACCATGATGCCCTCGTAGGTCTTGTTCTCGGGCGAGCCGGCGGAGATCGGGATCGTGCGGACGACCTTGCCGTCCTGCGTGATCTTCATCTTCTTGGTCTTCGCGTCGACGTACGAGACCTGGTTGCGGCCGATCTTGAAGGTGACCGTCTTCTGCTGGACGCCGAAGACGCCCTTGGCTCCCTCGACGCCGTCGAGCGCGAGCTTCAGCGTGACGGTGGAGCCTTCCTTCCAGTAGTCCTCGGGCCGGCAGTCCATGCGGTTGGCGTTGAACCAGTGGCAGGCGACCTCCTGGCCGCTGGTCGTGCTGACCTTGATGCCCTTCTGGACCGCGGCCTTGTTGGTGATCGCCTTGTCGAAGTTGATCGACACCGGCATGCCGACGCCCACGGTGGTGCCGTCGTCCGGCGTGAAGTTGCCGATGAAGCTGTTGGCCGGAGAGACCGTGGTGAACGAGGCGTTCTCGTGGGCGACGCGACCGTCGGAGTCCTTCGCCTCGGCCGCCAGCTTGTAGGTGGTGGACCGCTCCAGCTGCGTGCTGGGCTTCCAGCTCTTCTTGTCGGCGGATATCTGGCCGCTGACCTCGTTGCCCTCGTTCGTCGTCATCTTCACGTTCGTGAGCGTTCCCTTGCTCACGGTGACGGCGGCGGAGTTGTTGATGGAGGCGTTGTCGGAGCCGTCCTCGGGCGTGATCTTGATCTGCGCCTCGGAGGTCTTCTTCGCCGCGGCCTCGTCCACCTTCGACTGGGAGCTGTCGCCGCTACCCCCGGAGGCGTCGTCGTCGCCACCCGAACACGCCGAGAGCACCAGCACTCCGCCGAGCAGTGCGGACGCGACCGTCAGGCCCTTGCGCCGCTTACTGACCGTCATCACACGCTTCTCCATCGTTGCCGATTTCCCCAAAACCCCGAGTGTCCCCGTCACCACCGAGTGCCCCGTCACCACTGAGTGCCCCCGCCGGAACTCGTGAGTCCTCATCCGGAACTTTCAACGCTACGGCCGGCTCGTCCGGTTCCCCAGGTCGCGCAGGTGTGGGGATCACCACGTCGTGACGGGTGGTGCCGGCGTTACAGGTGCGGTCGGTGCGCCGCTTGAGACGCGAAAAACCCGGGCGGCGGTTGCCCCCCGGGGCCACGAGTTCCCGGACGGTTCAGCCGTCGCTGTCCTCGCCATCATCCTCGTCGAGGTCCCAGTCCGGCGACTCGGGGTCGTGGTCGACCCGCTCGCTGCTCCAGGAGGCTTGCTGGAGTTCCACCCCCGGCACCTCGCTGACCAGGTCGAACGGGTCCACGAGGTACGCGAGGGCCTCCGCGGTGTCTTCCGTCACAGCGCTCTCGGTGTGGGCCCGCTCCGCCGCCGGCATCCCTTCCTCGCCGGCGATCCGGCGCAGCGCGGCCTTGGTGACCGCGTCCGCGTCGTCGACCTCGAGAACGAGTTCCACCCGAAGCCGTACAAAACGTGATGTCTCTGGTGTGCTCATGGCGGGAGCGTACGTCCAGGTCCTCCCGTGACTTTCCCGTGACCCGCGACTTTCACTAACATCGCCCCACACGGCCAATTCGCCGACGTCACAAGGGGATCGATATTCCGTGTCATCCGCTCGCCGCCCGTTGCTGACCGCCACCGCCGCGGCGTCCCTGCTGGGCGCCATGTGGTTCGTCCCGTCCGCGAACGCGACGCCGGACTCCCCGGTGAGAGACGCGGTCTCGACGAACCCGTCGCCGCAGGTCACGGAGCAGGCCCGGATCGCGGCCACGACCGCCGACGCCTCCGTCACCGACGCGCGCCTCGCCGACACCGGCACCTTCGACAGCACGCCGTACGTGATCGGCGGGACCTTCTGCCTGACGCTGGGCGCCGGGTTCGTCGTGTACTCGGTACGCCGGGAACGCCTCGGTTTCTGACGGCCGTTGAGGGGCCCCGCCGGACGGCAGGACCCCCACCGCCCTACTGGAGCGGCCCGGTGACCTTCTCCACGGCGGCCAGCAGCCGCCCGTCGCGCACGAACGCGTCCGCCGCGGCGAGATCGGGCGCGAGGAACCGGTCCGGTCCGGCCCCCTCGACTCCCGCCTCTCGCGCCGCGTCGATGGCCGCCCGCGTCGCGGGCGCCGGGGTCAGCCCCTCGCGCAACTCCACTGCGCGCGCGGCGGCGTAGAACTCGATGGCGATCACGCGCGTGAGGTTGTCGACGGCCGTGCGCAGCTTGCGCGCCGCCGACCAGCCCATCGAGACGTGGTCCTCCTGCATGGCGGAGGACGGGATCGAGTCGGCGGACGCCGGTACGGCGAGCCGCTTCAGCTCGCTCACCAGCGCGGCCTGCGTGTACTGAGCGATCATCAGGCCCGAGTCCACACCGGCGTCGTCGGCGAGGAACGGCGGCAGGCCGTGGCTGCGGTTCTTGTCGAGCAGCCGGTCGGTGCGGCGTTCGGCGATGGAACCGAGGTCGGCGGCGGCGATCGCCAGGAAGTCCAGGACGTAGGCGACGGGCGCCCCGTGGAAGTTGCCGTTGGACTCGACCCGCCCGTCGGGGAGGACGACGGGGTTGTCGACGGCGGACGCCAGTTCGCGGTCGGCGACCAGCCGGGCGTGGGCCATGGTGTCCCGGCCGGCGCCGGCGACCTGCGGGGCGCAGCGCACCGAGTAGGCGTCCTGCACCCGCGGGGCGTCGTCCTGGTGGTGGCCGGTCAGGCCCGATCCCTTCAGCACGGCCAGCATGTTGGCGGCGCTGGCGGTCTGCCCCGGGTGGGGCCGGATGGCGTGCAGCTCGGGCGCGAGGACCTTGTCGGTGCCGAGCAGGGCCTCCAGTGACAGGGCGGCGGTGACGTCGGCGGACCGGTAGAGCGTGTCCAGGTCGGCCAGGGCCATCACCAGCATGCCGAGCATGCCGTCGGTGCCGTTGAGGAGGGCCAGGCCCTCCTTCTCGCGCAGTTCGACCGGCTGGATGCCGTGCGCGGCGAGGAGTTCCGCGGCGGGGCGTACGACACCGTCGGGGCCCTCGGCGTCGCCCTCGCCCATCAACGCGAGGGCGCAGTGGGACAGCGGCGCGAGGTCGCCGGAGCAGCCGAGGGAGCCGTACTCGTGCACGACCGGGGTGATCCCGGCGTTGAGGAGGTCGGCCATGGTCTGCGCGACCTCGGGGCGGACGCCGGTGTGCCCGGAGCAGACCGTCTTCAGCCGGAGGAACATCAGGGCGCGGACGACTTCGCGCTCGACGGCCGGGCCCATCCCGGCGGCGTGCGAGCGGACGATGTTGCGCTGCAGCTGAGCGCGCAGCTCCGGGCTGATGTGCCGGGTCGCCAGGGCGCCGAAGCCGGTGCTCACGCCGTACACGGGGTCCGGCTTGGCCGCCAGCGCGTCCACGATCTCGCGGGCCGCGGCGAGGGCGGCCACGGCCTCCTCGGAGAGCTCGACGCGGGCGCCGCCGCGCGCCACGGCGAGCACGTCGGACGCCGTCGTCCCGGACGTCCCCACCACCACAGTGTGCATATCCATATTCAGGAGCGTACGCAGTGAATTCGATGATGTCACCACTGGGGGCGGCGTTCACCCCTTACCGAATGCGTCACACCGCCGGTGACCGAGTACGTCGTGCCACCCGGGTGGGATCAGGGCGCGTGCCGGCCCCGGAACCGTCGGCGTTCACCACCCGCCTCCTGGGACGGCTCGTCCGCGAGCCGTACGACGGGATCGTCGGGCCCGGCCCGCCCCGCGACGACGGGCCCGGCCGCCCGCTCGGCCTTGGCCCGGTACTGGGCGGCGTCGGCGAGCCGGAACAGCCGACGGGCCGAGCGCACCGGCCCGATCGGGTCCTCGGTGGAGGCGACCCCACAGGCCACCCCGTCCCCGAGCTCCAACTCGGCGGCTCTGCGGCACAGTTCGTTGGCCGCCTTCACGACCTGGTCGGCGGGCGGCCCGACCGCGAGCAGGCAGAACTCGTCCCCGCCCAGCCGCGCGGCCAGCGCCCCGGGCAGCATGGCCCCGCACAGCGACAGCACCGACCCGAACCGCTCCAGGAGGCGGTCCCCCGCGGCATGCCCATGGGTGTCGTTGACCCGCTTGAGCCCGTTCAGATCGCAGACGACGAGACTGACCACGGCGGCGTCCCGGCGGTGCCGCTCGATCGCCCGCTCCAGGCGCACGTCCACGGCGCGGCGGTTGGCGAGCCCGGTGAGGGAGTCGGTGAAGGCGAGCCGCCGGACCTCCTCCAGCCGCTCGGTCTGGGCGAGGCCGGCGGCCACGACGGAGGCCAGCACGGTGGCGAAGTCGGCGTCGCCCCGCCCGAAGACGGCCTCACCGGCCGGGCGGGCGACGTACAGCTCGCCCCAGGCCCGTCCGTGCAGCACGATGGGCGCGACCACACAGCAGCCCCGGCCGCGGCGGCGCAGGGCGGCGACCCGCTGGTGGCAGTACCCGGGCCGCCCGGCGCCGGGCCCCTCGGCGGTCTCCACCCACGCGTCGGGCTCCCCGCCACCGGCCCACCGCTCGTGCAGGAACTCGGTGATCTCCGCGAACTGGTGGACCGGGTAGGCCTCGTCCTCCGGGAACTCCTCCTCCCCCTCGGCCAGCTCGCCCACGTTCACCAGGACCCGCAGCCGCCCGAGCTCGCGCTCCCACACCGACAGCGCGGCGAAACTCCCGCCCAGTGCCCGGCACGCCCCGGTGGCCGCGGCGCGCCACGCCTCACGTGACCCGTGCGCGGCCGCCATCCCCTGAGCCAACGCGACGACGGCCGCGAGCCGTCTGTCCTCACCCATCACTCCAGGCTAGGGAGTTTTCAGCCAAACCGTTCTCTTGACGGGGCGAACGGGGAGGACGGGGGTTCACAGCGGGCGGGCGGCATTCACAAGGGAGCAGTGCGGCTGTGGGCGGTCGTGCCGCCGGGCAACCGGCCCTCCCCTCACTCCCCCGGCCACTGCGGCTTGCGCCGCTCGTTGAAGGCCGCGACGCCCTCCGCCCGGTCACCCGAGAAGGCCGTCGCCCGCCACGCCGCGTCCTCGACCTCCAGCCCGGCCCGCAGGTCCAGCCCCTGCCCGAGCCGCAACGCCCGCTTCGCCGCCCGCAGGCCCACCGGCGAGTTCCCGGCGATCCGCGCCGCCAGCGCCAGCGCCTCCTCCCGGTCCCGCCCCTCCTCGACCAGCTGATCGACCAGCCCCAGCTCGCCCGCCTCGGCAGCCTCCACCCGCCGCGCGGAGAAGATCAGCTCGGCCGCCCGGGCCGCCCCGACGCGCCGCGGCAGCAACTGCGTGCCCCCGCCCCCGGGGATCACCCCCACCGACACCTCCGGCAGCCCGACCACCGCCGTCCGGTCCGCCACGATCACGTCACACGCCAGCGCCAGCTCGAACCCGCCGCCGAGAGCGAACCCGTGGACCGCCGCCACCGTCGGCACCGGCAGTTCCAGCACGCCGGTGTAGGCCCCCCGCGTCACCGGCCGCTGCCGCAGCAGATCCGCGTCGCTGAAGGAGTTCCGCTCCTTCAGGTCCGCCCCGACACAGAAGGCCCGCTCATGCGTCGAGGTCAGCACGACCGCCCGCACGTCCCGGTCCTCCGCGAGCGCCGCACAGGCCCCGGCGATGGACCGCGCCATCTGCGTCGACACCGCGTTCATGGCCTTGGGCCGGTCGAGGACGAGCTCCGCGACATGCCCCTGCTCATGCCGCCGCACCAGCACGAACTCCCCGAACCGTTCCTCACTCATGACACCCTCCGGTTAACGCGGGTTAACAAGGTCGACGCTTCGATCATCGCAGCCGCACCCGGCCCGCGAAAGGGCGGACTCGCCCGGCTTCCGCCACCCCCCGTCCACCCGTCCGGGTGACATCGTCCCGACTCCGCCCCAACCGCCCATGGGAGCGCATAGCGTGCGGTCCCCCACGGGCGCACAGGGGGCGCGGGCGCTGTGGGGAGGACCGTCTCCGGGGAGGGAGCGCGATGACGACGAAGCAACCGGCGAGGCCACGAGGGGACACCAGAGCCACCACGGCACCGCACCGGCGGGAGCCCGGTCCCCCACGGGGCACGACGGCACCGCACCGCCCCGACCCCGGACCCGATCGCGGCACGAAGGCATCACACCGCCCCGAGCACGCGCCCCACCACGCCACGCCACCACCCCATCGACATGGGCTTCCCGCACCGCAGGCGGCCGCCGCCGCGCCGCGTCCACGCAAGCGCCCCGAGCTCCTCGACACCGCCGCGGCGCCACACCGGCGTGAGCCGCGTACGCCTCGCGACCTGGCCCCGGCCGAGACCGGCTTCCTCCACCCCCGCGTCCGAGGGCGCCATCGCAAGCCCCGCCCCCGCGGGGTCCTGCTCGCCGCCGGCGGCCTCGCCCTCGCCGCGGGCGCCCTGAGCCTCCTGCGCCTGACCTCCGGACCGGGCTCCGACACCGGCACCCTCGAGGCCGGGCCCCGCCGTGATCCGGTCACCACCCCCACCGACGACGCCTCCACGGCGGCGGCCTCCCCGGCCGTCCCCGACGCGAGCCCCTCCTCGCCGACGGCCCTCGGCGGCCTGACCTCGTCACCGGTCGCCCAGGGCGCACGGCCCTCCCCGGCCACGACGACCGGCAGCCGCACCACGGCCGGCACCCCGGCCACCGGCACCACCGCGGCCCCCGCCGCCACGACGATGCCCGACACGCCGAACACCGCCGCCCCGAATCCGACGGCCTCGCGGGAGGGCGGCGCCCGGCCTCCGGCCCCGGCCCCGCACGCGCCACCGAGCCGGACCGCACCGGCCCCGGCACCCGAGCCGGAAGAGCCGGGGGAACCGCGCGACCCGGGCCTGTGCGTGCCGGTCATCGGTCTGTGCGTGGACCCGCCGACGGACCTGCCCTGACGACCCGCCGACGGGTCCCGGTCAACGCCGACAACCGGCTACGGCGCGCCGTCCCGGCGCGTGAGCAGCCACGGCTCCACGACGCCCAGCCCACGCACCGGCCGCTGCCACATCGGCTGCAGCCCGAACCGGTACTCCGGGGGCTCCTCGCCCTCCTTCTCCGCCGCCGCGGCCTCCTCGGCCGCCTCCGCCTCCGAGGCCGGGGCGTCCTGCGTACGGATGAGCTCCTCGGCGAAGGCGGTGTCCACCAGCACGGCGTCCTTCGGAGCTATCGACGTGAGCCGGGAGGCAAGGTTCACGGTCGTACCGAACACATCACCCATCCGGGTGGTCACGGTGCCGAACGCCATGCCGACGCGCAGCTCCGGCATGGTCTCGTCGTGCGCCATGGTCTCGATCAGCCGCAGGGCGATCTCGGCGGCCGTGCCGGCGTCGTCCGCGGCGTAGAGCACCTCGTCGCCGAGGGTCTTGATCAGCCGCCCGCCGTTCGCCGCCACCAGGTCGGCGGCCGTGGTCTCGAAGGCCTCGACCAGCTCGCCGAGCTCCTCCTCCTCCATACGGCGGGTCAGCCGCGTGAACCCGACCAGGTCGGCGAAGCCGACGGCCAGGCGCCGGTCGACCATCTCCTCGTCGTCGGCCGCCTGCACGACCCGTCCCGCCGAGGCGGCGAGCTGGCGGCGCCAGACGTAGACCAGGAACTCCTCCAGCTCGGGCAGGAGCAGCTCGACGATCGGGTACGTCACCTCGGTGCGGGTCATCCCCGGCTCGGGCGGCTCGGTCAGCCCCTCCAGGAAGGAGTCGATCTGCCACTCGGCGAGCCGCGCGGTGGTCTGCCCGGTGGACCGGGCCACCTGTACGGCCATCGCCTCGCTCAGCAGGCCCGCCTCGACGAGGCCGGCCAGGCGTCGCAGCGCGAGGACGTCGGCCTCGGTGAGGGCCTTGGCCTGACCGATGTCGGCGAAGCCCATGGCCCGCCAGAAGCGGGAGGCCAGCTCCATGGAGACACCGGCGCTGCGGGCCGCCTGAAACGGGGTGTAGCGGCGCTCGGCGCCCAGGATGAGCCCTTCGAGGCGCAGGGCGAGCGGATCCTCGCCGGAGTCGGCGCCCTGCGCGTCCTCGCCGGAACCCGAGTCGTCGACGGTCACGCGTGTTGCCCTTCCGATCTGTCACGGTCATGTATCGACCGGCCTCAACTCTACGGCAGGTGTGCGCCAGCTCACTCCGTGAGGTCCGGCCGGGGGGTGGGGTGCCCGGGATTGTCCGGTGCTCGGCGTTGGTGCCGGGCCCTCTGGGGGATGCCGCCCCCAGGCCCCCGCTTTCGGCCTGAACGGCCTCGTCCTCAATCGCCGGACGGGCTGGAAGCACCTGGCCCGCGGCCAGCCTCAGCGGCATCCCGCTCCGCCGGACCGCGGTCCCACCCGGCCTCGGCTCAAGCCGGCCGCAGATGCACGATGTCCCCGGCCCCGACGGGCTCCTGCACGCCCGCCTCCGTCGCCAGCACCAACCGCCCGTCGCCGTCCACCGCGACGGCCTCCCCCACGATCGCGCGGTCCCCGGGCAACTCCGCCCGCACCACCCGCCCGAGCGTCGCGCACCCGGCCGCATATGCCTCGTGCAACCCGCACTCCCCCGGGTCGCCTCCGGCGGCACGCCATTTGCCGTACCAGTCCTCCAGCGAGCGCAGCACCCCCCGCAGCAGCGTGTCCCGGTCCGTGCTCACCGCCCCCGCCAGGCGCAGTGACCCCGCCGTCGGCACCGGCAGCTCGTCGTCCTTCAGCGAGACGTTGATGCCGACGCCGATGACGACTCCGCCGTCGCCGGCCCGCTCGGCCAGGATGCCGCCGGCCTTGCGCTCGTCCTCCCCCACCGTGACCAGGAGATCGTTCGGCCACTTCAGGGCCGTGTCCACGCCCGCCGCCCGGGACAGTCCCGTCGCCACGGCCACCCCGGTGAGCAGCGGCAGCCAGCCCCACCGCGCCACCGGCACCTCGCCCGGCGTGAGCAGGACGGAGAAGAAGAGACCGGACCTGGGAGGCGCCGTCCACTGCCGGTCCAGGCGCCCGCGCCCGGCCGACTGCTCCTCGGCGATCAGCACCGCGCCCTCGGTTGCCTCCCCCTTCTCCGCCCGGGCCACCAGATCGGAGTTCGTGGAGCCGGTGCGCTGCACCACGTCCACCTCCGACCACAGCTCTCCCGGCCGCACCAGACCCCGGCGCAGGGCGGTGACGTTGAGGGGCGGACGGTCCAGGTCGGACCAACGGCTTCCGTTCGGCTCTGATGCATCTCGCGGCGTCATGCAAGCCACCCTAGGTGTGGTAAACGCCGCACTGCCGATGTGGAGGCACCCCACTAGTCTACGGATGAGTAACCGTCCCCCCTTTTGAGCAGGCAGGGAGCCGCATCCCGATGTCCGAGCCGGAAGAGCAGCAGCAGCCCGACATTCACACGACCGCGGGCAAGCTCGCGGATCTGAAGCGACGCATCGAGGAAGCGACACACGCCGGCTCCGCACGTGCCGTCGAAAAGCAGCACGCCAAGGGCAAGCTGACGGCCCGTGAGCGGATCGAGCTCCTGCTCGACGAGGGCTCCTTCGTCGAGCTCGACGAGTTCGCCCGGCACCGCTCCACGAACTTCGGCCTCGACAAGAACCGCCCGTACGGCGACGGCGTCGTCACCGGGTACGGAACCGTCGACGGCCGCCCGGTCGCCGTGTTCTCGCAGGACTTCACCGTCTTCGGCGGTGCCCTCGGCGAGGTCTACGGTCAGAAGATCGTCAAGGTCATGGACTTCGCCCTGAAGACCGGCTGCCCGGTCATCGGGATCAACGACTCCGGCGGGGCGAGGATCCAGGAGGGCGTCGCCTCGCTCGGCGCCTACGGCGAGATCTTCCGCCGCAACACCCACGCCTCCGGCGTCATCCCGCAGATCAGCCTGGTCGTCGGGCCGTGCGCGGGCGGCGCGGTCTACTCCCCGGCCATCACCGACTTCACGGTCATGGTCGACCAGACCTCGCACATGTTCATCACCGGCCCCGACGTCATCAAGACCGTCACCGGCGAGGACGTCGGCTTCGAGGAACTGGGCGGCGCCCGGACCCACAACGCGACCTCCGGCGTGGCCCACCACATGGCGGGCGACGAGAAGGACGCCATCGAGTACATCAAGCAGCTGCTGTCCTACCTGCCGTCCAACAACCTCTCCGAGGCACCGGTCTTCCCCGAGGAGGCCGACCTGGAGGTCAGCGACGAGGACCGCGAGCTGGACGTGATCGTCCCGGACAGCGCGAACCAGCCGTACGACATGCATGCGGTGATCGAGCACGTCCTGGACGACGCCGAGTTCTTCGAGACGCAGCCGCTGTACGCGCCGAACATCGTCACCGGCTTCGGCCGGGTCGAGGGCCACCCGGTCGGCATCATCGCCAACCAGCCGACGCAACTCGCCGGCTGTCTGGACATCAAGGCCAGCGAGAAGGCCGCCCGCTTCGTGCGGACCTGCGACGCCTTCAACGTCCCGGTGATCACGTTCGTCGACGTCCCCGGCTTCCTGCCCGGCGTCGGCCAGGAGCACGACGGCATCATCCGCCGCGGCGCCAAGCTGATCTACGCCTACGCCGAGGCGACCGTGCCGCTCATCACGATCATCACGCGCAAGGCCTTCGGCGGCGCCTACGACGTCATGGGCTCCAAGCACCTGGGCGCGGACCTCAACCTCGCCTGGCCCACCGCCCAGATCGCCGTCATGGGCGCCCAGGGCGCGGTCAACATCCTGCACCGCCGCACGATCGCGGAGGCAGAGGCGAACGGCGAGGACCTGGAGGCGGTCCGGGCCCGGCTGATCCAGGAGTACGAGGACGCCCTCCTCAACCCCTACGTCGCGGCCGAGCGCGGTTACATCGACGCCGTGATCATGCCGTCCGAGACCCGCCGGCACGTCGTGCGGGGTCTGCGTCAACTGCGCACGAAGCGGGAATCCCTGCCTCCGAAGAAGCACGGCAACATCCCCCTCTAGTCCGCAGCGAGCCCAGGAGGCCCACATGACGATCAAGGTCGTACGGGGCAACCCGACCCCGGAGGAGCTGGCCGCCGCCCTGGCGGTGGTCAGGGCGCGCGCCGCGGCGGCGGCAGCCGCCCCGCCCGGCGCGCCCGCGTCCCGCGATTCCTGGTCCGACCCGTCCCGCATCGCGGCCCACCGCCTGCCCCAGCCGGGGCCGTCGGCGTGGGGCCGCACCTACTGGCCGGGCTAGAGCTCCCGTCCCGAGGGGCGCGGAGGTACCCGCGCACGGTGGAACGACGCGGGGCGCCGATTTGAGTACCGCTACTCAGGCGCCCCGCCCTGCCAGGCCGCACGCTGGTGACATGCTGTGGTCCGACCCCGAGAACGAACCGCCCGAAGAGATGCGTGACATGCAGGACATGCTGCGGCGGCTGAGCGTTCTCCTGGCCCTGGCCATGGTGCTGGGGATGATCGTGATCGGCGTGAGGTGAGACGCGCCGGGTGACGCCGATACGCTGAACGCATGACAGATCAGCCGCGCCGCCGACTCGTCCTCGCCTCCCAGTCCCCCGCCCGGCTCGGCCTGCTCCGCCAGGCCGGCCTCGCCCCCGAGGTGATCGTGAGCGGCGTCGACGAGGGCGCCGTCACCGCTCCCACCCCCGCCGAGCTGGCGCTGGCCCTGGCCGAGGCGAAGGCCTCCGTCGTGGCGGCCCGGCCGGAGGTCAAGGGCGCGCTCGTGATCGGCTGCGACTCGGTGCTCGACCTGGACGGCCAGGCCCTCGGCAAGCCCGCCGACGCCGAGGAGGCCACCGCCCGCTGGAAGTCGATGCGCGGCCGGGCCGGCACCCTGCAGACCGGCCACTGCGTCTACGACACGCTGAGCGGCCGGTACGTCTCCGCCACCGCGTCCACGGTCGTCCACTTCGGCGACCCCACCGACGAGGAGATCGCCGCGTACGTCGCCTCGGGCGAACCCCTCTACGTGGCCGGGGCGTTCACCCTGGACGGCCGCTCGGCTCCGTTCATCGACGGCATCGACGGCGACCACGGCAACGTCATCGGCCTCAGCCTGCCGCTCCTGCGGCGGTTGCTGGCCGACCTGGGGGTCGGCATCACCCAGTTGTGGGCGCCGGCGGAGAGCTGACCGGGGAGCCGTCGCCGCTCTTCCCGCCCCCGGGCGGGGCGTCGGCGGGCTTTGCCGGACGGTCGTACGTCATCAGCAGCAGCACGATCAGGGCGAGGACCAGCACCATGAACAGGAACGCGGTCCAGCCGACGAGTCCCCAGGTGACCGCGCCCAGCAGCCCGTGCACGACCGCCGCGCTGATCAGCAGCACGCGCCCGAGGCCCGCCGGGGGCCGGTCCCGCAGCGCCACCAGCAGGGCGACCAGGCCGCACAGGGCGTAGTAGAGGCCGAAGGCGATCCCGCCGATCTTCGACGACACCGACATCATGTGCGGGTCCAGCCCGGCCAGCGACATGTCCTGCCGGTCGACGACCATCCCCAGGAACCAGTTCAGCGCCGCGACGCCGAACGCCTCCGCGAACAGCACCACCGCCACGACCCACGCCACCGGCCTGCGTATCACCGGGCCCACCCTCTTCCCTCTAGGACACCGCGAACGCTACTAACGGGTAAACCGGGGGACAAGGGTCCGGTGGCGGGCAAAGAATCATTGGGCCATTCGTAGGGACTCGACAAAGAAACCGAGTGGCCCGCAGCACGTGATGACAGAGACCTTGACCACAGGAGACGGCTAGGGTTTCCCGCAGGAGTACTGCGTACCGCGGTGCGACAAGGGATTTCGCGGGTCGAGCGAGCCACGTATCACGCTCCGTGTGGGCAAGCTCACCACTGGGGACGGGTCGAAGTGTCGTGTCGGCTGTCCCTAAACTCGGCTTGTTTCAAGGAGGGAGCCTCAATCGTGCGCAAGGTGCTCATCGCCAACCGTGGCGAAATCGCTGTCCGCGTGGCCCGGGCCTGCCGGGATGCCGGTATCGCGAGCGTGGCCGTCTACGCCGACCCGGACCGGGACGCTCTGCATGTCCGCGCCGCGGATGAGGCGTTCGCCCTGGGCGGTGACACGCCAGGCACCAGCTACCTCGACATCGAGAAGGTGCTGGGCGCCGCCCGCGAGTCGGGCGCGGACGCGATCCACCCCGGCTACGGCTTCCTCTCGGAGAACGCCGAGTTCGCTCAGGCGGTCCTGGACGCGGGCCTGATCTGGATCGGCCCGCCGCCGCAGGCCATCCGCGACCTCGGTGACAAGGTCGCCGCCCGGCACATCGCGCAGCGCGCGGGTGCCCCGCTGGTGGCCGGCACGCCCGACCCGGTGTCCGGTGCCGACGAGGTCGTCGCGTTCGCCGAGCAGCACGGTCTGCCGATCGCGATCAAGGCCGCGTTCGGTGGTGGCGGTCGCGGTCTGAAGGTCGCCCGCACCCTCGAAGAGGTGCCGGAACTGTACGACTCGGCGGTCCGTGAGGCCGTCGCCGCGTTCGGCCGGGGCGAGTGCTTCGTCGAGCGGTACCTGGACAAGCCGCGGCACGTGGAGACGCAGTGCCTGGCCGACCAGCACGGCAACGTGGTCGTCGTCTCCACCCGTGACTGCTCCCTGCAGCGCCGTCACCAGAAGCTGGTGGAGGAGGCCCCGGCCCCCTTCCTGTCCGACGCGCAGATGGAGGAGCTGTACTCCGCCTCCAAGGCGATCCTCAAGGAGGCCGGCTACGTCGGCGCCGGCACGGTCGAGTTCCTCGTCGGCCTCGACGGCACGATCTCCTTCCTGGAGGTCAACACGCGTCTCCAGGTGGAGCACCCGGTCACCGAGGAGGTCGCCGGCATCGACCTCGTGCGCGAGATGTTCCGCATCGCCGACGGCGAGGAGCTCGGCTACGGCGACCCGGAGCTGCGCGGCCACTCCTTCGAGTTCCGCATCAACGGCGAGGACCCGGGCCGCAACTTCCTCCCGGCCCCCGGCACGGTCACGACGTTCGCCCCGCCGTCCGGCCCGGGTGTCCGTCTGGACGCGGGTGTGGAGTCCGGTTCGGTCATCGGCCCTGCGTGGGACTCCCTGCTGGCCAAGCTGATCGTCACCGGCCGGACGCGCAAGGAGGCGCTGCAGCGGGCCGCCCGCGCGCTGGAGGAGTTCCAGGTCGAG
Organism: Streptomyces sp. NRRL B-1140; assembly: GCF_001280065.1. Lineage (GTDB taxonomy): Bacteria > Actinomycetota > Actinomycetes > Streptomycetales > Streptomycetaceae > Streptomyces. The sequence continues at coordinate 173,275 of NZ_LGEA01000162.1, forward strand.
GGCATGGCGACGGCGATCCCCTTCCACCGTGCGGTGGTGAAGGACCCGGCGTTCGCGCCGGAGCTCACGGACTCGTCCGACCCGTTCACGGTCCACACCCGCTGGATCGAGACGGAGTTCGTCAACGAGATCAAGCCGTTCACGGCGCCGGCCGATGCGGACACGGACGAGGAGCCGGGGCGCGAGACGGTCGTCGTCGAGGTCGGCGGCAAGCGCCTCGAGGTCTCCCTGCCGTCGTCGCTGGGCATGTCGCTGGCCCGTACGGGTCTCGCGGCGGGCGCCAAGCCGAAGCGCCGCGCGGCGAAGAAGTCGGGCCCGGTGGCGTCCGGCGACACCCTCGCCTCCCCGATGCAGGGCACGATCGTCAAGGTCGCCGTCGAGGAGGGCCAGGAGGTCAAGGAGGGCGACCTGGTCGTCGTCCTGGAGGCCATGAAGATGGAGCAGCCGCTGAACGCGCACCGGTCGGGCACGATCAAGGGCCTGAGCGCGGAGATCGGCGCGTCGGTGACGTCGGGTGCGGCGATCTGCGAGATCAAGGACTGACACCCACACACTTGGCGCGGCACCTACCCCGGTGGGGTGGGGCCGCGCCTCGGTGTTTCCGGTCTACCTCTCGGGGGCGGGTCGGGGCGCAGAGGTGGGGGCTCGGCCTATCTCTCAGGGATGGGTCGAGGCCACGCCGGGTGGGTGAACGAGCGCCTACGGCGAGGGCCTGGGTCGGGGCCGCGCCGGGGGGTGTCCGTCCTCGGAACGTCGCGATGGGCTTGCACACCGACTGACTGTCCGTTGACGCGACAACCGCTGCGGGCGGACACCCCCCGACACGGCCCCTTCCGTCCGACGGCGGGTGCGGGCGCGTCGTGGCTCGCGCCGCAGGCGCGGCGGGAGGCCGCTCTCTCGGCCCCCTAGCTGCGGGCAATCGTGCCGCTAAGGGCGGCACGGGTGGGCGCAGCGGCACCCCGCTTCGCCGGGTTGCGGGCCCACCCCGCCCCAGCGACAGCGCCGGGTACGGGAAAGCAAACCGCAGCTCAGCCCACCCTGGGCGTCAACGCCTCCGCAGATCCGCCACCCTCGCCCGCTCCGCCCCGGGCCCCTGCTCACCCAGCATCGAGGCAGAAGCAGACCTCAACTGCCCCCCACCCCCGGGCACCTGCCGTCGAGGCCCCGGCACCGGCACATCCCGGCGCTGCTGACGCGCCGGGACGGCATCACCCCCTGGGCCCCCGGCACCCGACCCGGCCGAACCCCCCTGCCCACCGGCCACGGCGATCTGCACGCCCTGGTCGGCCAGCGCCTGGAGTTCGGTGGCCGCACGGTCGTCATGGGCGGGCGGTTCGTCCGTGACGAGGCGCGTGATGAGATCCGTCGGCACGGTCTGGAACATGGTGTCGGTGCCGAGCTTGGTGTGGTCGGCGAGGACCACGACCTCCGCGGCCGCCTGCACCAACGCCCGGTCGACGGACGCCGACAGCATGTTGGACGTGGACAGCCCGCGCTCGGCGGTCAGACCCGCCCCGGACAGGAACGCCCGCGACACCCGCAGCCCGTGCAGGGACTGCTCGGCCCCGCTCCCGACCAGCGCGTAGTTCGAACCGCGGAGCGTACCGCCGGTCATCACGACCTCGACCCGGTTGGCATGGGCCAGCGCCTGGGCGACGAGGAGGGAGTTGGTGACGACCGTGAGCCCGGGCACCCGGGCGAGCCGGCGGGCCAGCTCCTGGGTCGTCGTACCCGCCCCGACCACGATCGCCTCCCCCTCTTCCACGAAGTTCGCGGCGAGGTCGGCGATGGCGGTCTTCTCGGCGGTCGCGAGATGAGACTTCTGCGGAAAGCCGGACTCCCGCGTGAAACCGCCCGGCAGTACCGCACCGCCGTGCCGGCGGTCGAGGAGTCCTTCTGCCTCCAGCGCGCGCACGTCCCGCCGTACGGTCACTTCGGAGGTCTGGACGACGCGGGCGAGCTCACGGAGCGACACGGCCCCGTTCGCTCGCACCATTTCGAGGATCAATTGGCGACGTTCTGCAGCGAACACGAAACTGACAGTAACGCCAGCGACCGTCTGCTTTCAGCAGTTTGCGCTGAATAGCAGAAGATGTTCGCAACAAGCAGCGGGAAGTGGTATAGGGCCTAGTCCCGCCGCCTATGCCGTACGAATGGTCGAACACTCCCCGTGACCAGGGAGGAGTCCGTTTCGGCCTCAGCCCTCGCCGTTCTCCTTGCGCGTGTGCAGCTGCCGGGCCACCTCGGCGATCGAGCCCGACAGGGAGGGATAGACGGTGAAGGCGTTCGCGATCTGCTCGACGGTCAGATTGTTGTCGACCGCGATCGAGATGGGGTGGATCAGTTCCGATGCGCGCGGCGACACGACGACACCGCCGACCACGATGCCCGTGCCCGGCCGGCAGAAGATCTTGACGAAGCCGTCGCGGATGCCCTGCATCTTCGCGCGCGGGTTGCGCAGCAGCGGCAGCTTCACGACGCGCGCGTCGATCTTCCCGGCGTCGACGTCGGCCTGGGTGTAGCCGACGGTGGCGATCTCCGGGTCGGTGAAGACGTTCGAGGAGACCGTCTTCAGGTTCAGCGGGGCCACCGCGTCGCCCAGGAAGTGGTACATGGCGATTCGGCCCTGCATGGCGGCCACGGACGCGAGGGCGAACACGCCGGTCACGTCACCGGCCGCGTACACGCCGGGAGCGGTCGTACGGGACACCCGGTCGGTCCAGATGTGGCCGGACTCGCGCAGCCGGACGCCGGCGTCCTCCAGCCCCATGCCCGCGCTGTTGGGGACGGCACCGACGGCCATGAGGCAGTGGGACCCGGTGATGACCCGCCCGTCGGCGAGGGTCACCTCGACCCGGTCCCCCACCCGCTTGGCGGACTGCGCGCGGGAACGGCCCATGACGTTCATGCCGCGCCTGCGGAAGACGTCCTCCAGCACGGCCGCCGCGTCCGGGTCCTCGCCGGGCAGCACGCGGTCGCGCGACGACACGAGCGTCACCCGGGAGCCGAGTGCCTGGTAGGCGCCGGCGAACTCGGCGCCGGTCACACCCGACCCGACCACGATCAGTTCCTCGGGCAGTTCGTCGAGGTCGTAGACCTGGGTCCAGTTGAGGATCCGCTCACCGTCGGGCTGGGCGTCGGGCAGCTCCCGGGGGTGCCCGCCGGTGGCGATGAGCACCGCGTCGGCCGTGAGGGTCTCCTCGCTGCCGTCGGCGGCGCGCACCACGACCTTGCGCGACCCGTCGAGCGCCTGCATGCCCTCCAGCCGGCCGCGCCCGCGCATGACACGCGCCCCGGCACGCGTCACGGAGGCCGTGATGTCGTGCGACTGGGCGAGCGCGAGCCGCTTCACACGCCGGTTGACCTTGCCCAGGTCGACGCCCACCACCCGGGCGGCCTGCTCCATGGGAGGGGTGTCGTCGGCGACGATGATGCCCAGCTCCTCGTACGAGGAGTCGAAGGTGGTCATCACCTCGGCCGTGGCGATCAGGGTCTTCGACGGTACGCAGTCGGTGAGCACCGACGCCCCGCCCAGACCGTCGCAGTCGACGACGGTCACCTCCGCGCCGAGTTGGGCGGCCACCAGCGCCGCTTCGTATCCGCCGGGTCCGCCACCGATGATCACGATCCGAGTCACGTACTCCATTGTCCCGCACGCAACAACGTGACACCGCCCGGGGGCCCGCCCACGCGCCTGTCGTTACACGAGTGACGCCGGACCACCTGCCGTACCCTTCCCCCATGTCGCTCTACGCCGCGTACGCCGGCAACCTCGACGCGCGGCTGATGTCCCGCCGCGCCCCGCACTCGCCGCTGCGCGCCATCGGCTGGCTGAACGGATGGCGACTGACCTTCGGCGGCGAGCACATGGGCTGGGAGGGCGCGCTGCCGACGATCGTCGAGGACCCCCTCTCCCAGGTCTTCGTCTCGCTCTACGACATCGCCCCGATGGACGAGGAGTCACTGGACCGCTGGGAGGGCGTGGGCCTCGACATCTACCGCCGTACGCGCGTACGGGTCCACACCCTCGACGGTGAGGACACCGCCTGGGCCTTCGCCCTGAACGCCTACGAGGGCGGCCTGCCCTCCGCCCGCTACCTGGGCGAGATCGCCGACGCCGCCGAGTCGGCCGGCGCCCCGCACGACTACGTGATGGAGCTCCGCAAGCGCCCCTGCTGAGGGGCCGCCCGGGCGAGGCCTCGTCGGAAACGACAAGACAACGATCGCCACCCCGTGAGCTCCGACATCTACGCGCGTAGGCAAAGAGCGGCTACCCTCGTCGGCGTGAACGCATCTCTTCTTCCGGACGACATCCAGGGCGACCCCCACGCGGCCGCCGACGCCGCCGCGGCCCGCCTGCGCGAACTGACGGGCGCCGAGACCCACGACGTCGCCCTCGTGATGGGCTCCGGCTGGGCCCCGGCGGTGGACGCCCTGGGCGCCCCCGAGGCCGAGTTCCAGGTCACCGAGCTCCCCGGTTTCCCGCCTCCGGCGGTCGAGGGCCACGGGGGCAAGATCCGCTCGTACCGGATCGGCAACAAGCGCGCCCTGGTCTTCCTGGGCCGTACGCACTACTACGAGGGCCGCGGGGTGGCCGCGGTCGCCCACGGTGTCCGCACCGCGGTCTCGGCCGGCTGCAAGACGGTCGTCCTCACCAACGGCTGCGGCGGCCTGCGCGAGGGCATGCGCCCCGGCCAGCCGGTCCTCATCAGCGACCACATCAACCTCACCGCCACCTCCCCCATCGTCGGCGCGAACTTCGTGGACCTCACCGACCTGTACTCCCCGCGTCTGCGGGCCCTGTGCAAGGAGGTCGACGCCACGCTGGAGGAGGGCGTCTACGCCCAGTTCCCCGGCCCGCACTACGAGACTCCGGCCGAGATCCGCATGGCCCGGGTCATCGGCGCGGACCTGGTGGGCATGTCCACGGTCCTGGAGGCGATCGCCGCACGTGAGGCGGGCGCGGAGGTCCTCGGCATCTCCCTCGTCACCAACCTGGCGGCGGGCATGACGGGCGAGCCCCTGAACCACGAGGAGGTCCTCCAGGCGGGCCGCGACTCCGCGACGCGCATGGGCTCCCTGCTCGCGCAGGTCCTCGGCCGCCTCTGAGAGAGGATTCGGCAGGTCGTCCGGCGGCTGCGGGCCCGGAGGGGCTGGTCGCGCAGTTCCCCGCGCCCCTAGCGGGTCGCAGTGGCCCACACCGGAAAGCCGCCGCGACCGCCCGCACAGCCATGGGGACGCTCCCGCACCCGCGTACGGCGAGAAGGGGACGTGTCGGGGGGTGTCCGCCCGCAGCGGTTGGCGCGTCAACGGGGGGTTAGTCGGTACCCGACCCCATCGCGCCGTTCCGAGGACGGACACCCCCCGGCGCGGCCCCGACCCACCCCCGGCGCCGGGCGAGGACGCGCACCCCACCAAGCCGCATGCACACCGCACCACACCACACCGGAGAGGCTGACACCACACCGTGCACGAAGAACTCATCGCACAGGCCCAGGCGTGGCTCACCGAGGACCCCGACCCGGACACCCGCACCGAGCTCGCCCGCCTCATCGACGCCGAGGACCACACCGAACTCGCCGCCCGCTTCAGCGGCACGCTCCAGTTCGGCACCGCCGGCCTCCGCGGCGAACTCGGCGCCGGCCCCATGCGCATGAACCGCTCGGTCGTCATCCGCGCCGCCGCCGGCCTCGCCGCGTACCTCAAGAAGCAGGGCCACGACAACGGTCTCGTCGTCATCGGCTACGACGCCCGCCACAAGTCCCACGACTTCGCCCAGGACACGGCCGCCGTCATGACCGGCGCGGGCCTGCGCGCGGCCGTCCTCCCCCGGCCCCTCCCGACCCCCGTGCTCGCCTTCGCGATACGGCACCTCGGCGCGGTCGCGGGCGTGGAGGTCACCGCCAGCCACAACCCGCCCCGCGACAACGGCTACAAGGTCTACCTCGGCGACGGCTCCCAGATCGTCCCCCCGGCGGACATCGACATCGCGGCGGAGATCGCCGCCGTCCCGTCCCTCACCACCGTCCGCCGCCCCACCGAAGGCTGGGACACCCTCGACGACAGCGTCCTCGAGGCCTACCTCGCCCGCACGGACGCCGTCCTGGCCGAGGGCTCCCCCCGCACGGCCCGCACGGTGTACACGGCGATGCACGGCGTCGGCAAGGACGTCCTCCTGGCCGCCTTCGCCCGCGCGGGCTTCCCGGATCCGGTCCTCGTCGCGGAGCAGGCCGAGCCCGACCCGGAGTTCCCGACCGTCGCGTTCCCCAACCCGGAGGAACCCGGCGCGATGGACCTGGCCTTCGCCACGGCACGCGCGCTCCCCGCCGGGACCGCCCCGGACCTGATCATCGCCAACGACCCGGACGCGGACCGCTGCGCCGTCGCCGTACTGGACGGCACACAGGACGCAGAGGGCACAGACGGCACGGACGGCCCCGCCTGGCGCATGCTGCGCGGCGACGAGGTCGGTGCCCTGCTCGCCGCCCACCTGGTCCGCCGCGGAGCGACCGGCACCTTCGCGGAGTCGATCGTCTCGTCCTCCCTGCTGGGCCGCATCGCCGAGAAGGCGGGCCTCCCCCACGTGGAGACCCTCACCGGCTTCAAGTGGATCGCCCGCGCCGACGGCCTGCGCTTCGGCTACGAGGAGGCCCTCGGCTACTGCGTGGACCCCGACGGCGTGCGCGACAAGGACGGCATCACCGCCGCGCTGCTGATCACGGAGCTGGCCTCACAGCTCAAGGAGGAGGGCCGCACCCTCCTCGACCTGCTGGACGACCTGGCGGTGGAGCACGGCCTGCACGCGACGGACCAGCTCTCGGTCCGCGTGGAGGACCTCTCCCTCATCGCCGCCGCGATGCGCCGCCTGCGCGAACAGCCCCCGACGGAGCTGGCCGGCCTGCCGATCACCCGTACCGACGACCTCACCCAGGGCACGGCCGGGCTCCCGCCCACGGACGGTCTGCGCTACACCCTGGAGGGCGCCCGGGTGATCGTCCGCCCGAGCGGCACGGAACCGAAGCTGAAGTGCTACCTGGAGGTCGTGATCCCGGTCGGCTCGCACAAGGACCTCCCGGAGGCCCGCGCGACGGCGACGGCGCTGCTGGAGTCGGTCAAGCGCGACCTGTCGGAGGCGGCGGGCATCTGAGGCGGGCCCGGCCCCCCGCCCCCTTCGTCCCCCCGCCGAGGCTCAGGAACTCTTCCGGGCGGCCTCTCGCCGCTGCCGCTTGCCGAGAGGCGCCTGGGAGAGGTCCTCGGCGGTGGACCTCAGGTTCTTGTAGCCGTACCCGCGCTGCTCGAGCCACGCCCGCGCCGACGCCTCGGCCCGCTCGGCGGCCTGAAGGATGTCCTCCTCGGCCTCCCCGGAGTCCAGGAAGCGGAAGGTGAAGGCGGGCCGCACGGCCACGTCGTAGGTGAGGGTCCCCTCGGGGGTGAAGGCCGCGCGCAGCACATCGTGCTCGGCGGCCCGCTCCGACAGCTCGGCCCGCTGCCCGGGGCTCAGCCCGTCGAAGACGCCTCGCACGGTGACACGGAAGGTACGGGTGCTCATGACCCGAACCTAGGCGCGGGGGCCGCGCCGCCTCCACCGCTTTTCGCGGCGGTCAGCCCGTCGCCACCAGGATCAGCACCAGCAGGGCCCCGGCGACCGCCGGAACCAGCACCTCATAGGCCCACCGCACGGTCACCTCGCCCTGTGCCGACTCCGCCCGGTGCCGCGCCTCGTACAGCCCGCGCAGCTCGTCCATGATCCGGTCGGTCTCGGCCCGTACGGGCCCCTGGGAGACGGAGTCCCCGCCGAGGCCATCGCCCAGGCCCGCCCGCATCCCGAGCGCACTGCCGCGGCCCTCGTCCCGGCCCATGGCCCGGCGTGCCTGTGCCGTCGCCCGCATCTCGCGCCGCGCGGCCTTCTTGCGCGCACGCAGCGAGACGGGCACGGCCCACAGCTGGTACTTCGTACCGGACTGGGTGAGGACCTCGTTCGAGTAGGCGGAGCGCAGCGAGGCGACCTGGCCCCAGGGCACGACGACGAGCCGGAAGGGGTTGCGGATCCGCAGCCGGTCGTCCCCGGCGTAGACGGCCGGTCGCAGGGTGAAGGCGACGACGAGCGGCACGAGCAGGAGCAGCACCGCGAGCGCGAGCCACGGCGTGCGCCCCTCCCCGGAGATCACCGCGTCGATGCCGAGCCACCCGGCGATGGCGAGCAGCAGCACGCCACCGGCGATGGCGGGGACCGACCGGTAGACCCGGTCCTTGGATTCCGAGGGCTGCGGCGCCGGCGGCTGGGGTTCGGGGCTCGTCATGTCTCGATTCTGCCGGACCCGTCCGAGGGTCCCTCGTCCGCCCGTGGGCAACCGTCGGATCCGTCCGGGAGAGAACCGGGGACTGTACAGCCGCTACGCGCGTAGATATGCTCGTCTGGTGACCATGCCCAGTTCTGCACTCACCGCAGCTCACCCCCTCAAGGACGTCGCCGCGTCCGACAGCGCGCTGCGCCGCTTCCTCCACGGGCTCCCCGGCGTCGACGCGGTCGGACTCGAGGGCCGCGCCGCCTCCCTCGGCACCCGTTCGATCAAGACGACCGCGAAGGCGTACGCCATCGACCTCGCCATCTCGATGGTCGACCTGACGACGCTGGAAGGCGCGGACACCCCGGGCAAGGTCCGGGCGCTCGGCGCGAAGGCGGTCAAGCCCGACCCGACGGACCGTACGACGCCCGCCACCGCGGCGGTCTGCGTCTACCCCGACATGGTGGCCGTGGCCAAGGAGGCCGTCGCCGGTTCCGGCGTGAAGGTCGCCTCGGTGGCGACGGCGTTCCCGGCCGGACGCGCGGCGCTCGACGTCAAGCTGGCCGACGTGCGCGACGCCGTCGCCGCGGGTGCCGACGAGATCGACATGGTCATCGACCGCGGGGCGTTCCTCGCGGGCCGATACTTGAAGGTGTACGACGAGATCACCGCCGTGAAGGAGGCCTGCGGGACCTCCGCGCGCCTGAAGGTCATCTTCGAGACCGGCGAGCTCTCGACGTACGACAACATCCGCCGTGCGAGCTGGCTCGGCATGCTGGCGGGGGCCGACTTCATCAAGACCTCCACCGGGAAGGTCGCCGTCAACGCGACCCCGGCGAACACGCTGCTCATGCTGGAGGCGGTGCGGGACTTCCGTGCGCAGACCGGCATCCAGGTCGGTGTGAAGCCGGCCGGCGGCATCCGCACCTCCAAGGACGCCGTGAAGTTCCTCGTGCTGGTCAACGAGACGGCGGGCGAGGACTGGCTGGACAACCACTGGTTCCGCTTCGGCGCCTCCTCGCTGCTGAACGACCTGCTGATGCAGCGGCAGAAGCTGGCCACCGGCCGCTACTCCGGTCCCGACTACGTGACGGTGGACTGATCACCATGGGTTCCGCATTCGAATACGCACCGGCTCCCGAGTCCCGCTCGGTCGTCGACATCGCCCCGTCCTACGGCCTCTTCGTCGACGGCGAGTTCGTGGAGGCGGCGGACGGCAAGGTCTTCAAGACGGTCTCCCCGGCGAGCGAGGAGGTCCTCTCCGAGATCGCCCGGGCCGGTTCCGAGGACGTCGACCGCGCGGTGAAGGCGGCACGCAAGGCCTTCGAGAAGTGGTCGGCGCTGCCGGGCTCGGAGCGCGCCAAGTACCTGTTCCGCATCGCGCGGATCATCCAGGAGCGTTCCCGCGAGCTCGCCGTCCTCGAAACCCTCGACAACGGCAAGCCGATCAAGGAGACCCGCGACGCGGACCTCCCCCTGGTCGCGGCGCACTTCTTCTACTACGCCGGCTGGGCCGACAAGCTCGATCACGCGGGCTTCGGCGCGAACCCGAGGCCGCTGGGCGTCGCGGGCCAGGTCATCCCCTGGAACTTCCCCCTGCTGATGCTGGCGTGGAAGATCGCCCCGGCCCTCGCGACCGGCAACACGGTCGTCCTGAAGCCGGCCGAGACCACCCCCCTCTCGGCGCTGTTCTTCGCGGACATCTGCCGCCAGGCGGGTCTGCCCCGGGGCGTCGTCAACATCCTCCCGGGCTACGGCGACGCGGGAGCGGCGCTGATCGCCCACCCGGACGTGAACAAGGTCGCCTTCACCGGCTCCACCGCCGTCGGCAAGGAGATCGCCCGCACGGTCGCCGGGACGCGCAAGAAGGTCACGCTCGAACTGGGCGGCAAGGGCGCCAACATCGTCTTCGACGACGCCCCGATCGACCAGGCCGTCGAGGGCATCGTCAACGGCATCTTCTTCAACCAGGGCCAGGTCTGCTGCGCGGGCAGCCGCCTGCTGGTCCAGGAGTCGATCCAGGAGGAGCTCCTGGAGTCCCTCAAGCGCCGCCTGTCGACGCTGCGCCTCGGTGACCCGCTGGACAAGAACACCGACATCGGCGCGATCAACTCCGAGGAGCAGCTCACCCGGATCACCTCGCTCGTCGAGCAGGGTGAGGCGGAGGGCGCCGAGCGCTGGTCGCCGGCGTGCGAACTGCCGGAGAGCGGCTACTGGTTCGCCCCGACGCTGTTCACGAACGTCACCCAGGCGCACCGGATCGCCCGCGACGAGATCTTCGGCCCGGTGCTGTCGGTGCTGACCTTCCGCACTCCGGACGAGGCGGTCGCCAAGGCCAACAACACGCCGTACGGCCTGTCCGCCGGCATCTGGACGGAGAAGGGCTCGCGCATCCTGGCGGTCGCGAACAAGCTCCGTGCGGGGGTCGTCTGGTCCAACACGTTCAACAAGTTCGACCCGACGTCGCCGTTCGGCGGTTACAAGGAGTCGGGCTTCGGCCGCGAGGGCGGCCGCCACGGCCTGGAGGCGTACCTCGATGTCTGATGCACGACTGTCGGTGTTCAAGACCTACAAGCTGTACGTGGGCGGGAAGTTCCCGCGTTCCGAGAGCGGCCGGGTGTACGAGGTGAGCGACGCGAAGGGCAAGTGGCTGGCGAACGCGCCTCTGTCGTCCCGCAAGGACGCCCGTGACGCGGTGGTCGCAGCGCGCAAGGCGTTCGGCGGCTGGTCGGGCGCCACGGCGTACAACCGCGGCCAGGTCCTCTACCGCGTCGCGGAGATGCTGGAGGGCCGCCGCGACCAGTTCGTGCGCGAGGTGGCCGACGCGGAGGGGCTGTCGAAGTCCAAGGCGGCGGCGGTCGTGGACGCGACGATCGACCGCTGGGTCTGGTACGCGGGCTGGACCGACAAGATCGCCCAGGTGGTCGGCGGCGGCAACCCGGTCGCGGGCCCCTTCTTCAACCTGTCCTCCCCCGAACCGACCGGCGTGGTCGCCGTCCTGGCGCCGCAGGAGTCGTCGTTCCTGGGCCTGGTGTCGGTGCTCGCCCCGGTGATCGCGACGGGCAACACGGCGGTCGTGGTGGCGAGCGAGAAGTCCCCGCTGCCCGCCCTGTCCCTGGCCGAGGTCCTGGCCACCTCGGACGTCCCCGGGGGCGTGGTCAACGTCCTGTCGGGCCGTACGGCCGAGATCGCGGCCCCGCTGGCGGCCCACCAGGACGTCAACGCGATCGACCTCGCGGGTGCCGACGAGGTGCTGGCGAAGGAACTGGAGATCGCGGCGGCCGACAATCTCAAGCGGGTTCTCCGTCCACAGCCTGTGGATTACGCGGAGACTCCCGGCATCGACCGCATGACGGCGTTCCTGGAGACCAAAACGGTCTGGCACCCCACGGGGTCACTGGGCGCGTCGGGTTCCTCGTACTAGCCCGCCCCCCGGTACGGAAGCCCCGGCCCTCCTCCGTCCAGGAGGCCCGGGGCTTCTCCGCGTCCGCTGCGCCTCAGATCCCGAGCCGCTGCCCGATGCCGTCGAGGACGCAGTCGAGGCCGAAGGCGAATTCCCAGGCCCGGTCGTCCTTGCGGGTCGCGCCGAGGGCGTACTGCTCGAAGGCCGGGTAGCGGCCGGTGCTCATCAGGTAGCGCATCTGCGGGGCGAGGGCCTCGCGGGTCTCGTCGCCGCCGGCCCAGCCGTTGCGTTCCTGGTAGTCCCGCAGGGCGATCTCGGTCTGGGCCGCGCCGTGGACGAAGGAGGCGACGGCCCGGAAGGCGGCCATGACCGAGTCGGCGTCCAGGCCGAAGCCGGCGAGCGCGGCCAGTTGCCGCTCCGCCACGGCCAGCCGTGACGGCGTGAGCATGACCAGGGGCATCGGCATGACCGCCATCCACGGATGGGCGAGCATGAGCTCCCGGGTCTGCAGGGCGTAGGCCCGCAGCACCTCCCGCCAGTCCGTCACGCTCTCCGGAACGGACAGCTCGCGAAAGACCCGGTCGATCATGAGCACCCAGAGGTCGTCCTTGCCGTCGACGTGCCGGTAGGCCGCCATGGGGGCGACGCCGAGCCGGGTGGCGAGGCGGCGCATGGTGACGGCGCCGCCGCCCTCCTCGTCGGCGATCTCGACCGCGGCGGCGGCGATCCGCTCCAGGGTCAGTGAGGCGCGCGGGAGTGGGGCCGAGCGCTCCATGCGCTCCCAGAGAGAGGGCTCGCCGGTCCCGCTCTCCTCGTCCTCCTTCTTCGCGTTCCGCGGGTTCTTCGCGACCGTCATGCTCCGCTCCTCCCGGCCGTCCTGTCGCGTACACCGTATCTGCAGTAGACGCCGTACACATCGATGTGTACGTTGTACGCAACGAGATACGCCGTACACATCCAGGGGGATCCATGCCCGACCGCATCGAACCGCTCCGCATCGAACCGCTCCGCGTCGCCGTCCTCGTCGGCTCGACCCGCGAGGGGCGCTTGGCACCCGTGGTGACGAAGTGGCTGACCGGCCACATCGAGCAACGCGACGACCTGACGGCCGACGTCGTGGACCTCGCCGAGACGCCGCTGCCGACCGTGTTCCCGGCCTTCGGCCGGCAGCCGCCGCCCGGCTCCCGCGAGCAACTGGCCCTCGTCTCACCGCGTCTCGGCGCCGCCGACGCCTTCGTGCTCGTCACGCCCGAGTACAACCACAGCTTCCCGGCGTCCCTGAAGAACGCGATCGACTGGCACGGCGAGGAATGGCACGGCAAGCCGGTCGGCTTCGTCTCCTACGGCGGCCTGTCCGGCGGCCTGCGCGCGGTGGAACACCTGCGGGTCGTCATGGCCGAGGTGAACGCCACGACCATCCGCAACACCGTCAGCTTCCACGACGTGTGGAGCCGCTTCGACGAGGACGGCGCCTGCAAGGACCCCGCCGCCGACACCGCCGCGAAGGCCCTGCTCGACCAACTCGCCTGGTGGGGCCACGCCCTGCGCGAGGCCAAGTCCGTCCGGCGCTACGTCGCCTGACCACCGATCACGAAAGAGGGGGAATCATGGACACACGCGCGGCGGAGACCGCCCCGGAAGGGGCCGCCGGGCCGGCTGCCCCGCCTTCCCGGCTCGTCATCCTCGGGCTGCTGCTCGGCATCGTGCTCGCCACGCTCGACGGAACAGTCGTCGGCACCGCACTGCCCACCATCGTCGGCGACCTCGGCGGCCTCGACCACCTCTCCTGGGTGCTCACCGCCTACCTGCTGACCACGGCCGTCTCCACCCCGATCTGGGGCAAGATCGGCGACCTCTACGGCCACAAGGGCAGCTACCTCACGTCCATCACCGTGTTCCTGGCCGGCTCGGTGCTGTGCGGACTCGCCCAGGACATGGGCTGGTTGATCGCCTTCCGGGCCCTGCAGGGAATCGGCGCGGGCGGCCTGTTCGTCGGGGCCCTCTCCCTCATCGGCACGCTGCTCACCCCGGCCGAGGCGGGGCGCGCCCAGTCGCTGATCGGAGTGCTGCTGCCGGCCGCGATGATCGGCGGCCCCCTGGCCGGCGGCTTCCTCACGGACCACCTGGACTGGCGCTGGGTGTTCTACGTCAACGTCCCGGTCGGCGCCGTCGCGCTGATCCTCATCGGCCACGGAGTGCGGCTGCGCACGACCCGCGTGAAGGCGCCCATCGACCTGGCGGGGGCAGGACTGCTCACCGGCGCGGTCCTCGCCCTGACGCTGCTGGCGAGCTGGGCCGGCACGACGTACGCCTGGACGTCACCGCAGATCATCGGGCTCGCCCTGCTCTGTGCGGTGGCGCTGGCCGCCTTCGTGCGGGTCGAACGGCGCGCCCCGGAGCCGGTGGTCCCACCCAGGCTGTTCCAGGACCGGAACTTCACGGTCGCGCAGGTCCTCAGCTTCGTCACGGGCGCGGCCATGCTCGCGGCGGCCGGCTATCTGCCCCAGTACCTGCAGTTCGTGCGGGGCATGTCGTCCACCGGGAGCGGACTGCTGCTGCTCCCGCTGATGCTGGGCATGATCGGCGCTCAGCTCGTCATCGGCCGGCGGATCGCCGGCGGCGGGCGCTACCGCGCCTATCCGATCGCGGGCGGCGCACTGGCCACCGCGGGGGCACTGTCGCTGCTGGCGCTCGGCACGGACACGACGGTGCCCCTCGCCTCCGGTCTGACGCTGGCGCTCGGCGTGGGCATCGGCTGTCTGATGCAGCCGGCGATGCTCATCACGATGAACAGCGCCGAGCCCCGCGACATGGGCGCGGCCAGCGGCACCCAGACACTGCTGCGCACCATCGGCGGCTCCCTGGGCGTCGCCGTCCTCGGATCCGTCTACACCGGCCGGCTCACGGCCGCGGTGACGGACCGGCTCGGTGCCGAGGGCGGGCGGCTCACCGAAGGGGAGTTGACCCCCGGACTGTTGCGGGACCTGCCGGAACCGGTCCAGGACGCGTTCCGGACCGGCGTGGTGGACGGCCTGCACGGTGTCGCGCTCGGCACGGCCGCGCTGTGCGCCATGGCCTTCGCGGTGGCGTGGCTGGTCCGGGAGGTCCCGCTGCGAGGGCGATGAGTCACCGCGAGCGCGGCCCGTTCAGACGCTCGACCACCGGCATGCCCCCGACCGACGGGGCCTGAGCCACCGGCCCCGTCACCTCCCGGGACGACATCGGCTCGAAGTCGGCGACCTGGGTGCCGACGCTGTTGTCGAGCGGGTCGGATCCCGTGCCGGCGAGAGGGTTGGGCTTGAGGCCCGTGACGGCGCCGGTGGTGTGGGAGAGGGTGCCGCCCGCCGCATCGAGGCCGGCCCGGGGGTCGGTCTTCCCCGCAGAGGTGTGGACCATGTCCAGCACCGAGCCGGTGCCCGCCGCGGCCTCCGCCGCACCCACTCCCAGCGCCATGCCGGCGGTCGCGAGGACGGCCAGGGCACGCTGGGCGGTCGGCTTCATGGGGGAGTCGTGTCGGGCCATCACTGCCACCTTCTGACGCTTCGGGTAATCAGAACGACACGAAGGGTAGTTGAGATGTGACACACGCATCAAAGCCGACCCGCGGGGGTCGTACGGCCCGGTCGATGCCTCACACTGGTGTCCCGTGAGTTCTCCTCTGCCCATACCGACGCGAGTCGTGCTGCTCTGCGGCCCTTCCGGCTCCGGCAAGTCCCTTCTCGCGGCCCGCTCCGGCCTCCCGGTGCTGCGGCTCGACGACTTCTACAAGGAGGGCGACGACCCGACACTGCCGCTGGTGGCGGGGAGCTCCGACATCGACTGGGACCACCCGGACTCCTGGGACGCGGACACGGCCATCGCCGCGATCACCGAGCTGTGCCGCACGGGCCGTACGGAGGTTCCCGTCTACGACCTCTCGCTCAGTGCCCGTACGGGTGGCGAGACGGTCGACATCGGACGGACCCCGCTGTTCATCGCGGAGGGCGTCTTCGCCGCGGAGATCGTCACGCGCTGCCGTGAACTCGGCGTCCTCGCCGACGCGCTGTGCCTGAGCCGGGGCCCGGTGAAGACGTTCCGCCGCCGCTTCCTGCGTGATGTGAGGGAGGGCCGCAAGTCGGTGCCGTTCCTGCTGCGCCGCGGCTGGCGGCTGATGCGCCAGGAGCGCACGATCGTCTCCCGTCAAACGGCGCTGGGCGCGTACGCCTGCGACCGCGACGAGGCGATGGGACGGCTGGCGGCCGCTGCGGCAGGCCGGCCCGAGAGTCTCCGTACGGCGGCCTGAACGGCGGTCGGCCGTGCTGCCCCGGGACGGCCGGGGCACGAAGAAGAGGCACGCCCACGACGCACACGGAAGACGCGGCACAAAGAAAGCGGGACTGGACGGACCCCCCGGCCCTCCAGTCCCGCTTCCGTACTCCCCCGTTGTCCTCCCCCGAGTCCCACTCTCCTGCGAAGACACCCCCCAGCGTCCGTGCAGTTCCCCCGTGGGCCCCCTTGTGGTGCTCCCCCCCGACCTTCAGGCGACGAGCTCGCCGAAGGCGTCCTCCTCGTCACGGCCGAAGCTGAGGACCTCGTCCTCGCGCAGCCGGCGGAGCGACCGCCAGATGCTGGACTTCACCGTGCCGACACTGATGTCGAGGATCTCCGCGATCTCCGGGTCCGTGCGGCCCTCGTAGTAGCGCAGGACCAGCATGGTGCGCTGGAGTTCGGGCAGCCGGGCCAGCGCCTGCCACAGGACCGCGCGCAGTTCGGTGCCGCGCATCGCGTCCGTGTCGCCGGGCGTCTCCGGCAGTTCCTCGGTCGGGTATTCGTTGAGCTTGCGGCGCCGCCAGGCGCTGATGTGCAGGTTGGTCATGGTGCGGCGGAGGTATCCGCCGACCGCCGCCTTGTCACTGATCCGGTCCCACGCCCGGTAGGTCGAGAACAGCGCGCTCTGCAGCAGGTCCTCGGCCTCGAAGCGGTCGCCGGTCAGGTGGTAGGCGGTCGCGTACAGGGAGGCGCGGCGCTCTTGGACGTAGGCGGTGAACTCCGCCTCCGCCATCGAGCGTCGCTCCCCCGAGCCCTCCCCGTACGCGGCTCCCCCGTGAGCCTCCCCCGTCCCCTTGTTCTCCCCCGTGTGCGCGTCAACCACCGTCATGAACCCGATGTGCTGACGCCCGGTACCGTGAGCGCACCCCCGCGTGCTCACGACACCGGACTTCTCGGAACCCCGGTGCACGTCGTGCAGACGCGTGACAACTGCGCTGGTGCTGATGCCGTGCAGCGTGTTCATCTCGCGCCCCCCGTCGTGGACTTCCGATGTGCGGCCCGCCTTTCGGGGCGGGCTTCCTTGCCTGTGCCGAAAAGCTTGCCGCCGCACTTTCATCGCCGTGTCCGCCGACTGTCACAGACCTGTCACAGGGGTCGGCCGCGGGCGGGCCACGGGCCGTGCACACGCGTCGGCGGGACCGGCCCGCATTGACCGGGCCCCAGCGGTCGTACCCCGGCCCCTCCATACGCCAGAATGAGCGCGTGCCTTCCCTGTTGCTGATCGAGGACGACGACGCGATCCGGACGGCCCTGGAGCTCTCACTGACGCGCCAGGGCCACCGGGTGGCGACCGCTGCCAGCGGTGAGGACGGTCTGAAGCTGCTCCGCGAGCAGCGGCCGGATCTGATCGTGCTGGATGTGATGCTGCCCGGCATCGACGGGTTCGAGGTGTGCCGGCGCATCCGGCGCACGGACCAGTTGCCGATCATCCTGCTGACCGCGCGCAGCGACGACATCGACGTGGTGGTCGGGCTGGAGTCCGGCGCCGACGACTATGTCGTCAAACCGGTGCAGGGGCGGGTGCTCGACGCCCGGATCCGGGCCGTGCTGCGGCGCGGCGAGCGGGAGTCGAACGACGCGGCGAGCTTCGGCAGCCTCGTCATCGACCGGTCGGCCATGACCGTGACGAAGAACGGCGAGGACCTCCAGCTCACGCCGACCGAGCTGCGGCTGCTGCTGGAGCTGAGCCGGCGGCCCGGCCAGGCGCTGTCCCGGCAGCAGCTGCTGCGGCTGGTGTGGGAGCACGACTACCTGGGCGACTCGCGTCTCGTGGACGCGTGTGTCCAGCGGCTGCGTGCCAAGGTCGAGGACGTGCCGTCGTCCCCGACGCTGATCCGTACCGTGCGGGGTGTCGGCTACCGGCTGGACGCGCCTCAGTGACACAGGCGCACCAAGGGGGGGCCCGGGGCTGGACCGGGACGCGCAAGGGAGTTCTGTCGGGGCTGCGCTTCACCAGCCTGCGGCTGCGGCTGGTCGTCGTCTTCGGACTGGTGGCGCTGACGGCCGCCGTGTCCGCGTCCGCCATCGCGTACTGGCTCAACCGCGAGGCCGTGCTCACCCGCACCCAGGACGCCGTGCTGCGCGACTTCGAGCAGGAGATGCAGAACCGGGCGGGCGCGTTGCCCGAGCGTCCCACGCAGGACGAGCTGCAGCACACCGCGGGCCAGATGGCGGGCAGCGACCAGCGCTTCAGCGTGCTGCTGGTCGGCCGCGACGCCGAGGGCAGGACCGTCTACGGCAGCTCCGGCGGGCTGAACGGCTTCTCGCTGCAGGACGTGCCGAAGTCGCTGCGCACCGCGGTGAACAAGACGCAGAAGGTCGACGGGGCCGCCAAGCACCCGTACCACCTGTACTGGCAGCGGATAGTCGACCACGACACCCCGTACCTGGTGGCCGGTACGCGGGTGATCGGCGGCGGTCCGACCGGGTACATGCTCAAGTCGCTGGAGCCGGAGGCCAAGGACCTCAACTCGCTGGCCTGGTCGCTGGGCATCGCCACGGGGCTGGCGCTGATCGGTTCGGCGCTGCTGGCGCAGGCCGCGGCGACGACCGTGCTGAAGCCGGTGCAGCGGCTCGGGACGGCCGCGCGGCGGCTCGGCGAGGGCAAGCTGGACACCCGGCTGCGGGTGTCGGGGACCGACGAACTCGCCGATCTGTCGCGGACGTTCAACAACGCGGCCGAGGCGCTGGAGAAGCGGGTGGCCGAGATGGCCGCGCGCGACGAGGCGTCCCGGCGGTTCGTGGCCGACATGAGCCATGAGCTGCGCACGCCGCTCACCGCGATCACCGCCGTGACGGAGGTGCTCGAGGAGGAGCTGGAGGCGGAGACCGGCAGCATGGACCCGATGATCGAGCCCGCCGTCCGGCTGGTGGTCAGCGAGACGCGGCGGCTGAACTCCCTGGTCGAGAACCTCATGGAGGTCACCCGCTTCGACGCGGGCACCGCCCGGCTCGTCCTGGACGACGTCGACATCGCCGACCAGATCACCGCCTGCATCGACGCCCGGGCCTGGCTGGACGCGGTCGAACTGGACGCCGAGCGCGGCCTGCACGCCCGGCTGGATCCGCGTCGCCTGGACGTCATCCTGGCCAACCTCATCGGCAACGCGCTCAAGCACGGCGGCTCCCCGGTGCGGGTGTCCGTGCGGGAGGCGGACGAGTCGATCGTCATCGAGGTGCAGGACCACGGGCCCGGCATTCCGGAGGACGTCCTGCCGCACGTCTTCGACCGCTTCTACAAGGCCAGCGCCTCCAGGCCGCGCTCCGAGGGCAGTGGCCTCGGGCTGTCCATCGCGCTGGAGAACGCCCACATCCACGGCGGCGAGATCACCGCGGCCAACTCGCCCGACTCGGGCGCGGTGTTCACCCTGCGGCTGCCGCGCGGCACCTCCCCCGAGGAGGAGCAGCCGGCCGAGGACGAGCCGGGGCAGGAGAGCGGCACCGACCGGCCGCAGGGCGAGGACCCGAAGGGGGACGCATGACGACCACGCGTCTGGCGACGGCCTCCCGGCTGCTCGCCCTTCCGGCGCTCGCCGTGCTGCTGGCCGGCTGCGGGATCCGGGCCACGGAGGTGCCGACGAACTTCGGCCCCGCGCCCTCGCGGGTGCAGTGCTCCCTCTCCGAGCCGGACGTCTCCACCCAGGCGGCCCGGGGGCTGCCGGTGCAGGTGTTCCTGCTGTGCGGGTCCTCGCTGGTGACCGTCGACCGGGCCGTGCGGGTGCCGGACGGCGCGGCCGACTCCGAGCGGCGCATGCTCGTCGCGCAGGGCCTGCTGGACCAGCTCGCCACCCCGCCGTCGACCGCCGAGAAGGAAGCCGGCTACAGCACGGACGTCCGCGGCGGCATCACGGTCGGCCGGCCGCACCCCGGCGACCCGGAGGACACGCTGCGGCTGAGCACGGCACCGGCCGGCCTCACCTCGTACGCCCTCGCACAGATCGTGTGCACCTTCTCCGACTCGGCCGCTGCCGAGGGCGACGGCTCGGTGGTCCTGGGCGGTCCCGGCACCGAGAACCCACGCCGCTACGAGTGCACCGACGAGGTGCGGGCCCGGCCGGGCAGCACGGAACCGCCGTCGAAGGACGTGGCCGGGGAGTGATCCGCCGGGGTTGTGGCGTATGCCTCACAGGGCCGGCGGGGCCCCTCCCGGAACCGAAGGTGCCGGAGGCGGCGTCTTGGGGGTCGTGCAGCGTCAAGGCTCCATCGGCGGCAGCGCCGCGTTCCGCATCCGTGTGACAGGAGGTGTCCTCCTCGTCGCACACCTGGCGTTCGTCGCCTGGCTCACACTGCGGCCGCTGGACGTTCCCTGGGTGATGCCCGCCAATCTCCGGCCGTTCGCCGGCATCCGGGCCGATCTGGCCCTGGGCTGGCCCGAGGCGGCCCGCCGGATCGGGGAGGGTCTGGCCCTGCTCGCCCCGCTGGGTGTCCTCCTGCCGCTGGCCGGCGGCAGGCTGGCCGTCTCGCCGCTGGCGTCGCTGCTGCGCACCGTCGCGGCCGGGGCGCTGCTCTCCTGGGGCATCGAACTGCTGCAGACCGGCGTGCCCGGTCAGGTCGTCGACGTCGACTCGCTGTTCCTGAACACCGTGGGCGTGGCCCTCGTGCACCTCGCGCTGGTCCCGGCGGGCCGCTCCTGGCTGCGCCGCCGCGTCACCGCCCGGCCGCAGCGCACGCCCCTCCCTCCGGAGGAGCCGGCTCAGGGTCGGACCCCGACGATTCCCAGGGTCGGGATCGCCCCGTGGAGCGACGCTTTGCCCCCTTCGTCTCCGTAGCGTGGAGGGCAGATGGGGTACTCGGACGAGAGGCCTCACGCACCGACGCTGAAGGAGTCGCACATGTCCCGCCTCGCCCGCCCCACCCACGGCCGCATGATCGGCGGAGTGTGCGCCGCACTGGCACGGCGCTTCGGCACCTCCGCGACGACGATGCGGGTGATCTTCCTGATCTCGTGCCTGCTGCCCGGCCCGCAGTTCCTGCTGTACATCGCGCTGTGGATCCTGCTGCCCGCGGAGGACAAGACGCACGGTAAGGCCCAGACCGCCTGGTAACGCCACCGGACGGAGAACGCCGATGGGGCGCACCCCGCGCGGGGTGCGCCCCATCGGCGTGTGGGTCCGCCTCGACGGGAAGGGTCAGACGGCCGGCAGGCCGTTCACCGGCAGGCCCTTCGTCGGGAGCCCGCCGAGCAGCTTGGCGGCCGGGCCGGCCGGGCCCTGGGCGAGCAGCTGCCCGGCGACCGGCTGTGCGGCGGCGAGACCGGTGCCGGCCAGGGTCTGCCCCTGCCCCAGCACCTCACCCGCGCCCCCGGGCAGCGCCGGGGAGAGCTGCTCCGCCGGGGCCGCCGCGGTGACGGTCTCCAGCGTCCGCGCGGGGTCCGGGAGAGCCGGGGCGGCGTCGGCGGCGCCCGCGCCGGCGGCGGCGAAGGCGGCACCGAGAGCGGCGACACCGAGGGTCTTGGCAGCAGACTGCTTCATGAGAATGAGTCCTCGTAACGGGATGACGGGTGTGAGCGGTTCGGCGACCGTATTCAGGCGACCCCGTCCGCCGCAAACATCGAAATACGAACGGATGGTGAACACCGTCCGCAGGCACGGTGCGCCGATATCCCTGAATCAGCCCTACGAGGCGCCGGAACCGCTGGTGGAAGCGGTCTGCCGGAACAGCCATTCGGATTTCAGCTCGGCATATCCGGGCTTGATCACGTCATTGATCATGGCGAGCCGTTCATCGAAAGGAATGAAAGATGATTTCATCGCATTGACGGAGAACCATTGCATGTCGTCGAGCGTGTAACCGAACGCCTCGACAAGGTGCTCGAATTCCCGGCTCATGCTGGTGTGGGACATCAGGCGGTTGTCCGTGTTGACCGTGGCCCGGAAGTGGAGCCGGCGCAGCAGACCGATGGGGTGCTCGGCGTACGAGGACGCGGCCCCGGTCTGGAGGTTGGAGCTCGGGCACAGCTCCAGCGGGATGCGCTTGTCCCGGACGTAGGAGGCGAGCCGCCCGAGTTCGACCCGGCCGTCCTCGTGGACCTGGATGTCGTCGATGATCCGCACGCCGTGACCGAGCCGGTCGGCGCCGCACCACTGCAGGGCCTGCCAGATGGAGGGCAGCCCGAAGGCCTCGCCGGCGTGGATGGTGAAGTGGTTGTTCTCGCGCTTGAGGTACTCGAAGGCGTCGAGGTGCCGGGTGGGCGGGTAGCCGGCCTCGGCACCGGCGATGTCGAAGCCGACGACTCCCAGGTCGCGGTAGCGGTTGGCGAGTTCGGCGATCTCCAGGGCGCGGGCCGCGTGCCGCATGGCGGTGAGCAGCGCGCCCACGCGGATGCGCAGACCGTTCTCCCGGGCGCGCCGTTCCCCCTCCCGGAAGCCCTCGTTGACGGCCTCGACGACCTCTTCGAGCGTCAGGCCGCCCTCCAGGTGCTGCTCGGGGGCGTAGCGCACCTCGGCGTAGACGACGCCGTCCGCGGCCAGGTCCTCGGCGCACTCGGCGGCGACCCGGACCAGGGCGTCACGGGTCTGCATGACGCCGACGGTGTGCGAGAACGTCTCCAGATACCGTTCCAGGGAACCGGAGTCGGCGGCCTCGCGGAACCAGACGCCGAGTTTCTCGGGGTCGCTGTCGGGGAGCTGGGAGTAGCCGCAGGCGCGGGCGAGTTCGACGATCGTGCCGGGGCGCAGACCTCCGTCGAGGTGGTCGTGCAGCAGAACCTTGGGTGCCCGGCGGATCTGGTCCGGTGTCGGGGTGTTCGCAATGGTCTGGCTCGTCATTTCCGCACTGTAACGCCTACGCGCGTAGACGGCGCCTTTCCGGACGCTTGTCGTTTTCGTCGATACGTAACGGTGACCCCGAGGACGGGTCGAGTACACCCGCGCTTCTGACACTGTTCTGCCATGGCACACCAAGCGACGCCGGTTCGCAGGGCCCGGCTGGGCAGGGCACTCGGTCCGGAACCGACGGCGGTGAGCGGCGCGGTGCTGCTGCTCCCCGGCGGCGACGAGGTCTCCGGACGCAGACCGTCGCCCCTGCTGGCGGCCGCGTCGGTGCGTGCCGTCGGGCGCCGCCTGGCCCACGCCGGCCGGGGCGAGGGTCTCGCCGCGCACGTCGTGCACTACCGCTGCCGCGGCTGGAACGGCGACGAGGCCAATCTCGCGCGGGACGCGACCTGGGCGGCCGACGAGGTCGTCCGGCGGTACGGGGACGTCCCGGTCTGTCTTGTCGGGATCGGGATGGGGGGCCGGGCCGGGTTGCGGGCGGGGGGCCACGACGCCGTCAACTCCGTTCTGGCGCTTGCCCCTTGGCTGCCGGACGAGCGCGTCGCGGCGACACCCGAACCGGTGAAGCAGCTGGTCGGGCGCCAGGTGCTGATCGTGCACGGCACGAACGACGGGCGGACGGATCCGGAGCTGTCGTTCCGGCTGGCGGCCCGGGCGAAGAAGGCGAACCGGGATGTGTGCCGGTTCGAAGTGCACGCGGACGGTCACGGGTTGCACCAGTACCGGGACGAAGTGCTGGCTCTGGCCGCGGACTTCGTGATGGGGGCGTTGTTCGGGCGGGCGGTGTCGCGGCCCGTGCGGGACGCGTTCGCCGCGCCGCCGCCGTTGGGGTTGCGGATGCCGTTGGCTGCGGGGTTCGGCAAGTCGCTGCGCAAGTAGCGGTTCAGACCTCCTTGCCCTATGGCGCCCGAGGAGGTCGCGAGGTCTGGTGCCGTGCATCGCAACGCGCCGGCTTTTCGGTGAGCGGCGAGGTGCGGTCCCGGAGCCCCGCGCTCCGGACGGGCCCAGTGCAAGGACCTCTCAGGCCCGGTCGTCTGTCAGTCGCTCCAGAGGGAGTTCGTCCGGGGCTCCCGGGCGGAAGGCGGCAGGTGACTGCGGGAGCCACTGGCCACCCGTGAAGCGGACTGTGCGCAGGACGATCGTATGGCCGTTGCCTTCGCGGGCCAGGAGAAGCTCGTTGTAGCCGTTCTGCTCGTCGGTGTGCAGGCTGCCGAGTGCCGGGGCGCCCGCGATCCGGGTGGTCCAGCCCCGTCCACCGTTGAGGAACCGTTCGGCGGCCAGGAAGGCGAGGTGAGTGTGTCCGTGCAGGACGAGTGAGGTCTCCGCGGCGGCCAGAGCCCACTTGACCTGCCCCGCGTTGACCACCCCGGAGTACGGGGAGACTTCGACCGACGGGACCGGGGACAGTGGATGGTGCAGGGCGGCGAACGTGGTGTACCCGGCCTCGGCGCTCAGCCGGTCGAGCACGCCGCGAGCGACGACACCTGGGTCGACCCGCTCGAAGTCCTGGATGAGCGAGCAGATCTCGTCCTCGTCCTCGTCCTCGTCGACGGCGTGGGCGAACTCCTCCCGGATCTCGTGCAGGAGCCTGCGGTCCTGGTCGCGGGCAGGCTCACCGCCGGACTCGGCGCTGCCCAACAGGGCGACCCTGAGCCCGGCCTCGGGATACGCGACGTACAGCCTGCGATCCTTGTCGGGACGATCGAGGTCGGGGTGCGGGTACTCCCGGAAGACCCGGGCGAACCACTCGTGCCGGGCGGCGGGGTCCGGGTCGAGGCACCGCTCCCAGGAGACGTCGTGGTTGCCGCCGACCAGCAGCACGCGGGGGTCGTCAGCACGCAGGTCGGGGTGGTCCGCCAGGCAGGTGCCGAGTTCCCGCAGCCAGTTCAGGGCCTGCCGGCCGAAGGCGTCCGTGGGCCGGTTCACCAGGTCCCCTGTGGCGATCACGAGGTGCGGGGCGCGCACACCCAGGCCCCGTACGTGGTCGAGGTAGCTGGCCAGGGGCGAACCGGCGCCGGCGAGTTCGGCGAGCCGTCGGCCGGCCTCGGTGGTGTCCTTGGCGTCGACGTTGGCGCGTAGGTCGCCGCCGTGGTGCAGGTCCGACACATGGTGGACGCGCAGCACCTCGGGAAGGTGCCGGACAAGGACGGGGTCGGCCCGGAGCCGGTCCACGTCCGCGCTCCCACCTGCGCGCTGCGGCAGTCCGGCTTCACGCCAGCGCTCCTCACGCAGTGCTGCCCGGTGCCGCGTGGCGAGTCCGTTGTGGAACCACTGGTCGATGTACGCGTGACGGGTGATGGCCTCCTCGTAGGCAGCCCGTGTCAGGGTGGCCGGATCGGCACGCAGAGCCGGGTCGCTCTCACACATCTGCAGAGTGAGTTCGAGGAGGAAGGGCGTCTGCAGCCAAGCGGGGTCGGCGGCCTGGAGCCGGGCCACGACCTGCGGTGCCCAGTCGGGGGCACGGGCCGCCATCCGGGCGCACTCGGCTTCGTCGAGCAGGGGCGGCCGCAGTACGTCCTTGGGGAAGTCCACACCCAGCAGGGGACCGAGCAGGGCGTGTTCGGCGGGGGTCGCGAGCACCACCGGAACGGCTTCGGCCTCGCGGAGCCGGGCCAGCCCGTCGACGAGCACCCGCGCGGCCTCCTGCCCCTGGCCGCCCTGGGTCAGGGCCGGTTCGTCGACGAGGACCACGGTGCCGGGGTGGACACGGGGTGCTCCGCGCGTCCCGATCAGACAGCCCAGGCCGAGTCTGCGCACGGTCGCCGCGTGGGCCCGCAGGTCGACCCGCAGGGTGGGGTCCCCCGCCCGGGCGTGCTCCACGGCCTGGGCCAACCAGGTCTTGCCTGCCCGGCGGGGCAGCACCACGAACCAGGCCAGGCTGTTCGGCGCCCGCCCCTCCACCAAAGGGCGGGCCCACCCCGGTACTTCCCCTCCGGTGAACCTGACGTCGAGTTCGGCGCTGTAGGCCTGGCTGGGCCGGAAGTGGTTCATCGATGTGGCTCCCCATCCCGCAGCGGGCTTGCGTTGCGTGCGATCCAGTCGAAGAACGGCCGATCCGAAAGCCATTCGTCGGCGTGCCGGAGCAGCCCGACCTCGCGCAGGTCCTGACGCTGGGCACGGGCCGCGCCAGCCGGGACGCAGCCCGGCTCCGCCAGCAACGCTGCCCGGCCGGCCTCGCCGATCTCGGCCCAGCGGGCCAGGAAGTGGTGGTTCCAGTCGCCGATGAGACGCTCGTCCACCAGCTCCTTCAGCGCCTGAGTGTCCGTGAGCGGTCGCAGCGAGTTCGCCTGGACAGCCCGGACCACCGCGTCGCCCGCCACCTGGAGATAGAACGGCCAGGTGCCCACGAGACCGACAACGGCGGTGCCCGTGCGTTCCGGGGCGAGGTCTACGCCCAGGTTGGCGGCGGTGCCGGTGAGGAAGGTCAGGGCGTCGCGCCGGCCCAGCGGGCCGAGCACTCGGGCGTTGACGTCGTTGCCGAAGCTGGAGCCCGGTGCGGTCAGGGCCCAGCGAACCACCTGGTTCCAGTCCTTCTCGGTCCCGGTATAGACAAGCCAGGCGCCGGCCTGTCCCAGATCCCGCAGCCAGGACACGACGACGGGATCGTAGGCCACCAGACGCCCGATCTCGTCGAGCAGAAACGCGGGGCGGTCGCGCCCCGACCTGTCTCCCACCCGGTCGATCAGCCGCCGTGCCGCACCCGCACCGCCCCGCACACCGTCGTCCAGCAGCTCGGCCAGGGCGTCGGGGCTGTCGACACCGCCGCCGGGCGGCAGCACGATGCGCCGCACGGCCCTGGCGCCGTCGTCGTCCCTCAGCCGGCGGGAGAGTTCCTCCAGGACCCAGGACTTGCCGGCCCTCCGTTGGCCGAGCAACGCCACCGACGTGCCGGCGGCGAACCGGTCCCGGAGCCAGGTGATCTCCTCCTCGCGGCCGATCGGCCGGCCGCGCGCATCGCCGACGTGGAACTGGTCCGCGACCAGGGGGAAGTCCTCGACGCGGAACGGGCGGCGGCTCGGCGGCACGTGCGCACCGCGGGCCTCGGCGCCCGCTGCCCAGGAGGCCAGGCCGTCGGTCTGTCCCTTGCGGGTGAGCGGCCCCGGCAGCACGGCGATCTGCACGAGCCGCCCGGTGCTGGTGTCCAGGGCGCGTCCGGGGACCTGGTCGATCGGGCCGTACCGCTCGATGCCCAGGTATTCGTAGTCCTCTCGGTTCCTCAAGGGCAGCACCAGGACGCGCTCGGCGTAGGAGCCCAGCTTCCGGTGTCCGAGGGGCCGTGGGGCTCCGGCCAGTACGGTGCAGACCCCGGCGCGTGGCCCGTCGCGCAGCAGGGCCTGCATGTCGTCGACCGCCTGCGTCTGCTCGGTTGCCTCCATGCAGGAGACGAACGCCTCCCAGCTGTCGACCAGCACCAGCAGGTAGGGCATCCTGCGCTGCGAGGCGACAGCCTGCCGCTGCGCCGCGACGTCTTCGAAGCCGCCTTGGTGCAGCAGCTCGTGACGTCTGCGCACGGTGGCGGTGAGCCGGCCGAGAAGCCTCATCACCAGGTCGGGACGTCCCGCGGTCACCACTGCGCCGCAGTGCGGCAGTTCCGTGAGTGCCTGCAGGGCTCCGTCGCCGCAGTCGATGCCGTACACGTGCACGTCGGCGGCACTGTGCTGGCGGGCCACCGCCGCCGCGAGGGTGCGCAGGACCTGCGATCGGCCGCTGCCCGGCTTGCCCACGATCCGCAGGTTCCGGTCGCCCGCCAGGTCCAGCAGCACGGGTAGGTGGGCCTGCTCCTCGGGCACATCCGCCAGTGCGAAGGCAAGCGGCGGCAGGTCTCGGCCGACGGTCTGCGGCTCGATGTCGGTCAGGCGTACGACATCGCTCAGGGGAGGCGGCAGAGGTGAGACCGGAGCGGGCACCTGCAGAGCTTCCGCGGCGTCCCACAGGGCCCTCGCGAGCAGATCCACGTCCGTGGTCTGGTCGGCGTCGTCGTGCGGGACCACGGTTCCGCGCCGAGCCCTGACCGGCGCGAACGCGTCCCGGACCCGTACGTCCGGGCCGCTTCCCCGGCCTCGGATCCCATGCGCCGCAAGGGCGGTCTGCATGGCGAACAGCGGCCTGGCACCAAGGCGGACGTACGCCCGCCCGGGAGACGAGCCGGAGATGAACGCAGCGTCGGGCACACCGATGGCGGCGATGCTGTCAGCGGCGCTGAACGTACGCAGGGCGATGTGAATGTTGGTCAGGGACCGGATGGCGGAGGCGAAATGGCCGCCGACGCTCTGGGTGGTCAGGATCAGATGGACGCCGAGCGAGCGGGACCGGCGGGCCGTGTCGATAAGGCCCTGGAGGACTTCCGGCAGTTCGTGCGCCAGCGGGGAGAACTCCTCCACGACGACGACCAGCCGCGGCATCGGAGCCATCCCCGGCGAACGGTCGCGCAGTTCGGCGTACTCCTGGAAGTCCCGCGCGTGCGCCTCGCCCAGTTGCTTCATCCTGCGACGGAGTTCGGCCCCCAGCGCGGCGAGCACACGCCGGCCGAACGCGCCGTCCAGGTCGGAGGTGAGGGCGACGGTGTGCGGCAGTTGGCCCAGATCACCGAGACCCAGCGTCCCCTTGTAGTCGATGAGGAGGAAGTTCATCTCATCGGGTCGGTTGACGGCGGCCAAGGAGGCGAGCCATGTACGCAGCAGTTCGGTCTTGCCCGAGCCCGTCGCGCCCGTGATGAGCGCGTGCGGGCCGTGGGCGCGGAGGTCCAGTGCCTCCGGGCCGTCGGTCCCGGCGCCCACCACGGCCCGGGTGCTGCGCGGGGTTGCACGCCAGCGCGCCGCCGTCCTCCGGCTGTCGAGGCCGTCCTGACCCAGGAGATCGAACAGACGGTGGTATCGCAGGTTCTCTTGCCCCTGGGCGGCCGCGTCACGCAGCGGGGCGAGGCCACGGGCGGTTTCCTCCAGCCACTCCCGCGTGACCCGGTCGGGGACCCACGATGTCGCAGACTCGGGACGGGCGCCTTTGGCGGATGCCGCACCGCCGGGTGAGGCCTGTGACGCCTCGCCCGGCGGTGCGTCAGTGGCAGGCGGTCGATAGCGGACGTGCGACGGCTCCGCCTCGATCACTGCCCGGCACTCTGACGGCAGGTAGCGTGCTTCCGACTCCAGGCAGATCGTGTAGACCCCTGCGCCGGGGCCCTCCTCCAGGATCTGCGGAACAGCGCGCAAGGACCGGAACCGACGCGCTCCGTCCAGGATGAGAACGGTGACGGGACGTTCGGCCCCCAAGAGCACCTCCCGACGGCTCTGCCGCTGCCGGATCGTGCCCAATACCTCCCTGATCTGCCGCTCGACTCCCGCCACCGTCGCGTCGACGCGCGGCCGGGGATCCGAGGAGCCGTACGCTCGCGCGGCCGGCAGCCAGCGCATGAAAGCCCAGGCGTCCTCGGCCGCCGAGTCCGTCAGTACGCGAAAACCGACATCGGCGGGACCGTGCAGCAGGGCGGCCTGGGCGACGAGCCATGCGGCTGTCTCCCGGGGCAGGCTCCCCGGCCCGGCGATCCCGAGCACGGGGGCTTCTCCGGGCAGGGACACCATCAGCGGCCTGCCGTTCGGCTGCGGGGCGGCGGCTGCGCGCAGCCGGAGGAAGTTCTTGGCGTCCTGGTGTCGCCTCCACAGCTGAGCCGAGCCCAGCATGGGGTGCGTCCCGTACGCGACCTGCCGCACCACGTCGGGACCGGGGCACTCGATGAGTCCGTACGCCAGCATCAGCTCGGCCAGGGCTTTTCTGCTGCCCCACATCCGGGCGAGCAGCCTGAGCAGTGCCCACCGCCGCTTTCCCCCCTCGAAGACCCTGGCGACGGTCTCCTGCTCGTGGTGCAGCGAGTTCCCGTCCTCCGGCGACATCGAAGACTTTTGGCGGGAGGGACGCGCGTACAGCAGCGTGCCGCCCGCCCCCTCCGTCACGAGGTTCTCGGGCAGGCGCGAGTACTGCCGTTCGCGTGCCTCCTCCGCCGGCGGCGCGTGGTCCAGCCACAGCGACTCGCCGTCGTACAGCGGCGCCTCCACCAGCCGCAGGCCATACGGCAGTCTGCCACCGCGACCGAAGAGCTGTGGTGTGTGCGGCAGACCACAGTGGGCGGCGATCTCGTCGGCTGCGTGCCCCATGCGTGCCAGCTCGTGGGCCTCCAGGACGACGTCGCGTTCCGCGCCGTCCGGCGTCACCAAGGTGACGATCCACTCCATGTCGCCCCCGATGTCCCGCGGCGGTCAGCGCCCGGCTGCCGAGGTGGAGGCCGGCGACGGTGCCGCGGCGCCTTCGACGGCCAAAAGGACAGTCAGGCCCCGTACGTCCCGGGAGCCCGTGTGCCCGCTTCTCCGGCCCCAGGCGCAGCGCTCGATCGCGTGCCCGGTGATGTGCTCCGCCCACAGCCGTACGGCTTTGTGTGCCTCGCGGCGCTGCTCGGGTGCGGCAGCCGGCACGACGGGAAAGGAGCGGCTCCACGAGTCGCGCAAGGGCCGGTGCCCGCCTGCGTGGACAGCCTCCGACGTCACCTGACTCAGCATCAACCCCCCACAGGAATCCGGGCGATCCAGGCGCAGGTGAGCGTATCCGGTCAGGGCCGTCGGCGCTGCCCATACGGCGATCTCAGTCGGCGAGCAGCCGGCCCTTGCGGGACAGGAGGAACCTCTTGAAGGCTGCCACCGGGGGTGTGTCCGGGTGGCCCTCCAGCCAGGCGACTCCGATCTCCCGGACGGCGCGTGGGGCGGTCACCGTCAGTTCGACGACTCCCGGACGGGGGACGGCCGGTGGGGGCAGGAGCGCCACCCCGAGGCCCGCCGCCACCAAGCCCCTCAGGGTTTCCGCCTCCTCGCCCTCGAAGGCGATGCGGGGCTTGAAGCCGGCCTCCTTGCAGAGGTCGTCGGTGATGCGGCGCAGGCCGTAGCCGGGTTCCAGGGTGACGAACGTTTCGTCGGACGCCTCGGCGAGGCGGATGCGGCGGCGCCCGGCGAGGGAGTGGTCGGCGGGGACGACCAGGCGCAGTTTCTGCTCGTCCAGGCGGCGGGCCACCAGGTCGGGGGCGTCCGGCACCGGGGACGTCAGGCACAGGTCCAGTTCGCCGGCGCGCAGGCGCTCCAGCATGGCCTCGCCGTAGTTCTGGACGAGGCTGAAGCGGACGCGCGGGTGGTCGGCGCGGAAGGCGTGCAGGAGTCCCGGGACGGTCTCGGCGCCCATGGTGTGCAGGAAACCGAAGGCGACCTTGCCGGTCGTCGGGTCGGCGTCGGCGCGCACCTCCTCGGCGGCGCGCTCGATCTCGGCCAGGGCGCGCTCCACGGAGGCGAGGAAGGTGCGGCCGGCCGGGGTGAGGGAGACCGTGCGGCCGTGCCGGGCGAACAGGTCGACGCCCAGGTCCTGCTCCAGGCGGGCCATGGAGCGGGAGAGGGTCGACTGGGGGACGTTCATCTCCTGGGCGGCGCGGGTGACGTGCTCGGTGCGGGCGACGCCCGCGAAGTACGCGAGGCGCGGAGCCAGCAGCTTCGACATCTCCGCCATGTCTTCTGTGTCACTGCTTGGTGACAGGCGACCCTGTGAGCTCTGCTGATGCACCATGGGAACGATTATGAACGTTCCATGCATTGGACGGATCAGTGGGGGCGTCCGTAGGTTCGAGGCATGTCTCCCGCCAGTACCGGGGCGTCCACCGTCGTGGGCGCCGATGCCTCTGTCCCTGCTGTCGACTCACGCGTCTCCCCGGGTGGCCCCGGCTACCGCCGGATGAGTTTCGCCCTCTTCCTCGCGGGTGTCGCGACCTTCGCGCTGCTGTACTCCACCCAGGCACTGCTCCCGCTCATCTCCGGCGAGTTCGGGGTGGCGGCGAGCGACGCGAGCTGGACGGTGGCCGCCGCGACGGGCGGACTGGCGCTGTTCGTGCTGCCGATGAGCGCCCTGTCGGAGCGCTTCGGACGCCGGGCGGTCATGACCGCGTCGTTGGCCGTGGCCGTCACGCTCGGGCTGCTGGTGCCCTTCGCCCCCTCCCTCGGCGTGCTGATCGCGCTGCGGGCCCTGCAGGGCGCCGCCCTGGCCGGACTGCCCGCCTCGGCGACCGCGTACCTCGCGGAGGAGGTCACCCCCAAGGCTCTGGTCACCGCGATCGGCCTGTTCGTCGCCGGCAACAGCGTCGGCGGGATGAGCGGCCGCGTCATCACCGGCTGGGTCGCGCAGGAGTGGGGCTGGCGGGCCGCCGTCGGGGTCATCGGTGTGGTCGCGGTGGCCTGCGCGGTGGCCTTCCGGCTGCTGCTGCCCGCCCCGCGCCACTTCAGGGCCGGTTCGCTGCGACCGGGCGTCCTGGCCCGGACCGTCCGCGACCACCTCTCCAACCCTCTGCTGTGC
Organism: Streptomyces sp. NRRL B-1140; assembly: GCF_001280065.1. Classification (GTDB taxonomy): domain Bacteria; phylum Actinomycetota; class Actinomycetes; order Streptomycetales; family Streptomycetaceae; genus Streptomyces. The sequence continues at coordinate 205,413 of NZ_LGEA01000162.1, forward strand.
CGGCTGTACGCGATCGGCGCGCTGTTCATGACGGTGTTCGGCGGCGTGTACACCGTCATCGGCTACCGGCTGACCGAGGCCCCGTTCTCCCTGCCGCAGGGCATCATCGGCTCCATCTTCCTGGTGTACCTGGTCGGCACGGCGTCGGCGTCGACCGCGGGCCGGCTGGTCGGCCGCCTGGGCCGCCGGGGCGCGCTGTACGCGGCGGGCGGTACGACCACGGCGGGCCTCCTGCTGTCCCTGGCGGGCACCCTCCCGCTGGTCCTGCTGGGCCTGGTCCTGATCACGGCGGGCTTCTTCGCGGGCCACGCGGTCGCCTCCTCCGCGGTCAGCAAGACGGCCACGCACGGCCGCGCCCAGGCCTCGGCGCTGTACCAGTCCGCCTACTACATCGGCTCCAGCGCGGGCAGCACGGTCGGCGCCATCGCCTTCCACGCGGGCGGCTGGGCCGGGACGGTCGGAGTCGGGCTCCTGGCGGTCCTGGGTGTCGTGACGATCACCGTCTTCGGGACCCGCGCGGCCCGGCTGCAGCGCCGCCACCTGGCCACGGCTGCCTGAGCACCGCCGTCGGTCCCCCTGTCCGGGGCCGGTTGTCAGTGGGTGCGGATACCGTCCGCGCCGGCTGACCACCGGACCGAGCAGGGGGATTCTTCATGGAGTTCCGGATCGACCGGGTGCTGGTGTACGCCGCCCCGGACGCCCCGGACGACGGGGAGACGGGCACGGTGGCCGGGGCCGGGGCGCACCGGCATCTGCTCATGTCCGTCAAGGAGCTCCTGTGAAGACCGGCGGGCCCGTCGCGGCCGGACTGGGTCACCTGCTTCCACCTGCGCTTTCCTGCGCTCGGGGGGCCGTTGTCAGTGGGCTGCGGTAGCTTCCGAAGTGCTGGGGCGCAACGGCGCGTGAACAGAACGTCCACAGGGGTGGGTGGAGATGGCGAACGGCACGGCGGCACCGACGGACCTGGACACCAGGCTGGAGGCACACCGGACGGAACTGACGGGGTACTGCTACCGGATGCTCGGCTCGTCCTTCGAGGCCGAGGACGCGGTGCAGGACACGATGGTCCGCGCCTGGCGCAGCTACGACAAGTTCGAGGGCCGCTCCAGCCTGCGCTCCTGGCTCTACCGGATCGCGACCAACGTGTGCCTGGACATGCTGACGGCGGGCAACAAGCGGGCCCGGCCCATGGACCTGACCGACTCCACCCCGCTCGCCCAGGCCGCCCTCTCCCCCCGCCCGGACAACACCTGGCTGGAGCCCATGCCGGACGCCCGCGTGCTGCCCACGACCGGCGACCCGGCGGAGGCGGCGGTCGCCAAGGAGTCCGTGCGGCTCGCCTTCATGGCCGCCCTGCAGCAGCTCCCGGCCAAGCAGCGGGCCGTGCTGATCCTGCGCGAGGTCCTGGCCTGGAAGGCCAGTGAGGTCGCCGAGTTGCTGGACACCTCGGTGGCGTCGGTGAACAGCGCCCTCCAGCGGGCCCGCGCCACGCTGGCCGACCGACAGGAGCCGGGCGCCGACGCGGCCGTCTCCGACCCGCTGGACGAGGACCAGAAGAAGCTGCTGGACCGCTATGTGGCGGCCTTCGAGGGCTACGACATGGCAGCGCTGACGGCCCTGCTGCACGAGGACGCGGTCATGACGATGCCGCCGTTCGACCTGTGGCTGACCGGCACGCGGGACATCACCGGCTTCATGACCACCCTGGGCGCTCCCTGCGCGGGCTCCCGGCTGGTGCCCGTGCAGGTCAACGGCCTGCCGGGGTTCGCGCAGTACAAGCCGGACCCCGAGAAGGGCGGTTTCACACCGTGGGCGGTCCAGGTGCTGGAGATCTCAGACGGCCGGATCACCGGGTTCCACTGCTTCCTCGACACCCAGCGCTGGTTCCCGCTCTTCGACCTCCCCCTCCACCTCGAAGCGGAGACCGACCAGGTCGAGCAGGGCGCGTAGGGCCGGGTCGGGGTCGCGCAGCCGGATCCGTCCCCCGGCCCGGCGGGCGGCCAGCTGGAGTCTCGCCAGCAGGTCGACGGCGGCGAGCCCCGGCGGCCCCAGGCCCGCGACATCGCACACCACGACCCGGGCACCACTGCCGTGCAGCAGTGCGCGCACGTCGTCGCTGAGCCCTCTCACCTCGTCCCGGGTGACAGGGCCGGGCAGTACGAGCACGGGCGGTGTCATGGCGTCCACGATCGGTAGACCGGGCGGGCGGCTGTAACTCATCGCGACCGTCCGGGCCGCCGGGCCGCCCTGCGGCCTGCCGACGCCGCCGCGCGGCCTGCCGAGCCGCCGTGCGGCCTTTCTGCGCCGTGAAGATCACATTGACCCGGGCAGCGCCTTCCCCGGAGGGTTGGCTGTATGCCCCAACCATCTGCCCCCGCCGCGCTGCCCTATGCCTTCCTCGCCGGTGGGGAGGTGCCGTGCGGGGGGTGCTGAGCGGGTTCGCGGTCATCGCCGTCGTCATCGGCGTCGGCTATCTGATCGGCCGCCGGGGGTATCTGGGCGGCGGCGGCCGCGAGGTCCTCACCAAGCTCGCCTTCCACGTGGCGTCCCCGGCGCTGCTCTTCACGACCCTCGCACAGGCCGACCTGTCGGTGATCTTCTCCGGCCGGCTGCTGGTCACGGCGATGAGCACGGCCGCGGCCGCGGGTGTCTTCGTGGCCGTGGGCGCGGCGCGGGGCTGGGGCGTGGGCCGGACGACGATCGGCGCGCTGTGCTCCAGTTACGTCAACTCCGGGAACCTGGGCATCCCGATCGCCGTGTACGTGCTGGGCGACGCGTCGCTGGTCGCGCCGGTGCTGCTGTTCCAGCTCGTCGGGGTGACACCGGTGGCCCTGACCGTCCTGGACCTGGCGAGCGGTGGCGAGAAGCGGCCCCTGTGGCAGCGGCTGCTGACGCCGCTGCGCAATCCGATCGCCCTGGGTTCTCTGGCCGGGGTGGCGGTCTCGGCGTCGGGCCTCAGGGTGCCAGGCCCCCTGCTGGACCCCCTCACCCTGATCGGCAACATGTCGGTCCCGGCGGTCCTGCTGGCCTTCGGCATCTCCCTGCGCGGCAGCACGCTGCCGCTGCGCGGCGCGGAACGGGCCCCGGTGCTCCTCGCCGTGGCCCTGAAGTCCGTGTTCCAGCCCCTGGTCGCCTGGGCTCTGGCGGCGGGTGTCTTCGGTCTGCGCGGTGCCCTGCTGCTCGACGTGGTGGTGACGTCCTCGCTGCCGGCCGCCCAGAACCTGTTCACCTACGCGAGCAGCTACCGGGTGGGCGAGGTGCTGGCGAGGGAGGCGATCCTGCTGTCGACGGTGCTTGCGGTGCCGGTGCTGGTGGTGGTGGCGGCGGTGCTGGGGTGACTCAGTTCTCGGCGAACTCGCCGGTGTCGAGGGCGAGGCCGAAGGGCTCGGGCAGCGTGATGAGTTCTCCGAACTTGCCCGCGTCGAGAACCCGGTAGACATCCCGTCGCGGTTCGCCGTAGAGCGTGATGGTGGGACCGCCGGGGGCCCAGCCGTCGATGAGCAGGTACAGCGGGACTCCCGCCTGGGCGTAGCCTGCGGCCTTCTTGATCCGGTCGTGCGCCGCGTTCGACTTGGAGGTGATCTCGACGATGAGTTCGGCGGCAGCCGCCGGGATGAAGTTGCCACCCTCGTCACGCAGCACCTGCCTGGGGGCTACAGCGAGATCAGGAATGTAGAGCCCGTCACGGGAGGGGACCGCCGTACCCAGGGTCTGGTAGATGCCCCAGTGCCTGGGGATGACCTCGTACAGGGCTCGCTGAACCAGGTCAGCGATGTCGTTGTGGGCGTTGGACGGCGGTGGCGCCACGGTGACGATCCCCTCGATGATCTCCACCTTGCAGCCCTCCGGCGCGTCCGTCTCCTGCCAGATCCGGACGAGGTCGTCCCACTCGTGTCGGTTGGCCGGGGAGTGGTCGACGGTGAGTGCGCTCATGGCGGTTCTCCTATCGGTGCGTCACCGATCCCAGCATGCCGAACGGGACCGGCAAGGGTCCACCGGTCCCGTTCACCCGAAAGGGAAAACGCCTGGTCAGGCGATACGTTCCAGCACCACCGGCGACGCCGTGAAGTCCGTCCCGGGCCCTGCGACGTCGTAGGAGCCCTCGATCGACTGGAGGGCGTACTCGAAGCGCTCGGGCGTGTCCGTGTGGAGGGTGAGAAGGGGCTGGCCCTCCGTCACCGTGTCGCCCGGCTTGGCGTGCAGCTCGATGCCCGCGCCCGCCTGCACCGGGTCCTCCTTGCGGGCCCGGCCCGCGCCGAGACGCCAGGCGGCGACACCGATGTCGTAGGCGTCGAGGCGGCTCAGGACGCCGGAGGACGGGGCCTTGATCACGTGCTGCTCGCGGGCGACCGGCAGCGGCGCGTCCGGGTCGCCGCCCTGGGCCGCGATCATGCGGCGCCAGACGTCCATCGCCGAGCCGTCGGCCAGGGCCTTCGCCGGGTCGGCGTCCTTGACGCCGGCCGCGTCGAGCATCTCGCGGGCGAGCGCGATCGTCAGCTCGACGACGTCCGCGGGGCCGCCGCCGGCCAGCACCTCGACCGACTCGCGGACCTCCAGGGCGTTGCCGGCCGTCAGACCCAGCGGGGTGGACATGTCCGTCAGCAGCGCGACCGTCTTCACGCCGTGGTCGGTGCCGAGGCCGACCATCGTGGAGGCCAGTTCGCGGGCGTCCTCGATGGTCTTCATGAAGGCACCCGTGCCCACCTTCACGTCCAGGACCAGCGAGCCCGTGCCCTCGGCGATCTTCTTGGACATGATCGAGGACGCGATCAGCGGGATCGCCTCGACCGTGCCGGTGACGTCCCGCAGCGCGTAGAGCTTCTTGTCGGCAGGGGCCAGGCCGTCACCGGCGGCGCAGATGACCGCGCCGGTGGTGTCGAGGACGTTCAGCATCTCCTCGTTGGACAGCAGGGCGCGCCAGCCGGGGATGGACTCCAGCTTGTCGAGGGTGCCGCCGGTGTGGCCGAGGCCGCGGCCCGACAGCTGCGGTACGGCCGCGCCGCAGGCCGCCACCAGGGGGGCCAGGGGCAGGGTGATCTTGTCGCCGACGCCGCCGGTGGAGTGCTTGTCGGCGGTCGGGCGGGACAGGGACGAGAAGTCCATGCGCTCGCCGGAGGCGATCATCGCGGCCGTCCAGCGGGCGATCTCGCGGCGGTTCATGCCGTTCAGCAGGATCGCCATGGCGAGAGCGGACATCTGCTCGTCGGCGACCTCCCCGCGGGTGTACGCGTCGATGACCCAGTCGATCTGCGCGTCGCTGAGTTCACCGCGGTCCCGCTTGGTGCGGATGACGGAGATGACGTCCATGGCCATGGCTTGGCTTCCTTCCGAGGTTTCCAGAAGCCGTACGGCCCCTCTGAGCCGGTCGCGTGAGCAACTCAGAGGGGCCGCACGGAAGTTACTTGCTGAGGTGCTCCGGGCCGAAGGCCTGGGGCAGCATCCGGGACAGCGGCAGGATCCCCTCGGGGGTCTCCAGCAGCAGGTCCGGGCCGCCGAACTCGTGGAGCAGCTGGCGGCAGCGGCCGCACGGGACGAGCGTTTCGCCGTCGCGGTCGACGCAGGTGAAGTGCGTCAGCCGGCCGCCGCCGGTGTTGTGCAGCTCTGACACCAGGCCGCATTCGGCGCACAGTCCGAGCCCGTACGAGGCGTTCTCGACGTTGCAGCCGGAGATGATCCGGCCGTCGTCGACCCGGGCCGCCACGCCGACCGGGTAGCCGGAGTAGGGGGCGTACGCCCGGGACATGGCGTCCCGGGCCACCGCGCGCAGCTTCTCCCAGTCGACGTCCGGGCCGGTGCCGGTCACTTGCCCTGCCCCTTCCGGTACGGCAGTCCGTCCGCCTTCGGCATGCGCAGCCGCTGCGCGGACATGGCGAGGACCACCAGGGTGATGACGTACGGCGTGGCGGAGACGACCTGGTTCGGGACCTCGTCGGTGGTCGCGTACCAGGCGAACACCAGGGCGGCGACGACCGCGGTGATCATCGACGGCGCGTACTTCTTGCGGACCACCAGGAAGATCGCCCCGATGATCAGCAGCAGCGCGCCGAGCAGCAGCAGGGCGTGCACGTTGGCGGAGCCGCCGCGCAGGTTGAGACTGTCGGTGTAGCCGAACAGGCCCGCGCCGAGGGCGAGGCCGCCCGGCATCCAGTTGCCGAAGATCATCGCCGCGAGGCCGATGAAGCCGCGTCCGCTGACCTGGCCCTCCAGGTAGAAGGGGTTGGCGACGAGCGACAGGAAGGCACCGCCGAGGCCGGCCAGACCGCCGGAGATGACGACCGCGATGTACTTGTACTTGTAGACGTTGACGCCGAGGGACTCGGCGGCGACCGGGTTCTCACCGCAGGAGCGCAGCCGCAGGCCGAACGCGGTGCGCCACAGGACCCACCAGGTGCCGGGGATCAGCGCGATGGCGATGAGGGTCAGCCAGGACACGTTGGTGACCAGGCCGCCGAGCAGGCCGGAGATGTCCGAGATCAGGAACCAGCCCTTGTCGTTGAGCTCCCTGAGGCCGTCGGACAGTCCCGGCACCGTGAAGTTGCCGAGGGATTCCACCGCCGGGGACTGCTTGGCGGAGCCGCCGGTGTGGCCCTCGAAGGCGAGGGGCGCGAGGTAGCGGGTGGCTCCGAGGGCGAGGATGTTGATGGCCACACCGGAGACGATGTGGTTGACGTTGAAGGTGACGGTCACGAAGGCGTGCAGCAGACCGCCGATCGCGCCGCCGAGGATGCCGACCAGGACACCGGTCCACGGGCCCCACTGGAAGCCGGCCCAGGCGCCGAACCAGGTGCCGAGGATCATCATGCCCTCGAGGCCGATGTTGACCACACCCGCGCGCTCGGCCCACAGGCCGCCGAGACCGGCGAGGCCGATCGGCACGGCGAGCTGGAGCGCGGTGGACATCTGGCTGACGTTGGTGATCCCGTCGGCGCCGGTGATGAGGCGGACGATCGAGGTGAGCGCCAGGCCTCCGGCGATGACGAGCAGCAGGACGGGCCACGACAGGCGGCGGCCGGTCGGCGCCGCGGGCTGCAGCGTGGGCTGGTTGACGTCGGTCGCGGTGGTCATCGGCCAGCCACCTCCTTCGTGTTCTGAGCGCCGAGGACGTGTCCGGCGGCGAGTTCGGCGCCGACGCGACGCTGCTGGCGGCGCAGACCCCATTCGCGGACGGCCTCGTAGGAGACGACGACCGAGAGGACGATCAGGCCCTGCATGATGACCGCGATCTCCTTGTCGTAGCCGTGGAAGTCCAGCTCGGGCGAGGCCTTGTCGAGCCAGGCCCACAGCAGGGCGGCGAAGGCGATGCCGACCGGGCTGTTGCGGCCGAGCAGGGCGATGCCGATGCCGAGGAAACCGATGCCGGTGGGGAAGTTGAGGTCGTAGGTGTGGCTGTCGCCGAGCAGGATCGGCAGGCCGGCCAGGCCCGCGATGCCGCCGGAGATCAGCATGGCGGTGAGCACCATGCGCTTGGGGTCGACGCCACTGGCCGCGGCGGCGGTCGACGAGGCGCCGGAGGCACGCAGGTCGAAGCCGAAGCGGGTGCGGTTGAGGACGATCCAGTAGCCGATGCCGAGCAGGACGGCGAGCAGCACCAGGCCGTAGATCTCCCCGGCGTCGCCCAGGCTGATCCCGGGGATCCAGCCGGACTCGGACATCTCGCCGGTGGTGTTGTTGTTGCCGGCCTTGACACCGAAGACGTTCGGCAGCCACATGTAGGCGATCACGGAGGTGGCGATCGCGTTGAGCATGATCGTGGCGACCACCTCGCTGACGCCCCGGGTGACCTTCAGGACGCCGGCGATGCCGGACCAGAAGGCGCCGGTGAGGACGGCGGTCAGGAGCAGCAGCGGGACCTGCAGCACGGCCGGCAGGGCCACATGGGCACCGACGATGGCGGCCATCATGGCGCCGAGCTGGTACTGGCCGTCGACGCCGATGTTGAACAGGTTCATACGGAAGCCGATGGCCACCGCGAGGGCCGCGATGTAGTACATCGAGGCCTGGTTGATGATCAGGACCTGGATGTCGGAGAAGCCCAGCTGCTCGAACATCAGGGCGAACGGCTCGAAGGGGCTCTTGCCCGAGGCGAGCAGCACGATCGCGCTCAGGACGAAGGCCACGGCCAGCGCGATGACCGGTCCGGCCACCGCGAGGAGCAGGCGCTCCTTGTCGAACTTCTTCATCAGCGGGCCTCGTCTTCCGGAGACTCGGGGGCGTCGGCCTTCGAGGTCTCGGGGGTGTCGTCGTGCTCGAGGTGGCCGGTGGCGGCGCCGGTCATGGCCGAGCCGAGCTCCTCGGGGGTGATGGTGGCCGGGTCGGCGTCCGCGACCAGCTTGCCGTTGTAGATCACGCGCAGCGTGTCGGACAGACCGATCAGCTCGTCCAGGTCGGCGGAGATCAGCAGCACGGCCAGGCCCTCGCGGCGCGCCTCGCGGATGTGGTCCCAGATGGCGGCCTGGGCGCCGACGTCCACGCCCCGGGTGGGGTGCGCGGCGATGAGGAAGCGCGGCTTGTGGCTCATCTCGCGGCCGACGATCAGCTTCTGCTGGTTGCCGCCCGACAGGGAGGCCGCGGTGACGTCGATGCCGGGGGTGCGGACGTCGTACTCCGTCACGATCCGGCGGGTGTCCTCCTGGGCAGCCTTCGGGTCCAGCCACACGCCCTTGGCGAGGGGCTTCTCGGTGACGTGGCCGAGGATACGGTTCTCCCAGAGGGGTGCCTCCAGCAGGAGGCCGTGGCGGTGCCGGTCCTCGGGGATGTAGCCGATGCCCTGCTCGCGGCGCCTGCGGGTGGGCCAGGCGGTGATCTCCTCGTCGGCGAGCCGGATGGTGCCGGTGTCGGCGGCACGGAGGCCGATGAGGGCGTCGACGAGTTCGGTCTGGCCGTTGCCCTCGACACCGGCGATGCCGAGGATCTCGCCCGCGTGGATGGTGAAGCTGATGTCGTCGAGGAGGGCCTTGCCGCCGGGGGCCGCGAGGCGCAGCTTGTCGACGCTGATGACCGGGCGGTCGGTGACGGTGGACTCGGCCGTCTCGGGCGTGGGCAGCTCGCTGCCGACCATCATCTCGGCGAGCTGACGGGGCGTCGTCTCGGAGGGGACGGCCGTGCCGACGGTGGTGCCGCGGCGGATGACGGTGATCTCGTCGGCGACGGAGAGCACCTCGCCGAGCTTGTGGGAGATGAAGATGACCGACAGGCCCTCGGAGCGCAGTTCGCGCAGGTTGGCGAAGAGCGCGTCCACTTCCTGCGGCACGAGCACGGCGGTCGGCTCGTCGAGGATGAGGGTGGTGGCGCCGCGGTAGAGGACCTTGAGGATCTCCACGCGCTGGCGGGCGGCGACGCCGAGCTCCTCGACGAGGAGGTCGGGCTCGACGCCGAGGCCGTAACGCTCGGAGAGCTCCTTGATCTTGCGGCGGGCCCTGGCGCCGATGCCGTAGAGCTTCTCGCTGCCGAGGACCACGTTCTCGAGGACCGTGAGGTTGTCGGCGAGCATGAAGTGCTGGTGGACCATGCCGATGCCGCGGACGATGGCGTCGGCCGGCGACGAGAAGGTCACCTGCTCGCCACCCACGGCGATGGTGCCCTCGTCCGGCTTCTGCATGCCGTAGAGGATCTTCATCAGCGTCGACTTGCCGGCGCCGTTCTCGCCGACCAGGGCGTGCACGGTGCCCTTGCGGACGGTGAGGTGGATGTCGTGGTTGGCCACGACTCCGGGGAAACGCTTGGTGATCCCGGCGAGTTCGACGGCGGTCACCGATTCGTTGACCGCCGCTCCGGCCGGAGGGCTGCTGGACGCGTTGATGGCGCACTCTCCTGGGGACGGGGGCCGTCTACGCGCGTAGCGCCCCTACGGCATACAAAGGGGCCGACGCCCCGCGGCAACGGGGCACGAGGAGCAGCTCCCCGCACCCCGTCGAGCGGACGTAACCCCGGGGGTTACCGCCTGCTTCGAGGCAGTCGCTCGTCAGCTGCTCTTGACCTTGATCTCGCCGCTGATGATCTTCTCCTTGGCCGTCTTGATGGCTGCCTGGAGCTCGGCGTCGTCCGCGAACTTCGGGTTGGAGTTCGACAGGCTCACCTCGCCGGACTTCAGATCGCCACGAACGATACCGGTCTCGGGCTTGCCGTCCTCGACCGACTTCGCCAGGTTGTACACCGCCTTGGCGACGTCCTTCATCGCCGACGTGAGGATGGAGTCCTTGTACTTGGCAAGGGCTTCCTGCTGGTACTGGTCGGAGTCGACACCGATGGCCCACACCTTCTCGGTGGCGGCGGCCTCGATGACACCCTGGCCCGACAGACCGGCGGCCGCGTAGACGACGTCGGCCTTCTGCTCGATCTGGCCTTCGGCGGCCGTCTTGCCCTTGTCGGGGCTGGCGAAACCGCCCTCCTCGGCGGTCTGCGTCAGGTACTGCGAGAGCACCTTGACCTTGGGGTCGGTGTCCTTGACGCCCTGCGCGAAGCCCGCCTGGAACTTGTGGATCAGCGGGATGTCCACGCCGCCGACGAAGCCGACGACCTTGGTCTTGCTGGTCTTGGCGGCGGCGACACCGGCCAGGTAGGAGGCCTGCTCCTCGTTGAAGACCAGGTCGGCCACGTTCTTGGTGTTGATCGTGGCGTCGTCGACGATGCCGAAGGTGGTCTTCGGGAACTTCTCCGCGGCGCCCTTCACGGCGGCGGCGTACGCGTAGCCGACACCGACGACCGGGTTGTAGCCCTGCTTGGCCAGGGAGACCAGGCGCTGCTCCTTGTCGGCGTTCGTCTCGCCCTCGGTGGGCTCCACGTCGGCCGTCTGGTACCCGAACTCCTTCTTCGCCTGCTCCAGGCCCGCGTACGCGGCGTCGTTGAAGGACTGGTCGCCCTTGCCGCCGACGTCGTAGGCGATGGCGAGGCCCTTGTCGCCCTTCGAGTCCGACGACCCGGCAGAGGTCGAGGTGCCGCCGCAGGCGGAGAGCGCGAGGGCCAGGGAGGCGGTCGCTGCGCCTGCGACCGTGATCCGGGAAATCCGGCGCATGTGTGGGTGCTCCTGTCGTACAACCGAGGTGCACAGCGCCGGACGGTTCAGCTTCAGCGCTGGCTTCGCCGCAGATTAACGCGCGTAGACCTGCCTGAAAACCCCTTCTGTCCACCTTGTTATGCGCCCGTGGCCAAGCCATCACCCGGACTTGGCCGGGGCGTTGCCGACCGCAAACGGGGCGTGGCGCTGGGTGATCCGTTTCCGGCAGGGCCGGGAAACGCGGAGCGGGCGGGCACCCAGGAGGTGCCCGCCCGCTCCGGCTGGTCAGACCGGTCGGATCACTCGGTGTTGACCTTGATCTTGCCGTCGATGATCTCCTGCTTGGCCTTGTTCACCGCGTCCTGGAGACCCGCGACCTTCGCGTACTCCGGGTTGGACTCCGCCAGGCCCACGCCGTTGACCTTCAGGTCGAAGGTCTGGGTGCCGGTCAGCGGCTTGTCGTCGTGGACCGACTTGGACAGGGCGTAGACCGCGCCGCCGACGTCCTTGAGCGCGGAGGTGAGGATGTAGTTCTTGTACGGCGCCAGGGCGGCCTGCTTGTACTGGTCGGAGTCGACGCCGATCGCCCAGACCTTCGCCTTGGCCGCGGCCTCGATGACACCCTGGCCGGACAGGCCGGCGGCCGCGTAGAGCACGTCGGCCTTCTTCTCGATCTGGCCCTCGGCGGCGGCCTTGCCCTTGTCCGGGCTGGAGAAGCCACCCTCCTCGGCCGTCTGCGTCAGGTACTGCGACAGGACCTTCACCTTGGAGTTGGTGTCCTGCACGCCCTGCTTGTAGCCGGCCTCGAACTTGTGGATCAGCGGCACGTCGACACCGCCGACGAAGCCGACGACGTCGGTCTTCGTGGCCTTGGCGGCGGCGACACCGGCGAGGTACGAGGCCTGCTCCTCGGCGAAGACGAGGGAGGCGACGTTCTTGCCCGGGACGACGGAGTCCACGATGCCGAAGGTGGTCTTCGGGTACTTGGCGGCCACGGCCTTCATCGCCGGGCCGTAGGCGAAGCCGACACCGATGACCGGGTTGTAGCCCTGCTTGGCCAGCGACGCCAGGCGCTGTTCCTTGTCGGCGTTCGTCTCGCCCTCGGTGGGCTCGATGTCGGCCGTCTTGTAGCCGAACTCGTCCTTGGCCTTCGTCAGGCCCGCGTAGGCGGCGTCGTTGAAGGACTGGTCGCCCTTGCCGCCGACGTCGTAGGCGATGGCCAGGCCCTTGTCGCTGCTGTCGCTGCCGCCGCTGTCACTGCTGGTGCCGCCGCAGGCCGTGGCGACGAGCCCGAGCGACGCGACCCCCACCGCGACACGGGTCAGTTTGGAAATCCGACGCATCTGAAGTTCCCCATTCTCCAAAGCCCCGCGATGGGTGCTCGGTTCGGCGCACATTAACGCGCGTAGACACTCCTGGGAACGGTTCGCCGCGGGGCCGTTATCCATTCGTGCCGATGGCCGGTTACGCCCTTGTGAACCACAGGATCGAACGGGGTCGAAAGGTGTAGTCGGGGACACGGCGCGTGCCTACCTCGTGACGCGCACCAGGCTGCCGTGAGGCTGCGCCGCTCGCAACCGGAGGGTCGGCCGTTGGGGCCGGGGGTGTGGCGGCCCGGGGCCGGGGCTGTGGGGGTCGAGGTCGTCGGGTCCCTGCGGCGCCGTCGTGGCTTGTTGCGCAGTTCCCCGCGCCCCTGAGTGACCTGTGCGGCGCCGTCGGGGCTTGTCGCGCCGTTCCCCGCGCCCCTGAGTTACCCGTGCGGCGCCGTCGGGGCTTGTCGCGCCGTTCCCCGCGCCCCTGAGTTACCCGTGCGGCGCCGTCGGGGCTTGTTGCGCCGTTCCCCGCGCGCCTGAATTGCCCGTGCGGCGCCGTCGGGGCTTGTCGCGCCGTTCCCCGCGCCCCTGAATTGCCCGTGCGGCGCCGTCGGGGCTTGTCGCGCCGTTCCCCTGCGGCGCCGTCGGGGCTTGTCGCGCCGTTCCCCGCGCCCCTGAATTGCCCGTGCGGCGCCGTCGGGGCTTGTCGCGCCGTTCCCCGCGCGCCCAAGAGGGGCACGGCCGGCCCTGGTCGGAGGGGGTGGTGCTAGCGGAGGCCGTTGACCAGGGCCGCGGCCGTGAAGAGTTCGACTCCTACCGTGATGGCCGACTCGTCGACGTCGAAGTCGCCCTGGTGGAGGTCACGGATGTGGCGTTCGCCGGGGGTGCGGACGCCCAGGCGGGCCATCGCGCCGGGGACGCGCTCCAGGTACCAGGAGAAGTCCTCGCCGCCGAGGCTCTGCTCGGTGCCCTCGACGGACTCGACCCCGCGGCGGGCGATCATCGCGTCGCGCAGCAGTTCGGTGACGCCGGGCTCGTTGACGACGGGCGGCACGCCGCGGACGTAGTTGATCTCCGACTTGGCGCGGTACAGATTCGCGATCTCGTCGATGGCGGCGACCACCACGTCGGGGGCCTGCCGCCACGCCTCCAGGTCGAGGCAGCGCACGGTGCCGGAGAGCTCGGCGTGCTGCGGGATCACGTTCGGCGCGTGCCCCGACTCGACGCGGCCCCAGGTGATGGCGAGCCCGCTGCGGCTGTCGAAGCGGCGGCCGACCAGCGCGGGTACGTCGGTGACGACGCGGGCGGCGGCGGTGACCAGGTCGGTGGTGAGGTGGGGGCGGGCGGTGTGGCCGCCCGGGCCGTCGAGGCCGATCTCCAGCCGGTCGCAGGCCGAGGTGATGGGGCCCTCGCGGAGTCCGATCTTGCCGGCGTCCACCCGGGGGTCGCAGTGCACGGCGATGATGGCACCGACACCCTCCAGCGCCCCGCACTTGATGGCGTCGGCCGCGCCGCCGGGCAGCACCTCCTCGGCGGGCTGGAAGATCAGCCGCACGGGGCGGGGCAGGGCGCCCTGCCGGTGCAGCTCGGCGAGGACGAGACCGGCACCGAGCACGACGGTGGTGTGCACGTCGTGACCGCAGGCGTGCGCGCGGTCGGGCACGGTCGAGCGGTAGGGGCACTCCGCCTTGGTGTCCGGGATGGGCAGGCCGTCGATGTCGGCCCGCAGGGCGAGCATGCTGGGACCGCCGTCCCACTGCTCGCCCTCCACGCCGATGTCACAGACGAGTCCGGTCCCCACGGCGAGGACGCGTGGCTTGAGGCCGGCCCGCTCCAGCCGCTCCTTGATCGCGGCGGTCGTGCGGAACTCCTGGTTGCCGAGCTCCGGGTGCATGTGGAGGTCGCGCCGGAACGCGATGAGCTCGGCCCGCAGAGCGTCGGGCAGGGCACCGGGAAGCACGGCTCCGCCGGGAAGATCGACCTCGGACTCCAGTGACATCAGTGGCTTCACCCTTTGAAGGGTAGGGCGCCCGGGCGGTCGATCGACCCTGGATCAACAAAACTTCAACCCGATAGGGGAAGAAAATATGATCGCCCGGCGCATAGCTATCAAGTGGGATGGGTAAACTCGCCTGCCTTTTGGGCCGGACCGGGCCATCCACCCCCCAGAGTGTGACTTCGACCACATCGACGCCACGACTCCGGTATCCATCCATCCTCTCCACGGATACCACGCCGTGCGCGGTGAACACCGGCGTGTTCATCTGCCGGACGCGCGCCCCGCTAGTGTGCGCCTCGTGCGCGCCCCCGATTTTGTCGAGTCCACGCAGCTCTCGTACGACGCCATCGCCGAGGCCTATGCTGCCGAACATCCCGACAGCCTGGCCGGAAGACCACTGGAGCGGGCGCTGCTGTCGGCCTTCGTGGAGCTGGTCCGGGCGCCGGGGGTGCCCGGGCGCCCGCCGGTCGCGGACATCGGCAGCGGGCCGGGTTACGTGACGGCGCGGCTGCACGAGGCCGGGCTGCCGGTGTTCGGGGTCGACGCGTCGCCCCGCATGGTGGCCCTGGCCCGGCGCGCCCACCCGGAGCTGCGCTTCCACGTCGGTTCGATGACGGCCCTGGACCTGCCGGAGGCGACGCTCGGCGGGATCGTCGCGCTCTACTCGATCATCCACGTGCCGGACGAACACCTGCCGTCCGTCTTCGCCGGGTTCCGCCGCGTCCTGCTGCCGGGGGCGCCGGTGCTGCTCGGCTTCCAGTCCGGGGACGAGGACGGGCACCAGCGCCTGACCGAGCGCTTCGGGCGGGAGATCTCGCTCGACTACTACTGGCGCACGCCCGACACGGTCGCCGGGCACCTCACCCGGGCGGGCCTGGACCTCCGTGCACGTGTCCTGCGCGAGCCGGAGGCCGGGGAGAAGCTGCCGCGCGCCTTTCTGCTGGCGCGCAGGCCGCCGGTGGACGAGGTGCCCGCGGCGGACGGCTAGGAGGGCCTGTCGTTCGGGCCGCCGTCCGGTCCGGCTCCCGTTCCTAGCCGGCCGCCACCGCTCCCGGTGTCCCCGCCTGGCCGGGCAGGCCCGACGGGGGTGAGGGGGCGGTGAGACGAGCCGTGTGCGCCGGTCCCGTGGGATCGGCCGGCTCCACCGTGCTCCGGTGCGGCGGCTCCGGCACGGGCCCCGGGGCCGTCGGCGAGAGCCGGTGCACGTCCCGGGCCGTTCCCGTCACCCCGGACAGGAAGCCCTGGGCGCGCGGGGAGGCGTTCTCGGTCAGCCAGGCGGGGTCGATGTCGCAGACCGCGACGCGTACCTCCGTGCCGGACAGGGCGAGGGGGAGGGTGTGGACGACGGTGGAGGGGAAGCTGAGGATCGTCCGGCCTATGGGGCCGCGGCGGGCGATCAGTTCGAGCGGGAGCTCGGGGCGGACGATCTCCAGGCCGGTCCCGGCCGCGAGGCGGTGGAGCTTGTCCGTGCTCTCGCGGCGGTGGGCGAAGTAGCGGGTGGCGCCGTGGGCCCTGGCCAGGGCGTGGACGGCCTGCAGATAACGGCCGTCGTCCACCACGCCGGTCTCCACCAGGGACGTGCCGACCAGGTCGGCGCCCTTGGTGATCCGGGGCGGGCCGAAGCGGGCCCGGGTCCAGGCGAAGGCGTTGGCGCTCACCGTGACGCCCGCCGGGGTCTCCTCCATCGGCATGGAGGAGAAGATCTCGATGCGGCGGCGGTCGCCGGGCGTCAGCCGGCGGCGTGCCGAGGCCGACACCGGCGCGAAGATCACGTCCCGCGGGCCGGGGCGGCCGCCCTTGCGGTGCCAGCGCACCAGTCGTTCGCCGCGGGCCAGCTGCCCGACGAACTCCATCGTCGCCGTGCCGTCGTCGACGACGACGAGGTCACGGGCACGGGTGATCGTCAGCAGCAGCTGGACGTAGCGGGAGAAGGGGTCCCCCAGCACGACCCGGCGTGCCCTGCGGAGCAGGCCGGTCAGGCCGCCGATGGTCTGGAAGGGCGCCAGCGGTCCGCCGCGTGCTTCCTCCCAGCGGACCTCGTGCCCCTCGTCGCGGGCCAGGTCGGACATCCGCCGCAGCTGGCCGCGTGTCATCGGGTCGACGGGCGACAGCACCACGAGGGTGAGCCCCACGCCGGGGGCGTGCGCATGCGCCCACTCCAGCACGTTCAGCAGCTGTACCGGGCTCTCGACGAAGGCGAGAGTGTGGGGGCCGGCGTTCCCGGCGCGGGGGCTCATCGAGGTACGACCGTCCCGTCGTAAGGGGGTTGTGGGGGTGGTGCGTTCAGACGCCGACCGGCTCGCCCGCCGCCGTGGCGATCTCCGCCTCGGCGACCACACCGGCGACGCGGCGCAGCTTCTTCATCGGGCCCAGCTCGGACTCGTAGACCTTCTTGACGCCGTCGCCGAGGGAGGCCTCGATGGTGCGGATGTCGCGGACGAGGCGGGTCAGGCCCTGCGGCTCCACGGAGGCGGCCTGGTCGGAGCCCCACATGGCGCGGTCGAGGGTGATGTGGCGCTCGACGAAGGTGGCGCCGAGGGCGACGGCGGCGAGGGTGGTCTGCAGGCCGGTCTCGTGGCCGGAGTAGCCGATCGGGACGTTCGGGTACTCGGCCTGGAGGGTGTTGATGACGCGGAGGTTGAGCTCCTCGGCCTTCGCCGGGTACGTCGAGGTGGCGTGGCAGAGCAGGATGTTCTCGCTGCCCAGGACCTCGACGGCGTGACGGATCTGCTTCGGCGTCGACATGCCGGTGGAGAGGATGATCGTGCGGCCGGTGGCCCGCAGGGCGCGCAGCAGCTCGTCGTCCGTGAGGGAGGCGGAGGCGACCTTGTGGGCGGGGACGTCGAACTTCTCCAGGAAGGCGACGGCCTCGGTGTCCCACGGGGAGGCGAACCAGTCGATGCCCTTCTTCTTGCAGTAGGCATCGATCTGGCCGTACTCCTCCTCGCCGAACTCCACGCGGTGGCGGTAGTCGATGTACGTCATGCGGCCCCAGGGGGTGTCGCGCTCGATGTCCCACTGGTCGCGCGGGGTGCAGATCTCCGGGGTGCGCTTCTGGAACTTGACCGCGTCGCAGCCGGCCTCGGCGGCGGCGTCGATGAGCTTGAAGGCGTTCTCGATGTCGCCGTTGTGGTTGATGCCGATCTCGCCGGTGACGTAGACGGGGCGGCCGGGGCCGGCCTCGCGCGTACCGAACTTGCGGATGCGGGAGTTGTTGCTCATGGCGAAGAGTTCCTTACTTGGTGAGGGAATCGAGAGAGGGGCCGAGGATCCAGCTGGCGATCTCCCGGATCGCGCCGTCACCGCCGGGGACGGTGGTGACCGCGCGTGCGGCGCCGCGCACGACGTCGTGGGCGCTCGCGACCGCCACGGGCCAGCCCACGAGGGCGAAGCACGGGAGGTCATTGACGTCGTTGCCGACGTAGAGCACGCGCTCCGGCGCGATGCCCTGCTCCTCGCACCACTGCTTGAGGGCGAGGTCCTTGCGGTCGATGCCGTGCAGCACCGGGAGCTTGAGCTTCCGGGCCCGGGCGGCGACCACAGGGTTCTGTTCCGTGGACAGGATCAGCATCTTCAGGCCGCTCCTGCGGAGGGCCGCGATGCCGAGTCCGTCCCCGCGGTGCACGGAGACGAACTCCCGTCCGTCGGAGTCGACCAGCACCCGGTCGTCGGTCTGGGTGCCGTCGAAGTCGAGGACGACCGCGTCGATGTCGTCGGCGGCCGGGAGGGCGCCGGGCCGGTTCGCGTCGAAGAGCGGCGCGAGGGCCCGGGCGCGGGCGAGGTCGTGCGGGTCGTCGATCTCCAGCACGCGGGCCGGGTCGGTCCGGACGAGTTCGGTGTGTCCGAAGAAGCGGTGCCGGTGCTCGCGGAAGCCCGCCGCGTCCATGGCGTAGGCGGCGCCGGTCTCCAGCAGGTCCTGGGGGCGGTCCTGGCGGCGGGGCCGGAAGGACTTGTCGTGGTTGACGCCGTATCCGCCGCTCACCTCCCCGGAGGTGGCCTCGGTGTCGGCGTCCCGCCAGATGAACCCGTGGAACGGGGCCACGGTCACCGCGGTGTCGGCGCCGTTCTCGGCGATCGCGCCCGCCACCCCGTCGATGTCCTCGCGGACGAGGAACGGGCTGGTGCACTGCACGAGCAGGACCACGTCCACCGGCGCCCCGTGCAGGGCCTCGTGGGCGTCCATGGCGTGCAGGACGGCGGCCTCGGAGGTGGCGGTGTCGCCGGCGATGGCGGCGGGTCGCAGCACGACCTCGGCACCGGCCTCGCGGGCGGCGGCCGCGATGGCCTGGTCGTCGGTGGAGACCACGACGTCCGTCACCAGCCGGGCCGACCGGCACTCTCGCACCGCCCGCGCCACCAGCGGGACACCGCCGACGGGGAGGAGGTTCTTCGCGGGCACGCCCTTGGATCCGCCGCGCGCGGGGATCACCGCGAGCACGCGGCGCACGGAGGCGCCTCGGCCCGCTTCCGGGTGGGACATGGGGTCTACTCCTTGGGCAGGGGTCTCGGGGCGGCTCACAGCTCGCCCATCCGCCGGATGACGGGCGCCACGCGCTGCACGCCGTGGCGGTAGGCGCCGCGCGCCGCCCGGCGCACGATCTGCCGGACCGCTCCGGGGTCCTTGTCGGCGGCGGGCGCGCCGGGCAGCGGGGTGCCGTCCGGACCGAGGTGGTGGCGGGCGAGGATCCCGGGCAGATAGCCGGGCGCGGTGACGGGGGTGTAGTACGGGGTCAGCGGGGGCAGGCCGCCGGGCCGGTCGAGCAGCCCGGCGATGCGCTTGCGTGCCGCGTCGAAAGCGGAGTCGTAGGAGCCGTCCGCGGCGACGCCCTGCCGGGAGACCCACTCCTCGTCGGGCACGGGCCGGTGTCCGGCGTCGAGCTGGTCCCAGGAGGCGAGGCAGCCGGAGCCCACGAAGTGGTGGTTGCCGAGCGATTCGCGGATGCCGAGGTCGGTCAGGACGACGGTCGGGATGCGGCGGTGCAGTGACTCCAGGGCGGCCGTGGAGCTGACCGTCACCAGCAGGTCGGTCCGGTCGAGGACCTCGCCCATGTTGCCGTACACCAGGCTGAAGTTGGCGGGCGGATCGAGGCGCTGCACCAGCTTCTGGTAGGGCAACTCCTCGATGTGGGTGGTGTGTTCGCCCGGCTTGGAGCGCAGCTTCAGCAGCACTTCGCGCTCGGGGTGCCTGCGGGCGTGCTGCACCAGCCGGTTCAGCAGGTACGTACGGTCCTTGCGGCTGTCCGGGACGGAGGGCTGGGCGGCGAACACGACCGTGTAGGGCGTGTGTTCGCCTTCGTAGGCCGCGCCGCCGAGGAACGGCAGGGCCACCTCGGTCACCGCGGAGGCGTCGGCGCCCACTCCCTCGTAGACGGCCCGAAAACGGTCCGCGTCCTGGCGGGAGTTGGCGAGGACCAGGTCCGCGCCGTGCCGCAGCAGCAGACCGTCGGCGAGCTTCTCGTAGACGACGCCGACGTAGCCGGTGACGACGACGGGCCGCGAGGCGCGGTGCTCCCAGACGCGTGCCAGGCCGTGCAGCATCGCCTGCACACCGCCGCCGACCAGGGAGAGGACCAGGACGTCGTAGTCCCCCTCGGCCATGGCGCGCAGGAACTCGACCGCGGTGACCTCCCGCAGCGAGTCGGCGCGTACGCCCACTTCCCGGAGCTGGCGCGGGGTGGGCGTCGCCCGGCCGCGCAGCAGGAATCCGTCGAGGAGGGGGCCGGCTTGCGCGGCTTCGCGCGGCGCGGTTTCCATGGACGGTCCCGGGGCGATGCGGTCCGCGGTCAGCGCACCCCATTTCCATCGGGTGTCGCTGTCCGCGAGGACGGCGATTCGCGGGCGCTTCGGTGTACTTGCTGGCACGTCGAAGACGCTAGGAAGCGAATCCTAGGTATGGCGGAACCGCGACTCAACGAAAAGTTAACAACAGCCCACCGAGAGCCGAACTGGCCTGCCGGCAGGCGGGAAGTACACGCGGTGCACCGTTCTGACACATTCAGTTCACCCGGTGTACCTTCATCGGAAAGTTCCGCTGCCGGGCGGCCTCCTAACGTTTTGCGGGTGCCTAAGCTTTCCGTGATCGTGCCGTTCTACAACGTGCAGCAATATGCCCCGGACACCCTCAGAAGCCTTCGATTGAACGCCGACCGGGATTTCGAGTTCATCCTGGTCGACGACCATTCCAAGGACGAAACTCCGGCCATTCTCGAACGAGCGGCCGAGGAGCTTTCGGATGTCGCCCAGGTGCGGTACATCCGTCACGAGCGCAACGGCGGGCTCGCCACCGCCCGCAACACCGGCCTGGACGCGGCGCAGGGCGAGTACCTGACGTTCCTGGACGGCGACGACTGGCTGGCCCCCGGTTACTACGCCCAACTGGTGTCGTCGATGGACCACTTGGGGTGCGACTTCGTGCGCACCGACCATGTGCAGGCCACCGCGCGCGCCCGTTCCGTGCACCGGGTGCCGGTCGGGCGCCGCTGGGAGGCGTTCGACCCGCGGGAGGCGATCCTGCCCGCCCACCGCTCCACGTCCGTGGACTACGCCTACGCCTGGGCCGGCGCCTACCACCGCCGCCTCGTGGACAAGGGGGTGCTCCACTTCACCGACGGGTTGCGCACGGCCGAGGACCGGCCGTGGATCTGGAAGTTGCACCGTGAGGCGGAGTCGTTCGCCGTGGTGAGCCTGCTGGGCGTCTTCTACCGGCGCGGGGTGGCCTCGTCCCTGACGCAGATCGGCGATGTGCGCCAGCTCGACTTCATCCGCGCCTTCGACCAGGTGATCGAGGAGACGGCCGCGGACCGCGACGCCGACCGGCTGCTGCCCAAGGCGGTGCGGACCTACTGCGCGATCATCGCCCACCACCTCTCCCACGAGGACAGGTTCGAACCGGCCGTGGCCAGGCAGCTGCGGTCGATGAGCGCGGCAGCCGTCAAGCGCATGCCGCAGGACGTACTCGCCGACGCACTGGAGGCCATGGACATGGACCGCTCGTCCACACTGCGGCGGCTGCGGCGCCGGGTCACCACGACGGGAGCGGCCGCCTGATGCCCGGGACCACTCAGATCTTCTGCGCGTCGACGCTGTACGGCGTCGCCACCCTGGCCGCCGCGATCGACTCCGACCTCTTCGAGGAGCCGGACCGCCGGGTGCTGCTGGTGTTCAACAACTCCGCGACTCCGGAGACCACTCCGGCCCTCGACGAGATGCCGGGCTTCGCCCCGCTGCGCGAGCACTTCGACGAGGTACTGTCCTGGAACGAGGCCATCCGCCCCTTCCACCCGGGGGCCTGGACGCCGCGGTCCGACGACATCCCGCTCTTCGAGCGCTATCTGCGGCTGCTGTGGGGCCTGGACGACGACCGCGTGAGCCTGGTCCTGGAGTCCCTCCAGGTGGCGCCCGCCCTGACGGTGGCCCAGCTGTTCACCGACGCGCCCGTCGATGTCTACGCCGACGGGCTGATGAGCTACGGCCCCACCCGCAACAAGCTCGACCCGCTGGTCGGCACGCGTGTGCGCAGGCTGCTGCACCTGGATCTGGTGCCGGGGGTCACGCCGATGCTGCTCACCGAGTTCGGCGTGCCGGCGCACCTGGTGCCGACGCCCGCGTTCCTGAAGGTGCTCGGGGAGGTCACCGAGACCGTGCCCGAACTGCCAGACCTGCCCGGCGACTCGGCGCTGCTGCTCGGCCAGTACCTGTCCGCGCTGAACATCCTCTCCCCCGAGGAGGAAGAGGACCTGCATGTGCGGATGATGCGTGGCGCTGTCGCCCGCGGTCACCGCACGGTCGTCTTCAAGCCCCACCCGACCGCACCGGCCCGCTACAGCCGTGCCCTGGAGACCGAGGCCGAGAAGCTCGGCGTGGACCTCACGGTCCTGGACACGCCCGTGCTCGCCGAGGTGCTCTTCGACCGGGCCCGGCCCGCGCTGGTCGTCGGCTGTTTCTCGACGGCGCTGTTCACGGCCTCCGCCTTCTACGACCTGCCGGTCGCCCGCATCGGGACCGAGCTGCTGCTGGAGCGGCTGACGCCATATCAGAACAGCAACCGGGTCCCGACCGCGCTGGCGGACGCGCTGCTGCCCGGGCTGGAGAGCGACGCGGACGGTGATCTCCTGCCGGCCGAGCGGCTGTCCGCCCTCGTCACGGCCCTCGGGTTCACCATGCAGCCGCAGATCTACCCCGACCTGCGCCCGCAGGCCGAGCGGTTCCTCGCCCGGCACCTCGGCCCGCGCACCCGGCGCTACTTCAAGAAGCGCCGCCTCACCGCGCTCGGGCTGCCCGGGGGCATTCCGCAGCGGCTGGCGTTCCTGCCGCGCAACTCCACGGCACGCCGGGTGGTCAGGCGGGCCCGGGCCCTGCGCAAGGCGGTACGCCGATGAACGGGTCCCGTCCGGCGCGAGGCGGACGCCGATGAACGGGTCCCGCCCGCCGGTCTCCGACCGGCCCCGGCGACATCCAGATGAACCCATGGGGACCGGCGGGCGAAGCCTGTCGCCATCGAACGTGATTGCGTCAACTCTCGTCCTAGGGTGACAGGCGCCCGCCCACAGGCGGCTCAGACGAAGGACATACGAACCACACCGAGGTTTCCAGCGTGACCGAGACGGTCGTCAGCACCCGCAAGCCCCCGCCCGGTGTCGCCGTGCTGGTCGACCCACCGGGCGCCACGACCGTCCCACGGCGCAGAAACGACTCCGCGGGGCGGCTGCGTGCCCTGGACGGACTGCGGCTGGTGGCCGCGCTGATGGTGGCGCTCTACCACTACGGTGGGCGCGGCGGTGAGGTCGCCCAGGCCTGGGGCACCTCGCCCCGGGACCAGTTCCCCACACTGCACTCGCTGTTCGCCTACGGCTGCCTCGGCGTCCAGGTCTTCTTCGTGATCAGCGGGTTCGTGATCTGCATGAGCGGCTGGGGCCGTCCCCTGCAGTCGTTCGTCGCCTCCCGTGCCTCCCGGCTGATGCCCGCCTACTGGGTGGCGGTGCTCCTCGTCACGGCCGTGTTCGCGCTGCCGGTGGTCGCCTACCAGGCCGTCTCCCCCAGCGACGCCCTGGTCAACCTGACCATGCTGCAGATGCCGCTGGGCGTGGACCGGGTACTCGGCGTGTGCTGGACCCTGTGGGCGGAGGTCCGCTTCTATGCCCTGTTCGCCCTGTGCGTCGTGCTGCCCGGCGCGAACCGCCGCCGGGTGGTCATGTTCTGCGCGGGCTGGCTGCTGGCGGCCGTGATCGCCGAGAACGCGAACATGCCACTGCTCGACATCGTCCTGATGCCCGAGTACGCGCCGTTCTTCATCGGCGGTGTCGGCCTCTACCTCGTGCACCGCGACCGGCGGGACGTCTACGGGTGGGCCATCGTCGCCGCCGGCTGGCTGATCGGCCAGCACTACGCGGTGCGGTCGCTGTGGCACGCCCCCGACCCGGAGGCCTTCTCCTACCGCTCCTCGTTCGGGATCGTCGCGGTCGTCACGTTCGGCTTCGTTGCGGTCGCCGCGATCGCGCTGGGCCTCCTGGGCCGGGTGAACTGGCGGTGGCTGACGGTCGCGGGCGCGCTGACGTACCCCTTCTACCTGGTGCACGAGCACCTCGGCTGGGTGGTGATCCAGGCCCTGCACCGCGGTCTGGGGCTGGCGTCCGGGGTGACCTTCGTACTGACGGTGGCGTCAATGCTGCTGCTGGCGTGGTTGCTGCACAAATATGTGGAGAAGCCGCTGACGCCCCGGTTGCGGGCGGCTCTGACGAAGACCCGCTGACCCTGTTCACGGGACGTTCAGCCGGCCGTCGACCGGGGCAACGCTCGGAGAGAAGGCTCCTCCCATGACCCACGCACAAGCGACCGACACGCACCCCGGCGAACTCGCCGACGTCCCCGGCTGGTTCCCGGCCCTGGACCAGACACTGTTCACCTGGTTCCTCGAACAGCAAAAGAAGTCCGGCATAAAGGGTGACCTGCTGGAGCTCGGCGTCTACCTGGGCAAGAGCGCGATCCTCCTCGGTCACCACCTCCAGGACGGCGAGCGGTTCACGGTCTGCGACCTGTTCGAGGGGGACGCCCCGGACGACGCCAACAAGGCCGAGTCGGCCAAGTCGTACGCCTCCCTCACCCAGCAGGCGTTCGAACGGAACTATCTCTCCTTCCACGACACGCTGCCCACGGTGATCACCGGCCCCAGTTCCCTCGTGGACGAGAAGGTGGCCCCGGCCTCCTGCCGCTTCATCCACATCGACGCCTCGCACCTGTACGAGCATGTGTACGGCGACATCGGCGCGGCCCACGACATCCTGCTGCCCGAGGGCATCGTGGTCCTGGACGACTTCCGGTCCGAGCACACCCCGGGTGTCTCGGTCGCCGCCTGGGAGGCCGTCCTCAACCGCGGCCTGCGCCCGATCTGCCTCAGCACGCAGAAGCTCTACGCGACCTGGGGCGACCCCGAGCCGCTCCAGGAGGAACTGCTCGCCATGCTCCGGCTGCGCACCGACGTCGGGCTGAGCGTGCAGGAGGCCGCCGGGCACCGGCTGATCCGGACCCGCTCCCGGGGCATGAAGCCACCCGCCTTCCCGCCCTCACGCCACTACGTGGAGCCCGCGCCCGCACCGGTCCGCGCTCCCGAGGCCGGCGCATCGCATGCGGCGCGCCCGGCCCGGCCCGCCCCGTCCATGGCCCGCCGACTCGCCAAGGACCTGCTGCCTCCCGTCCTCACCCGGGCCGTACGGCGGGCCCGCGCGAAACGGTCCTGACGCGCCGGAGAGGGCCCTGGGACCCCGCGCGTGCACCGCGGCGAGCCTCGGCGCGGCGAGGCGCCGCGCCGACTCGTCACGAACTCGCCAGCGACAGCTTCACCGCGAACCCGAGGAACAGCGCGCCCGCCGCCGAGGTCGCCCCCGCCGAAAGACGCCTGCGGCGGCGGAAGGCGGCGGCCAGCCGGGTGCCGCCGAATATCAGCGCGCTGAGGTAGAGCACGCTGGCGAACTGGGCCAGGGCGCCGAGGACGACGAAGGACAGGGCGGGGTAGGCATACCCCGGGTCCACGAACTGCACGAAGAAGGCGACGAAGAAGAGGATCGCCTTGGGGTTGAACAGGCTGACCACGAAGGCACGGCGGAAAGGCCGCTCCTCGGCGGGCGCGGGCGCCTCGTCACCGGCGGTCCGCTCCGCGCGCGTCCGCCACATCCCCCACGCGGCGCGCAGCATGCCGATGGCCAGCCAGGTCAGGTATCCGGCGCCGGCGTACTTGACGACGGCGAACAGCACGGCGTTCGCCTGGAGCAGCGAGGCCACTCCGGCGGCGGACAGCGTCATCAGCACCGTGTCCCCGCACCAGACTCCGGCCGAGGCGGTGTACCCGGCGCGTACGCCACGGCGGGCGGCCACGGACAGCACGTACAGCGAGTTGGGGCCGGGCAGCAGAATGATCAGGGCGAGGCCCGCCAGGTAGGTGGGCAGATCGACGACACCGAACATGCGCATGAGTGTCGCACGCGGGTCTGACACTCCCCGCCCGGTCGCAGGTCAGAAGGCGTCGGACGGGACGTACGCCCCCCACACCTCGCGCAGCGCGTCGCAGACCTCGCCGACGGTGGCCCTGGCCTTGAGTGCCTCCTTCATCGGGTGGAGGACGTTGTCCTCGCCCTCGGCGGCCTTCTTGAGCGCGCCCAGGGCCGCGCCGACGGCCGGCTGGTCGCGCTGTGCGCGCAGCGCGGCCAGGCGTTCGGCCTGCCGGGCCTCGATGGCGGGGTCGACACGCAGCGGCTCGTACGGTTCCTCCTCGTCGAGCTGGAAGCGGTTGACGCCGACCACGACCCGCTCTCCGGAGTCGGTCTCCTGGGCGATGCGGTAGGCGTTGCGCTCGATCTCGCCCTTCTGGAAACCCTGTTCGATGGCGTCGACGGCGCCCCCCAGCTCCTCCACCCTGGCCATCAGCGCCACGGCGGCGGCTTCGACGTCGTCGGTCATCCTCTCGACGGCGTAGGACCCGGCGAAGGGGTCGACCGTGGCGGTCACGTCGGTCTCGTGGGCGAGGACCTGCTGGGTGCGCAGGGCCAATCGGGCGGACTTGTCGGTGGGCAGGGCGATGGCCTCGTCGAAGGAGTTGGTGTGCAGGGACTGCGTCCCGCCCAGCACCGCGGCCAGTCCCTGCACGGC
>NZ_LGEA01000163.1 GCF_001280065.1 Streptomyces sp. NRRL B-1140
GCAGGCGGCGGCCGGTGTGGGCGGGGTCATCAAGATGGTGGAGGCGATGCGGCACGGTGTGCTGCCCAAAACCTTGCACGTGGATGAGCCGACGCCGCACGTGGAGTGGCCGGACGGGGTGCGGTTGCTGACGCGGGAGCGGGAGTGGCCGGAGTCGGAGGGTCCGCGCCGGGCGGCGGTGTCGTCGTTCGGGGTGAGCGGCACCAACGCGCACGCGGTGCTGGAGCAGGCACCGGCCGAGGAACCCGCCGGGGAGGACGAACACACCGGGAGCGACGGCCCCTGGCTGTGGCCGCTGTCCGCGAAGAGCGAGCAGGCACTGCGGGCACAGGCCGATCGGCTGCGCGCGTACGTCCTCGAAGGCGGCACCCCCGATCCCACGTCCGTCGGCCGCTCACTCGCCACCACCCGCACCCACTTCCCCCACCGGGCGGTCGTGGTGGGGCGCACCCCCGAGGAACTCCTGGACGGCCTCCGGACCCTGGCGGACGGAGGCGTGTCGCCCGGGACGTACAGCGCCCGCACCCGGGAGCACGAGGTCGTGTTCCTGTTCTCGGGGCAGGGGGGTCAGTACGCGGGGATGGGCCGTGAACTGGCGGAGAGGTTCCCGGTGTTCGCGGAGGCGTTCGGGCGGGCGGCGGCGGAGATCGACCGTCGTCTGGGGGCGGAGTATCCGGTGGCGGATGTGGCGTTCGGCATGCCTGGTACGGAGGGGTTGCTGGATCGGACGCTGTACACGCAGACGGCGTTGTTCGCGTTGCAGGTGGGTCTGTTCCGGCTGTACGAGCACTGGGGTGTGCGGCCCGCGGTGCTGGTGGGGCAT
>NZ_LGEA01000164.1 GCF_001280065.1 Streptomyces sp. NRRL B-1140
ACGAGCCCACTCCAACCAGCGCTTGGTGACAGCCGACTCGTTCTTCAGCCACCACTCGACATCCGCGTCGAAACCCTTGTCGTAGTACTTCGGAGCACCGGCCAGCGCGTTGCGCTCGTCCTCGGTGAGCTTCGTGTAGGCAAGGGGGGACGACGGGTTCGACGGGAACGCCTTGGCCAGGGCGGCCTGGCTCTCCGCACGCAGCGAGAAGTCCATGAGCAGGTAGGCGTTGTCCTCGTTCGCGGCGCCCTTGGCGATGGCGTAGCCCTGGAACTGGCGGCGCATGCCGTTGAGTTGCCGCTGCACCGGGACGCCCTGCTTCTGCAGATCGGCGATCCGGCCGTCCCACACGGTGGACATCGTGACCTCCTGGCGGCTGAGGAGCACGCCAGGGAGCGGGCCGCTGTCCCAGTACTTCTTGATGTCACCCCGCAGCCGGGTCAGCACCTTGAACGCACGGTCCACATCCAGCGGGTACAGCTTGTCCATCGGGACGCCGTCGGCGAGCAGGGCGAACTCCAGCTCCGGCAGATCACCGTCCGGGTTGCACATCGAGCGGCCGCCCTTGAACACCGTGGTGTCCCAGAAGTCCGCCCACGACTCCGGCTTCTTACCCCCGAACGCATCCGTGCGGTACGCCATACAGGCGCCGTAGAAGCTGCTGCCGATGGCATGGTCGGTGATCTGGTTGCCGGGGATCTTCGCGCTCTTCACGCTCTTGACCCGGTCGAGGTCCAGCTTCTCCAGAGCGTCCTGCTGGACGTACTTGTTGTGCGACATCATCGAGTTGTTGATCAGGTCGCAC
>NZ_LGEA01000165.1 GCF_001280065.1 Streptomyces sp. NRRL B-1140
ATGCCCCACCAGCACCGCGGGCCGCACACCCCAGTGCTCGTACAGCCGGAACAGACCCACCTGCAACGCGAACAACGCCGTCTGCGTGTACAGCGTCCGGTCCAGCAACCCCTCCGTACCAGGCATGCCGAACGCCACATCCGCCACCGGATGCTCCGCCCCCAGACGACGGTCGATCTCCGCCGCCGCCCGCCCGAACGCCTCCGCGAACACCGGGAACCTCTCCGCCAGCTCACGGCCCATCCCCGCGTACTGACCCCCCTGCCCCGCGAACAGGAAGGCCGTCTCGTTGTCCGCGGAGATCGCCGTGACGTCGTCGGCGGTCAGGTCGCGCAGGGCGGCGATCAGTTCGTCCCGGTCGGCGGCGACTACTGCGGCGCGGTGTTCCAGCCGTGTCCGGGTCGTCGCCAGCGACACCGCGATGTCCCCGGTGCGCAGGCCGGGCCGCTCCGCGGCGAACGCGGCGATGTTCCCGGCCTGGGCGATCACGGCCTCCGGTGTGCGGCCCGAGACCGTCCACGCCCAGGGGCCGGTGTCCTCGGCGCTCTCGTCGGCCTCGGGTTCCTCGGCCGGTGCCTGTTCCAGCACCGCGTGCGCGTTGGTGCCGCTCACCCCGAACGACGACACCGCAGCCCGGCGCGGACCCTCCGACTCCGGCCACTCCCGCTCCCGCGTCAGCAACCGCACCGCCTCCGGCCACTCCACATGCGGCGTCGGCTCATCCACGTGCAAGGTTTTGGGCAGCACACCGTGCCGCATCGCCTCCACCATCTTGATGACCCCGCCCACACCGGCCGCCGCCTGC
>NZ_LGEA01000166.1 GCF_001280065.1 Streptomyces sp. NRRL B-1140
GGAGATGTAGAACTCGTCGAAACTGGTGATGAAGGAGAAGACCGCCGCCGCGATCATGCCGGGTGCGGCCAGGGGGAAGGTGATGCGCCGGGCGATGGTCAGGCGGCCGGCGCCCATGCTGGCCGCGGCGTCCTCCAGGCGTTCGTCGATCCCGCGCAGCGTCGCGATCAGGATCAGCACCGCGATCGGTGAAGCCAGCACCGTGTGACCGAGCGCGATGGCGATCGGACTGCCCAGCATCGCCGCGGGTTCGAAGAACAGGAACAGGCCCAGGGCGGTGACGATCTGCGGGATGACCAGCGGGCCGAGGACCAGGGCGAAGACCGCGGAACGCAAGGGGAGTTCGCTGCGGACCAGGGCGGTCGCCGCGGTCACCCCGATGATCAGCGAGAACACCGTACTCATCGCGGCGATCAGCGCGCTCAGGGAGAGCGCGGCCGGCCATTTGCTGCCGTCGGCGAACAGGGCCTTGTACCAGTTCAGCGTCCACGTCTCCGGCGGAAAGGAGGCGAAGGCGTTGTTGCTGAAGGAGGTGACCAGGATGACCACGATCGGCAGCGCAAGGAAGAGCAGGATCACGGTGGCCACGGCCGTCAGGGCGATGCGCCCGGCCAGTGACTTGCGTAGCTCCATCATGTGGCGCTCCTCTTCTTGCGGCTGGCGCCGAGCGAGGTGACGGCCTTGACCAGCAGCAGTCCGGCCAGGGTGAGCACCAGCAGGATCACGCCCTGGGCGGCGGCCCCGTTCCACTGGTTGTCCTTGGTGACC
>NZ_LGEA01000167.1 GCF_001280065.1 Streptomyces sp. NRRL B-1140
GGAGATGTAGAACTCGTCGAAACTGGTGATGAAGGAGAAGACCGCCGCCGCGATCATGCCGGGTGCGGCCAGGGGGAAGGTGATGCGCCGGGCGATGGTGAGGCGGCCGGCGCCCATGCTGGCGGCGGCGTCCTCGAGGCGTTCGTCGATTCCGCGCAGCGTCGCGATCAGGATCAGCACCGCGATGGGTGAGGCCAGCACGGTGTGGCCGAGGGCGATGGCGATCGGGCTGCCCAGCATGGCGGCGGGTTCGAAGAACAGGAACAGGCCGAGTGCGGTGACGATCTGGGGGATGACCAGCGGGCCGAGGACGAGGGCGAAGACCGCGGAACGCAAGGGGAGTTCGCTGCGGACCAGGGCGGTCGCCGCGGTCACCCCGATGATCAGTGAGAACACCGTGCTCATCGCGGCGATCAGGGCACTGAGGGAGAGTGCGGCCGGCCATTTGCTGCCGTCGGCGAACAGGGCCTTGTACCAGTTCAGCGTCCACGTCTCCGGCGGGAACGAGGCGAAGGCGTTGTTGCTGAAGGAGGTGACCAGGATGACGACGATCGGCAGCGCAAGGAAGAGCAGGATCACGGTGGCCACGGCCGTCAGGGCGATGCGCCCGGCCAGTGACTTGCGTAGTTCCATCATGTGGCGCTCCTCTTCTTGCGGCTGGCGCCGAGGGAGGTGACGGCCTTGACCAGCAGCAGTCCGGCCAGGGTGAGCACCAGCAGGATCACGCCCTGGGCGGCGGCCCCGTTCCACTGGTTGTCCTTGGTGACC
>NZ_LGEA01000168.1 GCF_001280065.1 Streptomyces sp. NRRL B-1140
GAGTTCGTTGTAGAGCAGCTGGAACGGAGCTCCGGGAACCGACATGCTCGTGAGCGTCTCGTTCACCAGGCCCTTGTCACCGAGCATGATGATCCAGCCATAGGTACGCACCAGAGCACTGACGAAGTGCGGCACCACCACGACCAGCATCGCCAGACCCGCCCACACCGGCTTCAGCCGCGTAATCGCCTGCGCAAGAACGAACCCGAAGACGAGACTGAGGACCGCTGTCTCCGCCGAGATCCGCAGCGTGGTGAACAGCACCGACAGGTTCACACCGGTCAGCGCGTCGGCGTACCAGTGCAGCGTGAAAGAGCCGTCGGCGTTTTTCAGGCTCAGCAGCAGGGTGCTGAAGATGGGGT
The DNA here is from genome assembly GCF_001280065.1 of Streptomyces sp. NRRL B-1140. Classification (GTDB taxonomy): domain Bacteria; phylum Actinomycetota; class Actinomycetes; order Streptomycetales; family Streptomycetaceae; genus Streptomyces. Next base: position 363 of record NZ_LGEA01000168.1, read on the forward strand.
AGACGAACAGCACCAGCAGATAGACGACAACCGGCAGCGCGTAGAAGATCCCGACCCGCGTCCGGCGCGAAGCCAGCAGCTTGCGCGGACGGGCCGGTGCATTGGCGGTAAGGGTGGCGGCCATGACTCACCCCGCCTTTTCGTCGGTGGGGAAGAGGTTGACGTCCTCAGGGTCCGTGCAGATGCCGACTCGTTCGCCTGCGACGGGTCCGCGGCCGGCGGGTACTTCCAGGCGCAGCAGCGGCGCGTCACCGCCGGCGATCCGCACCCCCGCCCGCACGAGGGTGCCCACATAGGTGGCGGTCTCGACGGTGCCGGTACAGAACCCGTCATCGGCGGCACAGGCACGCAGCCGGCCCGGCTGCACAGCGACCTTCACCTGACTGCCG
>NZ_LGEA01000169.1 GCF_001280065.1 Streptomyces sp. NRRL B-1140
CGGCAGTCAGGTGAAGGTCGCTGTGCAGCCGGGCCGGCTGCGTGCCTGTGCCGCCGATGACGGGTTCTGTACCGGCACCGTCGAGACCGCCACCTATGTCGGAACGCTGGTGCGGGCGGGCGTGCGGGTCGATGGCAAGGATGCGCCGCTGCTGCGCCTGGAGGTACCGGCAGGCCGTAGTCCCGTCGCAGGCGAACGAGTGGGCATCTGTACGGACCCTGAGGACGTCAACCTCTTCCTCACCGACGAACAGGCGGGGTGAGTCATGGCAGCCCTCACCGCCACGACCCCCGCACGCCCCCGCAAGCTGCTGGCTTCGCGCCGGACGCGGGTCGGAATCTTCTACGCGCTGCCGGTTGTCGTCTATCTGCTGGTGCTGTTCGTCTACCCGATCTTCTCGACGCTGCTGCTGAGCCTGAAGAACGCCGACGGTTCGTTCACGCTGCACTGGTATGCCGACGCGCTGACCGGTGTGAATCTGTCGGTGCTGTTCACCACGCTGCGTATTTCCGCCGAAACGGCCGTGCTGAGCCTGGTGTTCGGGTTCGTTCTTGCGCAGGCGATTACGCGGCTGAAGCCGGTGTGGGCGGGTCTGGCGATGCTGGTCGTGGTGGTGCCGCACTTCGTGTCCGCTCTGGTGCGTACGTACGGCTGGATCATCATGCTCGGTGACAAGGGCCTGGTGAACGAGACGCTCACGAGCATGTCGGTTCCCGGAGCTCCGTTCCAGCTGCTCTACAACGAACTC
>NZ_LGEA01000170.1 GCF_001280065.1 Streptomyces sp. NRRL B-1140
TCCGCTTGAGCACCCCGGACATCTGCACGAACGCCCCACAGTCCTGAGTCGCCTCCACCAGATTCGCCGCCGTCACCAAAGGCAGCCCCGTGATCGACGACAGATGACGACGCGCCGCCTCGGCGTACCCGGCGGGAGCGTTCAGCCCGGTACCGATCGCCGTGGCACCCAGGTTGATCTCGTGGATCAACTCCACCGCTTCCGCGAGCCGGCTGCGGTCCTCCTCGATCATGACGGCGAACGCGGAGAACTCCTGGCCCAGCGTCATGGGCACCGCGTCCTGGAGTTGCGTGCGGCCCATCTTGAGCACGGCGCGGAATGCGATGGCCTTGGCCGCGAAGGCGTCCTGCAGGACCGCCATCGCCCTGAGCAGCCCGCGCACCGCGAACACCGTCGCGATCTTGACGGCGGTCGGGTAGACGTCGTTGGTCGACTGACCGAGGTTGACGTCCTCGTTGGGGTGCAGGAACTTGTACTCGCCCTTGGCATGGCCCAGCAGCTCCAGCGCCCGGTTCGCCACCACCTCGTTGGCGTTCATGTTGGTCGAGGTACCCGCGCCGCCCTGCACCACGTCCACCACGAACTGCTCGTGCAGCTTGCCCTCGCGGATCTCACGGCAGGCCTCGACAATCGCCGCGGCCTTCACCGGCTCCAGCAGGCCGAGTTCCTCATTGGCCAGGGCAGCGGCCTCCTTCACCGCGGCAAGGGCATCGATCAGATGCGGGTAGGCGGAGATCGGCATGC
>NZ_LGEA01000171.1 GCF_001280065.1 Streptomyces sp. NRRL B-1140
GCATGCCGATCTCCGCCTACCCGCATCTGATCGATGCCCTTGCCGCGGTGAAGGAGGCCGCTGCCCTGGCCAATGAGGAACTCGGCCTGCTGGAGCCGGCGAAGGCCGCGGCGATTGTCGAGGCCTGCCGTGAGATCCGTGAGGGCAAGCTGCACGAGCAGTTCGTGGTGGACGTGGTGCAGGGCGGCGCGGGTACCTCGACCAACATGAACGCCAACGAGGTCGTGGCGAACCGGGCGCTGGAGCTGCTGGGCCACGCCAAGGGCGAGTACAAGTTCCTGCACCCCAACGAGGACGTCAACCTCGGTCAGTCGACCAACGACGTGTACCCGACCGCCGTCAAGATCGCGACGGTGTTCGCGGTGCGCGGCCTGCTGGAGGCCATGTCCGTCCTGCAGGACGCGTTCGCGGCCAAGGCCGTCGAGTTCCGCGATGTGCTCAAGATGGGCCGTACCCAGTTGCAGGACGCGGTGCCGATGACGCTCGGCCAGGAGTTCTCCGCCTATGCCGTCATGCTGGACGAGGACCGGTCCCGTCTCGCCGAGGCGGTTCAGTTGATCCATGAGATCAACCTCGGCGCGACAGCGATCGGTACCGGGCTGAACGCTCCCGCCGGGTACGCCGAGGCGGCGCGTCGTCATCTGGCGTCGATCACGGGGCTGCCTTTGGTGACGGCGGCGAATCTGGTGGAGGCGACTCAGGACTGTGGGGCGTTCGTGCAGATGTCCGGGGTGCTCAAGCGGA
>NZ_LGEA01000172.1 GCF_001280065.1 Streptomyces sp. NRRL B-1140
AGTCCGCGAGGTCGCCGAACTCCGGCAGCACCGCCGTGTAGTCGGACACGTCGTAGCCACCGTCCCGCAGCGGGGACTTGAAGAAGGGCGGCAGCCACAGGCAGTCGACGCCCAGCCACTGCAGGTAGTCGAGTTTCGCGGTCAGGCCCTTGAGGTCGCCGACGCCGTCGCCGTTGCTGTCCTGGAACGAGCGGACGAGCACCTCGTAGAAGACGGCGCGCTTGAACCAATCCGGGTCTCGGTCCCTCGCGGGAGTGTCCTCGAAGGTGTCCAGAACGGGCTCGTTCACGGTCATGACGTTGCTGCCCCTCCGTTCGCGTGCGCGGCGGGCGGGGACTGGACGTGAAAGACGTGCGCGGGAGCCCGCCCCGGCTCCAACCGCACGTAGTTGTTCCTGCCCCAGTGGTAGGTCTCGCCGGTGAGCTCGTCGCGCACCGGCACCGACTCGTGCCAGTCGAGGCCGAGTTGCGGCATGTCCAGCGAGACCGTGGCCTCCTGGGTGTGGTGGGGGTCGAGGTTGGCGACCACCAGGACCACATCGGATCCGCTGCGCTTGCTGTACGCGAGGACATCGTCGCTGTCGGTGTGGTGGAAGCGGAGGTTTCTGAGCCCGTGCAGTGCGGGATGCTCGCGCCGGACGGTGTTGAGCCGGGTGAGCAGCGGGGCGATGGTGCGGCCCTCGCGTTCGGCGGCTTCCCAGTCGCGGTGGCGCAGCTGGTACTTCTC
>NZ_LGEA01000173.1 GCF_001280065.1 Streptomyces sp. NRRL B-1140
CTTGCGGATCGCCATCAGGCCCGGCATCTCGTGCTCGGCGAGGGTGATCTCCTTGCGGCCGAACGCGGCCAGGGACAGGTCGGCGACCTTGAAGTCCTGTCGGTTCTCGACAGTCGTCATTGCGAGCTGCTCCTCGGGTGTGGGTCGAGGGTGGGTACGGCTGGTCTGCGCGGCGGCGGACACAGGGGTGCCCGGAAGAGGACACAGGCATGCCCGCGTACGCGCAGCGCAGTCCGTCGGAGGCCCTCTCTCCCTCGGCCGGTCCGCTTCGGGACCGCCCGACCGCCATCAGCAGCGACGTCTGGCTCCGTCCCAAGCTACACCGGGCGCGGGTGCGATCCCCAGTCCGTGGGCGAACACATCGAGCCGATCATGTGTCGGACCGGAGGACGGGCCGGACGTCGGGCGGGGTGGTGGGGCCGGGAAAGCGGGCGGGGCCCGCCGAGTGGTTCGGCGGGCCCCGTGGGCCGGAGCGGGAAGGTCAGTGCTCGTCGGTGGGGTGAGGGGCGGGGCCGCCCGGGGATGCCTCGGGGTCGGGGCCCTTGGCCGCTTCCTTCTCGCTGTAGATGTCCGGCTCCAGGTAGATCACGCGGGCGATCGGGACGGCGTCGCGGATGCGGGCCTCGGCTGCGTCGATGGCGGCGGCGATCTCGGTGGCCGTGTCGTCGTGCTGAACGGCGATCTTGGCGGCGACGAGGAGTTCCTCGGGGCCGAGGTGGAGCGTGCGCATGTGGATGATGCGGGTGACCGTGTCACCGTCCACGACTGCGGCCTCGATCTTCCGGGTCTCCTCGGCGCCGGCGGACTCGCCGAGCAGCAGGGACTTGGTCTCGGCGGCGAGGACGAGGGCGATCAGGATGAGCAGGACGCCGATGCAGAGGGTGCCGATGCCGTCCCAGACGCTCTCGCCGGTCAGGAGGGCGAGGCCGACGCCGCCGAGGGCGAGGACCAGGCCGACGAGGGCGCCGAGGTCCTCCAGGAGGACGACCGGGAGCTCGGGGGCCTTGGCGTGGCGGACGAAGTCCTTCCAAGAGCGCTTGCCCCGCAGGGTGTTGGACTCCTTGATGGCCGTGCGGAAGGAGAAGCCCTCGGCGATGATCGCAAAGACCAGGACGCCGACGGGCCAGTACCAGTGGGTCAGCTCGTGGGGGTGCTTGATCTTCTCGTAGCCCTCATAGAGGGCGAACATGCCACCGACCGAGAAGAGCACGATGGAGACGAGGAAGGCGTAGATGTAGCGCTCGCGGCCGTAACCGAAGGGGTGTTCCGGGGTGGCCTCGCGCTTGGCCTTCTTGCCGCCGACCAGGAGCAGTGCCTGGTTGCCGGAGTCGGCGACGGAGTGCACGGACTCGGCGAGCATCGACGACGAGCCGCTGAAGAGGAACGCCACGAACTTCGCTACCGCGATGGCGAGGTTGGCGGCCAGTGCCGCCACGATCGCCTTGGTTCCGCCTGACGCGCTCATATGTCCGCGTTGTCCCTTCGTACGCCGTTCCAGGGCCCGGGCGACCGCCTTGGTGCGCGCCCGTGGCTTTGCCCGTGCTTGACGGTGGGCCATTGTTGCAGCCTGCCGTGAGAGCGGTGAGTCAGGTCACCAGCACGGGGTCTTCGAAACGGTCAGGTGACGACGGTGGCCCGGAAAAGCGTTCCCGTTCCGGACACTTCGGCCTTTTCTCCGGCGGGGACGAAGACGGACGCGCCGGGGGTGAGGTCGTGTTCGCCGGCCCGGACGGTGCCGGCCGTGCAGAGCAGGATCTGCGGGGTCGGGCGGGTGAGGTCGTGGGCGGCGCCCGCCTCGGGGAGGACGTAGCGGGAGAGGCGGAACTCGTCGATGGGGGTCTCGTAGACCTCCTCGCCGTCCGGGGAGGCCTCGGGGCGCAGGACGCCGGGGTCGCCGGGGAGGAAGCGGACGATGCGCAGCAGTTCGGGGACGTCGACGTGCTTGGGGGTGAGGCCGCAGCGCAGGACGTTGTCGGAGTTGGCCATGATCTCCACGCCGAGGCCGTTCAGGTAGGCGTGCGGGACGCCGGCGCCGAGGTAGAGAGCCTCGCCGGGCTGGAGCCGGACGTGGTTCAGCAGCATCGCGGCGAGGACGCCCGGGTCGCCCGGGTAGTGGTGGGCGATGTCGGCGTAGGGGGCGTAGGCGCCGCCGAGGCGGGTGCAGGCGGTCGCCGTCTCGTTGACCGTGCGGGACATCTCGTCGGGGTCGGCGGTGAGGATCGCGGTGAGGACCTCGCGCAGGGCGGCGTCCTCGGGGTGGGCGTGCAGCAGGTCGACGTAGGGCTTGAGGGAGTCGACCCCGAGGTCGTCGAGGAGAGCCGCTGCCGCCAGGGGGGCGCGGAAGCCGCACAGGCCGTCGAACTCGGTGAGGGCGCAGATCAGTTCGGGCTTGTGGTTGGCGTCCTTGTAGTTGCGGTGCGGGGCGTCCACCGGGATGCCGCGCCGCTCCTCGTCCGCGTAACCCTCCTGCGCCTGGACGAGGTCGGGGTGGACCTGGAGGGAGAGCGGGGCGCCCGCGGCGAGGATCTTGAGGAGGAAGGGCAGCCTCGGGCCGAACCTGGCCACGGCGGCGGGCCCGAGTTCCTTCTCCGGGTCGGCGTCGACGACCTCGACGAGCGTGCCCCGGCCGGTGCGCGAGGGTGCGCCAGGGTGGGCGCCCATCCACATCTCCGCCTGCGGCCGGCCGGTCGGTTCGACGCCGAGCAGCTGCGGGATGGCGGTCGTGGATCCCCAGGCGTAGGGGCGGATGGTGTTGTCGAGGCGGTCCATGGGGTTCTCTCTGCGTGGTGCGGGGGCGGGCGCGTCAGGGTCTCCCGGGCAAGATCAGGCCCTCGAAGCGAGCGCCAGGTAAACGGCGGCGAAATCCGTGATGGCGATCAGTTCCGCGAGGGTCTCCAGTTCGCCGCCCGCCTCCGGTTCGAGCTCGCTGATCGGTGTGTCGTGGCTGAGGGCGAGGTCGCGGGCGCCGGGTGCGGCGGTGAGGCCGCCGATGGGGCGGTCGCGCAGCAGCACCACGCGCGCGTGCAGGGCGGGTGGTTCCTCGACGCGGTCGCGGAAGAAGTCGTCGGGGTCGGCGCTGGCGGCCAGGGGGCCGGCGAGCAGGGCACCGTGGGCGGCGAGGGCCTCGGGGAGTTCTGCGACGACGGCGGGGGTGCCGGACAGCTCGGCGAGGGCGGCGGCGAAGCGGCGGCCCGCGGGACCCGCCGAGGTGCCTTCGGTCCAGACGAGGGGCAGCGCGTCGGCCAGTTCGGCGGCCAGGGTCTTGGCGGCGTTGCTGTACGTGGCGATGGCCGGGCCGCAGCGTTCGGCGACGCGGTCGAGCCGGTCGGCGACCTTGCCGAGGGCGTCCGGCGGGGCGGCGAGCACGCCGGTGCGGTCCAGGAGCGCCAGCAGCGGGGTAAGCAGGGCCCACAGGACGCCGGGGGCCGACGCGGCGAAGGGCTCGTCCTGGTCGTAGGGGGCGGTCGCCATGGGGACGAACAGGCCGTGCGCGCCGGCGACGGCTTCGGCGAGCGGGGTACGGGCGGGGGCCACGGCGACGACGCTGCAGCCCCGGCGATACGCCTGCTCGGCGAGGAGCGACAGGCCGGGTTCGGTGCCGTCGGGGGTGGTGATCAGCAGGAGGTCCACGGAGCCGGCCCAGCCGGGCAGTTCCCAGCGCAGGGCGCCTGCGGCCGGGGCTACGCCGGTGGGGGCGAGGCGGGTGACCGGGCTGCCGGCGCCGGCGAGCGTGCCGATCAGGTCGGCGGCGTGGGTGGCGGCGGCACCCGGGCCGGCGATGAGGACCGCGCGGGGGCGGCCGTCCGGCTTGAGGTCGTGGACGCCCGCCTCCGCGGCGTGGCGGGCGGCGGTGCGTACGCGGGCGCCGGCTTCGGCGGCGCCGCGGAGCAGCCCGCGGTGGTCGGCCTCGGCGAGGCCCTCCGGAGAGTCGAGCAGCGATTCGTCGAGCATGGGCGGCAGCTTCCCATCGCCGGGGTCCGTTGTGAGGTGTCCTGGATCGTGCCCGCTGGGCCCGGGGTCATGTGCACCGGGGTGTCGCTCGGGTGCGTGCGCACCCGGCCCTCACGCGGGGCGGCGGGCCTCGTCGACGAGCAGGACGGGGATGCCGTCGCGGACGGGGTAGGCCAGGCCGCAGTCGGCGCCGGTGCAGATCAGCTCGGTGTCCTGTTCCGTGAGGGCGGAGTGGCAGGCCGGGCAGGCGAGGATCTCGAGGAGGCCGGATTCGAGGGGCATGGGGCTTCTCCGGGGGTGTGGGCGCTTGGGGTCGTGCCTGGTCAGATTACCGCCGGTGGGGACGGGGCCTCAGCCCCTGATGATCCCCAGTACCTCGTCCCGTACCCGGGCCATCGTCCGGGCGTCCCTCGCCTCCGCGTTCAGGCGCAGCAGCGGCTCCGTGTTGGAGGGGCGGACGTTGAACCACCAGTCGGCGCAGGAGACGGTGAGGCCGTCGAGCTCGTCGAGGGTGACGCCCTCGCGGCTGCCGTACGCGGAACGGATGGCGGCGAGGCTGGCCTGCTGGTCGGCGACCGTGGAGTTGATCTCGCCGGAGCCCGCGTAGCGGTCGTACTGGGCGACGAGGGCGGACAGGGAGCCGTCCTGGCCGCCGAGGGCCGCGAGGACGTGCAGGGCGGCCAGCATGCCCGTGTCGGCGTTCCAGAAGTCGCGGAAGTAGTAGTGGGCGGAGTGCTCGCCGCCGAAGATCGCGCCGGTGCGGGCCATCTCGGCCTTGATGAAGGAGTGACCCACGCGCGTGCGGACCGGGCTGCCGCCGTTCTCCTCGACGACCTCGGGCACCGACCAGGACGTGATCAGGTTGTGGATGACCGTGCCCTTGCCGCCGTGCCGGGCCAGTTCTCGGGAGGCGACCAGGGCGGTGATCGCGGACGGGGAGACCGGCTCGCCGCGCTCGTCGACGACGAAGCAGCGGTCGGCGTCGCCGTCGAAGGCGAGGCCCAGGTCGGCGCCCTCCTCGCGCACCCGCTTCTGCAGGTCGACGAGGTTGGCCGGGTCGAGGGGGTTGGCCTCGTGGTTGGGGAAGGTGCCGTCGAGCTCGAAGTACATCGGCACCAGGGTCAGGGGCAGGCCGGCGAAGACCTCGGGGACGGTGTGCCCGCCCATGCCGTTGCCGGCGTCGACGACGACCTTCAGGGGGCGGATGGCGGTCAGGTCGACCAGGGAGCGCAGATGGGCCGCGTAGTCCGACAGCGTGTCGCGGCCGGTGACCGTGCCCGCCCGCGCGGCCGGCTCCGGCGCGCCCGACTCGCTCCAGCGCTCGACGAGTTCACGGATCTGCACGAGGCCGGTGTCCTGCCCGACGGGAGCGGCGCCCGAGCGGCACATCTTGATGCCGTTGTACTGCGCGGGGTTGTGGGAGGCGGTGAACATGGCGCCCGGCAGGTTCAGGGCGCCCGAGGCGTAGTACAGCTGGTCCGTCGAGCACAGGCCGATCTCCGTCACGTCGGCGCCCAGGGCTGCCGCCCCGCGCGCGAAGGCCCGCGACAGGCCCGGGGAGGAGGGGCGCATGTCGTGCCCGGTCGTGATGGCGCTCGCGCCGGTGACCCGTACGAAGGCCGCCCCGAAGAGCTCGGCCAGGGACTCGTCCCACTGGTCGGGGACGAGCCCGCGGACGTCGTACGCCTTCACGACCTGCGACAGATCAGCAGCCACGGCCAGCCTTCCTGAAAAAGTATGTCGGTCCGCACAAACTACCTTCGCCCATCGGCGACGCGACGGGCGGACGCCGAGAGGACTCCCAGCCGTAACCTCAGGTCAGGGCAGCATCACGTTCGGGGCGGGGGTCTGGCCGGCCACGACCAGGCGCGGCACCGACAAGGGACCTCGGCTTCACGGCGTGGGTGGGCGCAGACGGCGGCCCTGGTGGGGTCAGTTGTCGGGCGATCGCAGGACCCGCAGGTGGCCGCGCCGCGCGACTTCCCTCGGGTCGGCGCCGCGGCCCGCGCCGCCGGCTTCGGCCGCCCGCTCCTGCGGACGGGCCGCCTCGCGCACGGCGTTGGCGAGCGCTTCCAGGTCGTCGCCGCTGGGGCGGGCCGGGGCCGAACCGTCGAGGAGCCGGACGACCTCCCAGCCGCGCGGGGCGGTGAGGCGCTCGGAGTGCTCGGCGCACAGGTCGTAGCAGTGGGGTTCGGCGTAGGTGGCGAGCGGGCCGAGGACCGCGGTCGAGTCGGCGTAGACGTACGTCAGCGTCGCGACGGCGGGACGGCCGCAGGCGGTGCGCGAACAGCGACGTACAGGGCTCACGACGTTGGACGGTACCGCACTCTTGAGCGGGCCGCGACGACTCTCCACCAGGTCACTCCCCCGTGTCGTGCTGTGAAACGCCGCACACACCCCTTTGGGCGCACCTTCCTGACCTGCCAGGACATCGGCGCCCGAGATGGAGATCGCCCCCGCATGCGATCAAGAGTTATCACAAAACCCTCAAATACCGTGAGGGCGCAGCTCTCGTCGGGATACGGATTTGAGCCCAACCTTGGCTTGAATGGTCATGTAACGACATGCCGCAGGGCGGCGGCCGGAAGCCGCCCCTGCCGCCGTGCGGTGCCGGGCGTGGGGGCGCGGCGGGGACTACCCTTCACCAGTGATGGACAAGCCCGTAACGCCCCGTGTCGCCGCCCCCGGGCCCCGCCGCCGTGATCGCCACGGGCGGGGCATGCGCGGCCCGATCGCGCCGCCGCAGGTGCCGCTCGCCGCGAGCCGCGCGGAGGCGTTCGCCGATCTGGTGCAGGACTCCGTGGAACGCCTGGAGCGGCGGTGGCCGCAGCTCGCGGACATCGACTTCCTGGTCCTCGAGGTGCCGCGGCTCGACGGGCCGGGCCAGGCGTGGAACGACGAGGCCGTCCCGCTCGGGGGCACGATCAGCGCGCGCGACGGCCGCCCCGCCCGGGTGGTCGTCTACCGGCGGCCGGTCGAGATCCGCACCAAGGGGCGCGACGAGCGGGCCGCGCTGGTGCACGAGGTCGTCGTCGAGCAGGTCGCCGAGCTCCTCGGGCTGACGCCGGAGACGGTGGATCCGAGGTACGGCGAGGACCAGGGCTGAGACGGCCGGCCTGCCTCCGCCTGCCTCCGGAGCGACCGCCGGCCTATTTCTGGAGCACCGACAGGTCCTCGTCCGCCTTCGGTACGGCCACCGTCCCCCTGTCGTCCGGCAATGTCTGCACGGTGAAGGCCGGGACGCCGTCCTCGTCAGCCGCCAGGGTGCGGGCCCCGTAGACCGGGCCGCCGGAGACCGGCTCGACCGTGAGCGCGTAGGTGCCCTTGAGGCCGCCGGGGACCGGGGGCTCGATGTCCTGGGTCGTGCCGGCCTTGATCGTGTACGTCTTCGACACCGGTGTGCCGCCCTCGCTGCCGGCCGAGGCGGTGACCTTGACCGTGGCGGCGGCGCCGGGGGCCGTCAGGGACAGGGTGCTGCCCTTGCCGCTGTTGTCGGCGGACGTCGCGCGGGTGCCGACCGGGCGGGTGGCCGGGATGAACGCCGTCTCCTGCTTGCCGCCCTTGCCGCGCACGACCCGCAGGGCCGCCACGACCGGCACGGACCGGTCCGTCGGGGTCAGTACCAGGGAGCCCGCCTCGCCGCGGGTGACGTCGCCCAGGTCGGTGGCGGTCGTCATGCCGCCCTTGACGTGCACGGTCTCGTGTCCGGCCGGGGTGATGAGCCCGGAGGGGGAGGCGAGGCGCACCTTGAGGTCCGCGTCGGCGTCGCCGGGGGCGAAGGCGACCAGGTGCACGGAGGTGGCGTCCTTGGGGATGCCGGGCAGGACCAGGCTGCCCGACGGGTCCGTGGACGCGGGCAGCCAGTCGCCGCCGAGCTTGTCGTCCAGGGCCTGCACGGCGGCGCCGAGGCGTCCGCTGCGGACGTTGACGTGCACGGTGAGGTCGGTCTGCCGCTCGTCGGTGAGGGTGGACAGCAGGACCGGCTCGGAGGCGTGCGGCGGGACCGTGATGCCCTCCCCCACCGTGGACTTCAGGGCGCCGTCCTTGCCGTAGAGCTCGATGTCGACCACGGCGGCCGAGTCGTCCGGGTTCGTCAGGTGGACGTAGTCGGTGCGGTCGGCTTGCGTACTGGCGCCCGGGAACCAGAAGTCGGTGTCCGGGGCGGCGCAGTTGACGCCCTGCAGGCCGCGCCCGGTGCCCGCGGCGACCTCGGTGGTCTCCTGGACGGTCCAGCCGGGCGCGAACCTGCCGTCCGCAGTCCCGACGAGCGCGGGCGCATCGCCGCCGGAGCTGTCGCCGGTGACCGGCTTGCCGGGCTCCTTGGGTGTCAGCACGGGCTCGGCGGGCTTGTCCTTGCCGGACTTCCCGCCTTCCTTGCCGCCGTCCCTGCCACCGGACTTGCCGTCACCCGTGCCCTTGCCGTCGGGCGGCGCGTCCGCCGACTCCTCTGTGGCCGCGTCGAGTTCGGCCTTGCCGCCGCTCCCGGTGCCCTTCGTAACGGGCGTGAAGGAGGTGTAGGACGTCTCGGCGAGGTCGGACGTGCTGGGCGCCGGGCACAGCAGGCTCGTGCGCTCCACGGGCAGTTGGGCGGCCGCTTTGGCGGTGTCCGGGCCGGGGGTGTCGTCCGGAGCGGACAGTGCGGCGAAGCCGGTGACGGCGGCGAGCGCGGTCGTGCCGGCGATCAGGGACAGGGTGGTGCGGTTCACTGCTGGCTCCCGTCGGGACGCTCACTGCCCGTGCCGTGGGGGTGGTGCTGCTGCTCCGGGTCGTACGGCGTGCCGTAGCCCTGGCCGTGGTCGTAGGCCTGGTCGTATCCCTGCCCGCCGTAGGACGGGGTCTGGCCCTGGCCGCCGTAGGCGTACGGGTCGTACTGGCCGCCCTGGTACGGGTCCGGCTGGTAGTGCTGCCCGTAGGCGTCCGCCGGGTACGGGGCGTTCTGGTACGGGTCGCCGTAGCCCGCGTACGCGCCGCCGCCCTGGTAGCCGGCGTCGTCCCACTGGCCGTGGTTCTGCTGCTGGGGCACCGCCGCCGGGGGCTGCTGGGGCTGCGGGGGCTCGAACTCCTCGGGGGCGGCGGCCTCCTCGGACTCGGCCTCCGCCTGGGCACGCAGACGGCGGGCGCGGCGGCCCTCGCCGGTGACGGCCTCGGCCGGGGCCGCCGGCTCGTCGGGGAGGTCGTCGTCGATGTCGCGACGCCGGCCGGGCAGGGCGAGCACCACGAGGACGAGCGCGAGGAGGCCCTGCGCCCACAGCCAGGCCGTGTGGCCGACCGGGTCGTCGTAGGTGACGTCCAGCGTGCCGCCGGTGGCGGGGAGCCGGAAGCCCTGGGCCCAGCCGTCGACCGTGGTGCGGGTCAGCGGCTTGCCGTCGAGCGTGGCGGTCCAGCCGTCGGAGGCGGAGTCGGCGAGGCGCAGCACGCGTCCGGCCGCGCCGGCCGGGATCGTGGTGTGGATGTCGACGGGCCCGGCGGCGACCGGCTGCGGGGTACCGGCGCCGGAGGCGGGGACGATGGTGGCGCGCGCGACTTCGCGGTTGACGCGCCACAGGGCGCCGCCGGCCTGCTGGCTGAGCCGGCTCAGGCCGGGTGTGGCGTCCAGGACGCGGGTGACTTCGCGGGGCGCGCCCCGGTGGACCAGGATGTAGCGCACGGCGAAGCCGCCGAGCTGGTCGGCCTGGTCGGCGCCGGAGCCCGCGACCAGGTTGGCTACGACCTTGTCGAGCCCGCTGTTCTCGCCGTCGGCCGCGGCGATCTCGCCGTCGCCGAGACGGGCGCCGGAGCCGCGGACCAGCATGTAGCCGACGCGGGCGGCGGAGTCGCTGTCGAGGACGAGGGTGCGGGCCTGGTCGCGGGTGCTGCTCTCCTCGGCGACGAACGCGGGGACCTGGGTCGGGTCGCGTCGCTCCAGGGGGTTGTCGGCGCCGCGGATCATCCAGCCGGCGGCAATGAGCAGGGGGCCCGCGGCCGAGGCGAAGGCGATCAGCACGGCGACCGGCTGGCGCCAGCCGAAGCTCTGCTCGGCCACGCGCGCGCGTGCCCCGTCGGCGCCCAGCGCGGCGGCGGCCAGGAGGGCGATGCCGTAGACGAGGGTCGCCGGTCCGGCCCAGGTGGAGCTGTTGGACAGGACCGCGAAGACGAAACCGGTCAGGGCGACCGCCCAGGCCGTCCGGATGCCCGCCTGGCGTTCCGAGCGCAGCAGGGCGGCGAGGGCGGCGAGCACGATGCCGATGAGCATGAGGCCGCTGACGGTGCCCGGGCCGCCGGGGCTGGCGCCGAGCAGGTCGAGGGGGGAGGCGGCCGAGGGGCCGTACGCGAGGCCCGCTTCCGTGAAGAAGCCGAACGGGAGCAGGGTCAGCGACCAGGGCGCCAAGAGCAGCAGGGGTGTGCCGAGCTGGGCGAGGAACCGCAGCCCGTAGGCCGTCATGTCGCTCCGGCGCAGCACGAGCAGTCCGATGCCGAGGAGCAGCGCGAGGGGCCACACGATCGGCGTGAACGCGGTGGTGATGGTCAGCAGCAGCGCGTATGCCCAGGTCGCCCGCCAGCTGCCACGCGCTCCGGTGGAGTTCGTCAGGCCTCCGGCCGCGATGGCCGCGCGGGCGATGAGCGGCAGCAGCGCGGCCAGGACGGCGGTGCCGATGCGGCCGCCGGCGAGGGCGCCGGTGGCGGCGGGCAGGAAGGCGTAGACGACGGCGGCCCAGGCGCGCAGCAGCCGGGACTCGACGAGCGGACGGGAGGCGAAGTAGGCGGTGACGCCGGCCAGCGGGACCGAGCACACGAGCAGGACGGTGACGGCGAGGCCGGTCGAGCCGAACAGCAGGGACGCCAGCATCGCCACGAGCGCGACGTAGGGGGGTGCGGACGAGGTGCCGCCGGCGCCCACCGGGTGCCAGGCGTCCAGGTAACGCGCCCACAGTTCCGCGGAGTCGGCCGGGGCGGGCAGCAGGGCGCCGCCCGCGAGCGCGCCGCCGCCGAGGAGCTGGCGGCAGGCGACCAGGGAGACGAGCAACAGGACGAGGAAGAGCACCGGGCCGGGTTTGCGCGCGATGCGCTTGAGCCGGGCGAACTGCTCGATCTCCAGGAAGTCGGCGTCGTCGCCGCCGGGGCCCGACTCGACGGCGCTGCCGTGCCGTCCGGCGCCGGCCGCGGCCTCCGGGTCGGAGCGGCCGACGAGGCTGCCCGCGACCTGCTCGACGGTGACGCGGACCGTTGCGCCGGGCGGCGGGAACAGCGCCCGCAGCTCCCCCTTGTCGATCCGGGGTGCGCCTCTGCCGCGCCGCCCGGCGAGGATCCGCTCGGGCCGGAGCAGTGTGCCCATCAGGCCGCGGATCTCGTCGACGGCCTGCCCGGGGACCTTGCCCACGAGGTAGGCGACGGTGCGCAGCAGGGTGCCGACCACGATCCGCAGGATCACCCAGGGGAGCACGGCCGTACGCGAGTTGACGAGGAGGGTGTAGACGGCGCCGGCCTTGTCGACCTTGTGCGGGGAGGCCGCGGTGCGGCCCACGCAGTCGACCGTACGGCGCTCGCGGCTGGACGCCTCGGCGTGCCGGACGACCGCCTCGGGGGCGACCAGGACGCGGTATCCGGCCGCGTGGGCGCGCCAGCAGAGGTCGACGTCGTCGCGCATGAGGGGCAGGTGCCGGTCGAATCCGCCGAGCTGTTCGAAGACGTCGCGGCGCACGAGCATGCCGGCGGTGGACACCGACAGCACGGGCCGGACGTGGTCGTGCTGGCCCTGGTCCTGCTCGCGGCGGTCCAGGCCGGTCCAGCGGCGGCCGGAGTTGGCGATGGAGACGCCGACCTCCAGCAACTGCCGCCGGTCGTACCAGCCGCGGAGCTTGGGGCCGACGACGGCCACGTCCTCGCGGCCCAGTTCGTACTCGTTGTCCACGACCCGCAGCAGCTGGGCCAGGGCGTCCGGGGCGGGGGCGCAGTCGTCATGCAGCAGCCACAGCCACTGGACCGGCTCGCCGTGCGGGAGCTCGGGCAGGTCGTAGGCGTCGTCCCGCCACGAGCGCGTGACCGGGTCCCAGCCGCTGGGGCGCTTGAGGTACGGCAGCTCGTCCGGGGTGAGGACCGGGGCGGTGCGGCCGCACTCCTCGACGGCCTGGCCGAAGCCGGTGCGGCGGGCGAGGTGCAGCACCCGGTCGGCGCCGAGCGCGTCGGTGACCAGCTGCGCGGAGGCGTCCGAACTGCCGGTGTCGGCCCCCATCGCGTACTGGACGGGTCGCTCCTGGGCGAGGAGCCCGGCGAGCGCGTCGGGCAGCCAGCGGGCGCCGTCGTGGGAGACGAGGACCGCGGTCACCACATGGCGCGGGAACTCAGGTGCGGCAGCGTTGTCGTGGGAAGCTGCCGGGTGGCTGTGCACGGACATCGAGGTACGGGCCCCGGTTCGGTGGACTGCGGTGGACGCCTGCGCCCGGTGGGGGCGGCGGGGCGTCTCGGACGAGCGACCACACTATCGGCTGCACAGCGAAGGGCCCGCCGCCTGTGGATAACCCATGGGCGACGGGCCGTTCACGCAGCGGGCCGAGGGGTCAGACGGCCGCCTTCTTGAGCCGGCGGCGCTCCCGCTCGGACAGGCCGCCCCAGATGCCGAATCTCTCGTCGTTGGCGAGCGCGTACTCGAGGCACTCGGAGCGGACCTCGCAGGCGAGGCAGACCTTCTTGGCCTCCCTGGTCGAGCCGCCCTTCTCGGGGAAGAAGGACTCGGGGTCGGTCTGGGCGCACAGCGCGCGCTCCTGCCAGCCGAGTTCCTCGTCCGCGTCGTCGACCAGCAGTTGCTGCACCGTCTCGGTCATGTGCGCCCCTCGTCTGTCTTCGCGTCCCCGTGATCTAGCCGTTACCGATTCCGGCTGAACGACACGAGTGAAATTACAAGTGTGCTGCTCCGGGCGAGTCAAGCCGAGATCTGCTATTGAGCCCCTTATTCACTCTGCGGAACCAAGCCCATGCGGAAAGTGTTCAAATCACCATAAAACCTGACACACCGATAGAGCCCGCGAGGGCTCACCTCTTCCGCCGGACCACCCGCAGCCCTGTACGAACAAGGACGACAAGGAGTTCGATCTCGTTCCGACACGCACGTCGAAGCGAAACGGATCACAGTCGGATCACGACTACGCAACGGGGTTTGTGCGCCCGGATGGACGCCATGTGTCCCGGGCGGGCCATGAACAAACCTTTCATCTGAGCGATCGACCGGATGAGGTGAACCACGTCCCACATACCGGGTGTCGAGTTGACAGTGAAGGTGTGAACCGGTGTCCTTGTGGGCATGCTCGCGAACTTGGCACTCACCTCGACCCGCACCGCCGGGTCCCACGGTGCTGCCCGCGCTCGCTGTAGCTGTCTCTGTTCCAGCTGTTGAGCCACACCTGCTCCAGCTGAAGGCCGAGCCACCCGTCTCTCGGCTGCCGTTCCCTCTGACCTTCTTTCACTGAGGAACCACACACCCCATGAACAGCGACAGCGACCTCCAGATCGCCGGCGACATCCTCGAAGTCACCCACCTCCTGCAGACCCCGCGCGAGCACCCGGCCACCGTCGCCGAGTTCGCCGGACTGGCCCGCTCCATCGCCGAGGACCGCTCCCAGTGGGAGCACCTCGTCCGCTACGACGCGACCAGCCGCTGGTACCACCGGCTGCGCACGGGCCCGGGCTACGAGGTGTGGCTGCTGTCCTGGGTGCCGGGGCAGGGCAGCGGGCTGCACGACCACGGCCGCTCCTCCGGTGTGCTCACCGTCCTGGACGGCACGCTGACCGAGCGCACGGAGCGGGGCACGCGCGCGTTGCGGGCGGGCGCGCAGCGCGTGTTCGCGCCGGGGTACGTGCACGAGGTCGTGAACGACGCGCTGGAGCCGGCGGTGAGCCTGCACGTGTACTACCCGGGCCTGACGGACATGCCGATGCACACCGCTCAGCACTGCGAGGCCCGGAGCGTACCGGGCGTGGTGACTGCCTGACCGATTGCCGCAGGGGCCTGCGAGACTTGCTCCCATGCGCATTGTGGTTCTGGCAGGCGGCATCGGCGGTGCCCGGTTCCTGCGTGGTCTGAAGCGGGCCGTCCCGGACGCGGACATCACGGTCATCGGCAACACCGGGGACGACATCCACCTCTTCGGGCTGAAGGTCTGCCCGGACCTCGACACGGTGATGTACACGCTCGGCGGTGGCATCAACGAGGAGCAGGGCTGGGGGCGTACCGACGAGACCTTCCACCTCAAGGAGGAGCTCGCGGCCTACGGCGTCGGGCCCGAGTGGTTCGGCCTGGGCGACCGCGACTTCGCCACGCACATCGTGCGGACGCAGATGATCGGCGCCGGATACCCGCTCAGCGCGGTGACGGAGGCGCTGTGCGACCGCTGGAAGCCGGGCGTGCGGCTGATCCCCATGTCCGACGACCGCGTCGAGACCCATGTGGCCGTCGAGATCGACGGCGAGACCAAGGCGATCCACTTCCAGGAGTACTGGGTGCGGCTGCGCGCCTCGGTGCCGGCCCGGGCGGTCGTGCCGGTGGGCGCCGACCAGGCGAAGCCCGCCCCGGGCGTGCTGGAGGCCATCGGCGAGGCGGACGTGATCCTCTTCCCTCCGTCCAACCCGGTCGTGTCGATCGGCACGATCCTCGCCGTGCCCGGCATCCGCGAGGCGATCGCCGACGCCGGGGTGCCGGTCGTCGGCCTCTCCCCGATCGTCGGGGACGCGCCCGTGCGGGGCATGGCCGACAAGGTGCTCGCCGCCGTGGGCGTCGAGTCGACCGCCACGGCCGTGGCCGAGCACTACGGCTCGGGCCTGCTGGACGGCTGGCTCGTCGACTCGGTGGACGCCGGGGCGGTGGAGCGGGTCGAGGCGGCCGGGATCCGCTGCCGGGCCGTGCCGCTGATGATGAGCGACGTCGACGCGACCGCGCGGATGGCCCAGGAGGCGCTGGCGCTGGCCGAGGAGGTGCGGGGAGCGTGAGCGGTGGGACGCGGGAAGACGCCGGATACCGGGTGTGGGCCCTGGGCGGGATACCGGAGGTCACGGCCGGGGACGACCTGGCGAAGCTGATCGCGGCCGCCGGGCCCGGCCTGGCCGACGGGGACGTGCTGCTGGTCACCTCGAAGATCGTGTCCAAGGCGGAGGGCCGGATCGTCCGGGCCGCCGACCGGGAGGCGGCGATCGATGCGGAGACGGTCCGGGTGGTGGCCCGGCGCGGCGCCCTGCGGATCGTGGAGAACCGGCAGGGCCTGGTCATGGCCGCGGCCGGGGTCGACGCGTCCAACACCCCCTCCGGGACGGTGCTGTTGCTGCCCGAGGACCCGGACGCCTCCGCCCGCGCCATCCGGGAGGGGCTGCGGGACGCCCTCGGGGTGGACGTCGGGGTCGTGGTCACCGACACGTTCGGCCGGCCCTGGCGCTCCGGGCTCACGGACGTCGCGATCGGCGCCGCCGGAGTGCGTGTGCTCGACGATCTGCGCGGCGGCACGGACGCGTACGGCAATCCGCTCAGCGCCACCGTCGTCGCCACCGCCGACGAACTCGCCGCCGCCGGCGACCTCGTGAAGGGCAAGGCCTCCGGGCTGCCCGTCGCCGTGGTACGCGGGCTCGGGCACCTGGTCTCACGGGGGGACGACGGCGAGGGAGCGCGGGCCATGGTCCGCGGCGCACGCGACGACATGTTCCGCCTCGGCACCTCCGAGGCGGTCCGGCAGGCCGTGACCCAGCGGCGCACGGTCCGCTCCTTCACGGACGAGCCCGTCGACGCCGGTGCCGTGCGGCGGGCCGTTGCCGCGGCAGTGACCGCTCCGGCCCCGCACCACACGACACCGTGGCGGTTCGTGCTCCTGGAGTCGCAGGAGTCGCGGACGCGGCTGCTCGACGCCATGCGGGACGCGTGGATCGCCGACCTGCGGCGGGACGGCAAGAGCGAGGAGTCCGTCGCCAAGCGGATCCGGCGCGGGGACGTGCTGCGCAACGCCCCCTGCCTCGTCGTCCCCTGCCTGGTCATGGACGGTTCGCACACGTACGGCGACCCGCGCAGGGACGCCGCCGAGCGGGAGATGTTCGTCGTCGCCACCGGCGCCGGCGTGCAGAACTTCCTGGTCGCGCTGGCCGGGGAGCGACTGGGGTCAGCCTGGGTGTCGTCGACGATGTTCTGCCGGGACGTGGTGCGCGAGGTGCTGGACCTGCCGGCGGACTGGGATCCGATGGGGGCGGTGGCGGTCGGGCATCCTGCCGGGGAACCGCGGCCGCGGCCCGAGCGGGACGCGGGCGCGTTCATCGAGGTGCGGTGACAGGAGCCGGGCGGCGCCTACGCTCGTAGGGCCACTTCTCACGGATCCCAGGGACGTCATTCATGGCAGGACGGTTCGCGCAGCGGCCCACACGTACTTCGGTGCGCGGTGGGCATGTCGCCGTGCCTCCGGGTGTGCCGCGGCAGGCGACGGGGCCGGGCCGGGTGCGGGAGTGGGTGCCGGACGGGCCGCTGGATCTCGGCCTGGTGCTCGGGCCGCTGCGGCGCGGGCCCGGCGACCCGACGTTCCGGGCGACCCCCGACGGGTCCGTGTGGCGCACCAGCCTCACCCCGGCCGGGCCCGGGACGCTGCGTGTGTGCGCGTTCGGCGGCGGGGTGCGCGGGGAGGCCTGGGGGCCTGGGGCGCAGTGGCTGCTGGAGGGGTTGCCGGAGCTGCTCGGGGCCGCGGACGATCCGTCGGCGTTCGTGCCACGGCACCGGCTGCTGGCGTCGGCGCGGCACCGGCGGCCGGGGTTGCGGCTGACGCGCAGCGGCCTCGTGCTGGAGTCGCTGATCCCGTCGATTCTGGAGCAGAAGGTCACCACCGACGAGGCGTACCGGGCGTGGCGGCTGCTGGTGCGGAAGTTCGGGGAGCCGGCGCCGGGGCCGGCTCCCGCACGGATGTACGTGATGCCGGACCCGCGGACGTGGGCGCTGATCCCGTCGTGGGAGTGGCACCGGGCCGGGGTTGACAACAAGCGGGCGTCGACGATCCTGCGTGCGGTGCGGGTCGCCGCGCGGCTGGAGCAGGCCGTGGGGATGGAGCCCGGGGCGGCTCGGGCGCGGCTGGAGCTGGTGCCGGGGGTCGGGCCGTGGACCTCCGCGGAGACGGTGCAGCGCAGTCATGGGGCGGCGGACGAGGTGACGGTGGGGGATCTGCATCTGCCCGGGATCGTGGGGTGGGCGCTGGCCGGGGACCGGGATGCGGACGATGCGGCGATGCTGGAGCTGCTGGAGCCGTATGCGGGGCAGCGGCATCGGGCGGCGCGGTTGATTCTGCTGAGCGGGAGGGTGCCGACGCGTCGGGCGCCGAAGATGCCTCGGTGGGATATCGGGCAGTTGTGAGCTATTGGTTTCGGGTGCTCGGCGTCCGTGCTCAGGGCGGGTGGGTCCGCAGCCCGGCGTAGCGGGGTACCGCTGCGCCCACCCGTGCCGCCCCCAGCGGCACGCATGCCCGCAGCGGGGCGGCGAGCGGCGGCACGGGTGCTCGGAGCGGGGGCGGAATCCCTCTACTGGTCCGACGAGAAGCGGACCGCTCCTGCCGGGATGCGGGCGTCGCACCATATGCGGGCGCCCTCCAGAAGTTCGTTGTCGGGGCCGACCACCGCGCCGTCCCCTATGACCGTGCCGGTCAGGACCGAGCGTTGGCCGACGCGGGCCCGGGTGCCGATCAGGGAGTCGGTGATGACCGCGCCCGGCTCGATGACCGCGCCCGGCAGGATCGTGCTGCCGAAGATCCGCGCGCCCTCGGCGACGAAGGCGCCCTCGCCCACCACCGTGCCGCCCGCCAGTTTCGCGTCGGAGGCGACCTGGGCCGTGGGCAGTACCAGGCGGTCGCCGCAGCGGCCGGGGACGGCGGGCGAGGGGGCCCGGCCCAGTACCAGGTCCGCCGAGCCCCGGACGAAGGCCGCCGGGGTGCCCAGGTCGAGCCAGTACGTCGAGTCGACCATGCCCTGGAGGTGCGCGCCGGCCGAGAGCAGGCCGGGGAAGGTCTCGCGTTCCACCGACACCGGCCTGCCCAGCGGGATCGAGTCGATGACCGAGCGGCGGAAGACGTACGCCCCCGCGTTGATCTGGTCGGTGACGATCTCCTCGGGGGTCTGCGGCTTCTCCAGGAACGCCAGGACCCTGCCCGTGTCGTCGGTGGGGACCAGGCCGTAGGCGCGCGGGTCGGTGACCTTGGTGAGGTGCAGGGAGACGTCCGCGCCCGTCGTCTCGTGGGTGTCGACCAGGGCCCGGATGTCCAGGCCCGTCAGGATGTCGCCGTTGAAGATCAGGACGGGGTCGTCGGGGCCGGAGTGCAGCCGGGAGGCGACGTTGCGGATGGCGCCGCCCGTGCCGAGCGGCTCCTCCTCGGTGACGTACTCGAGGTGGAGTCCCAGCGCGGAGCCGTCACCGAAGTACGGCTCGAAGACCTCGGCCAGGTAGGAGGTGGCCAGGACGATGTGCTCGACACCGGCCGCTCTCGCTCTCGCCAGCTGGTGCGTGAGGAAGGGCACCCCGGCCGCCGGGACCATGGGCTTGGGCGTGTGCACCGTGAGGGGGCGCAGCCGGGTGCCCTTGCCGCCGACCAGGAGGATCGCTTCAGTCACGTGTCGTCTCTGCTTCCTGCCGGGACCGGCCGAACTGTCTTTCGGCCGGTCAGTGTATGCAGATCGTTCCGTGGCGCTTTCGTTGGCCGTGCGGCGTGCCGCCCGCTGCCCCCCGACGACGGTGAACGTGTGCTCAGCGGCCCTGGTAGCGGGCCGCCTTGGAGCGGGCCGAGCCGAGCTTTCCGTAGAGCTTGCGTCCCGGGCACTCGGTCTGGAAGCCGTCCCGGTGCCCCGAGATCACGTTCAGTCGAACCTTCTTGCCTTTCCGGTGGAGGTTGCTGCCGGCCGACGTCAGGTAGGTCTTTCCCTTCGGGTTCACCCGGTACAGCCCGAGTTTCCACGCGGTCAGCCGGGCGATGGCCTTGACCGCGGATTTCGACGGCTTCTTGGTGCCGTACGACCCGAGGACGGCGATCCCCATGCTGTTGCTGTTGAAACCCAGCGTGTGCGCGCCGAGGACCGGTTTCGCCACGCCTCCGGCGCGGCCCTCGTAGATCTTTCCGCACTTGTCGATGAGGAAGTTGTAGCCGATGTCCCGCCATCCCATGCTCTTGACGTGGTAGCGGTAGATACCGCGGATGAGTGACGGGACCTGCGAGCAGCGGTACTTGTTGCCGCTCGCCGTGTGGTGGACGAAGGCCACCTTGACCTTCTTCGTGTACCGGAAGCCGCTTTCCCGCAACCCCTCGTTCGCGCCCCAGCCGCGCCGCGTGACGATCGCCGGGCGGGGGCCGATGTAGGGCTTGGCCTGCCGCTGCTGCTCCGTCAGCCCGGCGGCGTCGAGGGCGCGGTATTCCCGCTCGGTCTTGGCGCGGCTCAGTGCCGCGATCTCGCGGGCGCCGAGGGGGGCGAGGCCGGCGTTGGCGGAGGAGGCCTCGACGAGGGCGGAGGACTCGGCGTTGCGGGCGTCGGCGGCGCGGGGGCCCCCGACGCCGAGGGATGTGGTGTCGGCCTTGCCCGGGTCGACGAGTTCGAGGCGGAGGCCCGAGGGCAGCGGGGGCGCGGCCCGCAGGTTGCGGGTGTCCGCGGGGCGCGCGCGGAACGCGGCCGCTGTGCTGCCGGACTCGGAGCTGACCCGGAGTTCCACGCCGTCGGAATCGCCCACCCACAGCGGTGCGGTGGCGCCGCGGACACGGCCCGAGGCCCTCTCGGGGGTGCCGCGGTCGGCGGCGTGGTCGGCGTTGTGGATGTCCAGGTCCTGCCATTTCGACCAGGTGCCGGAGCCGGCGGCTCGGGTGCGGACCCGGACCCGGCCGTGCAGTTCGGCGTCGGGGTCGTCCCAGATGACGCCGACGAGGGAGAAGTGACGTACGGCGCGGCGGGACAGGCCCTGCTCGGTGGCGGGGGCGGAGGGAGTGGCGCGCGTGCGGGTGAGGGGTTCGAGAGGGAGGGACTGGGTGCTGCCGGCGGCGTACGGTTCGGCCTCGCGCCGCTCGGCCGGGTCCATGGCCGGGGAACCCGCGGGGAGCGCGGGTCTCGCGGCCTCCGTGGCCGGCGCCGGTCTCGCCGGCGCCGCGAGGGCAGGAGGGGTGAGGGGGAGGGCCAGAGCGGCCGCGCAGGTGACACCGATCGAGGAAGCAAGGAATCCACGCATGCCCCTGATCTTGGACATAGTCGTACAAGTCTGTCTATTTGTGAGTTGACGGTCCATCGGTTCCGGTTCGGCCGAACCGGTGGCGGATCCGGGGCGCGACGCCGGGCGGGCCGTTGGGCGGGGGCCGGTGCGTTGCGTACGCTTGCGCGGGTGAACGCCACCGATCGCACCCCTGCCGACCTGCTGGGTTCCGCGCTCGCCGCGGATCCGGGACGCCCCCTGGTGACCTTCTACGACGACGCCACGGGGGAACGGGTCGAACTGTCCGTGGCCACCTTCGCCAATTGGGTGGCCAAGACCGCGAACCTCCTCCAGGACGAGCTGTCCGTCGAGCCCGGGGACCGGGTGGCGCTGCTGCTGCCCGCGCACTGGCAGACGGCGGTGTGGCTGCTGGCGTGCGCGTCGGTGGGCGTCGTCGCGGACGTGTCCGGGGAGGCCCGGACGGCCGACGTCGTGGTGAGTGGGCCGGACCGGCTGGAGGAGGCCCGGGCGTGCTCCGGTGCGCGGGTCGCGATGGCGCTGCGGCCTCTCGGGGGACGGTTCCCGCAGGTGCCCGAGGGCTTCACCGACTACGCGGTGGAGGTGCCGGGGCAGGGTGACCGGTTCGTGCCGTACGCACCCGTGGATCCCGAGGAGCCCGCGCTGATCGTGGCCGGGCGGGAGTTCAGCGGGGCCGAGGTGGTCGAGCGGGCCCGGGCCGAGGCGACGGAACTGGGGCTGACCGGGCCCGGGTCGCGGATCCTGTCGGGGCTGCCGTACGACACGTGGGACGGGTTGAACGCCGGGCTGTTCGGGCCGCTGGCCACCGGGGGATCCGTGGTGCTGTGCCGGCATCCGGAGCAGGCCGGGGATGGCGTGCTGGACAAGCGGGTGGAAAGCGAACGGGTCACGGTGATCGCCCGCGGCACGGCGGGCCGGTAGCTCCGCCGCTCCCCCTTTCGGCCCATCCCCACCCGCCCCCCGTCCGCCATCCGCGCCATGGTCGTAGGAGCAGTGCGCGCGGGGCGTTCCCGGTTCAGGAGGGGTGGTTGCTGCCGTGGGCTACAGGGTCGGTCCGGGCGCGGGGGCGTCCGCCAGCGGGCGGGGGCTGGTGCGGCGGCGCCGACGGCGGTGGGTGCGCATCACGGCGTTCGGGGTCACGGCTCTCCTCGTGGCGGCCGGCGGGGCCGGCTGGGCCGTGTACGCGAAGCTCAGCGGGAACATCACGCCCGACGAGGCGGCCGCCGCCGAGCTCGCGCGGTACGACAAGGAGCGGCCCACCTCGCTGGTCAAGGACGCCCGGAACATCCTGCTGATCGGCTCGGACTCGCGTGAGGGGACCGACAACGCCCGTTACGGGCGGGACTCCGGTACCGAGCGGTCCGACACCACGATCCTGCTGCACCTGTCCGCGGGCCGGGGCAGCGCCACCGCGGTCTCCCTCCCCCGGGACCTGATGGTGGACCTGCCGGGCTGCCGGCGCCCGGACGGGTCCCGCAGCGCGCCCCGGTTCGCCATGTTCAACCAGGCCTTTCAGGTGGGCGGTTCGGCCTGCACCATCCGGACCGTGGAGAAGCTGACCGACATCCGCATCGACCACCACGTCGTCGTCGACTTCCACGGCTTCACGAAGATGGTCGACGCGGTCGACGGTGTCGAGGTGTGCCTGCGGGAGCCGATCGACGACCGCGCCGCCAAGCTGCGGCTGCCCGCCGGGCACGTGACGCTGAACGGCGAGCAGGCCCTCGGCTACGTCCGCGCCCGCAAGAGCCTCGGCGACGGCAGCGACACCGAGCGGATGGAGCGGCAGCAGCGATTCCTCGGGGCACTCGTCAACAAGGTGCGCAGCAATGACGTCCTGCTGAACCCGGTGAAGCTGTACCCGGTGCTGGACGCCGCCACGTCGTCCCTCACCACCGACCCGGCACTGGCCAGCTTGCGTGGTTTGTACGATCTTGTGCGCGGTCTGCGCGACATCCCCATGGAAGAAGTGCAATTCCTGACCGTCCCCCGGGAGTCGTATGCGTACGACGCCAATCGCGATCAACTCGTGGAGCCCGCGGCGGACCGGCTCTTCGAACGGCTGCGCACGGACGGACCCCTGGTCGTGGCGGGGAACGGCCCGCCGGTTTCCGCCTCGCTGAGCCTCTCCGGCGCGCACGACGGGCCGTACGGACACGCGCGTCCGGGCCCTCGGCTCCGTCCCGCCGTCACCGTTTCTCCTCCACCGACGTATCGGGGGAACACGGCAGCCGAGGACACCTGCGGGTAAAGCGGGCACCAAGGCCGCTCCAAAGCAAGGGACTCTCCACCCGGTAATGGGCGAATTGCCCGGATGTGGAGACGTGGCATGGGTCACCGTCGTCGCCCGGCGCCGAAAGGGCCGGTTAGTGTGAGCGATCCGGTGCGCCCGGCCCCGAGGGACGATCCCGAGGTCGCGCACTGTGTGACCGAGACCCGGGCGCCTAGGAGGGGGAAGGCGCCGCGTCCCCCGACGGAGGAATCAGGCAACCGTGGACGCGCAAGGCCGTGGGCGGGCGGACGACGTCGACCCCGCAGATCAGTGGGTGCTCAACCCGAACACCGGCGAGTACGAACTGCGACTGGGCGCTTCGGCGCCGCAGCCGGGCGTCCCCTCCCCTCGCAGGCCCCGCCCCTCCGAGGCGGCCCCGCCCGCACGCGGCCGCAGGGAGGCAGGTGGACGTACGGAGACAGCCGGACGCGCGCAGGCGCCCGGCCGGTCGCGGCCCGAGACGCCCGGCCGCGCGGCGCCGTCGCAGCGCAGGCGCCGCGGGGCGCCCGAGGAGCCGCTGCCGGGACGGCGCGGACGACGCCCGGCGAAGAAGGTCTCCAAGAGCAAGAAGGTCCTGCTGTGGACCGGCGGCACGATGGCGTTCGTGCTGGTCGCCGGCGCGGGTGCCGGGTACTTCTACATCGAGCACCTGAACGACAACATCGCGTCCGTCTCCGACGACGGCGCGAGCACCGGTGGCTTCAGCAAGGACAAGGCGATCAACATCCTGCTGATCGGCACCGACAAGCGCACCGGCAAGGGCAACGCCAACTACGGCGACGCGGGCAGTGTCGGGCACGCCGACACCACGATCCTGCTGCACGTCTCCAAGGACCGGTCGAACGCGACCGCGCTGAGCATCCCGCGCGATTTGATCACCGACGTCCCGGACTGCCCGACCACGCAGGCGGACGGCACCCAGAAGATCATCCCCGGCACCCAGCAGGTCCGCTTCAACACCAGCCTCGGCCAGGACGGCCGTACGCCCAGCTGCACGGCGCGTACCGTGACCGAGCTGACCGGGGTCAAGCCGGACAACTTCATGGTCGCGGACTTCAACGCGGTCAAGACCCTGACCAGCGCGGTGGGCGGGGTCGAGGTCTGTGTGGGCAAGGACCTCGACGACCCGGACTCGCACCTGAAGCTGTCCAAGGGCATGCACACCATCGAGGGCGAGCAGGCGCTGGCCTTCGTGCGCACCCGGCACGCCGTCGGTTTCGGCGGGGACCTGAGCCGGATCGGGCTGCAGCAGCAGTTCCTGAGCGCGCTGATGCGCAAGCTGAAGTCCAACGACACCCTCACCAGCCCGTCGAAGATGCTCGACCTGGCCGAGGCGGGCACCAAGGCGCTGACGGTCGACTCGCAGCTGGACAGCATCGGCAAGCTGAAGGACCTCGGCCTGGAGCTGGGCAAGCTCAACACCAAGAACCTGACGTTCACGACCGTCCCGGTGATCGACAACCCGACGGAGAAGGTCAAGGCCACCGTCGTGCTCAACGAGTCGACGGCCCCGCAGGTCTTCGACATGATCAGGAACGACGTCTCCTTCACCGCCGTCAAGGAGCAGAAGAAGAAGGAGGCCGCCGCGGTCGCCGCCCGCCTGAAGGGCACCAAGGCCCCGGCCTCCGACGTCCGGGTGCGCATCCTCAACGGCGGTGCCGTCGCCGGCAGCGCCCAGGAGACGCTGAGCTGGCTGCAGAACGAGGAGGGCGTGACCAAGTCCGAGAACGCGGGCAACGCCCCCGCCTCCCTGGCGAAGACCACCTTGGAGTACGCGCCCGACCAGGCCGACCAGGCCCGCCGCCTCGCCGACCTCATGGGTCTGTCCGGGTCCGCGATGAAGCCCGGCAAGAGCGTGACCAACGACCAGGGGCTGCCCGCGATGACGCTGACCCTCGGCAAGGACTTCGAAGGGGCGGGGGTCTCCCTCACCGCACCCACGAAGGCACCGGAGGGGGTGCAGAAGTCCACCGCCGACAAGGTGGAGTGCGCCAAGTGACGCGAATACCCTTCGCGTTCGCCGAATTTCCTTCAAACAAATGGGCGGAATTGCCCAGTTGTGAGAACGTGCAATTTCTCACCCACGTCGCTCGACGCCGAAGTGTGCGGATAGTGTGTGCGATCCAGTGCTCTCCCCCATGAGCTCCGTCCTGGAGGAGTGCGCTGCTTGACCAGCACCGTGCGCCTTCCGGGGGAGGGCGCCGCGTGGCCCGACGGAGGAACAGGCAACCGTGGACGCGCAAGGCCGTGGGCGGGCGGACGACGTCGATCCCGCAGACCAGTGGGTACTCAACCCGAACACCGGCGAATACGAGCTGCGACTGGCCCCTTCCGCAGCGCAGTCGTCCGCCCTCGGGCCCCGTGGTTCCGGTGGCCGCGGTCCGGCCGGGGCGGGCGGTACGCCACGCGCCCGCCGGACCGAACCCGCCCGGCGTTCCGGGGCCGCGGCACCCGGCGGTGAGGCTCCCTCCCCGCGCAGACGCACCGGCGCCCCGGCCGACGCGGCCGCGGGGCGGCGCGGGCGCCGTCCCGCGCAGAAGAAGGGGAAGGGCAAGAAGGTCCTGGTGTGGACCGGCGGCACCCTGGCCTTCGTTCTCGTCGGGACGAGCGCGGCCGCGTACCTCTACTACGAGCACCTCAACGACAACATCACGTCCGTCTCGGACGACGGCGCCGGCACCGGCGGGTTCAGCAAGGACCGCGCGATCAACATCCTGCTCATCGGCACGGACAAGCGCACCGGCACGGGCAACGAGGGCTACGGCGACAAGAACAGCGCCGGGCACGCGGACACCACGCTCGTGCTGCACGTCTCCAAGGACCGGACGAACGCCACCGCGCTGAGCATCCCGCGTGACCTGATCACCGACATCCCGGACTGTCCGACGACGCAGGAGGACGGCTCGGAGAAGATCATCCCGGGCAAGCAGGGCACCCGCTTCAACAACAGCCTGGGGCAGGAGAACCGGACGCCGAGCTGCACCATGCGCACGATCACCGAGCTCACCGGGCTGAAGATGGACCACTTCATGGTGGCCGACTTCAACGCGGTCAAGACGCTGTCCAGCGCGGTGGGCGGGGTCAAGGTCTGTCTGGCCAAGGACATCAAGGACCCCGACTCCAAGCTCGACCTGCCCAAGGGCGAGCATCTGATCGAGGGCGAGGAAGCACTGGCCTTCGTCCGGACCCGGCACTCCGTCGGCTTCGGCGGAGACCTGAGCCGGATCGAACTGCAACAGCAGTTCCTGAGCTCGATGATGCGCAGCCTGAAGTCCAACGACACCCTGACCAGCCCCTCCAAGATGATCAAGCTGGCCGAGGCGGGCACCAAGGCGCTGACGGTCGACTCGCAGATCAGCACGATCAAGAAACTGGCCGATCTCGGGGCGGAGCTGGGCAAGTTCGACACGAAGAACCTCACCTTCGCGACCGTGCCCGTCGTCGACAACCCCGCGGAGAAGGTCAAGGCCACGGTGGTTCTGAAGGAGCCTCAGGCCCAGCAGTTGTTCGCGATGGTCCGTGACGACGTGTCGCTGACCGCGGTGAAGCAGGAGAAGAAGAAGGAGAAGGCCGCCGAGGCAGCCCGGCTGAAGGGCACCAAGGCGCCGGCTTCCGAGGTCCGGGTGCGGATCCTCAACGGCGGTGCCGTCGCGGGCAGCGCCCAGGAGACCCTCAGCTGGCTGCAGGTCCAGGAGGGCGTGACCAAGTCCGAGAACGCGGGCAACGCCGAACAGCCCCTGGCCAGGACCACGCTGGAGTACGGGCCCGACGAGGCGGACCAGGCACGCCGGCTCGCGGAGATCATGGGTCTGTCCGGGGCCGCGCTCAAGCCGGGCAAGAGCGTGACCAACTCGCAGGGGCTGCCCGCGATGACCCTGACCCTGGGCAAGGACTTCGAGGGCGCGGGCGTTCCCCTCACCACTCCGGCGAAGGTGCCGGACGAGGTGCAGAAGTCCACGGCCGACAAGGTCGAGTGCGCGAAGTGACCTGACCGCCCCTTCCTGCGTCTCACAGGTGGACGGAGCAAGCCCGGACGAATCGGCCGGGTGTACATCCGACCGGGCATGTCAGAGGTCCAACCAGAAGCGGGGACGACCGTGCTCCGGCGGAGCAGTGGGGGAACCCGTGGTCCGGACGGACACGGGTCACCCGTGATCCGAACACGACGCGGGGCAGACCCGTGGGTCGGCCATTGGGGTGGGGAGGCAGGGGTATGGCGCAGAGTGACGTGCGCGCAGGCGGCACACGGCGCGTTTCGGGCGGCCCGGCCCAGGACGAGCGTCCGGGGACGGCGGCGCCCGACGCGGGCGGGGGCGAGGGCGGCAGAGGCGGCCGCAACCATCGGCGCGGCCGGCGGCGCGGCGGCGGACGCCGGATACTGCGCTGGTCGGCGCTCGTGCTGTCGGTCCTGATACTCGGGACGGCCGGCGCCGGATACCTCTACTACCGCCACCTCAACGGCAACATCGACAAGGGCAAACGCAACGCCGGCGAGACCGACGTCAAGAAGACCGGTCCCAACGCGGCGGGCCAGACCCCGCTCAACATCCTGCTCATCGGCTCCGACAGCCGGAACTCGGCGGAGAACGTCAAGCTCGGTGGCGGCAGGGACAACGTCGGCAGCAAGCCCCTGGCGGACGTGCAGATGCTCCTGCACGTCTCGGCGGACCGCGAGAGCGCGTCCGTGGTGAGCATCCCGCGGGACACCCGGGTGGACATCCCCAAGTGCGTCGACCCCGACACCGGGGAGAAGTACCCGGCGAAGAACACGATCATCAACGAGACGCTCCAGCGCGGCGGCCCGGGCTGCACCCTCGCCACCTGGCAGAACCTGACCGGTGTGTACATCGACCACTGGATGATGGTCGACTTCGCCGGAGTGGTGGACATGGCGGACGCCATCGGCGGTGTCCCGGTCTGCGTCAACCAGAACGTGTGGGACCGGCCGCTGCCCGGGCAGGGCGGCGGCTCCGGGCTGAAGCTGAAGGCCGGCACGCACAAGGTGCAGGGCAAGGAGGCGCTGCAGTGGCTGCGCACCCGCCACGCCTGGGGCAGTGACCCGCTGCGCGCCAAAGCCCAGCACATGTACATGAACGCGATGATCCGGACGCTGAAGCAGCAGAACGTCTTCACCGACACCGGCCGCCTGATGGGCCTGGCCGAGGCGGGGACGAAGGCGCTGAAGGTGTCCGAGGAGATCGGTACGGTCAAGGAGCTGTACGACGTCGGCATGCAGCTGAAGTCGGTCCCGACGAACCGCATCACGATGACGACGATGCCGTGGATCGAGGACCCCCTGAACCGCAACCACCTGGTGCCCAAGCCGCAGGACGCCGACAAGCTGTGGGCGATGCTCCGCGACGACGTCTCGTTCGACAAGAGCGGCAAGGCCCGCACAGCCGCGAACGCGGACGCGGACCCGTCCCCGGCCCCGGCGAAGGCCACCGGACCCGCCGCCGCGCCGGCCGCGGGGCTGTCGGTCTCCGTCGTCAACGGCACAGCCGGTGACGAGCGGGCCGCCGTCCCCCAGCGGGCCGCCGCGATCGCGGCGGCGCTGCAGCAGGAGGGCTTCACCCGCGCCGTCGCCGCGAGCGGGCAGGACCCGCAGGCCCGGACCCAGGTGACGTACCCGAAGAGCACCGGCGAGCAGGGCCGGGCCAACGCGCTGTCGGTGGCGAAGGCGGTCGGCGTCCCGAGCAGCCAGGTGCGGGCCACGGACGACCTGACCACCACGCTGACCATCGGCGGCGACTGGCGGGAGGGCACGACCTACCCGAAGCAGAAGGCGCCCGAGGCGGGCGACCTGCCCGACTCCGCGGACGCGCTGACCGCGGACAAGACGGAATGCATGGACGTGTACAAGCCCTACCAGTGGTGAACATCTCCACGGCATGACAGAGCGGGGCCCGCCGTCCGGAAGGACGACGGGCCCCGCTTCGCGTCCGGAGGCGCGTCAGTTCGCGGCGGCGTCGGCGCGCACCGCGGGGCGCCGGGAGGCGATGACCTTCCTCGCCAGCGCCCGCGGGCTGGTCAGGAAGCCCCAGCCCCACGACATGTGCATGGTGGCCAGCGCCACGGGGATCTGCAGCCGCGCCCTCAGCGGCAGGCCCTTGCCCGCCGGGACCGAGCCGAGGACGATCGCCGCGAGGTAGCCGCCGGGCACCACGAAGCCCCACGGGGTCAGCAGGGCGCCCACCAGGATCCCGGCCCCGATCGCGCACACGGCGGTCGGCGGGGCGAGGTAGCGCAGGTTGATCGAGCCCTCGTGGAAGCGGGCGACCACGTGCCGCCAGCGGCCGTAGTCCTTGTACTGCTTGGCGAGCGCCTTCACGCTCGGCCGCGGCCGGTACGACACCTTCAGCTCGGGCGAGAACCAGATCAGGCCGCCCGCCTCACGGATGCGGAAGTTCAGCTCCCAGTCCTGGGCGCGGATGAACTCCACGTTGTAACCGCCCTGCCGCTCCAGCGCCTCGCGCCGGAACACACCGAGGTAGACGGTCTCGGCCGGGCCGGCCTGGCCACCGGTGTGGAAGGCGGCGTTGCCGACCCCTATCTTCGAGGTCATCGCGGCGGCGACCGCGTGCTCCCAGTCGTTCTCGCCCTCGGCGTGCATGATGCCGCCGACGTTCTGCGCGCCGGTCTCCTCCAGGAGCCGTACCGCGGTCGCGATGTAGTTCGGCGAGAGCATGCCGTGCCCGTCGACGCGGACGACGATCGGATGCCGGGAGGCGTCGATCGCCGCGTTCAGCGCAGCGGGCGTACGGCCGGTGGGGTTGGGGACGGTGTGGACACGCGCGTCTTCGGCCACGAGCTCGGCGGCGATCTCGTCCGTGCGGTCCGTGGACGGACCGAGGGCGATCACGACCTCCATCTCGCCGGCGTACTCCTGCGCGAGGATCGCTTGGACTGCTCCCCGCAGATGCCGCTCCTCGTTGAGGACGGGCATGATCACGGAAACGGCGGGGAGCCGCACGTCGGGATTGGCGTTCATAGGGGGGTCACGTTACCGCGAACGGGGGACACCGTTGCGCGCCGCCGGGGCGGTACCGCAGGCCGCAGATCGTATCGGCCTACGGTTTCACAGATCCCACGTACGGCCGTCGTCCGGAGGTGTTCCATGCCCACGCCGCCGCGGTCCTCCCGGTCCACCGCCGGCCCCCAGCGCCGCCCGCAGCCCCCGTCGCCCCGACGCGCTCCCCGCAGGCCCGCACCGCCCGCGCGCAAACCGCGCTGGGTCCTGCGGGCGGTCACGACGCTGTCCGTGGTGGTCCTCGCCTCCGCCGGCATCGGGCACGCGGTGATGACGAGCCTGGACGCGGACATCGCCCGGGTCGACCCCTTCAAGGACATGAAGAACCGCCCGCAGGCGGGCCACGGCATGAACCTCCTGCTCGTCGGCACCGACGGCCGGGAGAAGATCGGCCGGGAGGAGCGGCGCACGTACCGGCTGGGCGGCGCGCCCTGCCACTGCACCGACACGATCATGATCGTGCACATCTCGGAGAACCGGGACCGGGCCAGCGTGGTGAGCCTGCCGCGTGACTCGTACGCGGTGACGCCGGCGCATGTCGACCGTACGTCCGGCAAGCGGCACGACGGGCACCCCCTGAAGCTGAACGCCGCGTACGCCGAGGGCGGGCCGCAGCTGACCGTGCGCACCGTCGAGAACATGACCAAGGTGAAGATCGACCACTACCTGGAGGTCGACTTCACCAGCTTCATGAAGACGGTCGACGTCGTCGGGGGCGTGCGGATCTGCACGGCCGCCCCTCTCCAGGACAGCTACACCGGGCTGAACCTCCCGGCCGGCCGGCACACGCTCCGGGGCGGACAGGCGCTGCAGTTCGTGCGCGCCCGCCATGTCGACGCGGCCTCCGACCTGGGCCGCATGAAGCGGCAGCAGCACTTCATGGCGGCGCTCGTGGAACGGCTCACCTCCTCCGGGATCCTCCTCAACCCGATGAAGTTCCGGGACGTGACGCGGGCGGTGCTGGGCTCGGTACGGGCCGACAAGGGCTTCGGCACCCAGGAGATGCTGGACCTGGGCCGCGCCATGCGGAACTTCTCCCCCTCCTCCTCCGAGTTCACCACCGTCCCGGTCGAGCAGATGGGGTACGTCGTGGAGGGCGTCGGCTCCACCCTGAAGTGGGACCCGGTGAAGGCGGAGCGCCTCTTCCACGCCCTGCGCAAGGACCAGCCGCTGTCGGTGCACCGGCCGCGCGGCGCCGCCCGGGTCGTCCCGGTCGCCCCGCAGCAGATCCGCGTCCAGGTGGAGAACGGCACCCGCACACCCGGCCTCGGCCGCAGGGTGGACGCGGCCCTGGCGGCGACGGGCTTCAGCACGACCCACGCGCCGGTGAACGCCGCCACCCTCGACGTGAAGCGCACGGTCGTCGCCTACGACCCCCGCTGGGACCGCTCGGCGAAGTCCCTCGCGACCGCCCTGCCGGGCAGCGAGCTGCGCGCGGTCGCGGGCCTGGGCCCGACCCTGAAGGTGATCGCGGGCCAGGACTTCGAGCGCGTCCGCAAGGTGCGGGCCGAGGACCCGGGACAGGGCGAGTTCGGGGTGGTGCGGGGGGACGAGGTGGGGTGCGGTTAGGGCTGTCGTCCCGCCTGGAGCTGACGGGGCTCCGGGGCGAGCGTCCGACCCGGGTCAGTCCTCGAAACCCTCCGCCGCGCGCTTCTCGCGCAGGTCCATGATCGCGCGGCGGCGGGCCAGGCGGTGGGTGCGGCGGATCTGGGCCTCCTGGTAGCGGCGCTTGTCGCGCTCCGTCTCCGGGAGGACCGGCGGGACCCGGCGGGGCTTGCCGTCGGCGTCGACCGCGGCGAAGACGAGGTAGGCCGAGCCGACCTGCGTGGGCGGGGCGGACTCGTTCCAGCGCTCGGCCAGGACCCGGACACCGACCTCCATGGACGTCCGGCCGGTCCAGTTGACCTGCGCCTTGACGTGGACCAGGTCACCGACGCGGACCGGCTCCAGGAACGCCATCTCGTCCATGGACGCGGTGACCGCCGGCCCGCCGGAGTGCCGTCCGGCCACGGCCCCCGCCGCGTCGTCGACCAGCTTCATGATCACCCCACCGTGCACGGTCCCCAGAAGGTTCGTGTCGTTGTGGGTCATGATGTGGCTGAGCGTGGTGCGGGACGCGGAAGTCGGCTTGCCCGGGATATCCGGACTGCCGGAATCCGCAGCCGGGGCCTGGTCTGTCATGGACTCCACCTTAAGCGGAGGCCGCGCGTGGGGGTTTTGTGTCAGCTTCGCCACAGCCGTGCTCTGATTTTCCGACGACTCTTGTATGGCGCACTACGGGGACCTGCACACTGGGCGCATGAATGACTGGCCCGAGGGATTCACCGGCGACAACCGCGGCAACCGCTTCGGACGCGGCAGCTCGAGCTCCCAGCCCGAGAGTGCACGCGTCATGCGGCAGGTCCGCCGCGGCCCGGCGGCATCGCCCGGGCAAGCGGGATACGGCGGCGCCCCGCCGTACGGCGGAGGCGTACCGCAGCAGCCGTCCTACGTGGACGGCGGTGGCTACGGCCCCGGCGACGGGTACGACAGCGGCTACAACACCGGCCAGGTCTACGGCTCCCCCGGCGGCAGAGGCCCCGGCGGCCCGGGCGACGGCCTGTACGAGCCGCGTCCCGCGCCGGACTGGCGCCGCCGTATCAAGGTGACGTCCATCACGCTGGTGGCGCTCCTGGTCGTGACGAGCGTCGGCACGTACTTCTGGGCCGACTCCAAGCTCAACCGCGAGGTCGACCTGTCGAAGGTCATCGACCGTCCGGAGGCGGGCGAGGGCACGAACTACCTGATCGTCGGCTCCGACAGCCGCAAGGGCATGTCGGCCGAGGAGAAGAAGAAGCTGCACACCGGGTCCGCCGAGGGCAAGCGCACGGACTCGATGATGATCCTGCACACCGGCGGCGGCGCCCCGACGCTGGTGTCGCTGCCGCGCGACTCCAACGTCACGATCCCGTCGTTCAAGGGCTCCGACTCCGGCAAGCTCTACCCGGCCACGGGCCGCCAGACCAAGCTGAACGCGGCCTACGCCGAGGACGGCCCGGAGCTGCTGGTCCGCACGGTCGAGGCCAACACCGGCCTGCACATCGACCACTATGTCGAGATCGGCTTCGCCGGCTTCGCGAACATCGTGGACGCGGTCGGCGGCGTGGAGATGGACATCCCGCAGGACATCAAGGACACCAAGTCCGGCGCGGACCTGAAGAAGGGCAAGCAGACGCTGAACGGCGAACAGGCCCTCGCCTTCGTCCGCACCCGCTACGCGCTCGCCGGCTCCGACCTGGACCGTACGAAGAACCAGCAGAAGTTCCTCTCGGCCCTGGCCAACCAGGTCGCCACCCCGGGCACGGTCCTGAACCCCTTCAAGCTGTACCCGACCATGAGCGCCGGTCTCGACACCCTCGTGGTCGACAAGGACATGGGCCTGTTCGACCTGGCCGACATGTTCTGGGCGATGAAGGGCGTCAGCGGCGGCGAGGGCAAGTCGATGAACATGCCGATCGCCGGCAACACCTCCAACGGCAACCTCCAGTGGGACACCGCGAAGGTGAAGACGCTGGTGAACGAGCTGAAGAACGACGAGAAGGTCACCGTCTCCGGCAACTGAGCGGGCAGGCGAGGCGAAGGGGGCACCCGGGCGGGTGCCCCCTTCGCGCTGACGCGGTGCTCACATCG
Source organism: Streptomyces sp. NRRL B-1140 (assembly GCF_001280065.1). Lineage (GTDB taxonomy): Bacteria > Actinomycetota > Actinomycetes > Streptomycetales > Streptomycetaceae > Streptomyces. The sequence continues at coordinate 33,100 of NZ_LGEA01000173.1, forward strand.
AGGCGCCCGCCATCGAGCGGCACGACTCGGCGCAGCGGCGACAGGCCTCGGCGCAGCGCATCATCTGCGCGTCCTCCGGCATGGACATACACGCCTCGGCGCACATGTCACAGGCCCGGGCGCACATCGCGCACATGTCGGCCATGAGCGGCGAGCGGCGCATCATCATGTCGGCGCACATGCGCGTCATCTCGGCGCAGTCCATGACCGCGCGCATGATCTGCATCTGGGCCGGGCCGCCCGTCTGCAGGCAGGAGCTCATGGTCTCCTCGCACACGCTGTGGCAGGTCATGCAGGTCTGGACGCAGTCCTGCATCTCCTTGCTCAGGGGGGCGGCGGTGGCGGGTTGCTGGGTCATGACGTCCTCCCAGGGGTGGCGGGAGCCGCGGATCGACGCCCGCTCCTCTCGTCCTACGCCTCCGGCCCCATGAGCACCACAGGGCGGACCCTTCCACGTGTGTGAGGCACGACTCAGCGGGCTCTGCGTGAAAGCGCCGACAGCGGCAAAAAGGGGGGATGCAGGCGCGCCGGAGCCCGGCGCGACAGGGCGGGGCGGCGAAACGCGCAGGGGGGAGACCCACACATGACACAGCAGATGTACGACGAACCCCGGACCTCGAGTCCGAGCGGTCAGGACGGGCAGAGAGGGCAAAGAGGCCAGTCGGATACGGGCCCGGGAGGCCCGGAGGAGCAGAAGCAGCGGCTGCGCAGACGGCTGGAGCGGTTGATCGGCATCGCCGCGACCGAGGGCAACGAACTGGTGCCGTTGCGCAACGGGGACGAGATCTTTCCCGCGATGCTGGCCGCCATCCGGGCCGCCGAGCACACCGTCGACATGATGACGTTCGTGTACTGGCGCGGCGAGGTCGCCCACGAGTTCGCCGACGCGCTGGCCGAGCGGGCCCGCGCGGGTGTGCGGGTGCGGCTGCTGCTGGACGGCTTCGGGGCCAAGGAGATAGAGCGGGACCTGCTGGACGCCATGGACGAGGCGGGCGTCCACGTGGCCTGGTTCCGCAGACCGACGCGCCTGTCACCGATGCGGCAGAACCACCGCTGCCACCGCAAGGTGCTGGTCACCGACGAACACACCGCCTTCACCGGCGGCGTGGGCATCGCGGAGGAGTGGTGCGGCGACGCGCGGAACCCGGACGAGTGGCGCGACACCCACGTCCAGGTCCGTGGGCCGGCCGTGGACGGCATCGCCGCGGCCTTCGCCCAGAACTGGGCCGAGTGCCACGACGACCTCTACGACGAGCACGACCGCTTCACCGCCCAGGATCAGCCGGGACAGGCCACGGTCCAGGTGGTGCGGGGCTCGGCCTCCTTCGGCTGGCAGGACATGCAGACGATCCTGCGGGTCCTGATCACCTCGGCGCAGGAGCGCCTGCGGCTGTCCACGGCCTACTTCGCCCCCGACACCTATTTCATCGACCTCCTGGCCGCCGCGGCCCGCCGCGGGGTCCGGGTCGAGATCCTGCTCCCCGGACCGCACACCGACCAGCGGGCGTGCCTGCTGGCCGGGCGGCAGCACTACCAGACGCTCGTCGACGCCGGTGCGGACGTGCGGGAGTACCAGCCGACGATGCTCCACACGAAGATCATGACGGTGGACGGGGTCTGCTCCCTCATCGGCTCCACGAACTTCAACCGCCGCTCCATGGAGCACGACGAGGAGGTCGTCCTGGCCGTCCTCGACGAGGACTTCACCGCCCGGCTCGACGCCGACTTCGAGGCCGACACGGAGCGGAGCGAGCCGATCGACGCGACCCGCTGGAAGCGGCGGCCCTTCACCGAGCGCCTCGCCGAGGCAGCGGTGACGCCGATCCGCCGCTTCCTGTGAGAACACCGGGGGCCGGAACGTCCGGCCCCCGGAGCCCGGCTACGGCAGGTTGCGCGCCATGACGATGCGCTGGACCTGGTTCGTGCCCTCGTAGATCTGCGTGATCTTGGCGTCGCGCATCATGCGCTCCACCGGGTAGTCGCGCGTGTAGCCATAGCCGCCGAGGAGCTGGACGGCGTCCGTGGTGGCCTCCATCGCCACGTCCGAGGCGAAGCACTTGGCGGCGGCGCCCAGGTAGGTGAGGTCGGCGTCGACGCGCTGGGAGGCCGCTGCGGCCTGGTAGGTCAGGGCGCGGGCGGCCGAGATCTTCATGGCCATGTCGGCGAGCATGAACTGGATGCCCTGGAAGTCGGCGATCGGCTTGCCGAACTGCTTGCGCTCCTGGACGTAGCCCTTGGCGTAGTCGAGGGCGCCCTGGGCGATGCCGAGGGCCTGGGCGGCGATGGTGATGCGGGTGTGGTCGAGGGTCTTCATCGCCGTGGCGAAGCCGGTGCCCTCCTCGCCGATCATGCGGTCGGCGGGGATGCGGACGTTGTCGAGGTAGACCTCGCGGGTCGGGGAGCCCTTGATGCCGAGCTTCTTCTCGGGGGCGCCGAAGGAGACGCCCTCGTCCGACTTCTCGACGACGAAGGCCGAGATGCCCTTGGAGCGCTTGGTGGGGTCGGTGACGGCCATCACCGTGTAGTACTCGGACTCGCCGGCGTTGGTGATCCAGCGCTTCACGCCGTTGAGGATGAAGTGGTCGCCGTCGCGGACGGCCTTGGTCTTCATGCCGGCGGCGTCGGAGCCGGCGTCCGGCTCGGAGAGGCAGTAGGAGAACATGCCCTCGCCCTTGGCGAGCGGGGTCATGTACTTCTTCTTCAGGTCCTCGGAGCCGGAGAGGATCACCGGCAGGGAGCCCAGCTTGTTCACGGCCGGGATGAGGGAGGAGGAGGCGCACACGCGTGCGACCTCCTCGATCACTATGACGGTGGCCAGCGCGTCCGCGCCGGCGCCGCCGTACTCCTCCGGTACGTGCACGGCGTGCAGGTCGTTCGCGACCAGGGCCTGGAGGGCCTCGCGGGGGAAGCGGGCCTCCTCGTCCACCGCGGCGGCGTGCGGCGCGATCTTCGCCTCGGCCAGCGAGCGGACGGCGTCACGGAGCATGTCGTGCTCCTCGGACGGGCGGTACAGGTCGAAGTCAGCCGATCCGGCCAAGGTCTCTCACGCTCCAAAACGCTGCGATGGTGACGCTAACTACCGTTAAGTAATCAAAAGTTTATGGGGTCGCCCACCCGAGTGATACGTGAGCTAGGCGACAGCGGAGAAGTTGCCCGGTGAAGCGTGCGGCCATGCCCCGGCTATGCTCGGGCGCGCACCGCATGCCGTAGACCCCTGGAGCACCCCATGGCCCTGAAGATCACCGTGATCGGCACCGGTTATCTCGGCGCGACACACGCGGCGGCCATGGCCGAACTGGGCTTCGAGGTGCTCGCACTCGACGTGGTGCGCGAGAAGATCGAGAAGCTGGAGCGCGCCGAGGCCCCGATGTACGAGCCGGGCCTGGAGGACCTGCTGCGCAAGCACGTGGCCGGTATCGAGGGCTCCAGCGGACGGCTGCGCTTCACCCAGGACTGGGCCGAGCTGGGCGCGTTCGGCGACGTGCACTTCGTCTGCGTGAACACCCCGCAGCGGCACGGCGAGTACGCCTGCGACATGAGCTACGTCGACTCCGCGATCTCCTCGCTCGCCCCGCACCTGCACGGTCCGGCGCTGGTCGTCGGCAAGTCGACCGTGCCGGTCGGCTCCGCTGACCGCCTCGCGGCCTACCTGGCCGCGCACGCGCCCGCCGGTCAGGACGCCGAGCTGGCATGGAACCCGGAGTTCCTGCGCGAGGGCTTCGCCGTCGACGACACACTGCACCCCGACCGTCTCGTGGTGGGTGTGCGCAGCGAGCGGGCCGAGAAGCTGCTGCGGGAGGTGTACGCGACGCCGATCGCGGAGGGCTCGCCGTTCGTGGTGACGGACTTCCCGACCTCGGAGCTGGTGAAGACCTCCGCGAACTCCTTCCTCGCCACGAAGATCTCGTTCATCAACGCGATGGCGGAGGTGTGCGAGGCCGCGGGCGGTGACGTCGCCAAGCTGGCGGAGGCCATCGGGTACGACGACCGCATCGGAAGGAAGTTCCTGCGGGCCGGGATCGGTTTCGGCGGCGGTTGTCTGCCGAAGGACATCCGGGCGTTCATGGCGCGCGCCGGTGAGCTGGGCGCGGACCAGGCGCTGACGTTCCTGCGGGAGATCGACTCGATCAACATGCGCCAGCGGGGGCAGATGGTGGAGCTGACCCGGCAGGCGCTGGGCGGTGGGCCGTTCCTGGGCAAGCGGGTGGCGGTGCTGGGTGCGACCTTCAAGCCCGACTCGGACGACGTGCGGGACTCCCCCGCGCTGAACGTCGCCGGGCAGATCCACCTCCAGGGCGGCCAGGTCACGGTCTACGACCCCAAGGGCATGGACAACGCCCGCAGTGTGTTCCCGACCCTCGGCTACGCCGACTCGGCCCTGGACGCCGTGCGCGGGGCCGACATCGTGCTGCATCTGACGGAGTGGCGGGAGTTCCGGGAGCTGGACGCCGAGGCCCTCGGCGAGGTCGCCGCGGCGCGGGTCATCCTGGACGGCCGCAACGCCCTGGACCCGGAGCTGTGGCGCAAGGCCGGGTGGACGTACCGGGCGATGGGGCGTCCCAAGGCCTGAACGCCGGAGGCGTGAGACAGGCGACGCCGGTTCGGCCGAGGCTCAGTCGGCCGAACCGGCGTCTTCGTGCATTCTGCACCACCCGGACGTACGGCGGGGCGACCGGAGGGCTTCCGGGCGAAGTGTGCCGGGGCTGCCGCCCGGTGGGTGCCGGGCGGCGCGGCGCCGCGGAGATCCGCCGGAGGCGGTCTACGCCCCCTTGGCCCGGTAGCGGCGCATCTTCGCGCGGGCCCCGCAGACCTGCATGGAACACCAGCGGCCGCGGCCGGCCGGGCTGCGGTCGTAGTAGGCCCAGTGGCAGTCGGCGGCCTCGCAGGCCTTGAGGCGGGTCCAGGTGCCGGCGACGAGGGCCTCGGCGACCGCGGCGGCCACGCGTGCGTGCAGGGAGCGGTCGTCGGCGGGGGCCAGGGCGGCCGAGCCGTCCGCCGCGTCGACGGTGACGAGGAGCGGGGCTTCGGCCAGGAGCTCGCCGAGCGGGGTGACATCGCGGTGCGGCGGGTGGCCGGCGTGGGCGAGCAGGGTCGCGCGCAGGGACTCGCGCAGGATGCGGGCCCGGTCGGTCCCGTCCGCGGTGATGCCGAGGCGCTCCCGGCCCTCGGGCGTGCCCAGCGCGTCGGCGCCGGACTCGATGTCCAGCGTGTTCACCAGGGCCTCGACCAGGGCCAGGCCGCCGGGCGCGGGCGATCTCTCCGTCATGGCTGGACCGTACCTCTCGCGAATCCCCTTGCGAGGTTACCGCCCATGGGGGAGCATTCAGTAACGGTTACTGGTTACCCGCTTCTTCGGGTAACCGACTTCGAGGAGGAAGTCATGGCTCTCGCCAAGCTGGGTGTCGTCGTCCTGGACTGTCCGGACCCGCACGCACTCGCCGGTTTCTACGCCGAGGTGCTCGGGGGCACGCCGACGGTGGAGACCGACGGGGACGACGTGTGGATCGACCTGGAGGTGCCGGGCGGCACCCCCCTGGCGTTCCAGTCGGCTCCCGGGCACGTACCGCCGCAGTGGCCGTCCGACGGCTCGCAGCAGTTCCACCTCGACCTGGTGGTGGACGACCTGGACGCGGCCGAGAAGGGTGTGCTGGCCCTCGGCGCGAAGGCGCTGGACGCCGAGGACCGGGAGCGGTCGTTCCGGGTTTACGCCGATCCGGCCGGGCACCCGTTCTGCCTCTGCGCCTGCTGACCCCTGGAGGCTCCATGTCCGCCGTGGCCCGTTTCCGTTCCGTGGTCGTCGACTGCCCCGACCCTCACGCGCTGGCCCGCTTCTACGCGCAGGTCGTCGGCGGTACGCCGGAGCGGGAGGACGACGACCCCGGCTGGGTGGTGCTGCGGGTCCCCGGCGGGCCCCGGATCGCCTTCCAGCGCTCCCCGGACCACACCCCGCCGGAGTGGCCGCGGGCCGACCGCAACGCCCAGCAGTTGCACCTGGACTTCGACGCCGGGGCGACCTGGGAGGAGATCGACGCGGCCGAGGAGCGGGTGCTGGCGCTGGGTGCGCGAGTGCTGGACAAGGAGGACTACGAGAAGAAGGACTTCCGCGTCTACGCCGACCCGGCGGGGCACCCGTTCTGCCTGTGCCGGATCGAGCACGGCTAGCCGGGCAGGAGACGGTTGCGGGCTCCTGCCTGTGGCTCCGTCAGCCGTCCAGCTCCGAGATCGTCGCCGTCGACGGCTCCCGGCGCTGCTGGGCGGCTCGGGCCGTGAAGTCGGCCCCCCGCAGGACGCGTTGGACGTTGCCCCAGGTCAGCAGGGCCACATCGGCCTCCTCCCAGCCGCGTCGGAGCAGCTCGGCGATCAGCCGCGGATAGCAGGAGGTGTCGCCGAGCTCCCGCGGGTGGGCCGCCCCGGAGTCGTAGGTGCCGGACAGGCCGACGCAGTGTGTTCCGGCCACGTCCCGGATGTGGTCGAGGTGGTCGGCGACGTCGCGGACGGTGGGGCCCGCCTGCTCGGCGGTCAGCGGCACCAGGCAGAGCCCCTTGGCCGCGCCCAGCTCCGCCAGCAGGTCGTCGGGGAGGTTGGCGGGGTGGGGGCGCAGGCTGCGGGCCGCGGAGCGGCTGCACAGGACGGGAGCCCGGGAGAGGCTCAGGGCCCGGCGCAGGGTCTGCGCGGAGGCACCCGAGAGGTCCGCGATCACGCCGAGACGGTTCATCTCGCGCACGACCTCCTCACCGAACCGGGTCAGCCCCGCGTCACTCGCCCAGGACACCCCGGTCAGGGTGAGGACCCGCAACCCGAGCAGGTGCAGCTGACGCAGGATGCCGAGCGAGTCGCCCAGGGCCGGGGCACCGGCGGGGCCGAGCAGCACGGCGACGCGGCCGCAGTTACGGGCGTCGGCGACCTGCCCGGCCGTGCAGGCCGGCCGCAGACCCTCCTCGCACGTGCGCACGATGGTCTTCGCCAGGTCCAGCTGTTCCAGGGTGGCGCCGACGGCCCGGTCGCCGTCGATGCCCTCGGGCAGATGCAACGACCAGAACAGGGCGCCCACATGGCCGCTGCGCAGCCGGGGCACGTCCGTGTCGACGGTGCTCTCGCCGTCCCGCAGGTCGTACCAGGACAGGCGCTTGAGGGCCCAGGGCAGCCCGTTGTAGCCGTCGGCGACGGGGTGGGCGGCGAGGATGGCGCGGGCCCGGGTCATGGGTGCGTCGTCCGGATCGGAGACGGGCTCGTAGGGCTCCGCCGGGACAAGGCCCTCGTCGGGGTACGGCTCGGCCAGCTCGTCGAACTCGTCGGCGGCCGGGGCGGCGGTGCGCAGGTCGTCCTGAAGATCTGCCATGGCGGCTCCGTACGTCGTTCGTGAGATACGGTCACCGTCGCACGGAGCGGGACGTGGTTCCTGGTGGGCGGGGCGTTCGGAGTACGGAACCGGCGCCGCGCGCGAGTGCCCTCAGGGCAGCCGGGCGGCCTCGATGACCTCGTCCAGGGTGTCCCGCGAGCGGACCAGATCGGCGATCATCCGCTCGATACGGGCCCGCTCGGCAGTGAGGTCGGCGACCAGTTTCGGGGTCGCGACGACGGAGGGGCCGCCGTCGGTGTCCCGCATGCAGGGGAGCAACCGGACGATCTTCTCGCTGCCAAGCCCCGCCGCGAACAGTTCCTGGATGCGGATGACGCGGTCCACGGCCGCCTCCGGATACTCCCGGTGGCCGCCCGGGGTGCGCTCGGCGAACAGCATCCCCCGCTTCTCGTAGTAGCGCAGCGACCGCTCGCTCACGCCGGTGCGCCGGGCCAGTTCACCGATCCGCACACGCCACCCCCGGGACTTGAATCTGACATCAGTGTCAGGTTTTAGCGTACCGGCATGACGTACTCGACCGCACTCTTCGAACCGGCCCGTCTGCCCGGTCTGGACCTGCCCAGCCGTCTGGTGATGGCTCCGCTGACCAGGAACCGGGCAGGGGCCGACGGCACTCCGACCCCGCTCATGGCCACGTACTACGCCCAGCGCGCCTCGGCCGGGCTGATCATCGCCGAGGCCTCGACACCGAACGCCACCGGGCAGACGTACCCGAACATCACCGCCGTCCACAGCCCCGCGCATGTGGCCGGCTGGCGCCAGGTCACCGATGCCGTGCGGGAGGCGGGCGGGCGGATGTTCCTGCAGCTCCAGCACGGCGGCCGGGTCGGCCATCCCGCGACCAGCGGGCTCACGCCGGTCGCACCCTCACCCGTCCCGCTGCCGGAGACGATCCACACGCCGCGGGGACGCCTGCCGTCGGTCGTCCCGCGCGAGATGACCTCCGATGACATCCGCACCACCGTCGCGGACTTCGCGAGGGCCGCCCGCAACGCGATCGACGCCGGGTTCGAGGGCGTGGAGGTGCACTCCGCCAACGGCCATCTGCTGCACCAGTTCCTCGCCCGCAACACGAACCTCCGCACCGACGGCTACGGCGGCTCCGTCGCCGCCCGGATACGGTTCACCGCCGAGGTGACCGAAGCCGTGGCCGCCGAGATCGGAGCCGGGCGCACTGGGCTGCGGGTCTCCCCCGGCAACACCGTCAACGGCATCGCGGAGGGCGAGACGGAGGACCTCTACCCGGCGCTCGCCGAGCGGCTCGGCGGGCTGGGGCTCGCCTATCTGCACCTGGTGCACGCCGACCCGGACACGAGGGTGTTCCGCAACGTACGCGCCGCCTGGCCGGGCGTGCTGGTCGGCAATCCGGTGCTGAAGGAGGTCTCCACGCGTGAGGTGCACCGGGCCTCCGGGGCGCTGCTGGCCGCCGGAGCCGACCTGATCGCGCTGGGCCGGCCCTTCCTCGCCAACCCCGACCTGGTGACGCGGCTGCGGCTCGGCGCACCGCTGAACGCGATGCGCGAGGGCACCTTCATGTACGTGGGCGGGGCGACCGGCTACACCGACTACCCCGCCCTCGACGCTCAGCCGGCGGGCGCGTCCAGCGACTCGATCGTGGCGTTGGACGGCGACCGCGTCGCCTGAAGACCCCGGGCGACCTCCTCCGCCGCGTCCAGCACCCGGACCGCGTTCTTCCAGGTCAGTTTGGCCAGATCGGCCTTGGACCAACCGCGGTCGAGCAGTTCCGCGAGGAGGTTCGGGTAGCCGGAGACGTCGGTGAGGCCCTCGGGGGTGAAGGCCGTGCCGTCGTAGTCGCCGCCGATGCCGAGGTGGTCGATGCCGGCCGCCTCGCGCATGTGGTCCAGGTGGTCGGCGACGGTCGACACCGTCGCGACCGGGCGCGGGTACCGCTCCTCGAAGGCGCGGTGGACCTTCATGGCCTCCGCCGTGGTGTCGAGGTGGTGGAAGCCGTGGGCGCGCATGTTCTCGTCGGCCGCGGCGGTCCAGTCCACGGCCGCCTGGAGCACGAACTTCGGCACGAACGTCACCATCGCGATGCCGCCGTTGGCGGGCAGCCGCTCCAGGACGTCGTCGGGGACGTTGCGCGGGTGGTCGCAGACGGCCCGGGCGGAGGAGTGGGAGAAGATCACCGGGGCGGAGCTCGCGTCGAGCGCGTCCCGCATGGTCGTCGCCGCCACGTGGGAGAGGTCGACGAGCATGCCGAGCCGGTTCATCTCCCGGACGACCTCACGGCCGAACGCGGTCAGGCCGCCGGCCTTCGGCTCGTCGGTCGCGGAGTCCGCCCAGTCGACGTTGTCGTTGTGGGTGAGGGTCATGTACCGCACGCCGAGGCCGTACAGGCCGCGCAGGGTGCCCAGGGAGCCCGCGATGGAGTGGCCGCCCTCCGCCCCCATGAGGGAGGCGATCCGGCCCTCCCCGCGCGCCGCCTCCATGTCGGCCGCGGTGAGCGCGGGACGCAGGTCCTCGGGGTGGCGGGTCAGCAACTGCCGTACGCAGTCGATCTGTTCGAGGGTGGCGGCGACCGGGTCGGGCGAGTCGGTGCGGACGTACACCGACCAGTACTGCGCGCCGACCCCGCCGGCGCGCAGCCGGGGGATGTCGGTGTGCAGATGGGCGCTCTGGTCGGCGGCGATGTCCCGGGCGTCGAGGTCGTAGCGCACCTGTGCGCGCAGCGCCCAGGGCAGGTCGTTGTGGCCGTCGACGACCGGGAACTCGCGCAGGAGTTCCCGGGCCGCCTCCTGGGAGGTCACCGCCGTCACTTCCCCGCGCCGAAGCCGAATCCGCCCGCGCCCTCGACCTTGGAGCGCAGGCGCTTGCCCTTCTCGGTGGCCTGGTCGTTCAGCTCCTGCTGGAAGTCGCGCATCCGGCCGCGCAGTTCCTCGTCGTGTGCGGCGAGGATGCGGGCGGCGAGCAGACCGGCGTTGCGGGCCCCGGCGACGGAGACCGTCGCGACCGGGACACCGGCCGGCATCTGCACGATGGACAGGAGGCTGTCCATGCCGTCGAGGTACTTCAGCGGCACGGGCACGCCGATGACCGGCAGCGGGGTCACCGAGGCGAGCATGCCGGGCAGGTGGGCGGCGCCACCCGCCCCGGCGATGATCACCTTGAGCCCGCGGGCGTCGGCCTGCTCGCCGTAGGCGACCATCTCGCGCGGCATGCGATGCGCGGAGACGACGTCGACCTCGTAGGCGATCTCGAACTCGTCGAGGGCCTTGGCGGCGGCCTCCATGACGGGCCAGTCGGAGTCCGACCCCATGACGATGCCAACAACAGGGCTCATTCGGTGATGGTGCCTCTCAGGTAGCCGGCTGCGTGACGGGCGCGCTCCAGCACGTCGTCCAGGTCGTCGCCGTAGGTGTTGACGTGTCCGACCTTGCGGCCGGGCTTCACGTCCTTGCCGTACATGTGGATCTTGAGCTGGGGGTCGCGGGCCATGCAGTGCAGGTACGCGGAGTACATGTCCGGGAAGTCCCCGCCGAGGACGTTGACCATCACGGTCCACGGGGCGCGCGGGCGCGGATCGCCGAGCGGGAGGTCCAGGACGGCCCGCACGTGATTGGCGAACTGGCTGGTGACGGCGCCGTCCATCGACCAGTGGCCGGAGTTGTGCGGGCGCATCGCGAGCTCGTTGACGAGGATGCGGCCGTCGCGGGTCTGGAACAGCTCGACCGCGAGGTGCCCGACGACGCCGAGCTCCTTGGCGATGTTCAGCGCCATCTCGGAGGCCTCCAGGGCGAGGGCCTCGTCGAGGTCGGGGGCCGGGGCGATGACCGTGTCGCAGACGCCGCCCACCTGGCGGGACTCCACGACCGGGTAGGCGACGGCCTGACCGTGCGGGGAGCGCACCACGTTGGCGGCGAGCTCCCGGAGGAAGTCGACCTTCTCCTCGGCGAGCACGGGCACACCGGCCTTGAAGGGGTCGGCGGCCTCCTCGACGGAGTCGACGACCCACACGCCCTTGCCGTCGTAGCCGCCGCGGACGGTCTTGAGGACGACCGGGAAGCCCTCGCCCTCGGCCGCGAAGGCCGCCACGTCCTGCGGATCGGAGACGATCCTGTGTCTGGGGCAGGGAACGCCGATCGCGTCGAGCTTCGCGCGCATCACCCCCTTGTCCTGGGCGTGCACGAGCGCGTCGGGGCCGGGGCGGACGGGGATGCCGTCCGCCTCCAGGGCCCTGAGGTGCTCGGTGGGTACGTGTTCGTGATCGAAGGTGATCACATCGCACCCCCGGGCGAACTCGCGCAGCGTGTCGAGGTCGCGATGGTCGCCGATGACGACATCGCTCACGACCTGCGCAGCGGAGTCCTGCGGGGTGTCACTGAGGAGCTTGAACCTGATGCCCAGCGGGATGCCCGCCTCGTGTGTCATACGAGCGAGCTGGCCACCGCCGACCATGCCGACTACCGGGAACGTCACGCCCCCAGGGTATCGGCCGCGCCAGAGTGGCCGGTTTCCTGTCCCCCACCGGCTCTCCCCGGACCATCTCCGGCCGCCCACCGGCATCGGCAGGAAGATCGCGCGGGAGGGTGGTTAGCATGGCTTGGTTGACGCCGACGAACGGACGGGGGCCTGTACGACCATGGGACATGGTGCCTCCCGGCTCCGACGGGTCGTTCACGAAGTCGCCAAGTTCGGCGCGGTGGGCGGCGCCGGGGTGCTGGTCAACCTCCTCGTCTTCAACCTCGTACGCCACACCACGGACCTGCAGGTGGTCCGCGCGAGCGTCATCGCGACCGTCGTGGCGATCGTCTTCAACTACGTCGGCTTCCGCTACTTCACCTACCGTGACCGCGACAAGAGCCGCCGTACGCGTGAGATGACCCTCTTCCTGCTGTTCAGCGCGATCGGCCTGGTCATCGAGAACGGCGTCCTGTACGCGGCCACGTACGGTTTCGGCTGGAACACGCCGCTGCAGAACAACGTCTTCAAGTTCCTGGGCATCGGCATCGCGACCCTGTTCCGCTTCTGGTCCTACCGCTCCTGGGTCTTCCGCGCGCTGCCCGCCGACGAGTCGGCCCCGGCCCCGTTCGAGCCAACCGGGCCCGCCGCCCACGAGAAGACGAAGCAGCAGGTGCCGTAGCCCTCCCGAGGCCCGGCGGCGCGGCTTCGGCGGACCGGCGGTTCTAGCGGACCGTCGGTTCCTCGTCGTCGTCCGCGGGCTTCTGCAGGGGCGTGCGGGACAGGAACAGGCCGAAGACCGGGGGTTTGGTCTGGAGCATCTCCAGACGGCCGCCGTCGGCCTCCGCGAGGTCGCGGGCGACCGCCAGGCCGATGCCCGTGGAGTTGCGGCCGCTGATCGCCCGTTCGAAGATGCGCGCGCCCAGGTCGGCGGGGACGCCGGGCCCCTCGTCCGTGACCTCGATGACCGCCTGGTTGCCGGTGACGCGGGTGCGCAGGGCCACCGTGCCGCCGCCGTGCATGAGGGAGTTCTCGATCAGGGCGGCCAGGACCTGCGCGACCGCGCCGGGCGTGCCCACCGCGCGCAGATGCCGCTTGCCGGAGCTGACGATCGCCCGCCCCGCGCTGCGGTACGCCGGCCGCCACTCCGCGAGCTGCTGCTGGATGACCTCGTCGAGGTCGAAGGAGACGGCGGAGCCGGTGCGCGGATCGCGGGAGTTCGTCAGCAGCCGCTCCACGACGTCCGTGAGCCGCTCGACCTGCGTCAGCGCGATCGTCGCCTCCTCCTTCACCGTGTCCGGGTCGTCGGTGAGGGTGATCTCCTCCAGCCGCATCGACAGCGCCGTGAGCGGCGTGCGCAGTTGGTGGGAGGCGTCGGCGGCCAGCCGTCGTTCGGCGGTCAGCATGCGGGCGATGCGCTCGGCGGAGCCGTCCAGCACGTCCGCCACCCGGTCCAGCTCGGGCACCCCGTACCGCTTGTGCCGGGGCCTCGGATCGCCCGAGCCGAGCCGCTCGGCCGTCTCCGCGAGGTCGGTCAGCGGCGACGCCAGCCGGTTCGCCTGGCGGACGGCCAGCAGCACCGCGGCCACCACCGCCAGCAGCGCGACCAGCGCGATGATCAGCAGCGTCCGTCCGACCTCACGGGTCACCGAGGAACGGGGCTCCTGGACGGTGACCGTCTCGCCCTCCTCGCCGGGCGCGGTCGCGGTGATGACGTCACCGTCCGGCTTGTCGCCGACCTCGATGGGCGCCTCGCCGGGTATGCGGATCACCGCGTAGTAGCGGTCCTGCGTGACCTGCTGGCGCAGCACCTCCGCGTCGACCTGCTGCGCCCCGAAGAGCCGGCTGTCGACGACGCTGGCGAGGCGGACCGCCTCGGAGTCCACCCGCTCCTGGGCGCTGTTGCTGATCGTCCGGGTCTCGACGATGACGAGGGAGACGCCGAAGACGGCGATCACGACGAGCACCACGGCGAGCGTGGACTGGATCAGTCGGCGACGCATGTCCTGTTACCCGAGCCCGCCTCGCGGCTCAGCTCTTCTCGAAACGGAAACCCACACCGCGCACGGTGGCGATGTAGCGGGGGTTGGCCGCGTCGTCGCCGAGCTTCTTGCGCAGCCAGGAGATGTGCATGTCGAGGGTCTTGGTCGACGACCACCAGGTGGTGTCCCAGACCTCCCGCATCAGCTGGTCGCGGGTGACGACCCGGCCCGCGTCGCGCACCAGCACCCGCAGCAGGTCGAACTCCTTGGCGGTGAGCTGGAGCTCCTCCTCGCCCATCCAGGCGCGGTGCGACTCGACGTCGATGCGCACGCCGTGCGTGGCGGGCGGCTGCTGCGGCTCGGAGACGCCGCGCCGGAGCAGGGCCCGCACCCGGGCGAGCAGCTCGGCGAGCCGGAACGGCTTGGTGACGTAGTCGTCGGCGCCCGCGTCGAGCCCGACGACGGTGTCCACCTCGTCGGCGCGCGCGGTCAGGATGAGGATCGGGATGGCGTGTCCCTCGCCCCGCAGGCGGCGGGCCACTTCCAGGCCGTCCATGCCGGGCAGACCGAGGTCGAGCACGACCAGGTCGACGCCACCCTGCAGTCCGGCGTCGAGAGCGGTGGGTCCGTCCTCACGGACCTCGACCTCGTAGCCCTCCCGGCGCAGAGCACGGGCCAGCGGCTCCGAGATGGACGCATCGTCCTCGGCGAGCAGTACACGGGTCATGAGGTGATGGTAGACCTGCGACGCCCTGAGCTGGGGTGTGACCGGAACCCTTGATTCTTACCGTCGGCATGCACGGTTCTTACGTCCTTGAGGTAAGCGTAAGAACCTCCGCCTCTGGGATGGGAATGTAAGAAGGACCTTGGAAACGGGTGTGCGGTTCCAGCGACACCTGTGATCCTTGTCTCAAGTCCTTCCATATGGGGCGGTGTCCTGCCGTATGGTGAATCAACGCCTGTAGCACCATGGCGACCTTCGGAGGCCTTTGCCCTGAAGGTCTCTTTTGTGTGCGGGCCGGTTCTCGCCGGCCCCCCACCGAAACGACCTGTGGCCGGGCCTCGTCGTGCGGCGACGCGCGTAGAGGCATGGATCCCGGCGGCTACCGCCCACCGCTTCGTGACCCGGAGCGGACCTCCCGAAGGCGTCGGGCGGACGGCCTTGCCCGCCGGTGCCGGCACACCCCCACCGGGCGCACCTCCGTTGCCACGGGGCGCGTCCCGAGCAGCAAGGAACGACCATGGCGTCCAGCCTGACGAAGGACTCGGCCCGACCGGGCACCCCCGGTGCCGAGCGGACCTTCTTCGGCCACCCCCGCGGACTGGCCACTCTGTTCATGACCGAGATGTGGGAGCGTTTCTCCTACTACGGCATGAGGGCCCTGCTCCCGCTGTACCTCGTGGCCCCGGGTGGCCTGCACCTGAGCGCCGGTACGGCGACGGCGATCTACTCCGTGTACCTGTCGCTGGTGTACCTGCTCACCCTGCCCGGCGGCTGGTTCGCCGACCGGGTACTGGGCCCCCGCAAGACGGTCGCCGTCGCGGGCGTGGTCATCATGCTGGGCCACTTGTGCCTGGCGCTGCCCGCGGCCGCGAGCTTCTACGTCGGCCTGGGTCTCGTCGCCGTCGGTTCCGGCCTGCTGAAGGCCAACATCTCCACGATGGTCGGCCACCTCTACGACGGTCCGGAGGACCCGCGCCGCGACGGTGGCTTCACGGTCTTCTACATCGGCATCAACCTCGGCGCCTTCATCGCGCCCCTGGTCATCGGCACCGTCGGTGAGAGCGTCGACTGGCACCTGGGCTTCGCGCTGGCCGCGCTCGGCATGGCGCTGGGCCTCGTCCAGTTCCTGCTCGGCAGCCGCCACCTGGACGCGAAGAGCAGTGTGGTCCCGACCCCGCTGACGCCCGCCGAGAAGGCCTCCACCCTGCGCAAGGGCCTGATCTGGCTGGCCGTCGCCGTGGTCTTCTACGGCCTCGTCGGCGGCACCGGCCACTTCACCCTGAACTGGGCGCTGATCCCGCTCACGCTCCTCGGCCTGATCGTGCCGATCCTGGTCATCTCCCGGATCATGCGGGACAAGGACCTGGACTCCGGCGAGCGGTCGAAGGTGTCGGCGTACATCTGGTTCTTCGTCGCCGCCGCCGTGTTCTGGATGATCTACGACCAGGGTGGTTCCACCCTGTCGCTGTTCGCCGAGAAGAGCGCCGACAACACGATCTTCGGCTGGGAGTTCCCGGTCTCGTGGTACCAGTCGGTCAACCCGGTCCTGATCATGGCCCTGGCGCCCGTCTTCGCCTGGCTGTGGCTGTGGCTGAACCGCCGCGGCAAGGAGCCGAGCACCATCGTGAAGTTCGCCTCCGGCCTGGTCCTGGTGGGTGCCTCCTTCTTCCTCTTCCTCGCCCCGCTCTCGATCGCCGAGGGCGGCCACAAGGCCGCGGCGATGTGGCTGGTCGCGATCTACTTCGTGCAGACCGTCGGCGAGCTGACGCTGTCGCCGGTGGGTCTGTCCGTGACGACGAAGATGGCGCCGGCGAAGTACGCCTCGCAGATGATGGGTGTCTGGTTCCTCGCGGTCACCGCGGGCGACTCCGTCACCGCGCTGCTGTCCAACCCGGCCGTCGGCGGGGTCAACCTCGACAGGACGGGCTTCGTGGCCCTGGAGGCGGCGCTCGCCGTGGTCGCCGGTTTCGCGGTGTACATGTACCGCCGGAAGGTCAAGGCCATGATGGGCGACGTCCGCTGACCGCCGCTGCCTGACCACGGGAGAAGGGCCGTCACACCGGGGTGTGACGGCCCTTCCTCATGTCCCGGTCGATCTCGGGGGATCACCCTCCGGGGCGAACCAGGGCGTGGCGGAGGCCCGGCGTGGGGCCGGTGGCGGCAGGCGGCGGGCCGGGCGGGCCGCGTGGCCCGGGCTGCGGGGCCGTGCGTGGTCGATCGCGGCGAGTGCGCCGCGCACCAGCGCCGCCGGTACGACCAGGAGGACGAGGACCCAGAACAGCGTCACACCCCAGGGGCGGCCCACGCCCCAGGGATGTTCCGCGAGCACCTTGCCGCCGTACTTCAGCGACACGGTGTAGTCGCCGTGCGCCCCGGCGCCGAGCTCCACGGGCAGCTCGATGCGGGCCTTGCCGCCGGGCCGGATCGTGCCGCGCCACCGCTGGGCCTGCCACTGGGGGGCGTATACGCCGTGCGAGGTGCCGACCTGGAAGACCGGGTTCCTCACGGGGGACGTGCCGACGTTGCCGACGGTGACGACGAGGGTCCGGGAGGGCGGGGAGCCGAACCAGGTGAGCAGTCCTCCCGAGCCCCGCAGCCGGGTGTCGGTGAGCGGGGACAGCCGTCCGCCGGCCGCGTCGGCGGGCAGCGGCTCGACCGCGTGCCCGGCGACCTGGAGGGCCGCGTCGGCCTCGGCGGCGGCTCCGGTCGCGGTGGCCACGTGCACCACGCAGGGGCACGGCACGGGCGGCTCCACGACAGGCAGTTCGCGGCGGAAGCGCCCGTCGGCGCCGGTGGTGACGGCGCGACCGTCGGCGTTGGCACAGGAGTTGGTGCCGCCGGTCACGCCCCGCCGCGGCTCGGCCTGCCCGCACACGAGCAGTGTCAGCAGGGCACGCGGCCGCCAGCCACTGCCGCTGACCGTGACCGAACCGCCCGTGCCGGCCTGGGCCTTGGACAGCTCGACGAGGGGCCGGTCCGCCGCCGCGACGGGCCCGGCGCCCGCCAGGACCGACAGCAGCGCCGACAGCACCCACAGGGACACGTAGGGAAGGCGGAAGGCGGGCGGCATCGGCGGCTCCAGCGGTCGTACGGTGCCGGCGCGGGGCCGGCACCGGGCGGCGTACGGTCCTGCGCTCAGCGGTGCACCGGACACGGTCGTACGGGGTCTGTGCGCGGCCGAGCAGCGTGCGGTCGCCCACTCGGCAGTGCACCGGCCGGGAGGGGCGCAGGGGCAGCGGTCCCGCCCGTACCCCCCGGAGCGGTACGTCTGCCGGAGGGTCTCCGGTCAACGGGCCGTTTCTGCTCCTCGACGGCGCCGTGTCAGCCACAGGGCACCTGCCGCTCCGGCGAGCAGGACCGTGCCGCCCAGGGTGCCGAGGGCGACCGCCGAGTCCTCGGGCCCGGTCCGCGGAAGTCCGGCGCCGGTGTCCGGGCCGGAATCGCCACCCTGGGCGGAGCCGGTCGTGCCGCCGCCCCCCTTGGCCTCGACGTCGAGGGTGAGGGACGGGCCCGGGTCCTTCGTCGGGGTGCAGGTGGTCGTCGTGCCGAGCGCCTTGATCGTGAGCACGCCGGCCGTGAAGGTCACTGCGCCGCTCTTCCTCGGCGTGTACGTGCCGCTCAGGTCGCTGATCTTGATGGGCGTGTTGGCCGGGATCGCGGCGTCGTTGGCGGGGCCGGTCACCGACAGGGTGCCGCTGTCCGCACCGCCCAGGGCGATGGTGGCGCTCGGCGTCATCGCGCCCTTGCCCAGTTCGACCGGGCTGGAGGAGACGCCCTTCTGCCAGGACATGGTGAGCCGGTAGCCGTTGCCCTTCTTGACGCCTTTGATGTCGATGGGAGAGACGGCACTCTTGTCGCCGATCGGCGTCTTGCACTGGTAGTCGACGTCGACGACCTCGGCCCGGGCGACGGGGGCGGCCATCCACACCGCCGAGCCGGCCAGGGCCGCGGCGGACGCGAGCGCGGCGGTTCGTTTCCGGTACGACACGGTGCCGCTCCCCTTCCTGTTTCTGACGGCGTATCAGATCGGGCCGTCAAGGTACGCCCGGGGCCTCGAGGAAGGAAGACACGGCGCACGCCGGATCTGTGAGGGATCAGGCGTGCGGTGAGCGACGCGCGCGGGGGGAAACGCGGCGGCCGCGCGGTGCGGGCAGTCACCCGTTCGGACGCACGACCGAGAGCACCGTGACCGAAGGCGCCCCACGGGATGCGGGCGGACGCGCTCGTGACGCGGACGCCCCCGGCCGAACAGGAGTCCCCAGGATCAGGCGGGTGCGCCCAGTTCCGCCCACACCGTCTTGCCGGAGACTCCCGGCGTACGGACCACGCCCCAGTCCAGGCAGAGGCGCTGGACGATGAACATGCCATGACCACCCGGGCGTCCCGCGCGGTGCGGCGTACGGGGTGCGGGCTGGCCGGTTCCCCGGTCGGCGACCTCGACGCGGATCACCTTGTTGTCGCAGGAGATCCGCAACTGGTCCGGCCCCTCGGCGTGCAGGCACGCATTGGTCACCAGCTCGGACACGACCAGCAGCACATCCTCGGCCGCGGCCCGCTGGTCGGCGGAGGCGGCAGGCAGCCAGCCCCACGCGTACAGCGCCTGGCGGGTGAAGTCGCGGGCCATCGGAACGACGCCGCTCTCGTCCTCGAAGCTCAGCCGACGCACCTGCGGACCCCCCTGCGACGACGCGGCCCCGGACGGCGCTTCCGCGCCCTCGCCGGACGCACCGGTCGCCGCTACGCCACCCTCGGACGCCCCGGAAGCGCCGCCGGGCTCCGGCCCGCGGTCGCCCGGCGGGTAGGGCCGGGTGGTGCTCATCAGCGCTTCACCTCACCGATTCACCAGTTCACAATTCAAAACGTTCACTACACAGTCAGTCACGCGATGTGCGGCACATCGGTTTCACGGCCGCCCCGCCACCCGGGTGCCCGACAGGTTCAGGATGTCTCCTGCCCGGGTGGACCGGCTGAACACCCATGCATTCCGCACGAATGACGTGACAGGGCTGGGACACCGGTCACAGAGGGATCGCCGAGGCACCGCGCGCCGACGCACCGCCGGTCAGCCCGACTCGTCGGCCAAGGCCGCCTCGAGCGAGTCATGGACACTGAAGACCGCGTCCGCACCCGTGATCTCGAACACGCGTGCCACCACCGGTTGCATACCGGCGAGCGAGACGCCGCCACCGGCGGCCTCCGCCTTCAGCCGCGCCCCGAGGAGCACGTTGAGCCCCGTGGAGTCGCAGAACTCCAGGCGCGCGCAATCGATGACCAGGCGCTTGAATCCCTTGGCGAGGCAGTCCTCGAGTGGCTCACGCAACAAATCGGCGGTGTGGTGATCCAACTCACCCGCCGGGGTCACGACGGCACTAGAGCCCTCTTCCCGCACCTCCACCAGAAGCCGGCCAGACTGTGCGCTGCCGACCGTCCCGCGGTCCATGCCGTCTCTCTCTCCTGACGTCGAGGCTGGTTGCTGACGCCCTCGAACACTACGCCTTCCCGGCACGGTCCGACACCCGAACAACTACACACAAACGGACATATGCCCACAGAACGCACTTGCGGTGGGCTCGGGAAAGCGGGTAGGCCTAGTAAGGACACGTACCCGACACGGCCGGCTTTGGAGGCGCCGCACACCGCAGTGCACCTGACGGCTCCGGCAGCCATATGCCGAGAACGATGGAGGACATCATGTCACCCCGGCTCGACGGATCGCGTACCCACAAAGCGACGTCGACACCCCCTCCGGACCATCTGGAACCCATCGAGCAGGCCGAGATGCTCGTCACACAGGACGGCCTCCTCGCCGGACTTCCGGACATCCCCCCGTACGAGGAAGTCGACGCGGTCGACGCCCGGGCGTTGTCCAGGACCCTCTTCGAGCGTCTGGAGACGCTGGAGGAAGGGACCCACGAGTACTCGTACGTCCGCAACACGCTCGTCGAACTGAACCTCGCGCTGGTCAAGTTCGCCGCCTCCCGGTTCCGCTCCCGCAGCGAGCCGATGGAGGACATCATCCAGGTCGGCACCATCGGCCTGATCAAGGCGATCGACCGCTTCGAGCTGTCCCGCGGTGTGGAGTTCCCCACGTTCGCGATGCCGACCATCGTCGGCGAGATCAAGCGTTTCTTCCGCGACACCTCGTGGTCCGTGCGGGTCCCGCGGCGGCTGCAGGAGCTGCGGCTCGACCTGGCCAAGGCCGGTGACGAGCTGGCCCAGAAGCTGGACCGCGCCCCGACGGTGACGGAGCTGGCCGAGCGTCTCGGCCTCTCCAGGGACGAGGTCGTCGAGGGCATGGCCGCGTCGAACGCCTACACCGCCTCCTCGCTGGACGCCCAGCCGGAGGAGGACGACTCCGAGGGCGCGCTCGCGGACCGCATCGGCTACGAGGACCACGGACTCGAAGGCATCGAATACGTCGAGTCGTTGAAGCCGCTGATTGCCGAACTCCCGCCGCGCGACCGGAAGATCCTGTCCCTGCGGTTCGTCGCGGGCATGACGCAGTCGGAGATCGGCGAAGAGCTCGGCATCTCGCAGATGCACGTCTCGCGCCTGCTGTCGCGGACGCTGGTGAAGCTGCGCAAGGGGCTGACCGTCGAGGACTGATCCTCGACCCTGGTGTACGTGTCCCTCGGGGGCGGGCCGGACGGCCCGCCCCCGGGCGCGTGCCACCGGTGGTGGCGGCGGCCCTTCAGGAGTTGAGGAACAGCGCCGCCGTCGGCAGCAGCGGGGCCGTCAGGCTCAGCAGCCAGTAGGTGTGCGGGGCGAGTGCCGTCCGGCGCCGGAGCGGCCTGTTGGCGAGCCACCAGATCAGGCCGTAGAGCGTGACGACGGGGACGACGATCACGAGCGCGGGGGCCATGCCGTCGTTCTCGGTGGGTTCCCGCGTGGTCCAGCCCGCGTCGGCGAGCGGCCAGTTCGCCGCGAGGTACCAGAGCAGCCAGAACGGCACCACGCCCGGGATCCCGAGCAGTACGTTCACCACGAGTGGTGCCGACCAGTGCTTCGCCATCCGTCCCCGCCCCATGTGTCCCCGCCCTCAGCCGATGCCGGCCGTCGTCCGACTCGGCATCGCATTATCGCGGGCCGGTGATCACACCACACGCTCTCCGCGCCGCCACACCCCGCTGACCAGGGGGACGCCGGGCCGGTAGGCCAGGTGGACGTGGCTCGGGGCGTCGAGGAGCGTCAGGTCGGCGTACGCGCCCGGGGTGAGACGGCCGACGTCGTCGCGCCGCAGGGCCGCCGCCCCGCCCGCCGTGGCCGACCACACCGCCTCGTCGGGGGTCATCCCCATGTCCCGTACCGCCAGCGCCACGCAGAACGGGACGGACGAGGTGAAGGACGAGCCGGGGTTGCAGTCCGTGGACAGCGCCACCGTGACACCCGCGTCCAGCAGCCGCCGCGCGTCCGGCCACTCGGCCCGCGTGGAGAACTCGGCGCCGGGCAGCAGGGTGGCGACCGTACGGCCGGAGGCCAGGGCGTCCACGTCCGCGTCGGTGAGGTGGGTGCAGTGGTCGGCGCTGGCCGCGTCGAGCTCGACCGCGAGCTGCACACCGGGACCGTAGGAGAGCTGGTTGGCGTGGATGCGGGGGTGCAGGCCCTTCGCCTTGCCGGCGGTGAGGATCGCGCGGGCCTGGTCGCCGTCGAAGGCGCCCTTCTCGCAGAAGACGTCGATCCAGCGGGCGTGCGGGGCGCAGGCCTCCAGCATCTCGCCGGTGACCAGCGCGACGTAGCCGGCCGGGTCCTCGGCGAAGTCCGGCGGAACGATGTGGGCGCCCAGGTAGGTGACCTCGTCGGTGTGGGCGGCGGCGATGCGCAGGGCCCGGGCCTCGTCCTCGACGGTCAGGCCGTAGCCGGACTTGGTCTCGAACGTGGTGGTGCCCTGGCGGAGGGCCTCGCTCAGGTAACGGGTGACGTTGGCCCCGAGTTCCTCGTCGCTCGCCGCCCGCGTGGCCGCCACGGTGGTGCGGATGCCGCCCGCGCTGTACGGCCGCCCGGACATCCGGGCGTTGAACTCCTGCGTCCGGTCGCCCGCGAAGACGAGGTGGGAGTGGGAGTCGACGAAGCCGGGGAGGACCGCACGGCCGCCCGCGTCGACCCGGTTGTCAGTGGCGGGTGCTTTGCTTCGGTCACCGGTCCACACGACGCGGTCGCCTTCGATGACGACGGCCGCGTCCTGGACCAGTCCGAGGGGGGAACCGTCACCGAGGGAGGGGTCGTTGGTGACCAGACTGGCGATGTTGGTGATGAGCGTGCTTGCGGTGCTCGCGGAGTGGGCGGGGCTGACGGTCGTCGCGTTGCTCATGGCGTCCTTGGTGGCCTGGTCGGCGGTGGGTTCGGATGCGCTGCCCGGATTCTTCGGCCTCATCCGCGCAGGGCTTCGACGGCGTCCGCGAGGGCCCGCGGCACATCCGGTACGAGGGAGTGGACCCCGTCCCGTACGACGTGCCGGCCTGCCACGACCGTATGCGACACGTCCGCTGCCGACGCGGCGAATACGGCCGTCTCGGCCCCGAGCCGCGGAAGCGGCCCTGCCGTCCTGACCGAGTCGAGCGCGAGGGTGGTGAAGTCGGCGAGCGCGCCGGCCTCCAGGGCTCCGGCCTCGTCCCAGCCGAGGGCCGCGTGGCCGTCCTCCGAGGCCGCCCGCAGGAGGGCCGCCGCCGTCCAGTGACCCCGGGTGCGGGTGCGCAGCCGTTCGTTCAGCTCCATCGCCCGGGCCTCTTCGAGCAGGTCGATCACGGCGTGGCTGTCGGAGCCGAGACTGAGCGGTGAGCCCTCGTTCTGCAGGGCGGCGGCCGGGCCGATGCCGTCCGCCAGGTCCCGTTCGGTGGTCGGGCACATGCAGGTGCCGGTGCCGCTGCCGCCGATGAGGGAGATGTCCTCGGCGGTGAGGTGGGTGTTGTGGACGCCGGTGGTGCGCGGCCCGAGGACGCCGTGCAGGGCGAGGAGCTGGGCCGGGGTGCAGCCGTGGATGTCCCGGCACGCCTCGTTCTCGGCGGTCTGCTCGGACAGGTGCACATGGAGCGGGGCCCGCCGCTCCTCGGCCCATCGTGCGACGGTCTGCAACTGCTCGGCGGGCACGGCCCGTACGGAGTGGATCGCCGCGCCGATCCGTGCGTGATCCCGTTCCTTGAGAAGTGAAGAGCGTGCGGCCCAGGCCTCGGCGTCCCCGTCGGAGAAGCGGAGCTGGTGGCCGGTGGGTGGCTGTCCGAAGCCGGAGGAGAGGTAGGCGGTGTCGAGGAGGGTGATGCGGATCCCGGCTTCGGCGGCTGCTGCGATGAGGGCCTCGCCCATGGCGTTGGGGTCGGCGTAGGGGGTGCCGCCGGGGGCGTGGTGGACGTAGTGGAACTCGCCGACGGCCGTGATGCCGGCCAGGGCCATCTCTGCGTACACCGCGCGGGCGAGGGCGTGGTAGCTGTCCGGGGTGAGCCGGGCGGCCGTGGCGTACATGACCTCGCGCCAGGTCCAGAAGGTGCCGGAGCCGACCTGGACGGTGCCGCGCAGGGCGCGGTGGAAGGCGTGGCTGTGGGCGTTGGCCAGGCCGGGCAGGGTGAGCCCGCGCAGGACCTCGGCGCCGGGGGGCGGGGCGGGGACGCCGGTGCCGACGGCGGCGATGCGGCCGTCGGCGACCTCCAGGGCCACGCCCGGCTCGACGTGGGTGCCGAGCCAGGCGTGCTCCAGCCAGTACGTCCGCGGGGCTGCTGTCGTCACCTGCACGCCAGTCCTTCCAGTACGTCGGCGAGTGCGAGTACCCCGGCCACGCAGTCGTCCTCGCTCGCGGACTCGGCCGGGGAGTGGGAGACGCCGGTGGGGTTGCGCACGAACAGCATGGCGGTCGGGATGCTCCCGGACAGGATCCCGGCGTCGTGTCCCGCGCCGGTGCCGAGGACGGGGACGGTGAGGCCGGCGTCCGTGCCGAGGATGCGGGCCAGTTCGTCGCGCAGGGCGTGGTCGAACTCGACGACGGGGGTGAAGGACTCGCGGACGATGTCGAGGTCGACGCCGTGCGCGTCCGCGTAGCTCCTGGCCGCCTTCTCGATACCGCCGACGACGGTGTCGAGGCTCGTCTGGTCCTCGGCACGGGAGTCGAGCCAGCCGCGCACCAGGGAGGGGATGGCGTTGACGCCGTTGGGCTCGACGGCGATCTTGCCGAAGGTGGCGACGGCTCCGGCCAGTTCGGCCTCGCGGCGGGCGGCGAGGACGGTCTCGGCGTAGGACAGCATGGGGTCGCGGCGGTCGGCGAGGCGGGTCGTGCCGGCGTGGTTGGCCTCGCCGCGGAAGTCGAACCGCCAGCGGCCGTGGGGCCAGATGGCGCTGGCGATGCCGACCCGGTCGCCGGACAGGTCGAGGGCGCGCCCCTGCTCGACGTGCAGTTCGACGAAGGCGCCGATGCGGGCGAGCCGTTCGGGGTCCGGTCCGATGGCGTCCGGGTCGTATCCGGCCGCCTCCATGGCCCGGGGCAGGGTCACGCCGTCGCCGTCGGTGAGCCGGTGCGCCTGTTCGCGGGTGAGCCGCCCGGCGGTGAGCCGGGACCCGACGCAGGCGAGTCCGAACCGGGCGCCCTCCTCGTCGCCGAAGTTCACGATGGCAAGGGGCCGGTCGAAGCGGGCGTTCCGGCCGCGCAGCTCGTCCAGGGCTGCGAAGGCGGACACGACCCCGAGGGGGCCGTCGAAGGCGCCGCCGTCGGGCACGGAGTCCAGGTGCGATCCGGTGACGACGGCGTCGCCCTCGGCGGGATCCCCGAGCCAGGCCCACTGGTTGCCGTTCCGGTCGACCTCGAAGCGCAGCCCGCGGGCGGTGGCCTGGTCCTCGAACCAGGCCCGGCAGTCGCCGTCGACGCCGCTCCAGGCGAACCGGCGGTAGCCGCCGGAGTCGGGGTGCCGGCCGAGAGGAAGCAGCTCGCGCCACATCTGGTGGAAGGAGCCGCCGGTGTCCTGGGTCACGCCGGGTCACCCTCGCGCATGGGGACGCGGACGCCCCGCTCCCCCGCCACCGATTCGGCGATGTCGTAGCCGGCGTCGACGTGCCGGATGACGCCCATGCCCGGGTCGTTGGTGAGCACCCGGCGGATCTTCTCGCCCGCGAGTGCCGTGCCGTCGGCCACGGTCACCTGCCCGGCGTGGATGGACCGGCCCATGCCGACGCCGCCGCCGTGGTGGATCGACACCCAGGACGCCCCGGAGGCGACGTTCACCATGGCGTTCAGCAGCGGCCAGTCGGCGATCGCGTCGGATCCGTCGAGCATGGCCTCGGTCTCGCGGTAGGGGGAGGCGACGGAACCGCAGTCGAGGTGGTCGCGGCCGATGACGACCGGTGCGGCGAGCTCCCCGCTCGCGACCATGTCGTTGAAGCGCTCACCGGCCTTGTCGCGCTCGCCGTAGCCGAGCCAGCAGATGCGGGCGGGCAGGCCCTGGAAGTGGACGCGTTCGCCGGCCATCTTGATCCAGCGGGCCAGGGACTCGTTCTCCGGGAAGAGGTCGAGGATCGCCTTGTCGGTCTTGGCGATGTCGGAGGCCTCGCCGGACAGGGCGGCCCAGCGGAAGGGGCCCTTGCCCTCGCAGAACAGCGGGCGGATGTAGGCGGGGACGAAGCCGGGGAAGGCGAAGGCCCGGTCGTATCCGGCGAGCTGGGCTTCGCCGCGGATGGAGTTGCCGTAGTCGAAGACCTCGGCGCCGGCGTCCATGAAGCCGACCATGGCCTGCACGTGCCGGGCCATGGACTCGCGGGCGCGGGTGGTGAAGCCGGCCGGGTCCTTGGCGGCGGCGTCGGCCATGTCCTCGAAGGCGGTGCCCAGCGGCAGGTAGGCCAGCGGGTCGTGGGCCGAGGTCTGGTCGGTCACGATGTCGATGGGCGCGCCCTTGGCGAGGAGCTGCGGGACCAGTTCGGCGGCGTTGCCGAGGACGCCGATGGACAGGGGGCGGCGGGCGTCGCGCGCCTCGGTCGCCAGCTTCAGGGCGTGGTCGAGGGAGTCGGCCTTCACGTCGAGGTAGCGGTGCTCGATGCGCCGCTCGATGGCGCGCGGGTCGCAGTCGATGCAGATCGCGACGCCGTCGTTCATCGTGACGGCGAGCGGCTGGGCGCCGCCCATGCCGCCGAGACCGGCGGTGAGGGTGATGGTGCCGGCGAGGGTCCCGCCGAACTTCTTCGCGGCGACGGCGGCGAAGGTCTCGTAGGTGCCCTGGAGGATGCCCTGGGTGCCGATGTAGATCCAGGAACCGGCGGTCATCTGGCCGTACATGGTCAGGCCGAGGTGTTCGAGGCGGCGGAACTCCTCCCAGTTGGCCCAGTCGCCGACGAGGTTGGAGTTGGCGATGAGGACGCGCGGGGCCCACTCGTGGGTCTGCATGACGCCGACGGGACGGCCGGACTGGACCAGCATGGTCTCGTCCTGCTTCAGGCCCCGCAGGGTGCGCACCATGGCGTCGAACGACCGCCAGTCGCGGGCCGCCTTGCCGGTGCCGCCGTAGACGACGAGCTTGTCGGGGTGCTCGGCGACCTCCGGGTCGAGGTTGTTCTGCAGCATCCGCAGGGCGGCTTCCTGCTGCCATCCCAGGGCGCTCGGTTCCGTGCCGCGCGGCGCTCGGACGGGGCGGGGTCCTGACATGGTCTGCCTCCTGGTGGGTGCTGCCGGCGGAATGTTGCCGCTTCTATTCACATCCTGGCCTCATGAATAGAGCTAGTCAATACGTCGGGGGCGTCGGCGCGGCGCTGCCCTGGATGTTTGGCTGGACGCATGGGCACACACATCGAGACGGAAGAGGCGGGCGACACCGGGGCCGGGCGCGCGGCGCGGCGGGACGAGGCGGTGCGGGCCGCCGTCGAGCAGGGGCTGCTGGGGGAGGACAGCCCCGTCGTCGGGCTGCTGGACGTCATCGGCATCCGGGAGTCGGTGGCGGAACTGCGGGCGGCGTTCGAAGCGGTGCTGGCGCCGGGCACACCCGTGCTGCACGCCTTCGCGGTGAAGGCGACCCCGCTGGTGCCGGTCCTGCGGCTGCTGCGCGAGGAGGGCGTCGGTGCGGAGGTCGCGAGCCCGGGCGAGCTGGCCCTGGCGAGGGCTGCGGGTGTGCCGTCGCGGATGACGGTGCTCGACTCGCCCGCGAAGACGCCGGCCGAGCTGCGTGAGGCCCTGGACCTGGGCATCGCCGTCAACGCGGACAACCCGCAGGAGCTGGACCGCATCGACTCCCTGATGCGGTCACGGGCGGGCCGCTCTCCCCTGGGGATCCGGGTGAATCCGCAGGTGGGCGGTGGTTCCATCGAGGCGCTGTCCACGGCCACGGCCACTTCGAAGTTCGGGGTGGCGCTGCGCGACGAAGGGGCCCGGGAGTGGGTCGTGCAGGCGTATCTGGACCGGCCGTGGCTGACCCGGCTGCACAGCCACACCGGGTCCCAGGGCGTTCCCCTGGCCCTCATGGCACGGGGGGTGGCGGAGACGTACGCGCTGGCGGAGGAGATCAACCGGCGGGCCGGCAGGCGGCAGGTCGACACGCTCGACATCGGCGGCGGCCTGCCGGTGAACTTCGCGTCGGAGGAGACGACTCCGACGTACGCGCAGTACGCGCGGCTGCTGGCGGAGGAGGTACCGGGGCTGGCCGACGGGCGGTACGGGCTGGTCACCGAGTTCGGGCGGTCGCTGCTGGCGAAGCACGGGACGGTGGTGGCACGGGTGGAGTACGCGAAGGCCTCCGGCGGCCGGGCGGTGGCGGTGACGCATGCCGGGGTGCAGGTGGCCGCGCGGACGGTGTACGCGCCGGGGAGCTGGCCGTTGCGTATCTCCGCGTACGACGCGAAAGGGCGGCCGAAGGAAGGGCCGGTGGTCGTGCAGGACGTCGCGGGGCCGGCCTGTTTCGCGGGGGACCTGCTGGCCGAGGGGCGGTCCATGCCGCTGCTGGAGCAGGGGGACTACGCGGCGGCGCTGGACACCGGGGCGTACTACTTCGCGCATCACTACGGCTACAACTCGCTGGTGCGGCCCGGGGTGTACGGGTTCGGGCCGGGCGGGCGGTTCGCGGTGGTGCGGCGGGCGCAGACCGTGGAGGAGGTCGTGGCCGAGTCGGGTGGGGCGCAGGCCGATGCGCTGACGCGAGCGCGGTGGGAGGTTCCCTAGAGCCGGCACGCCGCGGGAGGTTCCGCAGGGATCCCGGCCTCGGGTGCGTCGCGGCTGGTCGCGCAGTTCCCCACGCCCCCGGAAGACGGGCGTCACACCAACGCCGGTGACTTCCTCCGGGCTCCTCCCGGTGCAGCGTCGCCCGCCGCGATGCCCGTGCTGCGGTAGGCCTTCACCCGTTTGCCGGCCGGGTGGGCCGCTCCCCCGCGCAGCCAGTCCACGCGGACCCACAGCAGCGCGTCACCGTCCCGCTCCCGGCGGCCCAGCCAGGCCGACTTCAGCCACAGGCCGACGCCGCAGCCGGCCAGGAGCATGCCCCCGGCAGCCGGGACGGCGAACGCGCTGCCCAGGGCGGCGAGGAAGGCGAGGAGGAGCCACCAGCGGTGTCCGCGGCGCCAGTTGCGTACCGTGACCGCGCGGTCCTGCAGTACGTCGTGTTTCCCGGCCCGGGACGCCGAGGCGGCCAGGGCCGCGTAGCGCTTGCGACGGCCGCGGGCCACGGCGGCCGTGGCCAGGACGAAGAGGGCCGCTCCCGCCAGTACGCCGATGCGGCGTCCGGTCAGGCCCGGGGCGAGCAGGCCGATGCCCGCCGCGAGGACTCCCAGCCACCACAGCGGGGCCGCCCCCGCCCGTACGACGACGGCCACCCGGGCCAGTCCCTGTCCTCCGCGTTTCACGTCCAGCCTCCGTCCGGTCTCCGAAGCTTTGGGGAGCCGAAGGGTAGCGGCGCAGTGTGAGACGAGTCTGAGAAGCCGCCTGGCGCGCTGTCAGTCGACGAACAGCCCCCGCGCCGCCGCCTTCGCGTCGAACTCCTCCAGGCGGGCCTGGGCCTGGGGCAGGTCGTCGCACATGGCCTCGAGCAGGACCCGGCCGAGCAGCATCGGCGCACAGGCCGTGTCGAAGGCGAGGCCGGTGCCGACGGCGGCGGGGAGCAACAGGTCGGACACCTTGGCGACGGGCGCGAAGGCGGAGTCGGCGACCGTGACGACGGTCAGCCCGGCCTCCTTGGCGTAGCCGAGGGCGTCGACGACCTCGCGGGGGTGCCGGGGCAGCGCGAAACAGAGCAGTGCGCTCGCGCCGGCCCGGACGGCGGCGTCGATGCGGTCCTGGAGCATCGTGCCGCCCTCGCCGAGCAGCCGTACGTCGGGGTGGACCTTGGCGGCGAAGTAGGCGAAGCCGTGTGCCTGAGCGGCGGCGGCCCGCAGACCGAGGACGAGGAGGGGGCGGGAGGCCGCGAGGAGGCGTCCCGCGCGCTGCACGGGCGCGGGGTCGGCCAGCATGTCCGCCAGGTGCCGCAGGTTCGCGATCTCGGCCTCGACGGCCTGCTGGTACTCGTTGTGGGCCGCGGTCTCCTCGGCGGGTTCGACGGGGGCCACCTCCCGCAGATGGCGCCGCAGGGCGGGATAGCCGTCGAAGCCCAGGGCGACGGCGAAGCGGGTCACGGACGGCTGGCTGACCCCGGCCAGCTCGGCGAGCTCCACGCTCGACAGGAACGGCACGTCGGCGGCGCGCCGCACCATGCTGTGCGCGATGCGCCGCTGGGTCGGCGTCAGCCGGTGGCCCTCGAAGAGTGCCTGCAGCCGCGCGGCAGGGCTGTCGGTCACGCTCATGACGTGCTCCCCCTCGCCTATTCAGTAGCTGAGGATTCTGCATGAGCATATGCAGAGCGGCAAGCCGGACCGGTGGCCTCGGCCTGCTCAAGCCTTAGGGGGCTCCCGTCGGTGGAGCCCTCGGCCGCCGCGCCAGTGAGCGGATCGCCATGGGACGTGTGCGGGGTGGCCACCGTGTGCCGTAGGGGTCACCGCCCGGGCACGGCGATCCGGTCGAACCAGAAGACCGAGGGCGGACACGGCTCGGGCGAGTGGGTCGTCCTCGGAGCCGTCGAGGGCCCGGGCTTCCGGGCACTACGGTCAAACGGCCCCGCGGTGTGCCCCCGCCCCAGCAGGGGACGAGGGCGCCTGCGCGTACTCGCCGTGCGAGCTCGACGGCGTTCGGGCTACTGCACGTCCACGAAGTCGCCGGTCGCCACGGCGGCCGGGGTCGTGGTGGTGCCCGCGAAGTTCCAGCGCCAGTAGCCGTCCTCGGACGCGAGGGCCGTGGTCGTCAGGTTGCCGGTACTGCTGGTGTACACGGTCTTGACCGTGGTGTAGGTCGTGGCACCTGCCTTGCGGAACTGGAGCTTGACCGGCTGGTTGGTGTAGCCCCGGTAGTCGAGCGTGTCCCAGTTGGCCCGGCTGAGCTTGCCGGTGATCGTGAGGGTCTTGCCCTTGACGACCGGTTCGGGACTCGCGTTGACGGCCAGCTTGGAGTGCCGCTGGAGGCGAGTGGTGGTGTAGGCCCACCGGTCGGTGTAGCTGCCGTCGTTGGCCGACACCTGGACCTGGACCTTCCAGATGCCGGCGTCGGCGTTCGTGAGCCACCAGTCCGGTTCGAAGGTGAAGGTCTTCGAGCAGGTCGACGTCGTACTGCTCGAGGCGACGCAGTCCGCCGGGGTGGTGTTCTCGTTGGGATCGATGAGGCCCTCGGCGCTGTAGTAGGGGTCGGTGCCGTCCGGGCCCCGCCACAGGTTGAAGTCGGCGTCCCAGATGCCCGACGGGTCGGAGGCCGTCACCGAGACCGTGACCGTCCGGTCGGCCGTGTCGACCACGATGTTCTTGCCGCCGTTGACGACGACACCGTCGACCTGGATGTCGCCCCTGTTGTCGTCCGCGTAGGCACCGGGAACGGCGAGCCCTGCCGCTGCGGCGACGGCGGTGAGTACGGCAAGGGCAGCGCGCTTGCGCATGTGTCTCCTTCACGGAGTGGTGAGTGGGAACCGCCGGGCGGGCGGTGCGGGGTGGGGATCTGACGCAGGTCAGGGTCCGGTGACGGACCTGATCGTGTCCGGGTGGGTCTCGTGTTGCCGGATCACCGCCGAGCCTCCGGTGTCGTCGGAGACGGTCTCCGGCGGGGCCGGCCTCGTCTCCGGCCAGGACATCGCGGCGCCGACCGGCGACCGGGGGCGGGTCGCTCCCGGGGTGCCGTGCGCGAACTTCCCCCTGCTCCGGACCGGTGGGCAGGAGTACGTCGTCGACAGGTCTCCGGCCAGGAAGCGACGCTTCGACGAATGCCGATGACATGCCGCACGTGGTGCCACGCTGATCCCCCAAGTTCACATGGCCATGACTCAGCCACAGCCATCACACGAACTGGCCGCAGTTATCCAGCGCATCCGCGTCCTCAGACGTCACTCAGGCGTCCCGGGACGTCGGCGGGAGAGACGATGCGGGGCGCACGCTGGGCAGAGGAGGCCGGGGCGCCTCGGCGGTCGGACCGGCAGACCCCTGGGGGAACAGGGGGGCTAACCCCAGTGCGGCCGGCGGTCGCGCTTTCTACCGTGGTCCGCATGACGGGAATGGACGCGCGGGACACCGACCTGAA
Source organism: Streptomyces sp. NRRL B-1140 (assembly GCF_001280065.1). Classification (GTDB taxonomy): domain Bacteria; phylum Actinomycetota; class Actinomycetes; order Streptomycetales; family Streptomycetaceae; genus Streptomyces. The sequence continues at coordinate 65,118 of NZ_LGEA01000173.1, forward strand.
GAAGGAACTCGACGCCACCCTGCACGCCCGCAGGGAGCTGGGCGAGGACTACGAGTCGGCGCTGGTCGACTCCTTCCTGGAGAAGGTCGACCAGCGGATCGACGAGGCGGTGGAGCGCCGCGTGCGCCGGCAGCTCGCCGAGCAGCAGATGCAGACGGCCCGGGACACCCGGTCGCCGAGGGTCACGGACTCCTGGGGCGAGCGGTTCGGCTTCGGGATCGTCTCCCTGGTCCTCGCGGTGCCGCTGTCCGCGATCGGCGGGGGCCTGGCGCAGCTGCCCGGCCTGCTGGTCGCCTGGGCGGGCATCGTCGGTGTCAACGTCGCCCAGGCGGCCCGCACCAACCCGAACCTCTTCGGCCGCCGCCCCAAGTCCTCCCGGGAGGGCGGCTGGGAGGACTGAGCGCCCTCCCGCGGTCCGCTTCAGACCTGCCGCGTCGGCAGCGCGACGATCTGCCGCAGATTGACCCGGCGGGGCCGGCTCGTCACATAGGCCACCAGGTCGGCCAGCTCCTCGGCGGACAGCGCGCCCACCACGTCGAGCATGCCCTCGACCTGCCGGGACAGTTCCGCGTCGGAGATGTGGGTGCGCAGCTCGCTCTCGACGAAGCCGGGCTCGATGTTGGTGACCCGGACGTCCCGCGGCCCGAACTCCCCGCGCAGGGCTTCCGACAGGTAGGTCACTGCCGCCTTGGACGCGCCGTACACCGCGTAGTTCGGGAAGCTGAGGTGCGCGGCGACGGACGAGATGTTCACGATGTCGGCCGTACGGCCGTCCGCGGCGGCGCTCACCAGGTCGCCGGTGAAGGCGCCGATCATCCGCAGCACCCCGGCGACGTTGGTGTCGAGCATCCGCTGCCACTCGTCGGTGCGCCGGTCGTCGACGGGGTGCGGCAGCATGACACCGGCGCAGTTCACGACCAGGTCGACGGTCCCGTACTCCGCGTGGACGCGGTCGGCGATGTCCGCCACGGACGTCTCGTCGGTGACGTCGGCCGCGACGGGCAGGGCCTGCCCGCCGTCGGCCCGGATCTTCCCGGCGATCGCCGTGAGCCGTTCCGTACGCCGGGCCACCAGCGCCACCCGGGCGCCCTGGGCGGCCAGCAGCACGGCGACGGCCTCGCCGATGCCGCTCGCGGCTCCGGTGACGACGGCGGTACGGCCGGCCAGGCTGTCGTACGACATGGGGTTCTCCTTCGGTGCCGGCCAGGGCGTCTCCCCGGCCTCGGACACCACCCTCGGCTGCCTCGTCCCGCCTACCCAGGGCTGCGCTCATCCTGGGTCTGCCAGTACCAGGTTCGGCGGGCCCGGGCGACCTAGGCTCGGGCCCATGGACGGAGAACTGGGAGACTTCCTGCGCTCGCGCCGCGCCCGGATCCGGCCGGAGGAGGTGGGGCTGCGGTCGTACGGCCGCCGCCGCGTCCCGGGCCTGCGCCGCGAGGAGGTGGCGCAGCTGGCCGGGGTGAGCGTCGACTACTACGTCCGTCTCGAGCAGGGCAGGGGTCCCGGGGCGCCCTCCCGGACCAGGTCCGGCGGTGTCTCGGACGCCGTGCTGGACGCGATCGCCCGGGTGCTGCGGCTGGACGAGGCCGAGCACGAGTACCTGCGGGCGGTGGCCCGGCCGCGCCGGCAGGACGGGCACGGGCAGGCCGCCCCGCGGGTGCGCCCCGGTGTCCAGCTGCTCCTGGACGGCATGGACCGCAATCCCGCCTACGTCCTGGACCACCGCATGGACGTCCTGGCCTGGAACCCCCTCGCCGACGCCGTGCTGGGCCTCGGCGACGCGGGCGACCTGAGCCTGCCGCGCCGTCTCTTCCTCGACCCCGCCTCGCGGGAGCTTTACCCGGACTGGGCCGAGGTCACCGCCCAGACGGTCGCGCACCTGCGGCTGCAGGCGGGCCACCATCCCGGCGATCCCGCCACGGGGGAGCTCGTCGCCGAACTCGCCCGGGCCAGCGAGGAGTTCCGCCGCCTGTGGGGGGATCACCTGGTCAAGCCCTGCGACCACGGCGTGAAGCTCCTGCGGCACCCGGTCGCGGGCCTGCTGACCCTGCCCTACGAGACGCTCACCGTCCCGGCGGCGCCGGACCAGACGATCGTGGTGTACACGCCCGAACCCGGTTCCGGGACGGCGGAGAGGCTCCAGTTGCTGGGCAGCTGGGGGGCGTAGACGGCGTCGGGGAAGAGAGATGCGCGGGGACCGCCGCACCCCCGTGAACGGGGGGCGGGACGACGGCGGTCCCCGCGAAGGACGCGGGCCCGGTCAGGGCCGGGCTGCGCGTCCGTGGCGTCCGTGGAGGTCCGGGAGCCGCTCCGGAGGTCCGATGACGCCGTGCGCCGCCGGATCGGGCGGGGAGCCGCTCCCGCCCTTGCCGACATCCACCAATGTGCAGGACCCGTGTTAAGCGAGTGCTGCGCGAATATGACACCCGCGTACCGGTTCCGCGAAGCCGGTCAGGATCACGGACGCCGCAAGTTCACCCGGTTCACCGGCGGTTCGCCGGGTGTTGGCCGTCACTTCCCCGTGCGGGCGAGGAAGGACAGCAGGTCCTGTCGGCTGACCACACCGGTCGGCTTGCCCTCGACGAGGACGATCGCCGCGTCCGCCTTGCCCAGCACGGCCATCAGGTCCGCGACCGGCTCGCCGGAGCCGACCTGCGGCAGCGGGGCGGACATGTGCTTCTCCAGCGGGTCCTCCAGCGAGGCGTTCTTGCTGAACAGCGCGTCCAGCAGCTCGCGTTCCACGACCGAGCCGACGACCTCGGCCGCCATCACGTCGGGGTGGCCGGCGCCCGGCTTGACGACGGGCATCTGCGAGACGCCGTACTCGCGCAGCACCTCGATGGCCTGACCGACCGTCTCCTCGGGGTGCATGTGGACGAGGGAGGGCATGCGGTCGCCCTCCTTGTCGTTCAGGACGTCGCCGACGCGGGCGCTCGGCCCCGTGTCCTCCAGGAAGCCGTAGTCGGCCATCCACTCGTCGTTGAAGATCTTGCTGAGGTAGCCGCGGCCGCTGTCGGGCAGCAGGACCACCACGACGTCGTCCGGACCGAGCCGCTCGGCGACCTCCAGCGCGGCGACGACCGCCATGCCGCAGGAACCGCCCACCAGCAGGCCCTCCTCCTTGGCGAGGCGGCGGGTCATCTGGAAGGAGTCCTTGTCGGAGACGGCGACGATCTCGTCCGCGACGCTCCGGTCGTAGGCGGTAGGCCAGAAGTCCTCACCGACGCCCTCGACCAGGTAGGGCCGGCCGGAGCCGCCGGAGTAGACGGAGCCCTCGGGGTCCGCGCCGACGACCTTCACGGAGCCGCCGCTGATCTCCTTGAGGTAGCGGCCGGTCCCGGAGATGGTGCCGCCGGTGCCCACGCCCGCCACGAAGTGGGTGATCTTCCCCTCCGTCTGCTCCCACAGCTCCGGGCCGGTCGAGTGGTAGTGGGAGAGCGGGTTGTTGGGGTTGGAGTACTGGTCCGGCTTCCAGGCCCCGGGCGTCTCACGGACCAGCCGGTCGGAGACGTTGTAGTACGAGTCCGGGTGCTCGGGGTCGACGGCCGTCGGGCAGACGACGACCTCGGCACCGTAGGCGCGCAGTACGTTGATCTTGTCGGTGCTCACCTTGTCGGGGCACACGAAGATGCACTTGTACCCCTTCTGCTGGGCGACGATGGCGAGCCCGACGCCGGTGTTGCCGCTGGTCGGCTCGACGATCGTGCCGCCGGGCTTGAGCGCGCCGCTCTCCTCCGCCGCCTCGATCATGCGCAGGGCGATGCGGTCCTTCACCGAACCGCCGGGGTTGAAGTACTCCACCTTGGCCAGGACGGTCGCCCTGATGCCCTTGGTCACGCTGTTGAGCTTCACCAGCGGGGTGTTGCCGACGAGGCTGATCATCGAGTCGTGGAACTGCACCGTTGTCTCCGGATGCCGCAGAAGTGGTCTGAGTGGTGCCGCCAGCCTATGACCTCGCGGTGGTCCGTGACGGTCGTTCACTCCCCGTCGCGATTGGGCGACGGCCTGTACGGGGCAAGCACTGGGTGTACGGGTTCGAGGAGGTGGCAGCGACGCATGACGAGCATGTCGAGGGCGAGGGTGGCCCGGCGGATCGCGGCCGGCGCGGCGTACGGCGGCGGCGGGGTCGGTCTGGCCGGGGCGGCCGCACTGGGGCTGGTGCTGGCCGAGGTGCAGCTGGCGCGGCGCCGGGTGGGCAACGGCACGTCCCCTCGCGTGCCGCACGCGGACGGGCTGTACGGCCGTACGTACGCCGCTCCGGGCGGGGTGCCGCTGAGGCTGACGATGCTGGGTGACTCCACGGCCGCGGGCCAGGGCGTGCACCGGGGCGGGCAGACACCGGGAGCGCTGCTGGCATCGGGGCTGGCCGCGCTGGCGGAGCGCCCGGTGGAGCTGCGCACGGTGGCGACCCCGGGGGCCTGTTCGGACGACCTGGACCGCCAGGTGTCCCTGGTCCTGGCCGCTCCCGGCCCCGTGCCCGACATCTGCGTGATCATGGTCGGGGCGAACGACGTCACCCACCGCATGCCGGCGACCCGCTCGGTGCGCTGTCTGGCCTCGGCGGTGCGGCGGCTGCGCACGGCCGGTGCGGAAGTGGTGGTCGGCACCTGCCCGGACCTCGGCACGATCGAGCCGGTCCGGCAGCCCCTGCGCTGGCTGGCCCGGCGGGCCTCACGGCAGCTGGCGGCGGCCCAGACGATCGGGGTCGTCGAACAGGGCGGCCGCACGGTGTCGCTGGGCGACCTGCTGGGCCCCGAGTTCGCCGAGAACCCGCGCGAGCTGTTCGGCCCGGACAGCTACCACCCCTCGGCCGAGGGCTACGCGACGGCGGCGATGGCGGTGCTGCCGACCGTCTGCGCGTCGCTGGGACTGTGGCCCGCCGAGGAGGAGCGCCCGGACGCCTCCCGCCGCGAGGGCTTCCTGCCGGTGGCACGGGCGGCCGCGGAGGCCGCCTCGGAGGCGGGCACGGAGGTCGCGGCGGCGATGCCGAGCGGGCCGCGCGGGCCATGGGCCCTGCTGAAGCGCCGTCGGCGCAGGCGGGTACCCGAGCAGGAGCCGACCCCCGCGACGCCTTCGAGCTGAGGAGCGCCGAACCCCTTCGTGCCGAGAGGCCGCAGCCGAGAGGCACCGCAAAGCAAGCGCTTGGAAACTGCGGTCAGGGTCACACCGTGACACCCGTGACCCGGGCCGATACGTACGGGTAACTTCCCAGTCAGCCCTGCCAGACCACCCGGTACGTCAATGGAGCCGTGATGCCCGAAGCCGTGATCGTCTCAGCCGCCCGCTCCCCCATCGGCCGCGCCTTCAAGGGCTCCCTGAAGGACGTACGGCCGGACGACCTGACCGCCACGATCATCCAGGCCGCACTGGCCAGGGTCCCCGAGCTGGACCCGAAGGACATCGACGACCTGATGCTCGGCTGCGGCCTGCCCGGCGGCGAGCAGGGCCACAACCTCGGCCGTGTCGTCGCCGTGCAGATGGGCATGGACCACCTGCCGGGCTGCACCATCACCCGGTACTGCTCCTCCTCCCTGCAGACCTCCCGGATGGCCCTGCACGCCATCAAGGCCGGTGAGGGCGACGTCTTCATCTCGGCCGGTGTCGAGACGGTCTCCCGTTACGCCAAGGGCAACTCCGACAGCCTCCCGGACACGCACAACCCGCTGTTCGCCGACGCCGAGGCCCGTACCGCCGCGGTCGCCGAGTCCGAGGGCTCGACCTGGCACGACCCGCGCGAGGACGGCCTGCTGCCCGACCCGTACATCGCCATGGGCCAGACCGCCGAGAACCTGGCCCGCGTCAAGGGCGTCACCCGCCAGGACATGGACGAGTTCGGCGTCCGCTCGCAGAACCTCGCCGAGGAAGCCATCAAGAACGGCTTCTGGGAGCGCGAGATCACCCCGGTGACCCTGCCCGACGGCACGGTCGTCTCCAAGGACGACGGCCCTCGCGCCGGCGTCACCCTGGAGGGCGTGCAAAGCCTGAAGCCGGTGTTCCGCCCCGACGGCATGGTCACGGCCGCCAACTGCTGCCCGCTGAACGACGGCGCCGCGGCCCTCGTGATCATGTCCGACACCAAGGCCCGCGAGCTCGGCCTCACCCCGCTCGCCCGCATCGTCTCCACGGGCGTCTCCGGCCTCTCGCCCGAGATCATGGGCCTCGGCCCGGTCGAGGCGAGCAAGCAGGCGCTCAAGCGCGCCGGCCTGACCATCGGCGACATCGATCTGGTCGAGATCAACGAGGCGTTCGCCGCCCAGGTGATCCCGTCCTACCGCGACCTGGGCATCCCGCTGGAGAAGCTGAACGTCAACGGCGGCGCGATCGCCGTCGGCCACCCCTTCGGCATGACCGGCGCCCGCATCACGACCACGCTGATCAACTCCCTCCAGTTCCACGACAAGCAGTTCGGTCTGGAGACGATGTGCGTCGGCGGCGGCCAGGGCATGGCCATGGTCATCGAACGCCTCAGCTGAGCGGCACGCCGTAGCCGCCATAGCACCCGCTGTGAGCTCCCGGCCCAGAACCCTGGAAACACCAGGGTTCTGGGCTGTTTTGTGATCCAATCTCCCCCAGGATGTGACCTATCTCCCTCCGCCAGGGGAGAAGCGCAGGTCACAGTAGCCCCACCCCCTCCCCCGACACCGAAGCCCTGTCCGTTTCGTGACGTTACGCACTGACAGCTGGTTAGTCCGCCCTTCAAGCTGATGTAGGAAGTCGGGGGTCGACTTTGAACCGGGAGTACGTCAGTGAGCGCCATGCCGATCGCGTTGCTGGTCACCACGGCCGCCACGGGCGCCGTGGGCGTCGCCGTCCTGCGCACCGTCCTGCAGCTGCGCCGACAGGTCGCGGCCCTGCACACCGCGCTGGCCGAGAGTCGCGCCGCCACCACGCGTGCGCTGCTGCCCGCCGCTCGTACCACTGCCGACACCGAGGAGATACGCGCCGCCGTGGCGGCTGCACTCGCCGAGGAGCGGGAGCGGGAGCTGGCCGAGGCGCGGGCGTTCTGGGCCGCTCAGGAGGCCCGTGACGCCTCCGACACACCCCTGATGCCGGGTCTGCCCGAGCACGACCTGTTTCTGCCCCGCCAGGCCGATTTCGCGGGCCTGGAGCCGGTGTCCGAGCCCGGCGCGGACACCGAGGAGCCGGCCGCCGAGTCCCCGGAGCTGGCCGCGGCCCGCCGTCGCCACCCCTCCCACCCGGACTTCGTACCGGCCCAGTCGCCGGTCGTGAACGACCACGAGCGCACCGTCGCCACGCTGGAGGAGCTGGCTTCCTCCCGTATCGAGCTGACGGACGTGCGCCCGGGCCCGCTGGGCACGCTGGACGTGTACGTCTTCGCCAACGGCACGACCCTGTGCATGACCCCGGGCCACCGGGAGACGGCGGAGCACCTCGCAGCGGCCCTCCGCGCGGGCGCCACCCCGGTCCTCCTGGGCGGCTCCGGCATCTCTGGCGCGTACACCCTCACGTTCGAGTGCGGCGAGGAGAACGTCTACATCCTGGCGGACAGGGTCATCGCGTCCCTGTAGGGGAGCGCCCCATCAGGGGCGCGGGGAACTGCGCGAGCAACCGATCACGGCCCGCACCCGCGAACGAAGCTCAGACACCCGCCCGCTTCTGCGCTTCCTCCACCAACCGCACCGCCTCATCGACGTCGGCCTCACCGGGAATCACAACGGCCAGATCATGCCCGGCCACCGTGATCTGATCTGCGGCAGCAAACATCCCCGCATCCGGCATCTCCCGAGGCTCCACGCCCTCGAGGACCTGCGCCCTCCGGGCCAACTCCCGGGCCAGCTCCAGAGCCTCGGCTGCAGCACCCCGCTGCAACCTGCTCTGGGGCGCTGCCCTCAATCGATCGGCGAAGTGCTCCACCGCACGCGTCAGAGGCGTCGTATCAACCACGCCGCGAGCGTACGCGCCGCACCCGGACTGTTGCCAACGGGCGAACAGTCAGGCACCGTGACCTCAAGGACCGGCTTACATCCCAGCGTCCGGAGGCGCCGATGTCCCAAGTCTTCTCCGAAGAGACCCATCGCAACATGCTCGCCCGCATCCCCCACTGCACCGGTCGTCAGATCTCCGACTGGTTGCGCACCGTCGACGAAGGCCCGGCGCTCTTCCGCTTCGAGGAAAAGGTCAGCTGGCTCCGGCACGAACACAACCTCGCGTACGGCCACGCCAAGGCGATCGTCCACGAGTACGACCTGAGGAGGGCCGCGCGCAAACTCCTCTGAGGCGCGCCTCCTCCCCCGACGACGAAGGGCCCCGGCCGAAGCCGGGGCCCTTCGCGTGACGACCGTCGAGAACTAGTCGCTGCTGTTGAGGATCGACAGGAGCCTCAGGAACTCCATGTAGATCCAGACCAGCGTCAGCGTGAGGCCGAAGGCCGCGAGCCAGGCCTCCTCACGCGGGGCGCCGTAGGCGACGCCGTCCTCGACCTGCTTGAAGTCCAGGGCGAGGAAGCAGGCACCGAGGATGATGCCGATGACGCCGAAGACGACGCCGAGGGCGCCGCTGCGGAAGCCGAGGCCGTCACCGCCGCCGAACACCGCGAACAGCAGGTTCACGGTCATCAGCAGGATGAAGCCGAGCGCGGCCGCCATCACGAAGCCGTAGAAGCGGCGGTTGACGCGGATCCAGCCGGCCTTGTACGCGATCAGCACACCGGCGAAGACCGCCATGGTGCCGATCACGGCCTGCATGGCCGCACCGTCGGCGATGTGGGTGTCGACGATGTTGGACACGACGCCGAGGAAGACACCCTCGAACGCGGCGTACGTCAGGATCAGCGCGGGCGAGGCCTTGCGCTTGAAGGACTGCACGAACGCCAGGACCATGCCGATCAGCGCGGCGCCGATACCGATGCCGTAGCTACGGCCGATGTTGGCCTCGTCGACCGGCAGCAGGGCCCAGGAGAGCGCCGCGGTGAGGACGAGCACGCCGAGCGTGCTCGCCGTGCGCAGGACGACGTCGTCGATGGTCATCCGGCCGGTGGTGGCCGGGGCCTGCGGCGGCGCGCCGTACTGCTGGTCCTGCTGCTGGGCGTACGGGTTCTGCGCGTAAGGGTTCTGCGCGTACGGGTTGCCCGTCGGCTGGGCGTACGGGTTGCCCTGGGTGGCGACAGCGGGACCCCCGGCCTGCGGCGCGGTGTTAAAGCCCGCGTAGCCGTTGTCGCGGCTGAACCCCCGTCGCGAGAAGACCGGGTTTCTGCTCCTCATTTCACTCCTCCATGGCCACCAGGCGTGGCCTTGGCTCAAGAGTAATAGGTAGGCAAAGGAATGACCCTACTGCTTGGGGAGGATCTTTCCCTCGTCGTGCTGCGCAACACGCTACGTGGCGTGGTGATTCCCCTCACCGGAGGGGTCGTGCCCCGGGCTCACCCGAAGGGGAAGCCCGTGTACGCCTCGGCCAGGTCCGTCTCGGCGGCGCGGGAGGAGGCGACGCGCTCCAGCCGGGCGAGCTGGAGCCGGTCCTCGAAGGGCGTCGCGCCGGGGGCGCGGTGCAGCAGGCTCGTCATGTCGTAGGAGAACCGCTCCGCCTGCCAGACCCGGCGCAGGCAGGTCGCGGAGTAGGCGTCGAGCAGCTCCGCGGAGCCGGTCTCCTGCCGGTGGATCAGGGCCCGGGCGAAGGTCACGACGTCGCCGACGGCGAGGTTCAGGCCCTTGGCTCCGGTCGGGGGGACGATGTGCGCCGCGTCACCGGCGAGGAAGAGGCGGCCGTGGCGCATGGGCTCGTGGACGTAGGAGCGCATGGGCGTCACCGACTTCTGGGTGATCGGGCCGCGCTCCAGGCGCCAGTCGTCGGCGGTCTCGAACCGGCGCTCCAGTTCGTCCCAGATCTCCTCGTCGCTCCACGTCCCGGCGTCGGTGCCGTCGGGCACCTGGAGGTAGAGGCGGGAGACGGCCGGTGAGCGCATGGAGAGCAGGGCGAAGCCGCGCTCGTGGCGGGCGTAGACGAGCTCGTCGTGGGAGGGCGGTACGTCGGCGAGGATGCCGAGCCAGCCGAAGGGGTACGTCCGTTCGAAGACCTGGACCCGTTCCGACGGGATCGCCTTGCGGGCCACGCCCCAGAAACCGTCGCAGCCGACGACGTAGGCGCACTCGAGGACGTCCTCGTGACCCTGGTGCCGGAAGCGGATCCGCGGGGCGTCGGTTGCGGCGTCCTCCACGGCCAGCGCCTCCGCCTCGAAGAGCAGGGGTCCGCCCTCCCTGAGGTGCAGCGCGATGAGGTCCTTGCACACCTCGGTCTGCGCGTAGACCATCACGGACCGGCCGCCGGTGAGGGCCGGGAAATCCACGCGGTGGCGCTTGCGGTCGAAGCGCAGCTCGATGCCGTCGTGGCGCAGTCCCTCGCGGTCCATGCGCTCCCCGGCGCCGGCCGCGCGCAGCACGTCCGCCGTGCCTTGTTCCAGGATCCCGGCGCGCTGGCGCCGTTCGACGTAGGGGCGGTCGCGGCTCTCCAGGACGACCGAGTCGATGCCCGCGTTGTGGAGCAGCCGGGCGAGGAGGAGCCCGGCGGGGCCCGCTCCGATGATGCCGACGGTGGTGCGCATCGGACGACCTCTTCTCATCCACGTTCGTCAGGTGAAATTTCTTTCACCATGTGGCTGTGAGTCTCCGACGGCATCCGGTCGCTGTCAACGGGGACGCTGTGAACTCTTCAATGGACCACACAGGGATCGGAAGGTGCCCGGAGCCGGACTCGAACCGGCACGCCCGCGAAGGGGCAGCGAGGTTTAAGCTCGCCGTGTCTGCATTCCACCATCCGGGCAGGCCGTGGGCTCCGCATCGAGGTTCCGAGACTATCCGGACGGGTCCCCCGAACAGCGGAAGCGTGGACCGATGTTGTCTTATTTTATTGACGTCTGAGGGTGCATCAGCACACGGAACGCGCCATCCGCACTTGCCAATAGCCTTGCGTGTGGCAGTCGGCCGTGTATGCGGAATGACGGAATTTCACCGCTTGAACGAGGGCACTCCACCTGTTCTCGACACCCGGAAGCAGTTGTTCCCGACACCGGGGCCCCTCAGGGGCGTTCGTCATCCCCAGGTATGACACTGCCCCGCGCGGTCAGACCGCAGGCGGTCCCCGGAACCGGAACAGCGGGGGACTACACGGCGGCATGGGTCCCGGACGATGGAACACGTCCTTCCCCCCGCACAGCCGTCCGACAGGAGTGCCATCCCGTGACCACCGCTTCCCTCACCGACCGGGCCACCGCAGCGGCCGCGCGCGCCACGGATCTGTCGAAGATCTACGGGCAGGGTGAGACCCAGGTGGTCGCCCTGGACCGCGTCTCCGTCGACTTCCGCCAGGCCGAGTTCACCGCGATCATGGGCCCGTCCGGCTCCGGCAAGTCCACCCTGATGCACTGTGTGGCCGGACTCGACACCTTCTCCTCCGGGTCGGTGCGCATCGGCGACACCGAGCTCGGCTCGCTGAAGGACAAGCAGCTGACCAAGCTGCGCCGGGACAAGATCGGCTTCATCTTCCAGGCGTTCAACCTGCTGCCGACCCTCACGGCCCTGGAGAACATCACCCTTCCGATGGACATCGCCGGGCGCAAGCCGGACAAGCAGTGGGTGGACTCCGTCATCCGCATGGTCGGCCTGGCGGACCGGCTCGGCCACCGGCCGGCGCAGCTGTCCGGTGGTCAGCAGCAGCGCGTCGCGGTGGCCCGGGCGCTGGCCTCCCGGCCCGAGATCATCTTCGGGGACGAGCCCACCGGAAACCTCGACTCGCGCTCGGGCGCCGAGGTGCTGGGATTCCTGCGCAACTCCGTGCGGGAGATGGGCCAGACGGTGGTGATGGTGACGCACGACCCGGTGGCGGCCGCCTACGCGGACCGGGTGGTCTTCCTCGCGGACGGGCGGATCGTCGACGAGATGCACGGGCCGACGGCCGACTCCGTGCTCGACCGGATGAAGGAGTTCGACGCCAAGGGCCGCACCAGCTGATCACCCGTCAGGACCGACAGGACTGAGAAGAAGAACCCATGTTCCGTACCGCCTTGCGCAATGTGCTCGCACACAAGGCCCGGCTCCTGATGACCGTGCTCGCCGTCATGCTCGGCGTCGCATTCGTCTCCGGCACCCTGGTCTTCGCCGACACCCTCTCAGGCGCCTTCCGCAACCAGTCGGCGAAGAGCTACGACGACGTCGCCGTCTCCGTCTCCTCGTACGCCGCCCCGGACGACCCCGAGCAGGAGCCGGGCCTGTCCGGCAAGGTCCTCGACAGGATCTCCGCCGTGGACGGCGTCGCCGGGGTGTACGGCCGTGTCGAGGGCTTCGCCGGGGTCGCCGACCCCGACGGCAAGCTGATCGGCGTCGGCTGGTCCAACAAGGGCTCCAACTTCGCCCCCGGCAAGGACGGCAAGGACGCCGCCTACACGTTCACCGACGGCTCCGGCCCGGTGAAGGACGACCAGATCGCCCTGGACGAGGAGTCCGCCGCCAAGGGCGAGTACAAGGTCGGCGACCGGGTGCGCGTCGCGACCAACGGGCCCGTGAAGGAGTACACCCTCACCGGCGTGTTCACCACCGAGGACGGTGCCGTCAACGCCGGCGGCAGCCTCGTCCTCTTCGACACCGCGGTCGCCCAGCAGCAGTACCTCAAGCCGGGCTACTTCGAGAGCGTCACCGTCACCGCCGCCCCCGGGGCGAACGACACGAAGATCCTGGACGCGGTCAAGCCGCTGCTGCCGGACACCGCCGAGGCGCAGACCGGCCAGGCGCTCGCCGACGAGCAGGCCGAGCAGATCGAGCAGGGCATGGGCAACCTCAAGCAGGTCCTGCTCGGCTTCGCGGGCATCGCGCTCTTCGTCGGGATCTTCCTGATCTCCAACACGTTCACGATGCTGGTCGCCCAGCGCACCAAGGAGATCGCCCTGATGCGCGCCGTCGGCGCGTCCCGCAAGCAGATCACCCGCTCGGTGCTCGCCGAGGCCGCGCTGGTGGGGCTGGTCGCCTCGGTCGTCGGTTTCGTCCTCGGCATCGGCCTGGCCGTCGGACTGCGCTCCGGCATGGCCGCGTTCGACATGAAGATGCCGGACGGTCCGCTGATCCTGTCCGCCACGCCGGTGATCGCGGCGCTCGCGGTGGGCGTGCTGATCACGACGTTCGCCGCCTGGCTGCCCGGCCGCCGGGCCGCGAAGATCCCGCCCGTGGCGGCCATGAACAGCGTCCACGCGGTGGCCACCACCAAGTCGCTGGTGCTGCGCAACTCCATCGGCGCGGTCATCACCGCCCTCGGTGCGATGGGGATCGTGGCGGGCGCCTCGACCGGCGGCGACGACGGCCGCATGTACATCGGGGCGGGTGCCTTCTTCGCGCTGATCGGCGTGATCATCCTGATTCCGCTGCTGTCCCGGCCCGTGATCGCGCTCGTCCGTCCGCTGCTCGTCGGCCCCTTCGGGGTGGCGGGCAAGCTGGCCGGCCAGAACGCGGTCCGCAACCCGCGCCGCACCGGCGCCACCGCCTCGGCACTGGCCATCGGACTGACGCTGGTGACCGGTCTGTCGGTGCTCGGCATCACGGTCGGCACGGCCATCGACAAGATGACCACCGACAACATCAAGGCCGACTACATGGTCTCGATGGCCAACGGCGGTGACCTCGACGGCTCGGCCCTGACCGCGCTGGAGAAGGCCAAGGGCGTGTCCGCCATCTCGCCGCAGCAGAGCGCCTACTTCAAGGTCGACGGCGACGACTTCGTCTCCGCCTCGGCCATCACCCCCGGCGACATCGAGAAGGTCCTGACCGTCGACGTCGTCAACGGCAGCGCGGACTCGCTCGCCCAGGGCCGGATCGCGGTCGCCGAGAAGACGGCGAAGAGCAGGGGCTGGAAGACCGGCGACACCGTCCCCGTCACCTTCGGCGACGACAAGAAGGCCGAGCTGACGGTCGGCGCCGTCTACAAGGACAGCGAGTTCCTCTCCCCCGTCCTCATCGACCGGAAGATCGTGGACCGGCACGAGTCGAAGCCGTCCATCCAGCAGATCTTCGTGAAGGTCGACGGCGGTCGGACCGCGGCGAACGAGAAGGCCGTCGTCGACGCGCTGGGCGACAACCCCGCGATCACCGTCATGGACAAGCAGGACATCCGCAACGAGTTCGGCGGCGCCATCAATACCCTCCTCAACATCATGTACGGCCTTCTGGCGATGGCCCTGATCATCGCGGTGCTGGGCGTGGTCAACACCCTCGCGATGTCGGTCTTCGAACGGCAGCAGGAGATCGGCATGCTGCGCGCCATCGGCCTGGACCGGCGCCGGGTGAAGCGGATGGTCCGCCTGGAGGCCGTCGTCATCTCGGTGTTCGGCGCCGTGGTCGGCATCGGTCTCGGCGCGTTCCTCGGCTGGGCGATCGGCGAGACCTTCGCGGACCAGATCCCCGGGTACACGCTGGTCCTGCCCTGGGACCGGATCGGGATCTTCCTGGTGCTGGCCGGTCTGGTCGGCGTCCTGGCCGCGATGTGGCCGGCCCGCAACGCCGCGCGGCTGAACATGCTGAACGCGATCAAGGCGGAGTGATCTCACCGCTCCGCGGTACGCCGAAGGGCCGGGCCTCCCGTGACGGGCGACCCGGCCCTTCGGCGTCGTGCCCGGGTCAGTCCCGGCCGGGCGTGCCCCAGGTGCGGGCCCGCAACGGCATCCCGGAGGCGCCCTGTTCCGGGGCGCGGACGGCCAGGACCTGGTTGACCCCGATGCGGTTGCGTTCGAAGGCGAGCGCGGAGGCCGCCATGTAGAGGCGCCAGACGCGGGCCCGGCCGGGGCCGGCCAGCTGGACGGCGCGCTGCCAGTCGGCCTCCAGGCGGGCCACCCACTGACGCAGGGTCAGGGCGTAGTGCTCGCGGAGCGCCTCCACGTCGCGCACCTCGAACCCGGCGCGCTCCAGCTGGGTCACGGTGGCGCCGATCGGCTGGAGTTCACCGTCGGGGAAGACGTAGGAGTCGATGAACGGGTCGATGCTGTACGTCGTCTCGTCCCGCTGGGGGCGCCGGGCGATCTGGTGGTTCAGCAGCCGCCCGCCGGGCTTGAGCAGGTCGTACAGGTCGGCGGCGTACTCCAGATAGCGCTCGGCGCCGACGTGTTCGGCCATGCCGATGGAGGAGACGGCGTCGTAGGGGCCGTCCCGGACGTCGCGGTAGTCCTGGACGCGGATCTCGACCATGTCGGTGAGGCCCTCGTCGGCGACGCGCTTGCGGGCGTAGGCGGCCTGCTCCTGGGAGAGGGTGACGCCGACGACGCGCACGCCGTGCTCGCGGGCGGCGTGCACGGCCATGGAGCCCCAGCCGCAGCCGACGTCCAGCAGCCGCAGGCCGGGTCTCAGGCCGAGCTTGCGGCAGACGAGTTCGAGCTTGTCGTGCTGGGCCTGTTCGAGGGTGCTGTCCGGGGTGGGCCAGTAGGCGCAGGAGTACACCATGGACGGGCCGAGGACGATCTCGTAGAAGTCGTTGCCGACGTCGTAGTGGTGGCTGATGGCGCGTCGGTCGGTGTGCTTGGTGTGCAGGTGGCGGCGGGGGCTGCGGGCCTCCTCGCGGGGCGGGGCGGGCGGCAGCGGGAGTCCGCCGAGCCTGACCAGTCCGCGGACGGCCGCGCGTACCTCGGGGTCGCGCAGGGCCTGGGCGAGGGTGCGGGCGTCCTCGCCGCGCTCCCAGATGAGACCGGCCAGCAGATCGAGGGTCGTGTAGAGGTCGCCCTCGATGTCGAGGTCTCCCGCGACCCAGGCGCGGGCCAGGCCCAGTTCGCCGGGCTTCCACAACAGACGGCGCAGCGCGCGGCGGTTGCGTACGACCAGGGTCGGCGCGCCCGGCGGGCCGGCCTGCGAACCGTCCCATGCGCGGATGCCCACCGGGAGCGGTGCTCCCAGCAACTGTGTGAAAAGGCCCTGCAGCCGCGGCGCGGCGTCTGCCATGGTGTACACCTCCGTGACGAGGAATCCCGGAATGTCCGACACCACGTAAACACCTGCGGGGCTCGGGCGCAGTCCCCGGCACGCGTCATGTCTGGGCAAAACCGCCGCTTCGCCCGCCCGGACGCGGCTGTGCGGCGTTCCGGAGGGCCGTGCCGGGACGCGGGCACGCCGAAGGGCCCCCCGCACCACGGATGGCGGGAGGCCCTTCGTCGGACGGACGGGTGACCTGAGGTCAGGAGGCCTTGGCCTTCTCCTCGGTCTTCTCCTTCGGCGCGGCGGCGACCGGGGCCGGCTTGGCGGCCTCGTAGAACTCCTCGCGCGGCGTCTCGATGGCGCCGAGCGAGACGACCTCGCGCTTGAGGAACATGCCGAGGGTCCAGTCGGCGAAGACGCGGATCTTGCGGTTCCAGGTCGGCATGGCCAGGCCGTGGTAGCCACGGTGCATGTACCAGGCGAGACGGCCCTTGAGCTTGATCTTCATCTTGCCCATGACGATCATCGCGACGCCCTTGTGGAGGCCGAGACCGGCCACCGCGCCCTTGTTGGCGTGCGCGTAGTCCTTCTGCGGGAAGCCCCGCATGCCGGACACCACGTTGTCGCCGAGGACCCGGGCCTGGCGCAGCGCGTGCTGGGCGTTCGGCGGGCACCAGGCGTTCTCGTTGCCGGCCTTGCGGCCGACGAGGTCCGGGACCTGGGCGTTGTCGCCGGCGGCCCAGATGTAGTCGGTGCCCTTGACCTGGAGGGTCGGCTCGCAGTCGACGTGACCGCGGGGGCCCAGCGGCAGGCCGTAGCGGGCCAGGGCCGGGTTGGGCTTGACGCCGGCGGTCCAGACGATGGTGTTGGAGTCGACCTCGAGGCCGTTCTTCAGCACCACGTGGCCGTCGACGCAGGAGTCCATGGAGGTGGACAGGTAGACCTCGACGCCGCGGCCCTCGAGGTGCTCCTTGCCGTACTTGCCGAGCTTGGGACCGACCTCGGGGAGGATCTTGTCGGCGGCGTCGACCAGGATGAAGCGCATGTCCTCGCGGGACACGTTCTTGTAGTACTTCGCGGCGTCCCGGGCCATGTCCTCGACCTCGCCGATGGTCTCCGCACCGGCGAATCCGCCGCCCACGAAGACGAAGGTGAGCGCCTTGCGGCGGATCTCCTCGTCGGTGGTGGAGTCGGCCTTGTCGAGCTGCTCGAGGACGTGGTTGCGCAGGCCGATGGCCTCCTCGACGCCCTTCATGCCGATGCCCTGCTCCGCGAGACCGGGGATCGGGAAGGTGCGGGAGACCGCGCCGAGCGCGATCACCAGGTAGTCGAAGGGCAGCTCGTAGGCCTCGCCGACCAGCGGGGAGACCGTGGCGACCTTGCGGTCCTGGTCGATGGTGGTGACCCGGCCGGTGAGAACCTCCGCCTTGGGCAGCACGCGTCGCAGCGGGACGACGACGTGGCGCGGGGAGATGTTGCCGGCGGCGGCTTCGGGGAGGAAGGGCTGGTAGGTCATGTACGACCGGGGGTCGACGACCGTGACGGTCGCCTCGCCGTAGCGCATCTTCTTCTGGATGCGCCGAGCTGCGTACAGGCCTACGTACCCACCGCCTACTACGAGGATCCTGGGACGCTCCGTGGTGCTCATGCCATCGAGTATCCACCCGTCTCAGGGGGGTGGCTCGTGCGCCCCTTCACAAGCTCTTGCAGGGTGTGTGCTATCCTCCGCGGCCCGCGTGATCCATGTCATGGTGACAACCGGGCTCCTTTATGCACCCCGGAGCGTTGTCAATGCCGCGTGAGCTGCCTCTCTGCACCCGAGAAGCCTCCGTGAGGCACTCCGCGAAGGCCGCTCCGAGCACCTTCCCGGGGACCTCCATACCATGCTTCTGAACATGTTCAAAGGCCTGTTCAGCCCCCGGACGGGTCAACGGGGCCCTTCTGATCGCCCGGGAGGGCCGAATTCCTTGTGAAGAACTTCACGAACTTTTCCGGCGGGCTGCCTCCGGGGGGTCCGCCGGAGCCCCCGGAGACGCTCATTCGTGATCCATGCCTGCTCAGAAGCGGGCTAGGTGAGCGACCACGCGATGCCGTCGAGGATGTCGTGCTCGCTCACCACGACCTCCCGCGCGCCGATCCGCTCCATGATCGACAGGAGTACGAGGGCGCCCGCCCCGATCACGTCGACCCGGCCCGGATGCATGGAGGGCACGGCCGCGCGCTCTGCGTGGGTGGAGCGCAGCAGCCACTCGGTGATCTCGCGGACCCGGTCGTAGGAGACGCGGGAGTGGTGGATGGCCTGCGAGTCGTACGCGGGCAGCTCCTGCGCGATCGCCGACACGGTCGTCACGGAGCCGGCGAGGCCCACCAGCGTGCGCGCCTCGCGCAGCGGAACCGTCTGCTCGGCGAGGTCGAGCGCGGCCTCGATGTCGGCCCGCATCGCCGCGATCCGCTCCTCGGTCGGCGGGTCGCTCACCACCCCGTCCCGGACCAGGTGCCGCTCGGTCATACGGACACAGCCGATGTCCACCGAGCGGGCGGCCCGGACATGGTCGTCGCCCACGACGAACTCGGTCGAGCCGCCGCCGATGTCCACGACCAGGTAGGGCTTGGGCAGGTGGTCGCTCCCTGCGAGCTCCCTGGTGGCGCCGGTGAAGGAGAACTCGGCCTCCTGGTCGCCGGTGATCACCTCGGGCTCGACGCCCAGGATGTCCAGCACACCGCGCACGAACTCGTCGCGGTTCTCGGCGTCCCGGGAGGCGGACGTCGCCACGAAGCGCAGCCGCTCCGCCCCGTGCTCCTTGATGACCGCGGCGTACTCACGGCACGCCGCGAAGGTCCGCTGCAGCGCCTCGGGGGCGAGCCGGCCGGTGCGGTCGACGCCCTGCCCGAGTCGCACGATCGTCATCCGGCGGTCGAGGTCGACCAGCTCGCCGGTCGCCGGGTCGGCGTCGGCGACCAGGAGCCGGATGGAGTTCGTACCGCAGTCCACGGCCGCGACACGGGTCACTGGGCGTCCTCCTCGGCGGTCGTCACACAGGCGCCCTTGCGCCACCACTCCGGCAGCATCGCCAGCGCCTCGTCGCCCAGGGGGTTCACGCCCGGCCCCGCGGCCAGGGAGTGGGCCACCAGGACGTGCAGGCACTTCACCCGGTCCGGCATGCCGCCCGCGCTCGGGAAGTTCTTCAGCTCCTCGATCTCGTCGCGGCGCCGGATGTAGTCCTCGTGCGCGGCCCGGTAGGCCGCCGCCAGCTCCGGGTCCGAGGCCAGCCGCTCGGTCATCTCCTTCATCACGCCGTTGGCCTCCAGCGTGCCGATGGCCGAGTTCGCCTTCGGGCACGTCAGGTAGTACAGCGTGGGGAACGGTGTCCCGTCCGGCAGCCGGGGGGCCGTCTCGACGACGTCGGGCCGGCCGCACGGGCAGCGGTGCGCGATCGCGCGCAGCCCGCGCGGGGGCCGACCGAGCTGCTGCTTGAAGGCCTCGACGTCGGCGTCGGTCGGCTCGGTGCGCGGGGTGGTCGGCGGGGGCGTTTCCATGACTGTCTTCAGGCTGTCTTTCTCTGGGTTCAGGTCACTGGCTGGGGCTGGGTCACCGGTCGGAGGTGTCGGCCTTGTCGACCCCGTCCCAGACGTTCGAGTACCAGGGGCGGTCGGCCGCCCCCAGGTCGGTGCGCGACTGCTGCGCCGCGTGCGGGTCGACGACGATGAAGCCCGTCTCCCCCGGCATGACGTAGTGCAACCGCTGCCGGATCTGCTGTTCGGCGTACGCGTCGTCCTGCCAGCGCGCCTTCAGGTCACGCAGCCGTTCGACGCGCTCGCGGGCCTGCTGCTGCTCACGCCGGAGGTCGTCGATCTCCGCGCGCTGCGAGACGTACTCCCGCATCGGGTAGGCCAGGGCCACGATCAGCGAGCACATCACCAGGGCGAGCAGCGCGGCCCGGCCGGTCAGCCGCGAGCGGCGGGCCTGGCGCCTGGTCTGGGAGCGGTAGACCCGGGCCGCGGTCTGCTCGCCGAGCAACCGGATCCTGGTCGCGGTGGAGAACCGGTCCCGGTCCTTCACGGCCATCTGTCCGCCTCCCGCTCCACCGTCCTACGCGCGTACGTCCCCGGACACGGTACGGGACCGAGTACGGGGACGTACGTACGACTGGCTAAGGCTTGACCGCCGAGGTTCAGCCCTTGAAGCGCGGGAAGGCGCTGCGGCCGGCGTAGACCGCGGCGTCGTCGAGGATCTCCTCGATGCGCAGCAGCTGGTTGTACTTGGCGACGCGCTCGGAGCGGGCCGGGGCGCCGGTCTTGATCTGGCCGCAGTTGGTGGCGACGGCCAGGTCGGCGATGGTGACGTCCTCGGTCTCGCCGGAGCGGTGGGACATCATGCACTTGAAGCCGTTGCGCTGGGCCAGCTCGACGGCGTCCAGGGTCTCGGTGAGCGAGCCGATCTGGTTGACCTTGACCAGGAGCGCGTTGGCGGCGTTCTCCTCGATGCCGCGGGCGAGGCGCTCGGGGTTGGTGACGAACAGGTCGTCGCCGACGAGCTGGACCTTGTCACCGAGCTTGGCGGTGATGGTCTTCCAGCCCTCCCAGTCGTCCTCGAACAGCGGGTCCTCGATGGAGACGAGCGGGTACGCGTCGACGAGCTCCGCGTAGTACTCGGTCATCTCGGCGGCCGAGCGGGTCTTGCCCTCGAAGGTGTAGGAGCCGTCCTTGTAGAACTCGGAGGCGGCGACGTCGAGGGCCAGGGCGATCTGCTCGCCCGGGGTGTAGCCGGCTTCCTTGATGGCCTCGAGGATGAGGTCGAGGGCCTCGCGGTTGGAGCCGAGGTTCGGGGCGAAGCCGCCCTCGTCGCCGAGGCCGGTGGCCAGGCCCTTGCTCTTCAGGACCTTCTTCAGCGTGTGGTAGACCTCGGCGCCCCAGCGCAGCGCCTCGGAGAACGACTCCGCGCCGATCGGGGCGATCATGAACTCCTGGATGTCCACGTTGGAGTCGGCGTGCGAGCCGCCGTTCAGGATGTTCATCATCGGCACCGGCAGCAGGTGCGCGTTGGGGCCGCCCAGGTAGCGGAAGAGGGGGAGGTCGCTGGCCTCGGAGGCGGCGTGGGCGACGGCGAGGGAGACGCCGAGGATGGCGTTGGCGCCGAGGGAGCCCTTGTTGTCGGTGGCGTCCAGGTCGAACATGGCCTGGTCGATCAGGCGCTGCTCGGTGGCGTCATAGCCGACCAGCTCCGGACCGATCTGCTCGATGACGGCGAGGACGGCCTTCTCCACGCCCTTGCCGAGGTAGCGGTTCGAGTCGCCGTCGCGGAGCTCGATGGCCTCGAAGGCGCCCGTGGAGGCGCCGGACGGGACGGCGGCACGACCGGTGCTGCCGTCGTCGAGGCCGACCTCGACCTCGACCGTGGGGTTGCCTCGGGAGTCCAGGATTTCCCGGGCTACGACGACGTCGATGGACGGCACGAGCATCTCCTTCTTCATGTGACGCGGTACGCGGGTCGCACGGACCCGGCGGGGTGCGGGCCCGGTGGCTCGCGACATGAGCCTAACCGGCCCGGGGCGATCGGCCACCGGGTCGCCCACCCCATGGACAGAACCGAGCGTAAATTGTTTCCGAACGGAACAAAGACGGTTGCCGAAAAAACCCCGCCCCGGTGCGTACGGGGGATGACGCACCGGGGCGGGGAGCCCGTGGACCCGGGAGGGTCCGGGTGGGCCGCTGCTTACTTCAGGTGCAGCTGCTGGCCCGGGTAGATGAGGTCGGCGTCCTCGACGATGTCCTTGTTCAGCTCGAACAGCTTCTCCCAGCCGCCCTTGACCTTCTTGTCCGCGGCGATCGAGCCGAGGGTGTCACCCTTGACGACCTTGTACTCGCCGTCGCCCTTCTTGACCTTCTTGCCGGTCGGCGTGGTGACGGTCTTCTTGGCCGCCGGGCGCTCGTCCGAGCGGGAGGCCGGCTGCTGCTGGGTCTCGCGGGACTCGGTGCTCTGCTGCTGCGAGGAGCTGCCGGAGTCGCTCGAGGAGCCGCCACCGGTGGAGGCACCCGACAGGCCCTTGCCGCAGACCGGCCAGGCGCCCTTGCCCTGGCTCGCCAGGACCTTCTCGGCGACCTGGATCTGCTGGTCCTTGCTGGCCTTGTCGGCGGTCGAGGCGTACTGGGTGCCGCCGTACGCGGCCCAGGTGGAGGCGGAGAACTGCAGACCGCCGTAGTAGCCGTTGCCGGTGTTGATGGACCAGTTGCCGCCGGACTCGCACTGGGCGACCGTGTCCCACTCGGAGGTGGTGGCGGCGGAGGCGTTGCCGGCCGCCATCAGCGGGGCGGCGACGGCGGCACCGGTGACACCGGCGATGGCGATGGCGCGGCTGGCCTTGGACGGACGGCGGTGCGTGCCCTTGCCGGAAAACAGCATGGAGAGATCCCCTCACCGACGCCTGCGAGGTGAGCTGTCGGGTTCGGGCCGGTTGAGTTGCCCGGCCGCATCCCCTGACGGGACGCGGCTTCACCCCAAGCCCTTCCGGCACAAGCAGCCGGTCGGGCACCTACCTTGGGTCCCCCGCTCCTGCCTACGGCGCTTGACGCGACGACTGTTCCCGTGCGGCCGCTGGCAGGATTCGGCGTTGCGGCAGCCGGGGCCCGCGGTGGCGAGCGGTCACGACCGTAGACACGAGATCCACGGAATTTCAAAGACGATCAGGGCTTCTGAGATCTATCTCTCACGGGCCCCAAACGGGACATCAGCCGCGAAACATGACGTGAACTCACCCGGTTTCGGGATGACTTCGACCGCCGTTTCCGTACTGCCCGAACGGCTACCTCTCGTCCGCTTCGCCCTCGACCGTGAGCGCCTGACCGGGGAGGATGAGGTCCGGGTCGGCGCCGACCTCCTTCTCGTTGCCCTCGTAGAGCGCGTGCCATCCCCCGCTGACGCGAAGGGCGTCGGCGATGGACCAGAGACTGTCGCCGATACCCACGATGTAGGCACCTTCGGATGTATCGCCGGAACTCTCTTCGGCGGGCGCGGAGTGACGCCCCGTGGACTTCTCCGCACGGGCACCGTCGGGGTCGCCGGTTTCGTCGGCGCTGGGGCCGCGATGGCGGCCGGAGCCGGTGTCGGATCCCTCGCCGCGCCGGGAGTCGTCGGCTTTGCCACGCTTGGAGGCGTCCGGGGAGGAGCTCTCGGACCGCTCCTCGCTCGACGAGTCGGGCGATTCGGTCGACTTGTCCGGCTTGGAAGTTTCGTCCTTCGAGGCCGACGACGCGTCAGGAGAGGGTGAGGAGGTGTCCGAAGGGGACGAACCCAGCGAGTCGAGCAAACCGGGCGAGTCCACCTCGCCGGACGAGTCGGACGCATCGGACGAACCGGAGTCCGACCCCTTGCCCTGCTCGAGGCCGGAGAGCAGTCCACACGTGCGCCACGCGCCGACTCCCTGGTCGGCGAGGATTCTCTCGGCCACGGCTATCTGCTGGGAGCGGCTGGCCAGGTCGGCGCTCGCGGCGTAGTCCAGACCGCCGTGGCTCTCCCAGTCCTCCTGGGACAACTGCAGGCCGCCGTAGTAGCCGTTGCCGCTGTTCTCGCTCCACGCGCCACCGCTCTCGCAGTCCGCGACCCGATCCCAGGTCGTGCCGTCGGCCGCGCTGGCACCGGAGGCCCCGAGGAGCGGAATCGCGATGGCGGAGCCGGTGACTCCGGCCGCGACGAGGAGAGCCGGAGCCTGGCGGGGGCGACGGTGCCGACCGTTCCCGGAGAGCATACGGAGACCTTTCACGCGACAGCAGTGACCGACGCGGCGTGCATCCCTCCGCGTTGATGGGTGAACGTATCGGCAGACGATCACTTGTCACAAGTTCATGCCGCGTAGATCACGTGAAGATCACAGCTCTGATGTTTCGTCAGCTCCCGGCCGGTACCCCCGGCGCGAACTCCACCGGCAGCGTGCGCAGCCCGCGCATGATGAGGCCGCCGCGCCATCTCAGCTCGGCCGGATCGGCGGCGAGCCGGAGGTCCGGAAGGCGCGTGAGGAGGGTGGCGAGCGCGGTCTGGCCCTCCAGGCGGGCGAGCGGGGCGCCGAGGCAGTAGTGGA
Organism: Streptomyces sp. NRRL B-1140; assembly: GCF_001280065.1. GTDB lineage: Bacteria > Actinomycetota > Actinomycetes > Streptomycetales > Streptomycetaceae > Streptomyces. Next base: position 89,080 of record NZ_LGEA01000173.1, read on the forward strand.
TGCCGTGGCCGTATCCGAGGTGCTGGTTGTCGCCGCGGGAGAGGTCCAGTACGTCCGGATCCGCGAACCGCTCCGGGTCCCGGTCCGCGGCGGCGAGCACGACGAGGACGGGGTCGCCCGCCTCGATGCGCTGCCCGCCGAGGGTGAGCGGCTGCGTGGCGAAACGCCAGGTGGCGAGTTCGACAGGGCCGTCGAAACGGAGGAGTTCCTCGACGCCGGTCTCCAGCAGGCCGCGCTCCCCGGCGGCGAGCGACGCCTGGAGCCGGGCGCGCTGTCCGGGGTGGGTGAGCAGGGCGTAGGTGCCGTTTCCGATCAGGTTGACGGTTGTCTCGAAACCGGCGAACAGCAGGATGAAGGCCATGGCCGCCGCCTCGTTCTCGGTGAGGTGCTCCCCGTGGTCCGAGGCGCGGATCAGACCGGAGATGAGGTCCTCGCCGGGGGCGGGCTCGGCGGGCAGCGCCTCGCGCTTGCGGTGGATGAGCTCGGCCAGGTAGCCGCGCATCTTCTTCACCGACCGCGCCACACCGCCCCTCGGGCCGCCCTGGTGACGGATCATCATGCCCGCCCAGTCGCGGAAGTCGTCCTGGTCCTCGCGCGGGACGCCGAGCAGGTCGCAGATGGCGTAGATGGGGAGCGGGAAGGCGAACTCGTGGATCAGGTCGGCGGACCCCTCCGCCGCGAAGCCGTCGATCAGGGTGTCCGTGAGCTCCTGCACCCGCGGCGCGAACTCGGCGACCCGGCGGGGTGTGAACGCCTTCGACACCAGCCGCCGCAGCCGGGTGTGGTCCGGCGGGTCGATGTTCAGCAGATGCGTCATCAGCTCCGCCTTGCGCTCGCCGGGGATGCCCGTCTTCCCCCTGGCGTGCGCCGGTTCGTCGTGATGCGCCGGGTTCTTGGAGAGCCGGTTGTCGGCGAGCGTCTGCTTGGCGTCGGCGTACCGCGTGACCAGCCAGGCCTCCACACCGCTCGGCAGCCGCGTCTTGTGGACGGGGCTGTGCTCGCGGAGCCAGGCGTAGGCGGGGTAGGGGTTGCTCGCGAACTCCCAGGTGAAGAGATCGGGAGCGGTCGCGGCTGGGCTGGGCTGGGGCTGGTCGGTCACTCCTCGACCGTATCCGGCTTCCGGCAGCGGCCCGCCACCGTCACGGCGTGGGGCGGGGTCCCGCGCACCCGCGCCCGGTTGCTCGTTTGCCCGGTTGTGCGGCTCTCGCGGTCCTTCCCCGCCCCGGGGCCGCTCAGCCCTCGGCGTCCCTGATCGCATCCCGGTACGCGCGGGCCGCCGCCCTGAGGGCCGCCTCCGGGTCGACACCCTCCGACTCGGCCCGCACGGCCAGGGCCAGCAGCTCGTAGCCGATGCCCTCGCCCGGCGGGAGGGGTATCTCCAGGTGTGCTGTGCGGACCCGGGAGGCCAGCTTGGCGGCGAGGGCCAGACCGGGCTGGCCGAGCGGGATGCCCTCGGTGATCGAGGTGCGCTGCTTCTCGACCGCCTTGGTCCGCAGCCAGTGCTCCTTGACCTCCTCGGGCGTATCGGCCGTCGCGTCGCCGAAGACATGCGGATGGCGGTAGATCAGTTTGGCGACGATGCCACCGGCCACGTCGTCGATGGAGAAGGGCTCCGCCCCGTCCTCCGGCCGCCCCTCCTCGGCGATGCGGGCGTGGAAGACGACCTGGAGAAGGACGTCGCCGAGCTCCTCACGCAGTTCGTCCCGGTCGCCTTCCTCGATCGCCTCGACGAGTTCGTACGCCTCCTCGATGCCGTACTTCGCCAGGCCCTCGTGGGTCTGCCGCGAGGACCAGGGGCATTCGGCGCGGATGCGGTCCATGACCTGGACGAGGTCGAGGAGGCGGGCGCCGGGGAGGTCGTAGGAGGCGGGCAGCAGCTCCAGCTCGGGCATGGCGACACGGCCGGAGCCGGCCAGACGGGCCAGGCCCTCCGTGAGAGGCGGTTCGCCCTCGCCCGTCGCCACCACGACCACCGTGTGTCCGCCGGCGCAGACGTCGAGCAGCTCCTGCGCGGTCGGGGACGTCTCGGCGACGGTGATCCCCGCCTCGCGCAGATACGGCAGCTGCGGATGCGTGCCGTCCGCGCACAGCACCCGGTCGGCCTCGTGCAGTGCCCGCCAGGCCGGCCAGGACAGCAGGCCGGGGGCGACGCGGTGGCTGGTGGTGAGCAGGACGATGCGGCCGGGGGCGGCGGCCGCGTCGGGAGCGGTCCGCTCGGGGCCCGGGGTGGCTTCGGGACTGTTGGCGTTCACGGTTCGAAGCTATCCCACGCCACCGGTGACACCCGAAGTTGTCCACAGGGCCGCTTCGCGGTGCCCTGCGGGTGGGCACAGCCCCGGAGGCCGGGTGTCCTCCGGGTGGACCGTCCTGCTCTACATCCCCTGCTGCTGCGTCTGCGCCGCCGTCACGTCCCGTACCCAGGGCGTCTTGGCCTCGGCAGGCCTGCTCTTCTGGACGTCCCAGGTGCCGTAGCGCGGGTTGAGATCGACGTCCAGGTCCCTGGAAGCGTCGGACAGTGCCTTCCAGAACTCGGGACGGTCGGTGTTCGTGCCCAGCTTCTCGGCGAGTTTCTGGGCCTCCAGCTGCAGGCGGAGGTTGTCGTCGAGGCGCTGCGGCGGGACGCCGTACTGCTGGAGCCAGGTCGTCTCCAGCCCCTTGGCACCGCCGGCCTGCTGTTCCAGGCCGGACCGCATCGCCTGGACCTCCTTGCGGGAGACGGTCACTCCGGCGTTCTCGGCGGCGCGGTGCAGCACCCGGTCCAGGACCATGGTGTGCAGGGTGTCGCGGGTGAGCGTGCCGGTTCTGGCGATGGCCTGCTGGTACTGGGCCTCGTCCCGGACGGCCGCCCGCTGGGCCGCGCGCACCTCGCCGACCCGCTCTTCCAGCTGGGAGACGGTGATCCGCTGGCCGCCCACCACGGCTGCCGCGCCGGGATGCGCGTCGTTCCCGCAGGCGGTGAGCAGGGGCGCCGCGGCGGCGATCGCGGCGGTGAGGAGGAGCGCGGTGCGACGGCGGCGGTGCAAGGAAACCTCCCGAGGAGATTGTGCGACGGTGCACAAGGTCTTGCGGTGATCGATGGTAGGCAGTGGCCCGGCTCTGGCCAACCCATTCGACCAACGATTCACCGGGACTTCCGGCACCGCCGCGCCTCACCCGGGACGGTCCTCAGCCGCGGACCTGCCCCAGCCACTGAAGCGTCCTGCGGATCTCCGCCCCGAGCGGGTGCCCGTGGCCGTGGGTGCGCTCCACGTCGTGCAGCAGCCGGGCCAGGGTGTCGTGGGCGGCGCCGCGGTCGCCGAGGGCGAGCTGGAGGTGACCGATCCGGCGGCGGACGTCGTGCGCGAGCTCGGGTCCGCCGGCGGCGACGTACTGGTTCTCGTAGTACGGCAGCACCGCCCGGTACTCGGCGAGCGCCGCGGCCGGTTCGCCCAGTTGTTCGAGGCACTGGGCCGCTTCATAGCGATGTCGCAGGGCTTGCGGGTCGGCCTGTCCCGCCTCGGCGGCGCGTTCGTCCGCGAGCCGGCGCAGCTCGGGCAGCGCACGCCGGTACTGGCCGTCGTCCAGCAGCGTGGCCGCGTACTGCTTGCGCAACGTGCGCACCACCGGGGAGTGCTCGCCGTGCTGCTCCGCCGCCACGGGCAGGATCGCGCCGAGGATGTCGACGGCCTGGGTGATGCGGCCCTCGCCGAGGAGCCGCTTGACCTCGTCGACGGCCCGGACGATGTCCGTCATGCCCGTGGTCTCGGCGACGGGTGCGGCGGGCGGCGCGGGCTGGGGCGCCGGGGTGCGCGCACGATCCGGCCAGGGGGCGTGCGGGCGCAGGAACGGGCGGGTGGGATCCAGGGCCGCTCCGGTGTGCGTGCCGCGCGCCGGCAGAAGCGGCTCCAGGTGCTCGTAGACCTCCTGCGCGGAGGCGGGCCGGTGCTGCGGGTCCTTGGCGAGGAGGCGCAACACGAGGGCTTCCAGGGCCTCGGGCACTTCGGGGCGGATGCGGCGCACGGGCAGCGGGGGTTCGTACAGGTGCCGGTGCAGGACACCGAGGACCGTGGAGCCCGAGAAGGGCACGTCACCGCTGAGCAGCTCGTGCAGGACCACACCGAGCGCGTACAGGTCGGTGTACGGGCCGACCGCGCCGCCCATCGCCTGCTCCGGTGCCATGTAGGCGGGCGAGCCGATCGGGGTGCCGGTGTGCGTGAGGCGAGTGGTGTCCGCGTCCATGACGGAGGCCACGCCGAGGTCGAGGACGGTGACGGTGCCGTCCTGCTTCACCATCACGTTGCGCGGCTTGAGGTCGCGGTGGACGATCGGCACGGCGTGCACGGCGCTCAGCACGGCGCACAGCTGCGCGGCGACCGCGACCGCCCACGGCCAGGGGTACGGGGAATGCTCGGCGAGGTGGCCGGCGAGGTCGGCGCCGTCGATGTACTGCATGACGAGGAACAGCTCCTCGCCCTCACTGCCCGCGTCGTGCACGGTGACCAGGCCGGGGTGGTCGACCTGCGCGGTCACCCGGCACTCGCGCACGAAGCGGCGGCGCAGTTCCTCCGCGTCCTGGCCGGCGACCTTGTCGGGGCGCAGCAGCTTCACCGCCACACGCCGGTCGAGCCGCTGGTCGTACGCCGTCCAGACCTGGCCCATGCCGCCCTGCCCGAGGACGGTGGCCAGTTCGTAGCGGCCGGCGACGACACGTCCTGCCGCCGCGGTCACCGTCCGTCCCCGTGAGGGCCGTCCCGGTGGCCTTCGCCCTCGTGCCGGCGCAGGTAGTCGCTGAGCTCGTCGAGTTCGGCGCGGACCTGGTCGATGCGGGCGGGGGCGGGGCGCTGGGGGGACGGGGGCGGCTGCATCGGGGCCGGAGGCGTGTCGTGCGGGGCGGGTGCGGGGGGCTGCGGGACAGGGGTGGACGTCGGGGCGTACGGCGGCGCGGGGTGCGGGTAGCCGTACGGGGTGTGCGCGGCGGTCGGGACGGTCGGCGCATGGGGCGTCGCGTAACCGGCGAACGCCCGCCGCCGGCCGTGGTGGCCGATGTCCACGACGAGGAAGTAGATGGCGGCACCCGCCCCGAGCAGCAGGATCACCGCCAGCGCGAGGTCGGTGCGGCGGTCGTCCTCCGGCAGCGAGCCGATCACGGCGAAGCAGGCGATGGACAGCGGCAGGCTCACCCACGCCAGCACCCAGTCGAGGGCCCGGCCGCGCAGGACGGCCACCCGGAACAGCGGGACGCAGGCCAGCACGCCGCAGGTGAGGAAACCGGCTGCCGTGAACAGCACGCGCAGAGAGATGACCGTTGCCGCGCTGCGGGGAGGCGGCGCCGCGCCGTGGCCGTACATGACTGCTCCTGGACCGGTGTGGCCGATGGGGACGGACGTGCGAGTGACTCGGACCCTGTAGGGGATCCGAGCGTATAGCCCGACACGGACAACCGGTCACGGGTTGTACCGAACCGTTGTCATGCTGATCACTTCGCGGTGAACAGCCCGCCCCCGCGCCGGTCGTGGGCCGTACAGCCGTACCGTGCGCCACGCCCTGCGGCGGACGTCGTCTACAGGAGGTGCCGCATCCACACGTTGGGCTCCACGTACACCGCGTACCCGCGCTCCGTCTCGCAGCGCACCGGCACCAGGCCGCCCGGCACTTCGATGTCGCCGTCGGAGTCGAACGGCAGACCCGTCCAGCGGCGCCAGTCCGCGAGCGGGGCGGCCACCGTCATGGACGCCGGTGCCACCGAGTCGATGGTGGCTCCGGCCCGGGCGTGGACGCGCAGCCACGGGTCCTCCGGCAGGCCGTCGGGGCGCACGCGTCGGGCGTACTCCTCCATCGGCGTGTGCGGTTCCAGGTGTTTGGCGTTGGGGCGGACCGGGGCGACGACCTCGCGGAAGCCGCGGGCCCGGGCGTTGTCGCGCATGGCCGAGAGCATCACCGCGGACAGACCGCGGCCCTGTGCCTGCGGGGCGATGGAGACCGAGATCGCGCTGACGGTGTCCGGCCGGACTCCGCGCCTGAGGTCGGAGAACGCCCACACCAGTACCGCGTCCCAGCCGTTGGCCGGCAGCCGGCCACCGCGGTGCTCGGTGCCGAGGGCGAAGGGCACGCTGTAGGCGTTCGCCACGATCTCACCCTGCTCGTCCTCGGCGAACAGGACGTACTCCGGGAGTTCGGCGGCGATCCGCGGGAAGTGGGCGGCGCCCACGAGGTCCTGGATCACGAACTCCGGCCAGCTGTCCGCCATCGCGACGACCCGCTCCAGCATCTCCGGGCGGTCGGCGAGGCTCGCAATCTTCGGCTGCATGTGATCACGGTAGGCGGCGGCGGGGAACACCGGAACCGATTTAGGGCCTGCCGTTCGGATCACGCCGCAGACGCGGGGCCTGGCACGCACATCTGCCGCGTTGTCGTCACTCGCCGCCGCACTGCTTCAGCAGCATCTCCTTGTCGGGTGCCGTCACGGGGAGTTCGTACTTCAGCGACACCTGGGCGAAGCGCACCGAGTAGGCGCAGCGGATCCGTTTGTTCGGGGGCAGCCAGGACGCCGGGCCGGAGTCTCCCTTCGAGCCGTTGGTCGGCCCGTCCACCGGGACGAGGTTGAGCGGGTCGTTGGCGATGGACTCCCGCTTGTCCCTGCTCCAGCGCGAGGCGCCCATCTGCCAGTCGTACGACAGCGGCATGACGTGGTCTATCTGGACTTCGATCGCATGGGACTTGGTCCAGTCGATGACCTTCCCGGTGTAGGGGTCGTGCAGCGTCAGCGAGGTGACGACGCAGTCCGATCCCGACCGGAAACGCAGGTCCTCTCCGTCACGCTTCAGAAGGTCGTTGCGCGAGTCGCAGCCGTTGTGGGAGAAGGGGACCTCGCGCGGTGCCGAGTCCGTCCAGGCGTAGCCGAACTTGTCCCGTTCGTAGCCCGTCCTGGGGCCGCGCCCCTTCGTCGCCACCTTCTCGATCAGCGCACGAGCCCGTTCCTTGTCCGCGCCGGAAGTGATGGCCGCCAGCCCCGGCTTGGTGCCGTCGGGGTTGTCCAGCGGGTTCACGGCCCGGCCGTCGCCGGCGGCCGGGGCCCCGGAACCGGAGGGCCCACCGCCGTCCGTGGGCGGGGCCAGACCCTCGCAGCCGGCCAGTGCCGAACCGGTGAACACCATCGCGACGGCCAGTGCCGTCCCGCCCCTCAGACGCCTCACCCTGCGCCCCTCCTCTGTCTGCCCGTTCCGCTCGGGCACGGGCGGTCCGTGCCGGGCTCCACGGTAGCGAGGCAGAGGTTCAGACCACATCGGCCCTCACTGCGCATTCTGCGCATCCCACGCGTATCGTCGGTTCTGACTCACTTCCGGAGGGAGCTTCCGCATGGGCATCTTCGACAAGTTCAAGAGTCAGGCGCGGCACAAGGGCAAGCAGGGCTCCGACACCGCGGAACAGCGGATCAACGAGAGGACCGGCGGCAAGTACGAGGACCAGGTCGACTCCGGCCAGCAGCGCGTCGAGGGCTCGCTGGGCATGGACCGCGACCGCGACCGGCCCGAACAGCAGTAGGCCTCCGGCTCCGAGGCCGTCCGCGGAGATCCGGACGCATCTCCTGCGGGCGGCTTCCCCTGTCCGGGCGGCAGCCCGAGCGTGGCCTCCCTTCGACGGGACACTTGACCTTGACACCGGCGTCAGGGTCGGACGATCCCCGCATGACCTTCCCGCACCCGAAGAAGCAGCGGCGCAGCGCGCGGACGGCCCCCCGTACCGTGCTCGTCACCGGCGCCGGTACCGGCATAGGCCGCGCCACCGCGCACGCCTTCGCCGACGAGGGCGCACACGTCGTGGCGGTGGGCCGCCGCGAGGCGCCCCTCGTCGAGACCGCCGCCCATGCGCCGGCCCTCATCAGCCCGCTCGTCGCCGACGTCACGGCCGCCGACGGTCCCGGGACCGTCGTCCGTACGGCACTCGACCGGCACGGCCGTGTCGACGTGCTGGTGAACAACGCCGGAATCGTCGACGCCCGGTCCCTGCGCACCTACACGCGCGCCACCGTGGAGCCCCTGCTCGCCACGAACCTCCTCGCCCCCGTCCTGCTCACCCAGGCCGCCCTCCCGGCACTGGAGGACAGCCGCGGCGTCATCGTGAACGTGACGACATCGGTGGGACAGCGCGGCTGGCCCGGCAACTCCCTGTACGCCGCCGGGAAGGCGGCCCTGGAGGTGCTCACCCGCAGCTGGGCCGTGGAGCTCGCGCCCCTCGGGATCCGGGTCGCCGCGGTGGCCCCGGGCGCGATCGACACACCCATCGGCGACCACGCCGGCCACACCCGCGAGCAGCAGGCCGCGATCAGGGCGTGGCAGCTCGCTCACACGCCCCTCGGGCGGGTCGGCCGCCCCGAGGAGGTGGCGTGGGCGATCGCCCGGCTGGCCTCGCCGCAGGCCTCGTTCATCACCGGCGTGATCCTTCCGGTGGACGGCGGCGCGGTCGTCACATGAGACTGACGCGCATGGCAGAACCACGTGCGCGCGGTGCGGCTTCCCGGATGCGGATCGGTGAACTCGCCGAGGCGACCGGCACGACACCCCGCGCCCTGCGCCACTACGAGCAGGCGGGTCTCATCTCCTCCGAACGGGCCGCGAACGGCTATCGCCTGTACGACGCCGGTGCGGCCGTGCGCGTGCGCAACATCCGGCAGTTGCTGGACGTCGGGCTGACGCTCGACGACGTCCGGGTGTTCCTGCCGTGCCTGGACGGCGACGTCACGGCCGGTCCCGCCTCCGGGAAGGGGGTGCGGGTGGCCGCCGACCGCCTCGCGGTGCTGGAGGCCCGTATCGCCGCGCAGATCGCGGTCCGCGACCGGCTCGCGCAGGCCCTGCGCCGGGCCGGCGGCGGGACACCCGTACGACCGGTGGCCTGACGGCGGCTCGGCGCACACGCCGGGGTGTCGGCGACGCCCCGGTCCGCCACCGGTCACCGAGGCGTCAGCACCCCGCTCACCGGGTCCGCCGCCCTGACGGCCCCGCCATCACGATCCCAGCACCGACGTGAGGAACTCCCCCACCCACGCGAGCAGTTCCCGCCCGACCAGCGGCTTGCCGCCCACCTTCGCGGTCTTCGGGCGTGGCACCAGCACCTGGTGGACCGTCGGCTTGATGACCGCCCCGGGGTAGAGCCGCTTGAGCCGCAGCTCCTGCGACTCGCGCAACTCCACCGGCGCGAACCGGATGTTGTTGCCCTGGAGCACGATCTCGCCGACCCCGCACGCGCGCGCGAACATGCGCAGACCGGCGACGAGCAGCAGGTTCTCCACCGGCTCGGGCAGCTTGCCGTAGCGGTCGACGAGTTCCTCGCGGACCGCCTTGATGTCCTCCTCCGAGTTGGCGGAGGCGATCGCGCGGTACGCCTGGAGGCGGAGCCGCTCGCCGGGCGCGTAGTCGTGCGGGACGTGCGCGTCGACGGGCAGCTCGATCTTGACCTCGAGGGGCGGCTCCTCCTCGATCTCGCCGGTCTCCAGCTGGCGCCGGTAGTCCGCGACGGCCTCGCCGACCATCCGCACGTACAGGTCGAAGCCGACACCCGCGATGTGACCGGACTGCTCGCCGCCGAGGAGGTTGCCCGCGCCGCGGATCTCCAGGTCCTTCATCGCCACGTACATGCCCGCGCCCATCTCCGTGTGCTGGGCGATGGTCGCGAGCCGCTCGTGCGCGGTCTCGGTCAGCGGCTTCTCCGGCGGGTAGAGGAAGTAGGCGTAGCCGCGCTCGCGGCCGCGGCCCACCCGGCCGCGCAGCTGGTGGAGCTGGCTGAGGCCGAAGTTGTCGCCGCGCTCCACGATCAGGGTGTTGGCGTTGGAGATGTCGATGCCGGACTCCACGATCGTGGTGGACACCAGCACGTCGAACTTCTTCTCCCAGAAGTCGACGACGACCTGTTCCAGCGCCTGTTCCGACATCTGGCCGTGGGCGGTGGCGATGCGCGCCTCGGGGACGATCTCGCGCAGCCGGGCCGCGGCGCGGTCGATCGACTCGACGCGGTTGTGGATGTAGAAGACCTGGCCCTCGCGCAGCAGTTCGCGGCGGATCGCGGCGCCGATCTGCTTCTCCTCGTAGGGCCCGACGAAGGTGAGCACCGGGTGGCGCTCCTCCGGCGGGGTGGTGATCGTCGACATCTCGCGGATGCCGGTGACCGCCATCTCCAGGGTCCGGGGGATGGGCGTCGCGGACATCGTCAGCACGTCGACGTTGGCGCGGAGCTTCTTCAGCTGCTCCTTGTGCTCGACGCCGAAGCGCTGCTCCTCGTCGACGATGACCAGGCCCAGGTCCTTGAACTTCGTCTCGGAGGAGAACAGGCGGTGGGTGCCGATGACGATGTCGACCGAGCCCTCGCGCAGCCCTTCAAGGACCGCCTTGGCCTCGGTGTCGGTCTGGAAGCGGGACAGTGCCCTCACGTTGACCGGGAACTGCGCGTAGCGTTCGCTGAACGTGCCGAAGTGCTGCTGCACCAGCAGGGTCGTGGGCACCAGGACGGCCACCTGCTTGCCGTCCTGGACGGCCTTGAAGGCGGCCCGGACCGCGATCTCGGTCTTGCCGTAGCCGACGTCGCCGCAGATCAGGCGGTCCATCGGGACCGTCTTCTCCATGTCCTCCTTGACCTCGGCGATGGTGGTGAGCTGGTCGGGCGTCTCCGCGTAGGGGAAGGCGTCCTCCAGCTCGCGCTGCCAGGGGGTGTCCGCCCCGAAGGCGTGCCCGGGGGCCGCCATGCGGGCGCTGTACAGCTTGATGAGGTCGGCGGCGATCTCCTTGACGGCCTTCTTCGCGCGGGCCTTGGTCTTCGTCCAGTCGGCGCCGCCGAGGCGGTGCAGGGTGGGGGCCTCGCCGCCGACGTACTTGGTGATCTGCTCCAGCTGGTCGGTGGGGATGTAGAGGCGGTCGCCGGGCTGGCCGCGCTTGGCAGGGGCGTACTCGACGACCAGGTACTCGCGGGTGGCGCCCTGGACGGTGCGCTGCACCATCTCGATGTAGCGGCCCACGCCGTGCTGTTCGTGGACGATGTAGTCGCCCGGCTCCAGGGTGAGCGGGTCGATGGTCTTGCGGCGGCGGGCCGGCATGCGGGCGCCCTCGCGGCCGGACGCCTTCTGGCCCGACAGGTCCGTCTCGGTCAGGACGGCGAGCCGGAGGGCCGGGTCGACGAAGCCGTGGTCGATCGAGCCGCACGCCACGTGCACGACGGACGGGGAGATCTCGGCGAGGTCGGAGTCGAGGCGGGCGGCGATGCCCTCGCCGCTCAGCACCTCGACCGTACGGGCCGCGGGGCCGTGCCCCTCGGTGACGAACACGGCGCGCCAGCCGTCGGCGAGCCAGCCCTTGGTGTCGGCGAGGGCCTTGGCGGTGTCGCCGCGATAGGTCTCCGGGGCGTGCATGCCCAGCTTGAGGGTGTCCCCGTCCAGCTCCTCGTCGGCGGCGAACGGCGACACCGACCACCACATCATGTCCAGCTCGCGGGCCCGGTCCCGGACGTCCGCGATGGACCACAGGGAGGCCGCGCCGACGTCGATGGGGGCCTCACCGCCGCCGGCGGTCGCGGCCCAGGAGGCCTGGAGGAACTCCTGCGAGGTGGCCACGAGGTCCGAGGCGCGCGTGCGCACCCGCTCCGGGTCGCACACCACGGCCATGGCGCCCTTGGGCAGCACGTCGAGCAGCAGCTCCATGTCGTCGACGAGGACGGGCGCGAGGGACTCCATGCCCTCGACGGCGATGCCCTCGGCGATCTTGCCGAGCAGTTCACCGAGCTCGGGGTGCTGTTCGGCGAGGGCCGCCGCGCGCGTGCGGACGTCCTCGGTGAGCAGCAGTTCGCGGCAGGGCGGCGCCCACAGCCCGTGCTCGGCGACTTCGAGGGAGCGCTGGTCGGCGACCTTGAAGTAGCGGATCTCCTCGACGTCGTCGCCCCAGAACTCCACGCGCAGGGGGTGTTCCTCGGTGGGCGGGAACACGTCGAGGATGCCGCCGCGCACGGCGAACTCGCCGCGCTTCTCGACGAGCTCCACGCGCGCGTAGGCGGCGGCCGCGAGGGCTTCGACGATCTCACCGAGGTCCGCGCTCTGTCCGGTTCTCAGGGAGACCGGCTCCAGGTCGCCGAGGCCTTTGACCTGCGGCTGGAGTACGGACCGGACGGGCGCGACGACGACCGAGACGGGGCCGGTCTCGGGGTCGTCGGGGCGGGGGTGGGCCAGCCGGCGCAGCACGGCCAGGCGGCGGCCGACGGTGTCGCTGCGGGGGCTGAGCCGCTCGTGCGGGAGCGTCTCCCAGGACGGATACTCCACGACCTCCTCGGGCGGGAGGAGGGAGCGCAGGGCCGCGGCCAGGTCCTCCGCCTCACGGCCCGTGGCCGTGACCGCCAGTACCGGGCGGGCCGTCTCACGGGCCAGGGCGGCGAGGGCGAAGGGGCGGGCGGCAGGGGGGCCGACCAGGTCGACGTGCATGCGGTTGCCGTCTGCGGCCGCCCTGATCGCTTCGGCGAGGGCGGCGTCCTTGACTACGGCGTCGAGCAGACCGTGCAGGCTCATTCGGGGCTATTTCCGTCCAGGGAGGTGGGCAACACCACGGGCCCGACGCGCGCCGCGGGCCGGGGGGTATCCAGCGTACGTCGCTGCGCGGCCGGGCGTCGGGGCCTGTGGATGACGCACCCGGATGTGAGGTGCTCGGCATTGCCGCAAGGCCCCCCGGGGGCTCCGCCCGCTGGACCCCCGGAACCTGTGCCCACCCGCCGCCCAGAACGGTCGAACAGGAAGCCGGGCTCGCGGGTCTCGAAACACCCGGCGCCGGGGAGCCCTGGACTGGACTCCCCGGCGCCGGGTCCCCCGCAACCCCCGTGTGCGGTGGTTCTGGTGGGATCGGTGTGCGCCCGCTACTCCGTCGCGATCGCGTTCAGGACGTTCATCCGGCCCGCCCGGAACGCCGGGACCAGGGCAGCGAACAGGCCCACGAACGCCGAGCCGATGAAGACGCCGATGATCGTCGGCCAGGGGATGTCCAGGACCATCAGGCCCTCCAGCTCCAGCAGCTGCTGTGCCGTGGCGCCCCAGCCCATGCCCAGTCCGAGGCCCAGCAGGGCACCGAAGAGGGCGATGACGACCGACTCCATGCGGATCATGCGGCGCAGCTGGCGGCGGGAGAGGCCGATGGCCCGCATCAGGCCGATCTCCCGGGTGCGCTCCACCACCGACAGGGCCAGGGTGTTCACCACACCGAGGATGGCGACGATGATCGCCAGGGCCAGCAGGCCGTAGATCATGTTGAGCAGCTGGCCGATCTGGTCCTTCAGGGCGTCCTTGTAGTCGGTCTGGTCGCGCACGATGTACTGCGGGTAGTCGTGCAGCGCCGACTTCAGGGACGTGTAGGCGGCGTCCTGCTTCCCGTCCTCGGCGGTGGCGAAGACCAGCGAGTCCAGCGGCATCTTGTCGGCCGGGACGTACTCGGCCATCGTCGAGATGGACGTGTACATCGCGCCCGCGTCGATCACGACGTCGCTGCTGGTGATCGCCCGGACCGTCAGGTCGGCCGCGGAACCGTCCTTGAAGGCGACCTTGATCTTGGAGCCGAGGCTGATGCCGTGGTCCTTCGCGAACTTCTCGTGGACCGACATCGAGTCGGGCTTGTAGGCGTCGGGGAGCTTGCCGGCGACGGTCTCGGTACGCAGGTCGGTCGCGTACGACGGGTCGGCCGCGGTGATCGCGGTGTCCTTGAGCGTCTTACCGTCGGGGGTGGTGAAGTCGGCCTTGCTCCACTTGTACTCGGTGACCCGCTCGATGTCCGGCGCCGACTTGGCGGCCTCGACGGCCTGCGGGGTGATCAGCTGGCCCCGGTCGTGCTGGATGATGAAGTCCGCTCCGACGGTCTTGTCGAGCTGGTCGGTGGCGGACGCCACCATGGAGGAGCCGACCACGGACAGGCACGCCACCAGGGCGAGGCCGATCATCAGGGCGGCGCCCGTCGCACCGGTGCGGCGCGGGTTGCGCAGGGCGTTGCGCTCGGCCATGCGGCCCACGGGTCCGAACATGCGCAGCAGCACGGCGCCCAGGACGCGGACCACGGCGCCGGCGAGCAGCGGGCCGATGACGACGAAGCCGATCAGCGACAGCACCACACCGAGGCCGAGCCACATCGAACCTTCGGTCGCCTTGCCGGCCGCCGACGCGAGGTACAGGGCGAAGCCGCCGGTGCCGGTGAGGACCGTGCCGATCGCGGCCCGGATCCAGCCGGCCTTGGCGTCCGTGGGGGCTCCGGCGTCGCGCAGGGCGGCCATCGGGGAGATCTTCCCGGCGCGCCGGGCCGGCAGGTAGGCGGCCAGCACGGTGACGACGACGCCGAGGACGAGGCCGACCGCGGGGGTCGTCCAGGCCACGGTGAGGTCGTCGGTGGACAGTTCCATGCCCATCTGGCCCATGAGCTTCATCAGGCCGATGGCCAGGCCGACGCCCGCGCCGACGCCGAGCACCGAGCCGACGACGCCGAGGAGCAGCGCCTCGGCCAGCACGGAGCGGTTGACCTGCTTGCGGGAGGAGCCGATGGCCCGCATCAGGCCGATCTCGCGGGTGCGCTGGGCGACCAGCATGGAGAAGGTGTTGATGATCAGGAAGATGCCGACGAGGAAGGCGATCCCGGCGAAGCCGAGCATCGCGTACTTCATGACGTTCATGAAGCCCTCGACGTCCTTCTGGTTGGCGTCGGCGGTCTCCTTGGCCGTCTTCACCTGGAAGCCGGCGCCGAGTTCGGCCGTGACGTTCTTCTTCAGCTGTGCGTCGCTGACACCGGCGGCCGCGGTGACGTTGACGTTGGTGTAGACGCCGTTCTCGCCCACCAGGGCCTGCTGGGCGGTCTTGGTGTCGAGGTAGAAGATCGCGGCGCCGGGGTTGGTGACGGTGAAGTCGGCGATGCCGGAGATCTTCGCCTTGTGGGTGCCGACCGCGCTGATCACGCCGATCTCGTCGCCGAGCTTCAGGCCGTGCTTGTCGGCGGTGTCGGCGTCGACCATGATCTGGTCGGCCGCCTCGGGCGCCGCACCGGAGGTGATCTTCATGGTGCGGGCGTCGGTGTCGTTCCAGTTGCCCACGATGGTCGGGGCGCCGCTGGAGGGCGACAGGTTGTCCTTGTCGCCGTCGACGACGGTCACGGAGGTGGAGAACACCGTGCCCTCGGCGGACTTCACGCCCTGCGCCTTGCGGACCTCGCCGAGCACGGAGGCGGGCATGACCGGCGGCTTGCCGTTGTCGGCGGTCGTCTCACCGGTGTCGGAGGCGCCCTTGGCGCTCACCGTCACGTCGGAGGAGGTGGCCGCGAAGAGCTTGTCGAACGTGGTCGACATGGTGTCCGTGAAGACGAGCGTGCCGCAGACGAAGGCGACCGACAGCAGGACGGCGATCGCGGAGAGCGCCATTCTCCCCTTGTGCGCGAGGAAGTTGCGCATCGAGGTCTTCATGACGGTCATGACGTGCGCCCCCGGGCGTCGAAGTCCTTCATGCGGTCGAGGACGGCGTCCGCGGTCGGCTTGTACATCTCGTCGACGATGCGGCCGTCGGCGAGGTACAGCACGCGGTCCGCGTAACTGGCCGCCACCGGGTCGTGGGTGACCATCACGATGGTCTGGCCCAGCTCGTCGACGGACCGGCGCAGGAAGCCGAGGACCTCGGCGCCGGCGCGGGAGTCGAGGTTTCCGGTCGGCTCGTCCCCGAAGATGATCTCGGGCCGGGCGGCGAGGGCCCGCGCCACGGCGACGCGCTGCTGCTGGCCGCCGGACAGCTGGGTGGGCCGGTGCTTGAGGCGGTCGGCGAGCCCGACGGTCTCCACGACCCGCGTCAGCCACTGCTGGTCCGGCTTGCGGCCCGCGATGTCCATGGGCAGCGTGATGTTCTCGATCGCGTTCAGCGTCGGCAGCAGGTTGAACGCCTGGAAGATGAACCCGATCCGGTCCCGGCGCAGGCGTGTGAGCTTCTTGTCCTTCAGCCCGGTGATCTCGGTCTCGTCGAGATAGATCTGGCCGCCCGTTACGGTGTCGAGCCCGGCCAGGCAGTGCATGAGCGTGGACTTGCCCGACCCCGAGGGGCCCATGATCGCGGTGAACTGGCCGCGGGCGATGTCCACGTCGACGTGATCGAGGGCGACGACCCGGGTCTCTCCGGATCCGTACGCCTTCACGACCTGCCGCGCCCGCGCGGCTACGGCCGTACGCCCTCCAGTACCCCCGTGCCTGGGAATGGTCACAGCCGAAGTCACGGTATGTCTCCTATATCGGTCAGCAGATGGTGAAGGCGGTCGCCCGGTCGGCAGCCGCTGGGCGCGGTGCCGGATCAGGAATCCGTCCGACGCGTTTCAGTCTCGTGGCGGGCAGGGGTACCGCGCCCTGGTGTTCAGCGCAGTCTTCTGCTGGGGAAAACCCCACCCCCGCCGGTGTTGCGGACCGCCCCCCGGCGGCGTAAAGCCAGGTTAAGGAAGGCTCCCCGGCCCTCTCGTCCTCCGTCGGTACGAACCCTCCCCAGGTCGTAGTACGGAGGTACCCCTAGGGGCGCTCCACCGAAGGGTGGAGGCCGTCTCAGGGTCGGCTCCACCCGCAGGCCCGGTTCAGCCTCCACCCTCCCGCTGCGTCCGGGTCAAGTGGGAAGCTGTCCGCGGCAGATAGCTGCAAGGGGCAGACATTTCGAGGCGAACCCGGGGCCGCGGGCGCGGCCGGGGCGAGGGGGAGGCATCAGGTGGGCAGCACCGGTTCCGCAGCGCGTGAGGCCGCACGTCCCGCCGCGACCGGCCGGCGCGGAGCCGTCGTTGCGGCGTTGATGCTCTCGATGGCGCTGGCCGCGCTGGACGCGACGATCGTCTCGACCGCCGTCCCGCAGATCGTCGGGGACCTCGGCGGCTTCTCCGTCTTCTCCTGGCTGTTCTCCGGTTATCTGCTCGCCGTGACCGTCACCCTCCCCGTGTACGGCAAGCTCTCCGACACCTTCGGCCGCAAACCGGTCCTCGTCACCGGCTCGGTGCTCTTCCTGCTCGGATCCCTGCTGTGCGCGCTGGCGTGGAACATGGGGGCGCTCATCGCCTTCCGCGTCGTGCAGGGCCTGGGCGGCGGCGCGCTGCAGGGCACGGTGCAGACCCTCGCCGCCGATCTGTACCCGCTGAAGGACCGCCCCAGGATCCAGTCGAAGCTCTCCACGGTGTGGGCGGTGTCCGCGGTCGCCGGCCCGGGCCTGGGCGGGGTGCTCGCCGCGTACGCGGACTGGCGGTGGATCTTCCTGGTCAATCTGCCGATCGGCGCGGTGGCGTTGTGGCTGATCGTCCGTCACCTCCACGAGCCCGAGCGGGAAGCCACCGCGCACGCGCGCGTGGACTGGGCGGGCGCGCTCGCGGTGTTCGCCTGCGGCGGCGTGCTGCTCACGGCACTGGTGCAGGGCGGGGTGGCGTGGCCCTGGCTGTCGGCCCCCTCCCTGGCCCTGTTCGGCGCGGGACTCGCCCTGGCCGGGATCGTGGTGCTGGTGGAGCGCCGGGCGGCCGAGCCGATCATCCCGGGCTGGGTGTGGCGGCGCCGTACGATCGCCGCGGTCAACCTGGCCCTGGGCGCGCTGGGGCTGCTGATGGTCGCGCCGTCGGTCTTCCTGCCCACCTACGCCCAGTCGGTGCTGGGCCTCGCCCCCGTGGCCGCCGGGTTCGTCCTGTCCGTGTGGACGTTGAGCTGGCCGGTGTCGGCAGCGCTGAGCCAGCACGTGTACCGCAGGATCGGCTTCCGCGACACGGCGATGCTGGGCATCGCCGCGGCCGCGCTGATCCTGTTCGCGTTCCCCTTCCTGCCCTACCCCGGGCAGGCGTGGCAGCCGACGCTGCTGATGCTGCTGCTCGGCGCCGCGCTGGGCCTGTTCCAGCTGCCGCTGATCGTCGGGGTGCAGTCGACGGTGGGATGGGCCGAGCGCGGCACGACGACCGCGTCCGTGCTGTTCTGCCGCCAGACCGGCCAGACGGTCGGCGCGGCGGTGTTCGGCGCGGTCGCCAACGGCGTGCTGGCCGCACGGCTCGGCGGCGCGGGCGACCTGGACTCGGTGACCCGGGCACTCGACTCGGGCAGCGCACCGGAGGCGACCCGGCGGGCGATCGCCGAGGCGGTGCACGCGGTCTACCTCGGGGCGGCCTGCGCGGCGGCCCTGGCGTTCCTGGTGCTGCTGTTCCTCGCGCCCCGGAAATTCCCGGTGCTGACGGACTGAAGCTCCTTATCCTGCCGCCCATGGTGACCTTGGAGCCCCTGCGGGCGGATCACGCGGACGCGCTGCTGGCCTTCGAGCGGGAGAACCGGGCGTACTTCGTCCGCACGGTGCCGGACCGCGGGGACGCGTTCTTCACGCCGGCGGGGTTCGCCGCACGCCTCCGGACGCTCCTCGACGAGCAGGACGCGCGCGTATGCCGTTTCCATGTGGTCCTCGGGGAGGACGGTGAGCTGGTCGGCCGGGTGAACCTGATGGACCTGGTGGACGGCAGCGCCGAACTCGGTTACCGCACAGGTGAGAAGGCCGCGGGCCGGGGCGTGGCGACGGCAGCGGTCGCGCAGGTGTGCCGACTGGCCGCCGCCGACTACGGACTGACGTCCCTGACCGCGGTCACGACCCTGGACAACCCGGCGTCCATGAGGGTCCTGGCCCGCAGCGGCTTCACCCGGGTGGAGAACACGACGGTGAGTGGGCGGCCGGGGGTGCGCTACGAGCGCCGGCTCCTCGGCACGACCCGGACGATCGACTGAGTTAACGCGGGTAACACCCGAGGTCGGAAAGGTAAGCGCATACCGACCGATCAGTTTGCCGAAACCCTCGCGCAAGGCCCTTGCCCCGAAGTAGCGTGCGTGGCTCCCGCCCCCCACCTCCCTGCGGCCCGCCGCACCGGATCCCACCTCGCAAGGAGCACCGGGATGTCCTACGACCCGTACCCGTCCCACCCCTACCGACCACCCGACCCGCCCCCGCCCCATGACCCGTACGCGTACACGTACACGTACGGCACGCACGAGACCTACCCCTGGGCGCCGCGGGAGGCGCCCGAACCGGCCGGACGGCGTCCCCAGCACAACGCCGCACTCGGGCACCACAGCGACCTGCGGGTCCTGCGCAGCGCCTACCGCTGGCAGCGGCGCGTGGCCACGCTCACGGCACTCGGTTACTTCATCCTCTTCCTGATCCTGTCGGCGTTCGCGCCGTCGTTCATGACGAGCACCGTCACCGACGGCCTGCCCACCGGACTGCTGCTCGCGCTCCTCCAGGTCCCCGTGACCTGGCTGGCGATCGGCCTGTACGAGCAGACGGCCCGCCGCCGCGTCGACCCGATCGCGGACCGGATACGCAAGCTGGCCGAGCTGGACGCGCGGCGGGAGGGAGCCCGATGACCACCGACTTCAGTGGTAACGCCCAGACGATGTCTCTGGTCGGCTTCTCGGCCGTCGCCACGATCACGCTGCTGCTGTGCGTGATGACCGGCCCGGACCGGGACGACCTGGACGAGTTCTACACCGGCTACAGCTCCCTGTCGCCCATGCGCAACGGCCTGGCGATCGCCGGCGACTACATCTCCGCCGCGACCGTCCTCGGCACCGGCGGCGTCATCGCGCTGTTCGGCTACGACGGGGTGGTGCTGGCGCTGAGCACGGCCCTGTCGCTGATGCTGCTGATGTTCCTGCTGGCCGAACCGCTGCGCAACGCGGGCCGGTTCACCATGGGCGACGCGCTGACCCGGCGCATGCCCGGACGAGCTGTCCGCATCGCGGCCTGCGCGGTGACCCTGGCGGCGCTAGTGCCGCTGATGCTCGTGCAACTGGCGGGGACCGGGCAGCTGATGGCGTTCATCCTCGGCTTCTCCGGCGAGTCACTGCAGACGGGCTGCATCATCGGCGTGGGCGCGCTGATGATCAGCTACGCGGCGATCGGAGGCATGAAGGGCACCGCCCTCATCCAGATCCTGAAGATCGTGATGCTGCTCGGCTCCGGCCTGGTGGTCTCGGTGCTGATCCTGAACCGGTTCGACTGGGACCCGGGAGCCCTGTTCGACGCGGCCTCCGCGAACAGCGGGGTGGGCTCGGCGTTCCTCTCCTCGGGCCTGCAGTTCTCCGGCGGCCCCGCCCCCGACCTGGACATGATCACCGCGCAGCTGACGGTCGTCCTCGGCGGTGGTGTGCTGCCGCACGTCACGATGCGCATGTACACGGCCTCCAGTGCCCGGCAGGTACGGCGCTCGATGTCCTGGGCGGTGTCGGGTGTGGCCCTGTTCGTGCTCGTCATCACGGTCGTCGGCTTCGGCGCCACCGCGCTGGTCGGACGGGAGCTGATCGCACAGGTCGACCCGCAGGGCAACACGGCGTATCTGCTGGGATCGCAGGCGGCGTTCGGAGCGGACGTGTCGGCGGCCGAGACGTTCCTTTTCACGACCGTCACGACGGCGGTCTTCCTCACGCTGCTCGCCTCCGTCGCCGGCATGATCCTGGCCTGCGCCAACTCCCTCGCGCACGACGTGTTCGCGGCCCGGGTGCAGGAGATGTCACCGCGCCGCGAGATGACCGTGGCGCGGCTGTCGGCCCTGGCCGTGGGTGTCACCGCGATCGTGCTGGCCACCCAGGTCCAGCACCGCAGTCTCCAGCCGCTGGTGACGTTGTCCTTCTGCCTGGGCGCCTCGGCCATCGCTCCCGCGCTGGTCTACAGCCTGTTCTGGCGCCGCTACACCCGAACGGGCCTGCTCAGCACCCTCATCGGCGGCTCCCTGGCCGTCCTGCTGCTGATGCCGGGCACCAACCTGGTCTCCGGCTCACCCGTCTCGGCGTTCCCCGAGGCCGACTTCAACTGGTTCCCGTTCACCACGACCGGACTGCTCTCCATACCTCTGGGCTTCGCCTGCGGCTGGCTGGGCACGATGGCCTCCGGCCACCGGCAGTCGGAGGAACAACGCCACCAGTACGAGGCGGTGGAGGGCTGGATCCTGGCCGGCGCGGCCCGAAGGGACCACTGACGGGACGACCCGGCACCCGAAGCGGTACGGCGCCGCCGGTCGGGCGGGGCGACCGGCCGGGGGGGGCGGTTTCCTGTCGGGCGGGGCCCGCCGGTCGCGCGGGGCCGCCCGTCGCGCAGGGCCGCCCGTCGCGCGGGGCCGCCCGTCGGGGGCGGTCGCCGGGGCGGGGTGGTCGCCGGTCGGGGGCGGTCGCCCGTCGGGGCGGTCACCGGTCGGCTGAGATCACCCGTCGGGCGGAATCGCCAGTCGGCCGAGGCCGGTGCGGCGGGCGGGCCGCCAGTCGGGCGGGGTCGCCCCTCGGCCGTGATCACCCACCGGGCACAGCCACCCGTCGGCCGGGAGCCCCACTCGGCCGGGGCCGGTGCGGCGGGGCGGCCCGCCAACCGGCCGAAATCCCACCTTGGCCGAGATCGCCCCTCGGGCGGGATCACCCGTCGGGCGGAATCGCCAGTCGGCCGAGGCCGGTGCGGCGGGCGGGCCGCCAGTCGGGCGGGGGCGCCCCTCGGCCGCGATCACCCGTCAGGCACAGCCACCCGTCGGCCGGGAACCCCACTCGGCCGGAGCCGGTGCGGCGGACAGGACGGGGCGGTCGGGCCGGTCCCGTCACCCGGACAGCACCCGGCCCCGAGAGCGCGTCACCTGATGACGTGACACCTCACCCGCGGCGCCTCACTCCGTCGACACCCGCCCCGCCCAGTCCGTCAGGCTGGCGTGGACGCGGTCGATGTGGGCCCGGGCCTCGTCGCACTGCTCGGCGTGTTCGCGGAGGAGCCGTTCCGTTTCCTCCTCCACGGTCTCGACGTGCTCATGAGCCTGGGCGACCAACTCCGCCGCGCGGGCCCGGGCTTCCTCCTCCAGGTCGTGGGCGGACGCCTCCGCGTCGGCGAGGGCCTGCTCGGCCTCGCGCAACGCGTCCTGAGCGACCGTCAGGGCCCGCTTGAAATCCGTGTCGAGCGCGGCCTCCCCGGCGGCCTCAGCCCGTTCCTTCTCCGCCCACCGCTCGGCGCGCTCCTTGGCCTGCTCGGCCAGCATCCCGGAAGCACGCTGCTGCATCTCCCGCAACGCGGCCAGCGCCTCGCCCCGCTCCTCCTGCGCCTCGTGCCGGGCCGCGCCCAGGATCTCGTCGGCCTCGGCCTGCGCGGCGAGCAGCCGCTGCCGGACGCGTTCGTCGGCATCGGCGCGTACGGCATCGGCGTGCGCCTGGGCGGACTCGCGCACGTCGGCCGCGGACACCCGCGCCCCGTCCAGAAGGTGCAGCGCCTCGGCTCGTGCCCCCTCCAGCACGGACCCGGCCTCCTGTTGAACGAGTTCGAGAAGCCGCCCGGCCCGCTCGCCGAGCGTCTCGTAGTCCGGCGGGGCCAGTCGGGCCACGGCCTCCCGCAGCAACTCCAGTTCCTCGTCCATCTGCCGGGCGAGCACCGTCAGCCGGGCCGCTCTCTCCCAGGCCGCGTCCCGGTCCGCGGACAGGGCCTCGGCGTACTGGTCGACCTGCTCGGGACGGTAGCCGCGCCCCCGCACGGCCGTGAAGCCGTGCGGTGACACCGTCGCGCCGCTCATCCGGACCCCTCTCCACCACACCGAGGTGACGTCGCGTAAAAATGGGATGATTTCGCGCACATCTTGGTGGATCAGGCGGAAGCATGCATAACGCGACACTCCGCACACAGGTCACGGAACGACGGCCGGGCCGTACGCCCGTCAGTTCCAGTCGGTGCCCGCGGGCTCCTGAATGGTCGTGTTGATGCGGTTGAACATGTTGGTGACCGCGACGGTGAGGATCAGCGCGGAGAGTTCCTTCTCGTCGAAGTGGTCGGCCACCTCGTCCCACAGCGCGTCCGGGACCGACTCCCCGGAGAGGTCGGCCAGCCTCGTCATCGCCTCCGCCAGTTTCAGCGCGGCCCGCTCGGCGTCCGAGAAGAAGGGCGCGTGCCGCCAGGCGGCGACGGCCGCGATGCGCTCCTCGCTCACCCCGTTCTTGCGGAGATTGGCGACGTGGCCGTGGACACAGGCCCCGCAGCCGTTGATCTGACTGGCGCGCAGCCCGACGATCTCCGCCACCTCCTGCGCCAGACCGCCCTCGCCGATCGCCTGGAAGAGGGTGCCGATGCCCTTCATCGCGCCGGAAAGGACATACGCCGGGTTCGTCATCCGTGCCTGCATGATCTCTGCCTCCTGAGTGGGCGGTGCGTCGCTGTCACTGCACTGACGGAGCGGCGCGGGGAGGTGTGACAGCCCGGCGCGAGAATTTTCCGCCCGGGGCACGAAAGAGCCGGGCCCGGTCGTGCGAGCGACCGGACCCGGCTCCGTACATCACGTCAGCGGCGACGTGTCACAGCAGTCCGTCCCACATCTCCTCCAGCAGGACCGACCACCAGCTCTCCGGCGAGCCCAGCGCCGCCGGATCGAGCGCGGCCAGCTGGGCCTGGAAGTCGACGGTCCAGCGACCCGCCTGCTCCTGGTTCAGGCCGAACCGCAGCCGCCACATCCGCCCCAGCAGCGCGAGGCAGCGCGCGAACTCGGGCAGCCCGGTGTTGACGAACTGCGGCGGCACCGGCGCCCCGCCCGGCCCGGCCTCCACCGGCACGGCGACGATGTTCGCCGTGCCGTACTGCACGCAGATCGCCTTGCCGAAGTCGCTGCCCATCACCAGATAGGAACCCGCGTCCGAGGCCGGCTGCACACCACGCTCGGCCGCCAGTTCCGCCAGCGTCGGCACGGGCCGCCCCGGCTGGGCCTGCGCCCAGAAGAACGGACCCATGTCCATCGGCAGTCCGGCCGCCACCAGCGTGTGCGCCACGATCGGCGGCACACCCTGCCGCGACACGGCGGCCTGCTCGAACCGGAACACCCCCGGCCCGAACGCGGCCCCCAGCTCCTGCCCGATGGCCTCCGGCGGAATCGGCGGAGCCGCCTGCACCGGCGGCAGCGGAGCACGCACCGGAGCCGGACGCGCCGGGCCGTCCGCCACCTGGTGCAACTCGCCCTGGTGGGCCAGCAACTGCTGCATGCCCTGCTGCCGGCTCGCGTGGTCCGTGCCGTACGGCGCGATGCTCGTGATCCGCGCCTGCGGCCACTGCTCCCGGATCATCCGCGCGCAGTACGCACCCGGCAGCTCGCACGACTCCAGCTCGGTGTGCAGCTCCAGCACCTGGTCCGGGGGCACGTTCATGGCCCGCAGCTCGTGGAAGATCTGCCACTCCGGATGCGGCGTACCCGGCGCCGAACGCCGGATCAGCTGCTGCTCGGAACCGTCCTGCGCACGGTAGCGCAGCACGGCCTGGTAGCCGGGGCCGACGGTCGGCTGCCCCGTGGGCTGCTGCGGATAGCCGTACGCCGGCGGCTGCCCCGGGCCGGGCGGGCCGGGCGGCGGCATCGCACCCGGAGGCACGGCACCGGGCGGCATACCGGGCGGCATCGGCTGCGCACCCGGCGCACCCGGGGCACCCGGGGCGCCCGGCGCAGCACCCGGGGCGGCCGGAGGTACGCCGGGGGCCTGCGGCGGCGGAGGCACGCCGGGCCCGCCCGCCGGGGGCGCGGCCAGCATGGTCTCCGCGTGGTGCACGGGCCCCGGACCTCCGGGAGCACCAGGAGCACCAGGAGCCCCCGGGGCACCTGGAGGTCGCGGAACGCCCGGCGCGCCGGGCGGGTGGGGAGCGCCCGGAGGCTGCGGCGCGCCAGGAGCAGCGGGAGCTCCCGGCGGCTGCGGCGGCTGCGGCGCACCCGGGCCCATCCGGCCGGGGTCGGCGAGCATCGTGGCGGCGTGGTGGACACCGCCGGGCGGCGTACCGCCCGGGGCGCCCGGAGGCTGCGGCGCGCCCGGAGGGCCGGGCTGGTTCGGCGTGCCGGGAGCGCCGGGAGAACCCGGGCCCGCCTGCGGAACGCCGGGAGCCCCGGGCGGCGGCATCGGCACGCCCGCACCCGAGGAGTCCCCGGGCCCGCCCGGACCGTCGGGCCCGAGCGCCGACACCATCTGCGTGGGGACGTACCCGCCCGCGGGAGTGCCCGATGCCCCGGGCCCCGACGGCGGCGGCGTGCCGCCCCGCTGAGCACCGGGCGTACCCGGAGCGCCCGGAGGGGGCGGAGTGGACGGGCCCGAAGTCCGGCGCCCGGGCGGCGGAGCCGCCTTGCTGGTCGCGGCGTCGGCGATGTCCCCGGCCTGGGCAGCGGCCCCCTGCGGATACCCGTACGGGGCCCCACCCGGCGCGGCGGCCGGCGGCGGCGTACTCCCGTGTGGCGGCATACTGCCGTGCGGCGGCGCGCCGACCGGCTGCTGCGGATACCCGTACGGCTGACCGCCCTGCGCGGGCGCAGGCGTGCTGCCCTGCGGCACACCGCCGGGCGGCGTCCCCGGCATCCCCGGAGCACCCGCCGGCGCCGCCGGATAGCCGTACCCCGGGCCCCCGGGCGCGGGCGCTGCCCCCGCCTCCTGTGCGTTCGGGTCGTCGACCGCCGGTGACAGCGCCGTGGGCGGAAGCTGACTGCCGCCCGACATCAGCGTCGTCTTGGCCTCGGGCGTCGTCGAAGGCGGCGGAGTGTCGCTGTCCGCCTCGCTCAGCGGCGGCGCGAAGACCGTCGCAGGCAGCGGCACGGAACGGTCGTCCCCCGCGTCCGCGGTGGTGTCCGTACCGGCCCAGGGCGTCGCCCCCTCCGGCACACCCGGAGCCGCCGGAGCCGCCGGAGCCCCGGAAGCATCAGCGCCGGTCCCGGAGTCCTCGCCTCCGGCCACCGGCCACGACGCACCACTGCCCGGCGCGGCGGGCACGCCCTGCGCAGGAGTCGAAGGGCCCCCGCCGGCCGCCGGACCGGAAGCAGCGCCGACAGCAGAGCCGGAACCCGACTCCCCGGCAGCAGAAGCCTCCTGAGCCCCGGCCCCCTCGCCCGCACCCGCACCCGCACCCCGCCGATCCGGAATCCCCAACTTGTCCGCCGCGTCCTGCAGCCACTCCGGCGGAGTCAGCAGGAACGACGTCTGGTTCAGATCCACCCGCGCCGCGGGCGCCGCCGGGGCCGGCTCGTCCACCGCGTCCGCACGGCCGTACTCCTCCTCGTACCGGCGGATCACCTCACCCACCGGCAACCCCGGCCACAACGTCGCCTCACCGCTGTCCCGCGCGATCACCAGCCGCTGCGCACCGCCGTCCGACCGCGGCCCGTCCGCCCGGTCCTCGGCCCACACCACGAACCCCAGGTCGAACTCCCGCACCCGCACCTCACGATGCTGGTACGACGGCACATCCCCGTTGATCCACTCTTCGGCGCGCTCCTGCGCCTGCGCGAAGGTCACCATCGCCGGCCTCACTCCCCCACAGCCGAGGACGACACAGCGCCCACCGGCACCACACGCGCGAACCCGCCGTCCACCATCAGGTTCGCCACCGTCTCCAACTCCGGCGGATTGCCCGCCAGCCGCGACAGGAAGACGTCGAAGTCGTCCCCGCACGGCAGCAGCAACCGCTCCACCCGCTCCGCCGGCGGCACCGAGGGATCCACGTCCCGCGCGTCGTCGTACGCGCAGAACCACACCGAACCGATCCGCGCGCCCTTCACCTTCACGGCCAGCAACCCGCCCTGGACGAAACCGATCCCCAGATAGTCCTTGGTCAGATGGTCACGCAGACACTTGTTGACGTACACCAGGTCATTGACCGCCGCCTCGTCGCGCACCGTGAAGAACGGCTGGTCCACCAGCAGCCCCAGCTCCGCGTCCAGCGCGGCACCCACCGGAGCACAGCCACCCGCCGCCTTCAAAAACGACCGGTACGCACCCGGCAGCCGGTAGCCGAGGTCCTCCTCCACGCCCTGCACCTGCGACTCCGTCACCGCCACACCCGACTTCGGCAGCCCGAAATGCGCCGGACGCGTCTCCTGCAACGGCCGCGTGCCCCGCTTGGCATGGTCGACACCCGACGTCGCCACACCCCCGTGATGCCGCAGCAGCGCCTTCACCTCGACCGGAACCAGCTCCAGCCGCCGCGTACCCACCACGTGGTGCCACGTCCAGCCGTGCGGCGTCGCCACCGCCGGCACCGTGTCCCACAACTCGTGCCCCGACGCCGACAACGCCGTGTTCGCCGACACGTAGTCCGTCAGCCGCAACTCGTCGACACCGAAACCCTCCGGCGGCTCCGCGATCTCCGCGGCCGCCCGCGCGTAAGCCGAGAAATCGGGGTAACCGCGCTCGTCGACCCGTACCCCTCTCGGGTGACGCGCCGCCCGGACCGGATCCGGGAAATGCACGACCTGCCCGGCATAGGCCGCGTTCGGCGGCGCGGCTTGCTGCCCGAGCCGACCTGTCGTCATGGCGGTTGCCCCCTGCGGCACTCTGTACGACCCGTATTGACCATCCTCGGCGCACTACGACCCGTATCGACTGTCACGTCTGCTGTCTCGACTTCACTGCACTTCACCGCACGCGCCGACCTGAAGGATCCCCCTCCGGTTCACGGCATCGATCTCCGAACGGATCACCGCATCGCCCGCGGTGCCGACAGCCTATGCGGTACGACGACACCGGTCACCGGCACCGGTCGGCACCCCCTCCGCTTCCGTGACCAGCCGTCACCCCACCGTGACGGCACAACCCGCTACGGGCGTGTCGCCGCGCCCCAGCTTCCGCACCAGCCACGGCATTTGGCAGTCTGTGACCCCCGGGGGGATGCACGGAGGGGAAGACGATCATGAACGCGACCCAGACGGGACCACACACCGGCAGGTCCACCGACCCACGAAACGGCGACCCCAGAGGCGGCAGCCGCGCCACCGGCCCCCTGGCCGGCACCCCGCGCCCCGGCGACCACGGCGACCCCAGAGGCGGCGACCCCCGCATCGGCTGGAGCACCACCGAAACCACCCACGCCCCCGCCCTCCGCCACCGCCGCGACGGCATCCTCCCCACCATCGCCGCCGCCCTCTCCGTCCGCGGCACCACCCTCACCGGCACCGCCGCCCGCGCCGACACACCCCCCGCCCTGCACCCCCTCGTCCAGGACTTCCTCGACACCCTCCCCAGCGCCCAACGCGACCGCTACACCGGCCGCTGCGCCGAAACCATCCTCATCTCCCGCCACATCGCCGCCGCCGACGCCGCACGCAGCAAACGCGCCGCACGCAAACCCATGACCAACGGCGAAGCGCGCAAAGCCCTCAAGCAGGCCAAACTCACCGCCCGACGCATCCGCGAAGACGGCGACCCCCTCCACGGCAGCTTCGCCACCCCCTGCCGCGCCTGCACCGCGCTCAGCGCCCACTTCGGCGTCCGCATAGTCGACCCCGCGTCCCAGAACAACTGACGCCCCCACCCCCACACCGCACAGCCACACCCCCGGGCGCGCACACGCACACCCGCCACCACCCCATGACCTCGACGAGACGAAGGGCAGATGCACACCGACCGCACCTCGACCACCCGCTTCGCCGTACCCGTCGACGCCGCCCTGCGCGCCGCCGGCTGGCAACCCGGACGCTGGGACATCAAACAAGCCGAGATCTGGGCCGACGCCCTGCGCGACCACACCTCCCCCGCAGGCCACCGCCACACCGTCTTCCCCGCCGCCGTCGAAGCCTGGGCCGAATTCGGCGGACTCCACATCACCCCCACCGGCCCCGGCCGCCAGGTCGCCCCCGCCACCCTCCACCTCGACCCGCTCCACGGCCTCCACATGGCCCGCACCCTCGGCGACCTCGGCCGCGCCCTCGGCACCGACGTCTGCCCACTCGGCGCCGAAACCGACAGCCAAGCCCTCCTCGCCATCGACACCGACGGCCGCGTCTACACCCTCGACCACACCGGCGACTGGTACCTCGGCCCCGACATCGACCACGCCCTCGCCACCCTCATCGCCGGCACCCAGCCCCCACGCCTCACCACCGGCTGACCACCGGCCGGCACCGACCGGAACGGGCTACGACGCCGGAATCACCGCCGACACCCGAAAACCCCCCGCATCCGTCGGCCCCGACACGAACACCCCACCCAGCGCCGACACCCGCTCCCTCATCCCCACCAGCCCGTTCCCCCCGGACGGCAACCCCGCCGACGACGCCGCCTCCTCAGCGGGCTCGTTCTCCACCTGCATCGCGATCTCCGACGCCCGATGCGCCAACCGCACATACGTCTTCGCCCCGGCCGCGTGCTTGTGGACGTTCGTCAACGCCTCCTGCACCACCCGATACGCCGTCTGCTCCACCAGCGGCGCATACGACCGCACATCCCCCTCCACCGACAACGCCACCACCATCCCCGCGGCCGCCGACTGCCCCACCAGCTCCTCGATCTCCGCCAGACACGGACCCTCGTCGTCCGCCACCCGCGAAGCCGCCGCGGCCGCAGCCACCCCCACCGCCGCCAACGGCACCACCGCCGGCGTCGGCGTCGACGCCGCAGGCTCACGCAGCCCGTCCCCACCACTGCGCAGCACCCCGAGCATCTCCCGCAGCTCCGTCAGCGCCTGCCGCCCCATGTCCCCCACCAACGCGGCGTTCCTGACAGCCTTCTCCGGATCCTTCCGCGCCACCGCCTGCAACGCCGCCGCATGCACCACCATCAGACTCACCCGGTGCGCCACCACGTCGTGCATCTCCCGCGCGATCCGCGTCCGCTCCTCGTTCCGGGCCCACTCGGCCCGCTCCTCCGCCCGCTCCGCCAGCAACTGAAGCTCCCGCTCCAGACTGTCCGCCCGCTCCCGCAGACTCTCCATCAGCCGCCGCCGCGCCCCCACGTACAGACCCATCAGCACCGGCGGCGCCGTGAACCCCAGCGACATCGTGATCGCGGCGAAGGGAACGAACCAGTCCCCTATCTCCAGGTCCCCGCGCGACATGTCCTGCTGCGTCTTCACGAACGTCACGATCAACGTCCCCACCAGCGACATCCCCGCCAGCGAGCCGATGATCCGCCGGGGCAGCTCGGCCGCGGCCAGCGTGTACAGGCCGACGACGCCCATCAGGAAGCCCATCTCGGCCGGCGTGATGGCGATCGACACCAGCACCACGGCGATCGGCCACCGCCGCCGCACGAGCAGCACGGAACCGGCCAGCAGCCCGAAGACGACCCCCACCGCCACCGGAACCCCCGCGTCCCCGGCGAACGGGATCCCCTCCAGCGCGCACTCCAGCGCGGACACCACGGCCAGGCTCACATCGAGCACGGCACTACGCCGCCTGGCCCACCACCACGGCCCTCCCCGGGCCGTCACATGGTCTTCCCCCGTCGCGGTCATGCCTCCCAGCCTACGGGCGGCCCCCGCCGCTTTTCCGTCCCATTTCCCGCACGGGCCCACACCACACTCCGTGACCGTTCGGCCGCGATACCACCCGATATCCCTCGAACTGCTGAATCGCTCACCGTTCGACCCCGGAGGCGATCATTCCGCCCGGACGGTATGCGTATGGCACATGCAACAGGCAAATACGCCGACTTCGAGGGGTTGCGGGAGAAGGCGGTGGCGCTCCGCCGCCAAGGCCTCAGCCTCCGCCAGATCCGGGACGAGCTGAAGATCTACAACAACGACATCCTCAACCAACTGGTCAAAGGCGAACCGCCCCCGCCCTGGACGAAGCGCCCCCGGGCGAAGGACGACCTGAGGGAAAGGGCGAGGGAGCTCCGCCTCCAGGGCTGGACGTACGACCAGATCGAGGTGGAGCTGGGGTGCTCCAGGAGTTCGATCTCCCTGTGGGTACGGGACCTACCGAAGCCGGAGCGTCGCGACCCGACGGAGCAGGCGAAACTGGCGGCGCAGCGGAGGTGGGAGCACGAACTGGCGGTGCGGGACGCGGAGCGGCAGCAGACCAAAGCGACGGCCGCCGCAGAGATCGCCGAGATGTCGGACCGCGAATTGTTCCTCCTGGGCGTCGGTTTGTACTGGGCAGAAGGAACCAAGGACAAACCGTACGCCCGCCGCGAGACCGTCATCTTCGTCAACAGCGACCCCGGCATGATTGAGGTCTTCCTGGCCTGGTTGGACCTTCTTGGCGTTGAGCGTGAGCGCCTGCGGTACACCGTCATGATCCACGAGACGGCCGATGTGACAGCAGCTGAGCAGTACTGGTCCGATCTCGTAGGCGCCGACCGTTCCGCCTTCTACAAGACGACCCTCAAAAAGCACAACGCCAAGACCGTCCGCAAGAACGTCGGCGACTCATACCGGGGCTGTCTGGCCATCAGAGTCCTGAAGGGAGCCGACTTGTACCGTCGCATCGAAGGCTGGTGGTCTGGCATGGTGGTGGAGGCCAAGCGGCGAACCGCGTAGGCTGCCCTGGTGATCCCCCGTGGTGTAATCGGCAACACACATTACTTTGGATAATGTATTTCAGGTTCGAGTCCTGGCGGGGGAGCCATGCTCGGTGCGGGCCCTGACTGACAAGTCAGGGCCCGCACCCATGCCCCCCACAAAACCCCCCGGTATCCTGCGGATGTCACCCCACCCCATCCACAGCCGAAGGGCATCCCGTGAGCGCCAACCGCCCGGCAGCCGTCGTCGTTCTCGCAGCGGGTGAGGGCACCCGTATGAAGTCGGCCACACCCAAGGTCCTGCACGAGCTCTGCGGTCGCAGTCTCGTGGGTCATGTGCTCGCCTCCGCGGGCGAGCTGCAGCCCGAGCATCTGGTCGTCGTGGTCGGCCACGCCCGTGAGAAGGTCACCGCCCATCTCGGTGAGATCGCCCCCGACGTGCGTACCGCCGTGCAGGCGGAGCAGAACGGCACCGGGCACGCCGTGCGGATGGGCCTGGAGGAGCTGGGCGGGTCGGTCGACGGGACGGTCGTCGTCGTGTGCGGGGATACTCCCCTGCTGACCGGTGCGACCCTGAGGGCCCTCGCCGAGACGCACTCCGCGGACGGCAACGCGGTCACCGTGCTGACCGCCGAGGTGCCGGACGCGACGGGGTACGGGCGGATCGTCCGGGACGAGGCCACGGGTGCCGTCACGGCGATCGTGGAGCACAAGGACGCCTCCGACGCGCAGCGGTCGATCCGGGAGATCAACTCGGGTGTGTTCGCGTTCGACGGGCCGTTGCTGGCGGACGCGCTGAAGAAGGTGCGGACGGACAACAGCCAGGGCGAGGAGTACCTGACGGACGTGCTCGGGATCCTGCGTGAGGCGGGGCACCGGGTGGGGGCGTCGGTGGCCGGTGACCACCGTGAGATCGCCGGGATCAACAACCGTGTGCAGCTGTCGGAGGCGCGGCGGATCCTGAACGACCGGTTGCTGACGGAGGCGATGCTCGCCGGTGTGACCGTGATCGATCCGGCGACGACGTTCATCGACGTGACGGTCACGTTCGAGCAGGACGCCGTCGTTCATCCGGGTACGCAGCTGCACGGCAGCACGCACCTGGCGCAGGGCGCGGAGGTCGGGCCCAATTCGCGGCTGAGCGACACCCGTGTGGGTGCGGGTGCGCGGGTGGACAACACCGTGGCCGCGGGCGCCGAGATCGGCGCGGAGGCGACGGTGGGGCCGTTCGCGTATCTGCGTCCGGGGACGCGGCTGGGTGTGAAGGGCAAGATCGGGACGTACGTGGAGACGAAGAACGCGTCGATCGGGGACGGGACGAAGGTTCCGCACCTGTCGTACGTGGGGGACGCGACGATCGGTGAGCAGACGAACATCGGTGCCGCGAGCGTGTTCGTGAACTACGACGGGCAGGAGAAGCACCACACGACCATCGGTTCGCATTGCCGGACGGGTTCGGACAACATGTTTGTGGCGCCTGTCACGGTGGGGGACGGTGCGTACACCGCTGCGGGGTCCGTGATCACGAAGGATGTGCCGGCGGGTTCGCTGGCCGTGGCCCGTGGTCAGCAGCGGAATATCGAGGGTTGGGTGGCTCGGAAGCGTCCGGGGAGCGCGGCCGCGAAGGCGGCTGAGGCGGCTTCCCGGGAGTCGGCCGGCGAGGGCTGACCGGAAACCGATGCCTCAAACACGGCGTACGGTGATAAGTGCACACCCGCACCCCCACCAGCTGAGACGGCCTCCGGCAAGCCGGCTGCGAGGTCTCTCGACACCCAGCTGCGACACCTCTGAGGAGACAGTGCTGTGACCGGGATCAAGACGACCGGCGAGAAGAAGTTGATGTTCTTCTCCGGCCGCGCCCACCCCGAGCTTGCGGAGGAGGTCGCCCAACAGCTGGGTGTCGGGGTTGTCCCGACGAAGGCCTTCGACTTCGCCAACGGTGAGATCTATGTGCGGTATCAGGAGTCGGCGCGTGGCGCGGACTGTTTCCTGATCCAGAGCCACACGGCTCCGATCAACAAGTGGATCATGGAGCAGTTGATCATGATCGACGCGTTGAAGCGTGCGTCGGCGCGCTCCATCACGGTCATCGTGCCGTTCTACGGTTACGCGCGGCAGGACAAGAAGCACCGTGGGCGTGAACCGATTTCGGCGCGTCTGATCGCGGACCTGATGAAGACCGCGGGTGCGGACCGGATCCTGACGGTGGATCTGCACACGGACCAGATCCAGGGCTTCTTCGACGGTCCGGTGGACCATCTGTTCGCGCTGCCGCTGCTGGCGGACTACGTGGGCCGGAAGGTGGACCGGGAGAAGCTGACGGTCGTGTCGCCGGACGCGGGCCGGGTGCGGGTCGCGGACCGCTGGTGTGACCGGCTGGGTGCGCCGCTGGCGATCGTGCACAAGCGGCGTGACAAGGACGTCGCGAACCAGGTCACCGTCCACGAGGTCGTGGGTGAGGTGAAGGGGCGCGTGTGTGTGCTGGTGGACGACATGATCGACACCGGTGGGACGATCTGTGCCGCGGCGGACGCGTTGTTCGCGCACGGTGCGGAGGACGTGATCGTGACGGCGACGCACGGGGTGCTCTCGGGCCCGGCGGCGGACCGGCTGAAGAACTCGCGGGTGAGTGAGTTCGTGTTCACGGACACGCTGCCGACGCCGGGTGAGCTGAGCCGGGATCTGGAGAAGATCTCGGTGCTGTCGATCGCGCCGACGATCGCGAGCGCGGTGCGTGAGGTGTTCGAGGACGGTTCGGTGACGAGCCTGTTCGACGAGCAGTAGGCGCCGAGCGGCGGGCACCGGGTGGTGCCGGCGTAGATCCTTTTGGGTGCGGCCTCCCCTTCCGAGTAGACTGCTGCAGTTGCTCGGCGAGGGAGGCCGTTTCCGTTTCCGGAGGCGGTGGTCCGTTATCGACGCGCTCTTCGTAGCAGGCCGTTCGTGGCCGGGTGACCACGTCCGTTCTGATTTCGAGGAGTGACTATGTCCGAGGTGAAGATCTCCGCCGCGACGCGCACCGAGTTCGGCAAGGGTGCCGCGCGCCGTATCCGTCGTGAAGACAAGGTTCCGGGTGTCCTGTACGGGCACGGTTCGGACCCGATCCACCTGACGCTGCCGGGTCACGACCTGCTGATGGCGCTGCGTACGCCGAACGTGCTGATCGCGCTGGACATCGACGGCAAGTCGAACGAGCTGGCGATCCCGAAGTCGGTGCAGCGTGACCCGCTGAAGGGCTTCCTGGAGCACGTGGACCTGCTGCTGGTGAAGCGCGGCGAGAAGGTCACGGTCGAGATCCCGGTGCACACCGAGGGCGAGCTGGCCCCGGGTGGCTTCCTTCTGGAGCACGTGCTGAACGCGCTGCCGGTCGAGGCCGAGGCCACGCACATCCCGGAGTCCGTGACCGTCTCCGTCGAGGGTCTGGCGGCGGGTGACTCCATCCTGGCGAAGGACATCACGCTGCCGAAGGGCACGACGCTGGCCGTCGAGGAGGACGCTGTCGTCCTGCAGGTGCTGGCCGCGCAGGCCGAGGAGGTCTCCGAGGACGAGGAGGCCGCTGAGGAAGAGGCCGCCGAGGCCTGATCCTCTGGCTCGTCGTTTTCGTCGGCCGCTGTTCCCGTGCGGGGCAGCGGCCGACGCGTATGTACGGAAGGAGACTTGGACGTGACGACCGATGCGGCCGTTCCGTGGCTGATCGTGGGGCTGGGCAATCCGGGGCCGGAGTATGCGGGGAACCGGCACAACGTGGGTTTCATGGTGGCCGATCTGCTGGCTGACCGGGTCGGGGGGAGGTTCAAGCGGGCCGGCCGGGCGCAGGCGCAGGTCGTGGAGGGCCGGATCGGGCCGCCCGGGCCGTTGAACCGGCGGGTGGTTCTGGCGAAGCCGATGTCGTACATGAACCTGTCGGGCGGTCCGGTGAACGCGCTGCGGGATTTCTACAAGGTGCCGGTGGATCATGTGGTGGCGGTGCATGACGAGCTGGACATCGACTACGGGGTGCTGCGGCTGAAGCTGGGTGGCGGGGACAACGGGCACAACGGGCTGAAGTCGATGACGAAGGCGTTCGGTGCGGAGTATCACCGGGTGCGGTTCGGGATCGGGCGGCCGCCGGGGCGGATGCCGGTGGCTGATTTCGTGCTGAAGGATTTCTCGTCGGCGGAGCGCAAGGAGCTGGACTACTTCGTGGACCGGGCGGCGGATGCGGTGGAGTGTCTGGTGATCGAGGGGTTGGAGCGGGCGCAAAGCTCGTACAACTCCTGACTTGTCACCCACCGAGGTTGACGGGCCGTTCAGGCATGGCCAATGATCCCGGCCATGTCTGCCTCTGCCCCCTCTTCGTCCCGGGCTTCGGCCGTCGTGCTGCGGTTCGGGCGGTTCGCGGCGATGGGCACGGTCGCGGTGCTGATCCTGATCGCGGGGGTGTGGGCGTCGTGGGGTACGGCGCAGCACGTGATGCTGACGAAGGGCCGGGAGCAGGGCACGGTCGAGGTGGTGCGGTGCGGGCCGGAGTCGTGCTGGGGCCGGTTCACGCCGTTGTCGGCGGGTGCGCAGCCGCGGGCGCGGGTGGTGCTGGAGAAGTCGGTCGCGGTGGAGCGGGGCCGGACGTACACGGTGGTCGTGAAGCCCGGTGGTGATGACGCGGTGCGTTCGGGTCCGGCGGGGGTGCTGTACGCGTGGGTTCCGCTGGGCGGTGCGTTGTTGCTGGCGTCGGTCGTGGTGGCGGGTGGTCTGCTGCGGACGCGGCTCGCGTGGGTGATGGGGTTGTCGGGGGTGGCGTTGCTGACGGCGGTGTTCGTGGCCGTCTGAGGGGCTGGGCGTTCTCTTCTGCTGGAGAGGCTTTTGTTCCTGGTGGGGCGAGTGTTGTGCGTTCGTGATTGACGTGCTGCCGGGCGAGGCTGGAAGCTGAGCCGCCCCCTCCACATCTTCCCGGTCACTTCTCGAAGATGGACTACCCGTATGCGTACTCTCTCCCGCTTCGGCGCTGTCTGCGCTGCTGCTTCCGCGGCCCTTCTGTTCGCTCCGGCCGCCCATGCCACTGCGCCCGGTGACAACGGCACGGTGAAGATCCATGACGCCGCCACGGGTGAGGAGCTGACCCGTAACGAGCCGCATGTGTGTGCCTTCTATCTGGATGCCTTCGGTTTTGACGGTGGTCAGAAGGTGGACTGGCACATCGACGCGATCCCTCCGAGTGAGAACAAGGGGGAGACGGTGGAGTCCGGTGTGCTGTCGCTGGATGCCGAGGGTCACGGCCGGACGGAGGATCTGTCGCTGGCCGACGGGCATTACAAGCTGTTCTGGACGTTCGAGGGTGAGAAGGGGTCCGCCAAGCACAAGGTGTTCTGGTCGGACTGCGAGGACGAGCAGGAGCCGGGTGGTTCGACGCCGTCGGGTTCGGCGTCGGCGTCGGCGTCTCCTTCGTCGGGGGTGTCCGGGTCGCCGTCGGGTGGTCCGGGTGCGTCGGCGTCGCCGAGCGCGTCGGCCGGTGGGGGTGTGCCGGCGTCTGCGTCGCCGTCCTCTTCGCCGTCGCCGCAGGGTGGGGGCGACGGTGATCTCGCCGAGACGGGCAACGGGGCGCCGGTGGGTGTGCTGTCCGGTGTGGCGGCTGCGCTGGTGGCGGGTGGCGGGTTCCTGGTGCTGCGGCGCCGGAGGGCCGGCCGCGGCTGATCCGGAAGGCACTGTGCCCCCGAGCCCGTGTAGGGGCTCGGGGGCACAGTCGTGTCCGGGGGTGGTTCAGCCGGTGTTGCGCAGGCCGGCTGCCACGCCGTTGACGGTGAGGAGGAGGGCGCGGGCGAGGAGCGGGTCGGGCTGCCCGGAGGCTTCGGCGGCCTCGCGCTGCCGCTTGAGCAGGGCGACCTGGAGGTAGGAGATGGGGTCGAGGTAGGCGTCGCGGATGGCGAAGGTCTGCTTCAGGTCGGGTGCGGCGTCGAGCAGTTCGTCTTCGCCGGTGACGCGCAGGACTTCACGGACGGTGAGTTCGTGCTCGGCCTTGATGGTGTCGAAGACGTGCTTGAGCTCGTCGGGGACGAGGGTGTCGACGTAGTGCTGGGCGATCCGCAGGTCGGTCTTGGCGAGGGTCATCTCGACGTTGGAGATGAAGTTGCGGAAGAAGTGCCACTGCTGGTGCATCTCGTCGAGGACGGTGTCGAGGCCGGCTTCGCGCAGGGCCTTGAGGCCGGAGCCGACGCCGAACCAGCCGGGGACGATCTGCCGGGACTGGGTCCAGCCGAACACCCAGGGGATGGCGCGCAGGCCGTCGAGGGAGACGCCGGAGCCGGGGCGGCGGGAGGGCCGGGAGCCCAGGTGCAGGTCGGCGAGCTGGTCGACCGGTGTCGACGCGAGGAAGTACGTCGGCAGGTCGGGGTCCTCGACGAGGCGGCGGTAGGCGGCGTGGGCGGCGTCGGAGACGACGTCCATCGCGGCGTCCCAGCGGGCGAGGGCCTCGGTGGACTGGCGGGGCGCGGTGTGCAGGGCGGACGCCTGAAGGGTGGCCGCGACGGTGAGTTCGAGGTTCTCGCGGGCCAGGGACGGGATGAGGTACTTGTCGGAGATGACCTCGCCCTGTTCGGTGACCTTGATCTCGCCTTCGAGGGTGCCCCAGGGCTGGGCGAGGATGGCGTCGTGGGTGGGGCCGCCGCCGCGGCCGACGGTGCCGCCGCGGCCGTGGAAGAGGCGCAGGCGTACGCCGTAGCGGTGGGCGACGTCGCGCAGGCGGCGCTGGGCGCGGTGGATCTCCCACTGGCTGGTGGTGATGCCGCCGAACTTGGAGGAGTCGGAGTAGCCGAGCATGACCTCCTGGACGTCGCCCCGGAGCGCGACGAGGCGCCGGTAGGACGGGTCGGAGAGCATGTCCTCGAGGATGGTGTCGGCGGCCTTGAGCTCGTCGGTGGTCTCCAGGAGCGGGACGATGCCGATCTTGGCCCAGCCGGCGTGCAAATCGACGAGTCCGGCTTCGCGGGCGAGGACGGCGGCGGCGAAGACGTCGTCGGCGCCCTGGCACATGGAGATGATGTAGGACTCGATGACCTCGGGTCCGAAGACTTCGAGGGCGCGCTTGACGGTGCCGAAGACGCCGAGGGTCTTCTCGCCGGGGGCGTCGACGGGTGCCGGGGTGGGTGCGAGCGGCCGCCGGGACCTGAGTTCCTTGGCGAGGAGCTTGGCGCGGTAGTCGCGGGGCATGTCGGCGTAGCGCCAGGATTCCTCGCCGAGCCGGTCGAAGAGCTGACCGAGGGCGTGGTGGTGGGCGTCGGCGTGTTCGCGGACGTCCATGGTGGCGAGCTGGAGGCCGAAGGCGGCGAGGGTGCGGATGGTGCGGGCGAGGCG
The DNA here is from genome assembly GCF_001280065.1 of Streptomyces sp. NRRL B-1140. GTDB lineage: Bacteria > Actinomycetota > Actinomycetes > Streptomycetales > Streptomycetaceae > Streptomyces. Next base: position 127,591 of record NZ_LGEA01000173.1, read on the forward strand.
GCCGTCGGCGAAGAGGCCGCCGCGGTGTTCGCGCAGGGAGGCCTGGATGATCCGCAGGTCGGCGAGGAGTTCGCCGGTGCCGAGGTAGTCGCGGCCGGCGACGTGGGGGGTGCCCTCGGCGAGGCGCTTCTTGGTGTTCTCCAGCTTCTGCCGGATGCAGGTGGCCTTGAGCCGGTAGGGCTCTTCGGCGTTGAGGCGCTTGTAGCGGGGGCTGATCTCGGGGAGGTTCTCCAGGTCGGTCTGGAGGGAGGTCAGGAGTTCCTCGGTGGCGCCGGCGTAGCGGATGGAGTTGGACAGGAAGCCGCGGAGTTCGTCGATGGTGTCCAGGGCGTCGTTGATGCCGTGTTCGTGCTGAAGGATGAGGATGTCCCAGGTCACCTGGGGGGTGACGTTGGGGTTGCCGTCGCGGTCGCCGCCGATCCAGGTGCCGAAGGTGAGGGGGCGGGTGTCGTCGGGGAGCTTGACGCCGGCGCGCTCGAGTTCGGCGGTGAGGTCTTCCAGGACGTCGCCGACGGCGTTCGCGTGCAGCTCGTCCAGGTAGTAGATGGCGTTGCGGGCCTCGTCGGCGGGCTCGGGGCGCACGACGCGCAGTTCGTCGGTCTGCCAGACGAGGTCGATGTTCTCGGCCAGTCGGGTGTCCAGGCGGCGCCGGTCGGATTCGATGACCGGGGTTTCCAGGAGCGCGGCGATGCGGCGGAGCTTGTTCAGCACCGAGCGGCGTGCGGCCTCGGTGGGGTGGGCCGTGAAGACGGGCCGGACGTTGAGGTTGCGGACCGTCTCGCGCAGGTGCTCGGGGTCGGCGTCCTTGAGCCGGTCGGCCGTACGGGCGAGGAGTCCGCCTTCGGCGGCGCGGCGGGCGCGCAGCTCGCGGCCGCGGTGGACCTGCTCGGTGACGTTGGCCAGGTGGAAGTAGGTGGAGAAGGCGCGGACCAGCTTGGCCGCGGTGTCGAGTTCGGTGCCGCGCAGCAGCTCGGCGGCGGCCTCGCCGTCCTCGCGGGTGAGGCGGCGGACCTTTTCGACGAGTTCCAGCAGCTCGGGGCCCTCTTGGCGGACGAGGGTCTCGCCGAGGAGGTCGCCCAGCCGGCGGATGTCGGCTCGCAGCTCGCTGCTCGTCGTCGTGGTCTGGTCGTCGGCACTGCTCACAGGTGCGGCTCCTTGCAGTGTTGAAGCTCGTCTGGGAGGGGAACCCGGACGGCGTCTCGCGCGGCGGGGCAGCCGCTTACGGATCGGACATCCGGGAAGAAATCAGAGCGGACCGCGCTGTCCGACCGACTCCAGGATAGGTGTCGGCCGGGACGCGCAGACTCGCGGGCTCTTGCCGCCCGGCGACGCACTGCCATACTTACGATGCCGTAGGTTACGGAACCGTAGGGAAGCACGTCACGGTTCACGTGCCCGGCCACTCCTTCCTTCCTCCACATACCCCCCAGGGGACGCGTATGACCAGTAGTTCCGACGTGATCGAGGATGCTCCCAAGGCGCCCGGTCAGGACTCCGACGCCGCCTTGGCCACGCTGGGCGGCGAGCAGAAGCGGTCCATCGAGCAGATCGCCCTCCTCCTCTTCATCACCGTTCCGTTCCTCGCGCTGCTGGCGGCGGTGCCGCTGGCGTGGGGCTGGGGGGTGAGCTGGCTGGACCTCGGTCTGCTGGTCTTCTTCTACTACCTCGGGTGCCACGGCATCACGATCGGCTTCCACCGTCACTTCACCCATGGGTCCTTCAAGGCCAGGCGGCCGCTCAAGATCGCGCTGGCGATCGCGGGTTCCATGGCGGTCGAGGGCCCGCTGGTGCGCTGGGTGGCCGACCACCGCAAGCATCACAAGTTCTCCGACGCGGAGGGCGACCCGCATTCGCCGTGGCGGTTCGGTGAGACGCTCCCGGCCCTGATGAAGGGCCTGTGGTGGGCGCACATCGGATGGATGTTCGACGAGGAGCAGACGCCGCAGGAGAAGTACGCGCCGGATCTGGTCAAGGACAAGACGCTGCGCACCATCTCCCGTCAGTTCGTCCTGTGGACGGTGGTGTCGCTGGCGCTGCCGCCGGTGATCGGCGGTCTGGTGACGATGTCCTGGTGGGGCGCGTTCACGGCGTTCTTCTGGGGTTCACTGGTCCGGGTGGCGCTGCTGCACCATGTGACCTGGTCGATCAACTCGATCTGCCACGCGGTCGGCAAGCGCCCGTTCAAGTCGCGTGACCGCTCGGGCAACGTGTGGTGGCTGGCGATCCTGTCCTGCGGTGAGTCCTGGCACAACCTGCACCACGCCGATCCGACGTCCGCCCGGCACGGCGTGATGCGCGGCCAGCTCGACTCGAGTGCCCGCCTGATCCGCTGGTTCGAGAAGGCGGGCTGGGCGTACGACGTGCGGTGGCCGTCACGCTCGCGTATCGATTCGCGCCGTAACACCGGGGAAGGCGGCTCCCCGCGCGGGAAGGAGCCCGTCGAGGCGGCATGATGGTCGCTGTGGCGACCGACTCGAGCAGCACCCCCAGCAATGACAAGCCGCGGCGAGCGCGTCGCACCCGGATGACCGGTGCCGAGCGCCGTCAGCAGCTGCTGGAGATCGGTCGCACGCTCTTCGCGGCGAAGGGTTTCGAGGGCACGTCGGTGGAGGAGATCGCGGCCAAGGCCGGGGTGTCCAAGCCGGTGGTGTACGAGCACTTCGGCGGCAAGGAAGGGCTGTACGCGGTCGTGGTGGACCGTGAGATGCGGCGCCTGCTGGACATGGTGACCAGCTCGCTCACCGCCGGTCACCCGCGCGAACTGTGCGAACAGGCGGCGTTCGCGCTGCTGGACTACATCGAGGAGTACACGGACGGGTTCCGCATCCTGGTCCGTGACTCCCCCATCCCCCAGTCGACGGGTTCCTTCGCCTCGCTGATCTCGGACATCGCCACGCAGGTGGAGGACATCCTGGGCCGCGAGTTCAAGAGCCGCGGCTTCGACCCGAAGCTGGCCCCGCTGTACGCCCAGGCCCTGGTCGGCATGGTCGCCCTGACCGGCCAGTGGTGGCTGGACGTGCGCCGGCCGAAGAAGGCCGAGGTGGCCGCGCACCTGGTGAACCTGGCCTGGCACGGCCTGGACGGGATAGAGGCCAAGCCGCACCTGATAGGGCGCCGCAAGGCCTGAGGCCGCAGGACGCGGCCGCACCGCCCCGGCCGGCGTGATCCGGGGGGCGGTGACTGTCAGCCCGGCTTCCCTGCCACGGCGAACACCCGGCGGAAGGGGAACGGCGTGCCGTGCGGGCCTGCCGGGTAGGCCTCGCGCAGGGCCGCCCGGTATTCGGCGACGAAGGCCTCCCGCGCCTCCGGCTCGTCGCCCAGCGCGGTCAGTACGGGGCGCAGCCCGGTCCCTTTCACCCAGTCGAGCACCGGATCCTCGCCCTGCAGCAGGTGGAGGTACGTCGTCTCCCACACGTCGGCCGCGCAGCCGAGCGACGTCAGCCGCTCGAGGTAGGCCTCGGGGGTGAGGACGGCGTCGGCGTGGCGCAGGGTGTCGGCGAGCCGGCCACGCCAGCGCGGTGACGCGGCGAGTTCGCGCATGAGCCGGTGGCTGGGGGCGTCGAAGTTGCCCGGTACCTGGAAGGCGAGGGTGCCGCCGGGTTTCAGCCCGGCCACCCAGTCGGCGAACCGTTCGACGTGCCCGGGCACCCACTGGAGCGTGGCGTTGCTGATGATCAGGTCGTGGGGCTCGCCGGGTGTCCACGTCCGTACGTCGGCGTGCGAGAAGTCGAGACGGCCGCCTCCGGACGTGGGCCCCTCGTGCTCGACGTGGGCCATGTCGAGCATCTCGGTGGAGTTGTCGTAGCCGGTGATCCGGGCGGTGGGCCAGCGGGCGGCGAGCAGCGTGGTGACGTTGCCGGGACCGCAGCCGAGGTCGGCGACGCGGGCCGGCGCGCCGGGCGGGTCGGGGACGCGGGCGAGGAGGTCGGCGAAGGGGCGGGCGCGGTGGCCGGCGTGACGGAGGTACTGGGCCGGGTCCCAGGTGGGGGCGGCTGCGGGCATGGGTCCTCCTGGTGCGCTGATGGCGGCCGTGCGGAAACGCACACCCAGCGTGACCCTCGCATTATCTCGATGTCAAGAAACTGGACGTCAAGAGACTCTACGTCGACACAACCACTACACTGATCGTCATGGAGGACGAGGTCGATCGGCTGGTCTCAGCGTGGCGCCGGGAGCGCCCGGACCTCGACGTGGAACCGCTCGAGGTGCTCAGCCGTGTGAGCAGGCTGGCCCGGCATCTGGACCGGGCACGGCGGCTGGCGTTCTCCGAGCACAACCTGGAGCCGTGGGAGTTCGACGTGCTGACGGCCCTGCGCCGGGCGGGCACCCCGTACCAGCTCTCCCCGGGACAGCTCCTCACCCAGACCCTGGTCACCTCGGGCACGATGACGAACCGCATCGACCGCCTGGCGAAGAAGGGCCTGGTGGAGCGGCTCCCCGATCCCAGTGACCGCCGCGGCGTCCTGGTCCGGCTGACGGACGAGGGCCGGGACCGCGCGGACCAGGCCCTGGCGGGCCTGCTGGACCAGGAGCGCGCGATCCTCGCGGAGCTCTCCCGGGCCCAGCGCGGCGATCTGGCGGCGCTGCTACGCCAGCTGACCGCCCCGTTCGACAACATCCCCGGTTAGGTCCGCGGGCCCGACCCCGGCCCGCCGCGCCAGGGCGACGGCGGCGAGGGTGGAGTGCACGCCGAGCTTGCCGAGGACGTTCTGCATGTGGGTCCGCACGGTGTGCGGCGACAGGAACAGGCGCTCGGCGACGGCCTTGCGCCCCAGCCCCGCGACCATGCACCGCAGCACTTCGCGCTCACGCGGAGTGAGGGACTCGACGAGGCGCTCGCTCTCGGTGCGGTGCTTGCGGGCGGCGGTGAGCTCCCGCAGCACCCCCGTCAGCAGGGCGGGCGGCAGATGGGTCTCCTCCCGCAGCACGCCCCGGATGACCGTGAGCAGCCGGGACAGCGAGCAGTCCTTGGCGACCCAGCCCGACGCGCCGGCCTGCAGGGCCAGCGCCGCCCGGCGCGGATCGTCCTTCTCGGCGAGCACGACGATCCGTACGCTGGGCTGCGCGGAGCGCACTCCCGTGACGAGGGAGATCCCGTCGACGAGCCCGTCCTCGTTGCCCTCCTGCACGGGTACGGCCGGGCGGGCGCCCGGTACCTTGCCGCCCAGGTCGGCGTCCACGAGCAGCACGTCGAACCGCCTGCCCTCGGCGACGGCGCGCTCCAGGCTGCGCAGCGCGGCCGGGCCGCTGCCGGCCGCGGAGACGTCGACATCGGGCTCGGCGGCCAGCGCCGCCGCGAGTGACTCGGCGAAGATGCGATGGTCGTCGACGACCAGGACTCGGATGCGAACCACGTAACCCCCTTCCCCAGTGCTCCCGAAGAGCAGGGGATACCCCATCGTCGGGGGTTGACACCGCGCGGGTACGACGCCGGAGTGGCCGGGTCCGCCGCGTCCGACGGTCCGTCGGTACCGCGGCGGCCTGTCCGGGTCGCCGCAGCCGCACGGCCGCCGCCGTGCAGTAACCGCCACCCCCACCCCGGGCGTCGTACCCGGCTGTCTCGCCCCCTGATCGGCACCGGCCCCCACCGGTGCTGTTCATCAGGGTACGGACGGGGGCCCGGAGCGGAAGGTTATTTGCAGAACTGACCGACCGACGCGTTTATGGTGTGCCGCATGTTCCGTCTTGAGACAGAAGTCGACAAGGCCCGACGTGATCTGCTCCGCACACGCCTGCGGGACACGAACACAGCCGCCTCTCCGGTCCTGCGCGCCCTGCGCGGGACACCCGGCGAGCGGGACGTCCCGTTGCACGTGTGGGCTGTGAACGACACCGACGATCTCGCCGGCGGACTGGTCGGCTACACCTGGGCGACGTGGCTGCACGTGACCTATCTGTGGGTCGACGAACGCCACCGCGGCAGGGGCCTGGGCGCACGGCTCCTCGCCCAGGCGGAACACATCGCGACGACGTCCCGCGACTGCAGCGCGGCCCGCCTGGAGACCTGGGACTTCCAGGCACCGCGGTTCTATGTGAAGCAGGGGTACGAGGTGGTGTGCGCGGTGCCGGACTATCCGCCGGGGGTCACGGAGTACATGCTGACGAAGCGGCTGGGCTGAGGCGGCCCGTCACGGCAGTCCGTCGACCGCCGACCCGGATGACGAAGAAGGCGGCGCCCCGTGGGAACGAGGGCGCCGCTTCCGTCCGGTCGGTCAGAGGAGGCGGCGGGCGCCCGGGGACGGGACCGCTTCGAAGACGCGGGGGGTCGTGAAGCCCGCCGACGCGAAGGCCTCCGTCACCGTCTTGGTGATGGCGTCCACGTCCTGCTCCTCAGCGAGGACGATCGCCGAGCCGCCGAAGCCGCCGCCCGTCATGCGGGCGCCCAGGGCGCCGGCGGCCAGGGCCGTGTCGACGACCAGGTCCAACTCCGGGCAGGAGATGCGGAAGTCGTCGCGGAGGGAGGCGTGGCCCTCGACCAGGACCGGGCCGATCGCGCGCGTGTCGCCGGATTCGAGGAGGGAGACGACCCGTTCGACGCGTGCGTTCTCCGTGACGATGTGGCGGACCAGGCGGCGGACCTCCTCCTCGTCGCCCAGGCGGGCCAGGGCCGCGTCCAGGTCGGCATAGGGGATGTCCCGGAGCGCGTCGACGCCCAGCAGGGCCGCGCCCTTCTCACAGCCGGCGCGGCGCTTGCCGTACTCGCCCTCGCTGTGGGAGTGCTTGACCTGGGTGTCCACGACCAGCAGGCGCATGCCCTCGGCCGCGAGGTCGAAGGGGATCTGCTTCTGGGAGAGGTCGCGCGTGTCGAGGAACAGGGCGTGGCCGCTCTCGCAGCAGGCCGACGCCGTCTGGTCCATGATGCCGACGGGGGCGCCGACGTAGACGTTCTCCGCGCGCTGGCACAGGCGGGCCAGTTGCCAGCCCCTCATGCCCAGTTCGTACAGGTCGTTGAGGGCCAGCGCGACCACGACCTCCAGCGCCGCGGACGACGAAAGGCCCGCGCCGGAGGGGACCGTCGAGGCGAGGTGGATGTCCGCGCCGGTGACCGGGTGACCGGCCTCGCGCAGCGCCCACACCACACCCGACGGGTACGCCGTCCAGTTCCGGTCCGCCTCCGGCACCAGCTCGTCGACGCGCAGCTCGACGACCCCGCCCTCGACGTCCGCCGAGTGCAGGCGCAGCACGCCGTCCGTGCGCCGTGAGACGGCCGCCACGGCGGTGTGCGGCAGCGCGAAGGGCATCACGAAGCCGTCGTTGTAGTCGGTGTGCTCACCGATGAGGTTGACGCGGCCCGGGGCCGCCCAGACCCCCTCGGGGGCGGCTCCGTAGAGCTCCTCGAAACCGTCCCGCACCTGCTGTGCGCCCACTACTGCTCCCTTGCGATGTTCTGCGCGAAGTCCCACGCGTCCGCGACGATTCCCGCGAGGTCCGCGCGGGACGGGTTCCAGCCCAGCTTCTCGCGGGCGGTGGCGGCCGAGGCCACCAGGACCGCCGGGTCGCCGCCCCGGCGCGGGGCCACGACCTCGGGGATCGGGTGGCCCGTGACCCGGCGGACGGTCTCGACGACCTCGCGGACCGAGAAGCCGTTGCCGTTGCCGAGGTTGCAGATCAGGTGTTCGCCGGGGGCGGCGGCCTTCAGGGCGAGGAGATGGGCCTCGGCCAGGTCCGCGACGTGGATGTAGTCGCGCACGCACGTGCCGTCCGGTGTCGCGTAGTCGTCGCCGAACACCGAGATCGCCTCGCGCCTGCCCTGCGCCACCTGGAGGACCAGCGGGATCAGGTGCGACTCGGGGTCGTGGCGCTCGCCGTACGCGCCGTAGGCGCCCGCCACGTTGAAGTAGCGCAGGGAGACCGCGCCCAGGCCGTGCGCCGCCGCCTCGCCCGTGATCATGTGGTCGACCGCGAGCTTCGAGGCGCCGTAGGGGTTCGTGGGGGACGTGGGCGCCGACTCGGTGATCGGGACCCGCTCCGGTTCGCCGTACGTCGCCGCCGTGGAGGAGAAGACGAGCGTGCGGACGTCCGCCTCGCGCATCGCGGCCAGCAGCGCCATGGTGCCGCCGACGTTGTTGTCCCAGTACTTCTCCGGCTTCGCGACCGACTCGCCGACCTGTGAGAAGGCGGCGAAGTGCAGCACACCGTCGAAGGAGGAGTCCAGCCATTTGGCCGCATCGCGGATGTCGCCCTCGACGAACGACGCGCCCGCGGGGACGCCCTCGCGGAAGCCCGTGGAGAGGTTGTCGAGGACGACGACCTCGTGACCGGCCTCCAGCAGGTGCTGCGCGACCACGCTGCCGACGTATCCCGCACCGCCCGTCACCAGGTACTTTCCGCTCATGAACTCGCTACCTCTCGCAGTCGCTCGGCCGCGCGCTCCGGCGGCACGTCGTTGATGAACACGTTCATGCCGGACTCGGAACCCGCGAGGAACTTCAGCTTGCCGGAAGTGCGGCGGATGGTGAAAAGCTCGAGGTGCAGCGCGAAGTCCTCGCGCACGACCCCGTCGAACTCCTCCAGCGCGCCGAACGGGGCCTGGTGCCAGGCCGCGATGTACGGCGTCGGGGGCTCACTCTCACCGAAGATCCGGTCGAAGCGCCTCAAGAGTTCCAGATAGACCTTGGGGAACTCTGTGCGCGCGTCCTCGTCCAGACCGAGCAGGTCGGGCACGCGGCGCTTGGGGTACAGGTGGACCTCGTACGGCCAGTGCGCCGCGTACGGCACGAAGGCCACCCAGTGGTCACCCTCCAGGACGACCCGTTCGCCGGCGAGTTCACGCTCCAGGACGGCGTCGAAGAGGTTCTCCCCGCCGGTCATCTCCTTGTGGGCCGCGACCGAGCGGAGCATCAGAGCGGTGCGGGGAGTGGTGAAGGGGTAGGCGTAGATCTGGCCGTGCGGATGGCCGAGGGTCACGCCGATCTCGGCGCCCCGGTTCTCGAAGCAGAACACCTGCTCGACGGCGGGGAGATGGGACAGCTCCGAGGTGCGGTCGGTCCAGGCCTCCAGCACCAGGCCCGCCTGCTCCTCGGTGAGGCCGGCGAAGGACGCGTTGTGGTCGGAGGTGAAGCAGACGACCTCGCAGCGGCCCGAGTCGCCGGCGAGCGAGGGGAACCGGTTCTCGAAGACGACGACGTCGTAGGACGAGTCGGGGATCTCGCTGAGGCGATCGCCCGCCGAGGGGCACAGGGGGCACTCGTCGGCCGGGGGGTGGTAGGTGCGGCCCTGACGGTGCGAGGCGATGGCGACGGAGTCGCCGAGGAGGGGGTCACGGCGGATCTCGGACGTGGTGACGGTGCGGTCCAGCGGCCGGCGGTCGGCCGCGTCCCGCACGCTGTCGTCACGCAGGTCGTAGTAGATGAGCTCGCGACCGTCGGCCAGCCGGGTCGAGGTCTTCTTCACGCCGGACTCCTTGTCCTTCAAACAGAACCCAACATATAAAAACACCGCCCTCCCCAACCGTCAACATCACAATCCAACAAAGTGCATCACATGACGGGTTCAATTGCTGAAGGCGGAGAAGACGATCCCGCGAGGTACCGGTTCGCGCAACGAAGCGAGGGCTCATGCAAACCCCCACCTGTCTGTCGGCCGAGCTGCGGCTCCCCACGAACTGGCTCGACTACACCATCCTCGGCATCTACTTCCTCGTCGTCCTCGGCATCGGCTTCGCCGCCCGGCGCTCGGTGAAGACCAGTCTCGACTTCTTCCTCTCCGGCCGCTCCCTGCCCGCCTGGGTCACCGGTCTGGCGTTCATCGCGGCCAACCTGGGCGCCACCGAGATCCTGGGCATGGCCGCCAACAGCGCCCAGTACGGCGTCTACACCACACACTGGTACTGGATCGGCGCCATCCCGGCCATGGTCTTCCTCGGCCTGGTGATGATGCCCTTCTACTACGGCTCCAAGGTCCGCTCGGTCCCCGAATTCCTGCTCATGCGCTTCGACAAGGCGGCGCACCTCCTCAGCTCGGTCCTCTTCGCCTTCGCCGCGATCCTCATCGCCGGCGTCAACCTCTACGCCCTGGCCATCGTCGTCGAGGCGCTGCTGGGCTGGCCGGAGTGGGTGGCGATCGTCGTCGCCGGGTTCTTCGTCCTCGCCTACATCACGCTCGGCGGACTGTCGTCGGCGATCTACAACGAGGTGTTGCAGTTCTTCGTCATCCTCGCCGCGCTCATCCCGATCACGCTGCTGGGCCTGAAGAAGGTCGGCGGCTGGGACGGCCTGTCCGACTCCCTCACCAAGAGCCATGGCGCCGACTTCATGACGTCCTGGGGCGGGACGGGCATCGGCAGCGACAACCCGCTCGGCGCGAACTGGCTGACGATCGTCCTGGGCCTCGGCTTCGTCCTCTCCTTCGGATACTGGACGACGAACTTCGCCGAGGTGCAGCGCGCGCTGTCCGCGAAGAACCTCTCGGCCGCCCAGCGCACCCCCCTGATCGCCGCGTTCCCGAAGATCTTCATCGTGTTCCTGGTGATGATCCCGGGCCTGGTCGCCGCGGTGCTGGTGCCGAAGATCGGCACGTCCGGCTCCGACCTCCAGTACAACGACGCGATCCCCTACCTGATGTCGCAGCTGCTGCCCAACGGCGTCCTGGGCATCGCCGTGACGGGCCTCCTGGCGGCCTTCATGGCGGGCATGGCGGCGAACGTGTCGTCCTTCAACACCGTGTTCACGACGGACATCTGGGCGAAGTACGTGGTGAAGGGCCGCGAGGACGCGTACTACGTGCGCTTCGGCCGGCTCATCACCGCGATCGGGGTCCTGGCCTCCATCGGCACGGCGTTCCTCGCGCGGTCCTTCTCCAACATCATGGCCTACCTCCAGACGCTGTTCTCCTTCTTCAACGTGCCGATGTTCGTCGTCTTCATCATCGGCATGTTCTGGAAGCGGGCGTCCATGAAGTCGGGCTTCTGGGGGCTCATCGCGGGCACCACCGCCGCGATGGTCAACTACTTCGTCCTCTACAAGCAGGACATCGTCGACATCCCCTCCGACCAGGGGGCCAACTTCGTCTCGGCGATCGCGGGCTTCGTCGCGGGCGCGGTGGTGATGGTGGCGGTGTCGCTGTTCACGGCGCCCAAGCCGACCGAGGAGTTGCAGGGACTGGTCTACGGCACGCGCTCGCCCGGCATGGCGGAGCCGCCGGCCCCCGGCGACGAGGCCTGGTACCGCAAGCCGGCCCTGCTGGGCTGGGGCGCGGTCGTCCTGGCCGCGGCCTGCTACATCCCGTTCTCGTTCTGACCGACCCTTGACCGAGGAGTGTGATCGCACATGTCCGAGTCCTACTCCGAGAAGGACCTGCAGCGGGAAGTAACCGAACTGCAGGGCAAGTCGGCGACCGCCGCGCGGCTGTTCGACATCCGGCGGATCATCGGCGGGCTGTTCGTGATCTACGGCGTCATCGTCACGATCGCGGGGTTCACGGCGTCCGACGCTGACATCGACAAGGCCGCCGGTGTGAACATCAACCTGTGGACCGGGCTGGGGATGCTGCTGCTGGGCCTGTTCTTCCTGGCATGGCTGAAGCTGAGGCCTGCGGCGCCGGCGCCTCCGGGGGTTGAGCCTGAGGACGACGAGCGGGTGGAGTGACCCGGGGGCGTCCGGTGCGCGGCGTCGGTGCCGGGGCCGGGTGGGCCCGCGACTCGGCGGAGCGAGGTACCGCTGCGCCCACCCGTGCCGCCCTGGGGGCACCTCCCAGGCCCTTAAGGCACTGGGGGAGGCACGCATGCCCGCAGCGGGGGCGGGCTGCACCCGCACCGCCGGTCAGACGGCTCACGGCTCCCGCCGCACCGGCCCCGCCCGGTCCAGCAACCCCGTCCGCGCCGCCAGCGCCGCCGCCTCCAGGCGCGACCCCACACCCAGTTTCATCAGCACGCGCTGGACATGCGTACGCGCCGTCGACGGTGCGATGCCCATGCCCGCCGCGATCAGGCGGGTGTCCTCGCCGTCCGCGACGCGGACCAGGACCTCGACCTCCCTCGGCGTGAGCATGGCCAGCAACCGCTGCCCCTCGTCGTCCGGCTGGGCCGCCGGGTTGAGCAACTCACTGAACGCCCCCTGCAACAGCTGCGGCGCCACCGCCGCCTCCCCCGCCCGCGCCTTCATGATCGCCCGCTCGACACCCTCTATGCGCTCGTCGTGCCGGACGTACCCCGACGCCCCCGCCGCGAACGCCGCCGCGATACCCCGGGGACTCGGCACCGGCCCCAGCACCAGCACCGCCACCTGCGGCCGCTCCCGCTTGATCCTCACCACCGGGTCGAAGATCCCCGGCTCGGCCGGCGCCGCCGTGCCCAGCAGGCACACCTCAGGCGCCCGCGTGATCACCAGTTCCGCCGCACCCGCGGCCGGCGCCGCCGCGGCCAGCACCCGGTGCCCCCGCAGCTTCAGCGCCGAAGCCAGCGCCTCGGCCAGCAATCGGTGGTCGTCGACCACCATGAGCCGCACTCCCATCGAGCAACCCCCCAGTCACCCCAGCCCCCCACGGAAGCCCCCCGGCTCCCCCGCCTTCATGCCCCCGGAAGCTACACGCTTGTTCGACGTTGCGCTCCCCCTACCGGCGAGAATCGCCCCGGATCGCCGAAAGTCCTCTCGCCCCGGGTTGACCGCGCCCCACAGGAACGGCCCCGTCCCTGATCAGGGACGGGGCCGAAGGGAACCCGAGTCGGTCACCGGATGATCAGCCCGTGCCGAAGCCGACCGCCAGGTACTCCTTGTCGCGCACGGTCGACCGCTTGCTCGCGTACACCTTGGACATGTAGAGGTGCCCCTCGGAGTACAGGACCTCGGAGTACTCCGGCGACATGCTGGTCTCCATGTCGCGGACCGTCTCCGTCGCGGGGTTCCGCAGCAGCAACGTCTCCTTGAAGCTGCCCCCGGCGATGGACACGACCTGTCCGCCCTTGTCGTACGGGGGACGCTTGTACGCGATCAGGTTGCCGCCGTCCATGCGCAGCGGCGAGATCGTGAAACCGTCACCCGCGTCGGCCCGCTGCCCGGTCTGCTTGCCGGTGGCGAGGTCGAAGGCGACGATCTCGTTGGTCTGGCTGTACTTGCCGGTGCCGTCGTGCTCCTCGGTCGGCAGGTACAGCCGGTCGTTGCCGACGGCCAGCAGGTTGCAGGCCTCGACGCGGGTGATGCCCTCGCAGCGGGCCGCGAACTGCTCGCCCGGCGCGGAGATGCGGGTGCGCAGCTTGCCGGTCCTGCCGTCGATGGAGAAGAAGTCGGAGATGCCGCTGCCGTCGCCCGCGGAGTCGCCGACGTCGGCGGCCACCACCAGCGGGTTGGTCGACACGATGCTCGCGTACTCGATGCCCTCGGCCATCTTGTACTCCGAGATCACCTTCCCGGACTTCGGGTCGATGGTCTGGATGTGCAGCTGCCGCTGGTCATAGGAACCGCACTTGCGCACCGCGACCAGCTTCTCGCCGCCGCCGTAACCGGCGTCGTAGCAGGAGTCGGCCGGCTTCGGGCTCCACAGGAGCTTGCCGGAGACGTCGAAGGCGGCGCCGCCGCTGGTGCTGCCGACGGCGACGGTCTTCCCGCTGAGGGTGATGTTGTCGAAGTTGACCAACTGGTCACCGGTCTTGACCGTCTTGGTCCACAGTCGCTTGCCGGCGTCGAGATCGATGAGCGCGATCTGGCTGCACCCGTGCGAGGGGTCGGCCTTGGTGGGCATCGCCGGCTGGTAGAGGACCGCCGTCAGGTTGTCGTCGGTGACGTGGCGGCTGGCCTGGCAGACCGGACCGGCCAGCGGGAGCTTCCACAGCTCGTCGCCCTTGTCGCGGTCGTAGCCGACGATCCGGGCGACGCCGCTCTTGACGTACGCCTTGTCGGTGAGCCACGAGCCGGAGACGACGACGGTGCTGTCGTTCTTCACCTCGGGCGCCGGAACCTGGAAGAGGACCTTGGCGCCGGGGTCGGACGGTGCCTTCTCCTTGCCGGAGGCGGTGCCGCCGTTGCCGTCGTCCGTGCCGCCGGTGCCGCCGCTCTGACCGGCGGTGTCGTTCTCCCTGCCCTCGTCCTTGCCGGACTTGGAGTACCAGACGCCGCCGCCGATGATCAACGCGATCGCCACGACCGCGGCAACGATGATCAGCATCTGCGCGGTGAACTTCCTGCCGCCGCCCGGCTGTCCGGCCTGCGGCTGGCGCGGCACGGCCTGCTGCGGATAGCCGTAACCGGGCTGCTGCCCGTAGCCGGGCTGCCCGTAAGGCGCCTGCGGCTGCTGCCCGTACGGTGCCTGCGGCTGCTGCCCGTACGGCCCCGGCTGCTGACCGGGGTAACCGTAGCCGGGCGGGGCCTGCGGAGGCTGGGGCGCCGGGGCGCCCTGCGGATAGCCGTAACCCTGCGGCGGCTGGGGCGGCGTCTGCGGGGCGGCCGGCGGAGGGGCCTGCGGGGTCTGCGGCGCCTGGGGGTACCCGTACCCCGGCTCCGGGGCCTTGCCGAGGTTCGGCCCGGCCGCGGGCGGCGGGGTCTGCGGCGGCTGGTCCTGGGGCGGCTGCTCCGGGGGCGGGCCGAAGCCGCCTCCCTGCGGGGGCTGCTGGGGCGGCGGGGGCGGCGGCTGGGTCATGGCGTGGGTACCTCGGGGAGGGGGACGGGCGACGAAGGGAGTGCGGAAGGAGGAGTCACTTGCCGTAGGCGAGCATCAACTTCTCCTTCGTGTCGTCGTTCCCGCTCAGCCGGGACGTCGAGATGTAGAAGCGCCCGTCGACCCAGTCGATCTCCTTGGAGAAGAAGCTGTTCTCGATGTCCGCGGCGCTCTCGGGGTTCTGCAGCAGCTTGGACGGCTTGTGGCTGCTGCCGCCGGTCGGGATGGACACGATCTGCCCGCCCGCGTCGTACGACGGCTCCACATAGGCGATGAGCTTGCCGCCCTCGGTCTTCACCGGCAGCATCGACTCGTCGGCGGGTGACTTCACACGCCACTTCTCCTTGCCGTTGGCGAGGTCGATCGCGACGACCTCGTTGGCGCCGGTGGTGGCCTTGGTCGGCAGGTACAGCGTGTTGTCGTCGACGGCCACGCCCTGGCAGCCCGTGAGGTCGCGCTCCAGGATGGCCCAGCCGCACTCGGGGGCGAAGTCCTCGTCGAAGCCGACCTGCGAGCGGAACTTGCCGCCGGAGGTGAAGGTGGAGATGTTCCAGGCCTTCTTGTCCTCGTTGGTGCTGTAGACGACCAGCGGGCTGACCGAGTAGGTGCGTGCGACCCGCCAGCCCTTGTCGAACGGCTGGGTCCACTTGGCCTTGCCCGTCTTCGGGTCGAGCTCCTGGACCTCGTCGTGCTCCTTGTCGGTGCCGGCACCGCAGGAGGCGACGGCGATCAGCTTCTCGCCGCCGGCGAACGCGGCGGGGAAGCAGGCGTTGCCGTACTTCTTCTTGTCGTAGAGCTTGTCGCCGTTGGTGACGTCGTAGGCGGTGCCGGACTGGGAGCGGCCCACCATCAGCGTCTTGCCGGTGATGGACAGTTCGACGGAGAGCGTGGAGTCGAAGAGGGCACCGTCGGCGACCTGCCCCTTCCAGCCCTTGTCGCCGCTGACCAGGTCGATCTCCTGCAGCTGGTTGCACTTGGCGCGGTCGCTGCCGCCGCTCATGTACGCGACGACGATCTTGTCGTCGGACGTCTTCTGCGGGGTCGTCGCGCAGATCTTCTGCGGGAAGGTGATCGTGTCCCAGGACGGTTTGCCGTCACCGACGTTGTAGGCGGAGAGCTGCTTGTAGGCGGCCTTCACCGCGGTCTTGCCGGTGATCCACATGCCGTCGGCGTCGGCGCCTGAGCCGGGGGCGTCGGGCGCCTCCTTGTACCAGAGGACCTTGGCCTCGCCGGCCTGGCGGCCCGCGTTGAGGTCCTCCGGGTCCTCGCCGCCGTCGCCGCTGCCGTCACCGGGGTTGACCGGGGCGGAGGAGCCGGCCTTGGCGTCGTCGGTCTTCTGGGCGACGGGCTTCTTCTTGCCCTTGCCGTCGTCGCCGCCGGTGACGGCCCACACGGTGCCGCCGACCACGAGCAGCGCGGCGACCGCGGCACCGATGATCAGGGCGGGCTTGCCCTTGAAGGGGTTGTTCGAACCGCCCCCGGGCGGGGTGCCGGGCGCGCCGGGGTACTGCGGCTGCTGCGGGTAGCCGTAGCCGGGCTGGCCGTACGGGCCCGGCTGCTGCGGCTGACCGTACGGCCCCGGCTGCCCGTACGCACCGGGCTGCTGCGGCTGGCCGTAGGGGCCGGGGTTGTACGGGCCCGGCTGTCCCGGCTGCCCGTACGGACCGGGCTGCTGCGGGTAGCCGTACCCGTGCTGCGGCGGGCCCTGGGGCGGCGGCGGGGTCTGCGGTGCCCCGTGACCACCGCCCTGCGGCGGCTGGTTCTGCGGTGCTCCGAAGCCACCGTGCGGCGGCTGACTGGGCGGCTGAGTCATCAGCGGCTCCCCCGTTCGATCACTGATTTTTAGCCACACCCTGAGATGCCCGATGGGCTCAGAGATGCTTCATAAAGTTCTAAGACGCCTCTTTCTATCACCAGGTTCCGACAGCACAGCGGGCCGATCACCCCCTGTTCCCAAGGGAGGACCGGCCCGTGATGCCGCCGTTATGCGTCTTCACGCACCCTTCACGCATCCTCGGCGAGTTCCAGCCAGCGCATCTCCAGTTCCTCGCGCTGACCGGCCAACTCCCGCAACTCCGCGTCCAGTTCGGCCACCTTGGCGAAGTCCGTAGCGTTTTCGGCGATTTGGGAGTGCAGCTTGGTCTCCTTCTCGGAGACCTTGTCGAGCTGCCGCTCGATCTTCTGCAGTTCCTTCTTGGCGGCGCGCTGGTCGGCCGCGCTCTTCTCCGGGGCCGCGGACTGCTGCTGCGCGGCGGCGGGGGCCGAGGACGCCGCCGCCTCCTCCATGCGCTGCCGTCGCTCCAGGTACTCGTCGATGCCGCGCGGCAGCATGCGCAGGGCGCCGTCGCCGAGCAGCGCGAAGACGCGGTCGGTGGTGCGCTCGATGAAGAACCGGTCGTGCGAGATGACGATCATCGAGCCGGGCCAGCCGTCGAGGACGTCCTCCAGCTGCGTCAGCGTCTCGATGTCGAGGTCGTTGGTGGGCTCGTCGAGGAAGAGGACGTTGGGCTCGTCCATGAGCAGGCGCAGCAGCTGGAGCCGGCGGCGCTCACCACCGGACAGGTCGCCGACGGGCGTCCACTGCTTCTCCTTGCCGAAGCCGAACGTCTCGCACAGCTGCCCGGCGGTCATCTCGCGTCCCTTGCCGAGGTCGACGCGCTCGCGCACCTGCTGGACGGCCTCCAGCACGCGGGTGGCGGGGTCGAGTTCGGCGACCTCCTGGGAGAGGTAGGCGAGCTTGACGGTCTTGCCGACGCGGACCCGTCCGCCCGCCGGCTGGGCTTCCCCGTCGGTCCGGGCCGCCTGCGCCATGGCCCGCAGCAGCGACGTCTTGCCGGCGCCGTTGACGCCGACGAGGCCGATGCGGTCGCCGGGACCGAGCTGCCAGGTGACGTGCTTCAGGAGGACCTTGGGGCCGGCCTGGACGGTGATGTCCTCCAGGTCGAACACCGTCTTGCCCAGCCGGGTGGAGGCGAACTTCATCAGCTCGCTGCTGTCCCGGGGCGGCGGTACGTCCGCGATGAGCTCGTTGGCGGCCTCGACCCGGAAGCGCGGCTTGGACGTGCGGGCGGGCGCCCCGCGGCGCAGCCAGGCCAGCTCCTTGCGGACGAGGTTCTGCCGCTTGGCCTCCTCGGTGGCGGCGATGCGCTCGCGCTCGGCCCGGGCGAAGACGTAGTCGGAGTAGCCGCCCTCGTACTCGTAGACCGCGCCGCGCTGGACGTCCCACATGCGCGTGCACACCTGGTCGAGGAACCACCGGTCGTGGGTGACGCAGACGAGGGCCGACCGGCGCTTCTGCAGATGGCGGGCCAGCCAGGCGATGCCCTCGACGTCGAGGTGGTTGGTGGGCTCGTCCAGGACCAGCAGGTCCTGCTCCTCGATGAGCAGCTTGGCCAGAGCGATCCGGCGCCGCTCACCGCCGGAGAGCGGGCCGATGACGGTGTCCAGGCCCTTGGGGAACCCGGGCAGGTCGAGCCCGCCGAACAGGCCGGTGAGCACGTCCCTGACCTTGGCGTCGCCCGCCCACTCGTGGTCGGCCATGTCGCCGATGACCTCGTGGCGGACGGTGGCCTCGGGGTCGAGGGAGTCGTGCTGGGTGAGCACGCCCAGACGCAGCCCGCCCGAGTGCGTGACACGCCCGGTGTCGGCGTCCTCCTGCTTGGCGAGCATGCGGATGAGCGTGGTCTTCCCGTCGCCGTTGCGGCCCACGACACCGATGCGCTCCCCTTCGGAGACGCCGAGGGAGACGCCGTCGAGCAGGGCACGGGTGCCGTACACCTTGCTGACGTTCTCGACATTGACCAGGTTGACGGCCATTACTCTCCTGCCAAGGGGGATGGATCGACCCTCCAGGGTAGTCGCGCGCGGGGGTGCTCCGGCCGGGGCGGTCAGCCGCCGTCCGCCGCCTCCTGGCGGCGCTGGTAGCGCCACACGTCCATCAGCCTCTCGTCGAACGGCTGATCAGGGTCGCGGGGGCCGATCCGGTGCTCGGCCTCCACGCAGCGCGGGTCGTCGCGGTAGGCCAGGCCGGAGACGGCGCCGATGCGGATCTCCTGCCGTTCGTCATGGGTGAGCGCGAGCAGCGCGTCCCCGATCTCCGGCTCGCAACCCCGGTAGTGCGCGAGCCAGCGGCACGCCGCCTCGCGCACCTCGGGGTCCTCGTCACCGGCCAGGGTGAGCACCGCGGCGAGGCCCTCGGGGCGGACCTGGGAGTGGCCGACCTCGGAGCGCTCCAGGGCGTCCGGGACCAGGGAGCGCACTCTCGGGTCCGGGTGGGTGAGGTGCGACAGGCCTACGGCCTCGATCTCCGGGGCGCTGTCGTGGGTCATCGCGTTCAGGAGGGCGGCCAGCACCTCCGGGTCCTCCTCCTGTTCGGCCCAGGGGACCAGCTCCCTGCCCCGCTCCCAGAACGGATCGCCTCCCTTGAGCGGGTCGCCGAGGATCAGGAACAGCAGCGTCTCCGCCGCGAGCAGGCGGTGCAGCCGGTCGGGGTGGTTGAGGAGGTCCCTGGTCCACTGCCAGGTCTCCTCGTCCAGCCGGCGGCCGAGGGTGAACACCACGTCCGACCAGACGACGTGGTCCCGGTCGGGGTGGGCGAGGGCCCGGGCGACCAGTTCGTCGAAGGGCGTACGGATCCCGTAGCGCTCCTCCATGGACGTGAGCACCGCCCCGTGCTCGTCGCGCACGGTCGTCCCGCCGAGCGTGAGCTGCTCGCACCACCAGCCGATCTCTTCGTGCCGGATCCGGATCCGCTCGATGGGTCCGGTGCGTCCGGTGACACGGCGCAGTTCGGCCTCGGCTCCCGCCTCGACCCAGCGCCGGGCCCGGGCCAGCAACTCGGCGCGGGCGGGTGCCGGGAGGGGGATCCGACTGGTGGCGAGCGCGTAGGCCAGCAGGTGGGACCCGCCGTCCACCGCCCGCAGCAGCAGGGTGCTCCCGTCGGGCAACCGGCGCAGGGGGTCGGCGCCGGCCTGGAGCAGCGCTTCGGCGACGGGTTCGTCGTACGCCGCCACGGCCAGGCAGAGAACCGGCAGGCCCTCGGCGAGGGTGTCGGGGTCGGCGCCGGACTCCAGGAGCGCCGTGACCTCGTCGGCGTCCCCGCGCCGTACGGCCGCGACCAGTTCCTCCACGCTTTCGCTCCCCCTGTCGTGACCAACTGGGGGATCCTAGGCGCCCGGCAACGGCCGGGGCACGTGATTAACCGGTGGCCGCCACCGTCGCCCCGGGTGCCGGGCCGGATGCCGTGCGCACCGTCCGGCACGTGCCGGACGCCAGCAGGGCCTGCGCCACGGCCGCTGCCGACTCCGGGCCGCGGACCAGGAACGCGGTGGTCGGTCCGGAGCCCGAGACGAGGGCGGCGAGGGCACCGGCGGCCCGGCCCGCGGCCAGGGTTGCGGCCAGTTCCGGGAAGAGGGAGAGGGCGGCGGGCTGGAGGTCGTTGGAGACGGCGGCGGCGAGCGCGTCCGGGTCACCCTTGGCGAGGGCGGCGAGCAGTTCGCCGGAGGCGACGGGCTCGGGGATGTCCGTGCCCTCGCCGAGCCGGTCGAACTCGCGGAACACCGCCGGGGTGGACAGGCCCCGCCGGGCCATGGCGAACACCCAGTGGAAGGTGCCGCCGGTCTCCAGGGGCGTCAGCTGCTCCCCCCGCCCGATGCCGAGGGCGGCCCCGCCGACCAGGCTGAACGGCACGTCGCTGCCCAGCTCGGCGCAGATCTCCAGGAGTTCGTCGCGGGAGGCGCCGGTCCCCCACAGCGCGTCGCAGGCCACCAGGGCGCCCGCGCCGTCCGCGCTGCCGCCGGCCATGCCGCCGGCGACGGGGATGTCCTTGGCGATGTGGATGTGGACGGCGGGGCTGCGGCCGTACCGCCCCGCGAGCGCCTCGGCGGCCCGGGCGGCGAGGTTCGTGCGGTCCAGGGGGACCTGGTCGGCGTCCGGGCCGTCGCAGGTCACGCGGAGCTCGTCGGCGGGGGTGACGGTGATCTCGTCGTAGAGGCCGACCGCGAGGAAGACGTTGGCGAGGTCGTGGAAGCCGTCGGGGCGGGCGGCGCCGACCGCCAGCTGGACGTTGACCTTGGCGGGGACGCGGACCGTGACGCTCACGCGGTCTCCTTCTCCTGGTGCAGGTTCGCCTTGTGCTCGGCGATCCGCGCGAACTCCTCCACGGTGAGCGACTCGCCCCGGGCCTGCGGCGAGACCCCGGCGGCGACCAGGGCCTCCTCGGCGGCGGCGGCCGATCCGGCCCAGCCGGAGAGCGCGGCCCGCAGCGTCTTGCGGCGCTGCGCGAAGGCCGCGTCCACGACGGCGAACACCTCGCGCTTGGCGGCCGTCGTCCTCAGCGGCTCGCTGCGGCGGACCAGGGAGACCAGGCCGCTGTCGACGTTGGGCGCGGGCCAGAACACGTTCCGTCCGATGGCCCCGGCGCGCTTGACCTCGGCGTACCAGTTGGCCTTGACCGAGGGGACGCCGTAGACCTTCGAGCCGGGCGGGGCGGCGAGCCGGTCGGCGACCTCCGCCTGGACCATGACGAGGGTGCGTTCGATGGTCGGGAAGGTGTCGAGCATGTGCAGCAGGACCGGGACGGCCACGTTGTAGGGGAGGTTGGCCACCAGCGCGGTCGGGGCGGGCCCCGGGAGCTCGGTGACGTGCATGGCGTCCGAGTGGACCAGCGCGAACCGGTCGGCGCGCTCGGGCATGCGGGCCGTGACGGTCGCGGGCAGCGCGCCGGCGAGCACGTCGTCGATCTCCACGGCCGTGACCCGGTCGGCGGCCTCCAGCAGCGCGAGCGTGAGCGACCCGAGCCCGGGGCCGACCTCGACGACCACGTCGTCGGGGCGGACCTGTGCGGTGCGGACGATCCGGCGGACGGTGTTCGCGTCGATCACGAAGTTCTGTCCGCGTTGCTTGGTCGGGCGTACGCCGAGGGCGGCCGCGAGCTCGCGGATGTCGGCGGGGCCCAGGAGGGCGTCGGGGGTGGGGCTGCTGGTCACGGGGACAAGGGTACGGGGGGTGTGCCGGCGCCCTGTCTCACGCTAGCCGTGCAGCCGTCCCCCGCAGTGCGGCCAGGGGCTTGCTCCCCGCCGCACGTAGAGCTTCTTCGCCCGGTACGTCTGTTCCGCGGCCGGGGCGTCCTGGGGGCGGCCCTGGCCGCCGAGGGCGTGCCAGGTCCGGGTGTCGAACTGGTAGAGGCCGCCGTAGGTGCCCGAGGAGTCGACCGCGTCGGGCCGGCCGCCGGACTCGCAGGCCGCGAGGCCCTGCCAGTCGAGGTGGTCGGCGCCCCGCACGGACGCCGGGCGCCGCATGGTGCCGACCCTGACCAGCTGCGGGCTCGGCTCACGCACCACCTCGGACCTGATCTCGCGCGGCTTCCGGGGGACTCCGTTCACCGTGCGCAGGGCGAAGGTGACCCGGCGCAGGCCCGGCTCGCCCGCCCGCTCCACGACCTCCGTGCCCTGGAACAGGGTGGGGTCCTCCGTCCGCCGCACCTGGAAGGGGATCGGCTCCTCGCGGACCTCCCTGCCGCCGGTGATCCGCAGCACCGTCACGGTCTGTCCGTCGCGCGGGAAGCCGCCCTGCGGGACGGAGGTGGTGTCCTGGCCGTGCAGGGTGATCCCGGCCTCCTCCACGACCTCGCGGACGGTCGCCGCGTTGGTGCGCACCGTGCGGGCGCGGCCGTCGGCCATGATCGTGACGGTCCGCTCGGTCCGCACGTCCAGGGCGAGTCCGCCGCGTCCGATGCGCCGGGAGCGCGACGTGGACACGTACGCGCCTTCGTGCCGCACACCGAGCTGCCGCAGTGCCCCCTCCACCGTGTGGGCGGTCGTCCACACCTCACGCCGGTGTCCGTCGAGGGTGAGCCGCACGGGACGGGCGAAGCGTACGGCGACCTCGTCACCGCTGCTGATGCGCGCGCCGGGCCCGGGCGCCACCACGTCGTGGGCGCCGACCTCGACCCCCTCCTCCGCCAGCAGCTCGGTGACGTCGTCGGCGAAGGTGTGCAGCGTGCGGGCCTTGCCGTCGACGTTGAGCTCGATCGCCTTGTCCTTGGCGACGAAGGCCGTGGTGCCGCCCGCCAGGAAGGCGACGACGAGGGCCTGCGGGAGCAGCCGCCGCATGGGCCCGTCCGGGCGCTGGGCGTAGCGCGCCCTGCGCCGGCGCGCGGCCCTGCGGTGCGAGCCGGTGCGCGCCGCGGCACGCGAACCGGCGCGCACGCCCGGGTCCGGCTCGGGGTGCCCGACGGGCCCGGGGTCGCGCTCGTCGTCCTGCCCGCCCTGCCGGGGCAGAGCGGGCAGGGTCGGCGCCTCGTAGGCCGGCCGGTAGGTGTCCGCGTAGGCCGGCCGGTAGGTGTCCGCGTAGGCCGGCCGGTGGGTGTCCGCGTAGGCGCCGGGGGGCGCCGGCGTCCCGTGGACGAGGGTCTCGGCGCTGTGCAGATCGGCCGGCGACACGTCGAACCCGCCGTACACCGGATCGGCGTAACCGGGGCCATACGTCTCGTACGTCTCGTACCGCGCGTTGCTCACGCCGACACGCTCCAGGGGCCGGAGGGGGTCCAGAGGGGTCCGGATAGGGCCCCCAGAACCTAGCGGAGCGGCCGTCACTCTCCAAAGCGACGCGACTACGCACAGTCGTACGGTGAGGCGGGCGGCGGGGTCAGTAGCCGAACGCGCGTGCGGTGTTAGCGCCGAGGGCCCGGGCCAGCGTGTCCTCGTCGATGCCGCGCACCTCGGCCATGGCCCGCACGGTGATCGGCACGAGGTAGGGGGCGTTGGGCCGTCCGCGGTAGGGCGCGGGGGTGAGGAAGGGGGCGTCGGTCTCGACGAGAAGGAGCTCCAGCGGGGCCACCGCCACCGCGTCCCGCAGGTTCTGGGCGTTCTTGAAGGTGACGTTGCCGGCGAACGACATGAAGTAGCCCGCGCTCGCGCAGATCCCGGCCATCTCGGCGTCGCCGGAGTAGCAGTGGAAGACGGTCCGCTCGGGGGCGCCCTCCTCCTTCAGCACCCGCAGGACGTCGGCGTGGGCCTCGCGGTCGTGGATGACCAGGGCCTTGCCGTGCCGCTTGGCGATCTCGATGTGGGCGCGGAAGGAACGCTCCTGCGCCTCCTTGCCCCCGGGGCCGGTGCGGAAGTAGTCGAGGCCGGTCTCGCCGACGCCCTTGACCTGCTCCAGCGCGGCCAGCCGGTCGATCTCGGCGAGGGCGTCGTCCAGGGCGGCCTGGCCGCCGGGTTCACGGGCGCCCTGCCGCGACCACCCGTCGGGGTCTCCATGCACGATGCGGGGCGCCTCGTTCGGGTGCAGGGCGACCGTGGCGTGGACGGCGTCGTGGGCCGCGGCCGTCTCGGCCGCCCAGCGGGAGCCCTTGAGGTCGCAGCCGACCTGCACGACCGTCGTCACTCCGACCGACGCCGCCTTCGCCAGCGCCTCCTCGACCGTGCCGGACTGCATGTCCAGGTGGGTGTGGGAGTCGGCGACCGGCACCCGGAGGGGTTCCGGGAGGGGCGGGGCCGCGTTCTTGTCCGGGCGGCCGGCATCGTTCGAAGGCATGCACCGATCCTACGAAAGGGGTACGCCCTCCCCGGTGGGGGAGGACCGGGGAGGGCGTCGACAAGGGAAGCCGGACGGGTCAGCTCGCCTTGCGCTGGAAGGGGTGCAGCAGGTCGGACAGGTGCCAGTGGTGGTGCTCGCGCTGCTCCTCGCCGGCCGCCGTCCCGGTCTCGGCGTCCGCGGTGGGCACTTCCACGGGCCCGGCGGGTGGCGGCACGCGGTGGGGCCGGTGCGCCGCGTCACGCGCCGACGCGACCCGCCCGGGCCGCATGATCCGCACGACGTGGCTGTCGCAGTTGTGGCACTCGGGCTTGCTCAACGGGGAGGGCACCACCTTGCCGTCGGCCACGTAGAGGACGAACTCGTGACCCGCGGCGTCCGTGTGGTGCTCTATCTCGTACGACTGCTCCCAGCCGTGCCCGCACCGCATGCAGGCGAAGGAGTAGGACTCGTTGACGACTGCGGTCGCACCGGCGCGGAGCCCGGTCTGCCCTGCGATCTCACTCATGCCAGCTCCTGTTGGTCCGCTGTGGCGTGAGGACGATTCCGTCCCCGCAACCCAGTGGACTCCCCGGCCGGACCGATGGCAGCAGACCTGTCGACTATTGGCCCCGATTTGGGCGTCCCTTGCCCCTGCGCCCCTTGTGCTTTGCCCACCCATGGGGCGCACGCTCAAACGACATGCGCCCTGCTCAGAGGGTGTTGGTGCCTCGTAAGGAGCGCCCCTTCAGGGCGCGGGTCTGCATCCATGTGCGGCTCCGCCGCGCGGGCGCGATCGACCACGGTCAGCGCGCGCCCCGCCAAGCACCCCGGCCGCTTCCCCGGACCCGGCTCACCCACCGGCGTTCTTCGCGGCGACCACCGCGTCGAACACCACCCGCTTCGGCACCCCGGCCTCCACCGCCACCGCGGCGATCGCCTCCTTGCGCCGCTCCCCCGCCTCCTCCCGCACCCGGACCCGCCGCACCAGCTCCTCCGGCCCGACCTCCTCGGGCCCCTTCTCCGGCGCGCCCTCCACGACCACGGTGATCTCCCCGCGCACGCCTTCCGCGGCCCACGCGGCCAGCTCCCCCAGCCCGCCGCGCCGGACCTCCTCGTACGTCTTGGTCAGCTCCCGGCACACCGCCGCCCGCCGCTCCGCCCCGAACACCTCGGCCATGGCCGACAGCGTGTCGTCGAGCCGGTGGGGAGCCTCGAAGTAGACGAGGGTGCGCCGCTCGTCGGCGACCTCCCGCAGCCGCCCCAGCCGCTCCCCCGCCTTGCGCGGCAGGAACCCCTCGAAGCAGAACCGGTCGACGGGCAGCCCGGACAGCGCGAGCGCGGTGAGCACCGCGGACGGCCCGGGCACGGCCGTGACCCGCACGTCCCTCTCGACCGCGGCGGCCACCAGCCGGTACCCCGGGTCGGACACCGACGGCATGCCCGCGTCCGTGACGAGCAGCACCCGCGCCCCGCCCACGAGCTCCTCGACCAGTTCCGGCGTCCGGGCCGACTCGTTGCCCTCGAAGTACGACACCACCTTGCCCTTGGGGGTGACACCGAGCGCCTGGCTCAGCCGGCGCAGCCGCCGCGTGTCCTCGGCGGCGACGACGTCGGCTCCGGCCAGTTCCTCGGCGAGCCGGGGCGGGGCGTCCGCGATGTCGCCGATGGGGGTGCCTGCGAGTACGAGGGTTCCGATCACGCCCCCATCCTCCCAGGGGCGGCGGGCGGGGACTTCTCCCCGGGGTGACTTCCCAGGGGCGGACGATGCGGACGCATACGCCCATGCACGGGACTCACACAGAACGGTTCCCTACGATGGCGCGGTGACCAGTACCGCATCCTCCACGGACACCCGTCAGGGCCAGGCGCCGCTCGACCAGCGGCCGTCCTGGCAGCAGCGGCTGCGCCGCTTCGGCTACCAGGGGCAGCCCGGAAGCGACACCCGCGACGTCCGTGACCGCCTGGTGCCGCCGTACACCGAGCCCTCCCCGCGGCTGTGGGCGGCGCTCGGCATCCGGCACACGCTCGCCGAACGGCTGGTGCGCTGGTCGGGCTGGATCGGCCCGCTGCTCGTCACGCTGCTGGCGGGGGTGCTGCGGTTCTGGAACCTGGGCAGCCCCAGGGCGGTGATATTCGACGAGACGTACTACGCCAAGGACGCGTGGGCGCTGGTCCACCGCGGATTCGAGCTCAACTGGGACAAGAACGCCAACGACCTCGTCCTGTCCTCGGGCGGTCACGTCACGCTCCCGGCGGACGCGGCGTACGTCGTTCACCCGCCGGTCGGCAAGTACGTCATCGGGCTCGGCGAGCTGATGTTCGGCTTCGACCCCTTCGGCTGGCGGTTCATGACCGCGCTGCTCGGCACGCTGTCCGTGCTGCTGCTGTGCCGGATCGGCCGCCGCCTGTTCCGCTCCACCTTCCTGGGGTGTCTCGCGGGCGCGCTGATGGCGGTGGACGGCCTGCACTTCGTGATGAGCCGCACGGCCCTGCTCGACGGCGTGCTGATGTTCTTCGTGCTGGCGGCGTTCGGCTGCCTGCTCGTCGACCGGGACAAGGCCCGCGCGAAGCTCGCCGCCGCGCTGCCGCCGGCCGAGGACGGCCGGGCCCGGCCCGACCGGCACACGGCGGAGACGGCCCGCCTGGGATGGCGCCCCTGGCGCTGGGCCGCGGGCCTGATGCTGGGCCTGGCCATCGGCACGAAGTGGAACGGCCTGTACATCCTGGCCGCGTTCTGCCTGATGGCGGTGTTGTGGGACGTCGGCTCGCGACGGGTCGCCGGTGCCCGCCACCCGTACTCGGCGGTCCTCAAGCGCGACACGGGCCTGGCGTTCCTCGCCACCGTCCCGGTCGCCCTGGTCACCTACCTGCTGTCCTGGACCGGCTGGATCCTCTCCGCCACGAACGGCTCCGGCGGCTACTACCGCAACTGGGCCGCGACCAGCGGCAAGGGCGGCAGCTGGACGTTCCTGCCCGACTGGCTGCGCAGCCTGTGGCACTACGAGCACCAGGTCTACGAGTTCCACGTCGGCCTGTCGTCGCCGCACACGTACCAGTCCAACCCGTGGAGCTGGCTCGTCCTGGGCCGTCCGGTGTCGTACTTCTACGAGTCCCCCGCCCCCGGCAAGGACGGCTGTCCCGCCGACGCGGGCGAGAAGTGCGCCCGCGAGGTCCTCGCGCTCGGCACACCGCTGCTGTGGTGGGTCGCCTGCTTCGCGGTCCTCTACGTCCTGTGGCGCTGGTTCTTCCGCCGGGACTGGCGCGCGGGTGCCATCGCCTGCGGCATCGCGGCCGGATACCTGCCCTGGTTCATGTACCAGGAGCGCACGATCTTCTTCTTCTACGCCGTCGTGTTCCTGCCGTTCCTGTGCCTGGCGGTGGCGATGCTGCTCGGCGCGATCATCGGCCCTCCCCGCTCCTCCGACACCCGCCGCGTCGCGGGCGCCACGGCCGCGGGCGTCCTGGTCCTCCTGATCACCTGGAACTTCATCTATTTCTGGCCCCTCTACACCGGCACGGCCATCCCGATCGACGACTGGCGGTCGCGGATGTGGCTGGATACGTGGGTGTGATCTGTGTTCGGTCAAAAATCGAAACGCCTGTCCCGTTAGCAACCGCTTACGCATAGAGTGCTCCCGGGATCGAGCTTTCTGAACGCGTTCAAAGGAGCGCGGAAGGCTCAACGGGGAGGGGACGTCCCAATGAGCAAGGGCGTCAAAGCCGCCGTCATAGGCGGCGTGTTCGCGGTGATGGTGGGTGGGGCCGGCTACGGCGCCTACAACATCATGAGCGCGTTGAGCGGTGACGGGGGCGGCGCGGGCGGGGTCGCCGCGCAGAAGCGGTCGGGTCCGCCCGGCGAGGACGAGGTCAAGGAGACCACGGCCGCGTTCTTCAAGGCCTGGCAGACCGGAGCGTCCGCGAAGGCGGCGTCGTACACCAACAACGACGCGGCCGCCGAGCAGTTGCTCGGCGCCTTCGCCGACGATGCCCACATCACGGATGTGAAGATCACGCCGGGCGCGCCCCGGGGCACCACCGTGCCGTACGCGGTGAAGGCGAAGGTGGCCTACGACGGCACGTCCGAGCCGCTGAGCTACCGCAGCGAGCTCAAGGTCGTGCGCGGGCTCACCACAGGGCGGGCGCTGGTCGACTGGCAGCCGTCCGTCGTGCACCCCGGGCTGAAGAAGGGCGACACCCTCGTCACCGGGAAGTCGGCCACCCCGCCCATCGAAGCCGTCGGCCGCGACGGCTCGGAGCTGACCAAGGAGAAGTACCCCTCCCTCGGCCCGATCCTGGACGCCCTGCGCGACAAGTACGGCGAGCAGGCCGGCGGCACCCCCGGCATCGAGCTGGTCGTCCGGCACGACGGCGACGGCGCCCCCGACACTCCGCTGCTCACCCTCGCCAAGGGCAAGCCGGGCAAGCTCACCACCACGATCAGCCCGAGCGCGCAGGCGGCCGCCGAGAAGGCGGTCAAGCGGTTCGCCCAGTCGTCGGTGGTCGCCGTCAAGCCCAGCACCGGCGAGGTGCTGGCCGTGGCCAACAACCGCACGGACGGTTTCAACGCGGCCTTCGAGGGCCAGTCGGCACCCGGCTCCACCATGAAGATCATCACCGCCGCGATGCTCATCGACAACGGCGTGACCTCGATGAACGGTCCGGCGCCCTGCCCCGACACCGCCGTGTGGCAGAGCCAGACCTTCAAGAACCTGACCAATATGAAGCCCGACGAGAACGCCACGCTGGCCAACAGCTTCATGCGGTCCTGCAACACCGCCTTCATCAAGCTCATCGACGAGAAGCCGCTCACGGACGCCTCGCTGACCCAGGAGGCGGAGAACCGCTTCGGGCTGGGGCAGGACAACTGGAAGACCGGCATCGTCTCCTTCGACGGCAACGTGCCCGCGGTCGACGGGCCGGACCGGGCGGCGGGTGCCATCGGGCAGGGGCAGGTCCAGATGAGCCCGCTGAACATGGCCTCGGTCACCGCGACCGCCATCACCGGGACCTTCCGCCAGCCCTACCTGGTCTCGCCGAAGCTGGACGACCGGGAACTGGCACAGGCCGAGGGATTGCGGTCGAGCACCGCGAGCCAGCTCAAGCAGATGATGCGACTGACCGCCACGCAGGGCACGGCCATGCAGGCCATGCGCGGACTCGGCGGTGACATCGGCGCCAAGACCGGTTCCGCCGAGGTCGACGGCAACGCCAAGTCCAACAGCTGGTTCACCGGTTTCCGGGACGACGTCGCGGCCGCGGCCATGACCGAGCAGGGCGGCCACGGCGGCGACGCGGCCGGGCCGATTGTCGCAGCCGTGCTACGAACCGGTGGCTGATCTCACCGTCCCGGGACGGGACTCTAGGGTGGTGGCCGTCGTTGGGACATGGGACAGCTGAGGGCGACGGGGACCCTGGGGAAGCGCGGAGGAAAGAACAGCAGTGGGCAACAGAAGGCGCGTCGCCGAGCGACGGAAGACGAGACCCGCCGTGATCGGCGGGATGATCGCCGTGGTCGTCGCGGGCGGCGGAGCCGGTGCCTACGCGCTGTTCGGCGGTGGTGCCGCCGCCGACGACGGGTCGCGGGCGGCGGACCGGAAGGCCGAGGTCAAGACCGGCCCGCCGTCGCCGGCCGAGGTCAGAACCACCGCCACCGCCTTCCTCACCGCCTGGCAGTCCGGAAAGGTCACGCAGGCCGCCGCGGCCACCGACGACCCCGCCGCGGCCCGTCCGCTGCTCACCGGCTACACCAAGGACGCCCACATCAAGGACGTCACCCTCACCCCGGGCAAGCCCACCGGTGACAAGGTGCCGTTCTCGGTCAAGGGCACGGTGTCCTACAAGGGCACCGACAAGCCGCTGACGTACGACAGCGCGTTGACCGTGACGCGCCGCGCCGCCGACGGCAAGCCCCTGGTCGACTGGCACTCCGCGGTCGTCCATCCGGACCTGAGGGACGGGGACACGCTGGTGACCGGCGAGGCGGGCACGCCCCCGGTCAAGGCCCTCGACCGGGACGGCGGGGAGCTGACCACGAAGAAGTACGCCTCCCTCGGCCCGGTCCTGGACGGGCTGCGCGAGAAGTACGGCAAGGAGGCCGGCGGCAAGGCCGGTATCGAACTGCGGGTCGTACGCGGCAAGGCCGCCAAGGCCAAGGACCTCTCCGACAAGACCCTGCTGGAGCTGAGCGAGGGCACTCCCGGCACGGTGAAGACCACGCTGGACCCGGCCCTGCAGGCGGCGGCCGAGCAGAAGGTCGCGAAGAAGGCCAGGTCGTCGG
This sequence comes from Streptomyces sp. NRRL B-1140, assembly GCF_001280065.1. Classification (GTDB taxonomy): domain Bacteria; phylum Actinomycetota; class Actinomycetes; order Streptomycetales; family Streptomycetaceae; genus Streptomyces. Next base: position 157,973 of record NZ_LGEA01000173.1, read on the forward strand.
TGGTCCTGCTGCGGGTGTCGACCGGCGAGATCCTGGCCGCGGCCAACGCCTCCCCCGGCTTCAACACCGCCTTCCAGGGCTCCCTTGCCCCCGGCTCCACGATGAAGGTCATCACCTCGTCGCTGCTGCTGGAGAAGGGCCTGGCCTCCGCCGACAAGAAGCACCCGTGCCCGAAGTACTTCACGTACGGCCACTGGAAGTTCCAGAACGACGACAAGTTCGAGATCAAGAACGGCACCTTCAAGGCGAGCTTCGCGCGGTCCTGCAACACGGCCTTCATCAGCCAGGCCCCGAAGCTGAAGGACGACGACCTGACCAAGGAGGCCCAGCAGGTCTTCGGCCTGGGGCTCAACAACTGGGCGATCGGTGTGCCGTCCTTCGACGGCGCGGTGCCGGTGCAGTCGGCGGCCCAGATGGGCGCCTCGCTGATCGGGCAGGGCGGGGTCCGCATGAACCCGCTGAACATGGCGTCGGTGTCGGCGACGGTCAAGTCCGGCACGTTCCATCAGCCCTACCTGGTCTCCCCGGACGTGGACGGGCGCAAGCTGGCCAAGGCCTCCCGCACCCTGCCGGCGGGCACCCTGTCCCAGCTGCGGGAGCTGATGTCGTACACGGCCGCGTACGGCACGGCGGCGGAGGCGATGGCCGGGGTGAGCGGCGATGTCGGCGCGAAGACCGGGTCCGCCGAGGTCGACGGGCAGAAGAAGCCGAACGGCTGGTTCACGGCCTACCGGGGCGACCTGGCCGCCGCGGGCGTGGTCCAGCAGGGCGGGCACGGCGGCTCGACGGCGGGTCCGATCGTGGCGGCGCTGCTGAAGATGGGCGGCTGAGCGCGGGGCTCAATGGGTGACGGGTTCCGCGGCGGCCATGTACGTCCGCCGCAGGAACCGCAGCAGTGCCTGCCGCTCGAACTGCACCACGGACACGCCCTCCGCGGTATGGAACTCGACGACGACCTGCACCCGGCCGCAGGGCCACACCCGCACCTCGCCGCTTCCGGCGGGGGCCCGCAGCCCCTCCTCCAGCAGTTCGCGGCCGAAGGTCCACTCGCCGCCACCGGTACCCGGCAGCGCCATGCGCACCCTGCGGGGGTCGTGGTCGGGGTCGTAGCGCAGCCGGACCGGTACCGCCTCCAGCTCGTCGACGAGCGGGACGGCCGCGTCCGAGACGATGTGGGCTCGCGCGTACTGCTCGACTACGGACATCGGACGGCCCCTTCACCGTGCGCAATACGAGTGGAAACCGTACGTCCACTCCTCCTCTAATGTCGCATATTTTCCGGATTGCGCCTTAGGAGCCGGATATACCCCGGCGTGAGATAAAACGAGCTTCACGCTCTTGCAAATCGTTCGCATCAAGCCACATCATCGATCCGTGCATGTACCTGACGGATTCATCAACGCCCCCACCTCCGCCGCCACCGGTGTGATCGCCGCGGGCGCCGTCGCCGTGAGCCTGCGCGGCGCACGCCGCGAGCTCGACGAGCGCACGGCGCCGCTGGCAGGACTCGTCGCGGCGTTCATCTTCGCCGTGCAGATGCTGAACTTCCCCGTCGCGGCCGGCACCAGCGGCCATCTGCTCGGCGGTGCGCTGGCGGCGATACTCGTCGGCCCCTACACCGGGGTCCTGTGCGTCTCCGTCGTCCTGCTGATGCAGGGCATCCTCTTCGCGGACGGCGGTCTGACCGCGCTCGGCGTGAACATCACCAACATGGCGATCGTCACGACGGTCGTGGCCTACGCCCTCTTCCGCGGCCTGGTGAAGGTGCTGCCCCGCACCCGCAGGTCGGTCACCGCGGCCTCCTTCGTCGCCGCCCTGGTGTCCGTCCCGGCTGCCGCCCTGGCCTTCACGCTGATGTACGCGATCGGCGGCACCACCGACGTCTCGATCGGCAAGGTCGCCACCGCCATGGTCGGCGTGCACGTCCTGATCGGCATCGGCGAGGCCGTGATCACCGCGCTCACCGTCGGCGCGGTCATCGCCGTCCGCCCCGACCTGGTGTACGGGGCACGCGGTCTGACGCAGAAGCTCAAGCTGCGGGTGAACGGCGAACTGGTCGACGCGCCCGAGGCCGAGCCCGTCCCCGTCGCCGCCCGGACCTCGCACCGCAAGGTGTGGGCGGCGGGCCTGGTCACCTCCCTCGTGCTGGCCGGCTTCGTCAGCTTCTACGCCTCGGCGAACCCCGACGGTCTGGAGAAGGTCGCCGCCGATCACGGCATCGACAAGAAGACCGAGGAGCACTCCACGGCCGGCTCCCCGCTCGCCGACTACGGCGTCGAGGACGTCGACGACGCACGCCTGTCCGGGGGCCTGGCGGGTGTGATCGGCGTGGGCGTCACGGTGGTCGCGGGCACCGGGGTGTTCTGGGCGGTGCGCCGCCGCCGCACGCAGGACACGTCCCCGTCGGACACGACGAGCCTGACGAGCGTCTGACATGGGAGCGGGTCACGCGCACAAGCTGTACCGGCACGGGCACTCGCCCGTGCACGGCCTGCCGCCGCACACCAAGCTCGCGGCCGTGTTCGCCTTCGTGGTGGTCGTGGTGTCGACGCCGCGCGAGGCGATGTGGGCGTTCGGGCTGTACGCCGTGCTGCTCGGGGCCGTCGCGTACATCGCGCGCGTGCCCGCCGGCTTCCTGCTCAGGCGGCTGCTGATCGAGGTGCCGTTCGTCGCGTTCGCCGTGCTCATGCCCTTCGTGGCCGAGGGCGAACGGGTCGACGTCCTCGGTCTGTCCCTGAGCGTGAACGGCCTGTGGGGCGCCTGGAACGTGCTGGCCAAGGGCACGCTCGGCGTCGCGGCCTCGGTGCTGCTGGCCGCCACGACCGAGCTGCGCGAACTGCTGCTCGGCCTGCAGCGCCTCAAGCTCCCGCCGCTGCTCGTGCAGATCGCGTCGTTCATGATCCGCTACGGCGACGTCATCACCGACGAGATGCGGCGCATGCGGATCGCCCGGGAGTCACGCGGCTTCGAGGCGAGCGGCGTGAAGCACTGGGGTGTGCTCGCCAAGTCGGCGGGCGCGCTGTTCATCCGTTCCTACGAGCGCGGCGAGCGCGTGCACCTGGCCATGGTCAGCCGCGGATACGCCGGCTCCATGCCCGTCATCGACGAGGTGACCGCGTCCCGGGCGCAGTGGTCGTACGCCCTGGCCCTCCCCTGCGCCGCTCTGCTCGTCTGTCTGCTGGGATGGTCCCTGTGACTGCTTCTCTGGAGGTCTCCGGCCTCGCCTTCGCCTACCCCGACGGACACCAGGCCCTCTTCGGCGTCGACTTCTCGGTCGCGCGCGGTGAGCGGGTCGCGCTGCTCGGCCCGAACGGCGCGGGCAAGACGACCCTCGTGCTGCACCTCAACGGCATCCTGACCGGCGGCGCCGGCACGGTGACCGTCGCGGGGCTGCCCGTGGACAAGCGGAACATGGCCGAGGTCCGGCGCCGGGTCGGCATCGTGTTCCAGGACCCGGACGACCAGCTCTTCATGCCGACGGTCCGCGAGGACGTGGCGTTCGGGCCGGCGGCGGCCGGGCTGAAGGGGCCCGAGCTGGAGGCGCGTGTGGAGCGGGCGCTGGAGCGGGTCGGCATGGCGGACTTCAAGGACCGCCCGCCGCACCACCTGTCCTTCGGGCAGCGCCGCAGGGTGGCCGTCGCGACCGTGCTGGCGATGGAGCCGGAGATCCTCGTCCTGGACGAGCCGTCCTCCAACCTCGACCCCGCCTCCCGCCGCGAACTGGCGGACATCCTGCGCTCCCTGGACGTGACCGTGCTGATGGTCACGCACGACCTGCCCTACGCGCTGGAGCTGTGCCCGCGCTCCTTGGTCCTCAGCGACGGGGTGATCGCGGCCGACGGGCCGACCGGCGAGCTGCTCTCGGACGAGGAGCTGATGCGGGCGAACCGCCTGGAGCTGCCGTTCGGCTTCGACCCGCGTTCCGTCCCGGCGGCTCCGGCCCGTCCGTGACAATGGGCGCGTGACGAACGAGGAGAGCGACGGATCGCCGCTGCTGGACGAGCAGCTGTGCTTCGCGCTGTACGCGGCGCAGCGTGCGGTGACGGCGGCGTACCGCCCGCTCCTCGACGAGCTGGGCCTCACCTATCCCCAGTACCTGGTGCTGCTGGTCCTCTGGGAGCGCGGCGAGACAGCCGTCAAGGATCTGGCCGCGGCCCTGCGCCTGGACTACGGCACGGTCTCGCCGCTGCTGAAGCGGCTGGAGGCGGCCGGTCTGGTACGGCGTGAGCGGTCGGCCCGGGACGAGCGGTCGGTGCTGGTGGCCGTGACGGGGCGCGGGGAGGAACTCCGGGAGCGGGCGGGCCGGGTGCCCGGTGCGCTGCTCACGGCGACCGGGCTCGACGCGGCGGAGGCCGGGCGGCTGCGCGAGGAGCTGTGGCGGCTGGCCGGGCGGGCCGAGACGGCGGCGGACCGGGCCCGCTGAGCGTTACCGCCGGTTGCCCACCCCCTGATCGTGCTCCCGTGTTACCGGCCAGTACCTTGTGCACGATGTACTTGTGCACACTTGGTTCCCGGGGGAGGACAGCATGACTGACGGCCCCGCCGTCGACACCCGCCCGACGAAGATCATGTATGTGGCGGAGGCCACCGCCCACGGCGGCCGCGAGGGCTACGTGACCAGCCAGGACGGTCAGCTCGAACTCAAGGTCGCGATGCCCCCGCAGCTCGGCGGCGACGGCAACGGCACCAACCCGGAACAGCTCTTCGCGGCCGGCTACAGCGCCTGCTTCCACAACGCCCTGATCCTCGTCGGCAACCGCGAGGGCTACGACCTGTCCGGCTCCACGGTCGCCGCCAAGGTCGGCATCGGCCCCAACCGGCAGCGTGGCTACGGCCTCGCGGTCGCCCTCAGCGTCTCGCTGCCGGTCGTCGACGCGGACCTCGCGACCCGGCTGGTGGACGCGGCCCACGAGATCTGCCCGTACTCGAACGCGACCCGCGGGAACATCGACGTGACCATCCTGCTTGGCTAGGGGGGAGCACCACGAGCACAGCGGCGAGACGAGGAGTACGGGCGTGGACGTGCACGGCACAGTGGCCGAGGGCTTCGAGCCGGTGAGGGACGCGTTCGTACGGAACTTCGAAACGCTCGGGGACCGGGGAGCGGCGGTCGCCGTCTACCGCGACGGCCACAAGGTCGTCGACCTGTGGGGCGGTACGAAGGACGTCGACGGCACGGCCCCCTGGGAGCACGGCACGGCCCAGGTCGTGCGCTCGGCGACCAAGGGTGTCGCCGCCGCCGTACTCCTGCTGCTGCACCAGCGGGGGCAGTTGGACCTCGACGCGCCGGTGGGACACTACTGGCCGGAGTTCAAGGCGCGCGGCAAGGAGCGGGTGCTGGTCCGGCACGTGCTGAACCACCGCGCCGGGCTGCCGGTCCTGGACCGGCCGCTCACCCCGCGGGACGCGCTCGACCCGCAGCGGGGCCCGCAGGCGCTCGCCGCGCAGGCCCCGGCGTGGGAGCCCGGCACCGACCACGGCTACCACGCGCTCACCTACGGCTGGCTGGTCGACGAACTGGTGCGGCGCGTGACCGGACAGGGCGCCGGGCAGTGGCTGGCGTCGCAGATCACCGGCCCGCTGGGGCTGGACCTCTGGCTCGGCCTGCCGGAGTCGGAGGCCGGCCGGGTCGGGCGGGTCGGCCGCGTCGAGGGAGCCGAGCCGGCCGGCGGCCTGCGGGCCCGCCCCAAACGCTCGGTCACCGAGGCCTACGAGGACCCCACCTCCCTCACGCGCCGGGCCTTCGCCGCGATATCCCCGTTCCCGGACCAGAACGACCCCGCCTACCGGGCGACCGCCCTCCCCGCGACGAACGCCATGGCGACGGCGGACGGGCTGGCCCGTTTCTACGCGACCCTGATCGGCGACACGGCCGGTGCCGGGCGCCTGTTCACCCCGGAGACGGTCGAGCTGGCCCGGGCCGAGGAGTCGGCGGGCCCGGACCGGGTCCTGGTGGTCGGCACCCGCTTCGGCCTCGGCTACATGCTGCACGGCAGCGCCTCGCCGTTGCTCACCCCCCAATCCTTCGGCCACCCCGGCCGCGGCGGCGCCCTCGGGTTCGCCGACCCGGAGACCGGGATCGCCTTCGGCTACGTCACCAACGGCTTCCGCAAGACGGTGACGGCGGACCCGCGGGCGCAGGGGCTGGTGCGGGCGGTGCGGGGAGTACTCGACCTCTAGGGGCGCTTCAGACGTGGATCGGGTGGGAGGTCCGGCCGGACGCCTGGTCGATCTCCTCGTGGGCTTTGGTCAGCAGCCGCATGGCGAGTTCGTTCAGCGCCCTCGCCCCGGCGATCTCCTCCCCGACCCGGGGTTGATTGGCGTCGGTCCGGTGCCGGCTGGCGTGCCCGTGCGCCCGTACCTCGCTGCCGTCGGGCAGGCGGACCATCGCGGCCGCGCGCGTGTGCTGGTCGTCCTCCGTGAACTCCATCTCGACGTGCCACCCCACAGTGGTGTGCATCATGACGATCACCTCCGGAACGCTTAGTTCCAGGGTGCTCCTCGCACCGGCCGGACGCACCCGCCTGACGGGCCCCCTTTCCTGCGTGGAACCCCGCCCGGCAGGCACCTATCCGGCGTGCAGCATTAGCCCGATCCCGACGACGAGCAGCCCGGCCGCCGCGATCCTCGGCGCCCCGAACCGCTCCTTGAAGAACACGGCCCCGATCGCCGCGCCCACGATGATCGACGACTCGCGCAGCGCCGCGATCGGGGCGAGCTCGGCCCGGGTCTGGGCCCACAGGACGAGCGCGTAGGCGGCCACGGACAGCGCGGCGCCGATCAGCCCGACCCCGGCGAAGGGCCGCAGCACGGCGACGGTCCCCCCGCGCCAGCGCCACACCGCGTACGCCGGGATGACCACCCCCTGGACCGCCATCAGCCAGGCGATGTACCCGAGGGAGGACCCGGAGGCCCGCACGCCGAGACCGTCGACGACGGTGTAGACCGCTATGGTCAGCCCGGTCGCCAGGGCCGCGCCGATCGCCGCCCAGTCGGGCCGCCGCCCGCGCAGCCCCCACAGGGCGACGCCGGTCAGCCCCGCGCAGGACAGGGCGATCCCGGCGGCGGCCCACCCGTCGGGCACCTCGTGCGCGAAGAGGGCGGCCAGCAGGGTCACGACGAGGGGCGCGGTGCCCCGGGCGATGGGATAGGCCTGCCCGAAGTCCCCCAGCCTGAAGGACGTCATCAGCAGGGCGTAGTACGCGATGTGGACGGCTGCGGAACCGAGCAGGTACGGCCAGGCCCCGGCCGCCGGGAACGCCACGAACGGCGCCAGGGCCAGCCCGATGACCATCCCGCCGCCCGAGATCAGCGCGAAGCCGACGAGCTTGTCGGTGATCTTGTGGGCGATGGCGTTCCAGCTGGCGTGGGTGACCGCGGCGAGCAGGACGGCCGCGGTGACCAGAGGGGTCACGAGGTGTGCTCGCGCACGTCCGCCAAGGTGCCGTCGGCGTACTTCACCAGGTCAGCGGGGGCCATGGGGAACACGGTGTACGGCGTCCCGGCCGCGGCCCAGACGACGTCGTGCTCCAGCAGGGACCGGTCGGCGAGCACCCGGGTTTTGGTCCGGTGCCCGAAGGGCGGCACGCCGCCGATGGCGTACCCGGTGGTCTCCCGCACGACGTCCACCTTGGCCCGGGTGACCTTGCCGGCGCCGAGTTCCCTGCGAACGAGTTCGAGGTCGACGCGGGAGGCGCCGTCCATGAGCACCAGCACCGGGACGCTGTCCGCGGCGAAGATCAGCGACTTGCAGATCTGGCTCAGCTCGCATCCGACCGCTGCGGCGGCCTCGGCGGCGGTGCGGGTGGCGTCGGGGAAGCGGCGGACCCGGCTCACGAGGTGCCCGAGCCCGAGCTCCCGCAGGGCTTCGGCGAAACGGGGATGAGCTCCGGAGCTCCCGGCGTCCGTGGCGGCTGTCGTCGTCATGGGGAGCACCGTAGTAGTCGGTGTAGGGCGCACGCGAGTGGGTTCGGAGCGCGCGGGCGGCTCGCCGCCGACCCGCGGAGGGGAACGGACTACTCGGTGGGCACGCCGAGGGCGGGGAGGACCACGGCGTCGATGTACGAGGTGACGAAGGCCGCGGTCGGAGGCCGGTCGTCGACGATCGCGCGGGTGACGAAGGCGCCGAGCATCATGTGCAACACGAACTCCAGCGCGGGGCAGTCCGCACGCACCTCACCACGGTCGACGGCGCGCTGGAGCACACGCCGCGAGTCCGCGATCTCCGGTTCGATGATCTGGCTCCGGAACTCGCTGCGGAGATCGGGGTTGGCGTGCATCGCCGTGGCCAGGCCGCGCATCAGCGCGCCGTTCTGCTCCATCTCGGCGTCGTCCACGCGGGCCAGGAGGGCGTGGAAGTCGCCGCGCAGCGAACCGGTGTCGACCTCGTCGAGGTTCTTCACCGGCCTGTTGTGGCGGAGCGCCTTGACGACCAGCTGCGCCTTGCCGCCCCACTGGCGGTAGAGGGTGGCCTTGCTGGACCGGGTGCGCGCGGCCACGGCGTCCATGGTGAGGGCGTCGTAGCCGACTTCGCGGAGCAGGTCGAGCACGGCCGTGTAGAGCTCGGCCTCACGCTCGGGGGTGATCCGGCTGCGACGCGCGGCGGCGACCTCGGTCATCCCTCTCGACCTCCTGCTGCGAACGACACGGTTTCGTACGTCACGAATGTAGCGCACCCTTTACAGAAACGAAACGGTTTCGTACATGTAGCCGCTCACTGCGGGACTTCCGCCCTGAGTTGCCCGGGTTTGGCCCCGGGCCAAGCATGAGGACGTGACCTATCTGCGTCTGCCGCACCTCCATGACGACCTGCTGTGCTTCGTGGCCGAGGACGACCTCTGGCTCGCCCCGCTCGACTCCCCCGGCCGGGCCTGGCGACTCACCGTCGACCGCACCAAGGCGGGTCACCCGCGCTTCTCGCCCGACGGCCGGCACCTGGCGTACACGAGCTGGCGCAGCCTGGTGCCCGAGGTCCACGTCGTCCCGGTGGACGGCGGGCCGGGCCGCCAGGTGAGCCACTGGGGCAGCGCCGACACCCGGGTCTGCGGCTGGACCCCGGAGGGCGAGATCCTGGCCGTGGCCTCGCACGGCGAGCCCTTCTCCTACTTCACCTGGGCCTACAAGGTCGGTCCGGACGGCGACCCGGGCCGCAAGCTGCCCTGGGGGCCGGTCTCCGACATCCAGGTCGCCGACGTGGCCGGGGAGCGCAAGTCCCTCCTGCTCACCGGCACCCCGCCGCACGAACCGGCCTCCTGGAAGCGCTACCGCGGCGGCGCGACGGGCCGGCTCTGGCTGCACGGCGAACGGCTCCTGGAGGGCATCGGGGGCCACCTGCACTCTCCCATGTTCGTCGGCGGCCGCATCGCGTTCCTCTCCGACCACGAGGGCGTCGCCAACCTCTACTCCTGCGCCTACGACGGCTCCGGCCTGCGCCGGCACACCGACCACGACGCCTTCTACGCCCGGCACGCCGCCAGCGACGGCACCCGGGTGGTGTACCAGTGCGGGGGCGACCTGTGGCTGGTCGACGACCTGGCCCCGGACTCCGAGCCGCGCCCACTGGAGGTACGGCTGAGCGGGCCGCGGGCCGGGCGGCGGCCCTACCAGGTGGCGGCGTCCCGGCACCTCGACGGGCTCTCCGTCGACGAGACCGGGCGGGCCAGCGCCGTCGTCGTGCGCGGCAGCCTGTACTGGCTGACCCACCGGGACGGCCCGGCCCGCACCCTCACCGACACCCCCGGCGTCCGGGTGCGGCTGCCGGAGATGCTCGGCGGCAGCGGACGGGTGGCGTATGTGACGGACGCCGAGGGCGAGGACGCGATCGAGATCGCCTCCCTGCCCCGGGCGAGCGGCGACCGGGCGCCCCGGCGGCTGGCACCGGGCCGGCTGGGCCGCGTGCACGAGCTGGTCTCGGATCCGGAGGGCGAGCGGCTGGCGGTCGCCTCGCACGACGGCCGGCTCCTCCTCGTGGACGTCACGGAGGACACCGGCGGCGAGGTCACCGAGCTGATCCGGTCGGTCAACGGTCCCGTGCGCGACCTCGCGTTCTCCCCGGACGGAGGGTGGCTCACCTGGTCGCACCCGGGCATCGGGCGGACCCTGCGGCAGATCAAGCTGGCCCGGCTGGCCGACCGGCTGATCGTCGACGTCACGGGCGGCCGCTTCGAGGACGAGAACCCCGTCTTCACCAGCGACGGCCGTTATCTCGCCTTCCTGTCCTGGCGCGGCTTCGACCCCGTCTACGACGTGCACACCGGCGACCTGTCCTTCCCGCTGGGCTGCCGCCCGTACCTGGTGCCGCTGTCCTCCGCGACGCCCTCCCCGTTCGCCCTGAACCCCGAGGGCCGCCCGGCCGCCGGTGGCCTGGACCCCGTCGAGGAGGCCGGCGACGGCGCCGGCGACCACGGGGCCGCCGTGACCGTCGAGGCCGAGGGGCTGGAGAGCCGCGTCACGCCGTTCCCGGTGACCGCCTCCAAGTACTCGGCGCTGCGCCCGGTCGCGGGCGGCGGGCTGGTGTGGCTGCGCTGGCCCATCTCCGGCGCCCTCGGCGAGACGTTCGCCAACCCGGACGACACCAGCGGCCGCCCGACCCTGGAGCACTTCGGCATCACCAAGGCCAGGAAGTCCGAACTCGCCCAGCATCTCGACTGGTTCGCGGTCAGCGGCGACGGCAGCCGGCTGGTGATCGTCGACGAGGGCGAGCTGCGCGCGGTCCCGGCCAACGAGCAGGCCGACAGCGACTCCACCGTGTGGATCGACGCGCGCCGCATCCTGCACACGGTCGACCCGGCGGCGGAGTGGCGGCAGGCCTACGAGGAGGCCGGCCGGCTGATCCGGGCCTACTTCTGGGATCCGGGCATGTGCGGCATCGACTGGGACGGGGTGCTGGCCCAGTACCGTCCGCTGGTCGAACGGGTCGCCTCCCCCGACGAGTTCGCCGACCTGCTGCGCGAGGCCCTCGGCGAACTGGGCACGTCCCACGCCTACGTGACCGCCTCCCGGCGCAGCGAGGGCCCGCCCCACTATCAGCGCCGACAGGGCCTGCTGGGCGCCAACTTCGTACGCAGGGAGCGCGGCTGGACGGTCAAGCGGATCCTGCTCGGCGACTCCTCCGACTCCAAGGCCCGCTCCCCGCTGGCCGGCACCGGCATCAGGGAGGGCGCGGTCCTCACCCACGTGGACGGCCGCCCGGTGGACCCGGACACGGGCCCCTACCCCCTGCTGGCCGGCGCGGGCGGCACGACGGTGGAGCTGACCTTCGAACCGGCGCAGGACCCGGCGAACCTCCTGACGGGTGCCCCGGCCGATGCCCCGGCGGCGGACTCGGCGCAGGCCGGGGCCCCGCCACGGAGAGTCGCCGTCGTCCCGCTGGTCGACGAGCGGCCGCTGCGCTACCAGGACTGGGTGGCCAAACGCCGTTCGGTGGTGCGCGAGTTGAGCGGCGGGCGCTGCGGCTATCTGCACATCCCTGACATGGGCGGTTCGGGCTGGGCTCAGTTCAACCGCGACCTGCGCATGGAGGTGTCCCGCCCCGCGCTGATCGTGGACGTGCGCGGCAACGCGGGCGGCCACATCAGCGAACTCGTCATCGAGACGCTGAGCCGGACGATCCTGGGCTGGGACCTGACTCGCGACGCCCAGCCGGTGTCGTACACCTCGAACGCGCCGCGGGGCCCGGTGGTGGCCCTGGCGGACGAGGCGACCTCCTCCGACGGCGACATGATCACCGCGGCGTTCAAGCTGCTGAAGCTCGGCCCGGTCGTGGGGCAGCGCACCTGGGGCGGTGTGGTCGGCATGACCGGCCGTCACGAGCTGGGCGACGGCACGGTGATCACGGTGCCGATGAACGCGGCCTGGTTCGACGCGTACGGCTGGTCGGTCGAGAACAAGGGCGTCGCCCCCGACATCGACGTCCTGCGCACCCCGCTGGACTGGGCCGAGGGACGGCACGCCCAGCTGGCCGACGCGGTGGAACTGGCACTCGGACTGCTGGAGACCGACCCGCCCGCCACACCGCCGACCCACAGCGACGTCCCCGACCGCTCCCGCCCGAAGCTGCCGCCCAGGGCGTGAACACCCGGTCGGCACAAGGGGAAAGGGGCACCCCACTCAGGGACACCCCTTTCCCGCGGCGCGCAACGTCAGGCGTCGAAGTCCTGGTCGAAGCGGTCCTCGTCACGCTCACGCTCACGGTCGCGCTGCGGCTCCGTGCGCTCGCGGTCACGCTGCGGCTGCGAGGGGTCCATGTCCTCGTCGCGCCGGCGGCCACGGCCCTGCATCTGCTCGCGAGCCTGGTCCGCCTTCTGGCGAGCCTGGTTCTGCCACTGCTCGGACTTCTCCTGGAACTGGTCCTTCATACCCATGTGGGTTCACTCCCGTTGGGGGTGAGGGGATCTGGCTCGATCAGATTCACACGGGTCGTGACCCTGCGCATGTCGATCACTTACGGAGCGTAGTCCGCTCCTGTTCGTCGGCCGCTCCACCGGCCCCCACGAGGCCCGTGCGCATGCCCGTCAGCCGGTCCGCGAACCGCCGCATCTCGCGCTGGCCCACCGTCCCGATGACCGCCGGCAGATATCCGCGCACCCCCTGCATCCCGCGCAGCCACCACTGCCCGTACACATGGCTCGACCTGCGCTCGATCCCCTCCACGAGCCGGTCCACAGCAGGCCCGAGCGGGTAGGTCTTGTTGGACGGCCAGGGCAGCCGCTGCCTCAACTCCCGCATGACGTCGTCCTGGTCGGCCCCGCGCACCATGTCGGTGTCGGTCCACGACAGATAGCCGACGCCCACCTTCACGCCCCGGTGCCCGACCTCGGCCCGCAGGCTGTGCGCATACGCCTCCACGCCCGACTTGGACGCGCAGTACGCGGTCATCATCGGCGCCGGGGTGATCGCCGCGAGGGAGGCGATCTGCAGCAGATAGCCCCGGCTGCGCGTCAGCAGCGGCAGGAACGCCCGGCCGGTCACCGCCGAACCGATCAGATTCACCTCGATCACCCGCCGCCAGGACTCGGGGTCGGAGTCCGCGAACGGCCCGCCGGTGGCGACACCGGCGTTGGCGACGACGATATCGACCCGGCCGAAGCGCTCCTCGACCTCGCTCGCCACGCGGGCCATCGCCTCGTGGTCGGTGACGTCGGCGTGCCAGTGGTCGCTGTCGCTGTGCAGTCGGCCGGAGACCTCCTTGAGCGCGTCCGGCTCCAGGCCGACCAGCGCCACCTTCACACCACGCGCCGACAGCTTGCGGGCCAGCAACTCCCCGACGCCGCGCGCCGCTCCGGTCACCACGGCGACCTTGCCCTCAAGGCTCACCCTGCTCATGCGCTCTCCTCGGTCACGACGTGGATGTGTGCGGCGGCGAGTTCCCGGATCTTCGCGCCGACCAGTTCGGGTGCCTCGACCGGGGTCATGTGGCCGATGCCGGGCAGTTCGACGAGCCCGGTACAGTGCGGCAGGGCGGCGGCCAGGGCCCGGGCCTGCACCGGCGGCGTCAGCCGGTCCGCCGTACCGACGAGCACGGCCGTGGGCACGTCCAGTTCCCGCACGCCGTGGTCGAGGTCGAGCAGATCCAGCACCTGCGACCAGGAGTGGCGGACCTTGCGGGGGCAGGCGTGCACGATCCGGGCACACGCCTCGATCATGTGCGGGGCCGAACCGGGACCCATCGTCCCGTACTTGAGGATCCGGCGGGCCAGCGGCGTGACCGGCCCGAGCGGGGCCCGGGAGCCGAGGATCCGCCGGGTCAGCCAGGTCCGCACCCGCCCGGCCCGCATCGGCACGACCGTGGAGGCCGCGACCAGCTGCGAACTGCCCGTACTGCACAGCAGGACGGCGGCCGCGTGCGCCCGGAAGGCGGCTCTCCCGGAGGCCGCCATCACGGTCATCCCGCCCATGGAGTGCCCCGCGATCACGGCCTGTTCACCGGGCGCGAGGGTGGCCTCGAGGACCGCTTCGAGGTCGTCGGCGAGCGCGTCGGAGCTGCACGCGGAGCTCGCGGGGCTGCGGCCGTGACCGCGCTGGTCGTAGGCGATGACCCGGTGGTCGGCGGCCAGGTCGCGGATCTGTGCCGCCCAGAAGGCGGTGGAGCAGGTCCAGCCGTGGGCGAGGACGACGGCCGGGGCGCCGTCGGGCCCGTGCATCTCGACGTGCAGCCGGGCGCCGTCGGCGGAGACGGCGGTCAGCTCGCGCGCCGGGGCGGGTGGGGCGTAGGGGCCGGAGTCGATGGGGGTCCCCCCTGCTCGAGCGAAGCCGAGAGCTTGGGGGAGCAGGAGGCGGCTCACGCGTCCACCCCGGCCTTCCGCGCGACGGACCGGTCCGCCACGGGCGCGCGCAGGACCTCGTACTCCGCGAGATCCACCCGCCGCGTCGCCCGCCGGAACTCCGCGGTGGTGCCGGGCCAGATGGTGGTGTTGCGACCACTCGCGTCGAGGTACCAGCTGGTGCAGCCGCCGGTGTTCCACACGGTGCGCTTCATGCGCTCCTGGAGCCGGTCGTTCCAGGTGCGCACGGCGTCCGGACGGGCGTCGAGCGCGACCCGTCCGCCGAGGACGTCGAGCTGGCGGACGTAGTCGGCGAGGTAGTTCAGCTGGGACTCGATCATGAGGATCATCGAGGAGTTCCCGAGACCGGTGTTGGGTCCGATGACGGTCATCCAGTTGGGGAAGCCGGCCGCGGAGGCGCCGCGCAGGGCCTCCATGCCGCCCTTCCAGGTCTCGGCGAGCGTCCGTCCGTCGGCGCCCACGACCCGGTCGGCGATGGGCATGTCGGTGACGTGGAAGCCGGTACCGAAGACGATCGCGTCCACCTCGGCCTCACTGCCGTCGGCGGCGACGAGGGTCGAACCGCGGACTTCGGTCAGCCCGCTCGCGATCACGTCCACATTCGGCTGCGCGAGCGCCGGGTAGTAGTCGCTGGACAGCAGGATCCGCTTGCAGCCGATGCGGTAGTCCGGGGTGAGCTTCGCCCGCAGGGCCGGATCCTTGATGGACCGGGCCATGTTGCGCCGCGCCAGGTCCTCGACGAGCCCGAGCTGCTTCGGATGCCTGGTGAACGCCTGCACCTGCAGCTCGCGGATGCCCCACAGCAGTCCGCGCCGCACCTGCGAGGTGAAGGGCAGCCGCCGGTGCATCCAGCGCTCGGCGTCGCTGATCGTCCGGTCCATGCGGGGCATCACCCAGGGCGCCGTGCGCTGGAACAGGGTGAGCCGCGAGACGTCGGGCTGGATCGACGGCACGATCTGGGCGGCCGAGGCACCGGTGCCCACCATGGCGACGCGCTTGCCGCGCAGGTCGTAGTCGTGGTCCCAGCGGGCCGAGTGGAACACCTTGCCGGGGAAGGCCTCCAGCCCGGGAATGTCCGGCACCTTCGGGTCGGACAGCGGCCCCGTCGCCGAGACGACCAGGTCCGCCGACAGGTTCCCGCTGCTGGTCTCGATGTCCCAGCACAGCCGCTCGGCGTTCCAGCTCATCCGCTTCACCTCGGAGTCGAAGCGGAGGTGCGGGCGCAGCCGGAACACGTCCGTCACGTGCTCCAGGTAGGCGCGGATGTGCTCCTGCCCCGAGAAGGTGCGCGGCCAGTCGGGGTTGGGCGCGAAGGAGAACGAGTAGAGGTGCGAGGGCACGTCACACCGGCATCCCGGGTAGCTGTTGTCCCGCCAGGTGCCGCCGACACTGCTCGCCCGCTCCAGGACGACGAAGTCGGTGACCCCCTCGCGGCGCAACCGCACGGCGGCCCCCAGCCCGCCGAACCCGGACCCGATCACAGCGACCCGCACATGCTCGTGTTCGCGCTCGCCCATGCCGACACCTCCACACACCACGAGAACCGCGCCAGTGAACACTGGCGCAGTGGGAGCGTAGGGCAGCGGCGTACTGATGGGTAGGGGGCGGGACAAGGAAGTTACCCGCAGTACGCCTTAAGGTGCCCAGGTGGCCGAGAAGCGTGAATACCGTATGGAAGAGCTGGCCCGCCTCGCCGGGATCACGGTGCGCACCCTGCGCTTCTACCGCGAACGCAAACTCCTCCGGCCACCCCGCCGCGAGGGCCGCATCGCCTGGTACGACGACCATCATCTGGCCCGGCTGCGCACGATCACGGCCCTGCTGGAGCGCGGCCACACCCTCAACGGCATCGCGGAACTGGCGGAGGCCTTCGACCACGGCCGGGACGTCGGCGACCTGCTCGGCGTCGGCGGCCCCACCGAGGAGGAACCCGTCCACCTCACCCCCGAGGAACTCGCCGACCGCTACGCGGGCGAGGTCACACCGGAGAACCTCGCCGCCGCGATGGAACTCGGCTACCTCGGCACCGACGGCGGGGAGTTCGTCCACATCAGCCGCCGCCTGCTGGACGTCTCGTCGGCCCTGGTCCGCGAAGGCATCCCCCTCGCGGAGGTGTTCCGCGCCGCCCAGCAGGTCCGCACCCACGTCGACGCCCTCGCCGACCTCTTCACCGACCTGGTCCTCCGCCACACCTCCGCCCAGAACCTGCCCCGCCTGCGCCCCCTGGCCCGCAGCGCGGTGGAGGCGGAACTGTCACTGGCGCTGGACCGGAGGATGCGAAAGCCCTGACGGTCGTGGACCGGGGACGCGGAAGCCCTAACGGTCGTAGACCACGGTCACCGGCGCGTGGTCGGACCACCGCTCGGCGTGCGTGGCCGCCCTTTCCACGAACCCCTTGACCGCGCGCTCGGCCAGGCCGGTGGTGGCCAGGTGGTAGTCGATCCTCCACCCTGAATCGTTGTCGAAGGCCCGCCCCCGGTACGACCACCACGAATACGGCCCCTCGACGTCCGGATGCAGGGCGCGTACGACGTCGACGTAGCCGCCGTCGGCCGGGTCGAGGACCCGGCCGAGCCACTCGCGCTCCTCCGGCAGGAACCCGGAGTTCTTCTGGTTGCCGCGCCAGTTCTTCAGGTCGGCACGCTGGTGGGCGATGTTCCAGTCCCCGCAGACGAGCACCTCGCGCCCGTCGGCGGCGGCACGCTCCCGCAGCCCCTTCAGGTAGGCGAGGAACTCGCCCATGAAGCGTTCCTTCTCCTCCTGCCGCTCGGTGCCGACCTCGCCGGAGGGCAGGTAGAGGGACGCGACGGTGACCCCGGGCAGGTCGATCTCCACGTACCGCCCGCTGCCGTCGAACTCTTCCGAGCCGAAGCCGACCTGGACCCGGTCGGGCTCGCGGCGGCTGTACAGGGACACCCCGGCCCGCCCCTTGGCGGCGGCCGGCGCGTGCACCACGTACCACCCCTCGGGCGTGCGGACGTGCTCCGGCAGCTGCTCCGGCTCGGCGCGCACCTCCTGCAGGCACAGCACGTCGGCTTCGGTGCCGGCGAGCCACTCCACGAAGCCCTTCTTCGCGGCGGCACGCAGCCCGTTCACATTCACAGAGGTCACTGTCAGCAAAACACTCTCCTCGGACGGCACAGTCGACCCCGTGGATTGGACACGTTGTCCGAGGTCACAGTGAGCACCCCGGCACGATACCCGCACACTGGACGAGGTCCAGTTCCGGATCGAATACGGTAGCGGCCATGCACATACGCCGGGTCTCCTTCGACCATCCCGACGCCATGAAGCTGAACGACCAGGTCCAGGCCGAGTACGCCGTCCGCTACGGCGACGACGGCGACGCCACACCCATGGCCGCCGCGGACTTCGACCCGCCGAACGGCGTCTACCTGATCGCGTACGACGAGCACGGCACCCCCGTCGCCTCGGGCGGCTGGCGCGCCCAGGACACCAACGGCGAGGGCAATCTCGACGGCGACGCCGAGCTCAAGCGCATGTATGTGATCGACGTCATGCGTGGCCGGGGGCTGGCCCGGCGCGTCCTGGCCGCTCTGGAGGAGGACGCCCGCGCGGCCGGCCGCATCCGTATGGTTCTGGAGACCGGCACCAAGCAGCCGGAGGCCATTGCCCTGTACACGTCCAGCGGCTATGAGCCGTGCGCCAAGTTCGGCTACTACCGCCACCACGAGGCGAGCCGCTGCTTCGCGAAGCGACTCTGATCACGTGGCTGACGAGGGCTCAGCGGCCGCCCCGGCCGCGGCCCTTGTCGTCTGCGGTGAGATCGCTGCGGAGATCCACGGCCGGGCCAAGCCTGGGCAGCGTTGTGGCGCTGAACACACGTCAGAGCCCCGGTCGGTTTCCCGACCGGGGCTCTGAGCTGCGTGGACCTGAGGGGATTTGAACCCCTGGCCCCCTCGATGCGAACGAGGTGCGCTACCGGACTGCGCCACAGGCCCTTGCAACGAGTGAAACTTTAGCACCCCGATCGGCCTGCTTGGAAATCCGTTCCCGAGGGGCGGTCACCTGCGGCTTCGCGACGCTACTCGTTCGCGGCCCGGGGCCGCTCCCCGTCCTCGTACTGGTCGAACAGCGGGGTGCGCCCGCGCTCCCGGGCCCGCCGGGCGGAGGCGGCGCGGCGGGCGTCGGTGCGTCCATCGCCTTCGTCGGCGTCCTGAGCGGACGAGTGCGGCTCGCCCGGGTGGCCGGCGGCGCCGGGGTCGGCCTCCGCGTCCGGGGTCACCGTGCTCGACCGGGCCGCGCTCCAGGTGTCGGGGGCGCCGAGGTCCACGTCGCTGGTGGCCCGCGGGGCGACCGGGGCGGTCACGTAGGTCGGCAGGGGCACCGGCACGGGCTCCCAGCTGTCGCCGCCCTGTCCGGGCCGCCGCTGCCGCTCGCGCTGCTGGTCGACCCACTCCGCGTGGTCGGTCTGCTCGACGAGGGCGCGCCGGTCCGCCGCGAGGGCCGAGAGGCCGGGGTCGGTCACCGGCTCGGCTCCCTCCTCCGGTTCGTCGCCCTCTTCGTCGGTCAGGGAACGCCGGCGGGGCTGGCGCTGCCGCTCCCGCAGGCGCTGGGCCGCGGCCTCGGCCATCCGGCGGTCCATCTGGTAGGCGAAGCGGCGGCGCTCCTGGGAGCGCAGGTAGGCGATGTAGACGCTGAGCATGACCGCGGGCACGCCGGGGGCCCACAGGAACGCCAGTCCCCCGACCGCGGCGACGATCGCGCCGAGGGTGAAGGCGAGGAACAGCATGGTGGTGGTGCGCCGGCGGCGCGCGAGGACCTTGGAGCGCCGGGCTCGTGCCGCGGCTGCCTGGTTCGCTCGCGCCGAGGCGTTGTGCCGGGCCGCGGGCACCCGCTCCCGGGGACGCCCGGAGCGCGCCGGGTCGGGTGCGGGCGACTGCCGGGCCTGGGATTCGGGGGCCGCCGGGCGGGCCGGCTGCTCGGGGGTGGGCGAGGGGACGGGTGCCTGGGTCTGCGGGCGGGTCTTGGACACGGCGAAGGCCCGGACGTCCACCGAGTCGGTGACGGCGTCCGGGGCGTCGGCGCTCTGCTCCCCCTCGTCGGTGGAGCGCGCCCGCAGGTCCTTGGCGTACCGGCGCTCCATACCCGCCCGTCCGGACAGCAGCCGGATGGCGGTGCTGAAGCGTTCCGTCGGACGGGCCTCGTTCAGCTCGTCCTGCCTACGGAGCCACATCGGCACCAAGTAGGCGGCCCAGGCCCCGACAATGACTGCGTAGATGAGGCCGCTGCTGCTCACGTCTCACACCGTAGAGGGGTTTGCGTGAGGCCATCTGCCAATTGAGCCGGTGTGTCGCACGATCTGGCTGATATTTCGAACTTTTTTTGCGACCGATGTGATCAGCAGACCACCCAGGCCGGGAATTCATTGCCCTAGGACGGTCATCGACCGATCAATTTCGAACACGTATTCAATTTCCCGGGTGGTGCCGCATTCATGGGTTGCTCTGCGCGCGGGCCCGGTGCCAGCGCTTCAGCAAGCCGTCCGGCACCTCCTCGGCCGTGAGGGCGAAGACCAGGTGGTCGCGCCATGCTCCGTCGATGTGGAGATAGCGCGGCCGCAGCCCCTCCTCGCGGAATCCGAGTTTCTCCACGACCCGGCGGCTGGGCCCGTTCTCCGGGCGAATGCAGACTTCGATGCGGTGCAGTCCGACGGTGCGGAAACAGTGGTCCACGACGAGCGCCACCGAGGTCGGCATCACCCCGCGGCCGGCCACCGACTCGTCCACCCAGTAACCGACGTGCCCCGAGCACATCGAGCCCCAGGTGATCCCTGCGACGGTCAACTGCCCGACCAGCCGCCCCTGGTATTCGATGACGAAGGGCAGCATCCGGCCCGCGTTCGCCTCCGAGCGCAGATGGCGGACCATCTGGCGGAAGGTGGGGCGGTGCGCCATGGGCCCGCCCGGCGCGGGCGGCGGGATCGTCGCCTCCCAGGGGCGCAGCCAGTCGCGGTTGCGCCGGTTGACCTCGCGCCAGGCCCGCTGGTCGCGCAGCTTTATCGGCCTGAGGACGATGTCGCCGTCCACCAGCTCCACGGGCCAGGATGGGGTGTTCAGCTCGCACCCCCACTGCCGGGTCTGGGGTGGTCGCCGCCCCGGAGCTGCTCGACGGCGTGGACGAGCAGCGGCTCCAGGACGGCGAGGCCGTCCTTCACTCCGCCGCTGGAGCCGGGCAGATTGACGATCAGCGTGCCGGCCGCCACTCCGGCCAGGCCCCGGGAGAGCGCCGCGGTCGGCACCTTCTGACGGCCGTACGCCCGGATGGCCTCGGCGATGCCCGGCACCTCGTGGTCGATGACGCGGCGGGTGGCCTCGGGCGTGCGGTCGGTGGGCGAGATGCCGGTGCCGCCGGTGGTCACGATGACGTCGTAGCCGGCGTCGACACCGGCGCGCAGGGCGGCCTCGACCGGATCGCCGTCGGGGACGACCTGCGGGCCGTCGACCTCGAAGCCGAAGCGCTTGAGGCCGTCGGAGACCATCGGGCCGCCCTTGTCCTCGTAGATCCCGGCGGCGGCCCGGTTCGAGGCCGTGACGACGAGAGCGCGATACGTCATGACCGGCTCCAGTCGCCCGACTTGCCGCCCGTCTTCTCCTCCACGCGTACGTCCGTGATGACCGCTCCCTTGTCGACCGCCTTGACCATGTCGATCACGGTGAGCGCGGCGACGGAGACCGCGGTGAGGGCCTCCATCTCGACGCCCGTGCGGTCCGTCGTCTTCACGGTGGCCAGGATCTCCACGGCGTCGTCCGCGACCGACAGGTCCAGTTTCACACCGGACACCGCCAGCGGGTGGCAGAGCGGGATCAGGTCGGGGGTGCGTTTGGCGCCCATGATCCCGGCGATCCGCGCGGTCGCGAGGGCGTCGCCCTTCGGGACACCCTCGCCGCGCAGCAGCTCGATCACACGGGGCGAGACGAGGACGCGTCCGCTGGCGCGGGCGGTGCGTGCGGTCACGTCCTTCTCCGACACGTCGACCATGCGGGCGGCGCCCGCCTCGTCGATGTGCGTCAGCCGGTCCTGCGCGAGGCCGTCCTGCGAGGGTGGGTCCTGCGTGTTCATGCTGTGTGGCGCTCCCGGTCCGGGCCCGACGCGGTGCGGCGCACGGGCCTGTTGTGCGCGACACGGTACCCCCAACCAGCGGCTATCGGCCGAGCAGGACCACCTCGACCTCGGCGCCCGGTTCGAGGCGGACGGTGTCCTCGGGGACGGTGATCAGGGCGTCCGCGTGGGCGAGGGCCGCGACCAGGTGGGAGCCGGCGCCGCCGACCGGCGTGACCGTGCCGTCGGCGTACGTGCCGCGCAGGAACTGCCGGCGGCCCTTCGGGGAGGTCAGCGCCTTCTCCGCGGACAGGGTCGCCCGGGCCGTCGGGCGGTGGACGTCCGTCAGCCCCATGAGGGTGCGGATCGCGGGACGGACGAACAACTCGAAGGAGACGTACGACGACACCGGGTTGCCGGGCAGGGCCAGCAGCGGGGTGTGGTCGGGGCCGATGGAGCCGAAGCCCTGTGGCTTGCCGGGCTGCATGGCGAGCTTGCGGAACTCGATGCCGCTGCCGGCCTCGTCCTCGTCGCCGACGTGGGACAGGGCCTCCTTGACCACGTCGTACGCGCCGACGCTCACCCCGCCCGTGGTGACCACCAGGTCGGCGCGGACCAGCTGGTCCTCGATGGTGGAGCGCAGGGTCTCGGCGTCGTCGGCGACGGCTCCCACGCGGTAGGCGATGGCGCCTGCGTCGCGGGCGGCGGCGGTGAGGGCGAAGCTGTTGGAGTCGTAGATCTGACCGGTGCCCAGTTCCGTGTCGGGCTGGACGAGTTCGCTGCCGGTGGAGAGCACCACCACGCGCGGGCGGGGGCGTACCCGGACGGTGCCGCGGCCGATCGCGGCGAGCAGGGAGATCTGGGGCGGGCCGAGGACGGTGCCGGCCTCCAGGGCGCGGTCGCCGGCCTTCACGTCGCTGCCCTTCGCGCGCACGTGCGCGCGTGCCTCGGCCGGGCGGTAGACGTGCACGTGGCCGGTGGCGCCCTCGGGGCCGAGGCTGCGGGCGCGCATGCCGTGCACCGGGCCCTCGCCGAGACCGCCGTCGGTCCACTCGACGGGCACGACCGCCTCGGCGCCGGGCGGCAGCGGGGCGCCGGTCATGATGCGGGCGGCCTGACCGGGGCCGACGGGGAGCAGTTCGGACTGGCCGGCGGCGACGTCCCCGACGACCTCCAGGGCCGCCGGGAACTCCTCGCTCGCGCCCGCGATGTCCGCGACCCGTACCGCGTAGCCGTCCATCGAGCTGTTGTCGAAGGGCGGCAGGGACACCGGCACCGTGATGTCCTCGACGAGGACGCAGCCCTGGGCGTCGAGCAGGTGCAGCTCGATGGGCTCCAGGGGCCGGACGGTGGCGAGGATGTCCTCCAGGTGCTCGTCCACCGACCAGAGGTGGTCGGGGCCGAAGGGGTCCTGGCCGGTGACGTGGGGCGCGGCGCTGCTCAACGTGCTACATCTCCTCGGCTACGTAACTGCGAAGCCAGGTCCGGAAGTCCGGTCCCAGGTCTTCACGTTCGCATGCGAGTCGGACAATGGCACGCAGGTAGTCGCCGCGGTCGCCGGTGTCATAGCGGCGGCCCTTGAAGACGACGCCGTGCACCGGGCCGCCGATCTTCTCGTCCTCGGCGAGCTGCTGGAGGGCGTCGGTGAGCTGGATCTCGCCGCCGCGGCCGGGCTCGGTCCGGCGCAGTATCTCGAAGATGTGCGGGTCGAGGACGTAGCGGCCGATGACGGCGTAGTTGGAGGGCGCGTCGGCCGGCTCGGGCTTCTCGACGAGGCCGCTGACCCGGACGACGTCGCTGTCCTCGGTGGTCTCCACCGCCGCACAGCCGTAGAGGTGGATCTGCTCGGGGGCGACCTCCATGAGCGCGACGACGCTGCCGCCGCGCTGCTCCTGGACCTCGACCATGCGCTGCAGCAGCGGGTCGCGGGGGTCGATGAGGTCGTCACCCAGGAGGACCGCGAAGGGCTCGTCGCCCACGTGCGGGGCGGCGCACAGGACCGCGTGGCCGAGGCCCTTGGGGTCGCCCTGGCGGACGTAGTGCATGGTCGCGAGGTCGCTGGACTCCTGCACCTTGGCCAGGCGCCCGGCGTCGCCCTTCTTCTGGAGGGCCGACTCCAGCTCGTAGTTGCGGTCGAAGTGGTCCTCGAGGGGGCGCTTGTTGCGGCCCGTCACCATGAGGACGTCGTCGAGACCCGCGGCGACGGCCTCCTCGACCACGTACTGGATCGCGGGCTTGTCGACGACCGGCAGCATTTCCTTGGGAGTGGCTTTGGTGGCCGGCAGGAACCGGGTACCGAGGCCTGCTGCGGGAATGACAGCCTTGCTGATCCGAGGGTGCTGAGTCATGTCGGCCACCCTATCCGGTGTCTTTGCATGGAATCTGTGACTCCGGATCATAGGAGCTCATATGAGCGTATTGCGGCGGTACGGGAGCAACCATTGAGGCCCATCGCACGTCCGGGCGAGCCTGACAAGCGGAGATTGCGGCGCGACCTCCTCGTGGTGAGGAACAGGTTGACGGCGGACGACCTGCGGGAAACATCGGCCGCGCTGGCCGGGCGGGCGCTGGAGCTGCCCGAGTTGGCGGGGGCCGGGACGGTCGCCGCGTACGTCTCCGTGGGGAGCGAACCCGGCACTCTCGCGCTCCTGGACGCCCTGCGCGACCGGGGCGTGCGCGTGCTACTCCCGGTCCTGCTGCCCGACAACGACCTCGACTGGGGTACGTACGAGGGCGAGAGCTCGCTCGCGCCGGTCCGGCACGGCGGGCGGATGACCCTCCTGGAGCCCGCGGGCGAGCGTCTCGGGCCGGACGCCGTGACCACCGCCGACGCCGTACTGCTGCCGGGGCTCGCGGTGGACGCGCGCGGGATGCGGCTCGGGCGGGGCGGCGGCTCGTACGACCGGGTCCTGGCACGACTGGAGCGGGCGGGCGCTCATCCCGCCCTGGTGGTGCTGCTGTACGGCTCCGAGATCGTCGAGCACGTCCCGGAGGAGCCGCACGACCGGCCGGTGCAGGCGGTGGTGACACCGTCGGGAGTACGGCGGTTCGGGCCGGCACGCTGACGCGAAACGGCCCTCCACGCGTGCGTGGAGGGCCGCTCGTCCTGCCGGCGTCAGTGGCTCACGGCTTGAGCACCAGCTTGTCGGCCGTGCTCTTCTCGACCGCCTGCTCCGAGAAGGACCAGGGCAGCAGTTCGCCGTCGGCCCACTTGTCGGTCTGGTCGACGTAGTGGGCGCTGTAGGCGTGCCCGGAGGCGCCGGTGAGGTTGATCCACTTCGACTTGTCGAGGTCGCCGAGGTTCACCACCATCCGCATGGACGGCACCCACACGACCCCGTAGCCGCCGGCCGCGTTCCAGCCGGTCGCGTTGACCGTGGCCTCGCCGCCGCCGAGCTCCCAGGGGCCGCGGTTGAGGGCGTACTGGATGAAACCGGGGCCCGCGGTGCCGAGGGTCTGGTTCTTCAGGAACAGGCGGTGCAGCCGGCCCCAGCTCCAGGTGTCGATGTCCTTGCCGAGCTTGGCGGTCAGCTCCCAGCGGGCGTCGATCATGGCCCGCTTGAACAGCTGGTCGCGGTCGTGGGCGGCGGGGCGGGCGCCCACTCCCTCGGGGGTCGTCCACCAGTCGCTGTCCGGCTTGTCCATGAGTTTGCGCACCACCTCGAACCACCGGTCGCCGCCGTCCGGCTGGGCCTGGTCGGGGTCGCGCTGGCCGCACTCGCGGACCTTCTCGGCCTCGTCGGCCGGGCCGGTGGTGTTGACCGGCTCGACCCACAGGCACTGGCCCTTGGGCCGCAGCTCCTTGGGCAGCTTGTTGCCGAAGGCGAGCTTGAGGATGTTGCGCCACACGGCGTTGAAGTAGGCCGCTGCCGCGGAGTCGGCGTCCTGGGTGTAGTCCCAGCCCTCCAGGAGCTTCTGCGCGTCGCGGACGTCCTGGTTCTCCGGGTCGATCTTCAGCAGCGTGGGCACCAGCAGCCGGGCGATCTCGCTGCTGTTGTCCAGCTGCATCTGGCGCATGTCGTCCGTGGAGATCTTGCCGCCGTCCTTGATCTTCGACTGGATCAGGTCGGTGATCCGCTGGCTGCGTGCGCCGTAGCCCCAGTCCGCGGTGAGCGTGTACGGGTACTTGTCCGGGTCGATCACGGCCTGGTTGGCGGTGACGATGTAGCCGCGCTCCGGGTCGTACTCGTAGGGCAGCGCGTCCTGCGGGATGTAGCCCTTCCAGCGATACCCGGAGTCCCAGCCGGGCGCGGGGATGGAGCCGTTGTCCTTCTTCGCGCGGATCGGGATCTTCCCGGGCAGCGTGTAGCCGATGTGGTTCTCGTTGTCGGCGTAGATCAGGTTCTGCGAGGGCACCTCGAACTGCGCCGCGGCCTTGCGGAAGTCGCCCCAGTCCTTCGCCTTGTCCATGGCGAAGACGGCGTCCATGGTGGTGCCGGGCTGCAGGGCGGTCCAGCGCAGCGCGACGCCGTAGCCGTCACCCCGGTCGGGTGCGGCGGTGTCGACGGTGGCCTTCTTGCCGACCTTGACGAGCTCCTCGTCACGGTCGGACAGCAGGGGCATCCCGTCCTCGGTCTGCCGCACGACGATCTTCTTGGACTCGCCCCCGGCGACCTTGATGGTCTCCTCGCGGGTCGTGAAGGGCTTGACCTTGCCGTCGTACAGGTAGCCGTTGCCGGTGATCTTCTCCAGGTAGAGGTCCGTGACGTCCACGCCGGAGTTGGTCATGCCCCAGGCGATGTTCTGGTTGTGACCGATTATCACGCCCGGCATGCCGGCGAAGGTGTAGCCGCTGACGTCGTACTGGCAGGCGCTGGAGACGCTGCGGCAGTGCAGGCCCATCTGGTACCAGACGGACGGCAGGGAGGGCGACAGGTGCGGGTCGTTGGCCAGCAGCGGCTTGCCGGTGATGGTGTGCTCCCCGCCGACGACCCAGGAGTTGGAGCCGATGCCGTCGCCGTTCACGCCGACGGCCGGCGGGAGGTCGTCCAGGACCTGGGTGAGGCCGCCGAGCTGGCTGTCCAGGCCCGCGGTGCCCGAGGCACCGGAGGCGGCGCCGCCCGTGCCGGACTCGGTGCCCGGCGTGCCGGAGGCGATGCCGCCCGCCCCGGAGCCGCCGGACGCCGTGCCCGTGGAGGTGCCGCCGGTCCCGTTCGCGCCGGAGGTGCCGGACGCGCCGCTCGTGCCGCCCTGTTCGAACGCCCCCGCCAGCTCGTTGTACTGGCCCTCCTGGACGATCGCCTTGTTGCGGTCGTACGGGTACTGCGGGTACAGGTCGGCGATCTGCTGGGGGCCGAGGCGGCTGGTCAGCAGGGCGCGGTCGATCTCGTCCTGCATGTTGCCGCGCAGGTCCCAGGCCATCGCCTTGAGCCAGGAGATCGAGTCGACCGGGGTCCACGCCTGCGGCTTGTAGTCGTTGGTGAAGCCCAGCGCCGCGTACTCCAGGGAGATGTCCTCGCCGTTCTTGCCCTGGAGGTAGGAGTTGACGCCCTCGGCGTACGCCTGGAGGTACTTCTTCGTGGCCGCCGACAGCTTGGTGTCGTACTCCTGCTTGGCGACCCGGTCCCAGCCGAGGGTGCGCAGGAACTCGTCGTTGTCGACCTGGCTCTTGCCGAACATCTCCGACAGCCGGCCCGAGGCCATGTGGCGGCGGACGTCCATCTCGTAGAACCGGTCCTGCGCCTGGACGTAGCCCTGCGCCATGAACAGGTCCGCGTCGGAGGAGGCGTAGATCTGCGGGATGCCGTAGTTGTCCCGTTTGACCTCGACGGGACCCGAGAGGCCCTTCAGCGTCAGGGTGCCCTTGGTCTGCGGGAAGGAGGCCCGGACGGTACTGATGGACCAGTACGACCCGTACGCCACACCCCCGATGAGGGCCAGCACGAGGACGAGCACGATAAGTCGGGCTTTGCGCCCCTTTCTCCTGCCGGACTTGCCGGGCTGCTGACCCGTGGAGGCGGTGGTGTCGGTGGGCATCGCTGTCCTTGCTGTCCTAACGCGAGCGGCAGGTTCGGCTGTGCTTTTAACTGAGCGCTGGAGCAACGATAGGCGCAGGGCCTTGCACCCCTTGACGCGGAGTCGGGATCAAGCCCGGACGGACGTTCGATCTTGCCCGCCGAAGCGTCAAGAAATCGTCAAGACTTAGGTAAGGTAACGAAGTAGTTGGCGCGCTGCGCCACCGCTTCATGTGCGATGTACGTGAGCCCACGCGCGCGTGCGTGCGGGCCAGGGAAGGATTCGGCCGCTGACTGTTCACCACCTCAACCAGCTCCTGCTCGTCTGCTCGCTCGTCCTGCTCGTCGCCGTCGCAGCGGTACGGATCTCCTCGCGCAGCGGGCTCCCCAGCCTGCTCGTGTACCTGGGGATAGGCGTCGCCATGGGCCAGGACGGCGTGGGCGACATCCACTTCGACAACGCCGAGCTGACCCAGGTCATCGGATACGCGGCCCTGGTCGTGATCCTGGCCGAGGGCGGTCTGGGCACGAAGTGGAAGGAGATCAAGCCGGCCCTGCCGGCCGCCACGGCACTGGCGCTGGCCGGTGTCGCGGTGAGCGTCGGGGTCACGGCGTCGGCCGCGCACTATCTGATCGGGCTGGAGTGGCGGCAGGCGCTCATCATCGGGGCGGTCGTCTCCTCGACGGACGCGGCGGCCGTCTTCTCGGTGCTGCGCAAGATCCCGCTGCCCCCGCGCGTGACGGGCACACTGGAGGCGGAGTCCGGCTTCAACGACGCCCCCGTGGTCATCCTCGTGGTCTCCCTGTCCACGGCCGGCCCGGTCGACCACTGGTACACGCTGCTGGGCGTGATCATCGGGGAGCTGGCCATCGGCGCGGCCATCGGGCTCGCGGTGGGCTGGCTGGGCTCCTGGGGCCTCAGGCACGTGGCGCTGCCCGCGTCGGGCCTCTACCCGATCGCCGTCATGGCGATCGCCGTGGTGGCGTACGCGGCCGGCGCGCTGGCCCACGGCAGCGGCTTCCTCGCGGTGTATCTCGCCGCGATGGTGATGGGCAACGCGCGGCTGCCCCACTGGCCGGCCACGCGCGGGTTCGCCGACGGGCTCGGCTGGATGGCCCAGATCGGCATGTTCGTCCTGCTCGGCCTGCTGGTCACCCCGCACGAGCTGGGCGACGACATCGTGCCCGCGCTGGTCATCGGGCTGGTCCTGACCATGGTGGCCCGCCCGCTGAGCGTGGTGGTCTGCCTGTCGCCGTTCCGGGTGCCGTGGCAGGAGCAGGCCCTGATGTCCTGGGCGGGACTGCGCGGCGCCGTGCCCATCATCCTGGCGACCATCCCCATGGTGGAGGGCGTCGACGCCAGCCGCCGGATCTTCAACATCGTCTTCGTGCTGGTCGTCGTCTACACCCTGGTCCAGGGGCCGACGCTGCCGTGGCTGGGCCGCAAGCTGCGGCTCGGCGACGGTTCGGAGGCCGCCGACCTCGGCATCGAGTCGGCGCCGCTGGAGCGGCTGCGCGGGCATCTGCTGTCCGTGGCGATCCCCGGCGAATCGAAGATGCACGGTGTGGAAGTGGCCGAACTCCGGCTGCCGCACGGCGCCGCCGTGACCCTCATCGTCCGCGGGGGCGAGTCCTTCGTTCCGCTGCCCACGACGATCCTGCAACGCGGGGACGAGCTCCTCGTGGTCGCCACGGACCCCGTCCGGGACGCGACCGAGAACCGGCTGCGGGCCGTGGGGCACGGCGGCAAACTGGCCGGCTGGCTGGGCACGGGCGGGTCGAGCGCCTGAGGGGGGACGTTTTGCGCCCTTTGTGATTCACAGGGCGGCAGCCCCATGGTGCTCACTTTCACAGGCACACCCGACCTTGATCCCTGTACGATGAAGGCGTTACCCAGATCGAACCAACTCTGCCTGACGCAGAGCTGGCGCGACCGTATGGCGGTCGGGACACCCCTCCTCACCGGGCCCCGGCATCTACCGCAGTTCCGCGCAAGAGGACAGCTCTCGGCGCCGCCCGCTACGGGGCCGCGCTACCAGGCGGCAGAAAGGCACGGGCCGTGGCGTCCACGGTCACCTCGAAGCCGTCGGAGAACCCGACGGCATCCGCCCGCCCGGGATACGGCCGGCTGCTGCGCACCCGCGGCGCCTGGACGTTCCTGGTCCCCGGCTTCGCGGCACGTCAGCCGTTCGCGATGCTGACCATCTCCATCGTGCTGCTGGTGCAGCACACCACCGGCTCCTACGGCGCGGCGGGCGCCGCCGCGGCCGTCACCGGCGTCTCCATGGCCCTGTTCGCGCCCTACAGCGGCCGCCTCGCCGACCGCTACGGCCAGCGCGCCGTGCTGATCCCGGGAGTGCTGCTGCACGCGGTCGCCGGGCTGACGCTGACGGCGCTCGCGCTGCTGGACGCGCCCCTGTGGGCGGTGTTCGCGGCGGCCGTGCCGACCGGTGCCTCGGTGCCGCAGGTCGGCCCGATGGTGCGGGCCCGCTGGGGTGTGAAGCTCAAGGACTCGCCACTGATGACCACCGCGGCGGCCTTCGAGTCCGTCACGGACGAACTGACCTTCGTGGTCGGGCCGCTGCTGGCCACCGCCCTGTGCACGGCCGTCGACCCGGCCGCCGGGCTCGTCACCGAGGCCTCGCTGACCCTGATCGGCGGACTGCTGTTCGCCGCGCAGAAGAGCACGCAGCCCTCGGTCGCCGGCAGCGGGCACGCGCGCGTGGAGCACACTTCGGCCCTGCGCGTCCCCGGCGTGCGCGTGCTGATCGTGACCTTCCTGGGCATCGGCACCGTCTTCGGCGGCATGCAGGTCTCGCTGGCGGCGTTCACCGAGTCGATCGGCGAACCGGGTCTGAACGGCGTCCTCTACGGCGTCTTCGCCGCGGGCAACATGCTCTCCGGCGTGGTGTGCGGCGCGATCGCCTGGAAGGCGGCCCCGCAGCGGCGCCTGGTCGTCGGCTACACGGCGCTCGCCCTCACCGCGTCGGGCCTGTGGGCCGCCCACTCGGTGCCGGTCCTCGCGGGCCTCGGCCTGCTGGTCGGGATGTGCATCGCGCCCGCCCTGATCACCGGTTACACCCTGGTCGAGAGTCTGGTCCCGGCCGGTGCGCGCACCGAGGCCTTCACCTGGCTGACCGGCGCGGTGGCGCTCGGCCAGGCCGCCGCCGTCACGGTCGCCGGACAGCTGGAGGACCGCTTCTGGTCGGGCGCCGGTTTCCTGGTGCCGATGGGCGGCACTCTGCTGGCCCTGCTGACCCTCCTGGCCCTGCGTTCCCGGCTGGTGGCGCGGGGCAACGGCCGGACCGTCGCACGTGGCGTGGGTCACCGCGTGCCGGTGGCAGTGGACTGAGCGGCCGGAATACGTCACTATGGATCGTCGTTAGCACTCATCGAGTGAGAGTGCCAGGAGGAAGACAGTGCCGACCTACCAGTACCAGTGCACCGAGTGCGGCGAAGGCCTCGAGGCGGTGCAGAAGTTCACCGACGACGCCCTCACCGAGTGCCCCAGCTGCAAGGGCCGCCTGAAGAAGGTGTTCTCGGCGGTCGGCATCGTCTTCAAGGGCTCCGGCTTCTACCGGAACGACAGCCGCGGCTCCTCGTCGAGCAGCTCCCCGGCGAAGTCGTCGAGCACCTCGTCCTCGGGCTCGTCGTCCTCCGACTCCGGCTCGTCGGGCTCCACTGCGAGCTCCTCGTCGAGCACCGGCAGCTCCTCCAGCAGCACCACCGCCGCGTAAGGCCTGATTCTTACGGGACCCTGTCGCCCTCGGGCGACGGGGTCCTCGGCGTCTCCGCCTGCGGTTAGGGTGCGGGCATGGCGAACAAGGCGAACGCGACGGACCAGGCAGGCGCCGGGATCGGCGTCATCGGCGGCTCGGGGTTCTACTCCTTCCTCGACGACGTGACCGAGATACAGGTCGACACCCCGTACGGGCCGCCCAGCGACTCCCTCTTCCTCGGTGACGTCGCCGGCCGGCGGGTCGCCTTCCTGCCGCGGCACGGCCGGGGCCATCACCTGCCGCCGCACCGGATCAACTACCGCGCCAACCTGTGGGCGCTGCGCTCGGTCGGCGTGCGCCAGGTCCTGGCCCCGTGCGCCGTGGGCGGCCTGCGACCCGAGTACGGTCCGGGCACGCTGCTGGTCCCGGACCAGCTGGTCGACCGCACGAAGTCCCGCGCGGGCACCTTCTTCGACGGGCTGCCGCTGCCCGACGGCTCGGTGCCCAACGTGGTGCACGTGTCGCTGGCCGACCCCTACTGCCCCGCCGGGCGGGCCGTCGCGCTGAAGGCGGCGCGCGGCCGGGACTGGGAGCCGGTGGACGGCGGCACCCTGGTCGTCGTCGAGGGGCCGCGCTTCTCGACCCGTGCGGAATCGTTGTGGCACCAGGCGCAGGGCTGGTCCGTGGTGGGCATGACCGGGCATCCCGAGGCGGCGCTCGCCCGTGAGCTGGAGCTCTGCTACACGTCCCTGACCCTGGTCACCGACCTCGACGCGGGTGCCGAGACGGGTGAGGGGGTCTCCCACGACGAGGTGCTCCGGGTGTTCGCGGCGAACGTGGACCGGCTGCGTGGGGTGCTGTTCGACGCGGTGGCCGGGCTGCCCGCGGATGACGAGCGGGACTGTCTGTGTGTGAGCGCGCTGGGCGGGATGGATCCGGGGTTCGCTCTGCCGTAGTGGGCTTGGGCGGGCCGGGGCGCGAGGGGCGTTGCAGGGCCGGGGACGTTCCTGAGGCTGGGCTCGGGAGCTGAAGCGTCCCGTTCGGGGAGGTGGTGGAGCGTCCCGTTCGGGTGAGGGAGTTGTCCACAGGTCGGTCGGGAATCCACAGGCTCGAGCGGGCGGTGGCGCGAGGCCTCATCGTAAGGAGCGCAAGCCGGTCCCTCGTCGCAGGTGGTGGTCTTCGTGCCCTTCGCTCGTTCCTCGGTCGTGTCCTCTCCTCCCTCCTGGTCACTCGCCTCGGGCCCGCCCGGGGCGGAGGTGCCCGCGACCCGTGAGGTACCGCGGTTCGACCCGGTACGGGTGCGCGGCGGTCACCGCTCCGGCCGGCTCGTCCGGCACCGGCGGCGGGCCGTGGCCGTCGGCCTCGCGGTGACCGCGACGGCGCTCGTGGCGGCGGGCCCGCGCGACACCGACGGGGCCCGTGGTCATCCGAGGGCCAGACCTCCCGCGCACACGGTGACGCTGCCCGGGCAGCAGCCCGCCGGCCCGCGTCGTGCCGCCGGGTCGGTGACGGCCCCGGTCCGGATCTCCGACGCGGCCACCGTGCGGCTGCTGCGGCCCGGTGACCGGGTCGACGTCATCGCCGCCGAGGAGGCGGTGCGGGGTGGCGCTGCCCGGGTGGTCGCGCGCGGGGCCAGGGTCACGAAGGTTCCGGAGGCGGTGGAGGGTGCGGACGACAGCGGGGCGCTGGTCGTGCTGTCGGTTCCGCGGGCCACGGCCGCGCGGCTGGCCGGTGCGGGTGCCACGGGGCGGTTGGCGGTGACGCTGTGGTGAGGGTCGGGGAGCCCCGGTGTCTTGTCGAGGGACCCGGGTTCCCGCCTCGGCCCGGCGTTGACGTAGGTTGCGGAGCGTTTTGTTCCACAAGCTGCTCGTGTGAGGAGACGCCCCGAGGTGAGCGAGAAGAAGGAGCCGAGCATCCTGCAGGGCTTCAAGGCCTTCCTGATGCGCGGGAACGTCGTCGACCTGGCGGTGGCGGTGGTGATCGGTGCCGCCTTCACCAACATCGTGAACGCCGTGGTGAAGGGGATCATCAACCCGGTCGTCGGAGCCATCGGGACCAAGAACCTCGACCACTACAGCTCGTGCCTGAGCACGACCTGCGAGGGCGACAAGGGCATCCAGATCCTGTGGGGCTCCGTTCTGGGCGCCGCCCTCAGCTTCGTGATCACCGCGGCGGTCGTCTACTTCCTGATGGTCCTGCCCATGGCGAAGTACCTGGCCCGGCAGGAGGCGCGCCGGAAGGCCAAGGAGGGCACGCAGGAGATCATCGAGGTGACCGAGCTGGAGGTTCTGAAGGAGATCCGGGACGCCCTGGTCGCCCAGCGCGGCTCGGGACACGACCGGCCGTAACGGCACTGCGGGCGGCCGGACGAGCGCTGCGGGCGGCCGCCCGGCCGGTTCAGATGTGGTGGGGCGGCTTCTCGTCCAGGAAGCGCTTGAGGTCCGCCGCGCTGCCGCCGGAGTCGGTGCGCTCGCCCCATCCGCGGTCGGTGTCGTCGGAGGACTGCTGGTCGAGCGGGTCGTCGAAGACCAGCGCGGGCTTCGGCTCGCGCGGCTCGGGGCCGGGGACGGTACTCATGCAACCAGGGTACGGTCGCGGAGAAATTCCCCGTGCCTTCTGCTGTGCTGGGACGCATGACGTCCAGCCCCGCTCCCCCGCCCGTCCCCTCCGGCGCACCAGGCGGCCGGGGACCGCTGCGCAGGCTCCGGGCCCGTGGCCGCGACGAGGCGCACCGGGCGGCCTCGCCACTGGAGCTCTTCTTCGACCTGTGCTTCGTCGTGGCCGTCGCCCAGGCGGGCAGCGAGCTGGTGCACTCCGTCGCCGAGGGGCACGCGGGCCAGGGGATCCTCGACTACGCGATGGTGTTCTTCGCCGTGTGGTGGGCGTGGATGAACTTCACCTGGTTCGCCTCGGCGTACGACAACGACGACGTGCTCTACCGGGTCGTCACACTGGTGCAGATCGCGGGTGTGCTGGTCCTCGCGGCGGGGGTCTCGCGGGCGTTCGAGGAGCACGAGTACCTCGTGGTCTGGCTGGGCTACGCGATCATGCGGGTGGCCATGGCCGCTCAGTGGCTGCGGGCGGCCCGGGCCGGGGAGGGCCCGGAGCGCACGACCGCCCTGCGCTACGCCGGGGGCGTGCTGGCGTGCCAGGCCGGCTGGCTGGGGCTGCTGTTCCTGCCCGAGGGGGCGCGGCCCTGGTGGTTCCTGGTGATGGCGCTGCTGGAGATGTGCGTGCCGCCCCTCGCGGAGAGGGGCCACACCACGTCGTGGCACCCCCGGCACATCGCGGAGCGGTACGGGCTGTTCACGATCATCGTGCTGGGCGAGACGATCGCGGCGGCCACGGTCGCGGTGAAGTCCGGCATCGACGAGAACGACGCGCTGGGCGAGCTCCTCCCCATCGCGGCGGGTGGGCTGCTGATCGTCTTCGCGGCCTGGTGGATCTACTTCGTGGTGCCCGTCCACGGCCATCTGCGATCCAATCGGCAGGCGTTCTTGTGGGGCTACGGCCACTATCTGGTGTTCGCCTCCGCGGCGGCGATCGGGGCCGGGATCGAAGTCGCGGTGGAGGAGACGGTCGGCAAGGCGCACCTCTCCACGCTGGCGGCGTCGGCGGCCGTGACCCTGCCGGCGGCCCTGTACCTGCTCACGGTGTGGGTCCTGCACTCGCGCCACTTCAAGCGGGGCATCACCCAGCAGGTGGTGCTGCCGGCGACGGCCCTGCTGGTGATCTGCTGCACGTTCCTCGGGCACTGGGCGGTGTTCGCGGCAGGTGTGGTGTGCGCGCTGTCGGTGGTGGCGGGAGAGACGGTGGCCGCGCGCCGGACGGCCGGGGAGAGCGGGCCGGCCACACGCATGGGGTGAGGGCCTGCGCACTTCCCGCCACGCGCTCGTCGAGGCCTGACGCGGCACCCACCGGCTCGGCGCCTCCACCGGGACCGGCTGCTGGACGAGACTGTGGCTCATGACAGTTGACGCACTGACGGATGTCTCCGGCCTGCGGGTGGGGCACGCGACACGCACCGGCGACGGTTGGCTCACCGGCACCACGGTCGTCCTCGCCCCGGAGGGCGGGGCGGTGGCCGCCGTGGACGTGCGCGGCGGCGGGCCCGGCACGAAGGAGACGGACGCGCTCGACCCGCGCAACGTGGTGCGCAAGGTGGAGGCGGTCGTGCTGACCGGCGGCAGCGCCTACGGTCTCGACGCCGCTGCGGGGGTGATGGCCTGGCTGGAGGAGCGGGGGCGCGGGATCCGGGTCGGGGCGGATCCCGCGCATGTGGTGCCGGTGGTGCCCGCCGCGTGCGTGTTCGACCTGGGGCGGGGCGGTGACTTCCGGGCCCGGCCGGACGCGGCGACCGGCCGGGCGGCGGTCGAGGCGGCCGCGGCGAGCGAGCCGGGCGCCCCGGTGCCCCAGGGGTGCGTGGGCGCGGGCACGGGAGCCGTGACCGGGGTGGTGAAGGGCGGCGTCGGCAGCGCGAGCACGGTGCTCGGCTCGGGGATCACGGTGGCCGCGCTGGTGGTGGCCAACGCGGCGGGGTCGACGGTGGATCCGGAAACGGGGGTGCTGTACGGGGAGTTGTTCCAGGGGCGGGTGGAGTACCCGGGGGCGGAGGTCCACGCGGCGGCGCAGCGGCGCCTGGCCGAGACGGCCGCGAGGAGCACGCCACCGCCGCTCAACACCACCCTCGCGGTGGTCGCCACGGACGCGGAGCTGTCCAAGGCGCAGGCGCAGAAGCTGGCCTGCACGGCGCACGACGGCATCGCTCGTGCGGTGCGTCCGGTGCATCTCCTCAACGACGGGGACACGGTGTTCACCCTGGCGACCGGCGGCCGCGCCCTGGACGCCGCGGACCCGCTCGCCCTGAACGAGGTCCTGGCGGCGGGCGCCGACGTGGTGACGCGCGCGATCGTGCGGGCGGTGCGGGCCGCGGAGCCGGTGGACGGTCCGGGCGGGGCGTGGCCGTCGTACACGGAGTTGTACGCGGGCCGTTGAACAGGCGCGCTGCGCACAGCGGATGCACAGCGGACCCGGAATTTGTCGCGGTTCTGTCACGTGACGGCCTTCATGGGGAACGGACGGAACCCGACCGGCCCCCGGG
This sequence comes from Streptomyces sp. NRRL B-1140, assembly GCF_001280065.1. Taxonomy (GTDB): domain Bacteria; phylum Actinomycetota; class Actinomycetes; order Streptomycetales; family Streptomycetaceae; genus Streptomyces. Next base: position 194,091 of record NZ_LGEA01000173.1, read on the forward strand.
CCCCTCTACTCCCACGTACCGGAGCGGATCACGCAACATCACACGAACTGGGAGCAGCCCGTGACAACGCCGAACATTTCAGCGCGGCGCACTCTGGGGGCCTGTGCCGCCCTGGTGGTCGGCGCCCTGACCCTCACCGCCTGCGGTGGCCGCGCCAACGCCAAGAACGACGACAAGGGCGGCGAGGGCGGCACCAAGACGTCCGTCGCGAAGATCGCCATCTCGGCGAAGGACGGTTCGACCGGCGCGTCCATCAACTCCACCGGCGTGAAGGTCAGCGACGGGAAGCTGACCGACGTGAAGATGACGGTGGCGGGCAGCGGGCAGGTCGTCGAGGGCTCGGTCTCCGGCGACGGCAAGGTCTGGAAGCCCAAGGAGCAGTTGGAGCGCGGGACCAAGTACCAGATATCCGCGACCGCCAAGGACGCGGACGGCCGGACGGCCGCGGCCAACTCCATCTTCACGACGGTGACGACGTCCAACAGCTTCATCGGCACGTACACGCCGGACAACGGCACGACGGTCGGCGTGGGGATGCCGGTGTCGTTCACCTTCGACAAGGCCATCACCGACCGCAAGGCCGTGCAGTCGCACATCACGGTGACGTCCAGCAGCGGGCAGCAGGTCGTCGGGCACTGGTTCAACGGGCAGCGGCTCGACTTCCGGCCCCAGGAGTACTGGAAGGCCGGCTCCAAGGTCACGATGAAGATCGACCTGGACGGGGTCGAGGGCGCGAACGGCGTCTACGGCGTGCAGAAGAAGACGGTCACCTTCACGGTGGGCCGTTCGCAGGTCTCCACGGTCGACGTGAACACCCAGACGATGACGGTGGTCCGGGACGGCAAGACCCTCAAGACGATCCCGATCTCGGCGGGCAGCCCGGAGCACACCACCTACAACGGGCAGATGGTGATCTCCGAGAAGTTCGTCCAGACCCGGATGAACAGCCGGACGGTCGGGCTGGGCGGCGAGTACGACATCCCGGACGTGCCGCACGCGATGCGCCTGACGACGTCGGGCACGTTCATCCATGGCAACTACTGGTACAACAAGGGCAACCCGCCCTTCGGCCGCCAGGGCACCAGCCACGGCTGCGTGGGCCTCGCCGACGTCCAGGGAGCCGGCGGCAGCACGCCCGCCAAGTGGTTCTACGACAACTCCCTCATCGGGGACGTGGTGATCGTGAAGAACTCCCCCGACAAGACGGTGGCGCCGGACAACGGGCTCAACGGCTGGAACATGGCGTGGAGCCAGTGGACCGCGGACAGCGCTTCCTGACCTCTCGGCGAATCGGCTGAAGAACCTTCCCAACTGGGGACTTTGCCGGACCGAACGGGCCGCGCGGGAACTTTTCGCGCGGCCCGCGCGTTTTCCCGGACGTACGTTTTCTCGGTTCCCGGACATGATGTCCGACCGAGGGGCTACGGTATGCACCCACCAGGTGACATGCAGCAACGCCGGGAGACACCTTGAGCGTTCCGTACGAGACGGCAGCGTACGAACCCCACGACTCGCCCGAGACTCCGGAGGAGCACCTCGCGCGACTCCTCGGCCGCGCCCTGAACTCCTTCGAGCTACCGGACGAGGCGATGAGGCGCCTGGACTGCGCCCTGGCGCACGACGGTTCGCTGCATTCCGCGCACCACAGCGCGGGCCTGCACCGGGAGACGTACCGGCACACCTGGCTGCTCGCCGACGGTTCCGCGCTCACCCTGTGGGAGCTCGTCCACAACACCGCGCCGGGCAGCGAACCGCAGCACGAGGTGTACGTCGACGAGGAGGAGTTGCGTGCCGCCACCGCGCGGCTGCCGCTGCCGCCGGACACCCCGGACTTCGAACTGCCGGTGACGGTACAGCTGTCACCGGTCCCCACCCCGCGGCACGCGTACGCCGCGGAGAATTCGGCGGACCACGCGCGCAGGTTACTGCGCCGGGCGGAGAACGTGGACCGGCCGGGCGTGGACACGGCGGCGCTGCTGGCCACGGCGTCCGGGCACCAGATCACCCAGGCCTTCGGCCGGCCGTGCCGCGCGGGCCGGGTGGGGCTGGGTTTCTCGCTCTACGAGCACGCGTTCCTGCTGCGCGACGGCGACGAGGTCTCCCTCTGGGAGGTCGAACACACGGCGACGCCGGACGGCCGCCACATGTGTGAGGTGTACGCCACCGAGGACGCGGCACGCGAGGCGATGGAGCGGCGGGCGGCGCAGTTGTCCTAGCTCGCGTCCGAGAACCTGACGCTGCGCAGCATCGCCTCGAAACGGGCGAACTCAGCCGCTGTGTCCCGCTGCTGGTCGGTGTTCACGGTGGTCCAGGACACCAAGGGGGTACGTGCGCCGATGTCGATGACGGCCAGTCGTTGCGTGTACTCCGGCTGCAGTCCGTAGCAGTCGTCGTGAGCGTCCCCGTCGGCCTCGGGGCAGCCGAGAGTGCCGTTGAGCGACCAGTCGGTGGTGGCGGTCATCAGCGTCGCCGGATGCCCGTCGACCTTGGTCCCCACCCTGTCCCGCCACTTCGCGTGATAGTCGGTCAGCCCGCGCAGGAGGGCCAGATAGGCCCGGTAGCTGCCCGGTGGCTTGACGGGCTCGTTCTTGCCCGGCGGGTACACGACCACCGGCAGCAGGAACCTGACCTTGTCGCTCTCCGACCTGTCCCAGGTCAGAAAGGTGCGGGTGTCCTGCGCGGGGCGCGTACCGAGCGAGGCGGGGACGGACACCGTGAAGGGCACGGCGAACGCCTTGCTGGTGTACGCCATGGGCGAAGCCGACTCCGACACCGTGGCCCGGGCGGCGGGCGACGACGGGGCACTCCCCTCGGTTCCACCCACACATCCGGAGACAACGCCCAGCAGGGTCACGGTCATGACGGCCACCGTGCGGGGACGAGCCCGCATACGCCTCACCTCAGCACGACTGTGAGCCGACGCGCAGGGCTCGGCAACCGGAGAGGCGGGACGGCGAGCGCGGAAGCGGCGTGACCGCCGCAGGGGCGCTAGGCCGCCCTGTCACCCAGTCGGCGCACCAGCTCGGCGAAGGCGTCTCTCTCCTCGGCGGTCAGCTCCACGGACTCCGACCGGGAGCCCGTCTGCCGCTGCTGCGGGAGGGCGGGGAGGCGGTGGCCGTCGGGTCGACGGGAGACGTGCTCGGGCATGCGCCCCAGTAGACACCACGGCCCGGGACTTCGGTCCCGGGCCGTGATTTTCGTGATCTATCTCGCAGGTGGCATGAACGGTTCACACGCCCCGAATGGGGCGAACCCGCTCCGCCTCACGCCGCGACGGGCTGCTTCGTCTCCGTCGCCCGGACCTCGCCGCCCTCGCCGGAGGCCGGGGCCGCGCCCGGGGCCGGCTTGCGCATGCCCTTCAGGACGACGACCAGGGCCGTCGTGACACAGACACCCGCGGCGATGGCGACCAGGTAGAGGAAGGGGTTGCCGATCAGCGGGACCACGAAGATGCCGCCGTGCGGGGCGCGCAGGGTGGCGCCGAAGGCCATCGACAGGGCGCCGGTGACCGCGCCGCCCGCCATGGAGGCCGGGATGACGCGCAGCGGGTCGGCCGCCGCGAAGGGGATCGCGCCCTCGGAGATGAAGGAGGCGCCGAGCACCCAGGCCGCCTTGCCGTTCTCGCGCTCGGTCGGGGTGAACAGCTTGCCGCGCACGGTCGTGGCCAGGGCCATGGCCAGCGGCGGGACCATACCGGCCGCCATGACCGCGGCCATGATCTTCATCGCCGAGTCGCTGGGGCTGGCCACCGCGATACCGGCCGTGGCGAAGGTGTAGGCGACCTTGTTGACGGGGCCGCCGAGGTCGAAGCACATCATCAGGCCGAGCAGGGCGCCGAGCAGGATCGCGTTGCTGCCGGACAGGCCGTTCAGCCAGTCCGTCATGCCCTTCTGGGCCTCGGCGATGGGCTTGCCGATGACGACGAACATCAGGAACCCGACGATCGCCGAGGAGATCAGCGGGATCACCACCACGGGCATGATGCCGCGCAGTGCCGCCGGGACGTTCACCTTCTGGATCGCCATCACGACGCCGCCGGCGATCAGACCGGCCGCCAGGCCGCCGAGGAAGCCGGCGTTGATGTTGAAGGCGATCATGCCGCCGACGAAGCCGGGCACGATGCCGGGGCGGTCGGCCATGCCGTAGGCGATGTAACCGGCCAGGACCGGGACGAGGAAGCCGAAGGCGACGCCGCCGATCTGGAAGAGCAGGGCCGCCCAGCTGTCGGCCTGCGTCCACAGGAAGTGGTCCATGACCGACGGGGCCTTGTCGACCTTGTAGCCGCCGATCGCGAACCCGAGGGCGATGAGCAGACCGCCCGCGGCGACGAAGGGCACCATGTAACTGACGCCGGACATCAGCCACTTGCGCAGCTTGGTGCCGTAGCCCTCGCCGGCCTCGCCCCCGCGCTCCACGGGGGTGGCCGGGGCGGATCCGGAGGTGACCTCGCCACGCGCGGCCTTCTCACGGACCTCGGTGATGAGTTCGGCGGCGCGGTTGATGCCCGCCTTCACCCCGACGTCGACGGTGGGCTTGCCGGCGAACCGCTCCTTCTCCCGTACGGGCACGTCGTGGGCGAAGATCACGGCGTCGGCCGCCGCGATGACCTGGGGGTCGAGCCGGGTGAAACCAGCCGATCCCTGCGGCTCCACGGTGAGTTCGACGCCCGCCTCCCGGCCGGCGTTCTCCAGCGACTCGGCCGCCATGTAGGTGTGGGCGATTCCGGTGGGGCAGGAGGTGACGGCGACGATACGGAACGGCCGCTCCTCGTCCCCGGCTCCAGCGGTGTCGGCTGCTTCGGCTGTGTCACCGGCGTCGGCTGTGTCCGTGGCGGCGGCGGGAGAGGCCGCTCCCGCCGACGCCACGGGGTCTTCGGAACCCGCGGGTGCGGGTGCGTCCGGCTCGTCGCCGCGGATCAGCGCCGCCGCGGCCGGCGCGTCGCTCACCGCGCGCAGCGCGTCGGTGAACTCGCTGTTCATCAGCTGCCGGGCCAGCGACGACAGGATCGTCAGATGGGCGTCGTCCGCGCCGGCGGGCGCGGCAATCAGGAAGATCAGGTCGGCGGGGCCGTCCGCGGCGCCGAAGTCGATGCCCGCGGCGCTGCGGCCGAAGGCGAGCGTCGGCTCGGTGACGTGCTCGCTGCGGCAGTGCGGGATGCCGATGCCACCGTCGAGACCGGTCGGCATCTGGGCCTCGCGGGCTGCCACGTCGGCGAGGAAGCCGTCCAGGTCGGTCACCCGGCCCAGGGCCACCATGCGCTCGGCGAGGGCTCGTGCCGCCGCTTCCTTGGTGTCGGCGGACAGGTCGAGATCGACCAGGTCCGCCGTGATCATGTCGCTCATCGCGGGCTCCTTAGCACGCGTATCGCCCGGTGGGAGGGGTGGGCGGGGAGGGGGACGGGGGTGCGGTGGGGGGTGACGGGGGTGGAGGCGGCAACCGGGAGTAACGGGGAGGGGGCCCGTCGCTCGAGCGACGGTGCGCCCTGCTCGTCGTACGTCATGACACCGGCTCCTTCAGCACTCGGTCCGCCGGGACCTCGGCCGTGACCGTCACCGCCGCCGGGTCCAGGTCGCGCGGCGTCGGCATCACACTGCCGGGCAGCTGGACGGCCGCCGCGCCGTGCGCGACCGCGGAGGCCAGGGCCTCGGGGCCGTTGCCCCCGGCGATCAGGAATCCGGCGAGGGAGGAGTCACCGGCACCCACGTTGCTGCGGACGGCGGCCACGCGGGCGCTGCCGAACCAGGCGCCCTGCTCGGACACGAGCAGCTGCCCGTCGGCGCCGAGGCTGGCGAGGACGGCCCGGGCCCCCATCTCGCGCAGTTCCTCGGCGGCCTTCACGGCGTCGCCGACGGTGGCGAGGGGGCGGCCGACCGCGCCGGCGAGTTCCTCGGCGTTCGGCTTGACCACGTCGGGCCGCTCGCGCAGGGCCGCGAGCAGCGCGGGCCCGGAGGTGTCCAGGGCGATCCGTGCCCCGGCGGCGTGCGCGCGGGCGACGAGGTCGGCGTACCAGGAGGGGGCGAGGCCGCGCGGGAGGCTGCCGCAGCAGGCGATCCAGGACGCGTCGCGGGACTGCCGCCGTACGGTCTCCAGGAGCAGTTCGCGTTCGGCGCCGGAGAGCTCGGGGCCGGGCGCGTTGATCTTCGTCAGGACGCCGTCGGACTCGGCGAGGGCGATGTTGGAGCGGGTGGCCCCGGCGACGGGGACGGGCGCGACCTCGATGCCCTGCTGGTCGAGCAGGTCGGCGACCAGGGCACCCGGGGCGCCGCCCAGGGGCAGGACCGCCACCGTGCGCCGACCGGCCGCGGCGACGGCGCGCGAGACGTTCACGCCCTTGCCGCCCGGGTCCATCCGCTCGCCGGTGGCGCGGATGACCTCGCCGCGGTCGAGGGACGGGACCTCGTAGGTGCGGTCCAGGGACGGGTTGGGGGTGACGGTGAGGATCATGCGCGCACTACTTCCGTGCCGCCGCGCTCGATCGCGACGGCGTCTTCGGGGCTCAGCCCGCTGTCGGTGATCAGCAGGTCCACATCGCTCAGGTCGCCGAAGCGGGCGAAGTGCTCCTGGCCGTGCTTGGAGGAGTCGGCGAGCAGCACCACCCGTCGGGCGGCGGCCACGGCCGCGCGCTTCACGGCGGCCTCGGCGAGGTCGGGGGTGGTCAGGCCGTGTTCGGCGGAGAAGCCGTTGGCGGCCACGAACAGCACGTCGGCGCGGATCTCGCCGTACGCACGCAGCGCCCAGGCGTCCACGGCGGCGCGCGTGCGGTGCCGTACGCGCCCCCCGATGAGGTGGAGCTGGATGCCGGGGTGGTCGGCGAGGCGGGCCGCGATGGGGAGGCTGTGCGTGACGACGGTGAGGGAGGCTCCGAGGGGGAGGGTGTCGGCCATCCGGGCCACCGTCGTCCCGGCGTCGAGGATCACCGTGCCCTCGCCGGGCAGTTCCGCGAGGGCCGCCTTGGCGATGTCGTCCTTCTCGTCGGCGGCGGTCGTCTCGCGCTCGGCGAGATCCGGCTCGAAGTCGAGGCGCCCGGCCGGGATGGCCCCGCCGTGCACCCGGCGGACCAGTCCGGCACGGTCGAGGGCCTTCAGATCCCGGCGGATCGTCTCCGCCGTCACCTGGAACTCCTCGGCCAGCGACACGACGTCCACTCGGCCGCCGTCACGGGCGAGCCGGAGGATCTCCTGCTGCCGCTCCGGTGCATACATGTCCGTTCACCTCCGCCTCATGCCCGAACGTGTGGTTTCAGCGGGAGGCTACGCCGAGATTTCCGCAAAGTAAACAGGTTCGGACCCAATCGGGCATGACGGGACAGCGGGAAGGGAGACGGGAGCGGACACGCGAACGGGCCCGGCACCGAGGTGCCGGGCCCGTTTTCCCGCGGTCAGACCAGCACCGCTTCCTTCTCCCCCGCCGGCGCCTGCTCGCCCTCCACATGCTGGGCGGGCCGCTTCGGCAGCGCGAACATCAGCAGGAACATGGCGCCCAGCACCGCGGCGACCCAGCCGAGCGCGTTCTGGAAGGCGTCCACGAAGGCCGGACCGACCTGCTCCGGCCGCAGCCGGTCGGAGACCGAGCCGAAGAACACCACCGAGACCAGGCCGAGCCCCAGCGCGTTGCCCATCTGCTGCACGGTGTTGATCAGCCCCGACGCGGATCCGGCGTGCTCGCGCGGCACCTCCGAGAGGATCGCGTCCGTCAGCGGCGCGACGATCAGCCCCATGCCGACACCCATGACGACGAGCGGGAGCGCCATCTGCCAGGGCTCTATGGCCAGGCCGTAGTGCCCGGACTCCCCGATGTAGAGCAGCACCCCGGCCGCCATCACCAGCGCGCCCGCCTGGAGCACCTTGCGGCCGAAGCGCGGGACCAGCTTCTGGACCGACATCCCGGCCGCCACCGACACGGCGATCGAGAACGGCACCCCGGTCAGGCCCGCCTTCAGCGGACTCCAGCCCAGCCCCTCCTGCATGTACAGCGTCCAGACCAGGAAGAACACACCGAGTGCGACACCGAAGACGGTCTGCACGGCGATCCCGGCCGCGAAGCTCTTGACCTTGAACAGCGACAGCTCGACCAGCGGGGAACCGTCCCGCGCGGTCTTGCGCCTCTCGTACGCCACCAGCACCGCGAGGACGACGAGCGAGCCGGCCATCAGGACGTATCCCCACACCGGCCAGTCCAGCTCGCGGCCGCGGATGAGCGGGTAGAGCAGCGTCAACAGGCCCAGCGTCACCAGCGCGACGCCCACCAGATCCAGCTTCAGGGCGCGCGGCGCCTTGGACTCGGTGATGAAGCGGCTGCCGAGGATCAGTCCGGCGACACCGACGGGCAGGTTGATCAGGAAGATCGACCGCCACTCCCAGCCGAACAGGTTCCACTCGGTCAGCAGCGCGCCGAGCAGCGGACCGGACACGGCCCCGAGGCCGACGACCGCGCCGAACAGCCCGAAGACCTTGCCGCGCTCGTGCGCCGGGAAGGTGGCGTGCACGATCGACAGCACCTGCGGCACCATCAGCGCCGCCATGCCGCCCTGCAGGAAGCGCGAGGCGACCAGCATCTCCGGGTTCACCGCGAGGCCGCACAGCGCGGAGGCGACCGTGAACCCGCCGATGCCGACGAGGAAGATCCGCTTGCGCCCGTGGATGTCGCCGAGCCGCCCACCGGTGATCAGGCCCGCGGCGAAGGCGAGGGCGTAACCGGCGGTGATCCACTGGATCTGGCTGAAGGAGGCGCCGGACTCCCGCCTGATCGACGGGATGGCGATGTTGACGATGGTCACGTCGACGAGGTCCATGAAGGCCGCGGTCATCACGATCGCGAGGGCGAACCAGCGCCGGCGGCCGGTCCCGCCGCCCGCCGTGCCGAGGGTGGTGTCGGTGGAGTTCATGCTGTGAAGTTAGACCCCCAATAGGTCAGATCGTGTCCTAGTGGTCCGGCATCCTCGTCGGTATGACGACGGATACTCCGGCCCGGCTGCTGACGCTCCTCTCCCTCCTGCAGACACCCCGTGAATGGCCCGGCGGCGAGCTCTCCGAGCGGCTCGGGGTCTCCCGCCGCACGGTGCGGCGGGACATCGACCGGCTGCGCGAACTCGGCTACCCCGTGCAGGCGACCAAGGGCGCCGACGGCGGCTACCGGCTGGTCGCCGGAAAGGCCATGCCCCCGCTGGTGCTCGACGACGAGGAGGCCGTGGCCATCGCGGTCGGGCTGCGCGCCGGGGCGGGGCACGCGGTGGAGGGCCTGGACGAGGCCTCGGTGCGGGCCCTGGCCAAGCTGGAGCAGGTCCTGCCCGGCCGGCTGCGCCACCGTGTGACCACCCTCCAGGCCGCGACGACGCCCCTGACCAGCGGGGACGGGCCCAGCATCGCGCCCGAGACGCTGACCGTCATGGCCTCGACGGTCGCCGGGCACGAGCGGCTGCGGTTCGCCTACCGGGCCGCGGACGGCACCGAGTCACGGCGCCTGACGGAGCCCTGCCGGCTGGTGTCCACGGGCCGCCGCTGGTACCTGGTGGCGTACGACATCGACCGGGACGACTGGCGCACGTTCCGCGTCGACCGGGTCAGCGAGCCGTTCGCCACCGGAGCCCGCTTCGCGCCGCGCGAGCTGCCGACCGGGAACGCGGCGGAGTACCTGCGGCGCTCGATGCAACGGCGGCAGCGGACCTACGACTTCGACGTCACCTTCGCCGCACCGGCCGACTTCGTCGCCGCCCGGGTGCCCGCCTGGCTGGGCACGCCCGAGCCGCTGGACGACGGCGGCTGCAGGCTGCGGGGATCCGTCGGCGACGCCGTGCAGTGGGTGGCGCTGCGGCTGGCGATGCTGGAGTGCGACTTCGTGGTGCACGAGCCGGACCAGCTCGTGACGGCCGTCCGGGAGCTGGGGGCACGGTTGAGCAAGGCGGCCGGGGCGCCGGACGCGGGCGGGGCGTGAGTCGTCGCCTTACCGCCCCCAGTGCGTCTTGGCACCGCCCCCGCGGGCCGCGTCACCGCTCCCACGGAAAGTCCCGCAGTGCCGCGAGATTGCGCAGGGCGAGTTCCGCCGGACCGTCCGGCCCCTCGGCGGGGCCGTCCCCCGCGGCCCACGCCTCCAGCGCGGCCCGTACGGCGGCACCGGCGACGGCGGCGGCGAAGCGCAGGTCGGGGCTGACCACGGACGGCTCACCGGTCACGGCAACGTTGTCGCCGCCGCCGGTCTCCGGGGACCCTGCACGTGTCACCCGTTCCGCCAGCACCTCCCCCAGACGCCGCTCCGACGCATGGCACACCTCCGCCCACACCCTGCCCAGGGACGGGGTCGCCTCGGCCAGGCGCAGGAGTGTGCGGACCCACTCCCACGAGGACACGGAGACGCCCACGCCCGGAGTGAGGGTGTGGTGCACCCCCTGCTCCAGTGCGCTCAGGACACCGGCGTCGGGGGGAGCGGCACGCACCGCCTCCACCCAGCGCCGGGCACCGGTCGCGTACAGGGGTGCGACGGCTTCCTCTTTGGTCGCGAAGTACCGGTAGAAGGTGCGCGGGGCGATACCGGCGGCCTGGGCGATGTCCTCCGCGCGGGTGGCGCGCAGGCCGTTCCGTACGAAGAGACCGGCCGCCACCCGGGCGATCTCCATACGTGTTTCGGCCTTCCGCCGCTCGGTCAGTGAGGACGCAGGCGGGGTCGGGGTGGTGCTGCTCACGCTCGGCAGGCTATGCCCATGTGACACAATCTGCCACTGGCGGGCCACCCCGTGGTTCAGGTACGGGGTGCCCCGCCCTCCAGAAGCGGAGAACCGGGCCCCGGCGTCCGGGGGGAAGGACGCCGAAGCCCGGTCTCGGGGAAAGTCCCGGCGCCGGGGGGAGTGCGACGGGACGTGGCTTTCGGGGTTTCGGGGCTCGTGACCCCGGGTCGAACTGGTGGACCCAGAAGTCTTGTTCCCTGAGTCTGTGGATTGAAGCAGCGTTACACCGCCATGTTTGCGCGGTCTTTCGCCACCCGGCGTACGCGGTGACCCCCGGGCGCACACGATCCGTCACCCACTGGCCGTGGGAACGAGTCGTACGCCCGGACGCTCACCGTCTCGCATCTCCCTCGCGGTCTCGCGCCTCCGGCGAAGAGGTACCGCTCGGCACGGATCACGCCGCCGCGTCGAACCCGGTGCTGCGCGCCAGCTTCTTCAGCTCCAGCAGCGCGTGCTTCTCGATCTGCCGGATGCGCTCGCGGGTCAGGCCGTGCTCCTTTCCGACCTCGGTCAGCGTGCGCTCCCGGCCGTCCTCGATGCCGTAGCGCATCTTGATGATCGACGCCGTGCGCTGGTCGAGCCGGCCGATGAGGTCGTCGAGCTCCTCGCTGCGCAGCAGAGTGAGCACCGACTGCTCGGGCGACACCGCCGAGGTGTCCTCCAGGAGGTCGCCGAACTGGGTCTCGCCCTCGTCGTCCACCGACATGTTCAGCGAGACCGGGTCACGGGCCCAGTCCAGGACGTCGGTGACGCGCTCCGGCGTCGAGCCGAGCTCGGCCGCGATCTCCGCGGGCTCCGGGTCCCGGCCGTGCTCGCGGTTGAACTCGCGCTGCACACGGCGGATCCTGCCGAGCTCCTCCACGAGGTGGACGGGCAGGCGGATCGTACGGGACTGGTCGGCTATCGAGCGGGTGATGGCCTGGCGGATCCACCACGTCGCGTAGGTGGAGAACTTGAAGCCCTTGCGGTAGTCGAACTTCTCGACCGCGCGCACCAGGCCGGCGTTGCCCTCCTGGATCAGGTCCAGCAGCGGCAGACCGCTGCGGGGGTAGCGGCGGGCGACGGCGACGACGAGGCGCAGGTTGGAGCGGATGAAGATGTCCTTGGCGCTCTCGCTCGCGTCGACCAGGGCCTGCAGCTCCTCGGGGGAAGCCCCGGCCTTGTTCTCCTCCAGGCCGTCGAGGATCTGCTGGGCGAACACACCCGCTTCGATGATCTGCGACAGCTCGACCTCCTTGGCGGCGTCGAGCAGCGGTGTGCGCGCGATCTCGTCGAGGTACATGCCGACCAGGTCGCGGTCGGCGATCTCGCCGCCATGGGCGCGAACACTGCTTGCCGCGTCGGCCGTCTCGCCGGTGGCGGACTGACGACGGGCGACGGCACGGGTTGCCATGCGAGCTCCCTTGCGATGGTGAGGTCAGCGGGTGGTCCTTCGGACGCGGGACTCCGTCTTCCGGGACTCTTCCGGACTCTCCTCGGGTGCCCTGCATCCGATGGAAACAACGACTGGAATCAGGACAGAATTCCCAACCGGGCCTCCGATTTTTCTGATCATGCAGTACCCTGTCCGGCCACACGAGGAGGACCGATGTCGCCTGAGTCCACAGAGGTGCAGGTCAGACCGGGGGTCGAGGGTGACCTCGAAGCCCTCACGGCCCTCTACAACCACTACGTGGGTGAGACGGCGATCACATTCGATACCGCGATCTTCACTCCGGAGGAGCGCCGCCCTTGGCTGCTCTCCCACCCTGAAGACGGGCCGCATCGCCTGATGGTTGCCACGGAGCCTGAGACAGGAGAGGTGCTGGGCTACGCCACTTCCAGCCCTTTCCGCATGAAGCCCGCCTATGCCACCTCCGTGGAGACGACCGTGTACGTCGCCCCGGGCGCCGGGCGGCGTGGCGTCGGCACACTCCTCTACACGGCCCTCTTCGAGGCTCTCTCGGATGAGGACCTGCACCGCGCCTACGCGGGCATCGCGCTGCCGAACGAGGCATCGGCCCGGCTGCACGAGCGCTTCGGATTCCGACACGTCGGCACGTACCGGGAGGTCGGGCGCAAGTTCGGCCGGTACTGGGACGTGGCCTGGTACGAGAAGCCGCTCTAGGGGCGCCCCGCGGGCAGGAACGCCGCCGGGGCCCGCCTCAGCCGAACTGGACCGACCGCTTCGCCAGCCCCATCCAGAACCCGTCGATCACGGACTTCTGCGTGTCGAGCTCACCGGCCGCGTCGGCCGCGCCCATGGTCACGAACAGCGGGGCGAAGTGCTCGGTGCGCGGGTGGGCCAGCTGCCCCGCGGGCGACTTGCGGGTGAAGTCGAGCAGGGCGTCCACGTCCCGCGCCTCCAGCGCCCGCCGGCCCCAGTCGTCGAACTCGGCCGACCAGGCGGGGATGCCGCCCTGCCGCAGCGCGGCCAGGTTGTGGGTGAAGAAGCCCGAGCCGACGATGAGCACACCTTCGTCCCGCAGCGGGGCGAGCTTGCGGCCGATCTCCATCAGCCGGACCGGGTCCAGCGTCGGCATGGAGACCTGCAGGACCGGGAGGTCGGCCTCGGGGTACATCTCGACCAGCGGGACGTACGCGCCGTGGTCGAGGCCGCGGTCGGGGACGTCCTGGACGGGGATACCGGGGGCGCGCAGCAGTTTGCGTACGGACTCCGCGAGCTCCGGTGCGCCGGGGGCGTCGTACTTCACCCGGTAGTAGTGCTCGGGGAAGCCCCAGAAGTCGTAGACGAGCGGGACGGTCTCCGTGGCGCCGAGGGCGAGCGGGGCCTCCTCCCAGTGGGCGGAGACGATCAGAACGGCCTTGGGCCGAGGCAGGCCGGCGGACCAGGCGGCCAGCTCACCGGGCCAGACCGGGTCGTCCGCCAGGGGCGGCGCGCCGTGGCTGAGGTACAGAGCGGGCATGCGCTCCTGCGTGGCGGCGGACATGCTGCGGCTCCTTCCAAAACGTGGTTCCCTGACAAAACTGTACGGGCCATTTGTTTAAAGTTCAAGGAGGGGCCACGTAGAGTGGAACACATGAAGGCACCCGCATCCGCACCGACAACCGGCTCGACCGCCCCACCCCAGGAACCGCGCTGGCTCACCGACGAGGAGCAGCGCGTCTGGCGCTGGTTCATGGAGGGCGCCACCCTCCTCGACGACCATCTCGACCGCCAGCTCCAGCGCGACGCGGGCATGCCGCACGTCTACTACGGCCTTCTGGTCAAGCTCGCCGAGGCGCCGAGGCGGCGCCTGCGCATGACCGAGCTGGCGATGCTGGCGAAGATCACCCGCTCCCGTCTCTCGCACGCCGTCGCGCGCCTGGAGAAGAACGGCTGGGTACGCCGGGAGGACTGCCCCGACGACAAGCGGGGCCAGTTCGCCGTCCTCACGGACGAGGGCCTCCAGGTGCTGCGGCGGACCGCGCCCGGGCACGTCGAGGCCGTACGCCAGGCCGTCTTCGACCGGCTTACGCCGGAACAGCAGAAGTCCCTCGGCGAGATCATGCGGATCGTCGCCGAGGGACTTCAGCCGGCCGAAGCGGGTGCGGACCTGCCCTGGCTCCGCTGAGCCGCGCGGAGCCGGGGCAGATCCAGGATTCCGCAGGTGCGAGGCGTCCCCTTCCTCGCGCCTGCGGAGTGGCCCGAAGGGGTGGGCGGTACGGCCGTCAGTGGGCGACGACCGGGATCTGCACCTCGTCCGCCGCGCCCTCCTCGGAGGACGCCACCGTCGTACCGCCCGGGCGGCCGGCGTTGACGAACGTCAGGGCGATCGCGGCGGCCACCACGAGGATGCCGACGGCGAACCAGATGGCGCTGGTGTAGCCCTGCACCATGCCCTCCAGCTGGACCAGCTGCTGCTGGGACCGGCTGGTCGCCCCGGCGATGTGATCGGTGACGTACGCCGTGGTCGCCGAGGCGGCGATGGTGTTCAGCAGGGCCGTGCCGATCGCGCCGCCCACCTGCTGCGAGGTGTTGACCATCGCGGAGGCGACACCGGCGTCCCGCGGCTCGACGCCCTGGGTGGCCAGCGACATGGCCGGCATGAACGCCGTACCCATACCGAGACCGAGCAGCAGCATCGCCGGCAGCAGCAGGGCCGCGTACGAGGAGCCGATCTCCAGCTGGGTCAGCAGCAGCATGCCGAGCGCGGCGACCAGGAAGCCGGGGCCCATCAGCAGGCGCGGCGCGACCCGGGTCATCAGGCGGGTGCCGATCTGGGTGGAGCCGGTGATCATGCCCGCGATCATCGGCAGGAAGGCGAACCCGGTCTTGACCGGCGAGTAGCCCTTCACGATCTGCAGGTAGTAGGTCAGGAAGAGGAACAGGCCGAACATCGCGATGATCGCGAGACCGAGGGAGAGGTAGATCCCGCCGCGGTTGCGCTCGGTGACCACGCGCAGCGGCAGCAGCGGGGCCCTGACCTTCGACTCGACGAGCACGAAGGAGAGCAGCAGCACGGCCGAGGCGACGAACATGCCGACCGTGAGGGAGTCGCTCCAGCCGTCGGACTCGGCGCGGGTGAAGCCGTAGACGAGGGCGACCAGGCCGAGGGTGGACAGGATCACGCCGGGGATGTCGAGCGGGGATCGGTTGCGGGCACCCTCCGGCTCACGGATGACGAAGTACGCGCCGGCCGCGGCGACGATGGCGAACGGGATGTTCACGAAGAACGTCCAGCGCCAGTCCAGGTACTCGGTGAGGAAGCCGCCCAGGATCAGACCGACGGCGCCGCCGCCACCGGCGATCGCGCCGTAGATGCCGAACGCCTTGGCCCGCTCCTTGGCGTCGGTGAACATCACGGCCAGCAGGGAGAGCGCGGCGGGTGCGAGCAGCGCGCCGAAGACGCCCTGGAGGGCGCGGGCGCCGAACATCATCGCCTCGTTGGTGGCCGCGCCGCCGAGCGCGGAGGCCGCGGCGAATCCGCCGAGTCCGAGGACGAACGCCCGCTTGCGGCCCCACAGGTCGGCTATCCGGCCGCCGAACAGGAGCAGACCGCCGAAGGCGAGCGCGTAGGCCGTGACGACCCACTGCCGGTTGCCGTCGGAGATGCCCAGGTCCTGCTGGGCGGAGGGCAGCGCGATGTTCACGATGGTGGCGTCCAGGACGACCATCAGCTGCGCGAGCGCGATGAAGACGAGCGCTTTCCAGCGGCCGGCATCCGGTTCTCTGGCCGGTGCGGCGAGGGTCTTGGAGGCTGTTTCAGACATGGGGATACCCACTTCGGGACTTCGTGACGGAAAAAGGTGACGAAAGGTGACGGCTCGTCCGTGGGGACGACCGCTGGGACTGTCGTTCAGGGTTCAGACGGGTGGGGCGGCCTGAACTCGTCGGGCTGTGCGGATCCGTTCGGTCCGGATCAGGTTGGAGGGGTCCGGCTGGGCAGATGATCGGTCAGGGCGGATCGGTCAGGGCCGGCGCAGATCCTCCAGGGTCACGGCCGTACCCGGCAGGACCGAGCGAGCGGGAGCCCGCAGCCCGTCCAGGAACAGCTGAAGGTGGCGGTGTACGAAACGGTCGGCCCGGAAGCAGTCCGTGCCGGCCGGGGGCCGGCTGAGCTGGGCCACGGCGATCATGACGTCCCCCACGTCCACGTCGGACCGGAGCTGCCCCGCCGACCTGGCGCGGTCCATGACCTCCGCGATCAGCCGCTCGACGCGTTCGCGCGCGGCCTCCAGATCCGGGTGGTGCCGGTCGAACGTGCTGGAGACCATCGGGCACAGCGCACTGATCCGCTCGTCGGCGGCGGCGTGCACGAAGCGCTCCAGCGCCTCGAACGCGTCACCGGTCTCGGTGAGCGCGGTCTCGGCGGCCGCGGCCGTGCGGTCCATGACGGAGCAGACGACCTCGCGGACGAGTGCGTCGCGGTCCGGGAAGTTGCGGTACACCGTGGCGTTGCCGACGCCGGCCCGGCGGGCGATCTCGTCGAGCGGCACCTCGGGGCCGTGCTCGACGAACATCTCCCGGGCGGCGGTGACGATCCGCTCCCGGTTGCGCAGGGCGTCGGCGCGGGGCCGGGGCACCTTGCGCGCTTCGGGACTGGCGGTCTGCACGGCGTGCTCCTCACGTGGGAAAGCGGGTGGTGCTCCGATCCGGGGAACGGGTCCCCGTTTCGGTCGGACACATGGCTAAACGGGGAGTAGGCCCCCGGTATTTCCCGCTCCCGCAGAAATTCCTTGTGACCTGGATCACAAGTCGACGGCACGCCGTCCCGACGGCTACTGGCGAGAAACCCACGATCGGTCTCTTCCAGCGCGCGTCTCCCCACCCCGCGACGCAGGGTGATCGCAAGGGTGCAGCCGGAGACGGGAGGCTGCCGCGGCGCGGGAGGTCCTTTGCAGGTCCCTTGCATACAGCCGCCGCCCCGGCGTCCCCGCCCGGGCGGCACGGGCCCGCCCGGCCGCCGGAAACCCCGGCGCCGGCTGGCGGCCCTGGCCTGTGTGAGCGCCCTGACCTTCACCGTGACCACCTCGGCCGGCACGGGCCGGCTCGTCCCGGGCGGCAGCACGGCGGGAGCAGGCCCGGTCGTCCTGTCCCACACCCCCGCACACGGCCCCTGCATGATCCGCGGCGCGCACGAGGTCCAGATGTCCGAGGGCATCCCCACGGCCACCGGCTACACCCGCTCCACCGGCATCGTCCACGCCCTCACCCTCATGATCGACTTCTCCGACGCCCCCGGCGAGGGCGACGCCCGGGACCGCTTCCGCGAGTTCTTCCCGCAGACCCGCGAGTGGTTCCGCACCAGCTCCTACGGCCGCCTGGACTACCGCCCCGAGACGCCGATCCCCGGCTGGCTGCGGATGCCGAAGTCCTTCCGGGAGTACGCCATAGAGCGCGGGGCCCCGTTCGAGCCCGGCTACCGCACCCTCGTCCAGGACCTCGTGGCCGTGGCCGACCCGGAGGTGGACTTCCGCTCGTACGACCTGCTGAACGTCCTGGTGAGCCCCAACGCCGGCCCCTCCGCCCTGGACACGGTCCTGTCCGTCACCTTCGCCGGCAACCCGGACGCCCCGGTGGCCGACGGCATCCCCGTGGCCAACGCGTCCTTCGTCTACTCCCGCCAGGACGACGGCTCCGGCTCCTACGACCGCACGGGTTACCGCGTCCTCCCCCACGAGAACGGCCACGTCTTCGGCCTCCCCGACCTGTACACCGCGGAGGGCGGGGGCGCGGTCGGCCACTGGGACATCATGAGCGAGGACTGGGGCGCCAACAACGACTTCCTCGGCTGGCACAAGTGGAAGCTGGGCTGGCTCGACGCCGCCCAGGTCCACTGTGCGGCGTCCCCCGGCACCACGGAGTACACCCTGACGCCGCTGGCCCGGGCCGGCGGCTCCAAGCTGGTCTTCGTCCCTCTCGACGGCCGCACCGGTTACGCCGTCGAACTGCGCACCCAAGCCGGCAACGACGAAGCGGTGTGCCGCCCGGGCGTCCTGATCTACAAGGTCGACGCGGAGGTGGACACGGGCATGGGCCCGGTCACCGTCACCGACTCCCGCCGCAACAGCGGCGGCTGCACGCGCGCA
>NZ_LGEA01000174.1 GCF_001280065.1 Streptomyces sp. NRRL B-1140
GAGAAGTACCAGCTGCGCCACCGCGACTGGGAAGCCGCCGAACGCGAGGGCCGCACCATCGCCCCGCTGCTCACCCGGCTCAACACCGTCCGGCGCGAGAACCCGGCCCTCCAGCAGCTGCGCGACCTGCACTTCCACCACGCCGACCAGGAGGCGGTGATCGCCTACTCGAAGCGGAAGGGTTCGAACACGGTTCTGGTGGTCGCCAACCTCGACCCCCACCACACCCAGGAGGCCACGGTCTCGTTGGACATGCCGCAACTCGGCCTCGACTGGCACGAGTCGGTGCCGGTGCGCGACGAGCTCACCGGCGAGACCTACCACTGGGGCAGGGCCAACTATGTGCGCCTCGAACCGGGCCACCGGCCCGCGCACGTCTTCACGGTTCTGCGACCGTCCACCCCGGAGATCGGAGGGTCAGCCACAACATGATCGTCAACGAACCCGTTCCGGACACCTTCGAGGACACTCCTGCCAGGGACCGTGACCCGGAGTGGTTCAAGCGCGCCGTCTTCTACGAGGTACTCGTCCGCTCGTTCCAGGACAGCAACGGCGACGGCGTCGGCGACCTCAAGGGCCTGACCGCGAAGCTCGACTACCTCCAGTGGCTGGGCGTCGACTGCTTGTGGCTGCCGCCCTTCTTCAAGTCCCCGCTGCGGGACGGTGGCTACGACGTGTCCGACTACACGGCGGTGCTGCCGGAGTTCGGCGACCTCGCGGACT
>NZ_LGEA01000175.1 GCF_001280065.1 Streptomyces sp. NRRL B-1140
GCACCACCCGCACCGCCGGTGAACACCGTCGTCAGCACGTTGAAAGTGACCGCACCCGCGGCGCGGGCGGGGTTCTTGCCCCACTCGTCCCACGCCACCAGCGCCTTGCCCGTCTCCTTCATCGCGGTACGCGAATCACGCAGCCAGGACGGCATGTCCTTGTCCGACGCCGTCCAGAACCACGTCTGCGCCCCGGGGATCGCCGTGATGACCAGACCGGTCGCCAGCTGCGCCAGGCCCTTCCACGCCTGGCCCATCGCGTCCCAGCCGCCGAAGCCCACCAGCGTGCCCAGGCCCTTGATCGTGCCCCACACACCGTCCACGATCAGGCCGTCCCACACGAACGACTTCACCCAGTGGCCGACCTCGTACCACTTGTGCTTCTCCTCCACCGGGTCACCCCAGGGGAGTTTCGCGTTCTTCAAGTCGTCGGCGTTGAAGCCGTACTGGTTCTTCTTCTTCGAACCGTCCCCGGCCACCATCTGCGTCCCGCCCCACAGAGCGGTGATCTTGTTGTGGCAGGTCCGCTCCGCAGCCCAGAACGCCGCCACCGTGGAGGTGATGTCGTCACGCAGCTGGTTGTGCTCGTCGACCTTGTCCTCGTCGTACTCCCACTCGTCATCATCCTTGACGGACTCGACGAACGTGTGGGCCTTGGTCTTCAGCTCCTTGAGCTTGGCCACCAGAGGACGAATCTCCGTGGCATAAGAGGACAACGC
>NZ_LGEA01000176.1 GCF_001280065.1 Streptomyces sp. NRRL B-1140
CACCGTGATCATGAAGGAGAACCTGGAGGAGCTCAACCAGCGCGGCCTGGCCTCCGGCTACCCGGTCATCCTCGGCGGCGCCGCCCTGACCCGCGCCTACGTCGAGCAGGACCTGCACGAGATCTACGAAGGCGAGGTCCGCTACGCCCGCGACGCCTTCGAGGGCCTGCGCCTGATGGACGCCCTGATCGGCGTCAAGCGGGGCGTACCCGGCGCCAAGCTGCCCGAGCTCAAGCAGCGCCGGGTGCGGGCGACCGCCCCGGTGGAGGTGGAGGAGCGCCCGGAGGAGGGGCACGTCCGCTCCGACGTCGCCACCGACAACCCCGTGCCCACCCCGCCCTTCCAGGGCACCCGCGTGATCAAGGGAATCCAGCTCAAGGAGTACGCGAGCTGGCTCGACGAGGGCGCCCTGTTCAAGGGCCAGTGGGGTCTGAAGCAGGCCCGCACCGGCGAGGGCCCGTCGTACGAGGAGCTCGTGGAGAACGAGGGCCGGCCCCGGCTGCGCGGTCTGCTGGACCGGCTCCAGACGGAGAACCTGCTGGAGGCGGCCGTGGTCTACGGCTACTTCCCGTGCGTCTCCAAGGACGACGACCTGATCATCCTGGACGAGCAGGGCAACGAGCGCACCCGCTTCACCTTCCCGCGCCAGCGCCGCGGCCGCCGCCTGTGCCTGGCCGACTTCTTCCGCCCCGAGGAGTCCGGCGAGACGGAC
>NZ_LGEA01000177.1 GCF_001280065.1 Streptomyces sp. NRRL B-1140
GACCTGCACAGTGAGCAGGGCGCCCTGCGCGGCGAGCATCCGGGCCGTTCCCGGAACCCGCTGATCAAGGTGGCGGACCTGGCCTGGCTGGAGTTCGAGCCCGGACCGGCTGGCGCGGGCCACTGGGTCCGACGTGCGGGACGCGGACGTGCCCGGTGGTGGCAAAGCAGTCGGCCTGCTCGGCCCGTCCGGCCTCAGCCAGGCGAAGAACCGTCACTACCTGCACGCGGACGACGTGATCACGGCGACGATCGCGACGGCGGACGGTCGCATCGACCTCGGCGAGCAGCGTACGCCCGTCATGGACGCGCAGTAGGGCAGAGGTGAGCCGCACATGACCGTCGAGCACAACAGGGCAGACGTACCCGTGGTGATCATCGGCGCCGGGCCCGTGGGCGTGACCGCCGCCCTTCTCCTGGCCAGGCGCGGAGTCCGCAGCGTCGTCCTCGAACGCCACAGGGACGTCTACCCGCTTCCACGCGCCGTCGCCACCGACGACGAGGTACGCCGGATCCTCCAGGCCGCGGGCGTGGGAGAGGAGTTCGCCGCAATCGCCCGACCGGCCAACGGGCTGCGGCTGCTGGACGCCCGGCACCGGGTGATGGCCGAGTTCCGCCGCACCGAGCACGGCCTGCACGGCTATCCGCAGACCAGCATGTTCGACCAGACGCGTGCTGCGTGCCGCCCTGGCCCGGCGCGCGGAGTGCGAACTGCGGGGCGGCGTGGAGGTCACCGGCATCGGACCGGACACGGCCGGCCCCGTTCGTGTGACCTACCGCGACGACGACGGTGAGCACCACCTGTGGGCCGAGGCTGTCCTCGGCTGCGACGGCGCGGGCAGCCTCACCCGCGAGACCATCGGCGCCGTATGGGAGGACCTGCGCTTCGAGGAACGCTGGACCGTCATCGACGTCCGCACGACAGCCGACGTCCGCTGCTGGGAGGGCGTCGAGCAGGTCTGCGACCCGGACCGGCCGGCCACCTTCATGCGCATCGGTGAGGACCGCTACCGCTGGGAGTTCCGGCTGCGGGACGGCCAGGAGCCGGTCCGCGAGCTGATCGCCCCGTGGCTGCCGCAGTCCTACG
>NZ_LGEA01000178.1 GCF_001280065.1 Streptomyces sp. NRRL B-1140
CCTCGCCGAGGTGCTCCAGCGCGTGGTGGAAGCGGACGGTGCGGCGGATGTGGTCGGTCCAGTAGGCGGGATCCGTCCACTCCACGGACACCGGGCCGCCGGTCACGGTGGAGACGACGGGGATGCGCGGCTCGCTGTAGGTCAGGGTGCGGGCCACCGCGTGGAAGTCCTCCAGCACCGGTTCCATCAGCGGCGAGTGGAACGCGTGACTGACCGTCAGCCGCTTGGTCTTGCGCCCGAGTTCACGGAAGTGCGCGGCCACTTCCTCCACGGCCACCTCGTCACCGGCGACGACCATCGCGTCGGCCGCGTTCACCACGGCCAGGCCGGCGCTGGGCAGATCCGCCAGCCGTTCGGTGACCTCCGCCTCGCTCGCCTGCACCGCGACCATCGCACCACCGGCCGGAAGCCCCTGCATCAGCCTCGCCCGCGCCGCGATCAACGCCGCCGCGTCCTCAAGCGACAACACCCCCGACACATGCGCCGCCGCCACCTCACCGATGGAATGCCCCACCAGCACCGCGGGCCGCACACCCCAGTGCTCGTACAGCCGGAACAGACCCACCTGCAACGCGAACAACGCCGTCTGCGTGTACAGCGTCCG
>NZ_LGEA01000179.1 GCF_001280065.1 Streptomyces sp. NRRL B-1140
ACATAGGTGGCGGTCTCGACGGTGCCGGTACAGAACCCGTCATCGGCGGCACAGGCACGCAGCCGGCCCGGCTGCACAGCGACCTTCACCTGACTGCCGGAGGGCAGGTCATGGCGACGCGCCTTCAAGAGAGTGCCGCTGGCATCCAGACGGACCAGGGTGTGGGCCTCGGTGTGCTGCTCGATACGGCCGGGCAGGAAGTTCGCCGCGCCCAGGAAGTCCGCCACGAACGGTGTCTTGGGCCGCTCGAACAACTCCCTGGGAGTGTCGAACTGCTCGATCAGACCGTTACGCATCACCGCGATACGGTCCGACATCACCAGCGCCTCTTCCTGATCATGCGTCACATAGATGACCGTCAGGCCGAGTTCCTGCTGAATGGACTTGATCTCCACCTGAAGCTGATCACGCAGCTTCTTGTCCAGGGCGCCCAAGGGCTCGTCCATGAGGATGACCGGCGGGCGGTAGACCAGAGCCCGGCACAACGCCACACGCTGCTGCTGGCCACCGGACAGCTCACGCGGCTTACGACCACCGAACCGGGACAGGCCCGCGATCTCCAGCGTCTCCCCCACCCG
>NZ_LGEA01000180.1 GCF_001280065.1 Streptomyces sp. NRRL B-1140
CAGGACTTCAAGGTCGCCGACCTGTCCCTGGCCGCGTTCGGCCGCAAGGAGATCACCCTCGCCGAGCACGAGATGCCGGGCCTGATGGCGATCCGCAAGGAGTACGCCGAGGCGCAGCCGCTGGCCGGCGCCCGTGTCACCGGTTCCCTGCACATGACGGTGCAGACCGCCGTGCTCATCGAGACCCTGGTCGCCCTGGGCGCGCAGGTGCGCTGGGCGTCCTGCAACATCTTCTCCACCCAGGACCACGCGGCCGCCGCCATCGCCGTCGGCCCGGACGGCACGCCCGACAACCCGCGGGGCGTACCGGTCTTCGCCTGGAAGGGCGAGACCCTCCAGGAGTACTGGTGGTGCACCGAGCAGGCGCTGACCTGGCCGGACAGCCCCACCGGCGGCCCCAACATGATCCTGGACGACGGCGGCGACGCCACCCTCCTGGTCCACAAGGGTGTGGAGTACGAGAAGGACGGCAAGGTCCCC
>NZ_LGEA01000181.1 GCF_001280065.1 Streptomyces sp. NRRL B-1140
ACCGGTGTGCACCGCCTGTACGAGATGCAGCGCGACGGTGTCCTGCTGTTCCCGGCGATCAACGTCAACGACGCCGTCACCAAGTCGAAGTTCGACAACAAGTACGGCTGCCGCCACTCCCTGATCGACGGCATCAACCGTGCCACCGACGTGCTGATCGGCGGCAAGACCGCGGTCGTCTTCGGCTACGGAGATGTGGGCAAGGGCTGCGCGGAGTCGCTGCGCGGCCAGGGCGCCCGGGTGATCGTCACCGAGATCGACCCGATCTGCGCGCTGCAGGCCGCGATGGACGGCTACCAGGTCGCCACCCTCGACGACGTCGTCGAGACGGCCGACATCTTCATCACCACGACCGGCAACAAGGACATCATCATGGCCTCGGATATGGCCAGGATGAAGCACCAGGCGATCGTCGGCAACATCGGCCACTTCGACAACGAGATCGACATGGCCGGCCTTGCCAGGATCCCCGGCATCGTCAAGGACGAGGTCAAGCCGCAGGTCCACACCTGGACCTTCCCCGACGGCAAGGTGATCATCGTCCTGTCCGAGGGCCGCCTG
>NZ_LGEA01000182.1 GCF_001280065.1 Streptomyces sp. NRRL B-1140
GCACCGGGTGATGGCCGAGTTCCGCCGCACCGAGCACGGCCTGCACGGCTATCCGCAGACCAGCATGTTCGACCAGCCCGAGCTGGAACGCGTGCTGCGCGCCGCCCTGGCCCGGCGCCCGGAGTGCGAACTGCGCGGCGGCGTGGAGGTCACCGGCATCGGACCGGACACGGCCGGCCCCGTTCGTGTGACCTACCGGGACGACGACGGTGAGCATCATCTGTGGGCCGACGCGGTGCTCGGCTGCGACGGCGCGGGCAGCCTCACCCGCGAGGCCATCGGCGCCGTATGGGAGGACCTGCGCTTCGAGGAGCAGTGGACCGTCATCGACGTCCGCACGAGGGCCCACGTGCGCTGCTGGGAGGGCGTCGAGCAGGTCTGCGACCCGGACCGGCCGACGACCTTCGTGCGCATCGGTGAGGACCGCTACCGCTGGGAGTTCCGGCTGCGGGACGGCCAGGAGCCGGTCCGCGAGCTGATCGCCCCGTGGCTGCCGCAGTCCTACG
>NZ_LGEA01000183.1 GCF_001280065.1 Streptomyces sp. NRRL B-1140
GTGCCCAGCAGCTTGGTGTCGTCGTAGAACTCCACCTTGCTGATCGTGGCGTTGTCCGCGGCCGCCGCGGTGGCCGCCAGCGGCACCGCCTGACCCTGGGTGTACACGGCGCCCGCGCTCGGGCTGGTCAGCACGGCGATGGGCGGCTGGTGCGCGCCGGTGCAGGACGTGCCGTTGACCGAGTACGACGTCGGCGCGGTGTTGGAGCCGCTGTAGGAGAACTGGGCACCGGTGGAGACGGCGGCGCCCGCCGCGACCCGCGCGTTGTGGGGGGCGTTCTTCACGGTGATGTTCTGGCCGGACTGCGACCAGGTGCCGTTCCAGCCGTTGCCCAGCTTCTGGTTGCCGGAGTAGGCGTAGGTCAGCGTCCAGCCGTCGATGGCGTCCGTGCCGCGGTTGGTGAGGGTGAGGTCCACGGTGAAACCGGAGCCCCAGTCGTTCGTCTTGTAGTCGACACTGCACTGAAGTGCCGCAGCCTGCGCGG
>NZ_LGEA01000184.1 GCF_001280065.1 Streptomyces sp. NRRL B-1140
GAGGTGACGGCCTTGACCAGCAGCAGTCCGGCCAGGGTGAGCACCAGCAGGATCACGCCCTGGGCGGCGGCCCCGTTCCACTGGTTGTCCTTGGTGACCTGCTGGTTGATGAGCGTGGCGATCATCGTCTGGTCCGGGCCGCCCATCAGGGCCGGAGTGATGTAGTAGCCCAGCGACAGGATGAAGCTGAGCAGTCCGGCACTGGCCAGACCCGGAGCCACCAGCGGCAGGTAGATACGGCGGAAGATGGTCACCTTGCCCGCACCCATACTCGATGCGGCCGCCAGCAGACGCCGGTCCACCCCCCGCATCACCCCGTACAGCAGCAACACCGTGTACGGCAGCATCATCGAAGTCGTGCCGATAACGACACCGAGTTCGTTGTAGAGCAGCTGGAACGGAGCTCCGGGAACCGACATGCTCGTGAGCGTCTCGTTCACCAGGCCCTTGTCACCGAGCATGATGATCCAGCC